>NZ_JBFRCB010000001.1:0-1505793 GCF_040965375.1 Paraburkholderia sp. EG286A
CTCGTTGGCGAGCTGGCGCTTTTCGGCAAGCCGCAGCATGCGATGCCGGTCCGCGCCGAGCGTTTCGTAGTAGCGCTCGGTATGCAAGCGCTTGAAGCGTGTATAGAAGTCCGGGCCGGGCAGGCCCAAATCGGTCGAGAGCAGCGAGGCATAGTCGGCCTCGCGTGGCTCGCACAACGCGGCCGCGGCCGCCTCGAGCTTTTCGTAACGCACCCGCAACGGCACGTCGCCCGCGAACAGGGCATGAAACGCGCCGTACGGCACGAGCGAGCGCCGGCTCGCAGCGCGGCGCAGCAAACGACCTACCTTTTCATCGAGTTCTTGATTCATCCGCAGCGGCCAGAAAGCGGGCCGCCGCCCATGCCGCGCATCGTTTGACGAAGCGCACAGACGCATTTGGCGGCCCGCGGGATTCAGGGACCCGTTTCGCCACACGATACGCTGCGCGGCGAATCCGGCATTCTGCATTCGTTCATTCGAATCCAATCCGCATTGCAATCGATTCGAAATGTTTGCGAAAACATTCTGCACAAAAAAAGCAAATCACTCCCCGAAATTGCCCCATCGCCGTCATCATCTGCGCCGGATCACGCCAATTTCTTATCGCGCAGGTCAAAAACGCTAACAAACATCTAAAGGTGCGACCTCGGCCATTTAATTCATATTGGATAAGACCGATTCAACTCAATATATGCTGAATACTGAATTAGTCATACAAAACAAGGCCAAGTGTTGCTTTCCAATGTTTGAGCAATTAAGTCAGGTTAAACGGCTGCAATGGGAGCAAACTTCGCATTGCGGGATCGACGCGAAATGGCGGCGCGCATTGTTGACCCACGCGAGTCGGTTGTTTTTTCCCATTAGTTCAGGATTATCCACAAGTCAAGCAGACTATTTTTCCGCTAGCTATACACATTCCCTACAAAAACAATTATTAATATCCGCTGCGGAACACCGAGGCGTTTCGCAACAAGCGCCCTTCACCGGGCGTCGATTTCGCCGTCCGTCATGGTTCCCGCGTCACCGCACCGGCGCCGGATCCATGGCAAGCGACAAGACCCGCTTGCAGGAAGGGTTACAGGAGCGGCACATCCGCATTGCCGCGTGTCCGGAATCTTTCGTCGACGAGTGAACACATGCTTACCCGAACCGAGAACCTGCCGAGCGTCGCGAGAAGAATGGCCGCCGGCCAGATGTTGATGGAAGGCGCGACCGTGAATAGCGTCGCCGACTCACTCCACCTTTCCGCCCAGACGGTGAGGCGCTACAAGTCCATCGTCGAGGACGGCGGCCTTGCAGCGCTCCAGCAAATGAGCGTGGGTGGCCGGCCTTCAGTGCTCGATCAGGCCGCGCTAGGCTGGATCGCGAGCGCCCTGCACGGCTCCGCGCGAGAGCATGGCTTTGCGAGCGATGCGTGGACCAACAGCCGCGTGCGCGAGCTGATCGGCCGCCAGTTCGGCGTGCACTATTCGCGCGTCTATACCTGGCAGATCGTCTCGAACCTCGGCCTCGGCCACCGGCTGTCGAAGTCCGCGCGCTGAACGGCATGGCGGGCGTCGCGCGCCGCACGCAAGCCGGCGCGCCTCAGCCTCGCGTTGCGGGTGCATCGCGGCCTCGGCTTCCGGCTTCGGAATCCACCAGCGGCTGCGCCCCCTCGCCCGTCCATTGCTGTGACCGGACCTGATTGCGGCCCGCTTCCTTGGCCTCGTAGAGCAGGCGGTCGGCGGCGGCCAGCAGCTTCGCGCCGCTGCCGCCGTCCGGCGGATTGCAGCTCGCACACCCCGCGCTCACCGTCACGCACCCATGGTGCGTACCACTCAGCG
Organism: Paraburkholderia sp. EG286A; assembly: GCF_040965375.1. Classification (NCBI taxonomy): domain Bacteria; kingdom Pseudomonadati; phylum Pseudomonadota; class Betaproteobacteria; order Burkholderiales; family Burkholderiaceae; genus Paraburkholderia; species Paraburkholderia sp. EG286A. The sequence goes on from NZ_JBFRCB010000001.1 coordinate 1,824, forward strand.
TGAGATTGTCCGACTCGATGCGTTTGCGGATCTTCTCCGCCATGCGCGTCGCGGCGTCGAGCGCCGTGCCCGGCAGCACCACCGCGAACTCTTCGCCGCCAAAGCGCGCGGCGAGATCGGTTGCGCGCCGCGATCCTGCAGCGATGCGCCCGGCCACGAACACCAGCACCTCGTCGCCGGCGGCGTGTCCGTAGGTGTCGTTGAAGAGCTTGAAGTGGTCGATGTCGAAAAACAGCACGGAAAGCGGCGTGCGTTCGCGCACCGCGTGATGCCACTCCTCCGCGAGACGGCTGTCGAGCGCGCGGCGGTTCGCGAGACCCGTGAGCGGGTCGGTGACGGCGAGGCGCACGAGCTTGCCCTCGGCCACCACCTTGTCGCGCAGCGCGAAGGCGAGCATCCAGGACACCGCAACCCACGCGCCGCCGAACACTGTGGTCATCACGAGCGCGATATAGCTGCGCCGCCGCCAGCCGGCGAGCACGTCCCCTACGGCGGGCGCCACGACGACGATGAACGGCGAGTTGCCCACGTGCGCAAAGGTGTAGATGCGCTCGACCCCGTCGATTGCCGAGTGCGACGTATAGGTGCCGGCGTCGCGACGCGAAAAGAACGCGAAATTCGGCAGGTCCGCGTAGCTCCAGCCGGCGCCGCGCATCGAGGGCGGCTTGCTCGCGAGCAGCGTGCCGTCGCGCATCAGGATGAAGAGGTGGCCGCCCGGGCCCAGGTCGATGCGCTCGAGCAGTTGATCGAGATAGTCGAGGCGCACCCCGAGCAGCGCGACGCCCGCGAACGAGCCGTCGGGCGCGTTGATGCGGCGCGTGAGGCCGATCGTGAGCGCGCCGCCGCGCAGGCGGGAATGGAACGGCTTCGAAAAGAACAGGCCCACATGCGGGTCGCGCTGCTGCGCGACGAAGTAATCGCGGTCGGCGAACGAAATGCCGGTGGCTGAAGCGTCGAAGGCGTTGCTGTGCGAGGCTTTCACATGGCCCGTGGCGTCGATCACATAGGCCCCGCCCAGCCTCGAGGCCGCCGTCGCCCGGTCGAACAGCACGCGCTGGCGCAGCGCCTCGGGCATGCTCCAGGTCTGCGGCTGCTGCGCTGCCTGGACCACGGCCTGCAGCGACAGGTCGTAAATCTCGACATTGCGGGCAATGTCGTTGCTGATGAGCTGCACGAGGTTGCGCGAGTTCTCCTGCGCGTGGCGCAACTCCTCGGCGCGGCCCTCGTAGAGCGCCGCGTAGGTGAGGATCGCCATCACCGTCGCCACGAGCGTGCCGGAAAGCCCCGCGAAGAAGGGATAGTTGCCGATCAGGCGCGTCGCCGCCTTCGCCCGCCCGTGGGCCCAGCGGTGCACCAGAAGACGCAGCGAAAGAACCCGTTTTGGCATCTGCGCAATCCTCTTGCTGACGGCGCGATTCGATGGGGCGCCGGTCTGTCGGGCATGCATCGGGCATGGCTGGCACGAATCCGTCATCAAACGGACACCTGGGCGGTTCAGCATCGGAGGCGAAACCTTTGCCCACTCCCTCCCCCAGGAGCCCGCCTGCCATGCCAGAATTTTCCCTGTCACCGCAACCGGGCACCGCCCCCGCACGCGGGCGCAACGCCAGCCTGCTCGCCTTCCTCGTCGTCATCGCCGCAGGCGCCGTGTACGTGGGGATGCATCTCGCCGACGACCTCTCGCCGGTGCGCGAAAGCTCGGCGATGCCCTGGATCCTGCTCGGCATCGCGCTCGTGATCGCGCTCGGTTTCGAGTTCGTGAACGGCTTCCACGATACCGCGAATGCGGTCGCAACCGTCATCTATACGCACTCGCTTTCGCCCAATATCGCCGTGATATGGTCGGGCGCGTGGAATTTCCTCGGCGTACTCACGTCCACCGGCGCGGTGGCCTTCGGCATCCTGCAACTGCTGCCGGTGGAGCTGATCCTGCAGGTAGGCAGCAGCGCAGGTTTCGCCATGGTGTTCGCTCTGCTCATTGCCGCGATCATCTGGAACCTGGGCACGTGGTACTTCGGCCTGCCTTCGTCGAGCTCGCATACGCTGATCGGCTCGATCATCGGCGTGGGTCTCATGAACCAGCTCATGCACGGCGCGAACGGCACGAGCGGCGTGGACTGGAGCCAGGCGCTCGGCGTGGGCAAGTCGCTGCTCTTTTCGCCGATCATCGGCTTCCTGCTGGCCGGCCTGCTGCTGCTGATCCTCAAGGCCGTCGTGCGCGTGCCCGCCCTCTACTCGGCGCCGAAGGGCAAGGAGCCGCCGCCGTTCTGGATCCGCTCGTTGCTGATCCTCACCTGCACGGGCGTGTCGTTCGCGCACGGCTCCAACGACGGCCAGAAGGGCATGGGCCTCATCATGCTGATCCTGATCGGCACGGTGCCCACGGCCTATGCGCTGAACCGCGCCGTGACGGCCGAGCAGACGCAGACCTTCATCGCCGTCGCCCACGACGCCACCCGCGCGCTCGAGCGCTACACGAACGGCGTGGCCGCGCCCGCCGATCCGCGCGCCGAGGTGGAACGCTTCATCGGCCGCCGCACGCTGTCGAGCACGACGGTGCCCGCGCTCGCCGCGCTCTCGAACCAGGTGGCCGAACAGGTGCGCGGCTACGGCTCGCTCGCGGCAGTGCCGCAATCGGTCGTCGATAACGTGCGCAACAACATGTACGTGGTTTCCGAAGCGATCCGCCTGCTCGACAAGCAGAAGGTGGTGCCCTTCTCGGCCGACGACCTGAAGTCCATCAACAACTTCCGCAGCCAGATCGACCACGCGACGAAATTCATCCCGACATGGGTGAAGGTGGCCGTGGCGATCGCGCTGGGACTCGGCACGATGGTGGGCTGGAAGCGCATCGTGGTGACGGTGGGCGAGCGCATCGGCAAGCAGCACCTGAGCTACGGCCAGGGCGGCTGCGCGGAGGTCGTGGCGATGGTGACGATCGGTGCGGCGGACGTGTACGGTCTGCCGGTCTCGACCACGCACGTGCTCTCCTCGGGCGTGGCGGGCACGATGGCCGCGAACGGCTCGGGCCTGCAATGGAATACGGTGCGCAGCCTCGTGATGGCGTGGGTGCTCACGCTGCCCGCTTCGATCGTGCTGGCTGGTGCGCTCTATTGGGTGTTCAAGCACGTGTTCTGAGCGCGAAAGGACCAGAAAAAAGCCGCGCTCCCTGGGAGGGGAGCGCGGCTTTTTTGATTGATTGCTGCGAAAGCGGGCAACCCCTCAATAAATCTCCGGAATGAACATGTCCTGCGGCACCGGCTGGCGAATGTAATCCGGATGATGCACGCGCGCCGGCAGCGTGACTTGCGGGTGCTCGATCTCGTGATACGGCACCTGGCTCAGCAAATGGTTAATGCAGTTCAGGCGCGCGCGCTTCTTGTCCACGCCCTGCACGACCCACCACGGCGCCTCGGTAATGTGCGAGCGCTGCAGCATCACTTCCTTCACGTGCGTGTAGGCCTCCCAGCGGCGGCGGCTTTCGAGGTCCATCGGCGAGAGCTTCCACTGCTTGAGCGGATCGTCGATGCGGCTCTGGAACCGCACTTCCTGCTCGTCGTCGGTGATCGAGAACCAGTACTTGACGATCTGGATGCCGCTTCTCACGAGCATCTTTTCGAACTCGGGCACCGAGCGGAAGAACTCTTCGTATTCGTCGTCGGTGCAGAAGTTCATCACGCGCTCCACGCCCGCGCGGTTGTACCAGCTGCGATCGAACAGCACCATCTCGCCGCCCGCCGGCAGATGCTGCACGTAGCGCTGGAAATACCATTGCGTGCGCTCGCGGTTGTTCGGCGCGGGCAGCGCGGCCACGCGGCACATGCGCGGGTTCAGGCGCTGCGTGATGCGCTTGATGACGCCGCCTTTGCCCGCCGCGTCGCGTCCCTCGAAGATCACGATGAGCCGGTGACCCGTGCTCACGATCCAGTCCTGCATCTTCACGAGCTCGCCCTGCAGGCGGATCAGCTCGCGGAAATAGACGCGGCGCAGCGCACGCGCCTCGTCGCTGATCTGCAGGCCGCTTTCCTGCAGCCGGTCGTCGACCTCCATTTCGAGCTCTTCGTCGTAAGCGTCGATGAGCTCTTCGTTCAGACGCCGGCGGCGATGCAGTTCGGCTTCCTGCAGCTGCGCATCCGTATGTTCGGCGTGCATCGTGCGGTCCAGTTCATTCATGGCGACTCTCTCCTTGGTCGATATGCTGTCAACTCGCGCCACTATCGGCGCAGCGAGTGTCACGAATATTTCAAATGCATTGTGGCGGCTCAGGTGAGCGGCCTGGCGAAGCTCAGCTCGTGGCCGTCCGGGTCGACGAGATGAAAATAGCGTTCGCCCCACGGCGCGTCGCGCGGCGCGAATTCGGGCCGGGCGCCGGTCGCCAGCGCGTGGGCGTAGAAGGCGTCCACGTCGGCGACGTAGACGATCACGCGGCCCCAGCCGTTCACCGCGCCGTGCGGCCCCTCCAGCAGGTTCAGATAGCAGACGCCGGCCGCGCCGCCCAGTTCGAACGACGCGAAGCCCGCCACCGCCGGCCCGGCTCGCTGCACGAAGCCGAGCGCCTCGTAAAAGGGCACCGACCGCGCGATGTCGCTGACGGTCAGCGTCACGGCGCTCAACGCTACGATTTGCGCGGCGCGTTCGTTCATCTGTTCCTCCTGCTCATGCGGCCGGGTACGGCGTGCGGCCCGGAATGAGGCCCGTCGGCCCGATCAGCCGACTTTAGCAGCGTTCGCGCGCCCGGCGCGAGCCGCAGGCTTTTCCTTTGCGCTGAGAGGCGCCTTGCGCGCGGCTTTGCGCGCCGGCTTACCCGCTTGCGCTGCCGCAGCCGCTGGCGCGGCGCGCGGCGCATCGTCACTGGTCGGACCACTTTCCGGCCAGCCGATCTCCTCTCCCACCCGCGTGCGCACGAAGTCGATGTGCGTCTGCATCGCCGTGCGCGCCTCCTCGGGACGCCGCGCGACGATCGCGTCGCACAGCGTGCGGTGCTGCAGCAGCAACTGGTCCGGCGCGTCTTCGTTCTGCACGCGCAGACCGGTGCCGTTGATGGTGATGTGCTCGCGCAGCACCCCCAGCACGCTCGTGTGCAGGTGCAGGAACATCGCGTTGTGCGAGGCCTGCGCGATCACTTCGTGCAGCTTCGCATCGGTGTCGGCTTCGGCGGCCTTGTCGTCCACTTCGCGCGTGCGCTCCAGCTCCTGCATCAGCGCGCGAATGCGTGCGAGATCCTCGTCGCTCGCGCGCAGCGCCGCAAAATACGCGGTCGCGCCTTCCAGCACGCGGCGAAACTCGAGGATGTCTTCGCGCAAGGCCGGATGATCGGCCACCAGTTGCCCCCACGGCGAAGCAAAGCCCGTGCGCAGCTGGTCGGTGACGAACACGCCCGCGCCCGGCCGGCTCTGCACGAGGCCGCGCGCGGCCAGCCGCTGGATCGCCTCGCGCACCGTGTTGCGCGCCACGTCGAATTCCAGTGCGAGCACGCGCTCGGAAGGCAGCTTCGCTCCCGCGCGCCAGGTGCCGTCGAGCAGCGACGTCTCCATCTGACGCATCACGGTCTCCACGCGCCCGCGCGCGCCTGCCCTGTCCCTCATTGTCATACCCGAGTCTCGTTCTAGCCTGCGGCAAGTGGTCCAACCAGTTTGAACCGTTCGCCCGAAGCGGGAATTATGCGCCCAAACCAGCGCTCGTCTCCAAGCTGCCCGGCCCCGGTCCCGGGGAAGGAGCACGAAAGCGCGCCAAGACACCGAGCGAGACATGAAGCCACGGCAATACCCCACCGAGCGCCCCACCGACGTCTATCTGTTCGCCACCTGCCTCGTCGACCTGTTCGTGCCGCAAGCCGGCCTCGACGCGGTGAAGCTGCTCGAACGCGAAGGCCTCACGGTCCATTTCCCGCGCGGCCAGAGCTGCTGCGGCCAGCCTGCGTACAGCAGCGGCAACCCGCGCCAGGCGCGCGAGGTCGCGCTCGCGCAACTCGGACTCTTCGAAAAGCCCTGGCCCGTGATCGTGCCTTCGGGTTCGTGCGCGGGCATGATGCGCCACCACTGGCCCGCGCTGTTCGACGGCGACGCCGCCAACGGCGCGCGCGCCGAAGGACTCTCGGCGCGCGTGTACGAACTCACGGAATTCCTCGTGCGCGTGCTGGGCGTCGATTTCAACGCGTATGGCGCGCAGGGTGCCGTCCGCCAGCCCGACGAGCGCGTCGTGCTGCACACCTCCTGCGGCGCGCGGCGCGAGATGGGCACGCGCGTGCACGGCGTCGAAGTCGTCGATGCGCTGCCGGGCATCACGCGCATCGAGCACGAACGCGAATCGGAATGCTGCGGCTTCGGCGGCACGTTCTCGCTCAAGCACCCGGACATTTCCGGCGCGATGGTCGCCGACAAGATCGCCTCCGCCTGCGCCACGGGCTGCGAGCGCCTCGTTTCCGCCGACTGCGGGTGCCTGCTCAACATCGGCCACGCGGCGGCGCACAAAGGCGCGCCGCTCGCCGTCGAGCACCTCGCTTCGTTCCTCTGGCGCCGCACCGGCGGGGAGGCCGCATGAACCTCGATACGATGAGCGCGCGGGCGCGCATGCTGCAACGCCTGCGCAGCCATGCGCCCGCCGCGCCCGCCACGACGCTCGAAGCGCTCGACGCACGCATCGACGCGCATTTCAACGGACGCCGGGCGCTCGCCCCGCTAGTGCTGAACCAACGCATCGCGCAGTTCCAGCGCATGCTCGAGGCCGCGCACGCCGAGGTGATCTGCGCGAGCGCCGCAACGTGGGCCATCGAACTCGCCGGGCGCCTCGCAGCGGCAGGCGTGCGCAGCCTGCTGCTCGACACCGCCTGCGCCGAAGGCCAGGCGCTCACCGCAGCGCTGCCGGCCGCCGTGCAGGCGCGCAGTTACGCGCAGCCGATCGAGCAGTGGAAGGCCGAACTCTTCGACACCGTCGACGCGGGCTTCACCGTCACGCGCTCGGGTCTCGCGGCGACGGGCACGCTCGTGGTCGCACCGGACGCGAACGCACCGCGCACGGTCTCGCTCGTGCCGCCGCTGCACGTCGCGCTGATCCACGCGAACACACTGCACGCCGACCTGCATGCCGCCGTGGCCGCGGAGCGCTGGCGTGACGGCATGCCCACCAATCTCGTGATGATCTCGGGGCCTTCGAAGACCTCGGATATCCAGCAGACCACCGCCTATGGCGCGCATGGCCCCCGCGCCCTGTGGGTCGTCGTCGTGACCGATGAGGCTCGCGAAACGAATGTGCAGCACGGAGCCGCCGAATGAGCACGACCACGCAGACCTCGCAGGAAAACACGCTTCATTTCGTCCCGACCGAGCAATTCCGCCTGCGCGCTCGCACGGCGCTCGACGACCCGCAGCTGCGCAAGAGCTTTCGCGGCGCGATGGACTTCCTGCAAGGCAAGCGCGCCGCGCAGTTCCCCGAGGCGGACGAACTCGAAGCCCTGCGCGACCTCGGCGAAGCGGTGCGCCAGCATGCGCTCGCGCGCCTGCCTGTCCTGCTCGAGCAACTGGAAACGAAGCTGCGCGCCAACGGCATCCAGGTGCATTGGGCCGAGACCGCCGACGAGGCGAACCGCATCGTCCATGCCATCGCGCAGCGTCACTCGGCCACGCGCGTGATCAAGGGCAAGTCGATGGCGAGCGAGGAAATCGAGCTCAACCATTACCTCGCGGAGCGCGGCGTCGACTGCATCGAATCGGACATGGGCGAGTACATCGTGCAGCTCGCGGGCGAGAAGCCCTCGCACATCGTGATGCCCGCCATCCACAAGACGAAGGGCGACATCGGGCACTTGTTCGAAGAGCACATTCCCGATACGCCCTTTACCGAGGACGTGGACGCGCTCATTCAAACGGGCCGCCGCGCGCTGCGCCGCGCCTTCGTGGATGCGCAGATCGGCCTTTCCGGCGTGAACTTCGCCGCCGCCGACACGGGCACGCTCTGGCTCGTGGAAAACGAAGGCAACGGCCGCCTTTCCACCACGGTGCCCGACGTGCATATCGCGATCATGGGCATGGAAAAGGTGGTAGCAAAGCTCGAGCACATCGTGCCGCTTTCGAGCCTGCTCACGCGCTCGGCCACGGGCCAGCCCATCACGACGTATTTCAACCTGATCAGCAGCCCGCGCCGCGCAGGCGAGAAAGACGGCCCGCGCGAGGTGCATCTCGTCCTGCTCGACAACGGCCGCAGCCAGGCCTACGCCGACGAGCAATTGCGCGCCACGCTGCAATGCATCCGCTGCGGCGCGTGCATGAACCACTGCCCGGTGTACACGCGCATCGGCGGGCACGCGTACGGCACGACCTATCCGGGGCCGATCGGCAAGATCATTTCGCCGCATCTGCTCGGACTCGACGCGACCGCCGAGTTGCCCACCGCCTCGAGCCTGTGCGGCGCATGCGGCGAAGTCTGCCCGGTGCGCATTCCGATTCCGCAGCTGCTCGTGCGCCTGCGCACCGAGGCGAACCGCGACCCCGAGGAAAGCGTCGCGCATCCGTTGCGCGGCCAGGGCGCGAATCACAGCCGGAGCGAGCAGTTCATCTGGCGCTTCTGGAGCGGCGCGTTCGCGCATCCGCGCGCCTACCGTGCGCTGCGCTGGGCCGTGACGCGTTTGCGCGGCCTCGCGCCCTCGCAGCAAATGGGCTGGACGCAGCATCGCACGCCGCTCAAGCCCGCCCCGCGCAGCCTGCACGACCTGCTGCGCGAACGCGACCAGCCGCAATAGCGTTCATGTCGTCAGGCCTGCGAAATAACGCTCAAAGCAAGCCTGGCGGCCTTACATAAATTTTCTACCCGCATCATCGGAGGAGACCGTAGTGCAACCCTGGTACCAGATCTACACACCGCTCGGCAGTCTGTGGCTGTCCGCGCTCGTGGCCGCCATTCCCATTCTGTTCTTCTTCGTCGCGCTCGCCGGCCTGCGCATGAAGGGCCATGTCGCCGCGGCGATCACCCTGCTGCTCGCGCTCGCCGTGGCGATCTTCGAATACGGCATGCCCGTGCGCCAGGCGCTCGTTTCCGCGGGCTTCGGCTTCGCCTACGGCATCTGGCCGATCGCGTGGATCATCGTCACCGCGGTGTTCCTCTACAAGATCGTCGTGAAGACGGGACAGTTCGAGATCATCCGCGCCTCGGTGCTCTCGATCACCGATGACCAGCGCCTGCAGCTGCTGCTGATCGGCTTCTCGTTCGGCGCGTTCCTCGAAGGCGCGGCGGGCTTCGGCGCGCCGGTGGCGATCACCTCGGCGCTGCTCGTCGGCCTCGGCTTCGAGCCGCTCTACGCCGCGGGCCTGTGCCTGATCGCCAACACCGCTCCGGTTGCGTTCGGCGCGATGGGAATTCCCATCATCGTTGCGGGCCAGGTGACGGGTATCGATCCGTTCCTGATCGGCGCGATGGCGGGCCGCCAGCTGCCGCTGCTCTCGCTCTTCGTGCCGTTCTGGCTCGTCTTCATCATGGACGGCAAGCGCGGCGTGAAGGAAACGTGGCCCGCCGCGCTCGTGGCCGGCGGCAGCTTCGCCGTGACGCAGTACTTCACGTCGAACCACATCGGGCCCGAGTTGCCGGACATCACTTCGGCGCTCGTGAGCCTCGTCGCGCTCGCCGCGTTCCTCAACGTGTGGCAGCCGCGCCGGGCCACGCAAGGCACGAGCGTGAAGGTGAGCGGCGGTGCCGCCGCGCTGGGCGGCTTCGGCGGTGGCAGTTCGCGTGCGGCGGCTTCGAGCCGCAAGGCGTCGCCGTACAGCATCGCGCAGACCGTGCGCGCGTGGTCGCCGTTCATTCTGCTCACGGCCATCGTGACCGTGTGGAGCATCAAGCCGTTCAAGGCGCTCTTCGCCGCGAAGGGTCCGCTCGCGGGCACCATTCTGAGCCTGCACGTACCGGGCCTCGACCAGCTCGTGGTGCGCACGGCGCCGATCGTCGCCTCGCCGAAGCCGTACGAAGCCGTGTTCAAGCTCGACTGGCTCTCGGCCGTGGGCACCGCGATCATGATCACCGCGATCCTCTCCGCGATCCTGCTGCGCATGAAGCCGCGCGCTGCCGTGGCCGCGTTCTGCGAGACGCTCGGCGAACTGCGCCGCCCCGTGCTTTCGATCGGTCTCGTGCTCGCCTTCGCGTTCGTCGCGAACTACTCGGGCATGTCGTCCACGCTCGCCCTCGCGCTTGCGGGGACCGGCGCCGCCTTCCCGTTCTTCTCGCCGTTCCTCGGCTGGCTCGGCGTGTTCCTCACGGGCTCCGATACGTCGTCGAACGCGCTGTTCTGCTCGCTGCAGCACACCACGGCGCACCAGATCAACGTGTCGGATACGCTGCTCGTCGCGGCCAACACCTCGGGCGGCGTGAGCGGCAAGATGATTTCGCCGCAGTCGATCGCGGTGGCCTGCGCGGCAACCGGCCTCGTCGGCAAGGAGTCGTCGCTGTTCCGCTTCACCTTGCGTCACAGCCTGTTCTTCGCGGCTGTCGTGGGCGTGGTGACGCTGATTCAGGCTTATGTGCTGACCGGCATGATTCCGCAGTGATGGCGTAGTCGCGGTCGCGACGCGCCGTCATGCAGTGACGAAGGCCGTCTCCCGCCGCGCGCGGGCGACGGCCTTCTTGCATGTGGGCGCGAAAAGCACGGGTTTTTAAGCGGCCGCTATGTGGTCACCGCGAGCCACGGCGGCAACACGGAGCGGCGCACGGTCGATTTCGGCAAAACGACCCGCGCTCACGAAACCTTCGTCTGGCCGATGTGAAGATCGTCGACGCGCCCCCAGGCCGGAGGACCTGACGCAGGTTTCTTTCGTATGACACCCCGTGACCGCCTCGATGCCACATGAATGAACTCCGTCCCCGTTTGCGGCTATGATCGTGAACTGCGGCGCGGCGGCTCGGCGCCCTGTCGGATCCACGGGGAGTGTCGAATGGCAATGGGGTGGCTCGTCGTACTACCGTTCGTCGCCGCGGCGCTCGTCGCGTTCGCGAGGCCGCTCCTTGGACGCTGGGCGCCCGCCTTCGGCACGTGGGCCGCATTCGCGGCCCCGCTCTTCGGCCTGGGGCTGCTTGGCAGCGAACGCGTGGGCATGGCCACCCATGGCGTGCTGCACTGGCAAGCCGACTGGATCCCGCAGCTCGGGCTCTCGTTCGCACTGCGTCTGGACGGTCTTTCGTTCATGTTCGCGCTGCTCGTGCTCGCGATCGGTCTGCTCGTCTTTATCTACGCGCGCTACTACCTCGCGGGCAGCGAGTCGCTGCCGCGCCTCTACGCGCTGCTATTGCTCTTCATGGGTGCGATGCTCGGCGTGGTGCTGTCGGACAACCTGCTGCTGCTCGTGATCTTCTGGGAACTCACGAGCATCGTGTCGTTCCTGCTCATCGGCTTCTGGCCGTCGCGCCCCGAAGCGCGGCGCGGCGCGCGCATGGCGCTCACCATCACGGGTGCGGGCGGCCTCGCGCTGCTGGCCGCCGTGCTGCTGCTCGGCCACGTCTGCGGCAGTTACGACCTCGACGTCGTGCTCGCGCACGCGGGCCTCGTGCAGCGCAATCCGCTGTATCCGGCGATCCTCCTGCTCGTGCTGTTCGCGGCCTGCACGAAGTCGGCGCAGTTCCCGTTCCACTTCTGGCTGCCGCATGCGATGTCGGCGCCCACGCCCGTTTCCGCGTATCTGCATTCGGCGACCATGGTGAAGGCGGGCATCTTCCTCATCGCGCGCTTTTACCCCGTGCTCGAAGGCACCGACTGGTTCTTCTACGTGACGAGCCTGATCGGCCTCGTCACGCTCACGGGCGGCGCGGCCATGGCGCTCGTGCAGCGCGATCTCAAGGGGCTGCTCGCCTATTCCACCATCAGCCATCTCGGGCTCATCGTGCTGCTGTTCGGCCTCGACACGCAGCTCTCCACCGTCGCCGCGCTCTTTCACACCTTCAATCACGCGGTATTCAAGGCTTCGCTCTTCATGGCGGCGGGCATCATCGACCATGAAACGGGCACGCGCGATCTGGGCCGCCTGCGTGGCTTGCGCCGCTTCATGCCGCATACCGCCGCGCTGGCCGCCGTGGCATCGCTCGCCATGGCGGGCGTGCCGCTGCTCAACGGCTTCCTCTCGAAGGAGATGTTCTTCGGCGAAACGCTTGCGCAAGGACTGCTCGGCGACTTCAGCTGGGTCATTCCCGCGCTCGCCGTCATCGCGGCGGGGCTCTCGGTCGCGTACTCGCTGCGCTTCGTGTGGGGCGTGTTCTTCGACGGCGTGACGCCGCACGACCTTCCCCACTACCCGCCGCACGAGCCTCCGCGCTTCATGAAGCTGCCCGTCGAGATTCTCGTCGTCATCTGTCTGCTCGTGGGCCTCGTGCCGGAGCAGACCATCGGCAAGATGCTCGAGTCCGCGGCGTGGTTCGCGCTCGGCGGCAGCGTGCCCACGTACAGCCTGAGCTTGTGGCACGGCATCAATCTGCCGCTCCTGATGAGCTGCGTATCGTTCGTGGGCGGCGCGCTGCTGTTCTTCTATCGCCGCGACGCGTTCCGCCATCATCGTTCGGTGCTTTCCGAAATGAACGCGAGCGAAGGCTTCGACCGCCTCGTGCAGCAGCTCGAAAAAGCCGCGAGCGTCGTGGTCAATCTCTTCGAAACGCGCTCGCTGCCGGCGTATCTCGCGTGGATGATCGCGGCGATGCTGATCGTGCCCGGCGCGGCGCTCCTCGCGCTCGCTTCGCTGGACGGGACCTACCGCTCGGCGCCGCTCGATGCGATGACGCTGGTCGGCCTCGTGCTGATGGCGCTGATGGCCGTGGGCGTCGTGCTCGTGCGCGCCAATACGCTCTATGCGCTCGTGATGCTGAGCACCTGCGGGCTGCTCGTCACGCTGACGTTCGTGCGTTTTTCCGCGCCCGATCTCGCGCTCACGCAGATCTCCGTGGAAGTGGTCACGGTGCTGCTGCTCGTGCTCGCCATCTACTTTCTGCCCGTCGTGCAGCGCGCGCAGGAGCCACCCGCCGCGCGTGCCCGCAATGCGGTGCTCGCGCTCGCGGGCGGCACGCTGATCGGCGCCGTGGCGTATGCGGTAATGACGCGCGCCCCCATCGACGGCGTCGGCCAGTTCTTTCTCGCGAACGCGCTGCCGGGCAGCGGCGGCCACAACGTCGTGAACGTGATCCTCGTGGATTTCCGCGGCTTCGATACGATGGTCGAGATCAGCGTGCTGGTCGTCGCGGGGCTCGCCGTGAAGGCGCTGCTGCGTGGCCTGCGCCTGAAATCGCCCGACACGGGCCCGGGCGGCCTGCCGTGGTCGTCGCAGTCGCATCCGCTGCTGCTCGCCATTCTCGCGCGCCTCATGCTGCCGCTCACCCTGCTCGTTGCCGTGTTCATCTTTCTGCGCGGCCACAATTTGCCGGGCGGCGGCTTTATCGCCTCGCTCGTGATCTCTATTGCACTGCTGCTGCAATACGTGGCGAGCGGCGTGCTGTGGACGGAGTCGCGCATCCGCATCAACTACCGCGGGCTCGCGGGCCTCGGCATTCTCGTCGCCGCCGCCACGGGCGTAGGCGCGATCGTGCTCGGCCAGCCCTTCCTCACCAGCGCGTTCGGCCATCTGCACCTGCCGCTGATCGGCGAAATCGAACTGAGCACGGCCATGCTGTTCGACCTTGGCGTGCTGGGCGCCGTGGTCGGCACGACGCTCACGATCGTCTCGCACCTCGGCGTGCGCGACAAGGACATGCAATCCGTGGAGAAAAGCTGATGGAAGCCGCCTTCGCCATTACGCTCGGCGTGCTCTGCGCGAGCGGCCTCTACCTGCTGCTGTGCGCGCGCGTGCTGCCGGTGATCCTCGGCATCACGCTGTTCTCGTATGCGATCAACCTGTTCCTGCTCGGCATCGGCCGGCTCTCCACCGGCAAGCCGCCCGTGATCGCGCCGGGCGCGCAGTATGCCGACCCGGTGCCGCAGGCGCTCGTGCTCACTGCGATCGTGATCGGCTTCGCCATGACGGCCTTCACGGTCGTGCTCGCGCTGCGCGCGCTCGCGATCGACGGCACCGATCACGTGGACGGCGACAACCCGCAGCGCAGTGGCCTGGAGATGCGCGGCGAATGAATCACGCTCTCATCCTCCCCATCCTGATTCCGCTGTTCGCGGCCGGCGCAATCGTTGCGCTGCCGCTGCGCGCGAAGCGCTTGCAGCGTGCGATCAACGTGATCGCCACGCTCGCGCTGCTGCCCGTCGCGGTGGCGCTCGCCGAATTCGCGGCGCAAGGGCAGATTGCCAGCTATGCGCTCGGCGCGTGGCCCGCGCCATTCGGCATCGTGTTGCAGATCGACCGGCTCGGCGCACTGATGCTCGTGCTGACCGCGCTGCTCGCGTGCTGCTGCCTGCTCGGCACCACGAGCGCCGATGTGCGGCGCGGGCGCTACTATCGCGCGCTCGTGCAGTTCGAGCTGATGGGCCTGAACGGCGCGTTTCTCGCCGGCGATCTGTTCAATCTGTTCGTCTTCTTCGAACTGCTGCTGATCGCCTCCTACGCGCTGCTGCTGCATGGCGGCGGCCGCCGCCGCGTGCGCAACGGCCTGCACTACATGCTGTTGAACCTCGTCGGCTCGTCGTTCTTCCTGATCGCGCTGGGCGTGCTGTACGGCCTCACGGGCACGCTCAACATGGCCGACGCGGGCGAGCGGCTCGCGCACCTGGACCCCGCGTCGCTGCCGCTCGCGCAGTTCGCGGGCGCGACGCTCATGCTCGTATTCGGCCTCAAGGCCGCGGTGTTCCCCATGTCGTTCTGGTTGCCACAGGCGTATCGAAGCGCAATCGGGCCCGTGGCCGCGCTGTTCGCGATCATGACCAAGGTGGGGATCTACGCGATGCTTCGCTGCGACGCGCTCGTGTTCGGCGCGGCGGGCGGCGTGCTCGACGCGTTCCTGCATCAATGGGCGTGGTGGCTCGCCATTGCGACGATCGTCTATGGCGCGCTCGGCGCGCTCGCGGTATCGAGCCTCAAGAGCACGACCGGCTTTCTCGTGCTGGTCTCGGTCGGCCTGCTGATTGCGGCCGTCACGCTGCAGACCGTGCTCGCGTGGAGTGCGCTGCTGTACTACCTCATCAGCACGACGCTATGCACGGGCGCGCTGTTCATGCTCGCCGATACGCTGGAGTCCGAAGCAAGCGAACCGGCGGCCGTGCCCACTGCAGACGAAACACGCGAGCCCGCCTCGCTCGAATCGCTCGACGACGCCAGCGCGCCCGCCATCACGCCCGAAGCGGACAGCGAGCCGGTCGCGACGTCTCCCAAGGCAGCGGACCCGGAAAAAACGCCCGCGCCCTGGCCCTCGAACCTCGCCGGCGTGCTCTATCTCGCGGCGGCGGTCGGCGCCGTCGGCCTGCCGCCGCTCTCGGGTTTTCTCGGCAAGGCCATGGTGCTCGCCGCCACGCCGCTTGCGCAGGCCGTCGTGCTCTGGCCCGCCGTGCTGGTCGCGGGCCTGCTGTCGATCGTCGCGCTCAGCCGCACCGGCACGCGCCTGCTGTGGGCGATGCCCGCCGCCCGCGCCTACGACGGCGCACCGGCCGCCGCGCCGCGCGGCAGCCGCGCCAGGCTCGCCGCGTGTGCGCTGCTGCTCGCGGGCGTGGTGGCGGCTACGGTGTTTGCCGGCCCGCTCAAGCAGTATCTCGACGCCACCGCCGCGCAGCTGCTCGACCGCGCAGCCTACGTTCACGCGATCCTGCCCGCGCAGGCCGCGCAAACGTCACCGGGCGGAGGAAGCTGACATGCTCAAGAGGCTCTTTCCGCACCCCTGGCTCACCGTCGTGCTGCTCGTATGCTGGGTCTTGCTGATGAACGACGTGTCGCCGGGCAACCTGCTCCTTGGCTTCGTGCTCGGCACCGCGATCGCCTACCGCGTGGGCGAAGGGCTGTGGCTCGCGCCGGTGCGCTTCGGCAAACCGTGGCTGCTCGTGCGGCTGCTCGGGCATGTGCTCTACGACATTCTCGTGGCGAACCTCGAAGTCGCGTTGCTCGTGCTCGGCCCGACGCAGCGCCTGCGCCCCGCCTTCATCGACGTGCCGCTCGACAGCACCCACGAAATCGCCCTTTCGGCACTCATCAGCATCGTCTCGCTGAGCCCCGGCACACTGTGCGCCGAGCTCTCCGACGACCGCCGACGCCTCGTCGTGCACGTGCTCGATCTCGAAGACGAAGCCGCGCTCGTCGCCTTGATCAAGTCCCGTTACGAAGCCCCGCTCATGGAGATCTTCGCATGCTAGCCATCGCCATTCCGGTGTCGTTCGCGATCCTCGGGCTCGCGTTCCTGCTCACGCTCGTGCGCCTCGTGCGCGGGCCTTCGCTGCCCGACCGGCTCGTTGCGCTCGACACGCTCAACGTCAACGCGATCGCGCTGATCGTCGTCTACGGCATCATGCTGCGCTCGACGGTTTTCTTCGAAATCGCGCTGCTCATCGCAGTCATGGGGTTCGTGGCAACCGTTGCGTTCACCAAGTACCTGCAGCGCGGCGACATCATCGAACTGAACTAGGGCTTCGCCATGCAAACCGTCATCGAAGCGATTGTCTGCGTGCTGCTCCTGCTCGGCAGCGCGTTCACGCTGATCGGCGCGATCGGCCTCGCACGCCTGCCCGACTTCTACATGCGCCTGCACGGACCGACCAAATCGACCACGCTCGGCGTAGGCGGCGTCGTGCTCGCTTCCGTCGTGTACTTCAGTGCGCACAACAATTTCGCGAGCCTGCACGAAGTGCTGATTCCGGCATTCCTGTTTCTCACCGCGCCAATCAGCGCGCATATGCTCACGAAGGCCGGGATCCAGCAGCGCGTCACCGTTTCGTCCGTCACACGCGGACGGCCGAACGCCGCCAACGCGAGCGCCAGCGGCGAGCGTGCGCAAGACGCGAACCTGGACAACAAGGGCGCACAGGACTCTTGACTATCGGCGCGGCGCTTCGCGCCGGTAAAAGCTGCCATCGAACGTCGTAACGCTCGCGCGCGCCGGGCCTCACACGCGCTCCGGGCCCCATCGCCCCCCCTCTCCTCATCCCGTTGCGCACACACGCATCGCGCCGATCGCCACGCACGGCACACCAATTGCTGATCGTGCTCGCCCCTATGCAGCATCGCGCCGCCGTCCCGGCTCGCGCAGGGGCGCAATAACAACGCGCGGCCGCAATCGAGGCCGTACACCGTGCAGCCTGAACGAAACGAATGAGGTCAACAATGAAGACGATACGCACCCTGCTCGCGTTTGCGAGCACGGCAGCCCTGCTCACGGCATGCGGCGGCGGCAGCAGCAGCAACGACGTGGGCAAGGAAATCGGCGTGCAGAACCCCGAGATTCATTTCGTGCATGCCCTGCCCGGCGGCCCGAACGTCGATTTTCTGGTGAACGGCAGCGCCCTGCAGACGAACGTCGCGTACAAGCAGGTCACGAACTTCGCCAACATCAACACCGGCAACACCAACGTCTCGTATGCGAGCACGGGCACGACCACGCCGATTGCAAGCGGCGCCTTCGCCGACGTGGCGAAGGGTCACGAGTACACCGTGCTCGCGCTGCCCGCGCTCTCGGGCGGCGACATCGGCCTGATCGACGATCCGTTCGACAAGGGCCTGCTTTCCAGCAGCGCACGCCTGCGCGCGTTCAACGCCACCGTCAATGCGCAGAACCTCGACATTTACATCGTCGCGCCCGGCACGGATATCAACGGCGTGCAGCCGACCTTGCCGGCCGTGGGCTACAAGAACGCCGTGCCCGCGAGCGGACAGGACTCGATCTATATGAACGGCGGCAACTACGTGGCGATCGTCACGGCAGCGGGCAGCAAGACGGCGATCTACGAGTCGGCCTCTTTCAATCTCGCGAACAATGCGGACTGGCTCATTACGACCGTGCCGATCTCGGGTACGCTCTCGCAGCTCCTGCCGGGCCAGATTCACCTGCTCGTCGCGCAAGGCGGCAACACCTCGCAGCCCGCCGTGGAGTACAGCAACACGCTCACGGGCCAATAGGCCGTTGCGCAGGCAACCGGCGCGGCGAGTGGCGGCGTACTACCTGCGCCGATCACGCGTCTGCGCCGCGCCCGGTCTTGCGGGCCTCGCCCAGCACGTAGTCGATGAAGGTGGCCGCCGCCCGCGTGTGGTGGCGGTTCGGCATATAGAGCATGTACATATGCGTGCCGAAAATGCTCAGGCGCCACGCGTCGAGCGACGTGACGGCCGCGCCCTGGCGAATGTCGTCGTGCATCACGTAGTCGGGCACGATGCCCACGCCGAGTCCCGCGAGAATCGACTGGCGCAAAAACAGGAAGTTTTCCGAAATGATCGACGGCTCGAGCAGCACCTCGTGCCGGTCCTCGTTTAGATAACCCGCCAGGCGCAATTGCCGCCCCACCACCGTTGCGGTGATGACGGGCGCGCGTGCCAGATCCTCCAGCGTTTGCGGCATGCCGTGCTTTTCAGCCCACTCGGTGCACGCACACGCGATGTACTTCACCGGCCCCATATCGCGCGCCACGAGATTCTGCGGCGGCTCGTGCATCACGCGCACGGCAATATCGACTTCGTCGCGCAGCAGGTCTTCCACGCGGTTTTCGAACATCACGTCGAGCACGATGCCGGGATACATCCGCTTGAACTGGATGAGCCAGTCCGACATCACGAGCTGCCCGTAGCCGCTCGGCACGGAAAGCCGCACGCGCCCCTGCAGGCTCTGGCCAAGGGTGGAGACCGATTCGCGCGCGGCGAGCAGCGCGTTCTGGATTGCGCGGCCGTGCTCGTAGAGCTTCAGGCCAATTTCGGTCGGCTCGACCCGGCGCGTCGTGCGGCGCACGAGCTGCAGGCCAATCGACTTCTCCAGATGGTTGAGGTGGTAGCTGACGTTCGCGCGGCTCATCTTGAGCCGGCGCGCCGCCTCGCTGAGGTTGCCCGCATCGAGAATCTCGACGAGCAGGGTCAGCGCGTTGACGTCCATGGCACATCCACTGTCAAAAATACTTTGACAGTCTGTCAACAGGAGATGGGATTGTCAATTGGTCCTGGCGCGCCGAGAATCGACGCGAACATGACACATTGCCGCCCGGGCCACCAATATGGCCCGCCAGTCCGGCCCTCTTTTGGAGACAGCATCGCCATGGCATCCGATTCCGTGAACGCCTCCCCCGTCACTCATGAACTGCGCGGCAAGGTGCTGCTCGTCACCGTGGACAATCCGCCCGTCAACGCGCTGGGCGTGGACGTGCGCCGCGGCCTCGCCGCCGCCATCGAGCATGCCGAGGCGAGCGACGCCGTGCAGGCCGTGCTGATCGTCGGCGCGGGGCGCAATTTCATTGCCGGCGCGGACATCCGCGAGTTCGGCAAGCCGCCGCAGCCGCCCGCGCTGCCCGACGTCTGCAACCGCATCGAGGCCTGCCACAAGCCGGTGATCGCCGCCATTCACGGCGCGGCGCTCGGCGGCGGCCTCGAAGTGGCGCTCGCGGCGCACTACCGGCTCGCCGTGGCGGGCGCGAAGCTCGGCCTGCCCGAAGTGCAGCTGGGCCTGCTGCCCGGTGCCGGCGGCACGCAACGCACGCCGCGCCTGATCGGTGCCGAAGCGGCGCTCTCGCTGATGCTGAGCGGCCGTCACGCGAGCGCGCAGGAAGCGCATAAGCTCGGCCTCGTCGACCGGGTAGGCGCGAGCGACGACATTCTCGCCGAAGGCCTCGCCTACGCGCAGGAACTGCTCGCGGCCCATGCGCCGGCGCGCCGCACGCGCGACGCCCAGGCGCTCGCCGATCGCTCCCAGGCGCAAGCCGCGATCGACGCCGCGCGCGCCGAGACCGCGAAGAAGTCGCGTGGCCTGTTCTCGCCGCTGAAGATCGTCGATTGCGTGCAGGCCGCGCTCGATCTCTCGTTCGACGAAGGCCTGCGCTTCGAGCGCAAGCAGTTCCTCGAATGCCTCGAAAGCCCGCAGCGTGCGGGTCTCGTGCACGCGTTCTTCGCCGAGCGCGAAGTGCAGAAGGCCCCTGAAACGAAGAGCGCGAAGCCGCGCGCGATCGACACCGTCGGCGTGATCGGCGGCGGCACGATGGGCGCGGGCATTGCCGTGGCCGTGCTCGACGCGGGCCTGCCCGTGACGATGATCGAGCGCGACGACGCCTCGCTCGCACGCGGCCGCGCCCATGTGGAAAAGGTCTACGACGGCCTCATCGCCAAGGGCCGCATGAAGCCCGAAGCGAAGGCGCAGATCCTCGCGCGCTTCAACGGCAGCACCTCGTACGATGCGCTCGCGAACACCGATCTCGTCATCGAAGCCGTGTTCGAGGACATTGCGGTGAAGCAGGCCGTGTTCGCCGAACTCGACCGCGTGTGCAAGTCCGGCGCGGTGCTCGCGACCAACACCTCGTATCTCGACATCGACGCCATCGCGGCCAGCATCCAACGCCCGCAGGACGTGGTGGGCCTGCACTTCTTCTCGCCCGCCAACATCATGAAGCTGCTCGAAATCGTGGTGCCGAAGCAGGTGAGCGCCGACGTGGTCGCCACGGCATTCGAACTGGCGAAGAAGCTGCGCAAGGTGCCGGTGCGCGCGGGCGTGTGCGACGGCTTCATCGGCAACCGCATTCTCGCGGTGTTCCGCACCGCTGCGGATCATCTGATGGAGGACGGCGCTTCGCCGTACCAGATCGACAAGGCCGTGCGCGACTTCGGCTTTCCGATGGGCCCGTACCAGGTGGTCGATCTCGCGGGCGGCGACATCGGCTGGGCCACGCGCAAGCGCCGCGCCGCCACGCGCGACCCGAAGGCGCGCTACGTGCAGATCGCCGACCGCATCTGCGAGCGCGGCTGGTTCGGCCAGAAGACGGGCCGCGGCTTCTATCTCTACCCGGAAGGCGCACGCACGGGCACGCCCGACCCCGAAGTCGAGTCCATCATCCGCGCCGAGCGCGAACGCGCCGGCGTCGAGCCGCGCAGCTTCAGCGACGAAGCCATCATGCGCCGCTACATGGCCGCGATGATCAACGAAGGCGCGAACGTCGTGCATGAAAAGATCGCGCTGCGCCCGCTCGATGTGGATGTCACGCTGCTCTACGGCTACGGTTTCCCGCGCTATCGCGGCGGTCCGATGAAGTACGCCGATAGCGTGGGCCTCGCCAACGTGCTCGCCGATATCCGCGAGTATGCGAAGGAAGATCCGCTGTTCTGGCGTCCTTCGCCGCTGCTCGTCGCACTGGTCGAGCGCGGCGAGAATTTCGCGAGCCTCAATCAATCGGCCTGAATGTGCCCTGAAGGAGCTTTTCACAATGGACCTGAAATTCACCGCCGAAGAAGAGGCGTTTCGCAGCGAAGTGCTCGCGTTCCTGAACGAGCGCCTGCCGCAGCGCCTTGCCAGCAAGGTGAGCAACGGCCGGCACCTGACGCGCGACGACATGGCGCAATGGCATGCGATCCTCCACGAAAAAGGCTGGCTCGCGAATCACTGGCCGCAGGCATACGGCGGCCCCGGCTGGAGCGCCGTGCAGAAGTTCATCTTCGAGAACGAATGCGCGATTGCAGGCGCGCCGCGCATCGTGCCGTTCGGCGTCAACATGCTCGGGCCCGTGCTCATCAAGTACGGCAGCGAGGCGCAAAAGCGCTACTGGCTGCCGCGCATTCTCGACGGCTCGGACTGGTGGTGCCAGGGCTATTCGGAACCGGGCGCGGGCTCGGACCTCGCCTCGTTGCGCACGACTGCCGTTCGTGACGGCGACCACTACGTGGTGAATGGCCAGAAAACGTGGACCACGCTCGGCCACTACGCGAACATGATTTTCTGCCTCGTGCGCACCGCCACCGACGTGCGCAAGCAGGAAGGCATCAGCTTCCTGCTGATCGACATGAACACGCCGGGCATCGAGGTTCGCCCCATCGTCACGCTCGACGGCGAACATGAGGTTAACGAAGTGTTCTTCACAGACGTGCGCGTGCCGGTGGCGAACCTCGTTGGCGAAGAAAACCGCGGCTGGACCTACGCGAAATATCTGCTCACGTACGAGCGCACGAATATCGCGGGCGTGGGCTTTTCGGTGGCGGCGCTCGCGCGCCTGAAGCGCGCCGCGCAGAACATCACGCGCAACGGCAAGCCGCTTGCAGAGGATCCGCAGTTTGCGGCGCGCATCGCGAAGGTCGAGATCGATCTGGAGAACATGAAGACGACCAACCTGCGCGTGATCGCTGCGGTGGCGGGCGGCGGCGTGCCCGGTGCGGAAAGCTCGATGCTCAAGATTCGCGGCACCGAGATCCGCCAGGAGATTTCCTCGCTGCTGCGCCGCGCGATGGGACCGTATGCCGCGCCGTTCGTCGAGGACGCGCTCGAAGAAGGGTATGCGGGCGAGGCAATCGGGCCCGACGATGCAGCCAGCGCCGCGGCGCAATACTTCAACAACCGCAAGCTGTCGATTTTCGGCGGCTCCAACGAAATTCAGAAGAACATCATCTCCAAGATGATTCTCGGGCTTTGAGAGGCACGCCATGGACTTCCAGCACACAGAAGACCGCCGCATGCTTGCGGATACGCTCAATCGTTTCATCACGGAGCAATACGGTTTCATTACGCGCGATACAATCGCGCGCTCCGAAGAAGGCTTTAGCGCTGACATGTGGCAGCGCTTTGCCGAACTCGGCGTAATCGGCGCGCTGTTCGACGAGGCCGATGGCGGCTTCGGCGGCGCGGGCTTCGACGTCGCGGTGGTGTTCGAAGCGCTCGGGCGCGGACTCGTGGTCGAGCCGTTCCTCGACTCGCTGATCGTCGGCCGCGCGCTCGCCCATGCGGGCAGCGAAACGCAGCGCGCTCGCATTGCCTCGTTCATCGACGGCTCGCAAATCGCCGCGCTCGCGGACGACGAGCCGGGTTCGCACTACGAGGACGCACGCGTGGCGACGCGCGCAGAGAAAAGCGGCGATGGCTGGGTGCTGCAGGGCGCGAAGGGCGTCGTACAGCACGCCGAACACGCCGATGTGCTGCTCGTTTCGGCGCGTACTTCCGGCGATGCATTCGACGAAGCAGGCATCTCCCTCTTCCTCGTGCCGCGCGACGCAGCGGGCGTGAGCCTGCGCGGCTACGGCAAGATCGATGGCGGCCGCGCAGCGGAAGTGGCGCTCGACAACGTGAAGGTGCATGCCGATGCGCTCGTCGGCGCGCAAGGCAGCGGCTTCGCGACGCTCGAACATGCGCGCGGATACGGCATCGTCGCGCTCGCATCGGAGGCCGTGGGCGCGATGGAGATCGCACGCGACTTCACGCTCGAATACCTGCGTACGCGCAAGCAGTTCGGTTTGCCCATCGGCAGCTTCCAGGCGCTGCAGCATCGCATGGCGGACGTGCTGCTCGAAATCGAGCAGGCGCGCTCGGCGGTCATCAACGCGGCAGCGGCGATCGACGCGCCGCGCGCGCAGCGCGAACGTGCGCTTTCGGCCGCCAAGTACACGATCGGGCGCATTGGCGCGCGCGTGGCCGAAGAAGCGATCCAGCTGCACGGCGGCATCGGCATGACGTGGGAATTGCCGCTCGCGCACTATGCAAAGCGGCTCGTGATGATCGATCATCAGCTTGGCGACGAGGATCATCATCTCGCGCGCTATATCGCCTTGGGGCGTGAGGCGGCGTGAGCCATGAAGGGGCGGCTGCGTTGCCCCGACAACGAACCAGGAGTACCAGTTGATGCAGACGGACAACAACAGCTTGCCCCTGGCGGGCGTGCGCGTGCTCGATCTTTCGCGCGTGCTGGCCGGACCGTGGAGCGCGATGGTGCTTGGTGACCTCGGCGCGGAAGTCATCAAGATCGAGCATCCCGACCGCGGCGACGACACGCGCGACTGGGGCGTGCGCGTCGGCAAGACGGAGACTGCGTACTTCAACAGCGTGAATCGCAACAAGCGTTCGATCACGCTCGATCTGCAAACGCCCGAAGGCCAGCAGATCGTGCGCGACCTCGCGAAAACCAGCGACATCGTCGTGCAGAACTTCAAGTTCGGCGGCGCGGAAAAGCTCGGGCTCGGCTACGAGCAGTTGAGCGCGGAGAATGCGCGTCTCATCTATTGCTCGATTTCGGGCTACGACCGCACGGGACCCGAAGCGACACGCCCCGGCTACGACCTCGTCGTGCAGGGTGAAACGGGCCTCATGGCGATGAACGGCGAAGCCCACCAGCCGCCGCTCAAATTCGGTGTGGCGGCCGTGGATCTTTTCACGGGCATGTATTCCGCACAGGCGATGCTCGCCGCGCTCTACGAGCGCGAGCGCACGGGTCGCGGGCGCCACATCGAGATGGCGCTGTTCGACTGCGGCCTCATGATTACCGCCTACTACGGCCTCGAAGCGCTGCTGATCGGCGAGGACCCGCCGCGTTACGGCAATGCGCACCCGTCGATCGTGCCGTATGGCGTGTTCGATGCGGCCGATGGTCCGCTCGTCATCACCGTGGGCAACAACGCGCAGTTCGAGCGCTTTTGCCGCGAGGTGATCGAGCGCGCCGACCTCGCCGACGACGCACGCTACAAGACCAATATCCTGCGCGGGCAGAACCGCGAAACGCTGGTGCCCGAACTCACGCGCGAACTGGGCAGCCGCCCGCGCAAACTGCTGCTCGAACGGCTCGCGCGCGCCGGCATTCCGTGCGGCGAAGTGGCCGGCCTGCGCGAGGCGCTGCTGTCGCCGCGCGCAACGCGTGGCGGGCTCGTCACGCAGCAGCCGCATCCGCATACCGCAAGCGGCACGACGCCGGTGCTCGCGCCGCCGTGGCGCTTCGACGGCGAACGCCTGCCCGTGCGGCACGCGCCTCCGCAACTGGGCGAAGGCACGCAGGAGATCCTGCAGTCGATGCTCGGTTATTCGGCGGAACAACTGGCCGGGTTGAAGGAGAAAGGCGTTATCTGAATCGGGTCCCGGTCGTAGCCGGACTTGCGGGCGCAAAATCCGCCGCCACCCCTTCCGCGTCGCCGCCGCGCGACGCGGCCCCCGCCTGCGCCCCCTCGCTGCGCCCCGCCCGGCCTCGCGTCGCACGTAGTTGCGCGCGCCCGGTTATATTGCGCCTGATGGTCCCGCACGCCGCTTGCGGCTAGTTGCGAACGGCCGGTGCGGACCGGCACCCGCCCGATCTCGCGCCCGTCCCGCGAGCCCCAGCAAACGAACCCGCCCCGCTCATGGAGCACGCCTACGATCATTTGCTGCACCTGCTCGCCGCGCACGCGACGTGGACGCTCGCCTTTGTCGTGGTCGCCGCTTTCCTCGAATCGCTCGCGTTCATCGGCACGTTCATTCCCGGCAGCACGGCGATGTTCATTGCCGGCGCGTTCGCCGCCACGGGCACGATCAACCTCGGCTGGCTCTTCGTCTGCGCGATTGCGGGCGCCGTGGCCGGCGACGGCGTGAGCTTCTGGATCGGCCATCGCTACCGCGGCTCGCTGGCCCAGATGTGGCCGTTCAGCCGCCATCCCGCCATTCTCGAGCGCGCACACGCCTACTTCGTGAGCCACGGCACGCGCAGCGTGATCCTCGCGCGCTTCATCGCGCCGCTGCGCGCCGTGGTGCCGATCGTCGCGGGCATGGCCGGCATGAAGCCCATGCGCTTCTTCATGATGAACGTGATTTCCGCGCTCGTCTGGGCGCCCGCGCATATCGTGCCGGGCGTCGTGTTCGGCGCCTCGCTCCAGCTCGCGGGCGCGGTGTCGTTCCGGCTGGTGGTCGTCATCGGCATCGTCGCGCTCGCGGTCTGGCTCATCTGGCGTTTCGTGCGCATGCTGCTCCTGCACATCGACAACTGGGCCGGCGCGTCGCGCCGCAGCGCGGCGCAGTGGGCGGCGCAGCATCCCGGGCGCGCCTCGAAGCGCATCGCCCGTCTGCTCGACCCCGCGCAGCCCGCGCTCGGCCCCGTCATCGTCATCACGGGCCTCGTGCCGGTCTGCGCGGCCGTGTTTTCCTATGTGCTGGGCAACGTGCTGCGCGGCGCGCCGCTCGTGCAGATCGACCAGTCCGTGCGCCAGTTCCTGCAGTCGATCCGCACCACCTGGGCCGACGAGGCCCTCGCGCGCGTCGAAACGCTCGGCAGCACCTGGACGCTCGCGGCGCTGATCGCGACGGTGGGCATCTGGATGGTGCTGGAGAGGCGTTGGCGCACCATCGCCTACTGGATGATTGCGGCGGCCGTTTCGCAATTGCTCATCCTGATCCTGCGCTTCGTGATCCACCATACGTCGCCGGGAGGCGGCCAGGCCGTCGAGGCCTATGTGTTCCCGAGCGACCGCGTGGCGTCGATGGTGATCGTCTACGGCTTCGTGATGTTCCTGCTCGTGCGCCGCGCGAGCATGCTGGAGGCCGCGCTGGTCGCCG
The DNA here is from genome assembly GCF_040965375.1 of Paraburkholderia sp. EG286A. Taxonomy (NCBI): domain Bacteria; kingdom Pseudomonadati; phylum Pseudomonadota; class Betaproteobacteria; order Burkholderiales; family Burkholderiaceae; genus Paraburkholderia; species Paraburkholderia sp. EG286A. Next base: position 28,149 of record NZ_JBFRCB010000001.1, read on the forward strand.
CGCTCGGCAACGGGATCGTCGTGGCCGTGGCGTTCGCGGGGCTCTACTTCGACCGCTTTCTGTTCTCCGACGCCATCGGCGGCGCGGCCTTTGCCGCCATCTGGGTGGCGATCGTCGTGCTCACGTCGCTCTGGCGCTACCCCAAGCGGCCGCCGCAGCGCACCTACGTGCCGCCCATCGTGCTGATCGTGCTGGTCGGCGCCGTTCTGCTGCAGACGGCCGGGCGCATGCCCGCGCCGCCCACGACCGCGGCGGCGCCGCCTGTCGTCCTCTCGCAAATGCAGTGGAGCGATTCGCTGTGGAGGACGTTTGCGTGCTATCGCTTCGACATGAAAGGCGCGCGCCGCGAGCCGATGACGATCCAGTGGGCCGCGAGCGCCGACGATCTGCGCGCCGCACTGCGCGACGCGGGCTGGGCCGAAGGCCCGCAGATTTCGGTGAGAAGCGTGCTATCGCTCGTCGCACCGAACGTGGACGTGATGTCGCTGCCGCTGCTGCCGAAGCTGAACAACGGTCTGCCCTCGCCGCTCGTGTTCGCCCGCGCGCGCCTCGCCGCCAAGCCGGGCGAGGCGGCCGAGCCGGGCAGCCGCCGCGACGTGCTGCGCTTCTGGCCTTCGGGCTACGCGCTGGCGCCGCGGCGCAATGGCAACGGCACTGGCGATGGCCACGCGAGCGACGGGGAACCCACGCCGATCTGGGTCGGCTCGCTCGTCCACGAACGGCTGCGGCGCGGGTCGTGGCCGTTCAACGTGGTCACGACCTATCCCGACGACGTCGCCGACCTCAGCGCTCCCGGCCAGCCGGCGGGCTGGCGTACGCTCGCGCTGCCGGGCGAGGTGAGCTGCGAAGGGCGGCCCGTGAAGCTGATCGTGCAGGGCGGCCGCTGAAAGGGAAAACGAAGGCTCAGGCCGCGCTCTCGGCCCAGCTTCCCGTGGCGTGGAAGCGGTCGATGCGCTTGCGGGCGTCCGCGTAGGCGGCGTCGAGCGCGGCGTCGGGGCCGGTGTAGTTGCGCATCATGTCGTGAAAGCGCACGCTGCGCCCTTCGACATGGGCGTCCGCGCCGTGGCGGCAGATGTAGCCGCTGTAGTGGAACAGCGGCTCGGGCGCACGCGGCCCGAACGCCGGAATCGGCAGCACCCAGATCTCGAAGCCTTCATGCTCGGTGTGGTCCCACATGGCGCGTCTCCTGTCGATCCGGAGTTAGTGCTTTAGCACTTACTCCGGTCCCATGCAAAGCTGTCGATCCGGAGTTAGTGCTTTAGCACTTACTCCGGTCCCATGCAAAGCTGTCGACCCGGAGTTAGCGCTTCAGCACTTACTCCGGTCCCATGCAAAGCTGTCGATCCGGAGTTAGCGCTTCAGCACTTACTCCGGTCCCATGAAAAGCTCCCGATCCGGAGTTAGCGCTTCAGCGCTTACTCCGGCCTGCCCGTCAGGGCACGTCGATATCATGATGACTATCCTCGCACGGCACCCCTCTCGCCTGCAAACGGCCGTTTTCCCCGAGTTTGGCTAAACTATGCGGGCACAGCAGAACCCAAACCCGACTCTGGACTCACGAGCGATACCCCACATCATGACGCCGGCCTCTCTCACGCAGGAACCGCAGTCCGTCTCCAGCGCCGTCACGCGCAATGCCTTCTTCATCGTCGCGACCGTCAACGACGACGCCGCGAGCCGCGCCACCGTGCGCGCCTGGTGCGCCGACGTCGCCAACCTCGTGCGCGCGGTCGGCAAGCGCGTGCCCGCCGGCAATCTGTCGTGCGTGGTCGGCTTTTCATCCGACGCATGGGACAAGCTGTTCGGCGAGCCGCGCCCGGCCGGCCTGCACCCGTTCCGCGAATTCGGCACGGGCGAGCGCAAGGCCATCGCCACGCCCGGCGACATCCTGCTGCACATTCGCGCCGACGAAACCGACCTGTGTTTCGAGCTCGCCACCCAGCTCATGACACGCCTGGAAGGCGCGGTCACGACCGTGGACGAAGTGCACGGCTTTCGCAACTTCGACATGCGCGCGATGATCGGCTTCGTCGACGGCACCGAGAATCCGACGGGCAACGAGGCCGTCCATTTCACGGTGATCGGCGAAAACGAAGATCCCGAATTCTGCGGCGGCAGCTACGTGCTCGTGCAGAAGTACATGCACGACATGAAAGGCTGGAACGCGCTATCCGTCGAGGCCCAGGAGCACATCATCGGCCGCACCAAGCTCCAGGACATCGAACTGGACGAAGCCGTGAAGCCGAGCTGGTCGCACAGCTCGCTCACCACGCTCGAAGACGACGCGGGCAACGAGATCAAGATCCTGCGCGACAACATGCCGTTCGGCCGGCCCGGCTCGGCCGAATTCGGCACCTACTTCATCGGCTACGCGCGCTCGCCCGAGCCGATCGAACAGATGCTCGAAAACATGTTCGTCGGCCTGCCGCCCGGCAACTACGACCGGCTGCTCGACTTCAGCCGCGCCGTCACGGGCGGCCTCTTCTTCGTGCCGTCGCAGACGCTGCTCGAAGCGCTCGCCGAAGTCGACCCGGGCGCCGCACCCACCATCGAGGTGGGTGCCGCCGATTCATCGGAAACAGAAACCGAGCCTGCCGCCGCGCCAAACGCAGACGGCTCGCTCGCCATCGGATCCCTCAAAGGAGCACCCCGGTATGAATAACCTCCATCGCGAGCTGGCGCCCATTTCCACGGCCGCGTGGTCGCAAATCGAAGAAGAAGTTGCGCGCACCTTCAAACGCTCGCTCGCGGGCCGCCGCGTCGTGGACGTCGAGGGCCCCGGCGGCCCGGCGCTCGCCGCAGTCGGCACGGGCCACCAGAACGGCATCGAAGCGCCGCTCGAAGGCATCCGCGCGCGCCAGCGCGAAGTGAAGGCGATCGTGGAACTGCGCGTGCCGTTCGAACTTTCGCGCGACGCCATCGACGACGTCGAGCGCGGCGCCGAAGACTCCGACTGGCAGCCGGCCAAGGACGCGGCCACGCGCCTCGCGTTCGCGGAAGACCGCGCGATTTTCGACGGCTACACGGCCGCGCAGATCACGGGCATCCGCGAAGGCTCGTCGAACCCGATCCTGCCGATGCCGGCCGATATCGCCGACTACCCCACGGTCATCGCCAAGGCGCTCGAGCAGCTGCGCCTGCAAGGCGTGGACGGGCCGTATGCGGTGCTGCTCGGCTCCGATGCGTACACGGCCGTGAGCGAAGCGAGCGACATGGGTTATCCGATTCTCGAGCACATTCGCCGTCTCGTGAACGGCGAGATCATCTGGGCGCCGGCCATCGAGGGCGGCGCGATCCTGAGCACGCGTGGCGGCGATTTCGCGTTCCACCTCGGGCAGGACCTGTCGATCGGGTATTCGTCGCATGACGACAAGAGCGTGAAGCTGTATCTGCAGGAGAGCTTCACGTTCATGATGCTGACCTCCGAGGCTTCGGTGGCGGTGAAGCCGGAGTAAGCCTGCGCTGATTCCTGCAGGCGATGAAAAAGGGGCGCTTCTTGCGGGCGCCCCTTTTTTCATGCCTCGCCGAAAGCGGCGTTAGCGGCGTTCGCGATCACTGATAGAAGTTCACCGTCACGACCGCCGAGCGGCCCGGCGCCCAGGTCGCGTAGATCGGGTACGCGCTCTGGTAGTACTCCTTGTCGAAGAGGTTGTTCACGTTGAGCTGCAGATCGATCTTCTTCGACACACGCCACGTCGCCGCAGCATCGAAGCGCGCATAGCCCGGCGTCCACTTGCGCGATGTCGCCGAAACCGACGCATACGTCAGGCTCGAAACCGTTGCGCCCGCACCCACCGTGAGCTTCGGCAGCACGTCGTAGCTCGTCCACAGCGTGAAGTTGTGCTTGGGCACCATCACCATCGGCAAGCCGGAAAGCGCGGGGCTGGCCGGGCCGGCATCGGTCGTGATCGCATCGAGGTACGAATAGCCGCCGAACACGGACCACTTGTTCGTCACGTTGCCCGCGAAGCCGAACTCGAAGCCGCGCACGCGCTGCGAGCCCGCGTTGATCGTGCCGCCCAGGCCGTCGCTCACGCGCGCGTTGGTCTTGTCGGTCTGGAACAACGCCGTGGTGAGCGAGAGGCGCTGCTCGAGCACGTCCCACTTCGCACCCACTTCGATATTGCGAGAGCGCTCGGGCGCGAGGTCCTTGTTCGTGGCCGTGATCTGGTCGGTGCCGCCGCCGAGACCCGAATTCGAGCCCGGCGGATTCGCCGAGGTGCCGTACGACGCATAGAGGCTCAAGGTCGGCACGGGCTTGAACACGAGGCCGAACTGGTAGCTGAACAGATTCGACGTATTCGACAGATCGGCCACGCCCGCCTGCTGCGCGCTCACGTCATAGCGGTCGAAGCGCAGGCCCGCGTTGAAGATCCAGCGCTCGGAAAGCTGCACGCTGTCGAACATGTACGCCGAAGCGATATTCGTCTGCGTATGCGTAGCGGGCCCCGGGAAGCCCTTGTCGCCATTGAGGACGATGCTGCCCGTCCACGGATTGTTCGGGTTCCAGTTGTTGATCGACGCGCAGTTGTACGCAACCGAGCACGGGCCGCCCGAGCGGATGTTGTTGCCCGCCGAATCGCTCACGAGATAGCCCTCGTACAGGTCCTGCTCGTGGCTGAACTCCACGCCCGCCGTGAACGTGTGGCGCATGCCGTACAGGTCGAACTTGCCGTTCGCCTCGGTCTGGTTCGCGACGCTATTGGTCGCGTACTTGCCGCTCTTGGCCTGCAGGCTGAGGATGTTCGAGGTCGCGCTCGTCAGCTGCGGATTGGTCGCCACGTAGTCGAGCGTCGAGCGGCCGAACATCGTCGTGTTCTTGATCTTCCACGCGTCGTTGATGCGGTGCTCCACCTTCACTTCGCCCGTATCGGTCTGGCCGTAGCGGTAGTCGCGCGTGTTCAGGCCGTAGAACTGGCCGCGGTTGGACGACACCGGCGTGCCGCCCGTCGAGCGGAACGGCACGCTGAAATCGGGCATGTCGTAGGTGTTCAGGTGGTAGTAGCTCACCGTGACCGTGGTCGGCGTGTTCAGGCCGAACGCGATCGAGGGCGCCACGCCCCAGCGTTTGCTGTACACGTCGGTGCGGCCCGCCTGGTCGGCGTCGTGGCCCATGGCGTTGAGGCGGAACGCGGTGGTGTCGTTGAGCGACTGGTTCCAGTCGATGGTGGCGCGCCTGTAGCTATCGGTGCCAAGGCCCACGCTGCCGTTGATGAAGTTGTCGGCCTGCGGCGTTTTCGTCGTGATGTCGATGCTGCCGCCGACCGACCCGCGCCCGGCATACACCGAGTCCGGGCCCTTGATGACGCTGATGTTCTGCACATCGAAGGTTTCGCGGTTCTGCACGCCCGAGTCGCGCATGCCGTCCACGAAGATCGAGTTGCGCGACTCGAAACCGCGAATCACGGGCCGGTCCGCAGACGGATTCGCCGCCGCGTCGCCGCCGAGGAACGTGATGCCGGGCACCGTGCGCAGCGCGTCCTGGAAGGTCGTGACGTTCTTCTCCTTGAGCACCTGCTCCGGAATCACCGTGATGGAGCGGGGCGTGTCGATGAGCGGCGCCGTGAACTTGTACGACTCGAGCGTTTTGGTCTGCATGTCGGAAGGCGCCGAAACGACCTTCACGGCGGGCAGCGTGCTATCGGCAGCCGCGGTGGACGATGCAGGCGTCGCCGCCGCTGCACTCGCGGCGGCGGGGCTATCGGCGGCGGGCGCGGTCTGCGCGTGTGCGAGAGACGAGGCGAAGAAACCGGAGCAATAGAGCGCAGCGACGGAGGCGATGGCGCGCATCCGCGTCGGGAAATGGACGGACATGAGTGAGCGTGTTGGTCGGCGAATTGTCGTAATTGCAAATGCAGATGATTCTCATTTGTGATAGCAATTGTAATAACTCGTCATTTGTTTGTAAACATTCAATTCGCAATTCGTATGGCCGCAGGGCGATGCCATGCGCCCGCCGCGCCCGACAGCCGGTATGATGGCGGCCTCGCCCCGGACGACGCGTCGTCCCGGCGCCCGGTTCCATTCACGAAGACAGAGGAAGACCGCCATGACGGCAGCAGCACAATTCGACCAGGTTTCCGTAATCAAGCGCGCCAACGTCTACTTCGACGGCAAGTGCGTGTCGCACACCGTGCTGTTCGCCGATGGCTCGCGCAAGACGCTCGGCGTGATCCTGCCGGGCACGCTGAACTTCGGCACCGACGCCGCCGAGTTGATGGAAGTGCAGGCCGGCCAGTGCCGCATCCGCCTGGAAGGCACCGACGAGTGGAAGACCTACAGCGCCGGCGAGTCGTTCTCGGTGCCGCGCAAGAGCCGTTTCGACATCGAAGTGGTCGAGACGCTCGACTACGTCTGCAGCTACCTGTAAGCGCTGCGTCGATTCGAACGCCCGCCGCGTGACGCGCGGCGGGCGTTTTCGCTTCTGCCGGGCGTTGGGCGGAGATGCCGGGCGCGCTGAACGTGCTCGACGCGCCGCCCCCCTGCCCTCGCTACAATGGGCGCCAGCCCGTCGCCTGGCGACTCCCACGCCTGTCTTCCCGCCGTGTCATCCCTCACGCCCCAACCCTCGCCGCGCTCTCGCGCCAACGCCGATCGTCCGCCTCCGCGCAGCCCGCTCGTCACGTTGGCGCTCGTGACCGTGCTCACCGGCATCGGCGCGGGTCTCTCCGGCATGCTGCTCGCGCTGCTGCTGCACGCGATCCAGCACGTCGCCTATGGCTACGGCGCGGGGCACATCATCGGCGAGGAGAGCTTTCTGCAGGGCGTGACCGATACCGCGCCCTGGCGGCGCGTAGCGGTGCTCGTGGCGTGCGGGCTGATCGCCGGCGGCGGATGGTGGGCGCTCTATCGCTACGCGCGCCCGCTCGTGAGCATCAGCGCGGCGATCAAGCCGGGCGGCAAGCGCATGCCCATTTTCGCGACCACCGTGCACGCGCTGCTGCAGATCGTGACCGTCGCGATGGGTTCGCCGCTCGGGCGCGAAGTCGCACCGCGCGAGATCGGCGCCGCGTTCGCGAGCTGGCTCGCGAAGCGCACCGGCCTCACCGCCGCGGAGCGCCGCGTGATGATCGCGTGCGGCGCGGGCGCGGGGCTCGCAGCCGTGTACAACGTGCCGCTCGGCGGCGCGATGTTCGTGCTCGAAGTGCTGCTCGGCACGTTCGGCTGGTCGGTGGCGGTGCCGGCGATCAGCACCTCGGCCATTGCAGCCGTGATCGCATGGATCGGTCTCGGCGACGCGCAGCAATACCACGTGCCCGGCTATGGCATCAATGCGCAGCTCGTGGTGTGGTCGGTGCTCTGCGGGCCGCTGTTCGGCGCGGCCGCGCATGCTTTTTCACGCGTGACGAGCCGCGCGCGCGACGCCTCGCCCAAAGACTGGCGGCTACCGCTCTACTCGCTGGTGAATTTCGCGGCCATTGGCCTGCTGGCCATCTGGTTTCCGCAGTTGCTCGGCAACGGCAAGGGCGCGGCGGGCCTGAGCTTCGACGACGATCTCGGCATCGGCCTCGCGGCCACGCTGCTCGTGCTGCGCGTGTTCATCACGACGACCACCTTGCGCGCGGGCGCGAAGGGCGGCCTGCTTACGCCGGGGCTCGCGAACGGCGCGCTGCTCGCCATCGTGATCGCCGGGCTCGTGAATCACGTGTGGCCCGGCCTTTCGCCGGGTGCATTTGCGATCGTCGGCGCGGGTGCGTTTCTCGCCTCTTCGATGCAGATGCCGATCACCGCAACCGTGCTGATTCTCGAGTTCACTCACGCGAATCACGATCTTGCGATTCCGCTGCTGCTCGCCGTGGCAGGTTCGGTCGCGACGCTGCGGTTGCTGACGCGTGCGCAGGGTCCTTCCCACGGCGCGCCGGCACTCGGCGCCGAACGTGAACTACGGCTCGCCGCACTGCGCGAGCCGTCGGCACGCGAGTCCTCCGACTGAACCGTTAGGCGCCGAGGTCCACCAGCGGATGCGCCTCGCCGCGCCACGGCGACGCGAGGAAACGCTGCACGCGTTCGGACCGCACCTCGACGAGCGTGGCGGGCGCCCAGCGCGGCTTGCGGTCCTTGTCGACGAGATGCGCGCGCACGCCCTCGCAGAAGTCGCCTTCCTCGATCGCACGGCCAACGATGCCAAGCTCCATGCGGAAGCACTCGGCGAGCGTCATCTGGCGGCCGCGCAGCAGCGCTTCGCGTGTGACTTCGAGCATCGTCGGCGAATAGTGCGTGAGCGCTTCGAGTGTAGCTTCGAGCCACGCTCGTTCGGCTTGCGCGTGCTCGCGTTCGAGGTCGGCGCGCAGCGCTGCGACGATCTGCTCGACACGCAAGCGGCGGTCGAAGTGCCGCACGACGAGCGGCGTCAACGAAGCAAGCGCGCCGTCGTCAGCCTCGTGACACGGCGCGACGAATACTTCGCGCAACGAAGCATGCACATCGCCCGACCATTGCGCGGCCCGCAGACGCGCCTCGTAGCCATCGAGCCATTCGCCCGGCACGCAGGCATCGGCAAGGCCGCATTGCAGCGCATCCGCGCCGCTGAGCATCGCGCCGGTCAGACCCACGTAAAGCGCCGTCTCCACCGGCAGCTTCGCGAGGAAGTGCGTCGCGCCCACATCGGGCAAGAGCCCGATGCGCGTTTCCGGCATCGCGATCTTCGTACGCGAAGTCGCCACGCGCAGCACGGCCGCCTGGCCGAGACCCATGCCGCCGCCCATCGTCACGCCGTCGAGCAGCGCGACGAGCGGCTTGGAAAACGTGTGCAGCGCGTAGTCGAGGCGATATTCGTCGACGAAGAATTGCTGCCAGCCATTCGCGCCTTCGCGCGCTTTCTCGCGGGCGAGCCGATAAATCGCGCGCACGTCGCCGCCCGCGCAAAAGCCTTTCGGCCCCGCACCTTCCAGCACGAGCGCGACGATGTCGTCGTCCGTGCGCACGCGTTCCAGCAGGACGGCCAGTTCGCGCACCATGGCGTGCGAGAGCGCATTGAGCGCAGCGGGCCGGTTGAGCGTGACGATCGCAACGCGATTGACCACGCGAAACAGCACGTCCTTTTCGGCTTCCGTTGCAGCCTGGGCGGAAGCGGGTGTTGCATTCATTGCCTAGTTCTCCGTTTCAATATGCCAGCGTGGCTTGCGTTTCTCCAGAAACGCGTTGACGCCCTCGCGCTGGTTGGGCGAATCGAACAGATCGACGAAGCGCTCGCGCTCGACGGCGAGCGCGGCGCCGCGCGGCACGCCATTGCGCGCCTGATGGATCAGCGACTTGCTGAAGGTGACCGCTTGCGGGCTCAAACCCGCGACACGCGCGGCCATCGCGAGCGCCGCTTCGCGCGCACCGCCCGTTGCGACGACTTCCTCCACGAGACCAATGCGCAGCGCCGTTTGCGCGTCCACGCGTTCGCCCGTGAGGATGATGCGCTTGGCCCAGCCTTCGCCCACGAGCCAGGGCAAGGTCTGCGTGCCGCAGCCAGAGGGCAACAGGCCCACGGCAGGCTCGGGCAGCGCGAGTTGCGCGTGCGCTTCGGCAATGCGGATATCGCACGCGAGCGCGCACTCCAGACCGCCGCCCATGGCATAGCCGTTGATCGCCGCGATGACCACGGGCCGCGCCTTCTGCAGCGCCTCGAATGCCGCGCCGAACGCGCTCGCCGCCGTGCGTGCGACCTCGCGGTCGCCGCTGGCGAAGGCATTGAGGTCGGCGCCCGCGCTGAAGAACTTCGGCCCGCTGCCGGTGATGACGACCGCGCGCACCTGCGGCTCTCGGTCGAACGCCTCGACGACCTGCTGGAGCTGACGCAAGCCGTCGATCGTAAAAGCATTCGCAGGCGGCCGCGACAGCGTGAGCAGGGCCACCGCGCCCTCATGCGCGTACTCGAATTCGATCATTTCGGACTCCGTGTGGATATCAGCGCAGCTCGGGGAAATCCTCTTCCCAGTACTCGTCGGGCTGGCGCGGGGGCTCGGCGCTGCGCTCCATTTCGCGTCGGCGCAGCTCCACGCGGCGGATCTTGCCCGAGATGGTCTTGGGCAGGTCGCTGAACTGCAGGCGGCGAATGCGCTTGTACGGCGCGAGCTTTTCACGCGAGAAGCGGAACACCTCGCGTGCGAGTTCGGGGCCCGCCTCGAAGCCCTGACGCACGATGACGAAGGCCTTCGGCACCGAGAGGCGCAGCTCGTCCGGACTCGGCACGACCGCCGCCTCGGCGATCGCCTCGTGCTCGATCAGCACGCTTTCCAGCTCGAACGGGCTCAGGCGGTAATCGGACGACTTGAACACGTCGTCGGCACGGCCCACGTAGACGTAGTAACCGTCGTCGCGACGCAGGGCGACGTCGGACGTGTGGTAGTAGCCGTTGCGCATGGCGTATTCGCTCGCCTTCGCGTTGTTCGCATAGCCCGTCATCAGGCCGAGCGGACGGTGCATGAGCGGTAGCGCGATTTCGCCTTCGCTCGCGGGCTGATCGTCGGCATCGACGAGTTCCACGCGGTAGCCAGGCAGCGGCCGTCCCATCGAGCCCGCCACCACGGGCTGGCCCGGAGAATTGCCGATCTGGCAGGTCGTTTCGGTCTGGCCGTAGCCGTCGCGGATCGTAATGCCCCACGCGTGACGCACGCGCTCGATGACCTCGGGATTGAGCGGCTCGCCCGCGCCCACGATCTCGCGCAGCTTCACCGCATAGCTTGCGAGCGGCTCCTGCACGAGCATGCGCCACACCGTGGGCGGCGCGCACAGGGTGGTCACACCGCATTGCACGAGTGCGGCAAGCGTGTCTTTCGGCACGAAGCGCGCATAGTTGTAGACGAACACGCAGGCCTGCGCGTTCCACGGCGCGAAGAAGCAGCTCCACGCGTGTTTGGCCCAGCCCGGCGAACTGATGTTCCAGTGGACGTCGCCGGGCATGAGGCCGATCCAGTACATCGTCGAAAGGTGGCCTACGGGGTAGCTCTCGTGCGTGTGTTCGACGAGCTTGGGCTTCGAGGTCGTGCCCGAAGTGAAATAGAGCAGCAGCGGGTCGGTGGCGCGTGTCGGGCCGTCGGGTTCGAACGCGGGGCTCGCTTCGTACGCGCGCGAAAGCTCGATCCAGCCTTCGCACGCACCGGGCGCCGCGCCTACCGCGATGCGCTTCACGCTCGGGTCGAGTGCATCGAATTTGCCGAGTTCGGCGGCATCCACGACGACGTAGCGCGCGCCGCCCGTTGCCACGCGCTCGCGCACGTCGTCGGGCGAGAGCTGCGTCGTGGCGGGCAGCACGATGGCGCCCAGCTTCATCGCCGCCAGCATCACGTCCCAGAGTTCGACGCGATTGGGCAGCATCAACAGCAAGCGGTCGCCACGCGCCACACCCTGCTCGCGCAGAAAATTCGCCATGCGCGACGAGCGCTCCGACATCTGCGCGAACGAATAGCGCGTACCGCCGTCAGCGAGGTCGTCGACGATCCAGAGCGCCGGGGTGTCGTTGCCGCGCGCCATCACGTCGAAGTAGTCGAGCGCCCAGTTGAACGTGTCGAGCTTCGGCCACGCGAATTCGTCGTACGCGCGCGCGTAGTCGGTACGGTGACGCAGCAGCAGCTCGCGTGCGTCGATGAAGGCCTGCGCGGAAGGGGTGAACCCGGTCATCGTCGTCTCCTGTCGAGCCGGAGTTAGTGCAAAGCACTGACTCCGGTCCCATGCATAGCTATGGCGCATACGCGCTCGCTTATTATTGCTTCGTCTTCCTCACTTCATTTCAAAGCTGCCGTGCAATCACCATCCTCTGCACTTCGCTCGTGCCTTCGTAAATCTGCGTGATGCGTGCGTCGCGGTAGTGACGCTCCACCGGATAGTCGTTCAGGAAGCCGTAGCCGCCATGAATCTGAATCGCGTGGGAGCACACTTCCTCGGCCATTTCGGAAGCGTAAAGCTTGGCCTGCGAAGCCTCGGAAAGACACGGCTTGCCTAGCGTGCGCAGCCGCGCCGCGTGATGCACGAGATGACGCGCGGCGTTGATGCGCGTATGCATGTCCGCGAGCAGGTTGGCCACGCTCTGATGCTTGATGATGGGCTCGCCGAACTGCACGCGTTCGTGCGCATAGGCACGTGCCGCATCGAAGGCCGCGCGCGCGATGCCCAAAGCCTGCGCGGCGATGCCGATGCGCCCGCCTTCGAGATTCGCCAAAGCGATCTTCAGGCCCTCGCCGCGCTGGCCGAGCAGATTGCCTTCGGGAATCGCGCAGTCCACCAGCGAGATCGGGCAGGTGTCCGAAGCGCGGATGCCCATCTTTTTCTCGAGCGGCCCGACGTTGAAGCCGGGCGTTTCGGTCGGCACGATGAACGCGGAAATGCCGCGCTTGCCGGCGTCGGGATCGGTCACGGCAAACACGATGGCTATGTTCGCGCGCGAGCCGTTGGTCACGAACTGCTTGTTGCCGTTGAGCACCCACTTGCCGTCGCGCAGCTCGGCGCGCGTGCGCAGGTTGCTCGCCTCGGAGCCTGCCTGCGGTTCGGTCAGGCAAAACGCGCCGATCAACTCGCCGCTCGCGAGCTTGCCGAGCCAGCGGTCCTTTTGCGCATCGGTGCCGAACTGCAGAATCGGCCCGCAGCCCACCGAGTTGTGCACGCTCACGAGCGTCGCGCACGAGGCGCAGCCGGCCGCGATCTCCTCCATGGCGAGCGCGTAGGCCACGTAGTCGGTGTACGAGCCGCCCTGCTCCTGCGGCACGATCATGCCGAGAAAACCCAGTTCGCCCAGTTGCTTGACGACCTCGTCGGGCAGCCTGCCGTCGCGGTCCCATTGCGCCGCGTTCGGCGCCAGTTGCCCGCTCGCAAAGTCGCGCGCGGCGTCGCGGATCATGCGCTGGTCGTCGGTATAGAACTCGTCCATGTGTGTCCCCTTCCTGTGTCTCTTGCCCTTGCCTTCCACTGTGGCGCGATGCGGCCCCGGCTGCAAGGCTTGCGAAAAGTGTAGGCACGCGAGCGGCCGTATTCGATGCCCGTCACGCTCAAAGTCACTGATCGGATTTACCATATTGGCTGTGACAGCCCCCACGGGAAAAGGATCCATGCAACCGGAGAGAACCCAGACACTGAGCGAAAAAGGCACGATCTCGATGAGCCTCGTGAACGAGACGCTGGCGCTGGCACGCGCGGGCGGCCTCGAAACCGCGCCGCTCACCGATGCCGCCGGCATCGCGCCGGCCGTGCTGCGCGAGCCCGGGGCGCGCGTGAGCGCGGCGCAATACGGCCAGTTGTGGTCGGGCATCGCGCGCGCGCTCGACGACGAATTCTTCGGCCAGGATTCGCACGCGATGAAAAGCGGCAGCTTCATCGCCATGACGCACTCGGCGCTCGGCGCCAGCACGGGCCGCCAGGCGCTGCAGCGCGCCGTGCACTTCATGCGCCTCGTGCTCGACGACCTGTCGGGCGAGATCGACATCGACGCCAAGCGCGTGCGCGTCACGCTCTCGCATCGCGCGGACAAACCCACGCCCACCATGTTCGCGTACGCCACCTGGTTCATCTTGGTCTACGGGCTCGTGTGCTGGCTCGTGGGGCGGCGCATTCCGCTGCTCGCGGCGCGCTTTCGCTGCCCGCAGCCCGCCGCCGCGCACGAATACCAGCTCATGCTCTGCGACGACATGGCGTTCGATAGGCCGGCCACCTGGTTCGAATTCGCGCCGGGCTTTCTCGAACTGCCCGTGATCCAGACCGCCAGCTCGGCGCGGGCGTTTCTGCGCAACGCGCCCGGCAACTTCGTCGTGAAGTACCGCAATCCGGGCTCGTTCGCCGCGCGCGTGCGACGCGCGCTGCGCGCCCTGCCCGTCAATGCGTGGCCCGATGCCGACGCCATCGCACAACGGCTGAACGTGGCGCCCGCCACGCTGCGCCGACGGCTGAGCCAGGAGGGGCACAGCTGCCAGTCGATCAAGGACGAACTGCGCCGCGACCTGGCGATTGCGGCGCTGCAGGAGCCGGGCCGCTCGGTCGCCGATGTCGCCGCCGCGGTCGGGTTCGCGGAGCCGAGCGCATTTCATCGGGCCTTCCGCAAATGGACCGGACAGCGCCCGACCGACTACCGCACGGCAAACGCCCGCAACGACTCTTCGAAACCTCGCGGGTAGCCCGGGAAGCCCTCGATGCGTCTTTGAGTTAATGAGATAGCGCCTATACTTTTAGGGGATATCCCTAATATGAAAGGCCTTGCCATGAACTCACTTTCGCGTGTAGCGCTCGGCGTCCTCGCAGCAGCGTGCTGCTTCGCGTCGGCTGCGGCGGTGGCCCAACCGTACGATCCCTCACAACCGCTGACTCGAGCCCAGGTCCGTGCGGATCTGATCGAATGGCGGCAGGCGGGCTACGATCCGCTCGACTGGATCGACTACCCCGAAAACGCGCAACGCGCGGGCGCGATCGTCGCGCAACGGCGTGCGGCGCGCGCCGGCTATGGCGCTCCCGCCGGTCAAATGCAGCAGTAATCGCTTGATTGCAGGACGGCTGCCGTAACCCGGCACCGGGCGAAGCAACGCCCGGCGCCCGCGAGCGCTCGCGCCCATTTCCTCCCGCCACCGGCGCAATTCGCCGCGCCCTCTCACGCGTGCTACCGCAACGCGCGCTGTTGTACCCGTTCCACGCTCACGACGGCTTTTCTGCGCTCGACGGACAATTGTTTACAATCGCGCCCGTAGCCGCGCGCTGCGGCATGCGCGCGCGTGCATGGGCACGTCAAGGACCTGCCAGCGCCGGCTATACGCAAGACACCACACCAACAAGCAGCGAACAACCCGCTCGACTCTCAAGGGCCCGATCTTCATGGACGCCATCAAACGCTATTTCGGTTTCGAAGAAGCAGGCACCAACCTGCGCACCGAACTGCTCGCCGGTATCACGACTTTCCTCACGATGGCTTACATCATCTTCGTGAATCCGGCCATTCTCGGCGACGCCGGCATGCCGAAGGAAAGCGTATTCGTCGCCACCTGCCTCGTCGCGGCGCTCGCCTCGCTCGTCATGGGCCTCTACGCGAACTACCCCATCGCGCTCGCGCCCGGCATGGGCCTGAACGCGTATTTCGCCTATACGGTCGTGAAGGGCATGGGCTTCACGTGGCAGGCCGCGCTCGGCGCGGTGTTCATCTCCGGGTGCCTGTTCTTCATCGTCACGCTGCTGCGCGTGCGCGAAGCCATCGTCAATGGCATTCCGCATTCGATCCGCGTGTCGATCACGGCGGGTATCGGTCTGTTCCTCGCGATCATCTCGCTCAAGACCTCGGGCGTGGTGGTCGGCAGCCCGGCCACGCTCGTCGAGCTCGGCAACCTGCACGATCCGCACACGATCCTCGCGATCATCGGCTTCTTCGCGATCGTCACGCTCGACGTGCTGAAGGTGCGCGGTGCGATCCTGATCGGCATCGTGGGCGTCACGATTCTCTCGTTCTTCTTCGGCGGCAACCAGTTCCACGGCATCTTCTCGCCGCCGCCGTCGATCATGCCGACTTTCGCGCAACTCGACATCAAGGCGGCGCTCTCCACGGGCGTGCTCAACGTGGTGCTCGTGTTCTTCCTCGTCGAGCTGTTCGATGCGACCGGCACGCTGATGGGCGTGGCCAACCGCGCCGGCCTGCTCGTGCACGGCAAGATGCACCGCCTGAACCGCGCGCTGCTCGCAGATAGCACCGCGATTCTCGCGGGCTCGATTCTCGGCACCTCGTCGACCACGGCGTATATCGAAAGCGCCTCGGGCGTGCAGGCGGGCGGCCGCACCGGCATGACCGCGCTCACCGTGGCCGTGCTGTTCCTCGCGTGCCTGTTCGTCGCGCCGCTCGCGGGCGTCGTGCCGGGCTACGCCACGGCGCCGGCGCTGCTCTACGTCTCGTGCCTGATGCTGCGCGAACTCGCCGATCTGCCCTGGGACGACGCCACCGAAGTCGTGCCCGCCGCCCTCACGGCGCTTGCCATGCCGTTCACCTACTCGATCGCCAACGGCGTGGCGTTCGGGTTCATCTCGTATGCGGGCCTGAAGCTCCTTACGGGCCGTGTGCGCGACGTGAAACTGATCGTGTGGATCATCGCCGCCGTGTTCCTGTTCCGGTACTTCTATCTCGGCAACGCATAAAAGCAAAAGGGTGGCTTCGCGCCACCCTTTTTGTTTTGATTCGCCGCCGCCCCCCTCCGCATCAAACTTCCCGGCCGCACAACTGCCCCGCCCGGCGCGTCCTCCTTATCATAGGGAACTATCGTCAGATTCCCCGCACACAGGAGCCGCCACGTGGCAACTTACCCCGCCGCAACCGAACGCTACACGAAGCCCGCCATCTTCTTTCACTGGGTCATCTTCCTGCTCGTCGCGCTCGCCTGGCTGGCGATCGAGGTGCGCGGCCCCAAGGGCACGGACAGCCGCGTGTTCTGGAGCAACGTGCACTTCTGGGCGGGCTCGCTCGTGCTCGCGCTCGCCGTGCTGCGCCTCGCGTGGCGTCTTTGGCGCGGCGCGCCCGCGGAGATCGACTCGAACGCGCTGCTGTCGTTTCTCTCGCGCCTCGTGCATCTCGCGCTCTACCTTTTCATCTTCGTGCAGCCGCTCCTCGGCATTCTGATGATCAACGCCGGCGGCCATCCGGTCACGCTCGCGGGGTTCAACCTGCAGATCACGCTCATCGGCCCGGACCCGGCTGCGCGCACGTTCCTCAAGGACGCACACGTGCTGATCGGCAATCTGTTCTATTGGGTGATCGGGCTGCACGCGCTCGCGGCGATCGCGCATCACGTCGTATTCCGCGACAACACGCTGCGCCGCATGATCTAGCGGCAAGGCGGCGCACGCGTAAACGAACGCCGCGCCCCAACGGGCGCGGCAAGCAAACTCAGCTGAACGGAAAGCGCCCGCGTCCTGCGGGCGCTTTTTGTTGACTACGCGTTGGCGTGGGCCTGCACGAAACGCACGTAGCCGCTGCGCAGCACGAGGCACTGCGCACGTGTTTCGGAGAGCAAACGGCGCGCGCAGGCCTCGATGCGGTCGCGATGATGGTCGAACGCGCTGAGCATGTCTTCGGCGCGCGGCGAAGCCGCCCCGAAGTGATCTTCCAGCGCCGCCGCCGTGATCAGACACTCCACCCGCTCGCCATCGATCATCGCCGGAAACGCCAAGGTCAGGTCTGGGCCCGAGTACTCGGGCACCTCATTCGGAAACATGATCTGCATGGGGGTCGCCTTTGGTGGAGGGTGAAAAGGCCGCGTTCATCCGTCGTCGGGCTGCCCCAGCCTGGTGCCTGGGAACACCCCGATCCGGTTCGCGCGGATCAACACCAACCCGGGCGAACCACACGTTCGCGCAGGTTGATTTGATTCACTTTAGACGACTTCCTGCCGCCCGCAAGGTCGACATTGTCATACGCCTGAAATAGCCAGCGGCGTGCTCGTCCGAGCCCTTTTTCGCGGGTGCAGCAAGCGCGTGCGCCGTTGCGCGCACAAACACTCTCCTCCCCGGCCCTGCGCCAACGCGCCGCGCCGGTTGCCGCATCGCACCATGCGCGCCGCCCGGGCGCGTCAGGATTCGCGATGCCGGTGCTGATCGAGATCTTCGAGGTCTTTCGGGTGCAGGGTGAGCATCACCACGAACGCGACGATCCCAAGGGCCACGGTCACCATTCCGGAGAGCACGACGTTGTTCTCGTCGAAGATCAATCCGTCAATCGCATACCCGAGGCCAAAGAGCGCAACGAACGTGGCGAGCACCGCCACCACGATCCTCAATTCGCCGTGCACCATGACGAACTCCGCTACTCAGCGGGGGCGCGACGCAAACGCGCCCTCACCTTCATCATGGCACTCGCGCCCGTAAACTCAAGGCGCAGTTGAGGCGACGCCGACGCGGCTGCAACCCGGCTTCAACCCGAATTGGCAGCCGCCGCGGATCCTGTACCATGAACTGCCCCAGAGGCGCCGCTCGCGTAGCCTTGCTGCGCCGCAGCGTAGCGCCCAAAACGACTGGAGACACGAGTGACCCGACGCCCCGTCACGCCGCACGACGCGGCCCGCGCGGACGCCATCGCGCAGGCTCACGCACGCTCGCGCGCACTCGGACTGCGCGCCACCGAGGCGCCCGACTTCGACGCGCTCGCCGGCGCCGACTTGCGCGAGCTGATCGACACGAACCGCACGCTCTATCACCAGGCGCGTCCCGTCATGGACGCCTTGCACGCGCAGATCGTCGATACGCAGAGCATGGTGCTGCTCACCGATCGCAATGGCGTGATCCTCCATAGCTGCGCCGACAGCGACTTCGTCGAGAAAGCGCAACGCGTCGCGCTGCGCCCGGGCGTCTCGTGGGCCGAGCAGCATCGCGGCACGAATGCCATCGGCACGGCGCTGGTGGAAGGCCAGCCGACCACGGTGCATGCGGGCGAGCACTTTTTGCGCGCCAATCACATCCTCACCTGCTCGTGCGCGCCGATCGCAGATCCGTACGGGCGCACGCTCGGCGCACTCGACGTGAGCGGCGAGTCGCGCGGTTTTCACAAGCACACGCTCGCGCTCGTGCGCATGTCTGCACAGATGATCGAGAACCATCTGTTCAACACCGAATTCGCCGATGCCATCCGGCTCCAGTTTCACGCACGCGCGGAATTCATTGGTACGCTCTACGAAGGATTGGCCGCATTCTCGGCAGATGGCACGCTGCTCTGCGCGAACCGCAGCGCCCTGTTCCAGTTCGGCGCGCCGCTCGCCGAGCTGCAGCAGCGCGAGTTCGCGGCGCTCTTCGGCCAGCCGTTCGCGGCGTTCATGCAGCAGCTCATGCGCGCGAGCGGCGAGCCGCTCACGCTCGCCCTGCCAAGCGGCGTGCGCGTGATCGCGCGCGCCACGCCCGGCGCGCCCACGTCGGGCCTCACAACGTTCGCGCGCAGCGCCGTAGCCGAAACGGCTCGCTCGCCGTACACGCCCGCGCCCGCCCAGGCGAAAGCGCCCCATGCCGCCGACACCACGCCGCAGCCCACGCTCGCCGAACTCGATACCGGCGACGAACGGCTCGCCGCCGCCCTGCAGCGCGTGGCGCGCGTGCGCGGCCGCGACATTCCCGTGCTCGTGCTCGGCCGCACGGGCACCGGCAAGGAATGGCTCGCACGGGCGCTGCATCGCGATTCGCCGCGCCGCGACGGGCCATTCGTCGCGCTCAATTGCGCAGCGCTGCCCGACACGCTGATCGAAGCCGAGCTGTTCGGCTACGAGGACGGCGCATTCACCGGCGCGAAGCGCCGCGGCAGCGCCGGCAAGATCGCGCAGGCGCATGGCGGCACGCTCTTTCTCGACGAGATCGGCGACATGCCGCTCGCGCAACAGGTGCGGCTCATGCGCGTGTTGCAGGAGCGCGCCGTCGTGCCGCTCGGCGGTACGCGCGCGGTGCCGGTGGATTTGCGCATCGTCTGCGCGACGCACCGCGACCTGCGCGCGATGATCGCCGAAGGCACGTTCCGCGAGGATCTCTACTACCGCATCAACGGCCTCGTCGTGACGCTGCCGGCGCTGGCCGAGCGCACCGACCTCGACGCGCTCGTCGCCCGCATGCTCGAGATCGTGCGGCGCGAGGTGCCGGGTGCGCCCGCGCGTCTCACGCCGGCTGTTCGGGCGTGCTTCGCGCGCTGCCGCTGGCCGGGCAATCTGCGTCAGCTCGCGAGCGCGCTGCGCACGGCGGCGATCATGGCCGAAGGCGAAGA
This sequence comes from Paraburkholderia sp. EG286A, assembly GCF_040965375.1. Lineage (NCBI taxonomy): Bacteria > Pseudomonadati > Pseudomonadota > Betaproteobacteria > Burkholderiales > Burkholderiaceae > Paraburkholderia > Paraburkholderia sp. EG286A. Next base: position 47,818 of record NZ_JBFRCB010000001.1, read on the forward strand.
CGCCATCGACATGGAGCATCTGCCCGAAGACCTGATGCACGATTGCGACCCCGCGAGCGACTGCGCACAGCCGTGCGCCGATGCCACGGCCGAAGACCAGGCGGGCGACACGGAACGCGAGCCCGCGCGCCTGTCCGTCTGGCAGTCTCGGCTCATCGAAGAGACCCTCGCGCGCCACAGCGGCAATGTTTCGGCGGCGGCTCGCGAACTCGGGCTCGCGCGCAACACGGTCTACCGGCATCTGCGTCAGCGCCGCTGAGCGCACCGGCCAAGGCGGGCGTCGAAGCGGCTTCTGGCCGCGGCGGCGCCAGGGTAAGCTTGGCGGATCGCTTCCCGCACCGCGCCCCATGGCCTCCGCTCAGGAAATCCACCGCTTCCGGCGCAATCTCGCCGACGAACTCGACAGCGCCGCCGTCTACGACACGCTATCCGCGGTCGAGAAAGACGACGAGCGCCGCCGCATCTTCGCCGAACTCGCGGCCTCCGAGCGCGAGCACGCGAGCGTGTGGCGCGAGAAGCTCGCGGCCAACGGCATCACACCCCGGCCGCATCGGCGCAGCGCAAAAACCCGCCTGCTGCAAACGCTCACGCGCACGTTCGGCCCTTCGCTCGTGCTGCCCACCGTCGCCGCCGCCGAATACGCCGACCGCGACCGCTACGCGCGCGAACCCGGCGCCGAGAAGCTTTCCGCCCAGGAACAGCAGCACGCCGCCATCGTGCAGGCGATCGCCGCGAAGAAGCGCGAGCCCGAACACGGCCACGGCGAAGCGATCGGCGCGGCCGAGTCGTGGCACAAAGGCGCGACGGCGGGCAACGACCTGCGCGCGGCGGTGCTGGGGGCGAACTCGAACTTCTGCCTGATCATGGGCGTGGCGGGCGCGGGCAGCGTTAATCGCACGATCTTGCTCACGGGGCTTGCGGGCCTCGTGGCGGGCGCCTGCTCGATGGCGCTCGGCGAATGGCTCTCGGTGACCAACGCGCGCGAGCTGGCGCGCACGCAGCTCGCGAAGGAAGCCGACGAGCTCGAACACACGCCGGACGCCGAGCGCCACGAGCTCGCGCTCATCTATCAGGCTAAGGGCATCGATCCCGAAGAAGCGCGCCGCGTGGCCGCCCAGATCATGCGCAACAAGGACGAGGCGCTCAATACGCTGGCGCGCGAGGAGCTCGGCATCGACCCGAAGGAGCTGGGCGGCAATCCGTGGTCGGCCGCCGCTGTCTCGTTTTGCCTCTTCTCACTTGGCGCGGCGTTTCCGACCGCCCCGTTCCTGTGGGCGCACGGCGTCACGGCCATCGCGCAGTCGGTGGTGCTGAGCGCATGCGGGCTCGCCCTGGTCGGCGTGTTCACCTCGCTCTTCAACGGGCGCAGCGCAACGTTCTCGGCGTTCCGGCAGATCGTGATCGGGCTTGCCGCGGCGGCGTTCACGGCGGGCGCGGGGCGTCTGCTCGGGGTGTCGCTTTCATGAGCGACAAGAACCACGAAAGCGTGCAGGACGGCGACGGCTCGCCGCGCGTGCCCGTCGTGCGCGTGGAGCCGCTCGGGCGCAGCTTCGAAGCGCCACCGGAACTGACCTTGCTCGAAGCGGCGGCATTCGAGGGCATCCGCTTGCCGCGCATGTGCCGCAACGGCACCTGCCGCGCCTGCCTGTGCCGCGTGGTGAGCGGCGAAGTGAGCTTCACGATCGAGTGGCCCGGATTGAGCCGCGAGGAAAAAGCCGAGGGCTATGTGCTCACCTGTGTGGCCGTCGCGCGCACGGATCTCGTGCTCGACGTGCCCGAGGCGGAAGCCATGTAGCGGCACCAAAACGCTGCGCTGCGCCCAAATGCGAAACGGCCCGCGAATCGAAATCGCGGGCCGTTTTTATCTGCTGACTACCGACAGGCTTACTGCCCGCCGAAGTACACCGATTGCGGACCGGTGCGTGCCGCTTCCGACACATAGCGAGCGCCCGCAACCGACGTCGAGTTGCTCACGCCGCCGAACGAACCATCGGTCTGGGCGACCGGCGCGGCCGTCTGGGGAGCGACTGCAGCCTGGTTGCGGCTCGTTTGCTGGAATTCGACGAGTTGCTGGCGCACCTGCTCGCGGGTCAGACCTTGATCGGCCTGGGCGAACGCGGCCAGCGGAGCAGCCAGAGCAACGGTAAGGGCAACAGCCTTGAGAAGCGACTTCATGATGACAACCTCCGGAATTATTTAGCGTCGATGCGCAACGACGGTGCATACCCTGTCGTGCTCGGCCGGCTCGCTGCGATTCGCCGCATCGGCTGGCTGTGAGTGGATTCTAGGCAAGCGCCCCGGCCGGATACAGACCGATTCAGGCGAATTGGAATTACAGATTTCGCAATAATCCGGCGAGATTTCAGGGCCAGACGATCTGCGGCCTTCCCGCCTTATTGCAAGCGGGCGGCGCAATACTTCAGAAGATTTCGACGCCGATTGTTGTCGTCAGAAGAACACTGAATTCGTTTTCTAGGTATTTACCCTGACCCTCCGACCACATACATTGTCGGCATGGACCACGCCGATGCGATGGCTCCCCACAAAAAATATCGGAGGTTAGTCATGAATTCGTTTCTGAAGGCAGCAGTGCTCGCCGCTATCGTTGCCGTGCCCGCCGCCGCATTCGCGCAGGCACAACCCCAGCAACAACCCGTGACCCGCGCCGAAGTCCGCGCCGATCTCGCGCAACTGCGCGCCGCCGGCTACGATCCGAGCGACTGGATGCACTACCCGGAAAACATTCAGGCTGCCGAAGCCAAGGTCGCAGCGCAGCGCGCGACGGCTTACGGCCCGTCGACGAACGGAACGTCGCAGTCGAGCCAGTAAGTTTCGCGACAACCCCGGCTGTGACGCCGGGTTCTCGTGCAAAGCATCAGGCCCGCCCTCGTGAGAGAGGCGGGCCTGATTCGTTTTGCAACGGATTTTCGGCTCGGCGCGGATCAACGGCCGCCCGGTCCGCCGCCACCGTGACCGCCACCGCCGTGGCCTCCGCCACCATGGCCGCCTCCATGACCGCCGCCCGGCGGCCCCCAAGGTCCGCCGTGGCCCCCACCGTGACCACCCGGACTGCCCGGACCGCCCGGACCGCCACCGTGCCAGCCACCGCCGCCGCCGTGCCAGTCGCCGCCGTGATAATCGCGACCGCCGCCACCGCCCCAGACGCCAATATTCACGCTGCCATAGGTCGGCGCATAGCCCGGCGCGTAGCCGCTGTAATAGCCGGTGGAGTACGGCTGGCCATAGCCGCCGTAACCATAGTCGTAGCCCGGGGCCACCGCACACCCGGCAAGGAGCGCGATGGCGCCCACCGTGAGAACGAACTTGAACATAGCTGACTCCCCTTTCTATTTGTAAGAAAGAAGAATCAGCGTTAAGTTCTTATTGAATTGTGAGCACGGGTTACCGTTGTAACGCGCAACGCGCCTCTGCACGGCGCGTAGACGCCCGCTCCGGGATTTAGCCGCGACGGCCGAGCGCGTCCTCTATTTTCCGGTCGGTCTTGAACTGGCTGAGCGAATACACGGCCCAGATCGCGGCCGGAATCCAGCCGATCAGCGTGATCTGCAGGATCAGGCAGACGATGCCCGCAATCGGACGCCCAATGGTGAAGAACAGGAGCCAGGGCAGGATCAGCGCAATCAGTAAACGCATTCGGCGAAACCTCTAAAGCGTGGAAGAGACGAGTGTGAAAAGAATCAGTTGACGGGCGCGAAGCGCGGCACGAGTCCGCCTTCATACTCGACGAGTTCGAAGAACACATTGGAGGGCCGCGTCCAGATCGTACCGTTCGCCGCGCGATACACGATCATCGTGACGGAAGGATCCGATTCGAGCGTCGCCTCGCAAACCAGTTCGTAAATGCCACCCTTGTAGTGCCTGTAGCGCACCATCGTGTTCCCCTCTTCGAGTGCGCAAGCCGTCCCTGCGCGACTGCGCCAGTGTAACAAGGGAAAGCGGCGTGAGGGCCCGCGTAGCGGGCGCCGGCAGCAACGTTCAGCGTGACATCACTTCGCGCGCCGCCGCGCCGGACGCGCATCGGCCGCAGCCGGCGCTTCGCCGCAGATCAGCGCGACGCCCGCCACCGCCATCGCGCGCAGCGAGGCCCGCGAATCGCCGGCCCGCGCGCGCAGCGCCATGCTGTGCAAGAGCGCGGAGGCAAGGCGCGCGAGCATCGGCGCGCTGGCATCGGGCGGCAGTTCGCCTTGCGCGAGCGCCGCGCGCAGGCGCCGCTCGAACGCCTTGTCGAAGGTGCGCAATCCTGCGGCAAGACGCTCGCGTACCGCCTCGTCGTTGACGGCTTCCACCGCCGCCGTGCCGATCAGCAAGCAGCCGCGCGCCGCATCGTGCGCCGGCAAATACCAGCCGAGCGCGCCGTCGAATACGCGCATCAGCGCCTCGCGCAGCGGCACCGCGCTGTCCAGCGCCGACTCCATCGCCGTGCGCCCCGCTTCCACGTAACGCTCCATGGTTTGCAGATAGAGCGCGTGCTTGTCGCCGAACGCGCCATAGAGGCTCGGCCGGTTCATGCCGGTCGCCTCGCTCAGGTCGTCGAGCGATGTGCCTGCGTAGCCGTTGCGCCAGAACGTATCGCGCGCGCGGGCGAGCGCCTCGTGCGGATCGTAGGCGCGCGGACGCCCGCGTGGGCGGCTATCCTTTTTTGTACTGGATTGCATAGAAATATTGGATCGGCGATTTTTGTTCACTATAGTACAAAAATTCGAAAAGCCCGATAGCCCGCAAAGGAGGAAGACGATGGATCTGTATTTCGCCCCGCTGGCGTGCTCGCTCGCCACGCGCATCGCGCTCTACGAGGCAGGCGCGCAGGCCCGCTACATCCAGGTCGACACGCTCACGAAGCAGCTCGCCGAAGGCGGCGACTTCTTCGCGGTCAACGCACTCGGCCAGGTGCCGGTGCTGCGCGAGGACGATGGCTGGACACTCACCGAAAACTCAGCGGTGCTGCCGTGGGTGGCCGACCGTTTTCCCGAGGCGCGGCTCGCGCCGCCAGCGGGCACGCGCGAGCGCGCGCGCCTGCAGCAATGGCTAGGCTTCATCGGCACCGAGCTGCACAAGGCCGTGTTCGTGCCGCTGCTCGGCAAGGACGTGGACGAGGCCGTCAAGGCCTATGCGCGCGGCAAGATCCCGCGCCGCTTCGGCTTGCTCGCGCAGCATCTCGAATCGCGCACCTTCCTGCTCGACGAGTTCAGCGTGGCGGACGCCTATCTCGTGACCGTGCTGAACTGGGCGCCGTACGTGGGCATCGATGTGTCGCAATGGGAGGCCGTCGCGACCTACGCGCAACGCGTGCGCGAGCGGCCCGCCGTTGCGAGAGCCTTCGCCGAGGAGTACGAGATCTTCAGGCGCACGCGGCACTGAGGCGCGCTTCGTCGGCTATTTTTTCTCGCCCGGCAAGCACTTTTTTGTCGTGCGATAACGTTGCGGTCGCCACATTCGCCGGAGCCGCACCATGGCCACGCTCGAAGCCTTACGCATCGTCCTCGACGACCCGCATACGCCCGAAATCATCCGCAATCACGTCATCGACTCGTTGCAGTACGCGCTGCGCAATCATGGCCAGGTATTCGCCGCGAAAGAGATCGAATGGCTCGCCACGTGGGACGATGCGCGTATCCCGCTCGCCGCTTCGAAGGAGTTGCGCCGGCGCGTAGATCAGGGCTGACGCGCGCCTTGCGCGTTCAGCCGTTCGCGAGATCCGCGAACACCGTCTTGAGATCGCGCCCGGCGCGCGCACGCGCCTGCTGCACCACCCGTTCCTCCAGCTCGCCCAGGTGCGCACGCATCGTGGCGAGCGCCGCCGCGAGGTCCCCCGCCTCAAGCGCCTCGATGATCTGCGCGTGCTCGTCGGGCGCACACATCGACGCCTTCGACGGATCGAACAAGGCCTTGTAAAGCTCCGTTTTCGCGACCAGTTGCGCCAGCGCTTCCACGAGCGCGGCACCGCCCGCCTGCTCGGTCAGCAGCAAGTGGAACTGCCCCGCGAGGCGCACCGCTTCGTCCACGCGCGCCTCGCGCAACGCCTTCTTCTCGCTACGCACGTGGGCCGCGAGCTTGCGCCGCATCGCGGCGTCGAGCGTGCCGCACAGGCTCACCATCACGCCCGCCTCGGCCACCTGGCGCGCGCGGTACACGGCGCGGATGTCGTCCTCCGAGGGCGACGGCACGAACGCGCCGCGATTCGGTTCGAGCACGAGCTTACCCTCGAAGCCCAGACGCGCCAGCACCTTGCGCAACGCGCCGCGCGTGCAGCCGAACGCCGCCGCGAGTTCGCGCTCCACCAGTTGCTGGCCCGGCGCGAGCTTGCCTTCGAGCAGCGCGGAAGAAATCGACGCATAGACATGCGCTTCGACATCGGACGGTTCGTCGGTATCGCGGGGCGGAGCGAGGCGGGAGGATTGAGCCATGGGCAGGCGCGCTAGCTGGGTCGGGTCGCTGGGTCAGGTCGCATTGTAGCGAGCGCCATGGCGAGGCGATATAGACCTGCGCCCATACTCGATCGCCCATGCCGGAGATAGCGGGCGCCGCCAGATTGTTGACAATTATTTTGTATAATGGTCAACCAAACAGCAGCAAAAAGGTTGACCGCATTGAACCCTCAAAACCGCTCCAATCATTCCCAGACGCCGTCCGGCGAGTCGGCCAGCGCGCTTGCGTGGTACGCCGCGATCGTCGCGATCGGCCTGAATCTGCGGCCGCTGCTCACCTCGATCAGCCCGCTCATGACGACCATTCGCAACGACACCGGCCTGAGCTTCTACGGCGCTTCGCTGCTCACGAGCCTGCCCGTCGTCGCGATGGGGCTCGGCGCGTTCGGCACCGGCTTGCTCGCGCGCCGGCTCGGCGAAACGCGCGGCGTCGCGCTCGGGCTCGTGGCGATTGCCGCGGCATGCGCGGCCCGCGCGTTCGCCGCCAGCGGCGGCGCGCTCATGCTCACGGCGGCGGCGGCCGGCGCGGGCGTCGCGGCCATCCAGGCGCTGCTGCCCGCCGTCATGAAGCAGCGCTTCGCCGCGCGGGTGCCGCTCGCAATGGGGCTGTTCTCTGCGTCGATCATGGGCGGCGGCGGGCTCGGCGCGAGCCTGAGCCCGCTCGTCGCGCGCCTCAGCGGTTCGTGGCATGCGGGGCTTGCCGTCTGGGCATTGCCGGCGCTGGTCGCGCTCGCGATCTGGGGGATGTTGAACCACGGGTTCGGCGCAGGCCGCCGCGCACAGCACGCCGCCACCGCGCCCACGCAGGCGCATGCCGACGCGGCAACGGTGCCGGTCTGGCGCAAGCGCCGGGCGTGGACGCTCGGGCTGCATTTCGGCCTCGTCAACGGCGGCTATACGAGTCTCGTTGCGTGGCTACCTGCCTACTATCAGCAGCACGGGGCGAGCGTCGAAGCGAGCGGCTCGCTGCTCGCCGCGATGACGGTGTTCCAGGCCGCCAGCGCGCTGCTCCTGCCGCTTGCCGCGGCGGCGTTCACGGACCGGCGTCCGTGGCTCGTTCTGGGCCTGTGCGGCCAGCTCGTCGGCGTGATCGGCCTCGCCGCATGGCCCGAGGCCGCGCCGCTGCTGTGGGTCGCGGCGGCCGGCGCAGGGCTCGGCGGCACCTTCTCGGTCACGCTCGTCACCGCGCTCGACCATAGCGCGGACCATCGCCTGGCCGCGCGCCTCGTCGCCTTCGTCCAGGGTCTGGGCTTCGTGATCGCCGCGCTCGCCCCCATCGTGGCCGGCCGCGTGCGCGACCTCACGGGCGGCTTCACGGGCGCGTGGATCATGCTCGCCGTATCGATCAGCGCGATGATCGTGCTCACGCTCGCGTTCTCGCCGCGCAGCTACGGGCGCTGGCTCGGCGCGCACGGCCCGGCCGCGAACGGCGCGATCGCGCAAAACCGGGCGACGCTCGACGCCTGAACCGCCCGCACACGCCAGATCGAGCGTCGGCGCAAGCCCCGCAGAGCCGCGGCGCGCCCATGCAACACATGGCCCGCAGCACGTCGTGAAACGTTTGCATAAGCGCCTGTATGAATGTACAGTGCGTGCAGCCGGCCGTTCGTGCCGCCCGGTCGCCGTACCGGGTTACGCCGCCTCATCGCGCCCCGGCGCATGGCGCGGCCCCGGCCTGTACATCGAAACGGAGAACACGACGTGCGATTCTTCATCACGGGGACCTTGCTGGGCGTCCTCGCGTCCACCGCGATCGCCGGGGAACACTACATCGAGATCTGGAATCCGCCGGAAGCGCGCACGCCCTCGGCGCATGCGGGCAATGCCGGCAAGAAGGCGCATCACGGCACGAAGCACAAACTGGCCTCCGCCGACAAGCTCACTACCCGCAAGATCGCCGAACCGGCCGTGCGCGCGCCCGCGCCCACGCTGCCGGCCACGCCGGGCGCCCCCGCGCGCACTGCGCCGGGCAACGGGACCCTGCCGGAAATTCCGCCGCAAATCGGCCCCGACGGCAACGTCCTCACGGTTTGAGCTAGCGCGTAGCCGCAGTCAGCGGCGCAAAGCACGACATACAGCGCGGCACGCAGCTGCCGCGATCATGGCCTCGAAGACCTCGAAGCGCCGCCCGTTTCCGTCTCCAGAAAAAAAACAGCCCCGTCACCGGAGAAGTGCGGGGCCGAATCCCATGTCAAGGAGATGTCATGGAGGAGACGGCTTCATCTTAGCCACGGCCCGGCGCGTGTCCAACCAATGGTTTCGCATATGCATTGCGGGCCGCATGGCGCAGCGCAACGTAGCGCCGCCGGCATATGGATAGAACAAAAAGTCGTTTCGCGCCGTGCGGCGCGCTCTCTAAGATGACCCTTTCCAGCCTGCCAGGCTTCGTGGCTGCGTAGCCCGATCCCGCACGAGCCAGGTCTCATCGCAATTCAGGGAGTTCCGCTTGAGCATTTCCGATTCGCATCGCCGCCCGCTCGTGGTGGGCATCGGCGGCACGACGCGCGCCGCCTCGTCGACCGAGCGCGCGCTCGCTTTCGCGCTGCGCGGCGCCGAAGACGCCGGCGCGCGCACGCAATTATTCGGCGGCACGTTCCTGCACACGCTGCCGCATTACGCACCCGAAGACCCCGTTCGCACCGACGCGCAGCTCGAACTGATCGATGCCGTGCGCGCCGCCGACGCCGTCATCATCGCGACGCCCGGCTATCACGGCGGCGTATCGGGGCTCGTGAAGAACGCGCTCGACACGCTCGAAGAACTGCGGGCCGACGACCGCCCTTATCTGGACGGCCGGGCAGTGGGCTGCATCGTCACGGCCTATGGCTGGCAGGCCGCGGGCTCGGTGCTGACCTCGCTGCGCGCGATCGTGCACGCGCTGCGCGGCTGGCCGACACCGTTCGGCGCGGGCATCAACACGCTGGAGACTCGCTTCGAGAGTGCGCAGCAGTGCTCCGACGCCAAGGTCGCCGAACAGCTCGCAACCGTCGGCCGCCAGGCGGCGCAGTTCGCGCTCGCGTTCGGTGGCCAGGGCCAGGAACACTACGCGGCGCCGCTGGCGAGCGCGTTGAACAGCGTCGGCGGCGCACAGGCCGCCAACGCGCCGCGCACCGAAAAGCGCCTGAGCCTCGCTGTCTGAGACGCTGCCCGACCTCTCCTGCTCGCCCAACCGCACGCCGTCGAGTGCGCGGAGCGGGAAACGTTCCCTAACCCACATTGCCGGCGTCGCGCGGCGCACATCGCGTGCGCCATCCCACAGACGCCGCATATCGTCCGGTCCACATTGAAGCCGGATTCACCCCTCGCCTCATCCGGATCATTCTGCTGACCGTTCCAGGCCACACGTGATTTGCTTGCGACGAATGATTGGTTCCATCGACACATGGCGGCCCGTACGCTGGTCCGTGTCGGCACAGTGAGTGGGCAGCAAAACACACGCGCCACCGAGAACGAGAACCCGGGCAAATCAGCAGAAGATCAGCAGGAAGCGCGGCCATGAACACTCCACTACGCTACAAAGGCTATGTCGTCGCCCCCAGCGCGCGGCAGCTCCCGAACGGCCTTTTCGCCGCCAATCTCACCATTGGCACGCAACCGGGCGCGCAGCATTCGTTCGACGAACTCGATTATTTCTTCGAAGAAAGGCGCGCGCTCGCCTACGCCTGCCGCTGGGCGCGCATGTGGATCGACCAGCAGCGCCGCTGCGCGTGAGCGCGCATGCTTCCTTACGGTTGTGACAGAATAGGAGTCATACCCCCTTCAGATTAGATGCTCATGTCCGAAACCCTGACGCATCCGGACGAAGGCGCAGCCTTCCTCTCCGACCAGGACGCCGCGCTGCGGCGCCGGACTCACGGCACGCCAGGGCCCATCAGGATCGGATCGGACGAACACCGCAAGATGTTCTGCCGGATGCTGCTCGACACCCACGACCCGTACCGCCCCGCCGTGCTCGACTGGCCGGAGCTCGAGCCCGACGCGCTCAGCCGCCTCACGTCGCTGCCGATCTGGGACATCGCGGTGCAGACCGAAGGCCGCGCCTCGATCCGCGTGCTGACTTACGCGCAAACCCTGAGCGACCCGCTGCTGCGCGAAGCAATCGAAATGGATGCGGCCGAGGAAGCGCGCCACAAGGTCGTGCTCTCGCACCTCGTGCAGGCCTACGGCATCGAACTTGCGCCTGAACCCGCATACCCGCCGCCCAGAAAGGCGGAATGGGCGTGGATGTTCACCGGCTATAGCGAGTGCATCGACAGCTTCTTCGCGTTCGGCCTGTTTCGCTCGGCGCAGCGCTCGGGCTTTTTCCCGCCAGACCTCGTCGACACCTTTGAACCGGTGATTCAGGAAGAGGCGCGCCATATCCTCTTCTTCGTCAACTGGGTGGCGTGGTATCGCAAGACCATGCCCTGGTGGCGCAGGCCGTGGCATTCCGTGCGCGTGGCCGCCATCTGGTTCATGCTGGTGTGGGAGCGGCTTGCGATCGCGCGAGGCATCGACGCCAGCGGCAACGCGCGCGACTCGAACTTCCTGCCTGCGAACCGCGAGGTGCTGGGCGACTCGCTCGAACCGCGCGAGATGATCGAACTCTGCCTCGAAGAAAACGACGCGCGCATGAGCGGCTACGACGCGCGCCTCTTGCGGCCGACGCTCGTGCCCACGCTCGCACGCTTCGCGCTGCGCCTTTTGAAGAAGTAGCGCCACAACGTAAAACGCGTGCGTTGTTAGCATGGCTGTATAGCCGCACGAGGAGAACGCTGCATGACCTGGACTGTCGACCAGCAACTGGAACTGAGCGCGACGCAAGCCGTCGAGTCGATCCATGCCGGACAACTGAAGGCCGCCGACTACGTCGCGACGCTGCTCGCGCGCGCGCAGGCGCTCTCCAACCTCAACGCGCTAACCGTGCTCGACGTGGAAGGCGCGCTCGCCGCCGCGCAGCGCATCGACGCGCTCGGCGCCAGCGAGCGTGCGCGACTGCCGCTCGCCGGGCTGCCCGTGGTCGTGAAAGACAACATCAATACGCGCGGCCTGCAGACCTCGGCGGCCACGCCCGCGCTCGAAGGCTTCGTGCCCGCGCGCCACGCGCCTTCGGTGCAGCGCCTCGTCGATGCCGGCGCGATCCTGCTCGGCAAGGCCAACATGCACGAACTGGCGTTCGGCATCACCAGCACGAATCTCGCGCCGCATGCGGGTCCAGTGCGCAACCCCTGGGATCCCGAACGAATTCCGGGCGGCTCCTCCGGCGGCACCGCAGCCGCCATTGCGGCGCGCATCGTGCCCGCCGGACTCGGCACCGACACCGGCGGCTCCACGCGCATTCCCGCCGCGCTGTGCGGCATTGTCGGCCTGCGTCCGAGCGTGGGCGACGGCGGCACGCAACGCCGCTATCACGACCCGCAGGCCGTCGTGCCGATCAGCCATACGCGCGACACGGTCGGGCCGATGGGGCGCACGGTAGCCGATGTCGCACTGCTCGACGCCGTGATCACCGGGCACGGCCCGCTCTCGCCGGCCGCCGTGACGAATCTGCGCATCGGCCTGCCCGCGCCGCTGTGGGAAGGCCTCGAAGCCGCGCTCGAAGACGTGGCGCGCGCCGCGCTCGCGAAGCTCGAAGCCGCAGGCATCACGTTCGTACCGGTCGAAATGAGCGAGCTGCTCGCGCTGAACGACCGCGTGAGCTACGCAATCGCATTGCACGAGCCCATCGACGATCTCGCCGCATGGCTCGTTGCGAACCACGCACCGGCGCAAACCGTGGCCGAAGTCGCCGCGCGCATTGCGAGCCCCGACGTGCGCGCGGCCTACGACGCGGTGCTCGCCGACGCACGCGGCGGCGACTATCACGGCGCAATGACGGTGTGGCGGCCGCGTCTGCAGCAGCTCTATGCGCAGACTTTCGCGGCCAGCGGCCTCGACGCGCTGCTCTTCCCCACGACGCGGCTAGCCGCCGTGCCGATCGACGAACTGAACGGATCGTCTCGCGTGTCGATCGACGGCGCGGCGCCGATCGACGAGATGGAGGCGTATCTGCGCAACACCGATCCGGCGAGCAACGCCGGCATTCCGGGCCTCGCGCTGCCCGCGGGCCTTGTCGACGCGCGCCTGCCAGTCGGGCTCGAACTCGACGGACCGGCCGGCGGCGACCGCAGGCTGCTCGCGATCGGTCTCGCGTTCGAAGCGATTCTCGGGACGCTGCCTGCGCCGGAGATTTGAGCGCACGGGCCACCCTGGCAACGAGCACGCCGCGCGGCGCATCCTTGCCGCGCCGATCGTTTGATTAGCGATCCGGAATAAACCGCCTTCGCGCCGGACACCGCGCGCAACTGCGGCAAATGAGCGCACGCGCCGCCGCTACCCCGCGTCGGCCGCGGGTTCCCCGCCCACCTCGACGGACCCAAGGCGCATTTGCCGCCACAACGACCGCGCTGCCGCTACAATGAGAACGGTTCTCATTCGTTGTAAGCAAGCCCTCCACCTATGCGTCTGACCGATCTGTCCAAAGGAGCGACCGCCCTCGTTGAGCGTGTCGAGGATATCCATGCCCCCGACCCGATCGCGCAGCGTCTGCGCGACCTCGGCTTCGTTGCGGGCGAGCCCGTGCGCGTGGTTGCGCGCGCACCCTGGGGCGCGGACCCGCTGCTCGTGCAGATCGGCTCGACCCGCTTTGCCCTGCGCCGCGCGGAAGCGCAGCGCGTGAGCGTGACGACGAACGGGGAGACCGCGCAATGAGCCTGGTCCCGGTTACGCCGCTGCGCGTGGCGCTCGTCGGCAATCCCAACTGCGGCAAGACCGCGCTCTTCAATCTGCTGACCGGTGCGCGCCAGAAGGTCGCCAACTACGCGGGCGTGACGGTCGAGCGCAAGGAGGGGCGCTTCGCCACGCCCTCGGGGCGCAAGGTGCAGCTGCTCGATCTGCCGGGCGCGTACAGCCTCAATTCGACGAGCCCCGACGAGCGCGTGACGCACGACGTGCTGCTCGGCCGCTACCCGGGCGAGGCCGCGCCGGATCTGATCGTCTGCGTGGCCGACGCGACGAATCTGCGCCTGCATCTGCGCTTCGTGCTCGAAGTGCAGCGCATGGGACGCCCGATGGTGCTCGCGCTGAACATGATGGACGCCGCCAGGCGCCGCGGCGTCGAGGTGAACGTGGGCGAGCTTGCGCGCCAGCTCGGCATGCCCGTGGTCGAAACCGTGGCCGTGCGGCGCGGCGGCGCGCAAGCGCTCATCGAGCTGATCGAGCGCACGACGGCTGAAACACCGCAGACGCAAGCAGCAGCGGCGGGCGACGACCTGCACGGCACGGTGCGCGCCATCCTCGCGAGCGCCGTGACGATGCCGCGCGCCACCGACGCGCGCGACGACGCCATCGACCGCTTCGCGCTGCACCCCGTGCTCGGCCCGCTGATCCTCGCGTTCGTGATGTTCCTCGTGTTCCAGGCCGTGTATTCGCTCGGCAAGCCGCTCACCGACGCCATCGGCGACGGCTTCACCTGGCTCGGCGCGGCCGCCGGCGCGGCGCTGCCCGACGGCCCGCTGCGCAGCCTCGTGACGGACGCGCTGTTCGGCGGCGTGGGCACCGTGCTCGGCTTTCTGCCCGAGATTCTGGTGCTGTTCTTCTTCATCCTTGTGCTGGAGGAGTCGGGCTACCTGCCGCGCGCGGCCTTCCTGCTCGACCGCATGATGGTGGCCGTGGGTCTCACCGGGCGCTCGTTCATCCCGCTGCTGTCGAGCTTCGCGTGCGCGATTCCCGGCGTGATGGGCACGCGCAGCATCTCCGACCCGCGCGACCGGCTCGCCACGATCCTCGTCGCGCCGCTCATGACGTGCTCGGCGCGCTTGCCCGTTTATGCGCTGCTGATCGGCGCCTTCATTCCGCACCGCATGATCTTCGGCGTGTTCAACCTGCAGGGCCTCGTGCTCTTCGCGCTCTACGCCACCGGCATCGTCGGCGCGATGGCGGTGGGCTGGGTCATGAAGAAACTGCGCCGCGACAACCGCGAACACGCGCTGCTCATGGAACTGCCCTCGTACCGGCTGCCGCGCGCACGCGACGTCGCCATCGGCCTGTGGGAGCGCGGCGCGATCTTCCTCAAGCGCCTCACGGGCATCATCCTCGCGCTCACGGTGCTGATGTGGTTCATCTCCACGTTCCCCTCGCCGCCCGCAGGCGCGACGCAGCCCGCCATCGATTACTCCATCGCCGGCTATCTCGGCCGCGCGCTGCAATGGCCGTTCGCGCCGCTCGGCTTCAACTGGCAAATGAGCCTTTCGCTGATCCCCGCGTTCGCCGCGCGCGAAACGGCGGTGGCCGCGCTCGCCACGGTGTACTCCGTGGCGGGCGGCGACGCGGATACCGCCGCGCTCGGCCACACGCTCGCGCAGAACTTCTCGCTCGCCAGCGCGCTCTCGCTGATGGTGTGGTTCGCATTCGCACCGCAATGCATGTCCACGCTCGCCGTGATCCGCCGCGAAACGCGCTCGTGGCGCGCCGTCGTGGTGTCGTTCGGCTACATGTTCGTCGTGGCCTACGCGGCCTCGTTCGTCACGTATCAGATCGCGAGGCACTTCGTATGAGCGCCGGACTCGTCGCGCAATATGCAGTGATCGCGCTGCTCGTGGCCGCGAGCTTCGTCTATACGCTGCGCAAGCTCGCGCCGAAAACGGCTACGCGCGTGCAGGCCGCCATGGCCGCCGTACTGTTGCGCCCGCAACGGAGTGCATTCATGCAGCGCCTCGGTCGCTTCGTGCAGCCCAAAGGCGCGACCGGCGATTGCGGCGACGGCTGCGGCACCTGCGGAACGTGCGGACCGACGCCGGCGGCAACGGACGCCTCGAACACGCAACCGGTGACGTTTCATCCGCGCCGCAAATAAGCCGCGCCAACCGCGCACAAGCGACTGTCACGGGCATTGCGCTACACTGCGCGCTGCGTCGCGCCGCGACGGGTACAGGCTTCGCAGCGCGGCGCGTTTGATCGAATGAACCCAGACACTTCGTGCCGATGCGATCCTTGCGCCTTGCCCCTTTCATGCGGATGTCCCGGCTTGCCGTCGCCACGGCGGCCGTCGTCGCGCTCGCCGCGACCGGCGCCTGTGTGCGCCTCTCCGCGGTCGATTCCAACGGTCTCTGGAAAGTCGTCGGCGGCCAGTGCGTGCCGAACATGCGCGACAAGGGCCAGCCCGGCCCCTGCACCACCGTCGATTTCCAGAAGCGCTATGCCGTGCTCAAGGACATCGCAGGGCGCGCGCAGTATCTCGTGATTCCCACCGACCGCGTGGCCGGCATCGAGAGCCCCGAGATTCTCTACGGCGGCGCGCCCGAATACTGGGTCGGCGCATGGCGCGCGGGACGCTTCGTGGAGGCGAAGCTCGGCATGCCGCTCGCCGGCAACCAGCTCGGCCTCGAGATCAATTCCTCGGAGCGCCGCACGCAGAATCAGCTGCATATCCACGTCGATTGCATGCGCCCCGACATCACGAAAGCGCTCGCGCCGTATGGCGGCATCGCGCCGGGCACGTGGCGCTGGACCACGCTCGACGGCTCGCGCTACCGCGTCACGCGCGTGACGAGCCTCTCGGACAACAACAATCCGTTTCGCGTGGTCGAGCGCGATCTCGGCCCGCAACAGACCATGGCCGTGCAGACGATACTCGTGACGGGCGCAGGCCCCGATGCAAAACGCGACGGCTGGCTCGTCGTCAACAGCGGGCTCGATGTCGATGGCGGCACCGGCACGGCGGAGGGCCTGCTCGACCATGCGTGCAGCCTCGCGCAAACGAAGGGCGCTGCGCAGTAACGCGCAGTCGCGCGCGGACGCATTCAGCCCGCGTCGTCCTCGCGTGCGACGCTCACCAGCCAGCGCCTTATCACCTGCTCCTCTTCGGCCGTGAAGCCCGCGGCCATGCGCGCCTCCAGTTTCTTCACGCGCGCGCGGCACTGCCTGAGCAGCGCTTCGCCCGCATCGGTCACGTCGATCTGCTGAATGCGCCCATGCACCGCGTGCGGGCGCCGCACGATCGCGCCGCCACGCTCCAGATTCGCGACGATCACGCTCACCGTTTGCGGCGTGAGCGCTGCGAGCCGCGCGAGATCGGCGCCCGAAATGCCGGGGTAGGCGGCCAGCATGGTCAGCACGACGAATTGCGGCGGCGTAATGCCGAGATCGTCGAGCGTGCGTTCCATGCGCAAACGGTGCGCCCCGCCCGCCTGGCGCAGCAGGTAGCCGAAATAGCCCGCCTCGCCGCGCTTGCCCTCGCCGACCGCCGGAATGGCGCTCGTGGGTCCGCCCCTTTCCAAAGCCGGGTCTTTCTTCGCTGTCTTGCGCATGATGTCAGAGTTCGAATATGATGTTCGTGCTCTGATATTAACGGCCAAACTTCGCGAGGTCCAGTCATGTCCAGCACGTCTACCCGCATTGCTTACGAAACCTTCGTACGCGACGCCGCCCCGGTGGCCGCCGCGCTCTCCGCCATGAGCAAGGCGGTCGACGCCTCGGGGCTCGAAAAGCCGCTCACCGAGCTGCTGAAAATCCGCGCCTCGCAAATCAACGGCTGTGCGTTCTGCATTCAGTACCACCTCAACATTGCGCGCGAGAAAGCCGTGCCGCGCGTCAAGCTCGATCTCGTGGCCGCATGGCACGAGGCGCCGGAATACTTCAGCGAGCGTGAACGCGCCGCGCTGGCTTACACGGAAGCGCTGACCGCAAAGCTCCATGACGGTGTGAGCGACGCGCTCTACGAGGACGTGGCGCGCCAGTTTCCCGGCGAGCAGATGGCGTTCTTGACCGCCGCCGTGGCGAATATCAATGCATGGAACCGCATTGCGGTAGCGCTGCGCTTCGCTCCGCCGGTGCGCGACGAAGCAGCCTGAGGAAAGGAAAAGTAAGGATTGCACGCATTCCTTACCTGAACTCTTTCCTCGAATTACAAAGCCGCCCCCCGCGGCGAAAGACGACATACGATTGCGCCGACTGAGTGGCCAGACCAGCCGTCTCGGTCGGGCATCGACCATATCGCACATTCACCGGGGGGTTAAACATGTCGATAAGCGCGTTATCCAACTCAAACTCACTGTATTCGACCTGGGCCGCTTACCAGGCAGACGGGCAATCCACGAGCACCAGCCAGATGTCGGGCATGCCCATGGCTTCGGACGCCTCGTCGGACTCGAACAACGTCAATCCGCTTGCGGCCGCCATCGCCTCGGCGCTCTCGTCGCTCGGCTTCACCACGGACAGCACCGCTAGCGCGTCCGCGAGCACCACGAGTTCCGATTCGTCTTCCAGTTCCACCGATTCGACGTCGAGCACGTCGTCCACCTCGTCGACGTCGGCCGATGCGCTTGCCGCCGCGCTTCAGCAATTCCTCGGCGCGCTGTTCCAGGCCGCCGCGCAACAGAGCGGCGTCACCTCGACGGCCACGGACGACAGCAGCGGCAGCAGCGCGGTGTCGTCGGCAAGCGCGACGTCGGCGACGACGGCTTCCAGTTCCAGCACGTCGTCCACGTCGAGCGATACGAGCACGACGACCACTGCGGCAGCGATGATGCCCCCGCCGCCGCCTCCGCCGCCGCCCTCGTCGGCAGGCGGTTACGGCAGCGATCTCGCCTCGGCGATCTCGAACCTCGCGCAGTCGCTTTCGTCGGCTTCGGGCAGCACGTCCTCCGATTCGAGTACGGCAAGCAGCTCATCGAGCAGCAGCAGCAGCAGTTCGGATAGCGAATTGACGTCCGACTTCCAGAACCTGTTGACGGCCATGGGCGCCTCGTCGAGCAGTTCGTCGAGCGGCACGACGTCCGAGCTTCAGCAATTCCTCTCGACGCTCGCGAGCAACCTGCAGCAGCAGGGCCCGGGGGCCGCGAGCGGCCTGTTCGTCAGCACGACGGCCTGATCCACGACGTCCACGAGCGCCCGCTTTCTCAAGCGTTGGCACGTTTGCGCGCCGGTCCGCGAGGGCTCGGCGCGTTTTTTTTCGGGGCGCCGTTTCAGCCGTGGGTGACAGGAAAGCTGAGCTGCACGAGCAAGCCGCCATCGGGGTGGTTCTTGACGTCGCATTGGCCGCCGCTATCGCGCACGAGCCGCGCGACGATGGCCAGCCCAAGGCCGCAGTGGCCTTCGCCGCCGCGCGCCGCATTCAGGCGCACGAACGGCCTCATGGCGGCGGGAATACGCTCGGGCTCGATGCCGGCGCCGTGATCGCGTACGCGTATCTGG
Organism: Paraburkholderia sp. EG286A; assembly: GCF_040965375.1. NCBI lineage: Bacteria > Pseudomonadati > Pseudomonadota > Betaproteobacteria > Burkholderiales > Burkholderiaceae > Paraburkholderia > Paraburkholderia sp. EG286A. Next base: position 66,474 of record NZ_JBFRCB010000001.1, read on the forward strand.
AACGATCCGCCTTCGATCGCCGTCGAGATTTCGACCGGCGGCGCGCCATACTCGAGCGCGTTATCGACCAGATTCGTGACGAGCCGGTCCAGCGAGACCTGGGGCAGCTTGAACCGGGGACCGGCACGCAGATCGAGCACGAACAGCGGCCCGTTACCGCCTTCGATTTCGTCAGGATTGCCAAACTGGCTTTGCAGAAAGCCATCGACGCTCAATAGCCTGCCCGCGTCGGGCGACTGTTGTGCGAACTCCAGAAACTGCTGGACGATGTGGGTGAGCGAGTCGACGTCGCGCAGCATGCCGTTGCGCTCCGCCTCCTCGGCCATCAGGGTCGCGCGCAGCTTGAGCCGAGTGAGCGGCGTCTTCAGATCGTGCGCGATGCCGCTCAGCATCACCACGCGGTCGTCTTCGGCCTCGTTCACGCAGCGCATCATGTCGTTGAACGACGCACTCACGTCGCGCAGTTCGCGCGGCCCCTTGCCTTCGAGCGGCGCAATGCGCTCGCCGGTGCCGAACCGGCGCGCCGCCTGGGCGAGGCTCGCGAGCGGCTTCTGGATCTGCCAGGCAGCGAGGAACGACAGCGTGAGCGCCGCCAGCAGCATCGAAATCCCTTCGATGACGAAGCGCGGCGGCGGCGGAATATCGACCGGCACGACGACCCAGCTCGTGCTGCCCGGAAAGCGCACCCACAGTTGCGGCGGGCGCGCGTCGTCCACGGCGAACTGCGTGCCGGGCGGCAACTGTTCGCGCAGATGACGCGTCAAGTCGACGAGCGGTCTGCGCTTCGGTTCGTGCAGATGTACGTCCTTGGGCACGTTCCACACCGGCACGCGGTGCACGCGCAACACGTCGCTCAGGTCGCCACCCCTCGGTGGCTCGAGCGAACCGCCGAGGTGCACCGGGGGCGGCAGCGTGCCGCCGCCGACGTGCTCTTCGCTCGCCACGCGCAGCGCGAGCAGGACACCACGGGCGAAGCCATCGACTTCATGGCGTGGCGGCTGGCGGGCAAGCAGCAAAAACCAGCCGAGCTGCATGGAAAGCAAAACCGCCGCCGAGAGCAACGCCATGCGCCCGAACAGCGTATTCAACGGACTTCTCACTGAATTGCTGCGCCGTGCGCCTCCGAATAATTCGCCGGATCCGGCACGAATACGTAACCCTTGCCGCGCACGGTCTGGATATGGCGCGGATTCGACGGATCGGCTTCGATCACGCGGCGCAGGCGCCAGATCGGCACGTCGAGGCTGCGTTCGTGGAATTCGCGCTCGTCGCGATGCACGATATCGTGGATCAGCGTGCGCGAAAGCACTTTGTAGGGATGCGTGGCGAATACCTTCAGCAACGCGAATTCGCTCTCCCTCAGCGGGATCTGCGTGTCGCCGCAAGAGAGCGTGCGCATCGTGAAGTCGAGTTCGAAGTCGCCGAACCGGTAGCGCCGGCGCGCCTCCGGTGCACTGGCGGTGGACGGGCCGCGCCGGCGCAGGATGTTCTGGATGCGCACGAGCAGTTCGTGCGGATCGAAGGGCTTGGGCAAATAGTCGTCCGCCCCGAGCGAGAGCCCGCGAATGCGGTCGCTCACGGCGCCGCGCGCGGTGACGAAAATGACGGGAATGTCGTCGCCGGCCGCGCGCAGGGCGGCAATGGCCTCGAGGCCGTCGGTCTCCGGCATCATGATGTCCAGCACCACAATGGACGGACGTTCGCGCTCGAGGCGGCGCTGGAGATGGACGCCGTCGTGCAGCACGGCCGTATCGAAGTTATGCGAGCGCAGGAAGCGGCTCAGCAGATCGCGCACGACGGGATCGTCGTCGACAATGAGGACGCTGGGGTTCATGCCGCGATTTTAAAGCAGTGCGGCGGGCGGAACCTTGCACCGTTTCTTACCAATCCTTTCTTCACATCGCCTTGAAAAAGGGTGGCATCGTCAGATACCGCCCGGTCAACACGACGTCATGTTATCGAGGCTGCCGGTTCGCGGGTAACGTTCAATTCTCCTATGCAAACGGCATGGCTTCAATGCGCGAGCCCGGGCGCGACCGGCGCCGGTTGGCTCAGCATCGAACCCGCTGCCCACGCGTCCAGCTGCGCCGCGCCAACGCGCTCGCGCAGCCATGCGTCGAAGGTTTCCTGCAATTCCGCATGCCGCAAGGCGAAGTCGACCGTCGCCTGCACATAGCCGAGTTTGGTGCCGCAGTCGTAGCGCTTGCCGACGAACTCATAGGCCAGCACCTGCTCCTCTTCGCGCATGGAATGAATAGCGGGCGTGAGCTCGATCTCGCCGTTGGCATCGGGTTTCAGCGCGCGCAAATGGTGGAAGATGCTCGGCATGAGCACGTAACGCCCGGCCACGCCGAAGCTCGACGGCGCCAGTTCGGGCGTCGGCTTTTCGATGATGCGGCTCACGCTGATCACGCGCTCGTCCCAATGCCGGCCGTCGATCACGCCATGACTCGTCGACTCGCACGACTCGAATTCTTCCACGGCGAGAACCGAGGAATCGTAATGGCTGAAGATATGGACCATTTGTGCGAGAACGGGAGGCTTGCCGTCGAGCAGATCGTCGGCGAGCACGACCGCGAACGGTTCGTCGCCAATCAGCTTTTCCGCGCAAAGCACGGCGTGCCCGAGACCGAGCGGTTCGGCTTGCCGCACATAGACGCATTCGACATTGGCCGGCTTGATGCTCTGCACGAGTTCGACGAGATTCTGCCTGCCGCGCGCCCTCAGCACGTGCTCGACCTCGTAGGACCTGTCGAAGTGATCTTCGATGACGCGCTTTCCGCGGCCCGTCACGAAGATCAACTCGGTAATGCCTGCACCGATGGCTTCTTCAACGGCATATTGAATGAGCGGTTTGTCGATGACCGGCAGCATTTCCTTCGGGCTCGCCTTCGTTGCCGGCAGAAAGCTCGTATCGATTCCCGCCACCGGGAACACAGCCTTACGAACACCAAGCATGATGACCTCACCTGTCTGGTAGCGGGGCGGTACGGCCATGGTGAAGGACGCTGGGATTTGCATTTCGACCCCAGATCCCTCCATGTGACGGATCAGCTCGGCGACAAGTCCAGGGTTCGGCCGGAGAGGTCTGCCGAAAGCCAACCTCAATGATCGCACTGTTTTTGCGCGAAGTGCGCGCGAGTGGAGGCGGCCGTACGCGGCGCGCACAATGCCTGCGCTGCGCGGCGATTACATGGCATGTAATTGGCGAGCCGCGCATGAGCGCCTATTCTCAATACATGATCGAGTCCGCATCCAACCAGGAGAATCGATGAACCCCACGCGCCCCGACCTGAACGCGCCGCAAAGCGAACTCGGCACCCTGCTGCGCTACTGGCGTGATGCGCGTGGCGTGAGTCAACTCGATTTGTCGCTGGACGCCGGGATTTCCCAGCGGCAAATCAGCTTCATTGAGAGCGGGCGCAGCGTGCCGGGCCGCGACACGCTGCTGACCCTCGCACAGACGCTCGACGTGCCCCTGCGCGAGCGCAACGCCCTGTTGCTCGCCGCCGGCTACGCGCCCGTCTATTCCGATGCGCCCTGGAACGCGCAGGAAATGCAGCATGTCGTGCGGGCGCTCGAGCGGGTCATTCGCCAGCACGATCCGTTTCCGGCCATCGTCATGGACCGGCACTGGAACGTGCTGATGGCCAACGACGCCGCGCCGCGTTTCTTCGGCCACTTCATCGACATGGCGGCGCACCCAGCCCCACGCAACTTGCTGCGTTTGATGTTCGATCCTCAGGGCATGCGCCCATTCCTCGCGGACTGGGAGAACGTTTCGCGAAGCCTGCTGCAACGTGTGTATCGCGAAGCGGTCGGCCGCGTGATCGACGAAGAAACACGCACACTACTTGATGAATTGCTCGCGTTCCCCGGCGTGCCGGGCGACTGGAAAGCGCATCATGGGTCGGCCGGCACGCCCACCATGCCGGTCATTCCACTGAGTTTCATCGACGACGGCAGTGTGCTGCGCTATTTCTCGATGGTGACGAGCGTGGGTACGCCGCAAAACATCGCTGCCCAGGAATTGCGCCTCGAATGCATGTTCCCCGCCGACGACGCCACCGAAGCGCGGCATCGGGAACTGCTCGCCGCGCATGCGAAGGAACATTGAGCGGTGCTCATCCACAAGCGCGAAAAAAAGGGCGCTCCGCTTTAGCAGAGCGCCCCAGGGCAAAACTCTCACGTCGTTCTCCGGCTACAGGGGAAGCCGGAAGGGACCGGTTGCCCCTGCAAGTCAAACCGCCTCAAGCAAGTTCAAGCGGCTTCGAGCACGAGCAATTGCGCGCCGTCGGCCACCTGGTCGCCTACGCCATACAAGACTTCGGTGACCTTACCGGCCGCAGGTGCGCCGATCGTGTGCTCCATCTTCATCGCCTCCATGACGATGAGCGGTGCGCCCTTCTCGACCACGGCGCCCGGCTCGACCAGCACGGCGATCACCTTGCCCGGCATGGGCGCAGTCAGACGGCCCTCGCCGTGCTCCGCATCGGCCGCATGCGCGAGCAGGTTCTGCCACTCGAACGCCAGCGCCGTGCCGAGGCAGAACACATGAAACACGTCGCCGTCGATGAATACGCGGCCCGTCACGCGCTTGTCGCCGATGGTCGCGCCATATTCGTCGGCGCCCTCGCCACGCCACCACGTGTAGCGCGCCGCGTGCCCCGCATAGGCGAGGGTTTCCTCGCCGCCGTCATGCGTATGCGCCACCGTGAACGCGGTATCGCTTTCGACGTCGCGCCAGGAGAGCGATTGCGCGAAGCCGCTATTCAGGCGCCAATGCGAAAGCGCGTGCCACGGCGACGCACCATGCGCCGCGCCGCCCTCACGGCCGAGCAGCGCCGCACTCGCGAGCGCGAGCGCTTCGCGCACCGGCTTCTGCTGCGGCGAGAACAACGCGTCATGGTTACGCTCGATCAGGCCCGTGTCGAGATCGGCATTCGCAAATGGCTCGCAGGTCACGAGCCGCTGCAGAAACTCGACGTTCGTATGCGGCCCCACCACCTCGCACGCTTCGAGCGCACGCTTCATGCGCGCAAGCGCGTCCTCGCGCGTGGCGCCGTGCACGATCAGCTTCGCGATCATCGGATCGTAGAACGGCGTGATGGTGTCGCCTTCGCGCACGCCGCTGTCGATGCGCACGCTCGCGCGCTGGCCCGCTTCGCCGAGCCGGAACTCGACGCCCTCCGGCATGCGCAGATGCTTGAGCGTGCCCGTGGAGGGCAGGAAGCCGCGCGCCGGATTTTCCGCATAAATGCGCGCTTCGAGTGCATGGCCCGTGATCGAAAGCTCCGACTGGCCGAGCGGCAGCGGTTCGCCCGCCGCCACGCGCAACTGCCATTCGACGAGATCGAGGCCCGTGATCATCTCCGTCACGGGGTGCTCGACCTGCAGGCGCGTGTTCATCTCCATGAAGTAGAAGTTAGCGCCCGTCATGATGAATTCGACGGTGCCCGCGCCCTCGTAGTGCACCGCGCGCGCCGCGCCCACGGCCGCCTCGCCCATGGCGCGGCGCACCTCGTCTTCGAGGCCCGGCGCGGGCGCTTCTTCGAGCACTTTCTGGTGACGGCGCTGCACCGAGCAGTCGCGGTCGAACAGGTAGACCGCGCCGCCATGCTTGTCGGCGAACACCTGGACTTCGACGTGACGCGGCCGCGTGAGGTACTTCTCGATCAGCACGCGGTCGTTGCCGAAGCTGCTGGCCGCCTCGCGCTTGCACGAAGCGAGCGCCGCCGCGAAGTCCTCGCTGCGCTCGACCACGCGCATGCCCTTGCCGCCGCCGCCCGCGCTCGCCTTGAGCAGCACGGGGTAGCCCATTGCATCGGCTTCGCGCTGCAGGAGCGCGGGGTCCTGGTCGTCGCCGTGGTAGCCCGGCACGAGCGGCACGGCCGCCGCGTGCATCAGCGCCTTCGCGGCCGCTTTCGAGCCCATGGCGGCGATCGCCTCGACCGGCGGCCCGATGAAGACGATGCCGGCCGCCTCGCACGCGCGGGCAAAGTCTTCGTTCTCCGAAAGAAAGCCGTAGCCGGGGTGAATGGCTTGCGCACCCGTGGCGCGCGCGGCTTCGATGATGCGCTCGTAGCGCAAATAGCTTTGCGCCGCAGCCGCTTCGCCGATATGCACGGCTTCGTCGCAGGCCGCGACGTGCTTGGCGTTCGCGTCGGCGTCCGAGTACACGGCCACGCTCTTTACGCCGAGCCGCCTGCAGGTCGCCGCGACCCGGCATGCGATTTCGCCGCGGTTGGCGATCAGGATTTTGTTGAACATGTGCTGTCCTCGCTTCGTTTCCTGCTTCTTGCCTTATTGATCGCGCCAGCGCGGCGTGCGCTTTTCAAGGAACGACGACACGCCGTCGCGCCCTTCTTCGCTCGCGCGAATACGCGCGATGCGAACGGCGGTGTCTTCGATCAGGGCGTCGTCGATCGTCTGGCCGGCGATGTCCTGCACGAGCTGCTTGCACTCGCGCACGGCATTCGGGCTGTTCGCGCAGAGCGTTTCGGTCATGCGTTGCACGGTGGCGTCGAGGTCTTCGGCGCTCACCGCTTCGCTCACGAGACCGAGCCGCTGCGCGGTGGCGCAGTCGAAGGCTTCGGCCGTGACGAAGTAGCGGCGCGAAGCCTGCTCGCCCAGCGCGCGGATCACGTAAGGCGCGATCGTGGCGGGCATGAGACCGAGGCGCGCCTCGGAAAGACAGAAGTGCGCGCTTTCCACGGCCACCACGATGTCCGCCGCACACACGAGACCCATGCCGCCCGCGTAGGCGTCGCCATGCACGCGGGCGACTACCGGCTTCGGACAGCGGTAGACCGCCGAGAGCATCTGCGCGAGACGCATGGCGTCCGCGCGGTTCTCCGCGTCGGAGTAGCCGGCCATCTTGCGCATCCAGTTCAGGTCCGCGCCTGCGCAAAAAGCCTTGCCGCTGCCGGCGAGCACGATCGCGCGCACGTCGTCGCGCGCGCCGAGCGCGGTGAACGCGGCCGTGACGTCCGCGATCATCGCTTCGTTGAACGCGTTGCGCACTTCAGGGCGATTGAGCGTGACGGTCGCCACGTGTCCGACGACTTCTACGGTGAGCGTTTCGTATTGCATTGTCTGGTCCTCAACGCATCACATGCGGAACACGCCGAAGCGCGTCTCTTCGATCGGCGCGTTCATCGTGGCGGAAAGGCCCAGGCCGAGCACATCGCGCGTTTGCGCCGGGTCGATCACGCCGTCGTCCCACAGGCGAGCGCTCGCGTAATACGGATGGCCCTGCAACTCGTATTGATCGCGAATCGGCTGCTTGAACGCGTTTTCTTCCTCGGCGCTCCACGTGCCGCCCTTCGCTTCGATGCCGTCGCGGCGCACCGTGGCGAGCACGGATGCGGCCTGCTCGCCGCCCATCACCGAGATACGCGCGTTCGGCCACATCCACAGGAAGCGCGGCGAATACGCGCGGCCGCACATGCCGTAGTTGCCCGCGCCAAACGAACCGCCAATGATGACCGTGAATTTCGGCACCTTGGCCGTGGCCACGGCCGTCACCATCTTCGCGCCATTGCGCGCAATGCCCTCGTTTTCGTACTTGCGGCCCACCATGAAGCCCGTGATGTTCTGCAGGAACACGAGCGGAATCTTGCGCTGGCAGCACAGCTCGATGAAGTGCGTGCCCTTCAGCGCCGACTCGGAAAACAGAATGCCGTTGTTCGCGATGATGCCGACCGGGTGGCCCCAGATGTGCGCAAAGCCCGTCACGAGCGTGGTGCCGTAGCGCGCCTTGAATTCGTCGAAAGCCGAGTCGTCGACGATGCGGGCGATCACCTCGCGCACGTCGAAGGGCTTGCGCGTATCCACGGGAATCACGCCGTAAAGGCTTTTCGCGTCGAAGCGCGGCGGCAGCGGCTCGCGCAGCACCACGGGCGGCGTTTTCGTGCGGTTCAGATTGCCGACGATCGAACGCGCAATGGCCAACGCATGCGCATCGTTTTGCGCGAGATGGTCGACCACGCCGGAAAGGCGCGTGTGGACGTCGCCGCCGCCCAGGTCCTCGGCGCTCACTTCCTCGCCCGTCGCCGCTTTCACGAGCGGCGGGCCGCCGAGGAAAATCGTGCCCTGGTTCTTCACGATGATCGACTCGTCGCTCATGGCCGGCACATACGCGCCGCCCGCCGTGCACGAGCCCATCACCACGGCGATCTGCGGAATACGCTGCGCAGAGAGATTCGCCTGGTTGTAAAAGATGCGGCCAAAGTGATCGCGGTCCGGAAACACCTCGTCCTGATTCGGCAGGTTCGCGCCGCCCGAATCGACGAGATACACGCAAGGCAGGTTGTTTTCCTGGGCGATTTCCTGCGCGCGCACGTGCTTCTTCACCGTGACCGGATAGTACGTGCCGCCCTTCACCGTGGCGTCATTGCAGACGATCACGCATTCCTGCCCCGCAATGCGGCCAATGCCCGTGATGATGCCCGCACCCGGCGCGTCGTCGTTGTACATGCCGTAGGCCGCGAGCTGCGAGAGCTCCAGAAACGGCGTGCCCGGATCGACCAGCTGCGCGATGCGATCGCGCGGCAGCAGCTTGCCGCGCGAGAGGTGCTTGTCGCGCGCGGCCTCGCCGCCGCCCAGCGAAAGCTTCAGGATCTTCTCGCGCAGGTCCGCGACGAGCGCTTCCAGTGCCGCGGTATTGGCCTTGAAGTCTTCCGAACGCGGGTTGAGCTTCGATTCGATGACCGGCATCCCGTCCTCCCTTCGTTACCGTGAGTTGCTCAGGATTACATCGTTTCCGCGAACAGCTCGCGGCCGATCAACATGCGGCGAATCTCGCTCGTGCCCGCGCCGATTTCGTAGAGCTTCGCGTCGCGCCAGAGACGCCCGACCGGATACTCGTTGATATAGCCATTGCCACCGAGGATCTGGATCGCTTCGCCCGCCATCCACGTGGCCTTTTCCGCGGTGTAGAGAATCACGCCCGCGCAGTCCTTGCGCACCTGGCGCACGTGGTCCCGGCCGAGCGTGTCGAGCTGGCGGCCCACCGCGTAGAGATACGCGCGGCACGCCTGGTAGGTCGTATAGAGGTCCGCGACCTTGCCCTGGATGAGCTGGAATTCGCCGATGGCCTGGCCGAACTGCTTGCGGTCGTGGATGTACGGCACGACCGCATCCATGACCGCGGCCATGATGCCGGTGGGACCGCCCGCCAGCACGGCGCGCTCGTAGTCGAGGCCGCTCATCAGCACTTTCACGCCGCCGTTGAGCTGGCCGAGGATGTTTTCTTCGGGCACTTCCACGTCCTGGAACACCAGTTCGCCCGTGTGCGAACCGCGCATGCCGAGCTTGTCGAGCTTCTGCGCAACCGAAAAGCCCTTCATGCCCTTCTCGACGATGAACGCCGTCATGCCGCGCGAACCCGCTTCAGGGTCGGTTTTCGCGTACACGACCAGCGTGTCGCAATCCGGGCCGTTGGTGATCCACATCTTCGTGCCGTTGAGCACGTAGCGGTCGCCCTTCTTTTCGGCGCGCAGCTTCATGCTCACGACGTCCGAGCCGGCGTTGGGCTCGCTCATGGCGAGCGCGCCGATGTGCTCGCCGGAAACGAGCTTCGGCAGGTACTTGCGCTTTTGCGCCTCGCTGCCGTTGCGGTGGATCTGGTTCACGCACAGGTTCGAATGCGCGCCGTACGAGAGGCCGACCGACGCGGACGCGCGCGAGATTTCCTCCATCGCGACCATGTGCGCCGTGTAGCCCATGTTCGCGCCGCCGTATTCCTCCGAGACCGTCATGCCGAGCACGCCCAGGTCGCCGAACTTGCGCCAGAGGTCCATCGGGAACTGGTCGGTGCGGTCGATTTCGCCCGCGCGCGGCGCGATTTCCTTCGCCGCGAAGCCGGCGATGCTGTCGCGCAGCATTTCGACTTCTTCGCCAAGCGGGAACTGCAAACCGGGTACGTTGCTCATGTGTGTCTCCAGGGAATCTCGAACCGGGCGTAGCTTCGCCCCATGGACGCACATTTCACGCCAGATTTACGTTAACGTCAATAGGTATTTCTGAGTGACGCTCAAGTTGTCATGTAGATGAAATTTCCTTGTCGGGCGGCGTTTTTTTCGCGGATAATTCATTTCATCCTGACGTAAATTGAATCAAGCTCAATATGGAAGCCGTTGCCCGGAAAGCCGTCCTGCCCGCGTCGCGCCGCCAGCCGGCGGGCCGCAAGTCGCAGCAGCGCGTGCGCGAGATCCTGCAGGCGGGGCGCGAAGTGTTCTCGGAAAAAGGGTACGCACGCGCCACCACGGCCGAGATCGCCCAGCGGCTCGGTGTGTCCGAGGCGACGGTGTTCAGCTACTTTCGGGGCAAACGGGAGTTGTGCGCGCGCGTGATCGGCGACTGGTATGACGAATCGATCGCCGCGATCGAAGGCGGCCTGCCGCGCGACGGCACCGTGCGCCAGCAGTTCGCATTCATCGTGCGCATGCATCTGCAGTTGATGCTGGAGAGCGGCACCGGCATCTGCGAACTGGTGCTCTCGGAAGGCCGCACGCGGCACCATGATCTGAGCGAAGCGCTCGTGGAAATGCAGCGCCGCTACACGGCGCCGCTCATGCGCGTGCTCGCGCGCGGCCAGGAGAGCGGACAGATCCGCAACGACCTGCCGCTGCGGCTGCTGCGCTCGCTGGTCTTCGGGCCCATGGAGCATGTGCTGTGGGACGCGACGCTCGCCAACCGCCGCACGGACATCGACGCCACGGCCGAGCGCCTCGTCGATGCGCTCTGGTCGGCGCTGCAGCCGCCCAACCTCGAACTCGCCGCGCTCGCGCAGTTCAGCCAGGACGTGGGCGAAGCCGTGCGCCGGCTCGAGCGCGAACGCGCCGCGCGCTAGCCGGCACGCGCTCGCCGGCGATCAGACCGCCGCTTCCTCGGCCACGCGCGCGCAGAGCGAAGCGGGGTCGAGCAGCATCAGCGTGCCCTTGCCCGGCAGCTCCACCGCTTCGCGCATGTCGCTGTGCACGCGCGCGCCTTCGTTGCGCGTGAACGCCTGCGGCAAGGTCAGCTGGGCCGAGCCGGTCAGCGTGACGATATCGTCGACCGAATCGACCAGCAGTCCGTATTTTTCGCGCTCGTATTCGACGATGAGCACTTTCGCAGCCGCGAGATCCTCGTACGGCGGCATGCCGTACATCGCGCGCACGTCGATTACGGTCACCAGCACGCCGCGCAGGTTCAGCATGCCGCGCACGACGCCGGGCAGCCCCGGCGTAGGCACGATGTCGTCGCGATAGTCGATCACCTCGCGCAACTGGGCGATGCGCACGCCGATCAACTGGCCGATGCGGAACGTGACGAGCGTTTGCCGCGCGCCCGCGCCGCGTTTTTGCGCCGCCTGCGCAAGGGCGTTTCGATACAGATCGCGATGACCCGCGCCCAGCGCAACGACTCGCTCGTTGGCAAACAACGCGTCGGCGTTCATGAGCAGCACGCCCGCGCCGCCTTCGGCCGCCAGATAACCCGCGAACAGCGAGCGCTGCGCATTGCCGCCATAGGCCGGCATGGGCAGCAGGCCTTCTTCGCGGTACGCAACGATGCTCGCCACTTCGTCCACCAGCATGCCGAAGTGCAGGTCGTTGCGATGAAGCACGACGATGCGCCGCTCGTCCACGCGCGCTCCGTCGCCGCTCACGCGCGCGAAGCCCAGCAACGCGCTGAAATCGAGCACAGGAATCGTCGCGCCGCGCAGGTTCAGCATGCCGATGCAGACCTCGCTGGCCAGCGGCGACTGCTGCAGCGCCGGCACGCGGATGATTTCCTGGATCGCGTCCATCGGCAGCGCGAGCGCCGTGGCGCCCACCTTGAACGAGACGTTCTGGCGGCGCTGGCCCTGGTGCGCACGCCGCTGCGCCGCGGGTGGCGCCGTTTGCGCGAGCTGCGGCATGTCGCGCAGGCTGAGCAGCACCGCGGGCGCGAGCACCTGCAAAATGCGCTCGCCGCCATCGAGCTTGAGTATCGCGTCGATCGCCATGGGCGGGCTGCCCTCGGGCACGTCGAGCGTGATGACCTGCTCGTGCGGCACACGCAGAATCTCGCCCGTCGCGTCGAACAGCAGCCCCACGCGTACGCCGGCGGATTCGACAATGGCGACCTTGCGCGCCGTGCCCGCACTCTCCGCATTCAGGCGCAGCAACAGCCGCAGATCGACCACGGGAATCAGCGTGCCGCGCAGGTTGAATAGCCCGAGCAGATAGGGCGGCGCAAGCGGGATCGCAGTGAGCGCCTCGGGCGGGTTGACGACTTCCTGCAGGGCGGCCACCGGCAAGGCCAGCTCGGTGCCCGCCAGATGGAACGACCCGTACAGCTCGACATTTGGGCCGGCGGCAAGCGTGCGTAGACTCATCGGGTGACTCCTTATCCGGGCAACTGCGAGGGCGACTGCGCGGGCACGGCCGAAGACTGCGGCTCGAGCGAGCGCGAGAAGTGGCGTACGGCGTAGTGCTGCTGTTCGCAGTCGATGGTCAACTGGCGTCCGCACTCGCCGCCCACGTCGACGTGCACGAGTTTCAGACGCGCATCCGTCAGCATCTGGCGCGCGATGCGAACGTTCAGTTCTCCGATTGGTTCGTGGATCGTCGTGCGGTGATGCATCATGTTCGCGCCGCCCGCGAGCACGGCCTCGATATCGCCGTCGCGGGCCTCGTCCGCGCGCATCATGGCGAGCAGTCTCGGCAAGGCTTCGATCACGTACTTCGCGCCGTTGCCGGCCTGCGGCGCGCCAGCCGCCCGCGCGCCGCCCATGGGCTCGGGCAGCAGACAATGCGCGAGCCCGTAGGTCCCACGCGAGCGCCACAAGAGGCCGATGCCCACGCACGAGCCCAACGTCGCGCGCAGAATCTTCGCCTCCTCGCCGCTGCTCACGGCGATCTCACACATTCGCACCTGCACGTCACGCTGGATGCTCATGTTCACGTTCCTCGTTGCGATAGATGAGCGGCTGCTCGAAGGCGAATCCCGCTGCGACGCGGCTCAACGATTCGGACTCGCCCACGATCAGCACGGCGCCTGGCCGCATCGCCCGCCGAACGTTGGCGAGTACGGCCTTCTGGCCTTCGAGATCGAAATAGATCAGGACGTTGCGCAACAGGACCAGATCGAACGGACCCAGATCGCGCGGCACGTCATAGAGGTTGTGGCGGCGAAAGCTCACGTGCGAGCGCAACGCCTCGTTCACGCTGATCGCCGCCGGATCGCCGCGGAAATACCGCTGCACGAGTTCCGGCCGCTGCTGGCGCAGGCTCTCCATGCTGCGGCCGGCGTAGTGCCCGGCACGCGCGGTCGCAAGAATGCCGTCCGAGATATCGGTGCCGACGATCGCGTAACGCAGCGATGGATGCTGCAAACGAAACTCCTCGCACAGCATGGCCGTCGTCCACGCTTCCTCGCCGCTCGAGGCCGCCGCCGACCAGACGCGCAACGGCTCGCCCATGCGCTTCGCGGCCCAGCGCGGCAGGAATTCGCGCATCAGATATTCCCAGATGCGCGGCGTGCGAAAGAACGACGTTTCGTTCGTCGTCACGAGATCGATGAAGTCGCGCACTTCGTCCGTGCTGCCGTCGAGCACGCGCAAATAGTCGCGATAGTCCGGCAGCCCGAGCGTCATGATGCGGCGGCGCAAGCGGCCCTTGAGCATGGTCCACTTGCGCTCGTTCATCGCGATGCCGGTATGTCGGCGCACCTGCTCGAACAGCGCGTTACGCACCGACGGCTCGGCATCCTGATCGATATCCACTGCAGCCTCCAGACTTCACACCACGAAGCGCGCCACCGTCGTGTCCAGACCCAGCGCGCCGCCCTTGAGCGACGCTGCCGCCCTGGCGATCGTGTCGCACGCGCCCGCCGACTTCTCGGTTTCCTCGGCCACCTGCTGAATCGCCGCGCTCACTTCGCGGGCCGCAATGAGCTGCTCGTCCGCGCCGCAGGATATTTCCGAAATGGCCTGGGTCGCGCGGCTCACGCCAGCCACGATCTTCTCGAACGCCTCGCCCGCCTGCTTCGAGATTTCGCTGCCCTGCGCCACGCGTTTGACCGACTCGTTGATGAGCTTCGAGATCTCCTTCGTCGCCTGCGAAGAGCGTTCAGCGAGCTTGCGCACTTCGTCGGCCACCACGGAGAAGCCAAGGCCGTGCTCGCCCGCGCGGGCGGCCTCGATCGCCGCGTTGAACGCGAGCAGATTGGTCTGGCTCGCGATCTCGCCAATGACCTTGATGATCTCGCCGATATCCTCGGACGAGCGGTTGATCAGCTCCATGGCCTCGATCGATCGCGTCACGGCCTTCGCGCCGCGCTCCGCTTCCTGCTGCGTGTCCTTGGCGAGCTGGTCCGCGCCGCGCGAGTTGTCGGCAATCGAATTGATGGACGCGGTGAGTTCCTCGATCGACGCGTTCATTTCCTCGACCGTCGCGCCGAGCAACTGCGCGCCGCTCGCCACGGTGTCCGCGCGTGCGGCGATGTCCTGCGAAGAGTCCTTGAAGGTGCCCGCCGATTCGACCACCTTGCCGATCACGCTCGCGAGGTCGCTCATCATGCCCTTGATGCCGGAAGCCAGTTGATCGATCGGTTCGTCGCCATGCACCTCGACGTCGCCGGTCAGGTCGCCGGCCGCCGCGCGGCTCACCACGGCGAGCAGCTTCTCGACCTTGCGCTGGTCGTCCTGGGCACGGCGCTGCACGCTTTCCTCGAGTTCGACCTGGGCGGTCACGTCGTTGGCGAACTTGATGACCTTGTAGAGCCGGCCATTCACGTCGAAGATCGGGTTATAGGTTGCCTGGATCCAGACTACGCGGCCGCCCCTGGCGATGCGCTTGTAACGTCCCGCGTCGAACTCGCCGCGATTGAGCTTGGCCCAGAACTCGCGATAGTCGGGGCTGGCCGCGTACGCCTCCTCGCAGAACAAACGGTGGTGCTTGCCGAGGATTTCTTCCAGGCGATAGCCCAGCGTGTCGAGGAAGTTCTGGTTCGCGTGCAGCACGATGCCGCCCGTGTCGAACTCGATCACCGCCTGGGCCTTGTCGATGGCTCGCAGGCGTCCTTCGAATTCCGCGTGCTGCTGCTTGGCTGCCGTGATATCGGTGGCGAACTTGATGACCTTGTAAGGGCGGCTGCTTTCGTCGATCACCGGGTTGTACGACGCGTTGATCCAGATCTCACGGCCGCCGCGCCCGAGGCGGCGGTATTCGCCGCGGTCGAACTCGCCACGGCCAAGCCGCTCCCAGAACTGGCGGTACGCCTCGGTACGCACATAATCAGGATCACAAAATATCCGGTGATGCTTGCCGCGTACTTCCTCGAGCGTATAGCCGAGCGTCGCAAGAAAATTTTCGTTGGCGTGAAGAATGGTGCCTTGAAGATCGAATTCGATTACCGCCTGCACACGATTTAGCGCTGCATTGACTGCGCTTAATTCGCGCAATTCGAGCTGACGATCCGGTGTCGATTGTTCCATGGTGCTGCCCTCGTATTGGTTTCGCTTCGATGCAAATCGGATTGCGGCGTGCCGCCGTCAGGTTCGGGCGATTTCTCTCGGATTTTTTTGTGGCGCTCGTGGCGCATGGATGCAGCATCTCTTACCCGTGCATTAACGGCTCACTATTTGGGTAACTTGACCAGGGGTTTGCGCTAAGGCAAACGTTTTCGTTCCGGCCTTCACTCGAAATTGCGTGACGATTTTCCATAAGACGCAAGCGCTTCGATCCGAAACTTCATTTAATGAGAAATGGGTAATTGGAATGCCATTTCATGCAATAAACATTGAAAACGTTTTAGATCTGACTTATTCGGGTATTTAAAAATAAAGGGAGCAAATTTTACAGTGCGCTTTCACCAAGGATATCGCTCGTGCGACTCGCGATTCATGCACGCCGCATGGCCGCCGACGCGCGGTCCGCATCATGAGCAGCGACATCGCGACAAGACAGGCAAGATCCTCATTCATGTCGGATTCCTTATTAATCATGAAAGCCCGCGCCACCACTCGATGGTGGCAAAGCACGAGGAGTCCATGTCGATCTGGCAAAAGGCCTGGATCTATCCAATTATTACAACCGGTCGACGCACGCTCGCACCTCATTGCACGCATTTCCGGGAAAAATGGAGCGCGAAGCGAGCCGTTGCGCGCCGTACGCACTCCGGGGGCCCTTTGCGCCCTGCCAGTCCGGCACCTTCTGTAACAACTCGAAAAATCGGTGCAACTCGCGTAATTGCATTGGTTCCGGCAATGTCATAGCGTTCGATAATTGGCTGGCGCGCGCCGTTGCTCCGGCCTGCCCGTTTCTGGAGATCGTGTGTGAGAAGGTCGAAACTGTTTCTCGGGGCCGCTGCGGCTGCGCTGATCGGCGTGTGCGGCGTAGCACAGGCGGCGCGTGTGGGCGTGTATTTCGGCGCAGGCGTGCCGTATTACTACCCGGTCGCGCCCGCGCCTTACTACTACGCGCCGCCGCCGGCCGTCATCGTCGCGCCGCCGCCCCAGGCGCCCGACTACATCGAGCAGGGGCAAGCCGGCGCCCCGGCGATGGACCCGCAGCAGGGCCCCGTCTATGCCGCGCCTGGCAATGCAGCAGGCGACCAGCAGGCAAACCCCGACACCTGGTATTACTGCGACGAGTCGAAAACCTACTATCCGTATGTGAAGCAATGTTCGTCGGGCTGGCGCGCGGTTCCCGCCCAGCCGGCGCCGTCGAACTGAACACCTTGAAAATATCGAGCCGCACATGAAATACACGTATCTCGCGCTACTCGCTACAGCGGGGCTGCTGAGCGCATGCGCCGTGACGCCCACGGGGCCGAGCGTGATGGCCCTGCCTGGCACGGGCAAGACCTTCGATCAGTTCCGCGCCGACGACGCGAACTGCCGCCAGTTCGCCTTCCAGCAGGTGGGCGGCGTCACGGCGAACCAGGCCGCAACGGGCGCCGGCGTGGGCAGTGCCGTGGTCGGTACGGCGCTCGGCGCGGCCGCGGGTGCCGCATTTGGCGGCGGCCAGGGCGCGGCCATCGGCGCGGGCGCGGGCCTGCTTGCGGGCAGCGCGGTCGGCATGGGCAACGCGCAGGGCTCCGCGTGGGACGTACAGCGCCGTTACGACTACGCTTATCTGCAATGCATGTACGCCACCGGCAACCGCATCCCCGCGCCCGGCAACATGACGATGTCGCAGCCCCAGCAGTTCCAGGCGCCGCAGCAGCAGTTCCAGACTGCGCCGCAACCGCGCTATTTGCCGCCGCCCCCGCCGGGGTCGCCGCCTCCGCCGCCGAGCGGATACTGAAGCTGAAGCGGATATAAACCGCATAAAGAAGAACGCGAGACCTGGTGCATCTGCACCAGTCTCGCGTTTTGCTTTGGATTCCGAATAACCTGAATCAGTGCACGTCGTCGAATTCGAGCCCCTTGCCGTTCCACACCACACGGCGCATTTCGCCCGACTGCGGGTCGATGAGCGTCATCTGCTGCGCGGCGTGGACAGGATCGGGCTTCTCATCGCGGTCCGTCGCAGACCTGGATTCGAGCAGCGGCTGCAGCACCGGCGCGAGCGACTTCAGCAGTTGCACCGACAACGCGCTCGTGAACGTATAGCGCGCCGCGTACGGCTCATGCACCCATGCCGTGAGCGTGCCGTAGAAGCGGTTGCCGATCACGAACACGAAGGTCGCGCTGCGGTTCACCTTGCGCGATTCGATGAGCCGCGCGCCCGGCGCGTACACGTTGAAGCGCTGGTCGCCGGTACCGGTCTTGCCGTACACGGGCAGCGTCTTGCCGTCGGGGAGCGTCATGCCGTCCGCGAGGCGCTTGGCCGTGCCGCCCTCCACCACCGAGGTCAGCAGCTCGCGCACCACCTGCGAAATTTCCGGCGAGATCAACGCCTGCGGCTGCGCGGACGCATGCACGAAGTGCGTCTCGTACGGCGTGCCGCGCGCGAAGTCGAGCGACTCGAAGCTATGCGTCGGCAGCTTTTCGCCATTGCTCGAAATCAGGCCGATGAGTTGCGCGAGCGCCGCGGGCCGGTCGCCCGACGCACCGATCGCCGCGCCATAAGAAGGCGTGATGCTGTCGAACGGATAACCGACCGCGCGCCATGACTTGCCGATCGCGTCATACGCCCGCAGCTCGATCATGTGGCGAATGCGCCGGTTCTGGGTCGCGTGATACTTCGTCTTGAAGAGCCAGCTGTAGGTGTAAAGGCGCGTGTCGCGGCTCTCCTGCTGGACCTGCGCGAGCGTCGCATCCGGGTGCACGCGCATGTAATTCAGCAGCCACAGTTCGAGCGGATGAATGCCCGCAATATAGCCGCGGTCATTGAGGTTGAATTTATCGATGGCGTACTTGTCGTAGTAGTGCGCGAGGTCTTCGTCGTCGAGCCACTGGAACTTCGTGTTCTTGAGTTGCGCGCGCATCTGTGCATCGAACCACGGCAGCTTGCCGTCGGGTTTCACGCTGCGCAGCACGGTCGCAATGCGCGCCGGGCCCTTGCGCGTGTGCTGCAGCAGGATCGCCAGCGCTTCGTCGTTGCTCTTGCCCGCGTAGCGCGTGTAGAAGCGCTTCATGTAGACCTGGCTCTCACCATCGGCAAACTGCGTGAGAAAACGCGTGCGCACGACAGGATCGTCGAGCCATTGCGCGGGCGGCCCCGACGTCTGGATCATCTCGTAGTGGACGATATCGCGCATGAGCCGCACGAACACCAGATTCACCGAATGCTGGAACGCGCGGTGCACGGTCAGAATCTGCGCGTTGTCGCTCGACTCGAAATTATTGAAGCTTTGCGCGCCGCCGCCGGTGTAGAACGTCTCGCCCGGGCTGGCCGAGTACTTGCGCTCGACGGCCGCTTCCAGCATGGAATGCAGCGAGCGATCGGACGTCTTCGAAAGATAGTCGATCGCCCAGCGCGTAAGTGCGTCGCTCGGATCGACTTGCGGCAGCATCGCGCGCAGCGACTTCGCGTCGTCGGCCGCGTAGCGCGCGTGCAGCGCGCTCACGATCTGCAGATACGTCACGAGCGTGCGCAGCTTCGCCGTCGACCCCAGATTCAGGCGCGCGCCCGAATTGATGTCGAACGGCTGGTTCACGCTGTCCGTTTGCACGCGCACGAGGTTCTCGCCACTGCTGCGCTCGAACAGCGTGAAGCTATACGCGATCTTCGAAGGATCGTCGGCGGGGCGCAGCATTTCGAAGCCGACCAGACCCGCCTGGCGCGCGCCGTCCTTGGTCGCGGCGTCGGCGAGGCGGTCGCTCACGGCCTGCTGCACGCTGTCGACCAGCGTGGACGTGGCGGTCAGATCGAGGCGGTCGAGGTCGTAAAGCGTCTTCAGCCCCAGCGCCTGCATGAGCTGGGTGCGCAGCGTCAGCACCGCCTTGCGCTCAACGAAGGAAACCGGCACGCGCTGCGACGGCTTCGAGCGGTCGAGCGTGAGCTGCGTGGCGAGCGCGGCGTCGCGCAGCGCCGGCGTAATCACGCCGCCGGCGCCGAGCAGGCGGATATAGCTGTCGGTCAGCTTCGCGAGCGCCTCGTTGTTCTTTTGCAGGAAGTACGAAGGCGCGCGCTGGGCGATCAGCAGCGAGAGCACCTGGCGGAACGCCAGCGCCTGCGCGTCGAGCGTCTCCGGCGTCAGCGGCGCGCGCAGGACGCGATTGACTTCGCGGAAGTCGCGCCCATACCAGGCGGCAAGGCCGTCGCCGAGACCGTTGACTTCGCCCACACCCGGCTTGGCGGAGAGCGGCACGGAATTCAGGTAGTGCACGAGAATCTGCTGGCGCGCGGGCATGGTCTGCGGGCCGTCCAGATACGCGCGCAGCGACGCGGACGCGATCTGGCGCAGCTTCTCCGGCGGCGTGGAGGTGCGGCCGCCCGTCGAGTGCCGGAACTTCTCGATCTGCGTGGCGAGCGTGCTGCCGCCCGGCGTTTGCTGATGCTGGTTCACGAGGCGCGCACCCTGATCGACGAGCGCGCGGCTAAAGCGTCCCCAGTCGATGGCGGGATTGCGGTTCGGCTGGTCCTGGGCCAGCAGGTATTTGTCTTCGATGAAAAGCAGCGAGTCGCGCACCACGGCCGGCACCGCATCGAAATTCTCATAGGCGCGCTGCGGATATCGCGTATGGAAGAGCGTGGCACCGGAAGCGTCGCGCAGTACGATGCCGGCCTGATCCTTTTCTTCGAACGGCAGGAAAAGCCCCTCGTCGGCGACGGCGATCATGCGATCTGAATCGCGCGCCTGCGCGGCGATCGCGAAACCGCGTTCCGCAAGCCGGTTCTCGAAGGTGGGCAGTTGCGCATAACCGAGCCGCACGTCGTACGGCCCGTTCGTGGTGGGAAAGCGGATGCTGTGGCTCGGCCCGTTCTCGACCGTAAAACCGATATCGCGCGTGAGTTCGGAGAGGTAGCGCGCCTGCAGGCGCGACGTGTCGATTTCGATCTGAACGATGCGCGCGATGATGACGAGGGCAGCCAGAAACGCGACGACGAATCCCCACTTGACCCACCTGAAGAGTGAGCCAGCGCCAGCGGCGCGAACAGGAAAGCGTACCGATGGGCGGTTCATGCGTATTCTCCTGACGTCACGTCAGATTTCCAGACGGCACCCCTTAAATAGTCTATCTCGCTCCGTAGGTTCTTGCGCG
Source organism: Paraburkholderia sp. EG286A (assembly GCF_040965375.1). NCBI lineage: Bacteria > Pseudomonadati > Pseudomonadota > Betaproteobacteria > Burkholderiales > Burkholderiaceae > Paraburkholderia > Paraburkholderia sp. EG286A. The sequence continues at coordinate 87,100 of NZ_JBFRCB010000001.1, forward strand.
CCAGTATGTAGGGCTTCGCACGCACGTCGCACTGCCGCAACACCGATGCCCGGCGCGTGACAGTTTTGCGGCATTTTGCGTCGGCGCCGTGGCACGGCACATGCTCCCGATATAATGATCGACTATTTCGTTGGATACCGGGAAATATGAAGAAGCTTGCCGTGCCCCTTGCCCTTTCGCTCACGCTCGGCGCGTGCGCGTGGTTTCAGAGCAACCCGGACGCCGGTCAGCCGGTCATCGATTCCACAACCAACCGGTCGGTCCAGGACGTCATCTCGTGCCTGACCGTCGAAGCCTCGCGTCACGGCGCCAGCTTCACCACTTCGCCGCTGCCGCAAGGCCAGATGCTCGAGTTCGGCGACTCGAACGTCATCAAGGTTCGCACCGACAACGGCGCGACGACCTACCGCTATTACGCCGGCAAACGCCACGCCTCGAACCTGTGGATCGAGGGTGCGAGTAAAACCTGCGCGCCTTGAACATTTGACAGGCCGTTTTTGCCGGGCCGCCGTCGCGCGGCGTTTCGCGGCGCCCTTCGCGCCCTTTCTATTACAGCCTTTTACATCGATGCGCGCCGTGTAGCGCGCTGACACATTTTCGGCGGGCGTTTTAAGAATCGCTTAAGTCTTCGTCCGCATCATCGCTTCACCTAGAAGAAACGAACGCTGCAGGAGGTTCCGTGAAACAGCAAGACCCGCAAATCCAGGCGACCAGTCAGGTCGACAGCGAGGCCACGCCCGGCGCGAAGCCCGCTCGCCGCACCTTGTTGCGCCGGTTGCTGAGCCACCACGAGCTTGCGACCCTCCTGTTGCTGCTGCATGCGCCGATCGACGCGCACGCCAAACCGGAGATTCCGATGCTCAAGGAAGCCGGCCTCGTCGAGCAAGTGCAGGACGACGCCGGTGACCCGCGCATCCGCCTCACGACGGAAGGCAACGCCGTGCTGCAAGGACTCGGCCTCGCGCGCTGAGGTTGCCGCGCGCGGCGCGCGACGCACCAGACAAAAAAGACGGCGGCACGCCATGCGTGCCGCCGTCTTTTTTTATCGAACTACAGAATGAATCGCAGCGCCTCGCCTCAAGCCGACTCGAGTTCCGCGTCTTCGGCGGCGAGCGCCTCATGTTCGTCCTGCAGGCACAGCAGCCGGTAGCCGCTCTTGTAGACCGGCTGCAGCCGAAAGCCGTTCGGCGTGTCGATCTCCAGCAGCAGACGCAGCCGCGACACGTGGCTGTCGATCGTGCGGGTCAAGGTCTGCAACTCGCGCCCCCACACCATCGCGTAGATGTGATCGCGCGAGAGCACGCGCCCGATATTCGAGAAGAACAGCGCCGCCAGCCGGTATTGCGTGGTCGAGAGCAGCACAGGCTTGCCGTGCACGCTGACCGCCTGATGCCGCAAGTCGAAGTGATAGGCGCCGGCGTCGATCGTCAGGTTCTCGAAGCGGTCGGGAAACGCGCGGCGCAGGAGCGCGTGCACGCGCGCGCGCAGCACCGAAGGACAGACCGGCAGGCACACGTAGTCGTCGGCGCCGATAGAAAACGCTCGGACCACGTTCTCGTCGGAAGCGTCCTCCGAGACGAACAGCACCGGTATCTGGCTGCCGTTCACGGCCCGCAAGGTTTTCAGCAGCTCCGCGCCGGCGATTTGCGAGCCCTGCCAGTCGAGCAGGAGCATATCGACGGTCGAGGCGGCCAGCGTCCTGGCAAGCAAGAGTGCGTCGCCGGACGCAACGCAGGCGTGACCGCATTGCGTCAGCACGCGCTCGAGCTGCTGGCGATGGTCAGCGTCGCGCTGGAGAATCGCGATGCGCATGGTGGGGCCTCTGATGGATCGATGATGAAACCGGGCAATTTTGTGGATATGTGCAAAATCTGCCCATCGGACGAGTCCGAATTCCAGAGCGCTTCACCGTTTTCCCACGGCGGCGCGGGAGCGTCCTGACGGGCCACGCGTCTGGCAGCTCGCAGGCTTCCTGTAGAATCGCGCTCTGGCCTGAAGTCGTCGCACGTCCGCCCACCCTCGCGGACGCGCTGTTGCCGTGCCCCACCCTTGCGCCCGCCTATCCGACGACCGCCGCCCCCGCGCCACGCGCGCACCAGGCAAATTCGGCCATCACGGACGTCCACACGCGTTCCGCACGCGCTACATACAACGTCGTACATAACAACACCCTGGTTTTTCGGAAATGCAAGCAACAGAAATTGGCGTGCGCACGCCTGCCGCTGCGCGCGCGCTCACCCGCAGCGACTACAAGACGCTCGGGCTCGCCGCGCTCGGCGGCGCTCTCGAGTTCTACGACTTCATCATCTTCGTGTTCTTCGCGCCGGCTATCGGCCAGTTGTTCTTCCCCGCAACGATTCCCGACTGGCTGCGCCAGCTGCAGACTTTCGGCATCTTCGCGGCGGGCTACCTCGCGCGGCCGCTCGGCGGCATCGTCATGGCGCACTTCGGCGACCTGCTCGGCCGCAAGCGCATGTTCACGCTCTCCGTGCTGCTGATGGCGCTGCCCACGCTCGCCATGGGCTGCCTGCCCACCTACGCGACGATCGGCGTGCTCGCGCCCGTGCTGCTGCTCGCGCTGCGCGTGCTGCAAGGCGCGGCCGTAGGCGGCGAGGTGCCGGGCGCCTGGGTGTTCGTCTCCGAGCACGTGCCGCGCCGCCATATCGGCTATGCATGCGGCACGCTCACGGCGGGCCTCACGTTCGGCATCCTGCTCGGCTCGCTGATCGCCGCGGCGGTCAATCATCACTACGCCCCGGGCGACATTGCCGCCTATGCCTGGCGCATCCCGTTCCTGATTGGCGGACTGTTCGGCATGTTCTCGGTGTATCTGCGCCAGTGGCTGCACGAAACGCCCGTGTTCGCGGAGATGAAGGCGCGCAAGTCGCTCGCCGACGAAATCCCGCTCAAGGCCGTGCTGCGCGATCACGGCCGCGCCGTGATCGTCTCGATGCTGCTCACGTGGATGCTTTCGGCCGCCATCGTCGTCGTGATTCTCATGACGCCGCCGCTCCTGCAGAAGCAGTTCCATCTCGACGCCACCACGTCGCTGCTCGCGAACTGCGTCGCGACGCTCTTCCTCACGGTGGGCTGCGTGAGCGCGGGCGCGCTGGCGGACCGCTTCGGCGCGCGCCGCGTGCTCGCCATCGGCGGCATTGCCCTCGCCATTGCCTACTACACGCTGTTCCGCCAGATCGCCGTGGACAGCTCGATGCTCATGCCGCTCTATGCGCTTTGCGGGCTGCTGGTCGGCACGATCGGCGCGGTGCCCTACGTGATGGTGAATGCGTTCCCGCCCGTGGTGCGCTTCTCCGGCATCTCGTTCTCGTACAACGTGGCGTACGCCGTGTTCGGCGGCCTCACGCCGATCGTCGTCGCGCTGCTGATGAAGTCGGCGCCGCTCGCGCCCACCTACTATGTAGCCGCGATCTGCGTGCTCGGTGCGATCACGACGCTGTTCTTCAAGGACCCGCATCGGGAGGAGTAAGTGCGCCGCGGTGCGCACTGAATGCGCACGGGACGGCCGCCACTGATCCGGCACCTTTTTGCCGCCGGCTTCGATGTTTCACCTCGCGCTGAAACGTCGAAGCCGGCGAGCGCCCTACCATGGGCGCATGAATACCTCACACCCCACCCCCGTCCATTTCACGCCCGCGCTCACGCGTATCGTCGCGACCGTCAGCGTCGGGTTCGTCGTCACGCAGCTCGACGTCACCATCGTCAATATCGCGCTCGCGCGCATTGCAACCGATCTCCATGCGAAGGTTGCGGGCCTGCAATGGATCGTCGACGCCTATACGCTCGCCTTCGCCGTGCTGATGCTCTCGGGCGGCGTGCTCGGCGACCGCTACGGGGCGCGCCGCCTCTACGCCATCGGGCTCGTGGTGTTCGCGCTCGCCTCGCTGGCCTGCGGGCTCGCGGCCAATCCGGTCATGCTGATCGCTGCCCGCGCGCTGCAGGGCGCGGGCGCGGCGGCCATGCTGCCCAATTCGCTTGCGCTGCTCAACGAAGCATGCCGCCACGACCGGGCGCTCAGGGCGCGCGCAGTGGGTTTCTGGACCGCCACCGGCGCGATCTCGATCGCCGCCGGCCCGGTGGCGGGCGGTCTGCTGATCGCGGCGTTCGGCTGGCGCAGCATTTTCCTCGTGAACCTGCCGCTGTGCGCGGCAGGCCTGTGGGCCGCGCTCGCGTGGATTCCCGCGCCGCGCCGCCCTGCGCACGATGCCAGCGCCGCCGGCGCGCCCGCCGTGCGCAGCCTCGACGTGCGCGGCCAGCTGCTCGCCATCGTGGCGCTCACGGCCTTTACGGGCGCCGTGATCGAATGGCGGCCGCTCGGCTTCACGCACTGGGCGGTGGCGGGCGGCTTCGCGCTCGCCCTCGTCGCAGGTCTTGCGTTCGTCTCGCTCGAAGCGCGCGCACACGACCCCATGGTGCCGCTCGGCATGCTGCGCAACCGCACGTTCAGCGCGGCGGTGCTGTTCGGTATCTGCGTGAATCTCACCTATTACGGCACGGTGTTCGTGCTCGCGCTCTATCTTCAGCATGCGCGAGGCGAGACGCCGTTGCAGGCGGGCCTCGCGTTCATCCCGCTCACCGGCGGCTTCCTGCTCTCGAACCTCGTGAGCGGCCATGTGGTGGCGCATTACGGCACGCGCCGGCCGATGATCATCGGCGCGCTGATCGCGGGGGTCGGCTACGCGCTCTTGATCGGCGTGGACGCCTCGACGCCGCTCGCCTTCGTGCTGCTCGCCTTCCTGCTGATTCCCTCCGGCATGGGCCTGGCGGTACCGGCGATGACAACGGCCGTGCTCTCCTCGGTGGAGCCGGCGCGTGCAGGGACGGCCTCGGCGCTGCTCAATACGGCGCGTCAGGCGGGCGGTGCGGTGGGGGTGGCGGCGTTCGGCGCGCTCGCGGGCGGGGCGGGCGCGGCGCAGGTGGTGGCCGGCCTGCGCGCGGAAACCGCGGTCTCGACGGCGCTCCTGCTCACGGCGGCCGGGCTGGCCTGGTTCGTGAGGACAGAGCCGGCGCATGCGGGCGTGCGCCACGCCGCGCCGGCGCGGGTGAACGAATCGGAATCTCGCTGAGACAACCGCGAGCCGGCGTGCGGCACTACAGCGACGCTTCCTGGATCGCGCCGGAGTCGATTGCGCGGGCGATCAAGCCATCGTTCTGTGCCTTGCGGATGGCGTGAGCGATCAGCTGGTCGGGCTCCTCGAGCTCGGCCTTGAGCGTGCCGATGAGCCCGGAGGCGTCGAGGATCACCAGCGTCTTCGCGGTATCCGCCTCGCTGATGAACACGCGCCGCGTGCCGTCTTCCGCAAGACTCGCGCAGAACTGCCCGGTCTTGCCTGCCACGTTGAAGTCGAAGTTCTGTATCAAGGCCTGCTCCCTCTACACCCGGTTGCCCGGTGGTTGCAATTCGACACTCGCGCCTCGCCACGCGAAGGCGTCAGCCGCGCAGGCCGCCGCCGCGCGGCGCGCGCAGGCCATCAATGGAAGCACGTCCCGCGCCCGTCACGGTCAGCAGCAGGAAACCGCCCGCAATCGCCACGTTCTTCCAGAAATGAATGACCGCCTCCTGTTGCGCCGCGGCCTGGGTCATGTTCCAGAAGTCATGGCCGAGTATCGCCGTGACGATAGCGTACACGGCCAGCAGGAACGCAACCGCGCGCGTGCGCACGCCCAGCACGATCGCAATGCCGCCGAGCAATTCGACGGCGGTTGCGACGATCGCACCGTACGAGGCATACGGCACGCCCTTCGAGTGCAGGTAGCCGACGAACCCCGCGTATCCCAGCAGCTTCATGGCACCGCCCCACAGAAACAGAATGGCGAGCGCGATGCGGGCGATGAAGATGATGAAGGAATCGGCGGGACGGGTCATGGAGGGCTCCGGTATGCAATATCGGAATGACCGCGGGGCGCACGCTCAGTTCCCTCGACGTGAGGCGGCAGTGGCAGACGAGGCGGCACGCGGAATGGCGTGCCATGCGCTGGAGCGAAACGAACTAACTCGGGAGTTGATTCGGAATGCTATGGAATTTGCCTGACGCACCGTGCCGCGATTCGTTCGCGATGCCCCCGAGCGATTGCGCAAACCGACGCAGTGCTGGCACGCTCAATGCTTGTGATGCATGCCGTGCGGCCGATGCGCGTCGAGCCAGCGAGTCAGGCGCGCTTCGAGCGTGCCTCTGCTGCGGCGCGACACGGCCCACATGGCCGCACACACCAGCAACATGACGCCTGGTCCGAGCAGATAAGCAGCAACGGTTTCCCTCATGGCAGTCTCCTCTGCGCGACGCCACAGTCCTGAGAATTTTTATTCTAGGCGATAGCGCGGCACACGGTAAACGTCGTCCACGAATGCAGCAGGGGCGTAAACCCGAGGTTTTCATATATCCGTTGCCGGCCGCTTCTTTACCTCAGACGTAATCGCCTTGCTCACGCGTTTCGCTAGAATCGCCAGCATGAACACGCTCGCTTCCCTCCTCCCCGCCGCGCCGTCCGGCGCCGGGCGCCCCAGCGTCGGCGAGATGCTGCGCGACTGGCGCATGCGCCGGCGCATGAGCCAGTTGCTGCTCGCCACCGAAGCGGAGATTTCGACGCGCCATCTGAGCTTCGTCGAATCGGGCCGCGCGCTGCCGAGCCGCGAGATGGTCATGCATCTGGCCGAGCAACTCGATGTGCCGCTGCGCGAGCGCAACGCACTGCTCGTGGCGGCGGGCTATGCGCCGCTCTATCGCGAGCGAGCGCTCGACGACCCGCAGCTCGCCGCCGCACGCGAGGCGGTCGATCTCGTGCTGCGCGGTCACGAGCCCTATCCCGCCGTGGCCGTGGACCGCCACTGGAATATCGTCGCGACGAATGGCGCGCTCGCGCCGCTCATCGGCGACGCTTCGCCTGCGCTGCTCGCCGCGCCCATCAATGCGCTGCGGCTCTCGCTGCATCCCGAGGGCATGGCGCCGCGCATCGTCAACTGGCATGCGTGGCGCGCGCATCTGCTCACGCGCCTGCAACGTCAGATCGACGCGAGCGGCGACCCCGCGCTCGCCGCGCTGCACGAGGAACTCGCGGCGTATCCCACGCCGCCGGGCGTAGCGAACGCGAGCGCCGAGCCGATCGCGCATCACATTGCCGTACCGCTACGCGTGCGCACGGTGCTTGGCGAACTGGCTTTCTACAGCACGACCACTGTGTTCGGCACACCGGTCGACATCACGCTTTCCGAACTGGCCATCGAGGCGTTCTTTCCCGCCGATCCGCACACCGCTCAGGCATTGCGCAATCACGCGCCTTGACGCGCGGAAGGCGGCCGCGCCGGGTGCGCCGGGTGCGCCGGGTGCGCCGGGTGCGCCGGATAATATGTCGGGCGCGTGAAACGAGCGGGAATAATCATTCTAGATTCATGCGCACGCAACGATCCGGCCATTCTTCGCGCCGCAAAGTATTAGATCGACGCGAATCTCAATCAATTACAAAAAATCGCGCGTCCTTTTGCACCTGATTTACGCGTCATTTCCAGCTCGATGATGCAATCGAGAGAAAGCCACACTCCGCTCTACCGATCGATTCACCCATGAATTCATGGGGATTTCCTTCATCGACAGAAAACTTTAAAACACGAATCGTTTTCAAACATTTCCGCGCGATAACGTGCATTTTGCATAACCGACGTTTTGCCATCAGCCCGACAAATAGTGCGAAAAGTCGATATATCCGTTCAAATACGTCGAAAGCAATTACATTCATCCCCTTTACATCTTCATGTTCCTTGTTTTAAATACGGGTGTCCCCGACGCACACACAAGCTGGAGATGCCATGAGCCATTTTCTGGATCGTCTGCGTTACTTCACGGCGGCACGAACACAATTCGCAGACGGTCACGGCGCCGTCACAGACGAAGACCGAAAATGGGAGGAGGCGTACCGCACACGCTGGCAGCACGACAAGATCGTGCGCTCCACACACGGCGTGAATTGCACGGGCTCCTGCTCGTGGAAGATCTATGTGAAGGGCGGCATTGTCGCGTGGGAAACGCAGCAAACCGACTACCCGCGCACGCGCCCTGACATGCCCAACCACGAACCGCGCGGCTGCTCGCGCGGCGCATCGTATTCGTGGTACCTCTACAGCGCCAATCGCCTCAAGTATCCGCTCGTGCGCAGCGCGCTCGTGAAGCTGTGGCGCGAGAAGCGCCGCACGCTCGACCCCGTTGCCGCGTGGGCCGCCATTGTCGACGACGATGCCGCACGCAAAAGTTATCAAACGCGGCGCGGTCTTGGCGGCTTCGTGCGGGCAGACTGGAGCGAAGTGCTGGAAATCGCGGCCGCAGCGAACGTGCACACCATCAAGCGTCACGGCCCCGATCGCGTGATCGGCTTCTCGCCCATTCCCGCGATGTCGATGGTCTCGTACGCGGCCGGTTCGCGCTATCTCTCGCTCATCGGCGGCGTGTGCCTCTCGTTCTACGACTGGTACTGCGACCTGCCGCCCGCCTCGCCGCAAACATGGGGCGAGCAGACCGACGTGCCCGAGTCCGCCGACTGGTACAACTCGTCGTTCATCGTGATGTGGGGGTCGAACGTACCGCAAACGCGTACGCCCGACGCGCACTTCATGGTGGAAGCGCGCTATCGCGGCGCGAAGATCGTGTCGATCTTCCCCGACTATGCCGAAGGCGCGAAGTTCGGCGATATCTGGCTGCATCCCAAGCAGGGCACCGACGCGGCCCTCGCGCTCGCCATGGGCCACGTGATCCTCAAGGAGTATCACCTCGCCGGCAAGAGCGCCTATTTCGCCGACTATTGCAGCCGGTTCACCGACATGTCCTGCCTCGTCACGCTCGTCGAGCGCGACGGCCAGTACGTGCCCGACCGCTATCTGCGCGCCTCCGACTTCGACGGCGCGCTCGCGCAGGACAACAATCCCGAGTGGAAGACCGTGGTGATCGACAGCGCGACCCACGAGTTCGCGGTGCCGCTCGGCTCGGTGGGCTTTCGCTGGGGCCAGCAGGAAGGCGCAGATCGCGGCAAGTGGAACCTGCGCGAGGAAGGCGTCAATGGCGCGCCGCTCAAACCCGCGCTCTCGCTGGTGGAAAAGCACGACGATGTGGTGGACGTGCTGTTCCCCTACTTCGGCAACGTCGCGCATCCGCACTTCCCGCACACCTCGCACGGGCCGGTGCTGAGCCGCCGTATTGGCGTGCGGCGCGTGGCGACGCCCGCCGGCGAGCGGCTCGTCGCCACCGTCTACGATCTGTTCGTGGCGAACTACGGGCTCGACCAGGGCCTGGGCGGCAAGGACCTCGCGCACAGCTACGACGACGACGTGCCCTACACGCCCGCGTGGCAGGAAGCGATTACGGGCGTGAAGCGCGCAGACGTCATCAACGTCGCACGCCAGTTCGCCGAAAACGCCGACAAGACCGAAGGCCGCTCGATGGTGATCATCGGCGCGGGCATCAATCACTGGTTCCACATGGACATGGCGTATCGCGCCATCATCAACATGCTCGTGATGTGCGGCTGCGTCGGCAAGTCCGGTGGCGGCTGGTCGCATTACGTGGGCCAGGAAAAATTGCGCCCGCAAACAGGCTGGACTGCGCTCGCGTTTGCGCTCGACTGGAACCGGCCGCCGCGCCAGATGAACGCCACCTCGTTCTTCTACGCGCACACCGACCAGTGGCGCTACGATCCGATGAATCCCACGGACCTGCTTTCGCCACTCGCGAACAAGGCCGACTACCACGGCGCGCCGATCGACTACAACGTGCGCGCCGAGCGCATGGGCTGGCTGCCTTCGGCTCCGCAACTCACGAGCAATCCGCTGGAGCTTGGGCGCTCGCTCGAAGACCCCGCCAAGGCCGGCGCCGAAGTCGCGCGCCGCCTGAAAGACGGCAGCCTCAAGCTCGCCTGCGAGGACCCCGACAGTCCCACCGTGTTCCCGCGCAATTTGTTCGTATGGCGCTCGAACCTGCTCGGCTCGTCGGGCAAGGGGCACGAGTACTTCCTCAAGCATCTGCTTGGCACAACGAACGGTGTGCAAGGCGAGGAAGTGGTGAAGGACGGCGTGCCGCGTCCCGAAGAAGTCGTCTGGCATGAGGAAGCGCCCCAAGGCAAGCTCGACCTGCTCTGCACGCTGGACTTCCGCATGTCCACCACCTGCATGTACTCGGACATCGTGCTGCCCACGGCCACGTGGTACGAGAAGGACGACATGAACACGTCCGACATGCACCCGTTCATTCACCCGCTTTCCGCCGCGGTGGACCCCGCGTGGCAGGCGCGCAGCGACTGGGAAATCTTCAAGGCGATCGCGAAGCGCTTTTCCGAGCTGAGTGTCGGCCATCTCGGCGTGGAGCGCGACGTGGTGCTCGCGCCCATCGCGCACGATGCCGCGGGCGAACTCGCCCAGCCCTTCGGCGTGGACGACTGGAAGCGCGGCGAGTGCGAGCCGGTTCCAGGCAAGACCATGCCGGGCGTAGTCACAGTCGAGCGCAACTACCCCGAGACCTATCACCGCTTCACCTCGCTCGGGCCGCTGATGGACAAGCTCGGCAACGGCGGCAAGGGCATTAGCTGGAATACGGAAGAAGAAGTCCACGAACTCGGCGCGCTGAACTACCGCGACCAGTCCGAGGACGCCGGCGACGCAAAGGGCCGCCCGCGCATCGATACCGCGCTCGACGCCGCGGAAACGATTCTCTCGCTCGCACCCGAAACCAACGGTGCGGTCGCCAGGAAGGCGTGGGAAGCGCTGTCGAAGTTCACGGGCATCGAGCACGCGCATCTCGCCGAAGCCCGCGCCGACGAGAAGATCCGTTTCCGCGATATCCAGGCGCAGCCGCGCAAGATCATTTCGTCGCCGACGTGGAGCGGCATCGAGTCGGAGCACGTGTCGTACAACGCGGGTTATACGAACGTGCACGAGCTGATTCCATGGCGCACGCTGAGCGGCCGCCAGCAGCTCTACCAGGACCACGCGTGGATGCGCGCGTTCGGCGAGGCGCTGTGCGTGTACAAGCCGCCCATCGACACGGGCAGCTACGAGAAGATGACCGGCACGCGCTCGAACGGCAACCCCGAACTCGCGCTGAACTTCATCACGCCGCACCAGAAGTGGGGCATCCACAGCACCTACACCGACAACCTGCTGATGCTCACGCTCTCGCGCGGCGGGCCGATCGTGTGGATTTCGGAAAAGGACGCGGCGCAGATCGGCGTGGTCGACAACGACTGGATCGAATGCTTCAACGCGAACGGCGCGCTTTGCGCGCGCGCCGTGGTGAGCCAGCGTATTCCGCGCGGCATGGTGATGATGTACCACGCGCAGGAAAAGATCGTGAATACGCCTGGGTCCGAAATTACGGGCACGCGCGGCGGCATTCACAACTCGGTCACGCGTATTTCACTCAAGCCCACGCACATGATCGGCGGCTATGCGCAGCTCGCTTACGGCTTCAACTACTACGGCACGGTCGGCTCGAATCGCGATGAATTCCTCATCGTGCGCAAGATGAAGAACGTCGACTGGCTCGACGCCGAGGAAACGCCCGTTGGTCCCTTGCCTGCCGCTGTGACTGCGGCCGTCCGCGAAGGAGAAAGCTCATGAAAGTGCGCGCGCAGATCGCGATGGTGCTGAACCTCGACAAGTGCATTGGCTGCCATACGTGTTCGGTCACCTGCAAGAACGTCTGGACGAGCCGCGAGGGGATGGAATACGCGTGGTTCAACAATGTCGAGACGAAGCCCGGCATCGGCTACCCGAAGGAATGGGAGAACCAGGAGCGCTGGCGCGGCGGCTGGGTGCGCAAGGCCGATGGCCAGATCGAGCCGCGTCTGGGCGGCAAGTGGCGCCTGCTCGCGCAAATCTTCGCGAATCCGCATCTGCCGGAAATCGACGACTACTACGAGCCCTTCACGTTCGACTACGCGCATCTGCAGGAAGCGGGCAACACGAAGGCCACGCCGGTTGCGCGGCCGCGCTCGCTCGTGAGCGGCGAGCGCATGGAGAAGATCGAGTGGGGCCCGAACTGGGAAGAAATTCTCGGCGGCGAGTTCGAGAAGCGTTCGAAAGACTATAACTTCGAGAACGTGCAGAAGGAGATCTACGGCGAGTTCGAGAACACCTTCATGATGTATCTGCCGCGCCTGTGCGAGCACTGCCTGAACCCGGCGTGCGTGGCGGCGTGCCCTTCCGGATCGATCTACAAGCGCGAGGAAGACGGCATCGTGCTGATCGATCAGGACAAGTGCCGCGGCTGGCGCATGTGCGTTTCGGGCTGCCCGTACAAGAAGATCTACTTCAACTGGAAGAGCGGGAAGGCCGAGAAGTGCATTTTCTGCTATCCGCGCATCGAGGTGGGCCAACCCACCGTGTGCTCGGAAACCTGCGTGGGCCGCATCCGCTATCTGGGCGTGCTGCTCTACGATGCGGACCGCATTCAGGAAGCCGCTAGTGTCGCCGACGAAAAGGATCTCTACCAGGCGCAGCTCGACGTCTTCCTCGACCCTTTCGATCCCGCCGTAATCGAGCAGGCCGCGCGCGACGGCGTTCCGCAGGCGTGGATCGACGGCGCGCAGCGCTCGCCCGTGTACAAGATGGCGATCGACTGGCGCATCGCCTTCCCGCTGCACCCCGAGTACCGCACGCTGCCGATGGTCTGGTACGTGCCGCCGCTCTCGCCCATCAACGCGGCCGCCAATAGCGGCGAGCTCAGCATGAACGGCTGGCTGCCCGACGTGCATTCGCTGCGCATTCCGCTGCGCTACCTCGCGAACCTGCTTACCGCCGGCGACGAAAAGCCGGTGCAGGTCGCGCTGGAGCGTCTGCTCGCCATGCGCGCGTTCATGCGCGCGCGCCAGGTCGACCGCGTGGACGCCCCGCAGGTGCTCGCGCAAGCAGGGCTCTCGCTCGCCCAGGTCGAGGAGATGTACCGCTATCTCGCGATCGCGAACTACGAAGACCGCTTCGTGATTCCCACCACGCACCGCGAGTACGCGGAAGACGCCTTCGACTTGCGTTCGTCGTGCGGCTTCACGTTCGGCAACGGCTGCTCGGACGGCAAATCGGAGGCGAGCCTGTTCGCGCCGAAGAGTGGGCATCGCAAGATTCCGATTCAGGAGATCTGACCATGTTCGCGGCTCGTCCCCAGCCCATGACGTACCGGCTCGTTGCGTCGCTGCTCGAGTATCCCGATGCGCCGCTCATCGAGGCCGTGCATGAACTGCGCGCGATGGTGCGCAGCGAGCGCGCGTTCGGCGCCGATGCACGTGAGAAGCTCGAACGCTTCCTCGACTATCTCGGTTCGCGCGATCTGCTCGCACTGCAGGAGAACTACGTCGCGTTGTTCGACCGCGGCCGCGCAACGTCGCTGCATCTGTTCGAGCACGTGCACGGCGAGTCGCGCGATCGCGGCCAGGCGATGATCGACCTCGTCCAGACCTACGAGAAGCACGGCATGCTGTTGCAGCCCGGCCAGTTGCCCGACTACCTGCCCGTGTTTCTCGAATACCTCTCGATTCTGGAGGCGAACGACGCGCGCGCGCTGCTGGGCGAAACCGTCGCGATCCTGCAGTCGATCACCGACGAACTGAGCCGGCGCAACAGCCATTACGCGTATGTGATCGGCGCGCTGCTGCCGCTCGCGGGCGCGGGCGGCGCCGACCTGCCCGAGGCCGCGCACGACGACGACGCGGGCAAGCCGCACGACAAGGAGCATCTGCGGGCGCTCGACGCGGCCTGGGCCGACGAGCCCGTGCAATTCATGGGCGCCGAGCGCCCGGCCGTCGCGCCCGTGGCGTTCCACCCGCGCCGCGCGCCGCGCTGAACACCGCAACACGCTAGCTAAGTACGCCGTTCGAACACCGCAAGCAAGGAGCCGTCATGGGCCAATACTTCCATCAGTTTCTGTTCGGCATCTATCCGTATATCTGCCTTGCGGTGCTGCTGTTCGGCTCGCTCGTGCGCTTCGACCGCGAGCAGTACACGTGGAAGAGCGACTCCTCGCAACTGCTGCGGCGCGGGGCGCTGCGCCTTGGCAGCAACCTGTTCCACTGGGGCATTCTCGTCGTGGTGATGGGTCACTTCGTCGGCTTTCTCGCGCCGCACTGGCTCGTCGCGCCGTTCATCTCGGCCACCGTGCACCAGTTGCTCGCCATGGTCGCGGGCGGCGTGGCCGGCAGCTTCGCCATCGTCGGGCTCACGATCCTGATCGTGCGGCGGCTCGGCGACACGCGCATTCGCGTGAACAGCAAGGCGTCGGACATCCTCATCGTGTTCATGCTGTGGGTGCAGCTCGCGCTTGGCCTCGCGACCGTGGTGCTCTCGTCGCACCACATGGACGGCCTGATGTTCGAGCAGCTCACCGATTACGTGAAAGGCGTCGTGACGTTCCGGCCCAATATCGCCGGGCTGCTCGACGGCGTGCCGCTCGTCTATCAAACCCATATCGCGCTCGGCTTCACGATCTTCCTCGTTTCGCCCTTCACGCGCATGGTGCATATCTGGAGCGGCATCGCTTCGGTGTTCTATCTGATCCGTCCGTACCAGCTCGTGCGCAAGCGCTAAATCGCACCAACCGGAACCAGGAGCGCCATCGATGATGAATGCGGTCCCCAATCAAGACCAGCCAGGCCTGCCCGCCCGCGTGAACGACGTCGAGATCGGACTCGCGGCGATCGAGGCCGAACGCGGCAATCACGCCGACGAGCCGGACCCCGCGCTCGCCGCGCGGCGCACGCTCGTCGTGCACGAACTGCTGCGCCAGCGCGCCGTGGCGCTGGACCTGCTGGCGCCCGACGCCGAACTCGACGACAGCGCGATGGATGCGCTGCTGGAACGCGAGCTACGCGTTCCCGAGCCCACGCGCGAAGACTGCGAGCGCTACTACACGCAGCACGCGAAGCGCTTCGTGCGCAACGAACTCGTGTACGCGAGCCACATCCTCTTCGCCATTACCGACCGCGTGCCGCTCGCGCTGCTGCGTCAGAAGGCCGAAGAGACGCTGCGCGAATTGCAGCAGGCGCCGGATACCTTCGAGGCGCTGGCGCGCCAGTTCTCGAACTGTCCGTCGGCGGGCGTGGGCGGCAGCCTCGGCCAGCTCACGCGCGGCGACACGGTGCCCGAATTCGAAGCGGCACTGTTCGACTGCGCCGATATCGGCGTGCTGCCGCGTCTCGTGCGCACGCGCTTCGGCTTTCATCTCGTGCGCGTGGACCAGCGCGTACCGGGCAATCCGGTGCCCTACGACGAAGTCTCGGGCGACATCGCACGCTTTCTCAGCGAACGCGTGCGCCATAAGGCCATCCAGCAGTACGTATCGATCCTGGCTTCCGAAGCGACGCTCGAAAACGCGGCGCTGGAAGCCGCGACGAGCCCGCTCGTCCAGTGAAGTCGACGTGCACCCCCATGCGATGGAGGCAACATGAATCTGCGTAGCGAACCGGCGCGCCCCGTAGCGAGCGCAGCCCAACCCGAGAAAGTCGGCGCGAAGGCATGGTCCGTCCTGCTCGTCAGCACGCTCGCGTTTCTCGTGTGTTTCGTGGTGTGGATGATGTTCGGCGTGCTGGGCGTGCAGCTGCGCGAGGAGCTCCAGCTCAACAGCACGGAGTTCGGCCTGCTCACTGCCACGCCCGTGCTGACGGGCGCGCTCATGCGCCTGCCGCTCGGCGCGTGGACCGACCGCTTTGGCGGACGCATCGTCATGACCACGCTGCTCGTGGTCTGCGCCGTGCCCGTGTACGTCGTCAGTTACGCGAGCGAGCTGTGGCAATTCCTGCTCATCGGGCTCTTTCTCGGTTGCGTGGGCGCCTCGTTTGCGGTGGGTACGCCGTATGTGGCGCGCTTTTTCCCGCCCAGCCAGCGCGGCTTCGCCATGGGCTTTTTCGGCGCGGGCACGGTGGGCGCCGCCGTCAATCTGTTCGTCACGCCGCAGCTGGAGAACCTCTACGGCTGGCGCTTCGTGCCGCGCGTCTACGCCGTCGCGCTGGTCGTGACCGCCGTGATTTTCTGGCTCGGTTCGGCGCGCGATCCGGGCGCCGGCAAGTCGGGCGGCTCGCTGCTCGACTCGTTCAAGGTGCTGGCGGACCCGCGCGTGTGGCGGCTATGCCAGTACTACTCGATCACCTTCGGCGGCTTCACGGCGCTCTCGCTGTGGATTCCGCAATACCTGAAGGCCGAATACGGCATGTCGCTCGTGATGGCTTCGGCCTTCGCCGCGGGCTTTTCGCTGCCGGGCTCGATCCTGCGCGCCGTGGGCGGCGTGCTCGCCGACAAGCTCGGCGCGCACACCGTCACGTGGTGGGGCCTGTGGGTGGCGTGGATCTGTCTCTTCATTCTCTCGTACCCGCCCACCGACTTCGTGATCCACACGATCGACGGCCAGGCGGCGCTGCATATCAGCATGCCGGTGTTCGGCTTCGTTGCCGTGGCCTTCGTGCTGGGCGCGGTGTTCGCGTTTGGCATGGCCTCGACGTTCAAATACGTGGCCGACGACTTCCCCACCAACATGGGCGTCGTGACCGGCATCGTCGGGCTGGCAGGCGGCCTGGGCGGCTTTCTGCTGCCGATCCTGTTCGGCATCCTGCTCGACTGGCTCAAGATCCGTTCGAGCTGCTTCATGCTGCTTTACGGCATCGTGTGGGTCTCGCTGATCCTGCTTTACATCTCCGAAGTCAAGCGCACGCCGATTCTTGGCGAACCGAGCGCCTGAACGGCGCAGCGCTGCCCTGCAGTTCGGGCGTCGTGGCGGCGGCTCAGGCCGCCGCTTTCGCGGGCTCCGGGTCCGCCGCGGTAACGACCAGCACGCTGCACGACACGCGGTCGAGCAGCAGGCGGTCGTCGCGCCCATCCCACCAGCGCTTGAGCGGTCCGCGCCGGTGGTGCGCCACCACGATAAGGTCGGGCTGGAGTTCCGCGCAGTAGCTTGCGATCACGTCGATCGGCCGGCCCACCACGAAGTGCCCGGTTGCCACGAGCCCCTTGTCCTGCAGGCACGCCACCCCGTCACGCAGAATCTCGCGCGCCGCTTCCTCCGCGGCTTCGAACGGCACGGCGGACGCGATGTCCGTCCCCCATTGCAGCGGCGCCTGGTCGAGCACGGCCAGCAAATGCGTTTGCGCGTGGCATTCGCGTGCAAGGTCGGCACCCTCACGCAAAGCCCGGCGGCCTTCGCGCGTTGCGTCGTAACACAGCAGAATCCTGTTGAACGAGGCCATGATCCCTCCCCCGATGATTCCCGGCGCCGGGCGGGCGAACGCGCCATGCCCGCAATGCCGCCTTGATTATTTCAGTTATATCACGTCATGATATAATTGGCACATCGGCAGTCGCTGTATACGGTATAGAAGGTGCGATGGTTATCGACAACGACTTTGAAATCGCCAGGCTGCCCTTCACCCGCGTATCGTCGGCGCGCGGGCCGGTCTGTTTACTGGGCGCAGCCCTCATCGAAGCAGTGCCCTGGCTGACCTGAAGCGGCAAAAAAACCGCCTCACCCGGATGCGTCTCGACAGCGACTCGCAAACGTTTCACAAGTGCGATCTTCGCGCAATATCCAGCCCGCATATTTTCCAGAAACCAACGGTGTGTCCCACCGTCTGCACTCGTAACATCTCAGTTACACATTGCCCTGTTACAGGTCGTCAGGGTCGAAACACCTGTTACAAACTCAATAGTCATAGGTATTAATCCGCAGTGCCGTATTTTTTACCTGTCAACCCAACTCCTTTCTAAACGTTTATTCCACCGGGCGGCCTTTTTCGTCCTTCGGCGATTCGTTGCGCAGGCACCGTCGATCTGGCAAAAACCCTGATAAACCAAGGTGCTACGGGCTGTTTAAGCGCCCCGGTCAGTGTCGCGGGGGCGTGTCGCCAGCCCGATATCAAATTGCAGCAAAACTTACCGAAAATAATTTACAACAGTACGATTATTTTTGATCCGAGGGATTGATTTCTGAGATAAGCCCTCATACAATTCCCTCCAAGGTTGTTACGAGATGTAACAACCTGTATCAAAGAGTCAGATCGAGCCAAAGAGCGAAGATCGACCACAAGACCAGAAAAGATACAACGGCGAAAAAGCCGGGGGGTTAAATTCGGGGCTTCGGAAACTAGAGAAATGGACCGCAGCAGCGAGACGCTGGAATCTATCCGCGAAATTAATTTGTCGTATCTGATGCTCGCACAGCGCATGCTGCGCGAGGACAAGCCAGTCGGCATGTTCCGACTGGGACTGTCGTCGGAACTGGCCGATCTGCTTGGCGCTCTGTCGCTCGCGCAGATCGTCAGGTTGGCCTCTTCCGACCAACTTCTCTGTTTTTTCCGCTTCGACGATCATGCGATGTTGTCCGCGCTCACGCAGACTTCCAGGCATGCCGACGTGGCGGCTACCCATGCGGCCATCCTGCTTGCGGGACAGCCGGCTGGTCAATTCGCCTGAGGGTGACGTCCATGACTACGCGGCGCAGCCTCACCGAAGACGCTCAGGAAGTATTCCGCGCGATCGCACTGATCGAGCTGGGCGCACGCATGCAGGTGCTCGAAAGCGAACTCACGCTCTCGCGCGACCGCATGATCCGCCTGTATCGCGAGATCCGTGGCGTATCGCCGCCCAAAGGTATGCTGCCGTTCTCGGCGGACTGGTACATGACGTGGCTGGCCAACATCCACGCCTCGCTGTTCTATAACACGTACCTGTTCCTCAAGAACGAAGCGCGTTGCTCGCATCTCGACGCGCTCACCAAGGGGTTCCGGCTGTATCTGGAACACTGCCGCCACAGCGGGGCCGAGCCGGCGCTCGACCTCACGCGTGCGTGGACCCTGGTGCGATTTTTCGATGCCGATATTCTGCAGTTGACGCCTTGCTGCCGTTGCGGCGGTAAGTTCGTCGCGCATCGCCACGACCTTCAGCACAACGTCGTGTGCGGCGCATGCCAGCCTCCTTCGCGAGCCGGCAAGACGAAAAAGGCGGCTGCAGCGCGACGGGGCGCCGAGCAGACCGAGAGCGACCTTCCGGTAGTTGTAACATCGGATGGCATTGCCGAGGCTGCGTAAGCGTAGGAGAGCAGATCCGGACTAACCGGACGCGAGACCAAGACGCGAACCCGTCCGGTGCCTGAGCGCACCGGACGGCGAAGCGCTTTCTGATTGCCGCCTTTGCTTGCCGCCTGCATGGCGCGCGCCTGTTACACCTTTCCCTTCTTTAGCTTCCGCTGAACGTCTGCCAGACGAGCCACAGGTTCGCCGCCGAGATCACGACGAACAGGAACCACGCCAGCAACCGCGTGGGCAGCCGGTTCACGAACTCGCCCATCAGCGCACGATCGTTCGTCATGCGAATGAGCGGCCACAGCGCGAACGGCAGCTGCAGACTCAGCACCACCTGGCTTGCCACCAGCAGCTTGCCCACCGCGCCGTTGCCGAGCAGCGCGACGCCCGCGAACGCGGGAATCAGCGCGAGCACGCGCGTAATGAGTCGCCGCTGGTAGCATGGAATCTTCATCCTTAGGAAGCCTTCCATGATGACCTGGCCCGCCACGGTACCCGTGAACGTCGAGCTTTGCCCGGAAGCAAGCAGCGTGATCGCGAACAGCACCGCCGCCGCGCCCGTGCCGACGATCGGGGCGAGCAGCTTGTAGGCCTGTTCGATATCGGTGACCTGGGTGTGCCCGTTGGCGTGAAAGGCCGCCGCGGCCAGTATCAGGATGGCCGCGTTGATGAGCAGCGCGATCAGCAGCGAGACGATCGTGTCGAGGCGCGACAGGCCGATGGCCTGCGCGAGGCTCGCACGGTCGCGCTTGACGGCGCGCGTCTGCACGATCGACGAATGCAGGTAGAGGTTGTGCGGCATGATGGTCGCGCCGAGAATGCCGATCGCCAGATACAGCGGCTCCGCCGAGGAAATGGCGTGCCACGACGGCACCGCGCCCGCGAATACCGAGGGCCAGTGCGGCTTCACGAGCGCGAGCTGGATCACATAGCCCAAACCTATCGTGGCGATAAGCCCGGCCATGATCGCCTCGAGCGAGCGGAAATTCTTGCCCTTCAAGCCCAGCACGATGAGCGTATCGAAGGCCGTGAGCACCACGCCCACCATCAGCGAGCAGCCCAGCAGCAGGTGGAACGCAAGCGCGCCGCCCAGCACCTCCGCAAGATCGCAGGCGATGATCGAAAGTTCGGCGAGCACCCACTGGCCGAGCACCACGGGCCTCGAATAGCGCTCGCGCGAAAGCTCCGCGAGATCGCGCTGCGTGACGATGCCAAGACGCATGGAAAGGCATTGCAGCGCGATCGCCGCGAGGCTCGAGAGCACGACCACGAACAACAGGCTGTAACCGAAGCGCGAGCCCGCCTCGATGTCGGTCGCCCAGTTGCCCGGGTCCATGTAGCCGATCGACACCAGCAGGCCGGGGCCCGCGAATTGCCAGAACTTCTTCCAGAACGGCGCGCGCGGCGAAAACTCGATGCTGCCCTGCACTTCGGACGGGCAGAACGGCGCCGTTGCCGTGGTCGGTAGTCGGAATTCCAACGCTTCCATCCTCAAGGGTTGACGCGTCGCGGCACGTGACGCGATCGGGCCCTCAAGTGTACAGCGTCGGCTGCGGCACTTCTCTCAAGAGCGTATAGCGGCCCACGTCGCGCAGGCGATAGTCGAGCGGATCGTGCAGCGTATGCACGCGCGCATTGCGCCAGAAACGGTCGAGCGCGAGCGCCGCGCCCGTGGCGCGCGCGCCGCATGCCTCGAAAAGCTGCTCGCCGCCCTGAAGCGCGGCGCGATGCGCGACGATCTTCGCCTCCGAAATCGCGAGCGAGACTTCGGCGCGCGTAATCGTGCTCAACGCCTCGCCTTCGTCCCATGCGGCGTCGAGCAGCGCGCCCGCACGATCGGCCAGCACCGCCGCCGCGAGCGACTGCACGCGCATTTCGCCGAAGCGCTGCTGCAGGAACGGGTCGTCGGCCACGTGCTGCACGCCCGAATTGACCCACGGGCGGCCGTTCGCGAGCACGTAGGCGCGCGCTTCCTCGAGCGCGCCTTCGGCGAGGCCCACGAACAGATTCGTCAGCACACCTTGCGAGACCAGCGTGCGCAGCGTGGCGCGCGGCGTGTCGGGACGCTGCAGCACTTCGGCGGCGCGCACTGCCACATTCTCGAACGACACCGTGCCGCTATCGGTCTGACGCTGGCCAATCGGGTCCCAGTCGTCGTGCACCGTGATCCCGGCGCGCGTGGTGGGCACGACCGCGAACACCGGGCTGCCCGTGGCAGGATCGTGCGCGCTCACGGTCATCATCTGCGAACCGTAGGTCCCCGAACAGAATCCCTTCCTGCCATGCAGACGCCAGCCGCCTTCCCTGTCCGGCTGCGCGACGAGCCGCGTGTCGATGGGATTCACGGCATTGCCCCACCACCAGCGATACTCGACGGTGCCTTGCAGCCAGTTCGCGCGCTGCGCGGCGCTGCCCCACAATGCGACGCTCGCAATCTGCAGGCACTGAAAGCCGAGCAGATGCGCAAGCGCGCTGTCGACGCGAGCAAGCGCGCGGATCGTCGCGTAGATCTCGCTCCAGCGCACGCCATCCCGACCGAACTGCCCGCCGAATTCGCGCGGCACGGCGAGCGTGAGCAGCCCGGCGTCGGCAATGCGCTGCTTTTCGGCGCCCGCGTGACCGCCTGCGAGATCGCGTTGCGCCGCGTTCGCGCGCAGCGCTTCGAGCAGCGCGGCGAAACGCGCGTCCTGTTCCTGCCCGCGTGGGCGCTGTGCTTCGTTCATACCCATAGTTCCCGAATGTGATGCCCGAAAAGCGAAGCGCGCAGCAAGCGGGCTGCGCGCGTCATGTCGAACGGCTCGCGCCGCTCAGGTTCGCCGCAAAAGACGCCGCACCAGCGCGTCGCCCGTGAACTGCACCACCGCGACGATCGCAATCAGCAGCACGATCACGGTGACCATGACCGTCGTGTCGAAGCGTTGATAGCCGTAGCGTATCGCGAGATCGCCGAGACCACCCGCGCCGACGGCGCCTGCCATCGCCGAGGAGCCGATCATCGCCACCACGGTGATCGTGAAGCCGCCGAGCATGCCGGGCAGCGCCTCGGGCAACAGCACATGCCAGACGATATGGCGGCGCTGCGCGCCCATGGCCTGGGCCGCCTCGATCAAACCGCGATCGACTTCGCGCAAGCTCACCTCGGCCACGCGCGCGAAGAACGGAATGGCCGCAATGGAAAGCGGCACCACGGCGGCCCACACGCCGATCGTCGTACCAACAAGGAAGCGCGTGAGCGGCAGCAGCGCGACCAGCAGGATGATGAAGGGCGTGGAGCGGAACGCATTGACGAGCGCGCCCAGCGTGGTGTTGAGCGCGGGCCGCTCCAGGATGCCGCCGCGCGCGGTCGTGACGAGCAGCAGCGCGATCGGAATGCCGATCAGGAGTGCGAATATCGCCGATACGCCGACCATCAGCAATGTGTCTCGTATGCCTGCGAGGAGTTCGGTGATCCACACGTCAGACATAGCCCAGCACCTCCACGCGGCTCGCATGGCCACGCGCGCGCTCGGCGAGGGATGCGGCCTCGGCGGCGTTCTGCGCCGGCGCGGTAACAACTAGCCGCCCTTGCGCACGCCCCTGGATCCGCTCGATACCGCCATGCACGAAACGCACGCCCTGCGCGCCGAACGCCTGTGCGAGCGTGGCGAGGTCGGGCTCTTGCACCTCGTCGCCGGTGAAGCGCACGTCGAACAGTGCGTGCGCGCCCGCTTGCGGTTCAGCGTGAATACGCGCCGCCAGATCGTCGGGCAACTCGTGGCCGGGCGTGTGCAAGAGCGCGCGCGTCGCTTCGTGCCGGGGATCGCCGAACACGCGCCACACGGGCCCCTGCTCAACCACCTCTCCGCGCTCGATCACCGCAACCGTGTCGCAAACGTCGCGTATCACCTCCATCTCGTGCGTGATGAGCACGATCGTGACGCCGAGCCGCCGGTTGATATCGCGCAGCAGCGCGAGTATGGCGCGCGTGGTTTCCGGGTCGAGCGCGGACGTCGCCTCGTCGCACAGAAGGATATCGGGCTCGTGCACGAGCGCGCGTGCAATGCCCACGCGCTGCTTCTGGCCACCGGAAAGGCGCGCGGGCCACGCGTCGCGTCGTTCGCTCAAGCCGACGAGATCGAGCAGCACGTTCACGCGCGCCTCGATGTCGGCCTTCGGCACACCCGCGATTTTCAGCGGCAGTGCGATGTTGTCGTGCACGGTCTTGGCGGAAAGCAGATTGAAGTGCTGGAACACCATGCCGATGCGCCGCCGCAGCGCCACCAGAGCGCGCTCGTCGAGTGCGCCCACGTCCACGCCGTTCACGCGCACGCCGCCGCTCGTGGGCTTTTCGAGCCCGTTCACGAGTCGCAGCAGCGTGGACTTGCCCGCACCGCTGCGCCCGATGATGCCGAACACTTCGCCGCGCGCCACCTGCAAGTCGACGCCCGCTAGCGCCGCCTGCACGCCTGGCGCATAAGTCTTGCCGACGTTTTCGAACACCACCGCAGGCTGCGCCGCATCTGCATTGCCCTGCGCTTCGCCCGCCGCGGGCCCCGCCTCGATAAAGCGCGCCGTTCCGAACCATTTCATCATCGCTGCTCCTCGTGCGTGAATTGCGCGCGTTACCAGGCGACCGCGTAGAGGTTGCCGAAGGCCTTGTCGAGTTCCTTGCGCACGGCCGGAGAATGCTGGTAGATGTCGATGAACTTGCGGATGCGCGGATCGTTCACGCTCTCGGGCCGCACCACGAACTGGATCGCGAACGCCTTGTTCTCCACGCCGTCGAAGAGCAGCGCGCTATTCGGATCGGTGGTGCCCGCGAGCTTGATGAAGCTCGGGTAGCCTTGCGCGAGATCGACGTCGTCGAGCGAGCGCGCCAGTTGCGACGCTTCGAGCTGCACGATCTTGAGGTGTTTGGGATTGGCAACGATGTCGAGCGTCGTGGCGCGATAGTCCACGCCCGGCTTGAGCTTGATGAGGCCCGCGCGCTGCAGCAGCAGGAGGCCGCGGCCGCCGTTCACGGGATCGTTCGCGATGGCGACCGTCGCGCCATCCTTCAGGTCTTCGAAGCGTTTCACCTTCTTCGAATACAGGCCGATCTTCATGATCGTGCCCGGCGCGATGGCGACGAACTTGTAGCCGCCCTGCTGTTCGGCGTTTTCCAGAAACGGCTTGTGCTGGAAGTAGTTGGCGTCGATATCCTTGTTCGCGAGCGCAGCGTTGGGCGTATTCCAGTCGGTGAATTCGATGATCTTCACGTCTACACCCTGCGCCTTCGCCTCGCGCGCCGCTTCCTGGAGCGCGGGCGTTTGCGGCGTGGTGGCAATGCCGATCTTGAGCGTCGCAGTGTCGGCGTGCGCGTCGAGCGCCGCTGCCGCAAGCGACACGGCGATTGCCGTCAGCAGACCGAAGCGCTGGAAAAAGGAAGGGCGCCCCACGGCGCGCACGGCACGGATCATCGCTTTCCCCGGATGGAAGTTGGACTTCGTTCAGTGAGGAGCGACGCGATGAGGGCCCATCGCGTTGGCTCCAGATGGGTCCAGACGATGATAGGGGCGCGGCGGGGCCGGGTCTACGAAGCGATTGCGCAAAGGAAATCGCCGCCTGCGATATGCACAGGCGGCGAGCGTTTTGGCTTCTTACGCGGGGGTTAGCGCGCGGTTCAACGCGGTTTAACGCGCCGCGAGCGGCGCCGGCGGTGGCGGCGTAGCGTCGCCGGGCTTCGCGTCGCCCCAGCCGCCGCCCAGCGCGCGGATCAGGTTGACGGTCGCCACGGCCTGCGAACCCTGCAGATGGCTGGCCTGCAATTGCGACACGAGCACCGTCCGTTCGCTGTCGATCACGTTCAGATAGCTGACCTCGCCTTCTTCATACTGCGTACGCGAAAGCGACGCCGACTGCTGCGAGGCGCTCACCGCGTCGTTCTGCTCGCGGATCTGGTCGTCGAGCAGGCGCAGGTCGGATAGATTGTCCTCGACATCGCGGAACGCCACGAGCACCTGTTGCCGGTATTGCGCAACGTCTTCGTCGTACTTGGCGCGCGCCTGTGCAAGATTCGCCTTGCGCCGGCCACCGTCGAACAGCGGCAGCGTGAGCGCCGTGCCCGCGAGCGGCCCGAGCAGGAACGCGCGGCTCGACCACATGAACAGGTCGCCGAGCGTGGCCGACTCGAAGCCCGCTGCACCCGTGATGTTGAGCTGCGGGAAGAACGCCGACTTTGCGAGACCCACGCGCGCGTTTGCGGCCGCCATCGCACGCTCGGCCGCGGCGACGTCAGGGCGGCGTTCCAGCAACGTGGAAGGCAGGCCCGGCGGCACTTGCACGAGCACGGGCGCGAGCGGCGTTTCGGGGAACGTGAAGTCGGCGGGCGCCTTGCCGAGCAGGATCGCGAGGCTGTGCTCCGAAGCCGCGCGCTGACGCGCGACGCCCACCGCGTCGGCACGCGCGCTCGCGAGTTCGTTGCGCGCCTGGGCCACGTCCAGCGCGCTGATGTCGCCTTCCTTGAAGCGGCGCTCGACGAGCTTGAGCGCGTCTTCACGCAGCGTCACCGTGCGGCGGTACAGATCGACGTCCGAGTCGAACTGGCGCAGCTGGAAGTAGTTCTGTGCAACGTCGGCCTGCAACGCGAGCAGCACTGAGAGGTACAAGGCTTCGCTCTGCTGGGCGTCTGCCTGGGAGGCGTGAACGTTGGAACTCACGCGGCCGAACAAGTCGACTTCATAGCTTGCCGTAGCCTGTGCGCGCCACAGCGTTTGAGCGGGCACGTTGTAATTTTGCGGGAAATACAGCGAAGCCGGCGAGGCACGCTGATACGTCGGGCCGAAGCCCGCATCGATCGACGGGAACCACGAGGCGCGCGCGGCCTGCGTCACGGCGCGCGCCTGCTGCACGCGCGCGGCGGCCGCCTTGAGGTCCTGGTTCGCTTCGAGCGCCTGTTGCTCGAGCTTGTCGAGCGTCGCGTCGCCGAACACCGTCCACCATTCGCCGCGATGGGTGTCGTCAGCGGGCTGCGCGGGCGTCCACGTGCCCACGTCGTGCGGATTCGTGCTCTGCGTTTGCTGCGGCGTTTCCTTGTAGGCCGCCGGCACGGCGGCGTCGGGCACCTTGTAGGTCGGCTCGACCGAGCATGCCGCGAGCCAGGCAAAGAGCGCGACGCTCGCCGCGATTCGGGTGATACGCGCGAGATGCCCGCCTCCCGGCGCGGCATTCGCGCTAGAGCGCAAGATGGATTCGTTAGTCATGTTGATCATTTTCCCTTGTCGCCTTACGCGTCGACCATCGACTGCGGCTTGCGCGCATTGTCCTTCTGCGCGACGTGAATCTTGCCGCCCGCGAGCGTGCGCAGCACCACGTAGAACACCGGCGTCAGCAACAGGCCGAAGGCGGTCACGCCGAGCATGCCGAAGAACACGGCCACGCCCATTGCATGACGCATTTCCGAACCCGCGCCGCTCGAGAGCACGAGCGGCACCACGCCCATGATGAACGCGATGGACGTCATCAGGATCGGGCGCAGACGCAGACGGCTCGCCTCGATGGCGGCGGTAAGCGGTGTGTGTCCGTCATGCTCGAGCTCGCGCGCAAATTCGACGATCAGGATCGCGTTCTTCGAAGCGAGCCCCACCAGCACCATCAGGCCGATCTGCGTGAAGATGTTGTTGTCGCCTTGCGTGAGCCACACGCCCGTCAATGCACACAGCACGCTCATCGGCACGATCAGGATCACGGCGAGCGGCAGCGTCAGGCTCTCGTAGAGTGCCGCCAGCACGAGGAACACGAGCAGCACGCTGATCGGGAACACCCAGATGCCCGCATTGCCCGCCAGCACCTGCTGGTACGTGAGGTCGGTCCATTCGAACTTCACGCCGCGCGGCAGCACTTCCGCCGCGATGCGTTCCGCCGCCGCCTGCGCCTGGCCCGACGAATAACCGGGCGCCGGGCCGCCGTTGATGTCGGCCGCGGTGTAGCCGTTGTAGCGCACCACCATCTCGGGGCCATACGTGGGCGTGACCGTGACGAGCGACGAGAGCGGCACCATTTCGCCCGCGGCGTTGCGCGTCTTCAGTTGCAGGATGTCGTCGGCCCGCTGGCGGAACGGCGCATCGGCCTGCACGCGCACCTGATATACGCGTCCGAAGCGGTTGAAGTCGTTCACGTAGAGCGAACCCAGATAGATCTGCATCGTGTCGAACACGTCCGTGACCGGCACGCCGAGCTGCTTCGCCTTCGTGCGGTCGAGATCGACGTTCAGCTGCGGCACGTTGATCTGATAGTTCGTGAACGTCGGGCCCAGCTCCCGCGTTTGCGCCGCGCGCTTGACGAAGTCCTGGGTCGCACGGTTGAGCGCCTCATAGCCGAGCGCACCATGATCCTCCAACTGCATCTTGAAGCCGCCCAGCGTACCGAGGCCGAGCACCGGCGGCGGTGGGAACACGGCGATGAACGAATCCTTGATGCCGGCGTACTGCTGGTTCAGCGCACCCGCAATCGCGCCGGCCGACAGCGCCTTGCCCTTGCGCTCCTTGAACGGCTTGAGCGTGACGAACACGATGCCCGCGCTCGAACTATTCGTGAAGCCGTTCACCGAAAGGCCCGGGAACGCCACGGCGCTTTCCACGCCGGGCTGTTTGAGCGCGATGGCGCTCATGTCGCGAATCACGTTCTCGGTGCGGTCGAGCGCAGCGCCATTGGGCAGCTGTGCGAACGCGATCAGATACTCCTTGTCCTGCGCGGGCACGAAGCCGCCGGGCACGACACGCGCCATCAGCACCGTGGCGGCGATCAGCACCACGTAGACCGCGAGCATCGCGCCTTTGTGGCGCAGCACGCCGTTCACGCCGCGCCCATAGCTTTCCGAGCCGCGATGGAACACGCGGTTGAAGCGGCGGAAAAAGCCGCCCAGCACGAGGTTCATCCCACGCGTGAGCCAGTCTTCCTTCTCGCCGTGACCGCGCAGCAGCAGCGCCGAAAGCGCGGGCGAAAGCGTGAGCGAGTTGAACGCCGAGATCACCGTGGAAATCGCGATGGTCATCGCGAACTGCTTGTAGAACTGGCCCGTGAGACCGCTCATGAACGCGAGCGGCACGAACACGGCCACGAGCGTGAGCGCAATGGCGATGATCGGCCCGCTCACTTCCTGCATGGCCTTGTAGGTCGCATCGCGCGCGGATAGCCCGCTGGCGATATTGCGCTCCACGTTTTCGACCACCACGATGGCGTCGTCGACCACGATGCCGATGGCGAGCACCATCCCGAACAGCGATAGCGCGTTGATCGAGAACCCGAACGCGAGCAGCAGCGAGAACGTCCCGACGATCGACACCGGCACCGCGATCAACGGAATGATCGAGGCACGCCACGTTTGCAGGAACACGATCACCACGATCACCACGAGCGCGATCGCTTCGAGCAGCGTATGCACCACGGCTTCGATACTGGAGCGCACGAACTGCGTGGGGTCGTAGACAATCTTGTAATCCACGCCCGCCGGCATGTCCTGCTTGAGTTCCTTCATCGCCGCGCGCACCTGGTCCGAAATCGCGAGCGAGTTCGCGCCCGGTGCCTGGTTGATGGCGAGTGCAACGGCCGGCTTGTTGTCGAGCAGCGAGCGCAGACCGTATTCCGAGGCCGCCAGCTCGATACGCGCGATATCGCGCAGGTACGTCACGCCGCCATCGGGATTCGTCTTGACGATGATGTTGCCGAACTCGCTTTCCGTGCGCAAACGGCCGCGCGCATTGACGTTGAGCTGGAACGGCGTGCCGGGCACGCTCGGCGACGCGCCGATCACGCCCGCCGCCACCTGCACGTTCTGCTCGCGAATCGCGTTGACCACGTCGTTCGCGGTGAGATTGCGCTGCGCCACCTTCTGCGGGTCGAGCCAGATGCGCATGGCGTAGTCGCCCGAGCCCCACAGCTGCACCTCGCCCACGCCCTGGATGTTCGAGAGGCGGTCCTTCACGTTGAGCAGCGCGTAATTGCGCAGGTACGTCATGTCGTACCGGTTGTCGGGCGAGATCAGGTGCACCACCATCGTGAGCGTAGGCGAGCTCTTGATGGTCGTGATGCCGAGACGCTGCACGTCTTCCGGCAGGCGCGGCAGCGCCTGATTCACGCGGTTCTGCACGAGCTGCGTGGCCTTGTCCGGGTCGGTGCCGAGACGAAACGTGACCGTGAGCGTGAGATTGCCGTCGCTATTGGCTTGCGACTGCATGTACAGCATGTTCTCGACGCCGTTGATCTGCTCTTCGAGTGGCGCGGCGACGGCTTCGGCGATCACCTTCGGGTTCGCACCCGGATACTGCGCGTGGACCACCACCGAAGGCGGCACGACCTCGGGATACTCGGAGATCGGCAACTGGAACAGCGCGATCACGCCGGCCAGCAGGATCAGCACGGACAGCACGCCCGCGAAGATCGGCCGGTCGATGAAGAATTTCGATATGTTCATGGGTTGCTCTTGTTCATGACGCTCAATTTGACGCGAATCTTGCTGCTTAGGCCTCCTGATGGACGTACAGGCGCAGGCTGCGATCGCCTGCGCCCGCCGCCCGTCAGGACGTTTTCGCTGCCTTGGCGCCGGGGTTCGCTGCCGTATTGGTCGAATCGGCGTCGGGGTCGCCGTTCATCGGCACCATATGCGAGCGCACGGCTTCACCGGGGCGCACGCGCTGCGTGCCGTTCACCACCACGTGGTCGTCCGCCTTCAGGCCGCCCAGAATCACGCGCAGGTTGCCCTGCTGGCCGCCCGTTTGCACCGTGCGGTAGGCGACCTTGCCGGTGTTATCCACAACGTAAACAAACTTCTTGTCCTGGTCGGTGCCGATGGCGGCGTCGTCCACGAGCAGCGCCGGGTGCGGGGCGCTGCCGCTCACCTTGATGCGTGCGTAAAGCCCCGGCACCAGCGCGCCGTCGGCGTTGTCGAAGCGCGCGCGCACGCGGATCGTGCCCGACGTGGTGTCGAGACGGTTATCCACCGACTCGATCGTGCCCGTGCGCGAATAGCCCGATTCGTTCGCCAGACCCAGTTCCACCGGCACCTTCGAGCCATTCTTCATGTGGCTGATGTAGTCGAGATAGGTCTGCTCGTCGGCGTCGAATTCGGCGTAGATGGGCGAAACGGAAACGAGCGTCGTGAGCGGCGCGGCGCTCGCACCGGCGGATACGACGTTGCCCACCGTGATCTCGGCGCGCGACACACGCCCGGCAACCGGCGCGACGATGCGCGTGTAGCCCAGGTTGATCTGCGCGGCTTCGAGCGCGGCCTGCGCGGCCTTGAGATTCGCGTTTGCTTCGCGCGAGGCGTTCTGCTTCTCGTCGTAATCGCGCTTGGCGATGGCGTTGTCGCCAATCAGACGCTGCGCGCGCTCCCAGTCGCTTTGCGCGTAGCCCGTGCGCGCCTGGGCGGCGGCAAGCTGCGCAGCGGCTTGATCGACGGCCGCCTGGTACGGGCGCGGATCGATCACGAACAGGGTCTCGCCCTGCTTTACGAGTGCGCCGTCCTGGAAGTTCACGGAGACGATCGTGCCGGAAACCTGCGGACGTATCTCCACTTTCTCGACGGCGGCCATGCGGCCCGAGTAGGTCTGCCAGTCGGTGATCGTGCGGTTGAGCACGGGCGCGACGTCGACCTCGGGCGCGGGCGGCGCTTCAGCGGCAACGGCAGGGTGCGAGTCGAGGCGGATGGCACCGAGGGTGCCGAGGCCCGCGACCACCAGCACGCCAATGACCGCTAGCGCGATACGGGTTCGGGATTGCGAAAAAAGTGACATGTCGGACTCCAGAAATAATGGTTGATTGTTCTTCACTGGTTCGGCAGCACCGCCGCAAGGGTGCTTCGTCTATGACGCCCCCGCGTCGAAGCAACATTGGAAAAACCGTACGGCTTCGCTGAGCGCGGCCGGATGCGCCGCAAGATTCGCGTGCGAAACGCTCGGGTAGCGCACCACCTGGGTGCGCACGCCCGCGTCGATCAGGCGGCTCGCGTACTTCTCCGCTTCGATGTGCAGCACGTCGTTCTGTGCGGTCACGATGAGCGTGGGCGGCAAGCCGCCAAGACGCAGCGATTCGAGCGGCGCGGCGTACGGATGCATGCGCTGCGTCGCATCAGGCAGATACGCGCGATAACACGCCGCGCATTCGCTTGCGGTGATATCCGAGCCCAGGCGCGCCTCGTCGCCAAGACGCGTGAGACTCGGGTCGAGCATCGGCGCAAACAAGGCCTGCGCCGCGAGTTTCACGTCGCCGCGATCGCGGCCCATGAAGGCGAGCACGTTGGCGATCTGGCCGCCCGCGTCATGGCCCGCTGCGATCACGCGCTTCGGACTGCCGCCGAACGCGCGGGCCCGCGTGAGCGCCCACAGCGCCGCGCGATGCGCATCTTCGGGTGCGGCGGGAAACGGGTGCTTCGGCGCGAGCGAATACCCCACGCTCACCACGAGCGCTGGTAAGCGTTCTGCGAGAAACCGCCCCACCGCATCCGCTTCCTCGATGGACCCGCGCACGAAGCCGCCGCCGTGGAAATACAGCAACACCGGCAGGCCGTTCGCGGCTTCGGGGCGGTACAGGCGCAGCGGAATCTGCTGGGCGTAGCCTTCGATCACGACGTCGGTCGTGAGCAGCGCGCGCGCCTTGCCAGGCTTGGCGGACGCGGTAACGGGCAGGGCCGCGGGCACTTCGGCCAGCGGCGCTTCCTCCGCGGAGGTCCAAGACGTTGGGCGTTTAAAGACATCCATGTCAAATCGGCGCAATGCGCGAGAGTAGATTCGAATGAGGCGAATTGTGGGTTCGGCAGACTTGCAAATAAATGCCTATAATCCGGCAACACAATTCGGCGCACCTGAACAATCTGTCTCCTCTTTCTGCGCGGGCGTTTCTTTCGAATGCCGCGCGCCGTGCGACCGAAGCTTTTTGGAGAGTGGCAATGGACCGCCTTCAGGCCATGCAGGTGTTCACCCGCGTCGTCGATACCAACAGCTTCACGCGTGCTGCCGAAACGCTCGACATGCCGCGTGCTTCGGTCACGACGATCATTCAGAATCTCGAAGCGTTTCTCGGCGTGCGCCTCATGCATCGCACCACGCGCCGTCTGTCGCTCACGCCCGATGGCGCGGCGTACTACGAGCGCTGCGTGCGCATTCTCGCGGACGTCGAGGAAACGGAAACCACATTCCAGGATCGCAACCGCAAACCGCACGGCAAACTGCGCATCGACATGCCCGGCTCGATCGGGCGGCTCATCGTGATTCCGTCGCTGTGCGAATTCCACGGCCGCTATCCGGACATCGACCTGCAACTCGGGCTATCCGATCGCCCCGTGGACTTGCTGCAGGAAGGCGTGGATTGCGTAGTGCGCGTGGGGGCGCTGCAGGATTCGTCGCTGGTCGCGCGGCGCATCGGCATTTTCGAAGGCGTGTCGTGCGCGTCGCCGTCGTATCTGGAGCGCCACGGCACGCCGCAAACGCTCGAAGAACTGGCCGAGCATCGCGCCGTGAACTACTTCTCGTCGCGCACGGGACGCGTGATGGACTGGGCGTTTCTCGTCGACGGCAAGGAAGTGGAGGTCAAGCTCAAGAGCATGGTCTCGGTGAACGACGCGGACGCTTACGTGACCTGCGGCATCGAAGGCTTCGGCCTGATTCAGGGGCCGCGTTACATGGTGCTGCCGCACCTGAAGTCGGGCGCGCTCGTTGAAGTGCTGCCCGATTACAAGCCGCTGCCCATGCCGATTTCGGCCGTCTATCCGCACAGCCGCCATCTGTCACCCAAAGTGCGCGTGTTCGTGGACTGGATCGCCGAAGTGTTCGACCGCTGCCCGCTCCTGAGCGGCCGCGCCTCGCTCGACAAGGCCTGCACGATGCGCACGCTCGAAGAGCGCGAAAACGCGCCGTCACTCGAAACGCCGGTGATTTCGGAATGGGCCGCATAGGCCGGGCCGCGTAAGCTGGGCTGCATAGGCCGGGCCGCATAGGCTGGGCCGCATAGGCCGGGCCGCGTAACGCCGTCGCGCTGCGCCAACCCTCGAAGCCGCGCCCGCAAAGGCTTGCGCGGGTGCGGCGCAGCGATTGTTCCGGATTTTCGACAATTGCTTTCGCGTTCCGGCCGTTTATCGCAAACGGCTGCGCAACTACATTTGCTCCTGTCGCCGCGACCCACGTGGCACCAGTACAAAAGGAGCAGATCATGAAACGCACTCTCGCAACCGCCATTGGCGCCACGCTCGTTCTGTCGCTCGCCGCCAGCGCTTCGGTCTTCGCCCAGGACAACAGCGCCCCGAAAACCCGCGCCGAAGTGAAGGCGGAAATCGCCGCCGCGTACCGCGACGGCACGCTGCCCTCGCTGAACAAGACGAGCTACCCCGAGCAAAGCCTGATCGGCCGCACGCAAGCGCAACGCATCGCGCTGCAGGAAAGCCGCGCGAACAACGCCCAACGCGTTGCGCAGGCTGGCGAATAAGCCCGCAAGACGCATCGGTATTTCGATTGCAAGACGAAAAACGTAGGAGTCCAACATGAATCCCAGCGTACCTTCCGAACTCGAGCAGTGGGGCAACACCACGCCCGTGTGGACGCCGTTTCGGCATTGAAATGTGAAGCGCGCGTGAAGATGTGAAATGTGTGCAAGGGCCCGGCGGTTTATGCGACCGCCGGGCCCTTGCATTACCGGTTCACGAAATCCGGCTCAAAAAACACCCAGCGCACGAGGGGGAAGCGCGCCTGCAGATCGGCTTCGATCTCGTTGATCGCTTCGACCATGGTGCGGCTGTGGTCGTACTCGAGCATTTCGCACTGCACCGCCACCATCACCTCCTTGCCCCATTGCAGGGTAATGAGGCTAATGATGCTGCGAATCTCGGGCCGCGCGCGCAGGAACGATTCGATATCGCGCCGCATTTCCGGGCTGGCCGATTCGCCGACGATCATCGACTTCACTTCGCGCGCGATGAACCACGCGATCAGCATGAGCAGAATGCCCACGCCGATCGAGCCGCACGCATCCCATACCGGATTGCCCGTGATGACCGTGAGCAGCACGGCGGCGAACGCAATGGCGAGACCCGCCAGCGCGGCGATGTCCTCGCCCGCCACGACGAGCAGGTCGGAATCGCGCGTTTCGCGCGCCCAGCGCCACAGCGATTGGGTGGGCGCGCCCTTACGAATCTCGCGCATCGCGCCGTAAAGCGAAAACGCTTCGAGCACCACCGAAATGCCGAGCACGACGAGCGCCACATAAACGAATCGCAACGGCTCGCGCGCTATCAGCCGGTGCACGCCCTCGTAGACCGAGAACGCGCCGCCCACGAAAAACAGCAGCAGCGCCACGAGCAGCGAATAGAAGTTGATCGCGCGGCCCGTGCCCATGGGATGCAGCGGCGTGGGCGGCTCGCGCGACTGGCGCAGGCCGAACAGCAAAAGCAGCTGGTTGCCGCAGTCGGCCGTGGAGTGAATCGCCTCCGCGAACATCGATCCCGAGCCCGTGAACGCCGCGGCAGCGTACTTGCAGACCGCTATGCCGAAGTTCGCAGCGAGCGCGTAGAAGATGGCTTTCGGCGATTCTCCGCTCATACGACCCTCACGCGACGTCCACGCGTGCCGGGCCTTCGCTCAGTTCGCCGATCACGCGCGCGTCGCCAAAGCCTTCCGTGCGGAAAATCGCCAGCACGTCGTCCACGCTTGCCGGCGCGCAGGCCACGAGCAGGCCGCCCGAGGTTTGCGGGTCGGTGAGCAGCGTGCGCGCGCTTTCGGGCAGGCTGGACGCGAGTGTGACGGCGTCGCCGTACGAGGCCCAGTTGCGGCCCGAGGCGCCCGTGTACACGCCGTCATCGACGAACTTCTGCACGCCCGGCAGCCACGGCAGCTCGGCGTAACGCACGCGCGCGGTGAGATTCGCGCCGCGCGCAATTTCGAGCGTGTGGCCGAGCAGGCCGAAGCCCGTTACGTCGGTCATGGCGTGCACGCCCGGCAGTTCCGCCAGCGTCGCGCCCGGCTTGTTGAGTAGAGTCGCGGCGGCCACCATCGCCTTGTAGCCCGCGTCGCCGAGCATTTCCTTCTTGAGCGCGGCGGACAGCACGCCCACGCCCAGCGGCTTGCCGAGCACGAGCACGTCGCCGGCTTGTGCCGACGCGTTGCGCTTCACGCGCTCGGGATGCACCACGCCGAGCGCCGCAAGGCCGTAGATGGGCTCCACCGAGTCGATCGAATGGCCGCCCGCCACGGGAATGCCCGCGGCCGCGCACACGTCTTCGCCGCCGCGCAGCACCTGCGCGATCACGTCGTGCGGCAGCACGTTGATGGGCATGCCCACGAGCGCCAGCGCGAGGATCGGCTTGCCGCCCATGGCGTAGACGTCCGAGAGCGCGTTGGTCGCGGCGATGCGGCCGAAGTCGTACGGGTCGTCGACGATCGGCATGAAAAAGTCCGTCGTCGCGACGATGGCCTGCTCGTCGTTGAGCTTGTAGACGGCGGCGTCGTCGGCGGTCTCGGTGCCGACCAGCAGGTTCGGAAACGCGGTGGTGAGCGGTGTGCTGCGGGCGAGCAGCGCGGAAAGCACGCCCGGCGCGATCTTGCAGCCGCAGCCGCCGCCGTGCGAAAGGCTCGTGAGGCGCGGCACGGCGGCGCCAATGGCGGGTTTGTCGTTCATGTCTGGAAATCGTCCTGAAAGTGCCGGATGAGTTTTCGTATTATGGGGCAATCGCCGGACTGGCGATGCGGGCGGCGCGCACGCGCCGCGGCACCGCTCAGCCGCGGCCGGCGGCCCGGCTCGCGGGATTCGCGGCGACGTCGCCCGCGTGGAGCGTATCGACGAGCCATTGCGGATCGTCGTGCGGCAGATCGTGCCCCGCCCACGGATGCGCCACGTGCGGCGCGCCCCAGGCCCGCGCGAGCCGCGCCGAGCAAACCGGGTTCACGAGCCGGTCGCCGCGCGACGACACCACGAGCACCGCACAGCGCGGCACGGCGCGCGCCTTGAAGCGCGCGGCGGCGGCCAGCTGGCGCAGCGCGTTCGCGCGGCTCACGTGGGCGCTCGCGCGGATCGCGCGCCACGTTTCGAGGTCGGACGCGAGCGTGTCGCGGCGCGCGCAGGTGAGCCCGTGGATCAGCGTCTCGGCAATGTTGTCGCTGTCGCCGCCGTCCCAATGCCGCGCCACGCGCACGAGCGCGGGCCACGCCGAGGGCCGCAAGCGTTCGTCCACGCGGCTATGCGGGCGCATGCTCGTGTTCACGAGCACCAGCCGCCCGACTTCTTCGGGGTAACGCAGCGCCCACGCAGTCGCCACCATGCCGCCGAGCGACATCGCCAGCACGCGGTAAGGCGCGCGTGCGCCGTGCCGCTGCGCTTCGGCGCGCAGCGCGTCCACGTAGTCGTCCACCGCGAGCGGCGAGCGTACGTGCGCCGCCGTGCCGTTGCCCGGCAGGTCGATGGGCAGCACGCCGTCGCGCGCCGCAAGCAGCGTGGCAAACGCGCCCCAGTGGCGCGATTCGCGCGTGAGGCCGCGCAGCAGGATCCACGGTCCGCTCATGTGCCCGGCTTGCGATACCAGTGCCCGATCGCGCTTTTCAGCACCTCGTCGCGGATCACGCCCTCGGGCAGCCAGCGCGGCGCGGAATACGCGGCGCGTGTGAGGAACTCGAACAGGTTTGCGTGACGCCGCAATACACGCGCGGTGCGATGCTGCAGGAGCGGATTGAACATGCCCTGGCGCGAAAAGATCTGGCGCGGGTTCTTCTTGATCCACAGCCACGAGCCCAGTTCGAGTGTGAGCGGCAGGAAGATGTTGCTGTCGGGCGCGCGATCGTACGCGCAATCCCACAAGTCGCCGTGCAGCAGATATTGATGGCTCTGCGGTTCGAAGGTGTAGCCGTGGTGCGGATGCGCGCGCTCGAACATCGTCTTGAGCACATACATTTCGGGCAGATGGCGGATGAGACGGCGCGTGCGCGCGTACGGAAACCAGATGCTGTCGGTCCAGCCGTAACCGGAATGGCAGTCGAGCGCGAAGGAAAGCGGGCGCCGCGTGAGTTCTTCGTCGACGATCTTCAGGAGCGCCTGCGCCTCGATCTCCATGGCCGCGCCGCGCCGCCCCCGATACCACGGCAGCCACGAGCCGACGCGCTGGCCGCCCGCGAGAAAAGGCACGCGCTCGTCGGCGTCCTGCGGCGCGTTGCGCATGAGGTCCACGCCGTTCGGATTCGCGCGCGTCGCAAGCCACATGCCGCCGGGATTGAGGATCGGCGCGAACACGATGCGCACGGACTCGAGCTGGCGCAGGAGCAGTTCGTCCCAGGCGAGACGCCCCACCAGCGCGCGCATGTAGTCGAGCACGAGCTGCGAGCCAATGCGCTCGAGCCCATGGATGCCCCCGAAAAAACCAATGCCGGGCGCGGCCGGATCGCGCGAGCCGATTGCCGCCACATAGAGCGGAAACGTGCGGCCGCGCACCTCGACTTCGCCCTCGCTGCGAATGTCGAGCCAGCGTGCGCCGGCATCGAGGATCATCTTGAGGTCCTCGTATTCCTCGAAGCTGTCGGGTAGGAAGCTCAGTGCCTGCATATGGCGCCGGGTTTCGTCGCTCGTTCGGATGGGGCCGCCCAGGTGGGGCCGCCCAGATCGGGCCGCCCAGGTCGGGTCGCGCAGACTGCGGCCGCCGCGTGCGGCCGCATTGTCTACAACTGCCTTGCGAGTGCCGCCCCTGTCGACAATGAGTCAGCAACAAGTCAGGAAAACCAGGGACAGCACGTACGTTGCCCCTCAATATAGCCGCTTCCCATGATATTGAGCGTGACAGATGTTTGGCGTCATGCCTCTGTCACATCTCTTGCGATTTTTTTCCGCCGCGGGAAGGTCGCAAGACATGTAGTCGTCTAGACGTCGCGACACCTTCACTCAACCGTCACAGTCGCTTCCTAGAATGACCCCTCGACTACACAGCGACGGATTGTTATGGACGCCATACGCATCGAACGCCTCTCGAAAAGCTTCGACAGCGGCCGCAAGGCACTCGACGAAATCAACCTGCGCGTAGGCGTTGGTGAGATGGTCGCGCTGATCGGCGCATCGGGCTCGGGCAAATCGACCCTGCTCCGCCATATTGCGGGCTTCACGGCTTCCGACCCGCAGCCTTCGCGCATCGAGATTCTTGGTCGTCCTATTCAGCAGGACGGCCGCATCGTGCGCGAAGTGCGCCGCATTCGCCGCGACATCGGCTTCGTGTTTCAGCAGTTCAACCTCGTGCATCGCCTCACGGTCGAAACGAATGTGCTGATCGGCGCGCTGTCGCGGCTGCCGTTGTGGCGACGCCTCACGGGCCGCTTTCCGCGCGCCGAGCGCGAGCTGATGCTGGCCGCGCTCGGCGAAGTCGGCATCGCGCACAAGGCCGCCGAGCGCGCCTCGAATCTCTCGGGCGGCCAGCAGCAGCGCGCGGCGCTCGCCCGTGCGCTCGTGCAGCGCGCACGCCTGATTCTCGCCGACGAACCCATCGCCTCGCTCGACCCCGCATCGTCGCGCCGTGTGATGGACATGATGCGCATGCTCAACCGCGATCACGGCTTGACGGTGGTCGTCTCGTTGCATCAGGTGGATATCGCCATGGAGTACTGCCCGCGCACCATCGCGCTTCGCGACGGGCACGTGGTGTACGACGGCGCATCGTCGGCGCTCACGCCTGCCCTGTTGCAACAGCTTTATGGCAACGCCGCGCGCGAACTGCTCGAACCCGATGCTGCACCGTCCGCGGCAACGCGCTTCGGCGCGCAGCCGCGCGCGGCCTGATCACGCAAGCCAATCCTTTTCCAACCCGCAACCTTTCACCTCACCACGGACCGCCCCAATGAAACTGTTCCGCTCCATGCTCTCCTGGTGCGCCGCCGGCGCCGTCGCGTTTGCCTCGCTCGGCAGCGCGGCCGCTCACGCGGAAGACCTCAGCTTCGGCATCATCTCGACCGACTCGTCGGCCGTGCTCAAGCAACGCTGGCAACCGTTCATCGACGACCTGAACAAGCAGACCGGCCTGCACGTGAATGCGTTCTTCGCCACCGACTACTCGGGCATCATCGAAGCCATGCGCTTCAACAAGGTGCAGATCGGCTACTTCGGCAACGCTTCGGCCATGGAAGCCGTGGATCGCTCGAATGGCGAAATCTTCGCGAAGGTGCTCTACGCGAACGGCGACGCGGGCTACAAGTCGGTGCTCATCACCAACGTGAACAGCCGCGTGAAGTCGATCGACGATGTGTTCAAGAATACTAAGGATCTCACGCTCGGCTGGGGCGACCCCAATTCGACCTCGGGCACGCTGATTCCGGGCTATTACCTCTTCGCGAAGCGCGGCATTTCGGTGAACGCGACGAACTTCAAGACCGTGCTGCCTTCGAGCCACGAAGCGAACCTGCTTGCCGTAGTGAACAACAAGGTGGATATCGCCACCAACAACACCATCGAGCTTTCCACGCTCCAGCAAAAGCACCCGGACCGCTTTGCCCAGGTGCGCGTACTGTGGACCTCGCCGCTCATTCCGTCCGATCCGCTCGTGTATCGCAAGGACCTGCCTGAGGCCACCAAGCAGAAGCTGCGCGACTTCTTCTACCACTACGCCAAGACCGATCCGCGCGAGAAGAAGATCATGGCCGACATCACCGGCTATGCAGGTTTCGCGCCCGCCACCGACGAGCAGCTCCTGCCGATCCGCCAGGTCGCGCTGTTCCAGCAGAAAGAGAAGATCGCCGCCGACACGCATCTCTCCGACGACGACCGCAAGAGCCAGATCGCGGCCATCGACGCCAAGATCGGCGCGCTCGCCGCACCTGCGAAGCAGTAATGGGCGCAATGGATTTCGACAGCTCACGCGCCGTGCCGCAGTCAGAAGCCGCAAGGCCCGCGGCCGGGCCGGCGACGGCGCCCAACGTCGCCGCCGCGCCGCAAGCGGCCGCCCTTGCGGCGAGCGGCCTGGCAGGCAAGCGCAGCTGGTCCTCGCTCGCGCTCTGGGCCATCGTGTTCGTGCTGCTCGGCGTGGCGTGGCAAGGCGCCGACATGCGCCCGCTCGACCTGTTCACCGACTCTGCGAACATGGGCACGTTCGCGCGCGGCTTCTTCCCGCCGAACTTCTCGGAATGGCGCACGTATGCCCACGAAATGTGGGTCACGCTCGCGGTGGCGCTGTGGGGCACGGCGCTCGCCATCGTCTGCGCGGTGCCGTTCGGGCTCATGTCGGCGCACAATCTCGCGCCCGCGTGGGTGCTGCATCCCGTGCGGCGTTTGATGGACGCCTGCCGCGCCATCAACGAGATGGTGTTCGCGATGCTCTTCATCGTGGCCGTGGGCCTCGGGCCGTTCGCCGGTGTGCTCGCCTTGTGGGTGCACACCACCGGCGTGCTCGCGAAGCTCTTTGCGGAAGCGGTGGAAGCCATCGACCCGCGCCCCGTGGAAGGCGTGCGCGCGACGGGCGCCTCGCCGCTCGACGAGATCATCTACGGCGTGCTGCCCCAGGTCATGCCGCTGTGGATCTCGTATGCGCTCTACCGGTTCGAGTCGAATGTGCGCTCGGCGATGGTGGTGGGCATGGTGGGCGCTGGCGGCATCGGCGTCGTGCTGTATGAGGAAATCCGCTCGTTCGATTATCAGCAGACCAGCGCCGTGCTCATCATGGTGATCGTCGTCGTCACGGCCATCGATCTCATCTCCGCAAGACTGCGCGCGCGCGTAATCTGACGCGTTCCCCCAGAGCCGCGCGAGCCGAATAGAAACACAACCACGGCTCGCGCGGCTTTTCCTATTTCTGGCGGCCACACGCGTTCGCTGGAATAATCACACGATTGCGGCCGCAACGGCCCGCGTCTCCAACACACCATTCGATTCGCAATCCCTGCTGGTCCTGCTCTCGGCACTCATGCACGCGAGCTGGAACGCCTTCCTCCATCTTTCAGGCGACCGCCTCTGGCTGCTAGGCATGTTCTCGGTGCCGTACATCGTCGTGAGCGCGATCGCCGTGTGCGTGCTGCCGCTGCCCGCGCAGGCGAGCTGGCCGTATATCGCCGCTTCGGTGGTGCTGGAGTTCGTGTACTGCTTCACGCTGATCCGCGCCTATCGCAGCGGCGACTTCGGGCAGATCTACCCGATCGCGCGCGGGCTTTCGCCGCTGCTCGTGTTCGGCGGCGCGCTCGTGTTCGCGCACGAAGACCTGCATGCGCTCGCGGCCACCGGCGTCGCGCTCGTATCGCTCGGCATCATGTCGCTCGCCTTCCGGCGCGGCATGCGCTTTTCGGGCGAGAGCGTGCCGTATGCGCTGCTCACGGGCCTTTTCATCGCGATGTATTCGGTCGTCGACGGCCTCGGCGCGCGCCTCGCCGGCAACGGCATCAGCTACATCATGTGGGTGTATCTGCTCTGGAACGTCCCGCAGTTTCTCGTGGTCTGCAAACTGCGCGGCGGCGCGGCGCGGATGTTCACGTCGAAGGCCGCGGTCGCGCGCGGCATGCTCGCGGGCGTGCTCGCGCTCACGGCGTATTGCCTCGTGATCGAGGCGTTCCGTTATTTGCCTATCGCGATGGTTTCCGCGCTGCGCGAACTCTCGTCGGTCTTCGCCGTGCTGATCGGCTGGCTGTTCATGAACGAGAAGCTCACGGCGCGCCGCATGGTGGCGTGCGCGCTCGTGACTTGCGGGGCAGTGCTGATC
Source organism: Paraburkholderia sp. EG286A (assembly GCF_040965375.1). Taxonomy (NCBI): domain Bacteria; kingdom Pseudomonadati; phylum Pseudomonadota; class Betaproteobacteria; order Burkholderiales; family Burkholderiaceae; genus Paraburkholderia; species Paraburkholderia sp. EG286A. Next base: position 128,792 of record NZ_JBFRCB010000001.1, read on the forward strand.
CGGCTGTGAGCGGCCTGCGCCGTCGCGACGGCTTCGCTCACACGAATGCGGGTAAGGTCGTATCGATCGCCTCGGCAAGCGTGTCGAACGCCGGTGCGATCTCCTCGTCGGGCACGCAGGCATAGCCGATCAGCAAGCCCGGGTTCGCGCTCCCGCGCGACGAGTAATACCCCGAAAGCGGCCGCACCACGATATTGCGCGCGAGCGCGGCTTCGGCCACGGCGCGGTCGTCGCTGCCCTCGGGCAACTGCATCACGACGTGCAGGCCAGCGTCGCCGCCCATCGCGGGCAACGCGTCGCCGTAGCGGCGCGCAACGGCGTCCAGCAGCACCTGGCGGCGCTGGCCGTAGAGCGCACGCATCTTGCGGATATGCGAGGTGAAGTGCCCTTCGGCGATGAACTCCGCGAGCACGGCCTGCTGCAGCAATTGCCCCTCGCGATACAGCTCGGCGCTCGCGGTCGCGAAGCTTTCCGCCAGCGCCTCCGGCGCGACGAGATAACCCACGCGCAAACCCGGAAACAGCGTCTTGCCGAAGCTGCCCACGTAGATCACCTGCCCTGCCGTATCGAGCCCCTGCAATGACGCGAGCGGACGGCTGCCGTAACGGAACTCGCTGTCGTAGTCGTCCTCGATGATCCAGCACTGATGCTGGCGCGCGTACTCGAGCAACATGCGCCGGCGCGCGAGACTCATCACCATGCCGAGCGGGTACTGGTGCGAAGGCGTGACGAGCATGAGCCGCGGCGGCGGCGCGGCGAAGTCGCCGGCCGACGGATTGAGCCCTTCGCTGTCCACGGCGATCGGCCGCGTATTGAGGCCCGAGACGTGCAGCACGCTGCGCACGCCCCAGTAGCACGGGTCTTCGGTCCAGATGGTGTCGCCGGGGTCGGAGAGCAGACGCACGGCCAGGTCGATGGACTGATGAATGCCCGTCGTGATGATGATCTGCTCCGGCGAGCAGCGCACCGAACGAGAGGTGCGCAGATAGTCGGCCAGCACGTGGCGCAGCAGCGCGAGACCGCCGCCGGGCGCGTAGGTCAGCAGGTCCGGGCGCAGGCTGCGCCAGTACTTGTTGTGCAGACGGGTCCATACGCGCGCGGGGAAGCGGGAGACATCGGGCACGCCGGGCATGAACGCGCCGCCCTGGCGCTTCGATACGCCCGCGCTGGTAATCAGGCGCGTGCCGCGTGCCGAGAGTGCGCGCGCTATGGGGCGCTGCGCCTGCGTGGCGGCTTCCAGTCCGCTTGTCGCAGCGGCTGCGGGTGCCCCCGCAGCAGGCGTTTCCGCGCCCTCCGCGCGGTGGCTGTTAGTTGCAACCTTTTCCGCAGGCAGCACGGCTCCTGACTCGCGGCTATTTTTCCGCGTTTGCATAGAGCCAATTTCCGTCGCCCCGACGATCTCGTCGGGTGACGTGTCCGCCACGAAGGTGCCGCGCCCCGTCGCCGACGTGACATAGCCTTCGAGCACCAATTGTTCGTAGACCTGGGTCACGGTATTGCGCGCAATCCCCAGTTCGGCCGCCAGCAGCCGCGACGACGGCACCCGCGCCCCGGCCGGCAGCTCGCGCGACAGGATCGCCTGCTGCAGCAGCTTGTGCAGTTGCCGGTACACCGGCTGGGCGCTGCCGCGGTCGAGCCGTTGCGCCAGCCAATCGGACAGAACACTCGCACGCATCGAAATTGGCTCCTAAAGATTACACTGAATGGCTCTGAAATTTAGAGCCAAACGTGAGTATAGTCGCGACATGGACTGCTTGCCGGTCCGCCAACCAACTTCAGAACTGACACCGATTCCACAGGAGATGAACGTGAGCAAGAACGCCGATCTGCAAAGCCGCAAGAACGCCATTACCCCGCGCGGCGTGGGCGTGATGTGCGACTTCTACGCCGAGCGCGCCGAAAACGCCGAGCTGTGGGACGTGGAAGGCCGCCGCTTCATCGACTTCGCCGCCGGTATCGCCGTGTGCAACACGGGCCACCGCCATCCGAAGATCGTCGCCGCCATCAAGGCGCAGCTCGACCAGTTCACGCACACGGCCTACCAGATCGTGCCGTACGAGTCGTACGTCTCGTTGGCCGAAAAGGTCGCCCAGCGCGCGCCGGGCAGTTTCGCCAAGAAGGCCGCCTTCTTCACGACGGGCGCCGAAGCCGTCGAAAACGCTGTCAAGATCGCTCGCGCCCACACGGGCCGTCCGGGCGTGATCGCCTTCGCGGGCGGCTTCCACGGCCGCACGCTGATGGGCATGGCGCTCACGGGCAAGGTCGCCCCCTACAAGCTCGCGTTCGGCCCGTTCCCGGCCGACGTGTACCACGCCCCATACCCGAACTCGGTCCATGGCATCAGCACGGCTGACTCGCTCAAGCACATCGAGATGCTGTTCAAGGCCGACATCGATCCGAAGCGCGTCGCCGCGATCATCTTCGAACCGGTGCAGGGCGAAGGCGGCTTCTACCAGGCGCCGGCCGATTTCGTGCGCGGCCTGCGCAAGATCTGCGACACGCATGGCATCCTGCTGATCGCCGACGAAGTGCAAACGGGCTTCGCACGCACCGGCAAGCTGTTCGCGATGGAACACTACGACGTGACGCCGGACCTCATGACGATCGCCAAGAGCCTGGCGGGCGGCATGCCGCTCTCGGGCGTGGTGGGCCGCGCGGAAGTCATGGACGCGGCAGCGCCCGGCGGTCTCGGCGGCACGTATGCGGGCAACCCGCTGGCGGTGGCGTCGGCACACGCGGTGATCGAGATCATCGAAGAAGAAAAGCTCTGCGAGCGCGCGACGAAGCTCGGCGACAAGCTCAAGGCCAGGCTCAATGCGATGAAGGCCGACGTGCCGCAAATCGTCGACGTGCGCGGCCCCGGCGCGATGAACGCGGTTGAGTTCTGCAAGCCGGGCACGAACGAAGCCGACGCCGACTTCACGAAGCGCGTGCAAACGGCAGCCCTGAACCGCGGCCTGCTGCTGCTCGTGTGCGGCGTGTACTCGAACGTCGTGCGTTTCCTGTTCCCGCTGACGATCCAGGACACCGTGTTCGACGAAGCGCTCGCGATCCTCGAAGAGTCGGTCAAGGAAGCCGTGGGCGTGCCGGCGTAAGCCTCCACCACATGCTGGCCTGCGAGCAGCGGGCCATCCGCGAAACGGCACACCGGCGCTTGCCGCTGTGCCGTTCGTCGTTCTAAATGAATCGAAGTCAGTCCGGAGTGCAAGCATGAATCTGAAAGACGCATCGCTGCTGCAAACCAGCGCCTTTATCAACGGCGAATGGCAAGGCGCCGAAGACGGCGCTACGTTCGAAGTGAAGAACCCCGCCACCGGTGCGGTGATCGGCACGGTGCCGCGCATGGGCGCCGCCGAAACGCGCCGCGCGATCGCCGCCGCGAACGCCGCCTGGCCCGCCTGGCGCGCGAAGACCGCGAAGGAGCGGAGCAGCATCCTGCGCAAGTGGCACGACCTGATGATGGAAAACGCCGACGACCTGGCGCTCATCCTCACCACGGAACAAGGCAAGCCGCTCGCCGAGGCGAAGGGGGAGATCGGCTACGCCGCATCGTTCCTCGAATGGTTCGCGGAGGAAGGCAAGCGCATTTATGGCGACACGATCCCCACGCCCGCCAACGACAAGCGCATCGTCGTGACGAAGGAACCCGTGGGCGTGTGCGCCGCGATCACGCCGTGGAATTTCCCCGCCGCGATGATCACGCGCAAGGTCGGCCCCGCGCTCGCGGCTGGCTGCCCGATCGTGCTCAAGCCCGCCGAAGCCACGCCGTTCTCGGCGCTCGCGCTGGCCGTGCTGGCCGAGCGCGCGGGCGTGCCGCGCGGTGTGTTCAGCGTCGTGACGGGCGACCCGAAGGCGATTGGCGGCGAGCTCACGAGCAACCCCACGGTGCGCAAGCTCTCGTTCACGGGTTCGACGCCGGTGGGCCGCCTGCTCATGAGCCAGTGCGCCTCGACGGTCAAGAAGGTCTCGCTGGAACTGGGCGGCAACGCGCCGTTCATCGTCTTCGAAGACGCCGATCTCGATGCGGCCGTCGCCGGCGCCATCGCCTCGAAGTATCGCAACAGCGGCCAGACCTGCGTGTGCACGAACCGCTTCTACGTGCACGACGCCGTGTACGACGCGTTCGCGGCCAAACTGCGCGACGCGGTGGAAAAGCTCAAGGTCGGCCTCGGCACGGAAGCGGGCGTGACGCAAGGCCCGCTCATCAACGAAGCGGCCGTGCTGAAGGTGGAATCGCATATCGAAGATGCGCTCGCCAAAGGCGCTCAGGTGACCACGGGCGGCAAGCGCCACGCGCTCGGCCACGGCTTTTTCGAGCCGACCATCCTCACCGGCGTCACGCCCGCGATGAAGGTCGCGCGCGACGAAACCTTCGGACCGCTCGCGCCGCTGTTCCGCTTCTCGTCCGATGAAGATGTGATCAGGATGGCGAACGATACCGAGTTCGGCCTCGCCGCCTACTTCTACAGCCGCGACATCGGCCGCGTGTGGCGCGTGGCCGAAGCGCTCGAATATGGCATGGTGGGCATCAACACCGGCCTGATCTCGAACGAAGTCGCGCCGTTTGGCGGCGTGAAGCAGTCCGGCCTGGGCCGCGAAGGCTCGCACTACGGCGTGGACGACTACGTGGTGATCAAGTACATGTGCATGGCGGGCATGTAACGACCAGACGAAAAACGGGCACCTTCTGAGGCGCCCGTTCGGATCGTAACAAGAAGCCGGCGCCGCGATGCGCCGGCTTTTTTTTGCGCGCTTACTGCGTGGCGGCAACCGGTGTCACCTGCGTCGCATAAGCGGAAACGAACACGGCGTGAACCGTGTCGCCGACTTTCAGGGTCTTGAGGTCGATATCGGGCGTGGCTTGCAGCGTGACGGTCTGATACGCGCCGCGCAGCGTCACTTCGCGCTTCTTCGCGTTGATATGCTGCACCGTGGCCTGGACTTCGACCTGGCGCGCGGCGTCGTAGCCCGACGACGCGGGCAGATACACGTTGGTATCCACACGCTTGCGAATACCCTTGTCCTTGCCCGTTACCTTTTCGGCCGTCATGAGGAGCGCGTTCTTGTAGAGCACGTCGACGGTGTCGCCCACGTTGAGCTGGTCGAAGTTGCTGACCTGCGGGCTGAGCGCGATATCGACATCATTGCCGCGCGGCCCCCGCAGCGTGACGACGCGCGCAGCGCGATCGATGCCGACGATCTTCGCGTGGATATGCACCGGCTCTGCGTTGGCAATCACTTCCTGCGCCGCGCTGGTGAGCGCGGTTTGTCCCTGCGGCGCCGAAGCAGGCGCGTCGTTTTGCGCAAACGCCCCCTGCGAAAGGCCAACGCCCACCACCCATGCCGCCGCCAGAATCGCTGCTTTCGTCATTCACATTCTCCTCGTCAAACGGGTTTGAACTGATTGCCGTATTTGCATCGGCGTGTGGCGCCGAAGTGCGGCCGATTCTACGCGCGGCTTTCAAAACGCGGACGCTACCTGGCCGGAAGCGGGTCAAGTTACCGCCAACAAATACGGCTGATTGCCGAGGGGTTTGCTGAGGCGCAAATTCCTGTGCGATTGTGTGTTGAAACAGATCGCGCAATTGTTGCCAGGCGCGAAATGCTTGTTCCATGCGTGGCGTTGCCAACTGCATCTGCAGGACAGACTCGATACAGCACTTACAGACGATTACACATGGGGCACACCCGGCGATCGACGCTGCTCATACAATCGACGCGTCGAAAGTCCTGGGGGAGACGATAGTGAGGAAAGCACGAACGATCATTGCAGCAGCGGCCTGCGTGCTGGCTTGCGCATCGGTTACGGCTTACGCGCACGGCGGCGGCAATGGTGGCGGTAGCGGCGGCGGCAACGGCGGCGGAAATGGCAATGGCGCCGCACTGGGTGCGGGCGTCGGCGTTGGACACTCGAATGTTGGCCACATGGGCGGGATGTCGCTGGGCCATATGAGCCATGTGGGATTCAGCAACACGAACAGCCACGTTTCGGCGGACCGTGACAGGGGGCTGGCCCGAGCGGGCGACCGGGCGGGGCATCACACGCGCGGCCACAGTTTGCATGCGGACGGCAGGTCGGCGAGCCATATGAGCGAGAGGGGCTTGAGCGAAACGAACAGCCACATCTCGGCCGACCGCGACAAGGGCCTTGCGCGGGCGGCAGACCGTTCGGCATTGCCGTCGCAACCGCACGCAGGCGACCCAACCTGAACGAGTGCGCCACAAGGGAAGACGAGGGCGCGCAGCAAAACAAAAAAGCCGCGGATCAAATCGATCCGTGGCTTTTTCAATTCAGGGCGACCAGATATCAGACACGCTCGATAGCGATCGCAATCCCCTGCCCCACGCCGATACACATCGTGCAAAGCGCAAAGCGCCCTTGCGTGCGATGCAGCTGATACGTGGCGGTCGTCACGAGCCGCGCGCCGCTCATGCCGAGCGGATGCCCAAGCGCAATCGCGCCGCCGTTCGGGTTGACGCGAGGATCATCATCGGCAACGCCGAGCATGCGCAGCACGGCGAGCCCTTGCGAAGCAAACGCTTCGTTCAACTCGATAACATCGAACTGGTCGATGGTCATGTTCAGACGCGCGAGGAGCTTCTGCGTAGCCGGCGCGGGGCCGATACCCATCACGCGCGGCGCGACGCCAGCCGTCGCGATGCCGAGCACGCGCGCACGCGGCACGAGCCCGAAGCGCTGCGCGTTTTCCTCGTTGGCGAGGAGCAGCGCGCAAGCGCCGTCATTTACGCCCGAAGCGTTGCCAGCCGTCACCGAGCCATCCGGGCGCACGACGCCCTTGAGCTTGGCCAGCGCCTCGAGGCTCGTCTCACGCGGATGCTCGTCGCGCGAGAAAACAATCGGATCGCCCTTCTTCTGCGCAATCGTCACCGCGACGATCTCCTGCGCGAGCGTGCCATCCGCCTGTGCACGAGCCGCCTTCTGCTGGCTGCGAACCGCGAACGCATCCTGATCGGCGCGGCTCACGTTGTAGTCGACGGCGACGTTTTCGCCCGTTTCCGGCATCGAGTCCACGCCGTACTGCTGCTTCATCAGCGGATTGACGAAGCGCCAGCCAATCGTCGTGTCGTAAATCGCTGCGTCGCGAGCAAAGGCGCTCGCCGACTTGCCCATGACGAACGGCGCGCGGCTCATGCTCTCCACGCCGCCCGCAATCATCAGCCCGGTTTCGCCCGACTTGAGCGCGCGCGCGGCAATGCCCACGGCGTCCATGCCGGAGCCGCACAGGCGGTTCACCGTCGAACCCGGCACGCCCTGCGGCAAGCCCGCCAGCAGCGACGACATGCGCGCGACGTTACGGTTGTCCTCGCCCGCCTGGTTCGCGCAGCCGTAGATGACGTCGTCGATCGCCGTCCAGTCCACGTCCTTGTTGCGCTCCATCAGCGCCTTGAGCGGCACGGCGCCGAGGTCGTCGGCGCGAACCTGGGAAAGGGCGCCCGCGTAGCGGCCGATAGGCGTGCGAACCGCGTCGCAAATGAATGCTTCCGTCATGTGAGTCTCCTTTCGATCGCAGGCACTTGATGCGATCCCATGCAAAGATGATTGAGATTGACGGACTGCGCGGGCGAAAATGGGAGCTCGAACGCGCACGTCCTCGTGCGATTTGTTCGACTGTCGAACCGATGATCGTTAATCGAACAATTTGACGGCCATAATAGGCGCGTCCTGGGACGAGTGTCAAGCACACGGACCTGGCTCCAAAAACGAAAAAGCCGCACAGGACGGGTGCCCGTGCGGCTTCGCGAGTTCAGGCAGGCGCGAGGCGCCAGCCGGTGAGGCGAACGCTTAACGCGACATCATGAGCGCGCCGACGTTGTGCATGACCCAGATCGTGCCGAAGATCAGGAACGCGGCGGCCAGCACCGTGTACGCGAGCGACAGCACGTTCCAGCCCTGCCCCGGCGACGTGTTCAGATGCAGGAAGAACACGAGGTGCACGACTACCTGCACGAAAGCGAGCACCGCGATCACGATCAAGGCCGTGGTGGCATCGAGCGTGCCGTGCAGAACGACGCCGAATGCGCCCGCGGTAAGCAGCACCGAAAGAATGAAGCCCGCCACATAGCTGCCGAGGCTGCCGTGGGACTCTGCATGAATTTGAGCCATTTAGAGCACGCTCCCCAGATAGACAAAAGTAAACACGCAGATCCACACGACGTCGAGAAAGTGCCAGAAGAGGCTCAGGCACGTGAGGCGGCGGACTTCCTGCTCGCCCAGTTCGCGTGTGCGCACCACCTGGATCATCATCACGAGCATCCACAGCAGGCCGAAGAACACGTGCAGCCCGTGCGTGGCGACCAGCGTGAAGAACGACGACAGGAACGCGCTGCGCTGCGGGCCGGCGCCTTCGGCGATCAGGTGCGAGAACTCGCGCAGTTCGAGCACGAGGAACGACGCACCCAGAATGAAGGTGACGGCGAGCCAGCCGAGCACCACGCCGTTCTTGCGCTGGTGCGCGCCGAGCATCGCGAAACCGTACGTGATGCTCGAAAGCAGCAGCACGGCGGTTTCGAGCGCCACGCCCTGAATGTCGAACAGGTCCTTGCCCGTGGGGCCGCCCGCGAACTGCTGGCTCAGCACGCCGAACGTGGCGAACAGCGCCGCGAACAGCAGGCAGTCGGTCATCAGGTAGACCCAGAAGCCGAATACCGAGTGCGACTGCGGGTGATCGTGGTGATCGAGTTCGGCAAGGGTTGCCGCATTGGTTTTCTGTAACATCAGACTGCCTCCTCGGCGACCAGGTCGCGCTTGGCCACGGCAGCGCCGGTGCCAAAGCGGCTTTCTTCGATCTCGCGGACCTTCGCGGCCGGAATGTAATAACCGTCGTTGTTGCCGAAGCTCTTGAGGATCACCGTCAGCACGACGCCAATGAACCCGAGCACCGCCAGCCACGTGATGTGCCACACGGCCGCGAAACCCAGCACGAGGCTGAACACGCCGATGAAGAGGCCGGCCGACGTGTTCGACGGCATGTGGATGTCACTGTATTTCGCGGCGAGGCCCGGAGCGCGGCCCGTTTCCTTCATGTGCGCGAAAGCGTCGATGTCGTCCACATGCGGAATGACCGCGAAGTTATAGACCGCCGGCGGCGACGACGTTGCCCATTCGAGCGTGCGGCCGTCCCACGGATCGCCGGTCACGTCCTTGCATGCGGCCTTGTTGCGGTTCACGAAGGCCATGACCCACAAGAGGACCTGGAACACGATGCCGAGCGCGATGATCGCAGAGCCAATGGCGGCGACGACGAAGTACGGATGCCATTCGGGCACGTCGTAGTGGTTGGTACGACGCGTGGCGCCCATGAAGCCGAGCACGTAGAGCGGCACGAAGGCCACGTAGAAGCCGACGAACCAGCACCAGAACGACGCCTTGCCGAGCTTTTCGCTGGGCTTCAGGCCGAACACCTTCGGGAACCAGTACTGCAGGCCGGCGAGGTAGCCGAACACCACGCCGCCGATAATCGCGTTGTGGAAGTGAGCGATCAGGAAGAGCGAGTTGTGGAGCACGAAGTCCGCGCCCGGAATCGCGAGCATCACGCCCGTCATGCCGGCGATCGAGAACGTCACCATGAAGCCGACGGTCCAGAGCACGGGGGCGGTGAAGTGCACGCGGCCGCGATACATCGTGAACAGCCAGTTGAAGATCTTCACGCCGGTGGGAATGGCGATGATCATCGTCGCGATACCGAAGAACGCGTTGACGTCGGCGCCCGCGCCCATCGTGAAGAAGTGGTGCGCCCACACGAGAAACGCCAGCACCATGATCGCGCACGAGGCGTAGACCATCGTCTTGTAGCCGAACAGCGGCTTCTTGCAGAACGTGGCCATCACTTCCGAATAGATGCCGAACGCAGGCAGCACGAGGATGTACACCTCCGGGTGGCCCCACGCCCAGATCAGGTTGAGATACAGCATGGCGTTGCCGCCAAGCTCGTTCGTGAAGAAGTGCGTGCCGACGTAGCGGTCGAGGCCGAGCAGCGCGACCGCGATCGTCAGGATCGGGAACGTGGCCATGATGAGCACGTTCGAGCACAGCGCCGTCCACGTGAACACGGGCATCTTCATGAGCGTCATGCCGGGCGCGCGCATCTTGATGATCGTGACGAAGAAGTTCACGGCCGTGATCAAGGTGCCGACACCGGAGAGCTGAACCGACCAGATGTAGTAGTCCACCCCCACGTCTGGACTGAACTGCAGTTCAGAGAGCGGCGGATACGCGAGCCAGCCCACCTTCGCGAACTCGCCGATCACGAGCGAGAGGTTGATGAGGATCGCGCTGATCGCCGTCATCCAGAACGAGAGCGAGTTCAGGAACGGGAACGCCACGTCGCGCGCGCCGATCTGCAGGGGCACGACGAGGTTGAAGAAACCGACCATGAGCGCCATCGCCATGAAGAAGATCATGATGACGCCGTGCGCCGTGAAGATCTGGTCGAAGTGATGCGGCGGCAGATAGCCGGGCGAATCGAACGCCATGGCCTGCTGGATACGCATCATGACTGCGTCGGCGAAGCCGCGCACGAGCATGAGCACCGCCACGATCATGTACATCACGCCGATGCGTTTGTGGTCCACGCTCGTGAGCCACTCGGTCCAGATGTACTTCCACTTGCCGGTCACGGTGACGAGACCGAGCACGCCGACGACGATCAGCGCCATGAACGCCGCCGCGCCCATGATGATGGGCTGATCGAACGGGATCGCCTCTAATGTGAGTTTTCCGAACATGCTGCTTACCCCTTGGTCACGCAGGACGGGTCGAAATTCGTGACGTGCCCGTTGTTGTACTTCGCGATGATGTTATTGAAGAGCTTCGGGTCGACGGTCGAGAAGTACTGCACCGGCGCCTTCTCCTGCGGCTTCGCGACCGTTGCGTACTCGTCCATCGAAAGCTGGGTGGACGACGTCTTCACCTTCTGCACCCACGCGTCGAAGTCCTGCTGGCTCGTGGCGAGCGTGCGGAACTTCATGTCCGAGAAACCCTTGCCGCTGTAGTTGGACGAGAGACCGTCGAAATCGCCCGCTTCGTCGGCGATCAGGTGCAGACGCGTTTGCATGCCCGCCATGGCGTAGACCTGGGTGCCCAGCTGCGGGATGAAGAACGAGTTCATCACCGAGTCCGACGTGATGCGGAAGTTGACCGGCGTGCCCACCGGCACGGCGAGCTGGTTCACCGAGGCAATGCCGAGATCGGGGTAGATGAAGAGCCACTTCCAGTCGAGCGCGACGACCTCGACGTTGATGGGCTTCACGCTCGACTCCAGCGGCTTGTAGGGGTCGAGCTCGTGCGAGGTGCGCCACGTGAGGATGGCGAGGAACAGGATGATCGCGGCCGGAATGGCCCAGACCACCACTTCGATCGCCGTGGAGTGGGCCCACTTCGGCGCGTAGGTCGCGTTGCGGTTCGAGGCGCGGTAGCGCCACGCGAACAGGAGCGTCAGGATGATGACGGGCACCACGACCAGCAGCATGGCCCATGTGGCCGTGAGGATGAGCGACTTCTCGGCCGCGCCCACGCTGCCCTTCGGGTCCAGCACGGCAAAATTGCCGCTGCACCCCGCAAGAGAAACGAGCAACCCGCTGCCGAGGGGGATTAACCACCTTTTAAAGGCTTTTCTGTCTTTCATGTTTGCCTGTTCTTCCGTTGTCCACCAAAACGCGTAACACCCAACACATTTGCATCGCAAATTCGCCACGCAAAATGCACCCGTATCGTATTCAGCGCGATTCTACGGAATGCACCAATCTCAAAATTTGATCTTTGCTAAGGATTAGCCAGCGGGACAAAGCTCGCCCAGGCGAGCGCGACGGAAAGCCGCAAATATCTTTCCAATAGCTTTCACCGAGCAATCACTTACTATGTGAAGGTTTCGGCGTGATGGACAGCGCGCGTGCACGCGAAGACAGGGCGCGAAGATACGCGCGCGGCACAATCGAAGAATGGTCGAAAAATGCGCCAATTTATTCGAATTTCGACATCACTTTTATTTCTTTCTAAATTCGGGCCCCGTCGATATTCGGCTTTTTAATAGTCAATTCACACGTCAATCATTTTTGGCCACAATGAATTGACTAGAATCAAATAACTGAATGTCGAATGATCTGGCGCGCGCATTTGACGCATGTCATGCCACGCGGCACTATCGATGTCGACGCGGGCGCCCTGCCGCGAAAGTTTGCGCCCGCCTCGCCCTCGCCGCCTTCGCCGCTTGTTGGCGAAACCGATCGCTTGGGTTATCTTGATAGGTTCTTCAAGCGCCGCAGCAAGACCGAACGCCACGCCCATGAATTCTGCTTCCAGTGCCTCGCCAGACCGCTCCGCCGACCAGCAGGAGATTCCCGAAAAACCGGGCGACTCCTATGTGCAGTCGTTCGCGCGCGGGCTTTCGGTGATCCGCGCGTTCAACGCCGAGCATCCCGAGCAGACCCTCACCGACGTCGCCGCTGCCACGGGCCTCACGCGCGCCGGGGCGCGCCGCATTCTGCTCACGCTGCAGACGCTCGGCTACGTCGAAGCCGAGGGACGACTCTTCCGCCTCACCCCGCGCATTCTCGACCTGGGCTTCGCGTACCTCACGTCGATGCCGTTCTGGAATCTCGCCGAACCGGTCATGGAAGAGCTGTCGCAGGAAGTGCACGAGAGCTGCTCGGCGGCCGTGCTCGACCGCACCGAGATCGTCTATGTGCTGCGCGTGCCCACGCACAAGATCATGACGATCAACCTCTCGATCGGCAGCCGCCTGCCCGCCTACTGCACCTCGATGGGGCGCGTGCTGCTCGCCTCGCTCGACGACGCCGCGCTCGACGAAACGCTCGGCTCCTCGCCGCTCTATGCGCATACGGGGCGCACGGTCACCGACGTCGGCGAACTCAAGAAGATCATCGCCCAGGTGCGCCAGCAGGGCTGGGCCATCGTCGATCAGGAACTGGAAGGCGGCCTCATCTCGATCTCCGCGCCGATCCGCAACCGGCAGGGCCGCGTGATCGCCGCGATGAACATCAGCGGCAACGCGCAGCGCACCTCGGCGAAGCAGATGGTGAAGACCTTCCTCGATCCGCTTCAGCAAGCCGCGGCGCGTGTGTCCGGCATGGTCGCTCGGCGCACGTAAAGGGGCAACTGACCGCAAGCGGGCGCGACCGGGCGAACCGCCCCGGCGTGCTCGAACCGTTTCAGGCAACCTCGGCAAACACCTGTACGAGCCAGTCGGCGAAAGCGCGCACGCGCAGCGACAACTGGCGGTTCTGCGGATACAGCACCGAGACCGGCAAGGGCGGCGGCGGATGCGCGGGCAGCACGACGCACAGTTCGCCGTTGGCGAGCAGTTCGCGCACGCGATAGCGCGGCACCTGCACGATGCCGAGCCCCGCCAGCGCGCCCGCCGCATAGAGTTCGGCGCCGTTGACGGCCACCGGACCCGGCAGCGTCACGCGGGCGATGCCGTCAGAGGTCGTAAATTCGAGCGGGAGGGCGCGGCCCGTGGCCGGCGAAACATAATTCACGGCACGATGGCGGGGCCGGCCCGGATTGTCCGCGTGCGTGCCGGCGAGTGCCTCGATCGACCCCGGGTCGCCATGCCGTTCGAGATACGCGGGGCTCGCGCAGGTCACCTGCTCGAGCAGCGCCACGCGCCGCGCGATCATCGAAGAGTCGGCCAGCTCGCCCGCGCGCAGCACGCAGTCCACGCCCTCGCGCACGAGATCGACGAAGTGGTCGCCGGAGCCGATGAAGAGCTCGACGCGCGGATAGCGCGCGAGAAAGTCGGGCAGGCGCGGCATCACGAAATACTGCGTGAGCGTGCCCTGCATGTTCACGCGCAAGCGCCCCTGCGGATCGGTATCGCGAAACGCCTCCTCGGTTTCCTCGAGGTCGGCGAGCAGACGCATGCAGCGCTGGTAGTAGGCGTCACCGTCGAGCGTCGGCTTGACCTGGCGGGTGGTGCGTTCGAGCAGGCGCACGCCGAGGCGCGCTTCGAGACGCTTGATCGAGTTGGTGACCGTCGCGCGCGGCAGGTTCAGATCCTCGGCCGCCTGCGTGAAGCTGCGGCGGTCGACGATGCGCGTAAAAATCTGCATCTCCTGGAAACGGTCCAAGGGCATTCTCGTTGAGTTCTCGGGTCGCCTGCATCTTCTCATGGCACCCGCACCCAACCAAAAATCCCCCGGCCCATTCGAGCCCTCAAGCGGCTGTTAAGCGGTGCTCGAGGACGGCGCCGAGACTATCCGGCCGCCACCTGCAGCACGAGCTTGACGAACGCTCCGCCCGCCTCCTCCAGATGCCCCGAGTTGTCGATGCGCGCGAACGCGGCGCCCGACGGTACCTCGAACGGCGCGCGCCGCGCGAGACGCAACGCGACCTGCTCGGGCGTTTCGCGCGCCCGGGAAGCGAGGCGCGCGGCGAGGACGTGCTGCGCGGCTTCGATGTGCACGAGCGTCATGCGCGGGTAGCGCTCGAACGCTTCGCCCGCGTAGGCGCGCGAACCGTTCACCACGACGGTGCAGCCAAGCGCCATCCATTGGTCGACCTCCACGCCCACGCCGTAGCGCAGCGCGTGGCTGCGCCATTGCAACGCGAACAGGCCGCGCTGCGAACGCGCCTCGAATTCGGCCTCGGTGAGCGCGATGTGGTTCTCGCCGCCGCTGTCTTCGCGCGTGATGTAGCGATGCGCGAAGACGACGTCTTCGCCGGACAGGCGCTCGCGCGCGTAGCGCAGCAGCGTGTCCTTGCCCGCGCCCGAAGGCCCCATTACGTAGATCAGGCCGCCCTTCATGCGCGAGCCCCCGCGAACGGCAAGCGGCGCCACAGCGCGAATGGCGCGCCCGGCCCGGGCTCGACGAAGAGCGCCGCGCCGTCCACCGGCAGCGGGTTGGCATCGTGCATCTGCCTGTTCCAGGCATCGACGAGTTGCGCGCACGTTTGCGCGTCGTTCAGCGAATCGGATAGCGTCATGTGAAAGCGGAATTCTTCGAACACGTACGGATAGCCCCATGTTTCGACATAAGCGCGCTGACGCTGCGTGAGCGGCGCGTCGAGGCGCTTCGCGAGTTCGGCGGGCGTTTGCGGGGCGCGCAGCGAGCCGAGCGCGCGCAAAGCGTTGGCGGCCAGCTCGCGCAGCGCGGTTTCAGCGGCATCGTCGGCGGGGCGCAGCGCAACGAAGCGGCCGAGCAGCGCTGCTTCGACACTGGCTTCGAAGCGCGCCTGCCCCTGCGCCCACTGCTGCGCGGCGGCCAGCAGCGCGGCCGGCGTCACGCCCGGCGCGAGACGGAACGGCGGCACGAGGGTGCCGTGCCAGCCGTAGCGGCGTGGCGCGACCGTGAGCGTTTCCAGCGGCTGCGTCAAGCCCGCGAGCCACGGCGGCGGTGCGAGGGTGTCGCCCGTCTCCGGATCGCGGCCAAGCCACGCGCAGCCCGCCCGCCACCACGCCGACTCGCGCGGCGGCGCATAGTAAAGCGCGAAGCGCGTGGCTTCGTTCCAGTCTTCGTGCAGCACGCTCATATGTCGTGCTCCACCATCAGCTGCACGCGGTCGGCGGCGAAGTGCGTGATGCCGTACTTGATCGGCACGCCATCAAGGTCGACGTCGACGTTTTCCACCCACAGCACCGGCTGCTGCCGGTTGATGTTCAGGCGCCGCGCCACCTCGGCCTCGGGCAGCACGCTGCCGATCCGGCTCCACTTGCGCAGATAGTCGGTCACGCCGAATTCGGCGAGCGCCTTCGAGGTGCTGTCGACGCGCTCCATGACCACGGGCAAATCGGCGAAGCGCGCGGCGGGATACCAGCTGCGCGCGTAAGTGAGCGGCACGCCGTCCGACTCGTGCAGCGTTTCGAGCCGGTAGACGAGCGCGCCCGCGCGCAGGCCCAGGGCCTTGGCGACCGTGGGGTCGGCCTTGCCACGCGAGGACGACAGCAGCTTGCCCGCCGCAGAATGCTGATGGCGCTTCAGGTTCTCGGTAAAACGCGTGCGCTTGCCGATGGTGTAGTCGATCGCGCCGGGCTGCACGAAGGTGCCGCGCCCCTGCTCCACGCTCACGAGCCCCAACGCCGCGAGACCCAGCATCGCGCGCCGCACCGTGTGGCGGTTCACGTCGAAGCGGCGCGCAAGCTCGCCTTCGCTAGGCAGCCGGCCGTCTTCGCCGAAGCCCTTCGCGGCGATCTCGGCCGCAAGGATCTGCTCGATCTGCCGCCACACCGCCACACCCGCGCCGCGCTCAAGCAGACTGGACGGCGCCTCGTCGTTCGATGTCATGGTGCTGTCATTCCTCTCGGTTCCAATAGCGTTTTGTGCATTGTAGTGCGCAGGGCGTGATGGAAATATGAAAACCTTCATTGCGTCCGAACTGGACGACTGTACCACTAAACGTCTAGACGTTTAGATGAATAGATGGTTCAATCGAGGTCCAGACAAGGCTGTTCGAAAGGCGCAGTTGCCATGTCCGTTCTCCCCCGTTCACGACACAGGAACTCCGATGAACGCTTCCTCCACCCCATCCTCCGCACCGGCGAGCCGGCGCGCATGGATGGCCGTTCTCGCGCATACCCCGCGCGCCGAGCTTGAAGCGGCGCTGAGCGCCGCGCTCGCCGGTGCGCCCGAGCCCGCCTTCGACTGGCTGCGTCCGCCACAAACCGGACTGGCCATGGTACGCGGGCGCATTGGCGGCACCGGCGACGCCTTCAATCTGGGCGAAGCCACCGTCACGCGCGCCACGCTGCGCCTGCGCGCCTCAAGCACTGAACGCACCGAAGGCGGCGATGCCGGCCAGCCGGGCCCGGTCGGCGTGGCCTGCCATCTGGGCCGCGACAAGCGCCGCGCCGAGCTGGCCGCGCTCGCCGACGCGCTGCTGCAGCTCCCCGCGCGCCACGATCAGTTGCATGCCAGCCTGATCGAGCCGCTCGCCGCGCGTCTCGCCGCACAACGCGACGCGCGCCGCGCCGACGCCGCCAGCACGCGGGTCGAGTTCTTCACGATGGTTCGAGGTGACGCATGAGCGACCAACGCAATGCCATGACGCCCGATCTGCTCGCGGCGCTCGCGCCGGGCTTCGGCGATCCGGTTCACGACACGCAGACGGTGTTCCGCACGCTGCTCGACGCGCTCGCGCGCCCCGGCACGATCGGCGTGATCGAAACGCCGCTGCCGGCGGCCACGTCGGCGGATGCGTCCCCCGCGCGCGCCGGCCTCGCCGCCTTCGCGTCGCTGCTCGCACTCGCAGACTACGCCACACCGGTGTGGCTCGCTCAAGTCGACGCCGCACTCGCAGCCGCGCTGCGCTTTCACGCAGGCGCGCCGCTTGCACAGCAAGCGCGCGAAGCCGCGTTCGCCTATGTGCACGACGCCGCCGCCCTGCCGCCACTCGACGCCTTCGCGAGCGGCACGCCCGAGTCGCCGGAGCAGTCGGCCACGGTGTTCGTGCGTGTCGATTCGCTCGCCGGCGGCGCACCGCTCACGCTGCGCGGCCCCGGCATCGAAACGACCTGCAGCATCGCGCCCGTCGGCCTGCCCGAGCGCTTCTGGCGCGAACGCGCCGCCCTCGCGCCGCACTTTCCGTGCGGCATCGACTTCTATCTCGTGTGCGGCGACCGCCTGATGGGCCTGCCGCGCACCACTCTCGTGGAGATGCACTGATGTACGTCGCCGTCAAAGGTGGAGAGCGCGCGATCGAAGCGTCGTGGCGTCTGCTCGATGAGGCGCGCCGCGGCGATACGCGCGTGCCCGAGCTGAGCGTCACGCAGATCCGCGAACAGATGCGTCTGGCCGTGGCGCGTGTGATGGCCGAAGGTTCGGTCTACGACGAAGAACTTGCCGCGCTCGCGATCAAGCAGGCCGCCGGCGATCTCGTCGAAGCGATCTTTCTGCTGCGCGCGTATCGCACCACGCTGCCGCGTTTTGGTTACACGCAGCCGGTCGAAACGGAAAACATGGTGGTGGAGCGCCGCATTTCCGCGACCTTCAAGGACGTGCCCGGCGGCCAGGTGCTCGGCGCGACCTACGATTACACGCAGCGTCTGCTCGACTTCGCGCTGCTCGCCGAAGGCGACGATGCCGCGAGCGCCGCGCCCCAGGCGCCGCGAGCAACCCCGCCTGAAGAAGCGATGCCGCGCGTGGTCTCCCTGCTCGACAAGGAAGGCCTGATCGAGCAGGAAACGCGCTCGCCGCAGGCGCGCGAGCCCGGCGACCTCTCGCGCGAACCGCTAGCGTTCCCCGCCGACCGCACTGTGCGCCTGCAGAATCTCGCACGCGGCGACGAGGGCTTCCTGCTCGCGATGGGCTATGCGACGCAGCGCGGCTACGCGCATTCGCACCCGTTCGCGGGCGAGATCCGCTTTGGTTCGGTGTGCGTAGAAATGATGCTGGACGAACTCGATGAAGCCGTGGAAATCGGCGAGATCGACTTGACCGAGTGCCAGATGATCAACCAGTTCGCGGGCGCGAAAGACGTGCCGCCGCAATTCACGCAAGGCTACGGTCTCGCGTTTGGCCACGCGGAACGCAAGGCCATGGCGATGGCGCTGGTGGATCGCGCGCTGCGCGCCGAGGAGCTGGGCGAGACGATCGCCTCGCCGACTCAGGACATCGAATTCATGCTCTCGCACAGCGACAACGTGGAAGCTTCGGGCTTCGTACAACACCTTAAGCTGCCGCACTACGTGGACTTCCAGGCCGAGCTGGAACTCGTGCGCAAGCTGCGCGCGCAGCACGAAAACGGCACCAGCGCCGATGCCGATGCCGACGCGCAAAACAGGGAGGCCGCATGAACGCGCCCGATACCTTGCAATCCACCGCAGCCGAAGTCGCGTCGCACGAAACGCAGGCCGTCTCGGGCTACAACTTCGCCTACCTCGACGAGCAGACCAAGCGCATGCTCCGCCGCGCCCTCCTCAAGGCCGTCGCCGTGCCGGGCTACCAGGTGCCGTTCGCCTCGCGCGAAATGCCGCTGCCGTATGGCTGGGGCACGGGCGGCATCCAGGTGACGGCGGCGATCATCGGCGCGAAGGACACGCTCAAGGTGATCGACCAGGGCTCGGACGACACCACGAACGCCGTGAACATCCGCCGCTTCTTCGCGCGCACCACGGGTGTGGCCACCACGCGCCGCACGAGCGAGGCGTCGATCGTCCAGACGCGGCACCGCATTCCCGAAACGCCGCTCACGGACAAGCAGATCCTCGTGTACCAGGTGCCGATGCCCGAGCCGCTGTTCCGGCTCGAGCCGCGCGTGGCCGAATGCAAGAAGCTGCATGCGCTGGCCGACTATGGCCTCATCAGCGTGAAGCTTTATGAGGACATCGTGCAGCACGGCAGCATCGCCACGACGTACGACTACCCGGTGACGGTGAACGGCCGTTATCTCACGTCGCCCTCGCCGATTCCGAAGTTTGACAACCCCAAGCTGCATATGAACGCCGCGCTGCAGCTGTTCGGCGCGGGCCGCGAGCGTCGCATCTACGCGATTCCGCCGTACACGCCGGTGAAGAGCCTCGACTTCGACGACCATCCGTTCGAAGTGCAGCGCTGGGAGCACGCGTGCGCCCTGTGCGGCTCGCGCGAGAGCTTCCTCGACGAGATGATCGTCGACGACGCAGGCAAACGCATGTTCGTCTGCTCGGACAGCGACTACTGCCACGACCGGCGCGAACATGTCGATGCGCACGCAACGAATGAAGCAGGAGAGAACGCATGACGCCGCTGTTAAGCGCAAGATCGCTCACGAAGCAGTATGGCGGCCGCAACGGCTGCCGCGACGTGAGCTTCGACCTGTATCCCGGCGAGGTGCTGTGCATCGTCGGCGAATCGGGCTCGGGCAAGACCACGCTGCTCAACACGCTCGCGCTGCGCACCGAGTCCGACTCGGGCGCGCTGCACTACACGAGCGCGAACGGCGAAACGCTCGACCTGCGCACGCTTTCCGAGCCGCGCCGGCGCCTGCTCGCGCGCACCGAATGGGGCTTCGTGCAGCAGAATCCGCGCGACGGGCTGCGTGCGGGCGTCTCGGCCGGCGCCAATATCGGCGAGCCGCTGATGGCCGTCGGTGCGCGCCACTACGGGCAAATCCGCAGCACGGCGCAGCAGTGGATGCAGCGCGTGGAGCTGGACGCCATGCGCATCGACGAATTGCCCTCGGCGTTTTCGGGCGGCATGCAACAGCGCCTGCAAATCGCGCGCAATCTCGTCACGGGCCCGCGCCTCGTGTTCATGGACGAGCCCACGGCGGGTCTCGACGTGTCCGTGCAGGCGCGCCTGCTCGACTTGCTGCGCACGCTCACGACCAACCTGCATCTTTCGGTACTGATCGTCACGCACGACATCGGCGTGGCGCGCCTGCTCGCGCACCGTTTGATGGTCATGCAAGGCGGCACGGTGGTCGAATCGGGCCTGACCGACCAGGTGCTGGACGACCCGCAACACCCCTATACGCAGACGCTGGTGGCATCCGTGCTGCCGGTCTAGGATGAAAGACATGACTCTGAACTCATCAGCGGGCACGCGCGCGTTCCTCGAAAGACCGGCGCTCATGCTGCGCGCCGAAGACGTGCGCAAGACCTTCACGCTGCACGGCCAGGGCGGCATCGGCATCGAAGCGCTCGCGGGCGTTTCGCTCGACGTGGAGCGCGGCGAATGCATCGTGCTGGTCGGGCCCTCGGGCGCGGGCAAGAGCACTTTCCTGCGCTGCCTGTACGGCAACTATCTCGCCAGCGGCGGCTCGATTGCGATCCGCGACGAGGGCGCGCCGCTCGAACATCTGGAGATCACGGGTGCGGCGCCTCACGACATCCTGCGCCTGCGCCGCAACGTGGTGGGCTACGTGAGCCAGTTTCTGCGCGTGATCCCGCGCGTGAGCGCGCTCGACATCGTGGCCGCGCCGCTCGTTTCGCGCGGCGTGGAGGAAGACGAGGCACGCGAGCGCGCGCAAACGCTGCTGGCACGCCTGAACGTGCCGCAGCGCCTCTGGCCGCTCGCACCCGCCACGTTTTCTGGCGGCGAGCAGCAGCGCGTGAACATCGCGCGGGGCCTGATCGCGCAGCACCGCGTGCTGTTGCTGGACGAACCCACGGCCTCGCTCGACGCGGAAAACCGCGAAGTCGTCGCGAGCCTGATTGGCGAGGCGCGCGAGCGCGGCGCAGCGATCGTCGGCGTATTCCACGACGAGGACACGCGCGAGCGCGTCGCCACCCGCGTACTCGAACTCAGCGCGCCGCGCGCGCAAGCGCCGCTCGGCGCCGCAGCCTAAACCCGCCTGAACGGCGCAAACCGATATCTGATACGGAGCCTGACGATGTTGATCAAGAACGCTCGCATCGTGACGCGAGACGACGTTTTCACCGGCACGCTAAGCGTGGCAGACGGCAAGATCCGCGACATCTCGCGCGGCTCGACCGCCGCGCCCGAAGCCGAAGACTGGGAAGGCGACTTCCTGCTGCCCGGTCTCGTCGAACTGCACACCGACAACCTGGAAAAGCATCTCGCGCCGCGCCCCGGCGTGCACTGGAACACCGACGCCGCATTCGTCATTCACGACGCGCAGATCGCCGCTGCCGGCATCACCACGGTATTCGACGCGCTGGCCATCGGCACGCGCCTCGCCGTGGGCGTGCGCGGCCGCGACGTGCAGCTCGCGAGCGCCAGGGCGCTCACGCGCTTTTCCGAGCGCAACCTGCTGCGCGCCGAGCACTTCCTGCACTTGCGCTGCGAAATCGCCACCGAAGACGTGATCGAGCTGTTCGACACGTTGAGCGACCACCCGCTGCTGCGCCTCGCCTCGGTGATGGACCACACGCCGGGCCAGCGCCAGTGGCACGACCGCGAGCAATGGCGCAAATTTCAGGAGCGCCACGGCAAGTGGACCGACGAGCAGACCAACACCATGCTCGCCGAAATGGCCACCGAGCAGGAACGCTACGCTGACGCGCACCGCCTCGAAATCGTGCAGCGTTGCCGCGCGCGCAACATCCCGCTTGCGAGCCACGACGACACGCTCGTGGAGCACGTCGAGCAGGCCGCCGCCGAAGGCATCGTGCTCGCCGAATTCCCGACCACGCGCGTGGCCGCCGAGGAGGCGAGAAAGCGCGGCATCGCGACGATCATGGGCGCGCCGAACGTGGTGCGCGGGGGCTCGCACTCGGGCAACGTCTCGGCGCTGGAACTGGCACAGGCCGGTTTGCTCGACATCCTCTCGTCCGACTACGTGCCGTCGAGCCTCCTGACCGCCGCGTTCGACCTCGTGACCAAGGCCGACTGGACGCTGCCGCGCGCGGTCGCCACGGTCTCGTGGGAACCCGCCAGCAAGTCGGGCCTGCACGACCGCGGCGCGATCGAGCCGGGCCTGCGCGCGGACTTCGTGCGGGTGACGATGCTCGATTCGCTGCCCGTGCCGCGCGCGACGTGGCGCGCGGGCGTGCGCGTGGTCTGACGTCATCGACGCGGTGCAGCCGATGTGACTGCTGCATCGCAACAAAAAACGGCGCGCCGCCCGGCCCCATTTGAGCCGAAAGCCAACGGCGCGCCGTCGATTCAATTTCAATCACCCTTCAGACTACTGACGATGCCGCGAGCGCGCGGCATCGCATTCTTCCGACTGTTGCGGCAGAGCATCGCGCAGCGCATCCCAAGCCCCTCGCAGCGGCCTCTCCCCATTGGCCTGCACGCCTTGCCCGACAAGGCTTCGCGTTAAATCGTACAAGCGCACGGGCGTACACTTACCGGCACCCTTTCCCGCTATCCGGTATTACACTAGCGACGCAGCAATTTTGACCTGGTAAGCTTGCGCGCGCTTCGCTGGCCGCAGGCTGGCGGGTCCAACAATAATCCGGCGCGAGCCGCGCCGGGAAATGCGCCATGGCGGCACAACCGCACGCGGCGCGCCCTGAACCATCTCGAGGAGTACCCATAGTGAAGAAACTGCTTGCCACCCTCACGGTTGCCGTGCTCGCCGTCTCGGCCGGCGTCGCCCATGCGAAGGACTGGTCCACCGTGCGTTTCGGCGTTGACGCCAGCTACGCACCGTTCGAATCCAAAGCACCCGATGGCAAGCTGGTCGGCTTCGACATCGACCTCGGCAACGAAATCTGCAAGCGCCTGAACGCCAAGTGCGTGTGGGTCGAGCAAGACTTCGACGGCATGATCCCGGGCCTGAAGGCCAAGAAGTTCGACGGCGTGCTCTCGTCGATGACGATCACCCCGCAGCGCGAGCAGCAGATCGCCTTCTCGGCGAAGCTGTTCAACACGCCGACGCGCCTCGTCGCCAAGAAGGGCTCGAGCCTCGCCCCGACGGCGGACTCGCTCAAGGGCAAGTCGGTTGGCGTCGAGCAAGGCACGATCCAGGAAACCTACGCGAAGGAAAACTGGGCACCGAAGGGCGTGAACGTCGTTCCTTACCAGAACCAGGACCAGGTCTACGCCGACCTGATCTCGGGCCGTCTGGACGCCGCGCTGCAGGATGAAGTGCAAGCGGATCTGGGCTTCCTGAAGACGCCGCGCGGCGCTGGCTTCCAGTTCGCCGGCAAGGAAATCCCGACGGGCGCCGCCGCCATCGGCCTGCGCAAGGAAGACGCCGACCTGAAGGGCAAGATCGACAAGGCTATCGCCGACATGATCAAGGACGGCACGTACAAGAAGATCGAAGCCAAATACTTCGACTTCGACGTGTACGGCGGCTAAGCACCGCATCGCGCCGGCGCTGTATCACGGCGCGCGAAGCCCGGGCTTACCGTCCGGGCTTTTTCTTTTCCGGAATTTTATTTCGGATTCCGTATTTTCATGACGATGCCGCAGATGCGCGCGGGCGCGCTGGTTCCGGCAGCGCGTCGAATCGGCTAAGATCGGTCTACGGCCCCTGCGTGTGCTAACGGGGCCATCGTTCACTCCAACACCTTTTGCGGGCCGCCGCGCCTCGCGCACCCATCATGCAAACCCGAAACCACCCGTTGATCGCGCCCGCCCTCGGTACCGCGCGGGAACTTGCCAGTTTCCACTACGGCAAAGCCGGCGGTCCCAAGGTCTATATCCAGTCCTCGCTGCACGCCGACGAATTGCCGGGCATGCTCGTCTCGTGGGCGCTGCGCCGCAAGCTCGCGGACCTGGAAGCTGCGGGCCGCCTGCGCGGCGAGATCGTGATCGTGCCGGTGCCCAACCCCGTGGGCCTGAATCAGCACTGGCTCGGGCATATGATCGGCCGCTTCGAATCGAACACGGCGCAGAACTTCAACCGCAATTTCCACGAGCTCACCGCACTCGTGCTGCCCAGCATCGAAGCGCGCCTCGGGGCCGACGAAGCCGCGAACCGCACCGCGATCCGCGCGGCCATGGGCGAAGCGCTGGCCGCGCAGAAGCCGAAAACCGAACTCGATTCGATGCGCCTCGCGCTCCAGCGCCTTTCGTACGACGCCGACATCGTGCTGGACCTGCATTGCGACTGGGAAGCCGCCATGCACATCTACACGAACCCCGAACTGTGGCCCGAAGTCGAGCCGCTTGCGCGCTATCTCGACGCCAAGGCGTCGCTCCTCGCGCTCAACTCGATCGGCAATCCGTTCGACGAGATTCACAGCTTCTGCTGGTCGGAGCTGCGCGAGCACTTCGGCACGCGCTTCCCCATTCCGTACGGCTCGATTTCGGTGACGGTCGAGCTGCGCGGCCAGCGCGACGTCTCGCACGAGCTCGCCGAGCACGACGCCCAGGCCATCGTCGACTATCTGATCGGGCGCGGCATCATAGAAGGCACGGCCGCGCCGCTGCCGCCGCTCGCCCATGCGGCCACGCCGCTCGCGGGTACGGAGCCGATCGTGGCGCCTGCCAGCGGCGTGCTCGTGTTTCGCGTGGATTGCGGCACGTGGGTGGAACGCGGCGCGGCCATTGCCGATGTCATCGACCCGCTCGCCGACACCGTGACGACGCTGCACGCGGGCGTGAGCGGCGTGATGTACGCACGCCATAGCGCGCGCTTCGCCACGGCCGGCATGGAAGTCGCACGCATTGCCGGCGAAAAACCCATTCGCAGCGGCTCGCTTCTTTCGCTGTAACGGCAACGCCATACCGTAAAAAGGCTCGCATCACGGATGCGAGCCTTTTTACATGAGCGTTTCCCGTGATTTCAATTATTTCGGGTAACTAATTTTTGACTTCCATGAATCGACGGCAATCAACCATGTAAAGCGCGCATTGATCGGCCGTTAATGCGCCCTTGAGATAAATCAAACTCAGCCTGAAGCCAGATTCAAAAGATCGATTAACCCGGCAAATAGAAGAAAGCTTAGAAAAAAATTTTATAAGGCCGATTGCCGCAGCCCGGCCTTTCAAATTGACAGGAAAATCGCCCGCAAAGCCAATAACGGCGGGCTTCGGGCGCCGCTCTCCCCGGCTGCAACCCGTGTGTCGCATCCACACAACAGAATGGCGACATTTTCCCTACAAAGCCTTACTGTCACATTCCTTTCGTTATCGACCCTTAAATTGCAGCCCGTCACATTGACCGGCCCATAAGAGGCCGGAGTAGTCATCTCGTCCTTTACCCGGAGAAACAGTTGAAAAAGAAAATTCTGACCACCGCTATTCTGGCCTCGATCGCAGGCGTTGCCCACGCACAAAGCAGCGTAACGCTGTACGGCGTGATCGACGCGGGTGTGAACTACATCAGCAACGTGAAGAACTCGAACGGTACGAACGGCAGCTCGCACCAGTTCTCGTACGGTGACGGCGTGGCGCAGGGCAGCCGTTGGGGCCTGCGCGGCACGGAAGACCTGGGCGGCGGCCTGAAGGCGATCTTCGTGCTCGAAAACGGCTTCAACAGCGGCAACGGCACGGCAGGCCAGGGCGGCGCGATGTTCGGCCGTCAAGCATTCGTCGGTCTGACGCAGTCGAACATCGGTTCGCTGACGTTCGGCCGTCAATACTCGCTCAGCACGGACGTGCTCGGCTCGCAGTACTCGACCGGTGGCAACACGGTTTCGGGTAACTGGGCCTACCACTTCAACGACGTCGACCAGCTGACCTCGAGCCGCATCAACAACGCGGTCAAGTTCCAGAGCGTGAACTTCTCGGGCTTCACGTTCGGCGCGCTGTACGGCTTCTCGAACTCGACCTCGTTCGCCGGCGCACCGGCAACGGGCACGACGGCCAGCCCGATCGCCGGCTCGTCGCGCGCGTACAGCTTCGGCGCGAACTACGGCTACGGCCCGTTCAGCATCGGCGCTGCCTACACGAACCTCACGTACCCGGGCCAGACCACGCCGTCGACGTCGACGACGATCGCCAACGTGCCGCAGGGCACGCTGCGCGACCTGCGCTCGTACGGTGTCGGTGCCCGTTACATCGTCGGTCCGGCAACGCTGTGGGCCCTGTGGACCAACACGCTGCTCTCGCCGATCGCCGGTTCGTCGACGCTCTACAACGCGTACGAAGCAGGCGGCAAGTACGCCTTCACGCCGGCTATGTCGGCTGCGCTCGGCTACACGTACTCGCGCACCTCGGGCAGCCAGACGGCTCACTGGAACCAGGTCAACGCATCGCTCGACTACGCGCTCAGCAAGCGCACCGACGTCTACGGCCTCGTGTCGTACCAGGACGCATCGGGCACGCTCGCGAACGGCCAGAAGGTTCAGGCGCAGATCGGCGACTCGGGCTCGAACATTTTCCAGCCGTCGGGCACGGGTTCGCAGGATCAAGTCGCGGTTCGCGTCGGTATCCGCCACAAGTTCTAAGCAGCGTCACGTACGCAACAGCGGCGGCCGGCGACTCATAGCGCCGGCTCTGCTCGGCGCGCCGCAGCTCACGCTGCGCGCCGCGCCTTACCGGACGGGGCATCCCTTGGGATGCCCCGCTTTTTTTTGGCTTATCGCAGTCGATGCGCGACGCCACCCTTCGTCACGCCTTCTTGACGAATTCCGATTTGAGGCTCATGGCGCCGAAGCCGTCGATCTTGCAATCGATATCGTGGTCACTGTCCACCAGCCGGATGTTCTTCACTTTGGTGCCCATCTTGATCACGCCACCCGAACCCTTGAGTTTCAGGTCCTTGATGACCGTGACGGTATCGCCGTCCTGCAGGACATTGCCGGCCGAATCGCGATAGACCTTGCCCGCTGTTTCGGCCGGGGCAGTGGCTTGGCCGGACCATTCATGCGCACACTCCGGGCAGATGTAGACGCCCCCATCTTCGTAGGTGAACTCGGAATTGCATTTCGGACAGCGTGGCAGTGGGCTCATGGAGAATCCCTGGTGCCGACGGGGGCATTAAAAGCGCGCAAGTATAGCGGCTTCGGCAGGTGCCCCAACCCGCCATGCGTCCGGCCTGCGACGTTATGTCCGCCGCGACCCCGCCCTGGCCCCGCTTCTGGTACGCTGCGCTCTCTCACCTCGCAGCTATCGAACCGATGGAACTCCCTTTCAACGAAGCCGCCGTCTCGGTCACGCGCAACGCGCTCTCCGCAGCCGGCCAGGTCTTCCCCATGCGCGACATCGAGGACGTGCGTATCGTCATCGGGCGGCGCAGCCGCGTCGTGCCGATCGCGATTAGCCTGGTCGGCGCCGCCGGGGCCGTCGTGGGCGGCGTGCTCGGCTCGGCGGCCGGTCTCGCGTGCGGCGTGATGGTGATCGTGGTGGGCTGGCTCGCGTGGCTCTGGCAGGAAGCCGTGCACCGGCTCTACGTCGTGACGGGCGGAGAATCGCGCGAAGCGGTCACGAGCCTCGACCCGGCATTCCTCGAACGCGTGCAGGAAGCCGTGCGCACCGCCAAGGCCGCGCAAACGGCGCAGGCCGAGGGCGGCACGACGCGGCCCGCAGCGCCCTGATCCCGCTGGAAGCACCGCCGGAAGCACCGCCGGCAGCACTGCGGGCGCTCGCCCCTCACTCCATCTCGATCGACTTCACGTGCCAGATATCGCGGGCGTATTCCGCGATCGCACGGTCCGACGAGAACTTCCCCATCCCCGCTACGTTTTCGATCGCGCTCGCGGTCCACGCCGGCACGTCCATGAAGCGCTGGTCGGCGGCGTCTTGGGCCTCCATGAAGGCAGAATAGTCGGCCAGCACGAGGTAGTGGTCACCCCAGTCCACGAGCGTATGAAAGATGTCCGTGTAGCGTGCCGAATCGTGCGGTGAGAAGAAGCCCGTGCGGATCTGGTCGAGCGCGCGGCGCAGCTCGGCGTTTTCCTCGTAGACCTGGCGCGGCCGGTAGCCCGCGCAACGCAGCTGGTCGACCTGGTCGGACGTGTGACCGAAGATGAAGATGTTGTCCTGCCCCACGGCCTCGCCGATCTCGATGTTCGCGCCGTCCAGCGTGCCCATGGTGAGCGCGCCGTTGAGCGCGAGCTTCATGTTGCCGGTGCCCGACGCTTCGGTGCCCGCCGTCGAGATCTGCTCGGAAAGGTCCGCCGCGGGAATCAGCACCTCGGCCACGCTCACGCCGTAGTTCGGCACGAACACCACCTTGAGCCGGTCGCCCACCACGGGATCGTTGTTGATCTTCGCGGCCACGTCGTTGATGAGGTGGATGATCATCTTCGCCATGCGGTACGCCGACGCGGCCTTGCCCGCGAACAGCACGACGCGCGGCACCCAGTCGCGCTCGGGCGCTTCGAGAATGCGGTTGTAGCGCGTAATCACGTGCAGCACGTTGAGCAGCTGCCGCTTGTACTCGTGAATGCGCTTGACCTGCATGTCGAACAGCGCGTCGGGATTGAAGACGATGCCCGTGCGCTGCAGGGCGCGATGTGCGAGACGCACCTTGTTGCTGCGCTTGGCCGCGCGGAACGCGGCTTCGAACGAAGCGTCGCCGCGCAGCTTGCGCAGCGCGCCCAGTTCGAAGAGATCGCTGCGCCAGCGCGGCCCGATCGCTTCGTCCACGAGGTGCGCGAGCGGCGGGCTCGCCTGCGCGAGCCAGCGGCGCGGCGTGATGCCGTTGGTCACGTTGGTGAAGCGATCGGGAAAGAGGCGCGCGAAGTCGGCGAAGATATCGCGCGTCATCAGTTGCGAGTGCAACTTCGACACGCCGTTCACCTTGTGGCTCGCCACGATCGCGAGATAAGCCATGCGTACGCGGCGCTGGCCATATTCGTCCACGAGCGAGATGCGGCGGATCAGGTCGAGGTCGTGTGCGCCGCGGTCGCTCGCTTCGCGCAGAAATGCCGCGTTGATGTCGAAGATGATTTCGAGGTGGCGCGGCAGGAGGCGCGCCAATAGTTCGATGTCCCAGGTTTCCAGCGCTTCGGGCATCAGCGTGTGGTTGGTGTACGAGAACACGCGGCGCACGTGGCTCATCGCCTCGTCCCATGGCAGATGATGCACGTCCACCAGCAGGCGGATCAGCTCGGGAATGGCCAGCACCGGGTGCGTGTCGTTCAGGTGCACCGCGACCTTTTCGGAGAAGCGCCCGAACGTGCTGTGCGTGCGCAGGTAGCGGCGAATCAGGTCCTGCATCGTCGCGGAGACGAAGAAGTATTCCTGGCGCAGACGCAGTTCGCGCCCGGCCATCGTCGAGTCGTCGGGATAGAGCAGCCGCGAGACGTTCTCGGAGATGTTGCGCGCTTCCACCGCGCGCTGATAGTCGCCCTGGTTGAACGCCGAGAGATCGAGTTCTTCATCCGCGCGCGCGGACCACAGCCGCAGCGTGTTGGTCGCGCTGGTGGCGTAGCCGGGAATCACCGTGTCGTAGGCCATGGCGTTCACGTGCTGCGTGTCGACCCATTCCACATTGCCGTTGCGCTGCATGGTGCGCCCGCCAAAGTGCACGGAGTACTGCACCTCGGGCCGCGGAAATTCCCACGGATTGCCATAGCGCAGCCAGTAGTCGGGCGCTTCGACCTGTTCGCCGTTCACGATCTGCTGACGGAACATGCCGTAGTCGTAGCGAATGCCATAGCCGAAGCCCGGAATGCCGAGCGTCGCCATCGAATCGAGAAAGCACGCCGCGAGCCGGCCGAGACCGCCGTTGCCGAGCGCCGCGTCGGGCTCGTAGTCGAGCACCGTGTCCATGTCGACGCCCACGCTCGCCAGCGCCTCTTTCATCTGGTCGTGGATGCCGAGCGCGATCAGCGCGTTCGAGAACGTGCGGCCGATGAGAAATTCCATCGACAGGTAATAGACGCGTTTGACGTCCTGGTCGTACTGGCGGCGCGTGGTGATCATCCAGCGCTCGACGAGCCGGTCGCGCACGGCGAGCGCCGCGGCGTGCAGCCAGTCCTGCGGACGGGCCGTCACGGCGTCCTTGCCGACACCGTACATCAGGCGATTGGAGAGGGAACGGCGCAGCGCTTCGACGCTGCTTTGCAACTGATCGAACTCGAGACCGATGGCTGTCATCGATTGACTCCTGTCGAGTGCACCTGGTGCAGAGCGCCTGGTGCAGTCCCACGCATAGCGCTGGAAATGGCGGCGCGCCCATAAAGGTGCAGGGCGCGCGGTTGTTCCGGGCCTGCGCCGCGCGCGGCGGTACGGAACGATGACGCATCGGCGCCACGGCGGAAATGGCCGGCACCGCTCGCCAGCGAGCGCAGATCAATTTGCAGAGTAGTGCATTTTCAAATGGCGTGCGGCGGCGCGCCATGCGGGCGCGGAGCGCGGCCGCCAGCCACGCGGAACCCGCCGGCCGCCTCGATCCCTTGCCATTCGGACGGTTGCGCGCGCGCAGCGCGGCGCCACACCTGCGCGTGACGGGCTTGGCAGTTAGTTGCGATATGCCGGCGCGCGGTGGCAGTCGCGCTCGCCACCCAATGCCTTACAGTCGCCCCACGCTCTGGAGCGTCTCCTGCAGAACCCGGCGGGCTCTGTAACAATCGCAAAATTCGTCCGCTCGGCCCGCGCCGCAGCCTTCATCGTCCATCCGCCCGAGACTCCCTTGTCCGAAACCTTTTCCGCGGCGCGCGAAACCCGCAATACCCACAATACCGAGCCGCCCGACGCGCCGATGTCCGCGAAGAACCGCCGCGCCATGGGCGCGGTGATGCTGGCCGTCGCGCTCGCCACGCTCGACACCGCGATCGCCAACACCGCGCTGCCGGCCATCGCCACCGACCTGCATGCGGCCCCCGCCGCCTCGGTGTGGATCATCAACGCGTACCAGCTCGCGATGGTCGCCACCTTGCTGCCGCTCGCCGCGCTCGGCGACATCATCGGCCACCGGCGCATCTATATCAGCGGCCTCGCGATCTTCACGGTCGCCTCGCTCGCCTGCGCGCTCGCACCCACGCTCACCGCGCTCGCCGGGGCGCGCGTGCTGCAGGGGCTCGGCGCGAGCGCCATCATGAGCGTGAACACCGCGCTGATCCGCTTTCTCTACCCGCCGCACCGGCTCGGGCGCGGGCTCGGCATGAATGCGCTGATCGTCGGCGTTTCGTTCGCCGTCGGTCCGACCATGGCCTCGCTGATCCTCTCCGCGGGCACCTGGCCGTGGCTCTTCGCGATCAACGTGCCGCTCGGCGTGCTCGCGCTCGTGTTCGCGCTGCCCGCGCTGCCGCAGACGGCGCGCGGCAAGCACGCCTTCGATCCCGTCGCGGCGGTACTCAACGTCATCACGTTCGCGGCGCTGATCTTCGCGCTCGGCGAGGCCGCGCAGCGCGCGCCCGGCATGGAAGTGGGCATTGCGGCCGTCGTCGCGCTGGTGTTCGGCGCGCTGCTGATCCGGCGCGAGGCCGGGCATCCCGCGCCCATGCTGCCTGTGGACCTGTTCCGCCGGCCGGTTTTCGCGCTTTCGTCGGTCACCGCGATCTGCTCGTTCGCGGCGCAGGGCCTCGCGTTCGTCTCGCTGCCGTTCTATTTCGAAACCGTGCTGATGCGCAGCCAGGTGGAGACCGGCTTCCTGATGACGCCCTGGCCCGTGGTCGTGGCCGCCGCCGCGCCGATTGCGGGACGCCTCTCCGACCGCTATCCGCCGGGCCTGCTCGGCGCGATCGGGCTCGCCATTCTCTCGGCGGGCATGGCGTCGCTGGCGCTGCTGCCCGCGCACCCCTCGGTGACGGACATCGTCGTGCGCATGGCGATCTGCGGCGCGGGCTTCGGCTTTTTCCAGTCGCCCAACCTGCGGGCGATCATGGCGAGCGCGCCGCCCGAGCGCAGCGGCGGCGCGAGCGGCACCATCGCGGTCTCGCGTCTGCTCGGGCAGACCACGGGCGCGGCGTTGGTGGCGCTGTGCTTCGGGATCGTGGGCCGGCACGGCCCGACGCTCGCCCTGGGCCTTGGCTGCGCCTTTGCGGGCGCGGCGGCCATTGCGAGCGGGCTGCGGCTGTTCGCGCCGTCGCACCGGGCGGTGCAGCGCGGGTGATGCGGTTGACGCGGGCCGTACGGGCCGCTGAGGTCTGAGGCAAAGGCACGCGGGAAAAGCGCGCCTTTGCCGGCCCGCTTACTGGCTTATCGCGCGAAGTAGCCCTTCACCGCCGCCACGAACGTGTCGATATCGGCGGCCGTCACGTCGAGGTGCGTGACGAAGCGCGACGCGTACAGCATCTGCGTGAGGATGCCGCGCTCCTTGAGATACGCCTCCAGCGGCGCGCAGTGCTCCTGCGGGAACTGCACGAACACCATGTTCGTGGCCTGCGACATCACCTTCACCTGCTCGATCTGCGCGAGACCGGCGGCGAGACGCGCGGCGTTCGCATGGTCGTCGGCGAGACGCGCGACGTTGTGATCGAGCGCGTAAAGGCACGCGGCCGCGAGCACGCCCGACTGGCGCATGCCGCCGCCCAGCACCTTGCGCCAGCGATGCGCCGCGTCGATGAGCGCGCGGCTGCCCACCAGCACCGACCCCACCGGCGTGCCCAAGCCCTTCGAAAAGCAGATCGACACCGAGTCGAAGCCCGCCGTGAGCGCCTCGAGCGGCTGGCCCGAGGCGACCGCCGCGTTGTACACGCGTGCACCGTCGAGGTGCGTGGCGAGCCCGCGCTCATGCGCGAGCTGCGTGGCCTTCGCGACGTAATCCGCCGGCAGCACCTTGCCGCCGATGGTGTTTTCGAGCGCGAGCAGGCGCGTGCGCGCGAAGTGGTCGTCGATCGGCTTGATCGCCGCGGCGATGCGCTCGAGCGGGATCGAGCCGTCCTCGGCGTTGTCGAGCGGCTGCGGCTGGATGCTGCCCAGCACGGCCGCGCCGCCGCCCTCGTACTTATAGGTGTGGGCCGCCTGGCCGACGATGTACTCGTCGCCGCGCGCGCAATGCGCCATCAGCGCGGCGAGGTTGCTCTGCGTGCCGCTCGGGAAGAAGAGTCCCGCCTCCTTGCCCGCCTCTTGCGCCACGCGCGCCTGCAGGCGCAGCACGGTCGGGTCGTCGCCCCATACGTCGTCGCCGGTTTCGGCGCGGGTCATGGCGGCGAGCATGGCTTCGCTCGGACGGGTGACGGTGTCGCTGCGCAGGTCGATCATTGCGATGAAATCCTCGTGGTTGAAGCACGCGCGGGACGCACTGGCGCGCGCCTGGTCAGGCGCGCGCCGCGCGGCGTGGGAACCATCGAGTGTATTTTCAAACGGCGGCCCAGCGCAATGCCGGGCCGGGCGCAGAGCGCGCTTTCGCCGTGGCTAGTGCGCGAGCAGCGGCAGCGGATCGACGGGCTTGCCGTCGCTACGGACTTCGAACTGAACGCCGCCGGTGCCCATTTCCGCGATCGGCTGGCCTTGCGAGACGGCGTCGTCTTCCTTCACGAGCAGCTTGCCGTTGCGGCCATAGGCCGTCACGACCTGGTCGTTGTGCTTGATGATCACGAGCGGCCCGTAGGCCTCGATCCCCGTGCCCGCGTAGACCACGCGGCCAGCGGCGGCGGCCTTGACCTCCTCGCCGGGCGTGCCGCCGATCACGATGCCGGTGGACTTGCCCGGCACGAAGCGCTGCAGGATCGGCCCGCGCGCAGGCCACGCGAGCGCGATGCTGGGTGCGACGGGCGCCGGCATGGCGACGCCGGCGGCGGCGGGCGCGCCGCCAGGCATCTGCGCCTGCGGCGCAGCCGCTGCGTAGTTGGGCGGGGGCGCGACGCGCAGCACCTGGCCCGGCAGCAGCTGGGCGTTGGCGGAAGGCAGCTGGTTCCAGCTCGCGATGTCCTGGGGACGCTGGCCGAAAGCCCCGGCCACGCGCGAGAGCGTGTCGCCCGGATTGACGCGGTAGTAGCCCGCGGGCACGCCGCTCGTGGACATGGGGGGCGCGCTTTGGGATTCCCAGGGCGCGAAGGTGCTGCTACAGGCGCTGCAGACGAGCGTGAGGGCGGCCAGCGCCGCATACGCGCCCGGGTTTCGCCGTTGTCGATTCATCTTGCTGTTCCTCGCTTGGTCCTCGCGTATGACGAAAAAATACGCATGTGGAGTGCGCGGCGGGCCGCAGGCGTTCGCTTGCGCGCCACCTTCCGCGCGAATGAAGACGGAATAAGCCGGAAATGGCGAACGTCCCCCATTATATCGTTCATGCTCCAGCCGCCTTTTTTCGCCGGCATGCTCGCCCGGCCTGCGTTTGCGCGGGTCAACGCCTATACTGGTTCACGCGTCACCCGATAATCAGATGAAAGGCCTCTCGCTGCAGTCCCATGGCCCTGAGGGATCCGAGAATGAACAAAGCCACCTTTCTTTCGCTGCAGCTCAACGTCGAAGATGTCACGTCGTCGCCGGGCCTCGTCGAATTGTTGAACAACCATCTCATCTTTGCGGCCGACGTGGCCGAAGCCGCCGACGAACTGGTCCAGCACGCCAGCATCGCACGGCTTTCCGGCGCCACCGAGGCGTCCGTGGAAATTCCCGCCGTAGTCATCGAGCGCCTGCGCGATGCGCTCGACACGCTGAGCGGCTATGACGAAACCTGGCTTTTCGCGCTCGAGCCCGGGCGTGCGCTCTTCGACGACATCGCACGCCGGCCGCGCCTGCTTCACTAGTACGCGAACCCGGAGCGGACGGCGCCCTACCCGCATCGCCCGCCCCATTTGCCTGCGCGCCGGCGCCCGTATGCCACGCTGCCGCGCGCGGAGCGCCTTGTTTTTGGCGCGCCAAACTGGGGGAACCGCCGTGAAATCCATTTTGAACCGCCGTAACGCCGCGCTCTCTGGCGCACCATCACGAATCCTGGCCGTCGCCCATGATGCCGCCACGCAGCGCGCCGTCGCAAGCGAAGCCGCGAGCCGCGTCCCGCAATCCAAATCCGAGCCCACCGTGACGCCGCCTGAGCCCCCCGTCGAGATCGAATCTCGCGCAGAGCCGGCCGCGGGCGCGGCCATGCAGCCCGAAGGCGCCGGCGGTCCCCGGCCAGTGTCCACGCTCCATCCGGTACCGGTGATGCCCGCGCACCTGAACGGCCGCCCGGTGCAGATCGCCGACGGCGCCGCATTCGAAGCCCTCCACGCCGCCGACGAGTTGATGACGTTCCGCGTCTTCCGCTGCTTCGCGTATACGGTCAGCCTCTTCTTCCATCCGCCCACGCTCGGCTACTTCGTCGCGCTCCATCAGGAAAGCGTACTGTGGCGCGCGCTGAAAGCCAACGACCTCGACGCGGCCGGCTCGGCGTTTCACCTGATGCAGGAGCAAGCCACGCGCCTCGCCGACGGCGAAACGCGCCGCGTGCAACTCGTCGCGCAAAACGCGGAACTCACGCGGCAGATCGAAGAGTCGGAAGCCCAGGCCGAACGCCTGCGCGTGGACCTGCAGCGCCATGCGGAACAGGAACAGACGGTGACGGGCCGCCAGCACCAGATACGAAAGGACGTCGCTCAGCTGGAGGCGCAGCGCATCGCCGCGCAGGCCCAGTTGAACAAGGCCCACCGGGCGCTGCATCAGCTCAAGGTCGCGACGAGCGAGGGCGTGCCCCATCTGCATGCGCGGTGATCACGCGAGCGGGCCCAGTTGCCGCGCGAATCGCCGGGCGGCTTCGAGGCCGAAGCGGCTCGGCGCCAGCTTCACGTCGCGCTCATGCTCGACGTCGAGGCCCATGCGCCATGCCGCGATGCGCTTGCCGTAGCAAATCAGCGTATCGAGCGACTGCATGACGAAGACGATGGCGGGCAGCACCTGCTGGTACAGGGCTTGTGCGCGCTCGAGATCGCCTGCGCAATACGCGGCGTACACCTGCTGCTGCCAGTCGAAGCAATCGGGCGCGACGATCATGCCCGCGCAGCCCGCGCGCAGGTTGTCGAGCAATTCCAGGCCGCCGCGGCCGTTGAGCACGGGCATCAGGTCGCCGATCTGCGCGATCGTTTCGGCGATCGTCACCGCCGGGCCTTCGCCCTTGAGCACGCGAAAGTTCGGGCATTGCGCGGCGAGCGCGCGCAAACTGCCCGGCGCGAGCCCGACGCCCAGATACTCCGGCGCGTTCTGGATGCCGACCGTCACGTCGAGCCCCGCCATCACGCCAGCGAAGAAGTCGAAGTAGAACGATTCGGGTTGCGCAGGCTCGCCTTGAGCGCGCGCGGGCGGCTGGAGGATCAGCCATGCCGCGCCGCGCCCGATCGCGTGTTGCGCGAATTCGCGCTGCGCCTGCACCGTGGGACCGCTCACCGTGACGGCAAGCGGCAGCGCGCCGCCGCTGTCCTCCTGGGCCCAGTCGATCACCTGTTCGCGTTCGGCGCGCGAAAGCTTGTTGACCTCGGTCGCGAGCCCGAGCACCGCGATGCCCGGCGCGCCGCCGCGCACGGCCGCTTCGACCTGGCGCCGCATGGCGGCGCGGTCGAGACGGGTATTGCGATCGAAGAACGCATAGAGGATCGGGTAGATGCCGGCGATGGCACCGGCGGCTTTGGCTGGCGCGCCCATCGCGTGCTCCGGCGCGCTCAGTGGGAGTCGCGCGGCACGGCCGCGCCGCTCGCGCCGACAAGAAAGTCCAGGTCGGCGCCCTTGTCGGCCTGCAGCACGTGTTCGACGTAAAGCCGGTAATAGCCGCGCTCGGGCAGCTCGGGCGCCTGCCATTCTGTCTTGCGGCGCGCGAGTTCTGCGTCGGAGACTTCCAGATGCAGACGCCGCGCCGCGACGTCCAGCTCGATCATGTCGCCCGTGCGCACGAGTGCGAGCGGACCGCCCGCCGCCGCTTCTGGCGACACGTGCAGCACGACCGCGCCATACGCCGTGCCGCTCATGCGGCCGTCCGAAATGCGCACCATGTCGGTAATGCCCTTTTGCAGCACCTTCTTCGGCAACGGCATGTTGCCAACCTCGGCGAAGCCCGGATAGCCCTTCGGCCCGGCGCCCTTGAGGACCATGATGCAATGCTCGTCGATATCGAGCGAATCGTCGTCGACCTTCGCGTGCAGTTCCTCGACGTTCTCGAACACCACCGCGCGGCCGCGATGACGCAATAGCGCGGGCGTGGCGGCCGAAGGCTTGATGACCGCGCCGTCGGGCGCGAGATTGCCCTTGAGCACAGCGATGCCGGCTTTGGG
Organism: Paraburkholderia sp. EG286A; assembly: GCF_040965375.1. Taxonomy (NCBI): domain Bacteria; kingdom Pseudomonadati; phylum Pseudomonadota; class Betaproteobacteria; order Burkholderiales; family Burkholderiaceae; genus Paraburkholderia; species Paraburkholderia sp. EG286A. Next base: position 166,123 of record NZ_JBFRCB010000001.1, read on the forward strand.
CTTGAACGGCTGCGCAAACGAGGTAATGACTTCCGCGTTGTAGTTCGGCGCGTCGGCCACGTTTTCCCAGATGGATTTACCGTTGACCGTCAACGCGTCCCGATGCAGCAGCCCTTGCTCGCCCAGTTGCCGCAGCACCGCAGGCAGGCCGCCCGCGTAATAGAAGTCCTCCATCAGATAATGGCCGGAAGGCTGCAGATTCACGAGGCAAGGAACATCGGAGCCCAGTTCCCAGTCGTCGAGCGAAAGCGGCACGCCGATGCGCCGCGCGAGTGCGATCAGGTGCACGACGGCGTTGGTCGAGCCGCCGATGGCCGCGTTGGTGCGGATCGCGTTTTCGAATGCCGCACGGGTCAGGATCTTCGACATCGTAAGGTCCTCGCGCACCATCTCGACGATGCGCCTCCCGGCGAGTTGCGCGAGCACCTGGCGGCGCGCATCGACAGCGGGAATGGCCGCGTTGTGCGGCAGCCCCATGCCGAGCGACTCGACCATCGAGGCCATCGTGGACGCCGTGCCCATGGTCATGCAGTGGCCGCGCGAGCGGTTCATGCACGACTCCGCCTCGACGAATTCGGCCTGCGACATCGTCCCCGCGCGCACTTCCTCCGACATTTGCCACACGCCCGTGCCCGAGCCGATCTCATGGCCCCGGAAGCGCCCGTTGAGCATCGGTCCGCCCGAGACGGCGAGCGCGGGCAAGTTGCACGACGCCGCGCCCATCAGCAAGGCCGGCGTGGTCTTGTCGCAACCGACGAGCAGAATCGTGCCGTCGATCGGATTGCCGCGAATCGACTCCTCGACGTCCATGGACGCGAGATTGCGAAACAGCATCGCGGTGGGCCGCAGGTTCGATTCGCCGAGCGACATGACGGGAAATTCGAGCGGCAGACCGCCGGCTTCGTACACGCCTTTTTTCACGTACTCCGCGAGTTCGCGAAAATGCGCGTTGCACGGCGTGAGTTCCGACCACGTATTGCAGATGCCGATGACGGGACGGCCGTCGAACGCGTCGTGAGGGATGCCCTGATTCTTCATCCACGAGCGGTGAATGAAGCCGTCCTTGTCGGCTTTGCCGAACCAGGCCTGGCTGCGCAAGGGCTTGCGGGTGGAGCGGGTCATGGCGGGGCGTCTCCTGTAGCGAAGCAACTTCAGGGAAACTGCCGCCCGATCATAGGAGTGACGTTCGGACCCGTCAATGTTTGATATGGCGTCCTTAGATATGGACAAAGCGCGCCACAAAAAAGTACGGGCCGGTGGAGAACCGGCCCGTGCTGGACTGCCTTGCAACAACGTACTGCCTACTGCGTTCTGCGTACTGCAACTGCACGGCTGCACCTCTCACTGCGCCAGCCAACTTCAACTACCTTCTGCTCTCTGCATACTGCAACTTCCTGACTGCAACAACTCAGCTACTGCGTACTGCGTATTGCAACTGCACACTGCGAACTGCACCTTCTACTGCAACCACTCTCTGCGTATTGCAACTACAGCAACTTCAGCAACTACAGCAACTACGACTTCTACGGCAACCACTCTCTGCGTATTACAACTGCAACTTCTACCGCAACCACTCACTGCGTATTGCAACTGCAACTTCTACTGCACTCGCTGCTCTCTTCTGCTGCAACTACTGACTGCGTACAGCGACAACTCACTACAGGGGGTAGCTTGCCGGAACCGCCTGAAGCGGTTCCGTTCGGTCAGGGCTTAGTGGCCGAAGTAAATGCGCTGGTTCGGGGCAACTTGCGCCGGTTGCACCGCGGCACCCGACTGCGACGTGCCGACTGCCGGTGCGCCGTAACCGCTGGTGTCACCGGCGGCGAGCTTTTCCTGGCTCACGCGCGCTTGCGCGGCCTGCAGGTTTTCCGGGTAGTTCACATGGTCAGCCGACGGGTTGTAGCCAGCGTGCTCGAGTTGAACCAGTTCCGCGCGCACCTGGGCGCGGGTCAGGCCCTGCTCGCTCGACTGGGCGAACGAGATAGCCGGGATGGCAAGAGCGGCGGCAACGACAACTGCGGGGATAAGCTTGTTCATGATCGGACCTCCATCTGTTTTATGTCCGCTTCGGAACACCGTGTTCGTCAGCGATTGATTACAGTGTAGGCGTCCGGTCACGCTAGGGAAAACCCTAATTCGTCAAAACACCATTGCGATTTTGGTAATAAAAAAAGGTGAGTCCGGCGGACTCACCTTACGATTCCAACAAAGACCGCAACGACAATGCGGCCTTCTGTCTTGCGACCTTACGACCAGTCGGCGTGGAAGCTGCCCGGCTTGTCGATGCGCTCGAACGTGTGCGCGCCGAAGAAGTCGCGCTGCGCCTGCACGAGGTTGGCGGGCACGCGCTCCGAGCGGTAGCCGTCGAAGTACGCGATGGCCGACGAGAACGCCGGCACCGGCACGCCCGCGCTCACGGCCTGGATCACCACGTCGCGCAGCGCCGACTGATAGTTGGCCGCGATGTCCCGGAAATAGGGATCGAGCAGCAGGTTGTCGAGCTGCGGGTCCTTCGCGTAGGCGTCCGTGATCTTCTGCAGGAAGCGCGCGCGGATGATGCAGCCCGCGCGGAAGATCTTGGCGATCGTGCCGTATTGCAGGTCCCACTTGTACTCGTCCGAAGCCATGCGCAGTTGCGAGAAGCCTTGCGCGTACGAAATCACCTTCGAGAAGTACAGCGCGCGGCGCACCGACTCGATGAACGCCTTGCGGTCGCCCGAGAAGGGCTTGGCGTCCGGGCCCACAAGCACCTTGCTCGCGGCCACGCGCTGCGTCTTGAGCGACGAGAGCACGCGCGCGAACACGGCTTCGGTGATGAGCGGCAGCGGCGCGCCGATATCCAGCGCATTTTGGCTCGTCCACTTGCCGGTGCCCTTTTGTGCGGCGCGGTCGAGAATCACGTCGACGAGATCCTTGCCCGTTTCCTCGTCCTTCTTGCCGAAGATCTTCGAGGTGATCTCGATCAGGTAGCTGTCGAGCTCGCCTTCGTTCCATTCGGTGTAGACCTTGCCCAGTTCTTCATTCGAGAGGCCGAGCACCTGCTTGAGCACCGCATAGCTTTCGGCGATCAGCTGCATGTCGCCGTATTCGATGCCGTTGTGCACCATCTTCACGAAATGGCCCGCGCCGTCCGGGCCCATGTAGGCCACGCACGGCTCGCCGTCCGTCGGCGCCTTCGCGGCGATTTCAGTGAGGATCGGTGCAACCAGATCGTAAGCATCGCGCTGGCCGCCCGGCATGATCGACGGGCCCTTGAGCGCGCCTTCCTCGCCGCCCGACACGCCCGTGCCGATGAAGTGCAGGCCCGACTTCGCGAGTTCCTGGTTGCGGCGGATGGTATCGGTGAAGTGCGTGTTGCCGCCGTCGATCAGGATGTCGCCCTTCTCCAGCAGCGGCTTGAGCGCGGCGATGGTGTCGTCGGTGGGCGCGCCGGCCTTCACCATCATCAGGATGCGGCGCGGTTTTTCCAGCGAATCCACGAACTCTTCGAGCGTGTACGCCGGCACGAGCTTGCGATCCGGATACTCGACGATCAGCTCGTCGGTTCGGGCGCGGCTGCGATTGAACACCGAGACCGCGTGGCCGCGGCTTTCGATGTTGAGCGCCAGATTGCTACCCATCACGGCCAGACCTACAACGCCGATTGGCTGTTTGCTCATGTTGTTTCTCCACTTCATTCATTGACGGCGCCGCAACGGGGCGCCAACCGTGCAAGCATAAGGGAAACGTAGCGGCGCTGCGCGAACGCGCGCATGCGCGCCGGACGTTTGCCGACTGCTTAGCGTTTTCGGAACACCAGGCTGAAATTGTTCGCGGGCATCGGCACGCGCGCTTCGCACTCGAAGCCTTGCGCCTGGGCCAGCGCCTCCACGTCCTCCATGTCGCGCACGCCCCAGGACGGGTCGCGCGCGCGCAAGTCGGCGTCGAAGGCCTCGTTGCTCGGCGCCGTGTGCGCGCCTGCGCGCCGGTACGGCCCGTAGAGCACGAGCGCTCCACCCGTAGCAACGCGCGCGCCCGCGCCTTGCATGAGCGCTTGCGCCGCTGCCCATGGCGCGATGTGAATCATGTTGATGCAGACGATGGCGTCCACCGCGTCGATCGGCCAGGGCTCGCGGCGCACGTCGAGATCGAGCGGCGCGCGCAGGTTGGCGAGACCCGAGTGCTCGCGCCAGGCGTCGATCGAGGCGCGGGCGCGCGCGTCGGCGTCGCTCGGCTGCCAGGCGAGGCCGGGAAACGCGGCCGCGAAGTGGACGGCATGCTGGCCGGTACCGCTCGCGATTTCGAGCACGGTGCCCCGCGCGGGCAGCGCGCCGCGCAGCACCTCCAGGATCGGCGCGGCGTTGCGCTCGGCGGCGGGCGCGGACAGGCGTTGGGCGGCTTGCGGTTCGTTCATCGTCTTGCGCTCTTTCGGCGTCTGGTCGGTGTTCACTCAGTACAGCGTGGTCTTGATGCGCTCGGCGAGGCCGGCTTCGTAAGTCTCGGCATCGAACGTCTCGCCATATTGCTCCTCGTTCACGCGGCGCAGCATCTCGCCTGCGCTCGGCAGGTGTGTGCGTTCGACGTGGTGCGACGGGTCCCACAGCTTCGAGCGCACGATGGCCTTGGAGCAATGGAAGTACACGCTTTCCACGTCGATCACGAGCACTGAGCGCGGCGGCTTGCCATCCACGGCGAAGCTCGCGACGAGCGCGGCGTCGGTGCTCACGCGGCCACGCCCGTTCACGCGCAGCATCTCGCCTACGCCCGGCACCATGAACAGCAGCCCCACCTGCGACGAGGCGATCACGTTGCGCAGGCTGTCCACGCGATTGTTGCCGGGCCGGTCGGGCAACGCGAGCGTGTGCTCGTCGAGAATGCGCACGAAGCCGGGTGCATCGCCGCGCGGCGAGCAATCGAGACCTTCCGGACCGCCCGTGGCGAGCACGACGAACGGCGAGCTTTCGATGAAGCGCCGGTAATCCGCGTTGACGTGATCGATTTCCTTGCGCAACGCGCGTTCGTGCGGCGTGCCGTAGTGCGCTTCGAGGTCGGCTAGCGTGGTCAGCATGTGGTCGGTTCCGTGGGGTCGTGAAGTGTCAGGGGGCGAGGCGCGCACCCAGCGCGTCGAGCACGGCCGCACAGGGAGCTTCGAGCTTGAGGGCGAGGAGCGGGTCGGCACGCGTCTTGCCCATGTTGATCGCGGCCACGGGTTTGCCGCGCTGCTGCGCCCACGCGCAGAAGCGGTAGCCCGAGTAGACCATGAGCGAGGAGCCGACCACGAGCACGGCGTCGGCCTCGTCGAGCGCGTTCGAGGCGCTCGCGACGCGCTCGCGCGGCACGTTCTCGCCGAAGAACACCACCGAAGGCTTGAGCATGCCGCCGCACGCCGCGCATGCGGGCACGTGGAAGGCATTGGCGCCGTCGAAGTCGAGATGGGCGTCGCCGTCGGCGGCGGGTTCCGCGCTCGCGCCCGCGATGGCCGGGTTGCGCGCCTCGAGTTCCGGCTGGATCGAGGCGCGCGAATACTGCGCCCCGCAGTCGAGGCAATGCACGTGCGCGATGCTGCCGTGCAGCTCGATCACGTCGCGGCTGCCCGCGCGCTGATGCAGGCCGTCCACGTTCTGCGTGACGAGCGTGCGCGCGTAGCCCGCCGCACCGAGGCGCGCGAGCGCGCGGTGCGCGCCGTTGGGCTGCGCGAGCCCCACCGTGGGCCAGCCGATCAGGCTGCGCGCCCAGTAGCGGCGCCGCATGCTTTCGGAGCCGAGGAATTCCTGCAGCGTGATGGGCGGCGAGCGCTTCCAGGCGCCGTTCTCGTCGCGGTAGCCCGGAATGCCCGAATCCGTGCTGATGCCCGCGCCGGTCAGCACGAACAGGCGCGGATGACGCTCGACGAACGCCTGCAGCGCGTCGAGGGCGGCGGCATCGAGAACGGGAGCGTTGGCAACGAGGATGGATTCGGTCATGGCGGCAGGCAGTAGGCAGTTCAGCGCGAGGGCTTGCCGCCCGACGGCGCGGCCGCTGGCGAAGCCGGTTTTGCGGCACGCTTGCGCGGGGCTTTCGCCTGCGCCTGCGCCTGCCGTTCGGCTTCGCGCGCTTCCCACGCGGCCAGCGCGGCGCGGTAGCGGCCGAACTCCTCGTCGTACAGATCGAAGATGCAGGGGTCGCAGCCGCTATGGCAGCAGTCGTCGTTATCGGGGCATTCGGGCGGCTGGGGACGGGGATCGTCGTCCGGACGCGGGGGCAAAGACATGGGCGCTCGGGCGTCGTGGTGGTTCAGCGGCCAGTATACGGGACGCGGCGGCCGGGCGTGCGGCAGCGCCCGCCCGGCCTACGCGCTCAGCCGCGCCCCACGAACGGCATCTTCGTCGCCATGATCGTCATGAACTGCACGTTCGCTTCGAGCGGCAGTTGCGCCATGTGCAGCAGCGCGTCGGCCACGAGTTCCACGTCCATCAGCGGCTCGACGGCAATCTCGCCGTTCGCCTGCGGCACGCCGCGCGCCATGCGCTCGGCCATCTCGGTCGCCGCGTTGCCGATGTCGATCTGCCCGCACGCAATGTCGTAGCGCCGGCCATCGAGCGAAACGGTTTTCGTGAGGCCCGTGATGGCGTGCTTGGTAGCCGTGTAGGCGGCGCTGAACGGCCGCGGCGCGTGCGCCGAAATCGAGCCGTTGTTGATGATGCGCCCGCCGCGCGGCGTCTGCCGCTTCATGAGCCCGAACGCCGCGCGCGTGCACAGGAACACGCCGGTGAGGTTCGTATCGACCACGGCGCGCCAGTCGTCCACCGAAAGCTCGTCGATGTCCACGGCCGGCGCGTTGCGGCCCGCGTTGTTGAAGAGCAGATCGAGCCGGCCGTAGCGCGTGCGGATCGTCTCGAAGAGCGCCTCGACGGCCGCCGCGTCGGTCACGTCGCATGGCGCCGCCAGCGCCTCTTCGCCGCGCAAGCGGGCCTCGCTCGCGAGCGCTTCGAGCGGCGCGGGCCGCCGGCCCGCCAGCACGACGGCAAAACCGTTGGCCAGCAGCCTTTGCGCGCACGCGCGGCCAATGCCGCTGCCCGCGCCCGTCACCAATGCGATCTTGCGTGGTTCCGTATCACTCATCGTTGCCTCTTTCTTTCGGTTGAGCCTTCAATCGAGCGGCTGGTCGTTGGGATGCGCGAAAAGCGCCTTCATCGGCTCCGACATCGGATAGTCGAGATTCACGCCCGCAGGCGGAATGGGCGACTCGAACCAGCGCCGGTAAAGCGCGAGCGCCTCGCCCGAACGCTCCATCTTCGCGATGGTGTCGTCGGCAATGCGCTTGAAGGCGATGTCGCCGCGCCGGAACATGCAGCCGTACACTTCCGACCTGGCCGGGCTGCCGACGATCGCGTAAGCGCGCGCGTCGTTCAGGTTACGCGCGCTTTGCGCGACCGGCGCGCCAGGCGTTTCGCTCGCCATGTAGCCGGTCGCGAGCGCGGCGTGCAGCAGCGGTTCGTCCATCACGAAGGCAACGGCGCGTCCCGAGCGCACGGCTTCGACGGAATCGCCGTGCGTCTTCGCGACGACGATGCGCATGTTCATCGCGCGCTCCATGTTCCAGCGGCGCAGCAGGCGCTCTTCCGACGTGCCCGCGGTCGTGACCACCGTACGGCCCGCGAGATCCCCGAAGTCCTTGACCGGCGAGCCGCGCTTCACGAGCATGCGCACGCCGTACTCGAAGATGCTGTTGGAGAACGCGACGTCGTTCTCGCGCTCGCGTGTATGCGTCGTGGTGCTGCATTCGAGGTCGATCGTGCCGTTCTGCACGAGCGTGATGCGGTTCTGCGGCGTCACGACGAGTTCGCGCACGCGCAGCTCGGGGAGCTTGAGCGTTTCGCGCACGTTATCCACGATGCGCTGGGTGATCTCGTACGAGTAGCCCGTCGCGTGCTCGCCACCGGCCATATAAGAGAACGGCACGGTGGCCTCGCGCACGCCGATGACGATCGTCCCGGTGTCGCGAATCTTGCGCAGCGTAGGGCTTTCCGGTTCATCGGCATGCCCCGCGCCTGCAAACACGCAGGCGCCCGCGAGCGCGACGTAGCGCATGTGGCCGCACAGCCTTCTGGCGATACCCAACGGCTTTGACTCGCGCTTCAACCGTGTCTCCCCTGGATCTCTCGTTCGTTCGCGTGGAGCGCGCGCACAGCGGCGCTCCCCTCCTGCGCGCGATTGTACCGGCGGCCCGTGCCGGCTCGCGTGATGCGGCGTTGGCTCCCGTGTCCGGGCGCTCACGCCGTGCACGCAGCGGCGAGGCAGCCACGCAGCACTTCCACGAACGCGTTGCCCGCCTGCGAGTCCATGCCGCCTTCGCGCCACATCGCGAACACGCCGACCGTGAGCGCCGGCTCGACGCGCCGGATCGCCACCGGCTCGCCCGCCCCACGCGCGCTGAGTTCGTCGAGCAGCACGCGGCCGATGCCGCGCGCCGCGAGTGCGCGCGCGACGTGCCACGTCTGCGCCTCGACGGCCGCGAGCCGGTCGTCCACGCCTTCGGCTTCGAGCAGGTTGCCGATCGCCTCGCCGAGCGGATCGACGTTGCCGATGCTGATCCAGTCGCCGTCGACGAGATCGCGCAACGCGAGCGGCGCGTGTTCCGGCGTCGGATCGTCGGGCGGCCCGACGCAGACCACGGCCGTGCGCGCCAGTTCGACCGCGGCGATGCCCGGCCGCGCGGGCGGATTGAGCGCGACGCCCAGATCGAGTTCGCGCGTGAGCAGCGCGTTGAGCAGTTCCGCCGTGTGGCGCGTCTGGATCCTGAGCGACACCTCGGGGTAGTCGGCGCGAAACGTCTGCACGGCAGCCGGGATCAGGCTCATGCCGAGGCTCGGCAGGCAGCCGATGCGCAACAGCCCTTGCGGACGCAGCGCCAGATTGCGCGCGAGATCGCGAATGCTGTCGAGGTTCGATTGCAGCTTCTGCGTTTCGGCGAACAGCAACTCGGCCTCGCGCGTGGGCTGCAGGCGGCCGTGCGCGCGGCTGAAGAGCTTGAGGCCCGCGCTGCGCTCCGCATGCGCGAGCACCTTGCTGACCGCGGGCTGCGAAACGCACAGCAGCTCGGCCGCCTTGGAGAGCGAGCCGGTGCGCATGATCGCGTGAAAGACTTCGATATGACGTAGACGCATGGGGCGCATGCCGGGCATGCGTACGAGCCTCATGCGCGGCGCGATGAAAGAAAAGCGCAAGGATAGCGCGTTCGGCTGCGCGCTTCGCCTGCCGGTTCGATTCAGGCTCTGCTCAAACGCGGAAATCGGCGGCCATGTCGTCGTCGCTGCGCGCGACGATCGCGCCGCTGCGCGCGGCCTTGAGGAACACGTCGTAATCGCGCTCGACCTGGTCGGCATAGCTGAACGCGTAGCCCGTGAGCGCCTCAGCGAACTGGTCGCTGCGGCCAATGTACGAAGAGATTTCGATGGCGGCGCTGCCCGACTTCGCATGCGCGCGTGCAAGCGCCCAGCCGCACAAACGCGCATAGCCGCAGAGCAGCGTGCTGTCGAGCAGCTGGAGATCGACCGAAAGCTTCATGTCGCGCAACTGGCGTACGTAGAAATGACGCCCGTTGGGCCCCGTGGTCCAGCCAAGGAAGATATCGCTCGCGGCCTGCAGCAGCCGCTGGCCGTGCACGACGCGCGCGCCTTCATGCTTGATCGAAGGCGACTTGAAGTACTGCGAAACGACCGAGCGACGCGCCTCTTTCACTTGCAGGAAGAGCGGCTTCTCGTGATGATCGACGAGCAGCATCACGAGGCAGCGCGTGCCCACGCTGCCCACGCCCACCACCTTGAACACCAGGTCCTGAATCGCGAAGTGATCGAGCAGTTCGCGCCGGTCGGGCGCGAGCGTCTTCGCGTAATCCTCGTACATGGGCTCGATCAGCGTGCGCCAGTCACCAAGCGTGAACCAGTCGTCTTCGGGTTCGAACAGCGTGTTGACGCCGTGCACGTGAAAGAGCGCGGGCGGGGCGTCGTGAATCGTCCAGTGGTCGCCATCGCGCTCCGCGAGCTTTTCGAGCAGGTTCTCGTGCGTGCGATTGGCGGCCTTCTCCATGCCGCGCCGGATCAGGCGGCGGCCTTCGGGCGTGAGCGCGGTTTCGACCATGCGGTCGAAGGTGATTTTGTCGTACCAGAGATCGAGCGCGCCGTACTCCGCGTACTGGCGCAGGCGGTCGCGATAGCTGGTGACGGCCGCCATCACCAGTTCCTCGGCCACGCCGCGCGAGTAGCGCATGTGCCGCGCCGCCACGACGAAGCTCGCCACGAGGCGCTTCACGTCCCACTCCCACGGCCCGGGCGCGACCTCGTCGAAGTCGTTGAGATCGAACACGAGCTGGCGCTCGGGCGTGGCGAAGGCGCCGAAGTTGAGCAGATGCGCGTCGCCGCAAATCTCCATCGCCATGCCGGTGTTGGTCACACCCGCGAGGTCGTGCGCCTGGAGGATCGCGCTGCCGCGAAAGAACGTGAAGGGCGAAACGATCATGCGCCCGTAGCGCAACTGCACGAGGTTCGGCACGCGGCCTTCGCTGCTCGAGCGCAGCAATGCGAGCGGATCGCGCTTGATGGTGCCGGTTTCCTTGTGGCTCGAACGCTTTGAGCGCTCGCGCGCGGCACGCCCGGCCGCCTCGCGATCAGCAACGGTGCTCCCATTCATGACCTTCTCCGGTTCTTGTACGGTCTCGCGCCATCGTGGCGAACGGGGAAATGCGGGGGTATTCGTCCTGCATGGGCGGCGGCTTTGCGCCTGTGAATGTCTGCCAATTTAAGCGTGGGGCCCCGTTTCGTGCAAGCAACGTGGCCGGCGCCGCGCTGCGCACCATGCGCGCAACGCGCAGGCGCCTGGTGTACCGTGCGCGAAAGATGCGCCGCCAGCCTGGCCCCCTCATCGCCCCGCCGGACACTCGCCATGAACGTCAAAGTCTACGGAACGCTCGTCGTCGCATCGCTCGTGCTGCTGGTCGGCCAGTGGCTCGTCGCCGCCGTGCCGGTCCTGCGCAAATGGACGATACCGGAACCCGTGGCAGGCGGCATCGTCGCCGCGCTGATCGTGTTCGGACTGCACAGCTTCGCGCACATGGACGTGGTCTTCGACACCTCGTTGCAGGCGCCGCTCATGCAGGCGTTCTTCGCCACCATCGGCCTCAATGCGAACCTCGCCAACCTGAAACACGGCGGCCCGGTACTCGTGCGCTTTCTTGCCGTCGTGGTCGCCCTGCTCGTGCTGCAAAACGTGCTGGGCATCTCGCTCGCCATGGCGTTCGGCGTCGATCCGCTGTTCGGGCTGCTGGGCGGGTCTGTGGCGCTCGCGGGCGGCCATGGCACGGGCGCCGCGTGGGGCGCGGTGTTCACCGAGCGCCACGGGCTGCAGTCCGCGACCGAAGCGGCCATTGCGTGCGCCACCTTCGGGCTGATCATGGGCGGCATTCTCGGCGGGCCCGTCGCGCAGCACCTCATGAAGCGCATCGGCGCTCGGGGCGGCGACGCCGCATCCGGCGCCAGCGGCGCGGCGACACCCGATCCCTACGCATTCGAGGAGCCGAAAGCCGAGCAGCCCACCACGCCGGGCGCGTTCATCAACACGCTCACGCTCATCGCCATCAGCCTCGCCGTGGGCGAAGCGCTCTCCGGGCTGATCGCGGGTACCGCGTTCGAACTGCCCACCTTCGTGTGCGTGCTGTTCGTCGGCGTGCTGCTCGCCAATGGGCTCTCGCTCATCGGGCGGCCGGTGGCCGAGCACGCCGTCGCGCTGATCGGCAACGTGAGCCTCGCGCTCTTTCTCGCCATGGCGCTCATGACGCTGCGCCTGTGGGACCTCGCCGCGCTCGCGCTGCCCGTGTTTACGATCCTCGTCGCGCAGACGCTGCTCATGGTGGTCTACGCGATCTTCGTGACGTTCCGCGTGATGGGCGCGAACTACGACGCCGTCGTGCTTTCGGCGGGCCACTGCGGCTTCGGCCTCGGTGCTACGCCGACGGCGATTGCAAACATGCAGGCGGTCACGGCGCGCTTCGGCCATTCCCATCTGGCGTTTCTCGTGGTGCCGATGGTGGCCGCGTTCTTCATCGACATTGCCAACGCCATCACCATCAAGCTCTTTCTCATGCTGCCGGTTTTCCATTGAGCGGCCAGGCGGTTCGCGCGAGGCGCGCTAGAATGGCGCAATTCCCCGCGCGCCGCGCACGGCGCTAACGTTTTTCGAGCGTCATCATGTCCCTCACCGCCTGGCTGTTCTTTCTGCCCGCCTGCTTCGCACTGAACATGGCACCGGGGCCGAACAATCTCCTCTCGATCAACGTGGCCGCGCGGCACGGCTTCCTGCGCGCGTTCGTTGGCGGTACGGGCCGGCTCGTTTCGTTCGCCGCCATGATCGCGCTCGCGGCCGCGGGTCTGGCCGTGGTGCTGCGCGCTTCCGAGGCGGTCTTCTTCGTCATCAAGCTCGCGGGCGCCGCTTACCTCGTGTGGCTCGCCGTGCAGCTCTGGCGCAGCGACGCCAACCCCATCGGCGAGAGCATGGATAGCGACGCCTCGCTCGCGCGCCTCGCGTGGCGCGAGTGCCTCGTGGCGGCGGGCAACCCCAAGGCGATTCTGGTTTTCACGGCCTTCCTGCCGCAATTCGTCGATGTCGCGAGGCCCATCGCGCCGCAGTTCGGCGTGCTCGGCGCGAGCTTTCTCGTGCTCGAATGCGTGGCCATCGCGCTGTACTCGCTCGCCGGCATGTACCTCGGCCGCTGGCTCACCCGCACCACCGTGCGCCGTTGGTTCAATCGCACCTGCGGCGCATTTCTCGGCCTGATCGGCGTGAGTTTTCTGCTCGTGCGGCGCGCCTGAACAGCCTCGTCACACGCCCTTCATCCATAAGCTTCTCTTGATGATTTTCGCGAGAAACTTTAACTGTCGTTAATCGACAGCACCCCCTATGCTCAAACCATCGTCCGGGGTCGCGGCGAGCGGGCAGCTTTTCCCCGACGCTTGCGAAACGCCCTGCGGACAAGCGGTTTTCAACGTCATTGGGGTTTCAACATGAAGATCTGCATCTTTGGAGCGGGCGCCATTGGAGGCATGATGGGCGTGCAGCTCGCACGCGCCGGCGCCGACGTGAGCTTCGTTGCCCGCGGCCCGCATCTGGCCGCGATGCGCGAGAACGGCGCCCGCCTGCTGATGGACGGTGAGGAGTACGTGGCGAAGGTGCGCTGCACGTCCGATCCGCGCGAACTGGGCGTGCAGGACGTCGTCATCATTACGCTCAAGGCGCATTCGGTGGCGGGCGTGATCGACGCGATGCAGCCGCTCCTCGGCAAGCACACGGCGATCGTCACGGGCACCAACGGCATTCCCTACTGGTACTTCTACCAGCACGGCGGCAAGTTCGCGGGCACGCGGCTCGAAAGCATCGACCCGGACGGCGCGCAATGGAACCGTCTCACGCCCGAGCGCGCGATTGGCTGCGTGCTCTATCCGGCCGCCGAAATCGACGCGCCCGGCGTGATCCGCCACGTGTACGGCAAGAAGTTTCCGATCGGCGAGCCTTCGGGCGAGCGCACGCCGCGCATCGTCCAGCTTCATGAAGCCATGCAGGCCGCCGGGTTCGAGGCGCCGATCCGCGAGAACATCCGCGACGAAATCTGGCTCAAGCTGTGGGGCAATCTCTGCTTCAACCCGATCAGCGCTCTCACGCACGCCACGCTCGACGTGATCACCAGCGACCCGGCCACGCGCGCCGTGGCGCGCACCATGATGCTCGAGGGCAAGCGCATTGCCGAGCAGTTCGGCGTGAACTTCCGCGTGGACGTGGAGCGCCGCATCGACGGCGCGGGCGCGGTGGGCGCGCACAAGACCTCGATGCTCGTCGACCTCGAAACGGGCCGGCCGATGGAGATCGATCCGCTGATCACCGTCGTGCAGGAAATGGGCAGGCTGGTCGGCGAGCCGACGCCGGCGATCGACACTGTCCTCGCGCTGGTCAAGCAGCGTGAGCGGATGGCGATGCAGCCGGCGTAACGTCAGTCATCGCGAAGGGGCGGCGCGTGCGCCGCCTTTTTTCTGTGCCGGTTCCGGTGCCGGAAAAACAAAAACGGATCGCTTCGAGCGATCCGTTTTGCTTTGCAGAAGAAAGAAACGCGCGCTATTCGATGCGGGCGTGGGTGCGGGTCACCTGGAGCGGCGGCGGTGTATCGGCGCCGCGCAACGCGACGCGCATCGGCGCGCCGTTCGAGCCGCGCATCGGCGAGCCGTCGATGGACGTTTCCGGCAGCGCTTCGCTATCCGGCGATGAGGCCTGTGCGTCCGAACCGACCGCCACTGCCCCGTCCGCGACTGGCCCGTCCGGCATGAACTGCGACCACGCCGCCTGAGCGCAAGGCCGCAGCGAACGATGGCGACGCCGCACGAGCATCGTCGTCACGTTCACCACGGGATGCAGCAAGCGCGTCACGAGCGGCCCCGCGGGCGCGGGCCAGTGACACGTTGCGTGCGCAACGTCGCCCGCGCGATGCGCATGCCCCCCGCGCGCGCCGTCCACGCACACCGGCAGCACCCCGATGCCCATGCCGAGTTGCGCCATGCGCGCGACGCCCGCCACGTGCGCGAACTCCTGCAGCGGCCTCCCCTCAGGCCGCAGACCGTCCAGCGCACGCATCACCGCGCCGCGGCAACCGGCGTCGCGATTGAGCGTGACGAGCGGTTCGCGCGCGAGATCGTCCCATCGCAGCGCCCCCTGTAGCGCAAGCGGATGGTGGGCGGGCAAGAGCGCGCAAAGCGGCGTGGCCGAAAGCGGCTGCACGTCGAGGTTGCCGCTCGCGAACGGCACGCTTTCCGCGATCACGCCGAAATCGGCCTCGCCCTGCTCGACCGCCTGCAGCACGGCCGCCTGCGGCAAGTCCTGCAGTTGCAGCGTGAGCGAAGGAAACGCCGCCGCGCAGCGCGCGAGCGCGGCGGGCACCCAGGTCGACGAAAGCACCGGGTTGCTGGCCACGAGCACGACGCCGCTATGCGCCTGGTGCGCGTCGCGGCCCTCGTTGAGCGCCATCTCGATCTCGTCGAGCAAGCGGCCGATGCGCCGCTCGAAGCCGCTGCCCGCAAGCGTGAGCTCGACCTGGCGCGTGGTGCGGTCGAACAGCTTGAGCTCGACAGCTTCTTCCAGTTCGCGCACGCAGCGGCTCACCGCCGACTGCGTGAGCCCGAACTCGCGCGCGGCGCGCGTGAAGCTGCGCGCCCGCGCCACCGCGACGAACACCTTGAGCTGCTGGAGCGATACGTTCATCGACATGGCGGGCCCGCGCGCCTCATTCGCCGCTTTGGTTGGACCAGTGCGGCAATCCCGCGCCCGTATTCGTGGCCAGCGTGACGTTGGACTCGTTGCTCGCGTCACTGCTGGCTTCGCTGCTCTGCTCGATCAGCCGCTTGCGCATCGGTGCGAGGAAGAACTTGGCGCTCACGCCTGCCGCGATCGTGATGACCGCAGCCGCGATGAACACCGCGCTCCAGCCGCCCGTAGCGGACAGCACCGAGGCCACCGGCACGAGCAGCGCTGCCGTGCCCTTGGCGGTGTACAGCGTGCCGGCATTCGATGCGGCGAACTTGCTGCCGAAGGTGTCCGCGCAGATGGCCGGGAAGATCGAGAAGATCTCGCCCCAGAACAGGAAGATGAGCGCGGCGAAAGTCATGAACGCATACGGGTTCGTGCCGAACTGCATCATGCCGAGCAGCGCGAGCCCTTCGCCCACGAAGATCAGGAACATCGCGTTCTCACGGCCGATCTTGTCGGAGATGAAGCCGCACAGCGGACGCGTAAAGCCGTTGCAGATGTTGTCGATCGACAGCGTGAGCGTGAGGAGCGGCAGCGTCATGCCGAACACCGTCATCGGAATGCGGGCGAGGCCCCAGTCCTTGGCGATCGGGCCGATCTGCGCCGTTGCCATCAGGCCGCCGGCGGCCACCGCGACGAAACAGACGTAGATCACCCAGAATACCGGCTGCTTGACCATCTGGCCCGGCGTGTAGTCGACGCGCGAGACGAGACGGCGGCCTGCCACGGCGACGGGGCGCGTCACGGGCTTCACGAGCAGGAACGAGAGCACGAGAATCGACACGCCCTGGAGCACGCCGAAGAAGAAGAACGTGTGCTCGTAGCCGGAGCGCGTGATCATGTTCGCAATCGGAATCACCGTCACGGCGGCGCCGGCGCCGAAGCCCGCGGCCGTGAGGCCCGCGGCGAGGCCACGGCGGTCCGGGAACCACTTGAGCGCGTTACCCACGCAGGTGCCGTACACGCCGCCCGCGCCGATGCCCGCGATCACGGCCGACACATAGAGCATCGGCAGCGTCGTGACGTAGGAGTTGATCACCCAGGCGAGGCCTGCGCAAACCGCGCCGCCCGCCACGACCGGACGCGGGCCGAACTTGTCGACCAGCCAGCCTTCCACCGGCACGAGCCAGGTCTCGGTCAGAATGAAAATCGAGAACGCCAGTTGAATCTCCGCCTGGCCCCAATGGTGGCGCGAGTTCATCGGTGCGACGAACAGCGTCCATGCGTACTGCAGATTGGCAACGAGCGCCATGCATAGCATGCCCACCACCAGTTGAAACCAGCGGTTCGTCCAGAACGGACCGCTCTCGCTCCTCTGACCGATTGCATTCATATCGCTTGTCTCCGCTATCTATTCATTGCAGCCTGCATGATTACGGGTCTGCATAAATTGAGGCTTATGGTTTTAACTTTTCACTTCGCTACGCTGTGTTTTTTATTCGCCGGGTGAATCAAAAATCAGAATGAAAATTCGTCAATCCTCATTCACCCTGGCATTACGTCAGACCCCTGAAAACATCGTGAAACAAGGGCTTTTCTACGTGTTGTCCCTTATGAAATCGTAGTTCCGAGCGTTAACCCGAACGTAGCTTCGAGCGCTTTGCGCGGCATTCGGACTCCTTTCAACTTATGCTAGGGTGATTGCTGAATTACTCACAATTAAAGTTTGTTATTATGTGGATTCAGTATCCTTTATGGTTCGGCCATGACGATGCGAAACGCCACGCTGCGCCAGCTCAAGGTCTTCGAGACCGTGGCGCGCCACCTCAGTTTTTCGCGTGCTGCGGAAGAGCTGCATCTCACCCAGCCGGCCGTATCCACGCAGGTTCGGCAGCTCGAAGATCACGCAGGCCTGCCGCTCTTCGAGCAGCTCGGCAAGAAGATCTATCTCACGCCCGCGGGCACGGAGATGCTGCACTACAGCCGCGCGATCATGCAGCAGTTCCACGAAGTGGACGAGGCAATGAGCCAGCTCAAGGGCGTCTCGGGCGGCAAGCTCAACGTCGCCGTCATTAGCGCCGGCGATTACTTCTTTCCGCGTCTGCTGGCCGAGTTCACGCGCCGTTACAAGGGCGTCGCGCTCAACCTCTCCGTGCACAACCGCGAGCAGCTGCTCCAGCAGCTCGCCACCAACCAGACCGATCTCGCCGTGATGGTGCGTCCGCCCCACGCGACCGACGCCATCAACGAGCCGTTTGCGCCCCACCCGTACGTGATCGTTGCGGCGCCCACCCATCCGCTCGCCAACAAGCGCGCCATCAAGCTCAGCACGCTCGCCAACGAGGCGTTCATCGTGCGCGAGCGCGGCTCGGACACGTGGAACTCGATGGAAGAAGGCTTCGCCGGGAAGATCACGAACCTCAAGATCGCCATGGAGATCCAGAGCACCGAGACGATCAAGCAGGCCGTGATCGCGGGCATGGGCATCGCGTTTCTTTCGGCGCATACCATCAGCCTCGAATTGCAGGTCGGTCACCTCACCGTGCTCGACGTCGAAGGCTTCCCGGTCATGCTCAACTGGTACGTCGTGCACCGGAAAAACAAGCGCCTGCCGCCCGTCGCGCTCGCGTTCAAGCGCTTCCTCATGGAGGAAGGCGCGGCGCTCATCGAGAACATTACAAAAGTGTCAGAAGCAAGTTTGCATAAGTAAGGTTTGATGGTTTTTACACGAACCATCATGCATGACTAATCGTTCGCGTCACAGTGCGCGTTCTGTTGTTTTCCCCTGGTCCCGCAGGATGGTCGTTGCGACGTCAGTGCGGCCCTTGCCGCTGACGCAGTGCGCCGCCCCGGCTGCGCCGCCGCCGTGGCAAGTCCTGCGACGCGTGATGACCCGCGCGCCCCGCGCCGCCCTGTGGCGGGTCGCTCGCGGCCAGCCAGGCGGGTTCGAACGCGCCGCCGCCGCAGGCCGCGACCAGCAGTTCGTCCGGCACACCCGCAAAACTTGCGTTGAATGTCGCGCTGAAGGGCTCGCGCGGCGGTGACGCCTCGACGGCGCCCGTGCGTGCAAGCCGCGGCCGCCGGGCGCCGCTCATGAACCGCGCGCCCAGCGCCGCGCACAGTACGCTCGCCGCGACCAGCACGGAGATTTCGAAATCGGGCGATTCACGCGCGCTCAGAAATCCATAGCCGAGCGCCGCGCCTAGCAGCAGCGCGATGACATGCATGACGCGGTCGCCGCGGCCGAACGGCACGCGCCTGCGCGCCGCGCCGCTCGCTTGCGCGCCACGGCTGAAGAGACTCAGCGCGCCGCCGGTCAGCAGCGCGCCGGTTGCCGCCGCAACGAACAGTGCCACACGTTCGCCAGCACTACGCTCGGGCTGCAGCACGTAGCCAGCGAACGCGCCGATCAAGACACTCGCGCCCGCTACCCCGCCCAGCAGCGCCGCCGTCCGCGCGCGCCGCGTGAGGTCGCGCCGGCCAGCCAGGCACAAACCGCCCAGCACGCCGGCTTCGACTGCAACCGTCGCGTCGGGCGCATGCATCCAGCCCGCGGCGATCACGCCGGGCGGCACGGTCAGCAGCAATGCGAACGAAATGGCGAATGCGAGCCGATGCGTGTGCGGCGCACCAGCGCGCCTGGCGCAGCGCAGCGCGGCGCGAGAACGCGACAAAGGCCACGCACGCACCGGCGCGAGCGCCGCCAGTTGTGCAAATGCACAGCCGAGCCATGCGAACAGCGCGCCAGCGCCCAGCCACGCCAGGTCGCCAGCCAGTTGCTCCGGCATCTCTCCTCCTCGCGCGGCATCGCTGCCGCGCGCGTCTTTGGTTTTAGGCCGTCAAGCCGCGCCCGCTACGGCGGCGAGCGACTCGATTTGCGCCGACGCGGCGCCCAGCGCATTGCTCAACGTACCGATCCCTTCGATGGCGACCTCGACCGTTGCGCCATCAACGATCGAGCCTACGCCGAGTGAGGTGCCGCACGCAATCACGTCGCCGGGTTCGAGCGTCAGGTCCTGCGAAATGAGGCTCACCTGCTGCGCCGGCGAGAACACCATGTCGTCGAGCGGATAATTCTGCCGCTCCACGCCGTCGAGTTTCGTGACGACGCGTGCGCGTTGCCAGTCGAACCCGGAAACGATCGCCGGGCCCAGACAACAGAACGTATCGAAACCTTTGGCGCGGCACCATTGCGGGAAGTGCGGATTCTCGGTGATGAGGCCCGCGGCCGTGACGTCGTTGACGATCGTGTAGCCGAAGATCGCCGACTCGGCCTCTTCGACGCTCGCGTCGCGGCAGCGCTTGCCGATCACGATGCCGAGTTCGCCTTCGAAGACGATTTTTCCCGCGTAGTGAGCAGGACGCCGAATCAATTCCGATGAGCCAATCACCGAAGCCGCCGGCTTGATGAGAAAAAGCGGGTGCGCTGGCACCGGTTTTTCGAGTTTCGCGGCGAGTGCGTGAAAATTGTTCCAGAGCGCGACGACCTTGCCGGGCGCACAGGGCGCGAGCGGTGTGAGCGCGCGCAGCGACAGCACCGCCCCAGTGGGCACCGGCTGATCGAGCCCTTCGTATTCGTGCAAGTAACCGTTCTCGACGCGGCCGAACACGATGCTGCCGTCGCTCGCCATCAAACGCATCCACGTTTCCATGTTTCCTCCTGGGTTTCAAACGGCGCCAGAAGCGCGCAGCGAGTGGATCTCGTCCTTCGTGTAGCCGAATTCGGCGAGCACTTCGTCGGTGTGTTCGCCGAGCATCGGCGAGCGCGTGACTTCGGTCGGGCTGTCCGAGAGCTTGATCGGGTTGCCCACCGTGAGGTACTTGCCGCGCACCGGGTGATCCACCTCGACGATCGTGCCGCTCGCGCGCAGCGATTCGTCGCTGGCGATCTCCTTCATCGAGAGAATCGGACCGCACGGAATGTCGTAGCGGTTGAGCACGGCCATCGCGTCGAACTTCGTGCGATGCATGGTCCAGTGCTCGATCTCGTCGAAGATCGCCTTCAGGCGCGGCAGGCGCGCATTCGGCGTGGCGTAGTCGGGATCGTCGATCCACTCCTCGCGTCCGATCAGCTTGCAGATGCGGTCCCAAACGGGCGCCTGCGCGATGAAATAGATATAGGCGTTCGGATCGGTCTCCCAACCCTTGCACTTGAGAATCCAGCCCGGCTGGCCGCCGCCCGATGCATTGCCGGCGCGCGGCACGGCCTCGCCGAAACCGTCGTTGGGATACTGCGGGTACTCCTTCATGACGCCGGTGCGCTCGAGCCGCTGCTGGTCGCGCAGCTTCACGCGGCACAGGTTGAGCACGCCGTCCTGCATGGCCGCGAGCACCTTCTGGCCGCGCCCCGTGTGCGTGCGCTGATAGAGCGCCGTGACGATGCCGAGCGCGAGATGCAGACCGGTGCCGCTGTCACCGATCTGCGCGCCCGAGACGACCGGCGGGCCATCGTCGAAACCCGTCGTCGATGCGGCGCCGCCCACGCACTGCGCGACGTTCTCGTAGACCTTGCAGTCCTCGTAGGGGCCGGGGCCGAAGCCCTTCACCGAGGCGACGATCATGCGCGGGTTCAGCGTCTGGATATGTTCCCAGCTGAAGCCCATGCGCTCGAGCGCGCCCGGCGCGAAGTTCTCGACCAGTACGTCGCAGTCGCGAATGAGCCGCTCCAGCACGCGCTTGCCTTGCGGGTTCTTCGTGTCGAGTGTGAGCGAACGCTTGTTGCCGTTGAGCATCGTGAAGTAGAGGCTGTCCGCGTCCGGCAGGTCGCGCAGCTGCTCCCGCGTGATGTCGCCGGCGCCTGCGCGCTCTACCTTGATCACGTCCGCGCCGAACCAGGCGAGCAGTTGCGTGCAGGTGGGTCCCGACTGCACGTGCGTGAAATCGAGGATGCGCACGCCGTTCAATGCCTTGCCCATGTCATGTCTCCTTATCTAATCGTGGCCGGGCGAGTTTTCGAAAATCGGTGGGGTTGCGTGGGCAGAGGCGTTTCGCGCGATGGCGCGTCATCTGCGTCCTTGAGCAATACGGTATGTGATATATCACAACGAAGCAAGAGGGGAATTGCCCATCGGGAATGCCATTAGAATCGCGTCGAAGCCTTATCCAGCATGGTTTTGGCACAAGTTCGACAGCGTTGATGCGGTGCACACGAGGGAAAACCCCGAGCATTTGCTGCATCTGATATGCCAGATTCCGTGTGAAGGATGCTGTCTGGCAACAGGAGTTGGTCAGGGATGCCAGGGGTTGATGCGCATAAAGTCGGCTGTCGGAGGTCGTTCAGCCGACGCGTGCTGAATGGGCGTGAAGGGACGTAAACGCAAAACGGGAGACCTGAAGGTCTCCCGTTTTGCCCTGAATTCGCGGCGCTAACTGTCCGTCTCAGTCAAGGAAATCGCAGTTCTTCTCGACATAGACCGCGAGATCGAGCGAATGCTGGCGCACGAGCTTTTCCGCCAGTTCGGTGTCGCGCTTCTCCAGCGCCTCGATAATGCGCAGATGATCGACGATCGAGCGCGAAGCCCGGTCGCTCTGCGATATCGTCATGCGGCGAATGGCGCGCACGTGCACGAAGATGTTCTTGATGGTGTCGAGGATGATCTGCGAGCGGGAAAGCTCGACGATCGCCTGGTGGAACGCGATGTTGGCGTCCGAGTACTCGGCGATGTGTTCGGCAGGCGTGCTGTCGCGGAAGTCGTCGAACATGTGGCGCAGCCGCGCGATTTCCTCGTCGGTGGCGTGTATCGTGGCGAGGCGCGCGGCCATGCTTTCGAGCGCGGCCCACATCTGGATCATCTCGACGATCTCGCGCTTGCTCTTGCGCACGATATAGATGCCGCGGCGCGGCACCATGCGCAGGAAGCCTTCCTGCTCGAGCAGCGTCATGGCCTCGCGCACCGGCGTGCGGCTCACGCCGAGCGATTCGCTCAGCACGCGCTCGTCGAGCCGGATTTCCTCGCGCGACTGGTAGATGTCGGCGTCGGCAATGGCCTGGCGCAGCATGGCGTAAGCCTGATCGCGCAGGCTCAGTGTGGCGTTGATGGGCTGCAGCGCCAGCTTGAGCGGCGCCGCTTCCCGGCTTGCTACAACTTCAGTTTGTTCTGACGACATTGATTACCTCTTTTCCGACCTGCGGACGGATTCGCGGACCGAATTGTGCACGACGAACGGCCCTGGCGCGCGGCGCTTCGCCCAAACCGGCGTACCGGCCATGCTGCGCGGCCTGCTCAATGGCAGACTGCGGCAGCCACCTGGCGATCATGACCGTAGCAGCTGCACCCAGACCCACAACCGCTGCACCGAACAGTGCGAGAGAAACGAAATCCATTTGAAGCTCCGCATGATTGAGTAATCGAATACCTCAATCATATGCTGCGTCGCGACAAAAAGCAATATTCTGTATGTGATATATCAGATGCAGTCGTTTCCACACAACACTTCGATGCCCTGGGGGTCTATCAGGGGTTCGCTCCCACATTGTGGGCACGGCCAACCGGATATCTATGAAAAACAACCAATCCTAGTGAGAAACCGGTGCTGCCCGCAAGGGGATATGCCATCGAAGGGCACGATCGCGTCATGCAACGGTGGGAACGAGACTCGCACGCAACACGAACTGCGGCCGCCAATGCCATTTAAGCATTTCAGGTTGACAGCGCTGCGAGGCACCCCGCACACTCGACCCATGCACACTTCCTTCACCCACCTCGTCATCGCAAACACGATGAATCATCCGTGGAAAACCCATACGGGTATCCCACGGGGATGGTGTGCGTACTAGCAGTCTGTCGTCACGCAAATCACAAGCCCCGCCGGCATCGACGGGGCTTTTTGTTTTTCTGGGTGACAGCGCTCCGTTCGTCGGCTCCAAAAACTGGAGAAAACGATGGATGACGCTTTTCAGGCAGCCTCACTGACCGCTTCACAACCCGCTTTACAGCCCGCCTCACAACCCGCTCTGCACGCCGTTGCGGACGCAACCGACCGTTTCGACGATCCGTTGCCCGTCCAGTCTGTCCACTTTGCCGTGCCGCCCATGCGCACGATCACCTGGCGCGTGAATGCGTCGGCCACACTGCGGGTTCAGGTGGCCCAGGTGTGGGTCACGCGCGCCCGCTCGCCCTACGACCACTGGCTGCAACCGGGCGAGACGCTTCGGCTCGAGCGTGGCGAGCGCATCTGGCTCAGCACCGAGGCCGCCTTGCCGGCGCGCGTGAGCATCACGAGCGCCTGGCAGCCGCCGTTTGCGGGCGTACGGCGCGGTATGGAGCGCCTCGCCGCCTGGCTTGCGCTGCTCACGCTCCGGCGCTCGCGCGAGGCGTGATGTGCGAAGCCCTGGCGCTTGATGCGCGTTGAGGCAAAGCCAGAGCCGCAAACGCCAAAACGCCGGATGCGCCGCCCAACTGGCGCATCCGGCGTCGTCGTAAGTCGAAGCGCGCGATCAGAACTTGTGCCGCAGCCCGAGGTTCACGATGGTCTGGTTCGACGTGCCCGAGTAACCATACGAGCCGACCGACGCCTCGGCCGGCATCGAGCCGCCCGTGCCGTTGCCGGTATCGCCGCTCGCATGCTGCCAGGCCGCCGTCATATAGAGGTCGGTGCGCTTCGAGAGGCTGTAATCGGCGCCGAGCGACACCTGGTTGTAATTCGCCGACGTATCGCCATTGGCGTGCGTGTAGCTGTAGCCAATGCCGAGCAGCAGCGCCGGGTTCAGCTGATAGTTCACGAAGCCCTGGCCGGTGTTGTACTTTTGCGTCTCGCGGAACACCGAGCTGCCGTCCGGCGAGTAGCGCGCGTTGCTGTAGCCGAGGCCGAGCGTGAACTGGCCGAGCTGATACTGCGCCGCCGCGCGCGCGATGGTGAGCGAGTGTGCCGTGGCGTAGCCGGAGTTGATCGGGCCGTCGAAGGTGCCGTCCGAAGTACTCGTCCAGCCGCCGGTGCGAATGCCGTTCACGGCCTGGCTGTTGGTCGCGTAGAAGTAGCCGCCCGCCAGCGCGAGCGGACCGTTGGTGTAGTTGACCGCCGCCGAGTACGACTGTTCGGCGCCTGTCGAGCCCGCAATGCCGCCAAACGAGTACATCGCCGCAGCCTGGAGGCCGCTCCATACGGGCGTGGTGTACTTGACGGCGTTGTTCACGCGAAAGCTGTTGTCGTAGTTGTCGACGTCGCCGGGCGTGGCGAACACGGAGCCGAAATAGTTGTCCGCCGTGATGCCCTGCACGAGGTCGATGAGCGGGTCATACTGCCGCCCGAGCGTGAGCGACCCGTACTGCTCGGCTGTCAAGCCCACGTATGCCTGTCGGCCGAACAGCCTGCCACCCTGCGCGAGCGCGCCGGTGGACGGGTTGAAGCCGCTTTCCAGCTGGAAGATCGCCTTGAGGCCGCCGCCGAGATCTTCGGCGCCCTTCAAACCCCATCGCGAGCCGGAGAGATTGCCGAAGCTGCTGTTGCCGAGCGTCCAGAGGTTTTTGCTGCCGTCGGCGTGATTGACGTAGGTGATCGACGTGTCGATCGTGCCGTACAGCGTCACACTGGTCTGTGCCTGAGCCGTGCCGGCAACCCCGAGCGCGGCCAGCGAAAGGGAAGTCAAGGCTAGTCTTTTCACGTCATTCTCCCGGCGCAGTAAAACAACTCTTGACCAAAGCAGACTAACTCGCCCGTCGCGCATTGTAAAAGGAATAAACAAGCTGTCTCGAATTAGTGACAGCGATTTCAGGAAGCGCCTGGCTAACAGCCCAAACATTATCTCCGGCTGCGAAACAATCACGAGGCGCCTGCCTGCAACGCCCGCCACGCAAGGCTTGCGGCGCACCGGCCTGAACGGCGCGTGTTTCAGTATGCGATAAACGCCCGCCCATTACTCACAACTTAACGATTACCTTGCCGTTCAATCCATCTGTTAATTAGGCTCTGCAAACATCAATCACGAAAAGATTATTCCCTAATTAAATCCACTAGTTACGGCGCGCCATCGCGCCGAATTGATCCGCACCCAATAGCGGTTTCTTGCACCGGGGCGTCAACCGGCGGGGAGTCCTATGCGTTTGCTGAGCTTAACTAGTCCTTTCCGAACGATTACGATTCGGCTCGAATTTCCGGTTCGCGCGCGAGGTGCGCGAGAACCGGCCTCGAAAGAACGTAAGCGCAAAACGCGAATAAACACGATGTCACCGCCGGGGAAGCTGTAACAGTCGATACGGCGACATCGCAGAGAGCCACCAGACCGATCCATGTCTCAATCGCATTCTTCGCGCGCGGCGCGCGCCCTCGGGGCGCTGCGCCGCCGTGCCGGTGCCCTGCACCTGCAGCGCTTCGTCGCGCCGGTGTTCGCGCTCGGCATCTGCGCGCTGCTGCTGGTCGTGTTCCAGCACCTCTCGCGCACGGTCGACTACCACTCGGTGATCCGCCAGCTCTGGACGCTCACGCCCGCCCAATGGGTCGGCGCGCTCGCCGCCACGGCCGTGAGCTTCGTCGCGCTGGTCGGACGCGACGCCGTGGGCCTGCGCTACCTCGGCGCGCGCGTCTCGCGCGGCGCGCTGTGGGCCGGCGCGATCGCCGGCTCGGCGCTCGGCAACGTCACCGGCTTCGGCGCACTCACGGGCGGCGCCGTGCGCTGCCGCGTCTATGGCGGCGCGGGCGTCACCGCCGCGCAGATCGGCCGCATGACGGTGTTCACGAGCGTCACGCTCGCCCTCGCCCTCGTGCTCATGACCGCGCTCGGCATGGTGGGCGCCGCCGGCACGCTCTCCGGTCTGCTGCACCTCTCGCCCGACGAGCTGCGCCTGATTGGCGGCGTGGTGCTCGGCTGCGGCGCGGTGATGGTCATCCTTTGCCCCGCAAGCGCGCGCGAGATCGAGCCGTTCGGCCGCGCCTGGCTGCGCTTTGCGGTGCCGGCGCGGCGCGACCTCGTCGCGCAGCTGCTGCTGGCCGCGCTCGACGTGGTCGGCGCCGGGCTGGCGCTCTGGTCGGTCATGCCGCATGCCCTCCTCGGCTTCCCCGACTTCCTCACCGTGTATTGCGCCGCCATGCTGCTCGGCCTGATCGGCCACACGCCCGGCGGCATCGGCGTGTTCGAAGCCGCGATGGTCTACGCGCTCGGCCCGAGCGTGCCCACCTCCAAGGTGCTTGCCGCGCTGCTCGCCTATCGCGCGATCTACTTCGGCGCGCCGCTCGCGCTCGCGGCGGCGGTGCTCGCCGTATTCGAGGGCCGCGCGCTCAAGACGCCGCTCAGCGCCCGCTTTGCGAAGCGCGGCGCCGACGGCGTCTCGCAACTCGCGCCGCTCTTCCTCGCCATCGTGACGTTCGTGACCGGCAGCATGCTCGTGATCTCGGGCGCCACGCCCGCGTTCTCCAAGCGCATCGCGCTGCTGCAAACCATCGTGCCGCTCTGGGTGCTCGAAAGCTCGCAACTGATGGGCAGCCTCTTCGGCGTGTTGCTCCTGTTCGTCGCGCGCGGTCTGCTGCGGCGCCTGGACGCCGCCTGGTGGCTCGCGCTCGTGATCGCCGTGGCCAACCTCGCGCTCTCGCTCGCCAAGGGCCTCGCCTTCGTCGAAGCGGGCGTGCTGGGCGTGCTGATCGTGCTGCTCCTCGGCACGCGCAAGCGCTTCAATCGCCACTCGTCGATGTTCTCCGAACGCTTCACGCCGGCCTGGCTCGCCTCGGTCGGTTGCGTGATCGCGCTCGCCGTATGGGTGCTGCTGTTCGCGTTCCGCGACGTACAGTACTCGCAGAGCCTCTGGTGGCAATTCGCCTTCCACAGCCGCGCCCCGCGCGCGCTGCGCGCCACGCTCGGCGCCGGCGTGTTCGCCGCCGCGCTCGCGCTGTGGCAACTGCTGCGCCCCGCCGCCGGCCGCTTCGTGATGCCCCCGAGCGAAGACCTCGAAGAGGCCGCGCGTATCGTGCGCGCGCAGGAGCGCAGCGACGCGGGACTCGCGCTGATGGGCGACAAGAGCTTCCTCTTCTCCGCCTCGCGCAAGGCATTCCTCATGTACGCGAAGCGCGGCCGCACGTGGGCGGCGCTGCACGATCCGGTCGGCCCGCGCGAAGAGTGGCCCGCGCTGATCCGCGAATTCGTCACGCTCGCCCATGCTCACAACGGCCGCGCGGCGTTCTATCAGGTACGCGCCGACGCGCTGCCGCTCTATCTCGACGCCGGCCTCACGCTGATGAAGCTCGGCGAGGAAGCGCGCGTGATGCTGCAGGAATTCGATCTCAAGGGTCCGCAGCGCGCGCATCTGCGCTACGCGCTCAAGCGCGGCGAACGCGACGGTTTTTCGATCGAACACATCGAGCCCACGCAGATGGGTGCGAGCCTGCCGGTGCTGCGCGCGATCTCCGACGCCTGGCTGCAGGACCGCGAAGCGCGCGAAAAGAGCTTCTCGGTGGCCGCGTTCGACGACGACTATCTCGCCGCGCAGTCCGTGTTGCTGATCCGCCAGAACGGCGAGCCGCTCGCCTTCGTCACCTTCATGACGACCGATCTGAACACCGACGCGACGGTTGGCGTCATGCGCCATCTGCCGGGCGCCTCGCCCTACGCGATGGAGTATCTGTTCACGCAGCTCGCGCTGCATCTGAAGGCCGCCGGCTACCAGTCGCTCTCGCTCGGCATGGCACCGCTCTCGGGCATGGGTCCGTCGCCGCTCGCGTCGTCGTGGCACCGGCTCGCGGGCTTCATCTGGCGCTTCGGCGGCCGTTTCTATAACTTCCGGGGGCTGCGCGGCTTCAAGAACAAGTTCGCGCCGCGCTGGGAACCACGCTATCTGGCCGCTTCGGGCTCGATCAGCGTGTTCATCACCCTCGCCGATCTATCGCTGCTGGCAGGAGGCTGGCGCTCATGACATTCCGTATTTCCAGGCTGCCGCGCATTGCAGGCACGGCAGCGGGCGCCGCTGTGCTCGCGTTTTTCACGGCTCACGCCAACGCCGCTTCGATGCCCGCCTCGACGCCCGCCTCCGCCGCGACGATGCACGTTTCCGGCGGCCGTTACGGCGAAGTCGCGGTGACGAAGCCGGGTGGCGCGATACGCGGCTTCACCGTGCTGTTCTCGGCCGACAAGCACTGGAGCGCCGCCGACCAGACGCGCGCCGACGCACTCGCGCAGCATGGCGCACTCGTCGTGGGCGTGGATACGGAGCGCTATGCGCAGAACCTCGCCGCCGTGAAGAACGAGGCCTGCCACAAGCTTTACAGCGACGCCGAAGCGCTGAGCCACCAGCTCGAACGCCAACTGGGCTCCAGCGAGTACTACGCGCCGATCGCCATCGGCAGCGGCCAGGGTGCACTCATCGCACAGCACATGCTCTCGCAGGCGCCCGCGAACACGATGGCGGGCGCCGTGTCGCTCGATCCGGCCGCGAAGCTCGACGCGCGCTTCGCGCCCTGCCCGGCCGACCCCACGCTCTCGCGCGGCAATGGCCTGCCCGGTTTCTTCGAGCAGGGCGTGACGACGAAAGATGCGCGCGCAACCGGTCCTGGTGCATCGCGCACCTTCGCCCCCGGCGTTGCCGACGCCGACAAGATCGTTGCGCTCACATCGAATCACCTGCGCGTCGTGACGGAAAGCGAAGAGGACGTGTCGGACCTGCCGCTCGTCGAACTGCCCGCGGCGCACCCCACCGACATGCTCGCGGTGGTGATCTCGGGCGACGGCGGCTGGCGCGATCTCGACAAGACGATTGCAGAAGCGCTGCAAAAGCAGGGTATTTCGGTGATCGGCTGGGACGCGCTGCGCTACTTCTGGAGCGAAAAGACGCCCGAGCAAACGAGCCACGATCTCGCCCGCGTGCTGAAGACCTACGGCTCGCGCTGGCATGCGCAGCACATCGCGCTGGTGGGCTACTCGTTCGGCGCGGACGTGATGCCGTTCGCCTACAACCGTCTGCCCGACGCGTTGCGCGCGAAGGTGTCGTACATGTCGCTGCTCGGCTTCGCACCGGACGCCGACTTCCAGATCCGCGTGACGGGCTGGCTCGGCATGCCCGCCAGCGACAACGCACTGCAGGTGCGCCCGGAACTCGCGAAGGTGCCGCCTTCGATCGTGCAATGCGTGTATGGCGCGGGCGAGAAAGACACGCTGTGTCCGGCGCTCGTGAATACCGGCATCGACGTCGTCAAGACGAACGGCGATCACCACTTCGACGGCGACTACAACGCGCTCGCCGGGAAGATCATCGCGGGGTGGAAGAGGGAGATCGCGGTGCGGGGGTAAGGGAGCGCGTCGCTTTTCCATGTTCGCTTGACGCGAACGGACTTTGGTCGACTATAACGCCGTGCGTCATATGACGCACGGCGTTATGCTTTGGCATGGCGATCCAAAACTTCCATGACAAGGAAACGGCACTCATCTGGTCCGGTGCGCAGTCGCGGCCACGCCCATGACGTCGAAATCGTCGACTACCACTGAGGTGCGGACTATGAAAAAGCTCCGGAACGTCCATCCCGGCGAAGTGCTGCAGGAGGAATTCCTCACGCCGATGGAGATGAGCCAGAACGCGCTGGCGCGAGCCATGAAAGTACCGCCGCGGCGCATCAACGAAATCGTGCATGGCGCGCGCAGCGTGACCGCTGACACCGCGCTGCGTCTGTCGATCGTATTCGGCACCTCACCGCAGTTCTGGATGAACCTCCAGAGCGACTACGATCTGGAGGAAGCCGCAGGAAACGCCGATCTCTCGGAGCTTCGCCCCCTCGCGGCATAGGCGCCCCGCCCTCACTTCCTCCCCACCAGATACTGCACGCCCTGTGGCCCGTAGCGCTCGGCGTGCGGCAGGTTGGCGGCGAGATGAAACACGTCGCCGGCCTTGTAGAGCCGCTCCTCGCCGCCCACGCGGATGTGCAGTTCGCCCTCGATGACCAGCGCCTTCGCTTCGAACGGATGCGAATGGACCTCCATGACGCCGGCTTCGCGCGTCACGACGACGGGCTCGGGAAAGCCTTCCTCAGCCAGGCTGCGGATGAATGTTTCGCGCTGCATGATTCGTCTCCTCGATCGGCGGTGTCGACCCGCCGGCAGCCAGTTTGGCACGCGTACCGGGACGCTGCACGACCTCGCGTCCTGCCGGGCCGCCAACTTGCGCGCAAAACCGGCGGCCAACCTTTCACTCAAATCAATCTGAAAGGCTTTAGAAAATTTTCTCCTTACATTACCAAAAGCTTTCAACTATAACGACATCACATGTCGCGATTTCCGCTATCTCGCGCATGCCTCAGCCCGTCCGGCCTAGCCGGCGGGCTTTTTTTCTGGCGCCGGCGGCATCGGTCACAAGCTTTCAAAAACCATACTCATCAATGCCCGGAGCTAGTAGAAGCCCTGAGATGTCTTCCGCTTGACTTCATTGATATATTACATATTGTGTAAACGACTGTCAGCTAAACGACAGGATTTGCGACTGCGATTCTGGCAACGACCGCCCCTCGCAGAAGACATTCATTCGAAGAAACCGGAGACACACATGGAGCATCGGCAAGGAGGGGCGTCGCGATTCGCGTCGCCGTGGACGCAACTCGTGCTCGGCGTCATCTGCATGGCGATGATCGCCAACATGCAGTACGGCTGGACGCTGTTCGTCAATCCGATCAACGAGAAGTATCACTGGGGGCGCGCCGCGATTCAGGTCGCGTTCACGATCTTCGTCGTCACCGAAACCTGGCTCGTGCCCGTGGAAGGGTGGCTCGTCGACAAGTACGGGCCGCGTCCCGTGGTCGTGGGCGGCGGGCTGTTGTGCGCGGTTGCCTGGGTGCTCAATTCGGTCGCCGCGTCGCTGCCCGTGCTCTATATCGCGGCCGCCATCGGCGGGCTCGGTGCGGGCGCCGTCTATGGCACCTGCGTCGGCAACGCGCTCAAATGGTTTCCGAACCGGCGCGGGCTCGCGGCCGGCATCACGGCGGCGGGCTTCGGAGCCGGCTCGGCTGCGACCGTCGTGCCGATCGCCAACATGATCAAGAGCAGCGGATACGAATCCACCTTCCTCTGGTTCGGTCTGGGGCAAGGGATCGTCGTGCTCGTGCTCGGCTTCGCGCTCAGCGCGCCCGCCTCGCACGGCGTAGCGGCGGCGAAACGCGCCATCGGACAAATGGGACACGCGGCGAAGCAGGTCGCGCAGAGTGCGAGCGCCGTCTACAACGCTAGCCCGCGCGAGGTGGTTGCGTCGCCCATCTTCTGGGTGATGTACGCCATGTTCGTGATGATGGCCGCAGGCGGCCTGATGGCGACCGCGCAGCTCGGCCCCATCGCGAAGGACTTCGGCCTGCACGACTCGCCCGTCTCGCTGCTCGGCCTCACGCTGCCTGCGCTCACGTTCGCGCTCACCATCGACCGCGTGCTCAACGGTCTCACGCGACCCTTCTTCGGCTGGGTATCGGACCGCATCGGCCGCGAGAACACGATGTTCGTCGCGTTCGGCATCGAGGCGATCGGCATCGTGCTGCTCTCGCAATACGGCCACAGCCCGACGGCGTTCGTCGTGCTCACGGGCATCGTGTTCTTCGCATGGGGCGAGATCTACAGCCTCTTCCCCGCCACCTGCGGCGACACCTTCGGTCCAAAGTTCGCCGCGACCAACGCGGGTCTGCTCTACACCGCGAAGGGCACGGCCGCGCTGCTCGTGCCGTTCACGAGCGTGATCACCGCGGCAACCGGCAGCTGGCACGCGGTATTCATGCTCGCCTCGGGCATGGCGGCGGTCTCCGCCCTGCTCGCCGTGTTCGTGCTCAAGCCATTGCGCCAGGCCCATCGGCAAAAGCATGCGGAACCGGCGGCCGACTTCCCGTATGGCAGCCCGCTCGTGCAGGACTGAGCCGCCTCATCTCGCGAAACCATAAAAAAACGCCGGCGTGAGCCGGCGTAAAGAGAGACTGCTACAACCCTTTGCTTAGGCGACCACGGGCGCCGCCTTCGCGTCTTCTTCCTGTTCCACCGACGAGCGGATCAGATAGTCGAATGCGCCGAGCGATGCCTTCGCGCCTTCGCCCACGGCGATCACGATCTGCTTGAACGGCACGGTCGTCACGTCGCCCGCGGCGAACACGCCCGGCACCGACGTCTGGCCCTTCGCGTCCACTTCGATCTCGCCGTGCTTCGACAGCGCCACCGTGCCCTTGAGGAACTCGGTGTTCGGCACGAGGCCGATCTGCACGAACACGCCTTCGAGTTCGAGATGACGCTTCTCGCCCGACGTGCGTTCGAGAAAAGCGAGACCCGTTACCTTCTGGCCGTCGCCGGAAATCTCCGTGGTTTGCGCGTTCACGTGCACCGTGACGTTCGGCAGGCTGCGCAGCTTGCGTTGCAGCACTTCGTCCGCACGCAGTTGTGCGCCGAATTCGAGCAGCGTGACATGGCTCACGATACCGGCCAGGTCGATCGCCGCTTCCACGCCCGAGTTGCCGCCGCCGATCACCGCCACGCGCTTGCCCTTGAAGAGCGGGCCGTCGCAGTGCGGGCAGTAGGCCACGCCCTTGTTCTTGTACTGCTGCTCGCCCGGCACATCGACGTTGCGCCAGCGCGCACCGGTGGCGAGCACGACGCTCTTCGCGCGCAGCGTCGCACCGCTTTGCGTGCGCACTTCGAAGCCGTTGCCCGTGGGCACGAGCGCATCGGCGCGCTGCAGGTTCATGATGTCGACGTCATAGGCGCGCACGTGCTGCTCCAGCGCCGTGGCGAACTTCGGCCCTTCCGTTTCCGTGACCGAGACGAAATTCTCGATGGCCATCGTGTCGAGCACCTGACCGCCGAAGCGCTCGGCGAGCACGCCGGTCTTGATGCCCTTGCGCGCCGCGTAGATCGCAGCCGCAGCGCCAGCGGGGCCGCCGCCGACGATGAGCATGTCGAATACATCCTTCTGGTTCAGCTTCTCGGCAGCACGCGACGAGGCGCCGGTGTCGAGCTTCGCGAGAATCTCTTCCACGCCCATGCGGCCCTGGCCGAACACTTCGCCGTTCAGGTAGATGGTCGGCACGGCCATGATCTGGCGCTTCTCGACTTCGTCCTGGTAGAGCGCGCCGTCGATCGTGACGATCTGCACATTCGGGTTGAGCGCAGCCATCGCGTTGATCGACTGCACGACTTCCGGGCAGTTCTGGCACGACAGCGACATATAGACTTCGAACGAGAACGCGCCGTCGAGCGCCTTCACCTGTTCAATGGTGTCGTTCTCGAGCTTGACCGGGTGGCCGCCCACCTGGAGCAGCGCCAGCACGAGCGACGTGAATTCGTGGCCCATCGGAATGCCCGCGAACGTGACCTTCACGTCGGAATTCGCGCGCTTGATGTCGAACGAAGGGGTACGCGCGTCGCCGGCTGCGGCGCCACGGCGTTCTTCGTGGGAGATGCGATTCGAGAGCGATGCGATGTCCTG
This sequence comes from Paraburkholderia sp. EG286A, assembly GCF_040965375.1. Taxonomy (NCBI): domain Bacteria; kingdom Pseudomonadati; phylum Pseudomonadota; class Betaproteobacteria; order Burkholderiales; family Burkholderiaceae; genus Paraburkholderia; species Paraburkholderia sp. EG286A. Next base: position 199,710 of record NZ_JBFRCB010000001.1, read on the forward strand.
CAGCAGTTGCTGCAGTTCTTGCGACTTCTCGCCATCGTCCAGGTACGCAACGATCTCGATCGACTGCGTGACTTTTTCGAGGTAGCTTTTGAGTTGATCTTTGAGGTTGGCGTCGAGCATGGCTTTTTTTCCGGCTAGAGAAGAAGCGGGGGAATTCTAAGTATTGCCTGGCAATTTCGCCGTTCCGCTTATGGCGTCGAGAGGCGAACAGGGCACCCGGGCCGCGGCCGCGTGGGCGCGGCCCGGGGATACAGCTAGTGAGACTTCGGCGTCATGCGATCAGGGCGATCGCATTTGCACAGCGACGCTTAGATCTTGCCGACGAGGTCGAGCGACGGCTTGAGTGTTTCAGCGCCCGGCGTCCACTTGGCGGGGCAGACTTCACCCGGGTGTGCTGCCACGTACTGGGCAGCTTGCACCTTGCGCAGCAGTTCCTTGGCGTCACGGCCGATGCCGTTGTCGTGGATTTCGCACAGCTTGATCTCGCCTTCCGGGTTGATCACGAACGTGCCGCGCAGTGCCAGACCTTCTTCTTCGATCATGACGTCGAAGTTGCGCGTGATTGCGCCCGTCGGGTCGCCGACCAGCGGGTAGTTGATCTTGGCGATCGTGTCCGACGTGTCGTGCCATGCCTTGTGCGTGAAGTGCGTGTCGGTCGACACACCGTAGACTTCAACGCCCAGCTTCTGGAATTCTGCGTACTGGTCAGCCAGGTCGCCGAGTTCGGTCGGGCACACGAAAGTGAAGTCGGCCGGGTAGAACACGACAACCGACCACTTGCCCTTGAGGTTTTCCTCAGAGACCGGAACGAACTTACCGTTGTGGTATGCGGTTGCCTTGAACGGCTTGACTTGCGTGTTGATGAGAGACATGCGTTGTTTCCTCGCTCTGGGTTGGGAAAAGGTATGGACGAAGATTACGGGAACCGCGTCCGTTTGAAAAATTGGTTGCTTTGATCGCGGGTATTAACCCTGCCTATCGGACCCCATAGCGTCCGTCAAAGCCCGCCGGCATGGGGGTTCCGCGCCCGCATCGCGCGGCCCGAGCAACCCTCGGGGCGGTGAGCATACAACGAAACTGCGACAATGCGCCTCACGCGGCCGCGCTGTCATGATGCGTTCACGAAGCTCTACCCGTTAGATGCAGGCGCAACGGCCCTTCTGCAAGGGCCGCAGGCTTGCTGCGTCAAAGCGCCCCGCCACGCGCGGTTGCCGCACGCGCCGCGAGCCGCTCGCGCAAGTATTGCGTGAATGCGCGGATCGTCACGGAAGCTTCACGATGCTGCGGGTACAGCGCATGGAGCGCGTTGGGCGGCGGCATGAACGGTTCCAGCACCTCCACCAGCAGGCCCGCGTCAACCGACCCCGCGACGATGAAGTCCGGCAGATAGCAGATGCCGAGCCCGGCAATGGCCGCGTCGCGGATCACTTCGCCATTGTTCGCGCGCAGCGGCCCGTGCACGTCGAAAGGCGTGCGCACGCCGTCGACGATGAATTCCCACGGCGCGCGGCCCTGCTGCCCGTACGGCAGGCAGGCGTGCTGCGCGAGCTCGGCGGGCGTTTGCGGCGCGCGCCGCCGGCGCCGGTAGCCGGGGCTGCAGCAGGCGATCATGCGCACGTCGATGAGCTTTTGCGCGACCAGCGTGGAATCCGCCAGCCGGCCGATGCGCAGCGCCATGTCGAAACCCTCGCCGATCACGTCGACGGTGCGGTCGCTCAGATCCATGTCGAAGCGCACGTCCGGATGCTCGCGCAGAAATTCGGCGACGAGCGGCGAAAGGTGCGCCATGCCGAACGACATCGGCGCGCTCACTTTCAGGAGGCCGCGGGGCTCGCTGCGCCGGTCCGACATGGCCTGCTCGGCCTCCGAGACGTCCGCAAGGATGCGCTTCGCGCGCTCGTAGAAGTCCTGGCCGAGGTCCGTGACCGCCAGCTTGCGCGTGTTGCGCACGAGCAGGCGCGCGCCCAGATCGGCCTCCAGCGCCGCCACGCGCCGACTCACGAACTGCTTGGAAAGCCGCAGCCGATGGGCTGCCGCCGTGAAATTGCCCGCATCTACGGTATTCACGAAGATCCGCATGTCGTCGAGTTGCATTGCGATTGTCCACTTCAATGTGACAGTGAGTCGTATTTTACGGCGATTCAAGTCGATTTGATTGACCTAAAATTCTTCCATCGCAACCCGTCAACCGAATCGAAACGATTCACACAGAGAGACGAAAATGATCGAACTTCGCAAGGCAGACCAACGCGGCCGCGGTGAACATGGCTGGCTCAGCTCGCGTCACACGTTTTCGTTTGCCAACTACTACGATCCGAAGCAAGTGGGCTTCTCGGACCTGCTCGTGATCAACGACGACCGCGTGGCCCCGGCGCGCGGCTTTGGCAAGCACCCGCACCGCGACATGGAAATCTTCTCGTACGTGCTGGAAGGCGCGCTGGAGCACAAGGATTCGATGGGCACGGGCTCGGTGATCGTTCCCGGCGACGTGCAGCTGATGAGCGCCGGCACCGGTGTCGCGCACAGCGAGTTCAACCACTCGGCCGACGAAGGGGTGCACTTCCTGCAGATCTGGATTGCGCCGAACGTGAAGGGCGCGCAACCGCGCTACCAGCAGAAGAACATCGCCGATGAGGAAAAGCGCGGCAAGTTCCGCCTGATTCTCTCGCCGGACGGCGCCGAAGACTCGCTGCTGCTGCGCCAGGATACACGCGTGTATGCCGGCCGCCTCGACGGCGCGGAAACGGCGAAGGTCGAAGTGGGCGCCGACCGCTACGCCTACGTTCACGTGGCGCGCGGCAGCGTGAAGCTGAACGGCGTGGAACTGGGCGAAGGCGACGGCGCGCGCATCCGCTCCGAGCGCGAGTTGAGCTTCAGCGACGGACACGATGCAGAGGTCCTGGTGTTCGATCTGCGTAATATCGAAGTGTCGGAGCTTTGGTCTTAACCTGCGCGTCGCGCCTGAGGTTATGCTGGCGCAGACCGGCGCGCGGCGGTCCGCTCACTGAGAGCGGGCCGCCGCCCGGCGAAGCGCGAACTGATACGTAGTGAACTGCTTAAAACTTCTTCGGAGAAAAACATGCGATACAACCTGTTCGGGCCGGGCAACGACGTCGTGCTGCTGGTCTCGCGCATTCTGCTGACTTCCCTGTTCATCCTGTTCGGCTGGTCCAAGATCACCGGCTTTTCGGGCACCGTCGACTACATGGCGCACGTGGGCGCGCCCGTGCCGATGCTGTCGGCCGTCATCGCCGTGATCATGGAGTTCGCGGTCGGCATCCTGCTGCTCGTGGGCTTCTACACGCGGCCCCTCGCCGTGCTGCTCGCGATCTATACCGTTGCGACCGCCTTCATCGGCCATCACTTCTGGACCATGACCGGCGCCGATCAAATGGCGAACATGATCAACTTCTACAAGAACATCAGCATCGCCGGCGGCCTGCTCGCACTCGCAGTGACGGGTCCGGGAGCGATCTCGATCGACAGGAAGTAACGCACGGTTTTGTTTGACTGCGGAAAGGCGCGATGCTGGATGGCATCGCGCCTTTTTTGTATGCGTGAGAATTTGATCAAATTTGCTACTCGAATTGGCCGTGCGAAGATTTGATCAAATCTCAAGGAGACACGCGTGCAAGCTCGTCAAGGCGTGCTCATCACGCCGTTCCACAACATGATGCTCGTGTGCCCGGAAACGACCGGGGCCGACGTCGACGGCCTGCTTGCCGCCTTCGATGCCTGCGCGAATGAACTGAGCGAACTCAGCACACGATGAAGACACGCGCACATCAATCGCTGCAGGACGAGACTTACGCCACGCTGCGCCGCTGGCTGAGCCTCGGGCGCTTCGTGCCGGGCGAGCGTCTGCGCATCCACGCGCTCGCGGAACAACTGGGCGTGGGCGAGATGCCGGTGCGCGCGGCGCTCGTGCGCCTCGCAGGCGAGTCCGCACTCGTGAACCTGCCCAACCGCGGCGTGGTCGTGCCACAACTCACGCGCGCGCAGTTCGACGACGTGCTCAACATGCGCGTGATGCTCGAAGGCGAAGCGGCGTTTCTCGCCGCCACGCGCCTCACCGCCAGCGAAATCGCGCAGCTCGACGCGCTGTGCGCGCAGATGGCCGAGGCGCTCGCGCAGAACAAGCGCACGCGCTATCTCGACGCCAACGAAGCGTTCCACCTCGTGCTCTATCGCGCGAGCGGATCGGCGCTGCTCGTGGATCTGATCGAAACGGTGTGGCTCCAGGTGGGCCCGATCTCGAACCTGCTGTTCGACGACGCCGACTTCACGCGCACGCTCAACGATGCGCACGAAGGCCTCATGCGCCGGCTCAAGCGCCGCGACGCGCAAGGCGCGCGGCGCGCCGTCGAGCGCGACTTGCGCCACGCGGCAAAGCCGTTGCGCATGCATTGCCTGCCCGACGATCCGCACACGGTAAACACGGCTTGATATGCTTGGCAGCGCGCCCGCCTGGCCTCACGTTTTTTCTTACGACCGATCACGCGCAATGCACGACCCACAAGACAACCTCTACGCCTATCTCACTTCGCTCCAGCAATCGGCGCTGGGCGCGCTCAAGCGCCTGCCGCTCAGGAGCCGCGCCGCGCAAGGCACGCTCATGGCGCTGCGCGCCGTCTGCGCAGCGGGTCTCGCGTACAGCATCGGCCGCGCGCTCCACACCGAACAGGCGTTCTGGGCCGCGATCACGGCGATTGCCGTGACCCAGCACGACTACGCCGATACGCTCGCGCAGTCGCGCGACCAGTTCATCGGCGCGATTGCGGGCGGCGCGGTGGGGCTCGCAACGGCGGCGTTCGGCCCGGAAAATCTCGCGGCCTACCTCGTCGCCGTGAGCGTGGTGATCATCGGCTGCTGGTGCCTGAGCGTGAGCACCGCCGCGCGACTGGGCGCGATCACCACCACCATCGTGCTGCTCGTGCCCATGAACGGGCCGGTGTGGGACGTCGCGCTCTTTCGCGTGGCGCAAGTCGCCATCGGCATGGCCTGCGCGGTGCCGGTCAGCTGGCTGTTCTCGTATGTCGAACGGCGCTGGCTGCAGTTGTGAGCCGCTTCTCTCAACGCCTGCGAAATAAACCATCTCCGCGCGCTCAGGAATCCGGCCCGGATTAGCGGCGATAATCGATGCCGCTGTGCGGCGCAGGTTGCCGGGGGCGAAATCTGCGGCGCGTGCGCACAGTCGCCCCGCAAATGCCCCCGTCGACGCGAAATCGTGCGAAACTCCCCCGCCGCGCTCTGCCGCCGTCATGCCGATGATGGCGGTTTTTCGGGGCGCAATCGAGACCGCAACCCACGCCGCCGCAAGATCACCCTATGAACACCACCCCCCGTCCCGCCGCTTCGAACGCCAAGTCCGGCAAGTCCATCTCGCTCCTGCAAATGCTCGCGCTGATCGGCGCTTTCGGCATCGCGGCCTCGCTGCTGTTCCGCTACTTCCTGTAAGTGCGGCGCGTCAGGGGCATCAAGCCAACCGTTTTCGCTCATGTACAAGAAAGGCGTCGCCCTCGAAATCCAGTTCTCTCCTGAACGCCTGAATGACGGCGCAGGCGACCCGTACTGGATCGACCTCACCGCCGACGAAGCCGCCGCGCTGCTTGCCACGCTGCAAAGCAAGCTCGCTGACCGCGAGAGCACCGCAGCGCCGCTCGTCGTCGCGCTCGACACCCCGCCCGAAGGCGCCGCGCCCGAGGCATCGGCAAGCGCCTCGACGGCTGCGGCCAGCGCCGACGACGGCCTCAAGCAATGGGTCTGCGTGATCTGCGGCTGGGTGTACGACGAAGCCGCAGGCGCCCCCGACGACGGCCTCGCTCCCGGCACCCGCTGGGCCGACGTGCCCGACGACTGGCGCTGCCCGCTCTGCGACGTGGGCAAGGAAGACTTCGCGCTCGTCGAGTTCTGACGCGCGCCGTCAAAGGCGCGCGGCGCTCATGCGCCCACGCGCCCGAGTGGCTCGTAGAAGAGCGCAAACAACTCCGACTGCGAACTCACGCCGAGCTTCGCGTAAATATGCTTCTTGTGCGCACGCACGGTCTCGAACGAAATTTCGAGCCGCTCCGCAATCGCACGCGTGGAAAAGCCGCTCAGGCTCAAACGCACCACTTCGATCTCGCGCGCGGTGAGCGCCACGCGTCCGCTTTGCTGCGTGACCGCCTCGATGCGGCTGGCGAAGCCCGCCTCGCTCAACTGCCCCTGCTGCGCCGCGCTGTCGGCTTCGGCCACATCCGACGCGACCGCCTCGGCAACACCTTCGGCAAACGTCTCATACGCAAGCCGCTGCTTCATGAGCGCGACCACCCACGGCGCGAACATCGCGAACAGCGCAATATCGCGCTCCGTGTAATGGTGCTTTGCGCCTAGCGAGAAAATCAGCGTGCGCGCTTCGTCGAGCGGCACGTTGAACTGCACTTCGTCGCCGATGATGTTGCTCTTGAAGTAGCGCTGGTAATAGTCCGTCATGCTGAAGTTGTCGGGCGCGACTTCGGCGAGCGTGACGAGCCCCGCGCGCGGCTTTTCGCTCGCGTTCAGATAGAACGGATCGAGCAGGTACATCCCCTCCAGATACGCGCGGAACAACAGATCCACGGTGCCGTCGGGCATGGGCGACTCGGCGCACACGAGCGGCGCGCGGTCGCGCCGGAAGACGAGCGCAACCCAGTTGTCGAACGCGACGAAGCGCTCGACCACACGCGTCATGCGGGTCCAGAAGTCGGGGCCGTCGAGGGCGTCGATCAGCGTCGCGATATGGTGATGGAACGCGCGGTCCCGCCAGTCCAGTTCCATGAGGGGCTCCATGGGTCCTCCGATCAGGGTACCCCTGCAGGGTAATTTCTCGACAAAAATAACGTGGAGATAATAGCCGCTCCAGACGCCCACGCGGTGCTTTACGTAATACATAAGGAAGGAGACAGGCATGCAACTCGAACTCGCGCAGATCCCGGTCGTGGACGGCGCAGTCGCTCCCAACCTCGCCCGCGTACTCGACGCTACGGCCAAACGCCGCGCAGGCAGCGATCTCATCGTCTTCCCCGAAGCCACGCTCACGGGCTTTCCCACCCGCGAAAACGTGCGCGATGTGGCCGAATCGCTCGAAGGTCCGTCTTTGAGCAAAGTCCGTGACGCCGCGCGCGCTGCCAACATCGGCGTGGCGGTCGGCCTCGCCGAGCGCGACGGCGACCGCTTCTACAACACGACCGTCCTGATCGACGAACACGGCGACATCGCGCTGCGTTACCGCAAGACGCATCTGTGGGCCACGGACGTGGGCGTGTTCACGCCCGGCGACCGCTTCGAGGTGTGCGAATACAAGGGCACGACCGTGGGTCTCCTGATCTGCTACGACATCGAGTTTCCCGAAACGGCGCGCGCCGTGGCCTCGCTCGGCGCGGAAATGCTCGTCGTCACGAACGGCAACATGGATCCGTTCGGCCCCGTGCATCGCCGCGCGATCGTTGCGCGCGCCATGGAGAACCAGATGTTCGCCGCGCTCGTGAACCGCACCGGCGACGGCGACGACAACCTCACGTTCCCCGGCGAAACGGCGCTCGTGAGCCCGTTCGGCGACGTGCTCTGCGAGTTGAAGAACGAAGACGCGGTGCTGCACGCGAAGGTGGATCGCACGCTGCTCGCGCAAAGCCGCGAACACTACAGCTATCTGCACGACGCACGCATTGCACTCAATCTCGCGGACGAGAACGACGCGCAAGGTCGTCGCTCGCTCAGTATCCGGCCGCGCACGCGCTAATGGCCTTAGCAGCGTCAAGCAGCAAAACCCGGTAACAAGCCCGGCAACCAGCGATCCGGCAAGCCGCCATGCGCGGCTCGCCAGGCTCGCCCATGCCTGCCAGAACCGCAGCACCCAGGAGACAACTGCATCATGAAGCCTGCCTCGCCGTCGCATGAACGCGGCACTCAAGAACCTCACCTGAAGCGCACACTCGGCCTGCCGTCCGTGCTCCTGTTCGGCCTCGCCTATATGGCGCCGCTGATCGTCTACGGCACCTACGGCGTGCTCGCCGGCGCGAGCCAGGACACCGCCGCCCTCGCGTATCTCATCGCGCTCGTCGCAATCGTCTTCACGGCGCTTAGCTACGGCAAGCTCGCGCGCCTTTTCCCGGTCGCGGGTTCGGCCTACACGTACACGCGCAAAAGCTTCAATTCGCACCTGGGCTTCATGATCGGCTGGGCCACGCTGCTCGATTACTTCTTCCTGCCGATGGTGATCTGGCTGATCGGCGCGGCGTATCTTGGCGCGGCGTTCCCGAGCGTGCCCACCTGGATCTGGATCGTCGCGTTCATCGTGCTCACGAGTGCGCTGAACGTCATCGGCATCGAACTCGCGGCGCGTTTCAACATCGTGCTGATGATCGTGCAGCTCGGCATCGCGGCCATGTTCGTAGTCCTGTGCTTGCACTACGCCTCCGCGGCCGCGGGCCCGGGCGGCCTGATCACGGCGCAGCCGTTCTTCCAGCCGCACGTGCCGCTCTCGGCCACGATGGCGGGCGCCGCGATCGCCGCGTATTCGTACCTCGGCTTCGACGCCGTTTCCACGCTCACCGAGGAAACCATCGAGCCCGAAAAGACCATTCCGCGCGCCATCGTGCTGATCGCGCTGGTGGGCGGCGCGATCTTCGTGATCGCCGCGTACACGCTGCAGCTCGCGCATCCGGGCGCCGTATTCAAGGACCCCGATTCGGCCGCGTTCGAAATCGCACGCAAGGTGGGCGGCGATATCTTCGTGACGATTTTCCTCGCGGGCCTGATCCTCGCGCAGTTCGCCTCGGGCATCTCCGCGCAGGCCAGCGTGGGGCGTCTGCTCTATGCGATGGGCCGCGATGAGGTGCTGCCGAAGTCGATCTTCGGCTACATCCACCCGCGCTTTCGCACGCCTGCGATCAACATCGCCATCGCCGGTGTCGTCGGTCTGATCGCGCTGAAACTCGACGTGGCCACCTCCACCTCGTTCATCAACTTCGGCGCGTTCCTCGCGTTCACTTCGGTGAACCTGTGCGTGATCCGCCAGTACTTCAGCGGCGCTGCAGGCACGCGTGGCTTCGGGTTGCTCGGCGGCGTGGTGTTCCCGCTGATCGGCGCCGTGACCGACATCTGGCTGCTGTGCAGCCTCGAAAAGACCGCCATCGTGCTCGGCGTGGTCTGGTTCGTACTCGGCCTCGTGTACCTCGGCTGGATCACGCGGTGCTTCCGCCAGGCGCCGCCGGAGATGGCGGTGTAAGCGCAGCGCTCCACACGTAAGTCTGCTGCAATGAAAACGGCGAGCGTCCCTCACGGGGTGCTCGCCGTTTTTCCATTCTGCGCAGCGAAAAGAAACGCTTAGCTGTCCAGACCAGCCAGCCGCGCCGCGGCCATCACTTCGCGCCTGGTGTCGAGAATATGCCGCTCGATCAGCGCCACCACTTCATCCACGTCGCGCCGCTTGCAGGCATCGACGATCGCATAGTGATCGCTTTGCACCTCGTTCTTTTCCGTATCGAGCGACATGCGCAGATGCGGATATCGATTCGTCGTGCTCAGGCAGTACTCCTCGATCATCTTGCGCAGCCGCGAGTTATTCGCGGGCGCGCACAGCGCCAGATGGAACTGGCGGTTGCATTCGGCCCACTCCGCGGGTGACGACGCGGCGTCGTACGCCGCGAGAATGCGCTTCATCACGTCGATGTCGCCCGCCACCATGTTCGGCACCGCGAGCTTCGCCGCATAGGTCTCAAGCGCCGCGCGAATGTCGAGCAGCTCGCAGATCTCCTGCGTTGACATGGCGATCACCACCGCGCCGCGATTGAGCTGGTAGCTCACGAGCCCTTCGGCCTCGAGCTGGCGCAGCGCCTCGCGCACGGGAATGCGGCTCGCGCCGAAGCGCTCCGCGAGGCTCTCCTGGCGCAACTGCGCACCGGGCGGCAGCACGCCGCGCAGGATCTCGTCGCGCAGCTGGTCGCGGATCGTTTGAGGCAGCGATCGCTGGTCTTCCTTGGCCTGCACTGTCGTCATGAGCTCGTGGGCGTCGGGCGGACGAACGCCGTCCGACGAAAAAGTGTTGTCGTCAATATTTTTGCCTGCCAGAATTGGATACAATCCAGTCGCTTCTGGATATTTATGCTGGCAGTACGGATCCGCCAGCCATTCCCACTGTGCCGTGTCCTTCTCTGGAGACTGTATAGGTTTCTGTAAGCATCTGAAAACCAAGCAATTTTAGCGTATCCACCGGGCCGTCCCGGGGCTGTTGCGTGCGCAACGGTTTCGCCCGGCAAACCGCCATCTGGCGGCCGGTTCCTTTTGCTTCACCCCTGCGCAAAAAGGCACGCCGCGCGCTCCGAACGCGGTGCGGGCCCGGCTGCGCCCATGAAAAACGTAGACCGCTGAGGAGAGAACCAGAATGAACCCAAGCAAACCCCATCTGCGCCTGCGCGCGCCCGTTGTGCTTGCCGCCGTCGCGGCCCTGTGGAGCGCCGGCGCGCTCGCCCAGGCCACCGACGTCAAGATCGGCTTCGCCGCCCCGCTCACGGGCGGCCAGGCTCACTACGGCGCGGACTTCCGCAGCGGCGTGCAAATGGCGATCGACGACGAGAACGCCACCAACCCGACCATCGGCGGCAAGCCCGTGCACTTCGTGCTCGACGCCTACGACGACCAGGCCGACCCGCGCACCGGCACGACCGTCGCGCAAAAGCTCGTGGACGACGGCGTTGCGGCCGTGATCGGCCACTTCAACTCGGGCACCAGCATTCCCGCCTCGCCGATCTACGCGAAGGCCGGCATTCCCGAGATCGCGACGGCCACCGCGCCCACCTATACGCGCCAGGGGCTGCCCACCACGTTCCGCCTCGTCACGTCCGACGCACAGCAAGGCAGCGTGCTCGGCGAGTACGTCGTGAAGGACCTGAAGTTCAAGCGCTTCGCCGTGATCGACGATCGCACGGCCTATGGTCAAGGCGTGGCCGAAGAGTTCGCCAAGGCCGTGAAGGCAGCGGGCGGCACGGTGGTCGCGCAGGAGTTCACCAACGACAAGGCCGTGGACTTCCGCTCGATCCTCACGCACATCAAGTCGGCCGACGCCGACGCGATCTTCTACGGCGGCGCCGACACTCAGGCCGCGCCGATGCTCAAGCAAATGAAGTCGCTCGCGATCAAGGCCACGCTGATCGGCCCCGACATGATGCACTCGGACGAACTCATCAAGATCGCCGGTCCGGCGGCCGATGGCGCGCTCGCTTCGTCGGGCGGCAGCCCGCTCGACCAGATGCCGGGCGGCAAGCGCTACGTCGAGCGCTACACCAAGCGCTTCAACAAGCCGGTCGAACTGTACTCGCCGTACGCGTACGACGGCACGCGCGCCGTGTTTGCCGCCATGAGGAAGGCGAACTCGACCGATCCGCACATCTACCTCGCTTCGCTCAAGACCACCAACATGAAGGGCGTGACCACGAACGAGCTGGCCTACGACCAGTACGGCGACCTCAAATACGGCGGCGTGACGGTCTACAAGGTCGTGAACGGCAAGTGGCAGCCGCTCACGACGGTCGGCACGAAGTAAGTCGACGGAACGAACCGATGAAGTGAGCCCACACTGACGCCGCGTTGCGGGCGCGGCGGCGAGTGTGGCCCGACGATTTAGCGCATTGCGCACAGGAACAGCCGGCGGTACCCGGCTGCGGCGCACGCCAGCGAGTGCTCTTCTCCGCTCGCTGTCCCGGGCGCCGGGTTGACACGGGCTTTCGCGTTGGGCGGAGGCCCGTTTTTTTCGTCATGTGGAATGTAAGCTTCGGGACGCCTTCGTCCGGCTTTCGAAATGCCTCGAAAAAACGAGCGTTCGGTCGCGCGCAGCGGAACCGAACTACAATGCATGCCGTCCGATGCAATGCCGCATTGCTGCCCTGTTTGCCCCGAACATGTCCCGTTTTTCGAAAGTTGTCCCTCGTTTGCCCGTCCCGCTTCGCAGCGCCGCCCTCGCCGTAACCACGGTGACGCTGGCCGCTGCGCTCGGCGCGTGCTCATCGCCCAAGCCCAAGTTTCAGGAAGATCAGCTACTGAGCACCGCGCCGAGCCAGTTCTCGCGCAGCTTCAGCTACGCGAGCACCGACGCCTGCGAGTCGTCGCGCCGCGCGCTGCTGAGCCAGGGCTACATGACGACAATGACGCGCAACGACACCGTCGACGCCACGAAGAACTTCCAGCCGACGATGGATCAGCACATCGTCGTGGAGGTGCACGTGGTCTGCACGCCGGGCGATGCGAGCAATACGAGCATGGTGTACGTGAACGCCGTGCAGAACGGCTACGCGCTCAAGAAGAGCGATACCTCGGCGAGCGTCGGGCTCTCGATTCTGGGGTCGGTTTCGCTGCCGATCCGCTCGAACAGCGACGAAATGGTGAAGATTTCGAGCGAGACGATCCAGTCTGGCCCGTTTTATTCGCGCTTCTTCGATCTGGTCGGGCGGTACTTGAGCGCTTCGGCGCGCAGCGAGCCTGTGCCGGGTGCCGGCGCGATCAAGATTTCGCCGTTGCCGCCGCCGATCGAGCCGGTCACGGCAAGCGCCGCGCCCGCCGCGACTACGGTGGGGTCGGCCGCGCCGGCCGCCGCTGCGGCGGCTGCGGCGACGGGTGCGGCGGTGTTGCATGGCAGCACGCTGCCGGCCGCGCCGGTCGTGACGGCGCCACCGGCTGCGCCCGCGCCAGCGCCGGCGCCTGCCACGGCGGCACCCGCCCCCGCCGCTTCTGCTCCGGGCGCATCCGCACCGGTCGACCACGGCGCTGCAGCCGCGGCGGCGATCATGGGCGTGCCGGCGCCGGTTGCGGCAAACCCGCAGGCTGCGGGGCTCGCGACGAGTGTGACCACTCACAATGCGGCGATGCCCGCGGCGGCGTCTGCGGCCGTGGCGGCGTCGGCTAGCGTAGCGGCGGCACAAACGCTCGCATCGGCCTCCGGCACCCAGAGCGTGGCAGCGGAATCGGCAACGCCGTCAGCTGCCGCCGCCACCCCGACGGCAGCGCCGGCCGCATTGACTCCCTCGCCTTAAGCGCCGCCGCGCGCCGAACCGGCGTCACGCCAGCCCGCTCGCGCCCCCTCGCGCGAGCCATCCGCCGCCTGCGCGCTCAGCGCAAGCCGGCCATCATCGCGCCCATTCCCACGAGCAGGCTGCCCATCAGGCGGTTCACGGCGCGCATGCGCCTCGGCCGCTGCAGCACGTGGCGCAGCCGGTGCGAAAACAGCGCCATCGAAGCCACGCCGCCCGCAAACAGCAGCGCGAACGTCGCCGCCAGCAGCCAATACTGACGGTTGGCGCTCCAGGGCGCATCGGCGCTCATGAACTGCGGGAAAAACGACGGGAAGAACAGCAAGGTCTTCGGATTGAGCCCGGAGGTCGCGAATCCGCGCCAGAACAAATCGCGACGGCAGGCATCGTCGGCATCGGCAGGCGCATCCGTGCCCGTCAAAGAGCGGCTGCGCCACTGCTTGCACCCCAGCCAGACCAGATAGGCCGCGCCCAGCCAACGCAACAACGTAAGTGAATGCTCACTAATGAGCAGCAGCGAATTGAGGCACAGCGCTGTCAGCGCGAGCTGGAGCAGCACCGCGAGCGTGCCGCCCCAGACGCAGGGCAGCGCGCGGCGCCAGCCGGCGTGCAGCGCCTGGCTCATGGTGAGCACGTTGACGGGACCGGGCGTGTAGACAAGGACGAGCGCGGCGGCGAGAAAAGAGAGATACAACTGGATCGACATTGCGGGGCGTGCTGGCGAAGACGGGGTGACGAACGGCGCTCGGGGTCGCGGGGTATTAAAAACGGGCAACAAAAAACCGCGCGAAAGCGCGGTTTTCAAATGCCATCTGCCTGACCGGACACTGCTGCCTGCGTGGTGAACGCGCGCAACGCCCGGTAGCCGCCGCAGGGTGCAACGGAAACGGCCCTGACGGACCACCGCGGCTCGTGGCTGCGGCGGCGCTCCCCACAGCGGGGAGGTGGCCGCGTGGGTCGTGCCAGGCAAGAAGGCATGTGGAAAATATACCGGGGAATTGCGTGGATAGGCTTCCGGTTTTCAGGCAAAAACGGCCAATAGACAGAATCTTCTTCCGCTAGAATTGCATCTACCTGTACAAGATTCTTTTTCGCCATGAGCCCCCGTGAACGCCCGCCCAAAGCGCTCGACAACCAGGACCGCAAGATCCTCAGCGCCCTGCAAAAGAACGCCCGACTTTCCAACGCCGAACTGGCCGAGCAGGTGGGCATGTCCACCACCGCGTGCTGGAATCGCACCCGCCAGCTCGAAGCCGATGGCTATATCGACGGCTATGTCGCGCTCGTAAACCAGCAAAAGCTGGGCTACGCCGACATCGTGATTCTGGAAGTGACGCTCGACCGCCACGAAGACGACGCGCTCGCGCGCTTCGGCGCCGAACTCGCGGCGCTGCCCGAAGTACTGGAGGCCTATCTCGTCTCCGGCGAGTACGACTACTGGATCAAGGTGGCGGTGGATGGCACCGCCGGCTACGAGCGCTTCCTGCGCGAGAAGCTCTATCGCATCTCGAGCATTCGCCACAGCCGGTCGATGTTCGCCTTGCGCTGCATGAAGGATGTGCCGTCCATGCAGGTGTGACGCGCGTTTGCCTTGGCGACCACGCGAAGGGCGTGAGCGTCAGCGCTGCACGATCAGCGTCACGCGCCGGTTCAGCGCGCGGCTCGCGGGGTCGTTGCCTGCCACGAGCGGGAAGTTGTCGGCGCGGCCAATCGCGGCGAGCCGGTGAGGCTCGATGCCGCGCTCGACCAGAAAGCGCACCACCGCGCCCGCGCGCGCCGAAGAGAGCTCCCAGTTCGACGCGAATTTCGCGTTCGCGATCGGCGTGCTGTCGGTGTGCCCTTCCACGAGGATATTGCCCGCCGGCGCCGCGCGCAGCACCTCGGCGATACGGCCCAGCACGCCAAGCGAATCGGGCAGCAGCGTGGCATCGCCCGCGTTGAACAGGATCTTCGCGTTGATGCCGATCTCCACGCCGCGCGCCGCCGGCACGATCGTGATCTCGCCGCGCTGGCGCAACGTTTCGAGCGCGGCGAGCAATGCCTGATCGACGGCGGGCATTTTCACGGCCGCTGCCGTCGTGTTCGTAGATTGCGCTGCCGATCGTATTTCGGATTCCTTATGCTTCGCCAGCTGCATCGCGTAGAGCGCGAGGAACAGCACCATCAGCGTCGTGATCAGGTCCGCGTAGGAGATGAGCCAGCGGCCGGAACTCGATTCGCCGCCCTCGTCCTCGTCGTGATCGAATTGTGCCGTGAGCGGCAAATCTTTATCGGAAAGCATGGGCGGTCAGCTCGCGCGCGTCGTGTCCAGCGCCCATACGTTCGCTTCGCCCTGAAAACCGCCGCGCTTGCCGCCCACCTCGCCAGCGAGGCGCGTGGCGATCGTATGGGGCGACTCCTTGCGCGAAATGGCGAGCAGGCCGTCGAGATAGAGCTTGCGCAGGCGCAGTTCGCTTTCGATATGCGCGCGCATCTTGCCATACAGCGGCAGAAAAACCAGGTTCGCGAAAGCCAGGCCATAAAGCGTGGCGATGAAGGCCACGGCAATGCCGGGCCCAAGTTCGGCAGGCTCGATCAGATGCCCCGTGACCTGAATCAGGCCGAGCACCGAGCCGAGAATGCCGAACGTGGGCGCATAGCCGCCCGCCTGCTGCCACACGCGCGCCGCCGCCATGTGCTTGCGCCCGGAGGCTTCGAGTTCGCGCTGGAGCGCATCTTCGAGCACGGCGGTCGACACACCGCTCGCAAGCAGTTCGAGCCCGCGCCGAGCGAACGGATGAATGCCCTGCAGATCCATCGACTCGAACGCGAGCAGACCATTGAGCTTGGCTTGATCGCCCCATTCCAGCACGGCGGCGAGGCTCGCTTCATCGACGCGCGGCGCCTTCACGAAGGCCATGCGCAATTGCTTGATGGCATCGAAGAAACGCGCCCACGTGTTCTGGATCATCACGGCGCCGAGCGTGCCGCCCAGCACGATGGCCAGCGCCTCAGGCTGAAGCAGCGTGACGAAATGGCCGCCTTCGAGCGAGAAGCCCGCGACTACGGCGAGCGCGCCAATGGCGATACCAATCAGGGTAAGCAGATCCATGCGCGTCTCCCAACTCAGCGATCCGCCTGGCGTCCGCCAGGCGTCTTGAGTGCACGCACCGCTGCAAGCAGGCGCTGCTCGATATCTTCGACTTCCACAGGATCGATCTTGATGTCGCGGCGCATGACCCACGACACTTCGTTCTTGCGTGCGTCCGCCATCACGGAGAGCAGGCGCTCGGATACGGCCGGATCCTCGATCGAAGCGAGCAGTTTCGCGAGATCGTAGGTATCGAGCGCGCTCACGGCTTCGAACAGCGTACGTTGATCGACGAACAACAGATCGTCGAGCGACTTGAGTTCGCCCGAGCCTCGGCCCGTGCGCTTCGAGAAATACGCCACGCCCTTTTGCTCGACGAAGTTGAGCACCTTCGACTTGCGGAACGCGAAGACCTCGTCGGCGATTTCAGCGTGCGAGAGCTTGTTGAGAATGACCTTGCGCTCCACGCCGATCAGCGCTTCGAGATCGCCCAGTTCGATCAGTTCGAGTTCGCTGTTGATCGACACATCGAGATCGCTGTCCGCGACCTGCGTGGCGCGCTCCACGATGCGCACAGGGTCGAACGTCACCACCTGGCGGCCCAACGCGCCTTCTGCCGCTGCCGCGTTGTTGGCGAGGTGCGTGGCCTGCCCGCTTTGCATCGCGACGAGATTGAGCTTTTCCATGCGCCGGAGCATGGCCATCACATGCGGACGCGAATGGCCGGCCACCGCACGGCATTTCTGCACGACGTCGGCGAGCGGCACGCTCACTTCGGCGCCGCTCGCGCCGTGTCGCGACCAGGTATCGCCGCCTTCGGCGCGATCGCTCGCGCCTGCGATCAGCGCGAGCACATGCGCGTACGACAGCACGCCCGGCATGAAGTCGGCATGGGTGTAGGTGGCGAGCAGATCGTCCTTCGCCTTGACGCGCCGCGTGAGCGTGCGCACCACATGGCGCAGCATCGGCGTGACGCGTTCGAGTTCCTCTTCGATGAGGCTCGCGGGCACGACGGTCAGTTGGCAAAAGCTGAGCGCTTTCGCCGTGTTCGGTCGCGGTTCCGCGCCGAGCAGCGCGGTCTCGCCGAAAAATTCGCCGCGTCCGAGCGTGGCCATCACGACTTTCTTGTCGTCGCAGCGCGTGGAGATTTCGACCTTGCCGTCGGCGATCACGAAGATCAATCGTTCGCCTGCAAAGCCTTCCGAATAAATGATCTCGCCCGGCGCCGCCGTACGCGACCATGTTTGACTGCGATTCAAGTTCTATCCCCGGAAAACGATTCCATCGCCCGCATTTGTCTGACTATCTTATGCGTTTGCGAAGTGAGTGCTATGAGCCGCGTTTACGGCGTTTTCCAGGACGTTCTTGAATCAGCTTGCATAGTTGGCCCGCGTGGAAAGCATGCCGAAAGCCCTTGTCGCGAGTCTATGCGCCGAGGTGTCATGCGCGCTTTGCGAACGCAAACGATTGCTTGCGCGAGAAGTGCTGTAAATGGCGATGAATTGCGTGCGGGAAAATGAATGCGGCCAGTTTGCACTGGCCGCATTCATTAACACTATCAGTCTCTTTCAGTCTTTCACGCCGCAAGTTTTCCCGTCGCACCGTTGCTCGCTGGCGCACTCACGCCTGCGCGCGCGAAGCGAAGCGCTTGCATCAGCGTTTCGTGCTCGCCGATGTGGTTCGCGAGCAGCAGGATCAGCTGCGCATTGGCCGATTGACTCTGCGCCTCGTCGAGATCGCGATGCATGTCGATCAGCGCTTCGTAAAAGTCGTCCGGTCTTGCCAGGTTCGGTTGGGTGTTCAGCATGGTTGTCTCCTCGCTCCTCTATGCCGTGCCTTGCACGCACAGCGCCCGCTTGAGCGCGCTCTCCACGCGCGCCGCATCGGCGCGCCGCCAGCGTGCGCTCACGTGCTGGTCCGGACGAATCAGATAGAACGCGCCGTCCTGCGCGCCGTAGCGCTGCGCCGCCAGCCCTTGCACGTCGCGCAACACCACCGTCGATGCGGGCAGACCCGCCGGCACAGCCGCATCGCCTTCGAGCATCACGACGAACTTGAGCGGCACCGCAGAACGCGAGAGCGCCTGCAGCGTGTCGAGCGTCGCGGTATCGAACGCCGAGCCCGCGCGGCTGAACACGAGGCCCGCGAACTGGTCGCCCAGATGCGCGAGCAGCCAGCTCTCGTCACCCGCTGCGTTTTGCACCGGCGCGTCTGCACACGAAGCGCCCGGCTCCATCTGGCCGTCGAACGTCTCTTCGTCGGGCGTGTTCAAGGTCGATTCGCGCAGCACCGCCGGCACGGAAAGCCGGCCGCTGTTCACCAGTTGCCGCGCAAAGGCATGCTCGCGGGCAAGCGTGAGCACGGCGTCGCGGAACACGCGGCTCACCGCGCTCTTGGGCGTGATGAAGTCGGTCGAGCGCGTGGAGTTGCGGATGTTTTCGTCGGCGGCGTATTCGCGCTCGCTCGCGTAGGTATCGAGCAGCGCGTCGGGCGCATGGTTCTCCAGCACCATCGCGAGCTTCCATGCGAGGTTCTCGCCGTCCTGGAACCCGCTATTCGCGCCGCGCGCGCCGAACGGCGAGACCAGATGCGCCGAGTCGCCCGCGAACAGCACATTGCCCTGGCGGAAGCTGTCCATGCGCAGGCACGAGAACGTGTAGATGCTCACCCACTCCAGCTCGAACTTCACGTCGGGCCCGAGCAGCGCGCGCACACGCGGAATCACGCGCTCGGGCGTTTTTTCGAGCACCGGGTCGGCGTCCCAGCCGAGCTGGAAGTCGATGCGCCAGACGTTGTCGGGCTGGCGATGCAGCAGCACCGACTGGTTCGGATGGAACGGCGGATCGAACCAGAACCAGCGTTCGGTAGGAAAGTCGGCTTCCATCTTCACGTCGGCGATGAGGAAGCGGTCCTTGAAGGTGCGGCCGTGGCTGTCGAGGCCGAGCAGCTTGCGCAGCGGGCTGCGCGAGCCGTCGGCGGCCACCACGTAGCGCGCGAGCAGCGTGTACGGGCCATCGGGCGTTTCGATTTCGAGCGCGACATGCGCATCGGCGGCGCCCGGCGTGCCGTGCTGCGCGACGCCCGTCACCTTGTTTTTCCAGCGGATTTCGAGGTTGGGCAATGCCTGCGCACATTCGAGCAGGTAGCCTTCCACGTAGTACTGCTGAAGATTCACGAAGGCGGGCCGATGATGGCCGCTTTCGGGCAGCAGGTTGAACGTGTAGACGAGTTCGTCCTTGCGAAACACCTTGCCCACGTTCCAGCTCACGCCCTTTTCGACCATGCGGTCGCCGCAGCCGAGGCGGTCGAAGATATCGAGCGAGCGCTTGGAAAAGCAGATGGCGCGCGAGCCCGTGGAAAGCGTGCAGTCGTCGTCCACGAGCACCACCGGCACGCCTTGCCGCGCGACGTCGATGGCCGTCGCGAGGCCCACCGGCCCCGCGCCGACCACCACGACCGGACGCACGCACGCGGCGGCGTCCGGAGTTTGTTCGCTGCATCGCGCGTAGTCGAAGGTCAGCGTCTGATAGTCGATCATCGTTTTGTCTCCACCGTCTCCAGCCTGTCAAGCAGCACTTCAATCCTGCAGCGCGTCCCACATCTCCTTGTCGCGCTGCGCCGTCCAGATGCGCGGATGCGTAATGCCGCTCGCCTCGTCATACGCGCGCGTCACGTCGAACGGCAGGCAGTGCTCGTAGATGAACACGTGGCCGAACTTCGGGTCCATCGCCTCGCGCGTGAGCGACATCGCGCCCTTCAGGTCGAGCTTCTGCGCCACGGCGGCGCGGCCTTGCGCGAGCAGCGTAGTCACGAAATCTTTCGTGTAGTCGAGACCCTTGTTGACTTCCGCGGGGTTGAGCAGCGCGGGGCCGCGGCCCGGCACGAGCTTTTCGGCGCCCAGCGAGCGCAGCGCTTCTAGCGTGGCGGGCCAGTCGGCGAGCTGGGCGTCGCCGCAATAGCACGCAGCGTCGTATTCGACGAGGTCGCCCGAGAACAGCACCTTCTGCTGCGGCAGCCACACCACCGTGTCGCCCTTCGTGTGACCCGAACCGAGGTGCGCGATCTTCACTTCGAGCTTGCCGAGGAACAGCGTGATTTCCTTCTCGAACACGAGCGTGGGCCACGTGAGGCCCGGCACCGTTTCGACGCCCGCGAACAGACGCGGGAAGCGCTCGATTTCCGACTTCATGTCGGCTTCGCCGCGCTCGACGATCATTTCATACGTGCCGCGGCTCGCGATGATCTGCTGTGCGCCTTCCTTGAAGTACGCCGAAGCGCCCAGCACGCGCACCGCGTGATAGTGCGAGAGCACGACGTATTTGATGGGCTTGTCGGTGACCGTGCGGATCTTCGCAATGAGGTCCTGCGCCATGGCGGGCGTGGCCGTGGTGTCGACGATCAGCACGCCGTCGTCGCCGATGATGACGCCCGAGTTGGGGTCGCCTTCCGTGGTGTACGCGTATGCGTTTTCCGAGAGCTGCGTGAAGGTGACCTTCTTTTCTTCGAGGTCGGCCTGGGATGCGAACGCCTTTGCCATGTTGAGTCTCCGTATCGAGGGGCTCTTGAAGCCGGGGCGGGGCGAAGCGCGCACGGGCCGGGCGCGTTGGGCGCCAGCCCTGGTTGTCTCGCCCCGTTTGAAATTGAAATGGACCGCTGTTGTGCCGGGGTGAGGCCATGATGGTCTTCCCGTTTTTATTTGTCAATAGCGAATTACATCGTTATACGTTAATTTCTGACCAAAGCACGCTGCAGTCCGTACAGCTGCCGCCGTTCAGTTAACATGGACCCTTTTTCAGCCAGAGAAAAGCGCAATGAGACGTCGCAATGAAAGCGCCGCGTCCGCGCCGGAAAGCAGCGCGACGGCGGCCCGCACGCAGCGCGGCATCCAGAGCGTGGAGGTAGGCGGACGCCTGCTGCGCGCCCTCGCCGACGCGCGCGCGCCGCTGGGCGCCAGCGATCTCGCGGCGAGCGGCGACATTCCGTCGAGCCAGGCGCACGCCTATCTCGTGAGCCTGACGCGCCTCGGGCTCATCAAGCGCGACGCGCTTTCGGGGCGCTATGAACCCGGTCCGCTCGCGCTGCGCCTCGGCTTGCTGCATCTCGCGCAGCAACCCGCGCTGCGCGAGGCCGTGCCGCGCGCCGCCGCACTCGCGCAGGCGCTCAACTGCAGCGTCGCGCTATGCATTGCCGGGCCGCAGGGGCCGACTATCGTGCGCTACGAGCACGCGAGCCTGCCGCTACACGTGAACCTGCATGTCGGCACGGTGATGTCGCTGCGCGCCACGGCCACGGGCCGCGTGTTCTGCGCGTTCCTCGGGCCCGAGGCGCTCGAAGCCGCATGGGCCACGCAAACCGCGCAGCCGGTGTGGCGCGGCACCAGCCACGTGGCCAGTGCCGCGGGCGCGCCCCAGGAAAGCGCGCCCGATGCCGCCTTCCTCGCCTCGCTCGACGCCATCCGCGCGCGCGGCTACGAACTCGCCATCGACGCGCCCAGCCCCGGCGTGAGCAGCGTATGCGTGCCCGTGCTCGGCCCTGGACGCGAACCGGGCCTCACGCTCACCGCCATCGGCGCGAGCGGAGTGATCGACGTGCGCGACAACGGCGCGGTCGTGCGCGCGCTGCGCGACGCCGCTGCTGAAATCACCGCCGCCGCTTTTTCATCGACACCGACATGCCCCGAGTAAGCGCCAAGCCTCCGCGCGATGAAGCGATCGAAGACGCCGCGGCCAGCGTCGCGCCCGAAGCCGACAAGCCGCAACGCGGCATCCAGTCGCTCGATGTCACGGGCGAGCTGCTGGCCGCGCTCGTCGCGGCGGGCACGCCCTTGCCGTTGCGCGACCTCGCCGCCGCCGCGGGCATGGCGCCCGCCAAGGCCTTCCCGCACCTCGTGAGCCTGCAGAAGATCGGCCTGCTCGCACGCGACGCGGCGGGCCGCTACGAAGCGGGACCGCTCAGTCTCGAACTCGGCCTGATCGGCCTTGCGCGTCTTTCGCCGGTTCGTGAAGCCGATGCCGAGCTAGTGGGCCTCGCCGCCGCCACCGCGATGAGCGTCGCGCTCGCGGTGCCGGGGCCGCTCGGCCCGACCGTCGTGCGTCTCGAAGAATCGGCGCTGCCGCTGCACGTGAGCCTGCGCCCCGGCACGGTGATGTCACTCGTCAACACGTCGATCGGTCGCGTGTTCGCCGCATGGGTCGACGACGATGTGCGCGCAGCCCTTCTTGCCCAGGACGAACTGCGGCTCGCGGGCGCGAAGCCGCGCGAGGGCGCCACGCCCGCCTACCTCGCGCGGCTCGCCGCCATTCGCGCCGAAGGCGTGGACACGGCGCTCGACAAACCCATTCCCGGCATCAGCACCGTGACCGCGCCCGTGTTCGACCACACCGGCAGCG
Source organism: Paraburkholderia sp. EG286A (assembly GCF_040965375.1). Classification (NCBI taxonomy): domain Bacteria; kingdom Pseudomonadati; phylum Pseudomonadota; class Betaproteobacteria; order Burkholderiales; family Burkholderiaceae; genus Paraburkholderia; species Paraburkholderia sp. EG286A. The sequence goes on from NZ_JBFRCB010000001.1 coordinate 222,206, forward strand.
TATGCCTCGTGCTCGCGGTGATGGGGCCTTCGGGCAGCCTCGACATCGCGCGCGAAGGCACGGCGGCGCAACTGCTGATCGCCGCCGCGGAACGCCTCTCGCGGCGCTTCGGTTACATGGAAGGCGCGGCGGCCGCGCCGCTATGAGCGCCTTTAGCACGCGATATAAAAACGACCACGTGATGAGAACCACCCCATGAGCACGGCATCCACCGGACAAGCATTGCGCCAGATCGCCGATTTGCCCTGCCCGCGCGGCCTGCCGCTCGTCGGCAATCTGCTGCAGCTTTCGCCGCCGCGTCTGCATCTGATCCTCGAACAATGGGCCGCCGAACTCGGCGCGCCCTACCGCTTCCAGGTGGGCGGCATCCCCATCACGATCTGGACCGATACCGAGCTGATCCAGCAGATCATGCGCGAGCGTCCGCATCGCTTCCGCCGCTATCAGCCGATCGAAGCGGTGTTCGAGGAGATGGGCTTCAACGGCCTTTTCTCGGCAGAAGGCGTTGCGTGGGAACCGCAGCGCAAGCTCGTGATGCAGGCGCTCTCGATCCCCAACATCAAGGCGTTCTACCCCACGCTGGCCGATATCACGCAGCGTCTTCACACCCGCTGGCAACGCGCGGCCGAGCGCGGCGAAACCGTCGAGATGACCGACGACCTCAAGCGCTACACGGTGGACGTGACGAGCGCGCTCGCGTTCGGCGAAGATCCGCGCACGCTGGAGCGCGATCACGGCGTGATTCAGGAGCACCTGGAGCGCATCCTGCCGGGCGTGATGAGGCGCACCAACGCGCTCTTTCCGTACTGGCGATATGTCAAGCTGCCGGCGGACCGCAAGCTCGAGCGCTCGCTCGAGGAAGTGCACCGCTACGTCAACGCGATGATGGCGCGCGCCCGCGAGCGCATGCGCGACGAGCCGTCGGATGCGCCGCGCAATCTGCTCGAAGCGATGCTCGCGCAGCAGCAGGCGCCGGGCGGCGAGACGACCATCAGCGACGCGCAGATCCGCGCGAACGTGCTCACGCTCCTGATCGCGGGCGAAGACACGACCGCCGACTCCATCGCGTGGACGCTGCCCTACCTCGCCGCGGATCCGGCCTTGCAGCAGCATCTCGGCGACGAAGCTTCACGCGTGCTCGGCAATTCGACGGTCTGCCCCGACTACGCCACGTTGAAGGACCTCGATATTTTCGAGGCGATCTGCATCGAAGCCACGCGTCTGCGCCCGGTGGCGTCCGTGCATTCGTTCGAGCCGCTGGAAGACGTGGTGGTGGACAACGTGGCGTTGCCCAAGGGCACGCGCATGTTCTTCGTCGCGCGTCCCGCCATGCTCGACGCGAAGCATTTCGCCGATCCGCAGCGTTACGATCCGTGGCGCTGGATGAAGCGCGGCGAACGCGAAGCCGATGACGGAAAAGCCCATGACGTGCGCGCTTATCTGCAGTTCGGCGCCGGGCCGCGCGTGTGTCCTGGCCGCCATCTCGCGACGGTGGAAATGCGCCTCGCGCTCTCGATGCTGATGCAGTCGTTCACGATCGAACTGGCGATCGATCCCGCGAAGATTCAAGAAGTGCAGGCGTTTACGATGGTGCCGGATACGATGCCGGTGAAACTCAAGCCGCGCGAGCGCACTGCGGCTGCCTGAGCGTCAATGCGTCAACGCCCGTCCTCGGGCGTGCCGACCGTGGAAGCATCGTCGGGCGCGCCGTCGCTGCGCGCCTGCGCATCGCGCATCTTGGCAAGCGCCTTGGGCCCGAGGCCGAGCGACACGCCCAGCGCGAGCGCATCGAGCACCGCGAGATGCGCGATGCGCACCACGGCGGGCGCGTGCGCATCGCTCGCGGCGGGCACGCGCAGCAAAAGCGGAATATCCACCACCCACGCGAGACGCGAGCCCGCACTCGTGAGCGCGATGGTCGTCGCGCCGCGCTCCTTGGCGATCTGTATGCTCTCGTTCACCTCCACGCTGCGCCCCGACTGCGAGATCGCGAACGCCACGTCGCCCGGTTCGAGCAGCGCCGCGTAAAGGCGCTGCAGATGTGCATCGGTGAACGCGCTCGCGGCGATGTCGAGCCGCAGCAGGCGCAGCGCCGCGTCTTGCGCAACGAGCCCCGAACCCGCGCCCACGCCGAAAAAATACACGCGCCGCGCGCTGGAAAGCGCCGCGACGGCGGCCTCGAACACCGCCGTATCGAGCGAAGCGCGCGCATGGGTCACGCCCTGCACGACCGACTCCGTCACCTTGTCGAGCAGGGTGCCGACCTCGCCGGCCCACCCGGCGCCACTTGCCTCGCCGCCCGTCATCTCCGTGGCGAGCGCGAAGGGCACGTTGCCTGCCGCGCTCTGCGCGAGCCGCATCTTGAAGTCGCGCAGGCCGTGCGCGCCCACCGCGCGGCAAAAGCGCGTGACGGAGGGCTCGGACACGTCCGCGCGCAACGCGAGTTCGGTGATGCTCGCGCGCATGGCGAAGTCGATGTCGGCAAGCACCATCTCCGCGACCTTGCGCTCGGCGGGACGCAGCGACTCCGCGACATTGCGGATGTGATGGATCAGGTTGGAGACCGGCAAGCTGTTTTTCCCGTGGAAGATACTAGGGTCTGCTCACATGAGGGCCCGCTATCCAGTTTCGATGCGTGCTTCCGCTTCAATCGAGCCGCTTGCCGCTTTCAGTATCGAACAGATGCAGGTGCGCCAGAGGCAAACCTAGCGTCATGCGCTGGCCCGGAGAAACGTCCGGGCGCGCGCGTGTCGTGACGCACCATGTCGTCTCGCCTATTTTCCCGTACAAGTGGGTCTCCGCGCCAGTCGGCTCGATCACGTCGACGTTGAACGGCACGTCGCCGCCCGCCTCGATGTGCTCGGGCCGCACACCGAGCGTCACGCGCGCGCCCGCCTGGGCCTTGCCTTCCGGCAACGCAATACGCACACCGTCTTCGAGCACGAGCGCCGTGCCGCGCGCGTCGCTCATCACCGTGCCCTCGGCGAAGTTCATCGAAGGCGAGCCGAGGAAGCTCGCCACGAACAGATTGCCCGGTTTGTCGTAGAGGTCGAGCGGGCGGCCGATCTGCTCGATGCGCCCCGCGTTCATCACGACGATGCGGTCGGCCATCGTCATCGCCTCGATCTGGTCGTGCGTGACGTACACCACCGTGTTGCGCAGACGCTGATGCAGCGCCTTGATCTCGGTGCGCATCTGCACGCGCAGCTTGGCGTCGAGGTTGGAAAGCGGCTCGTCGAAGAGGAACAGCGCGGGCTCGCGCACCACGGCGCGGCCCATGGCGACGCGCTGGCGCTGGCCGCCCGAGAGTGCGCGCGGCAGGCGCTCCAGGTAGCTCGACAGATTGAGCATTTTCGCGGCGGCTTCGATGCGCGGCTTGAACCCGTCCTCGCGCTCCTTGCGGATGCGCGGACCGAACGCGATGTTGTCGTACACCGACAGATGCGGGTAGAGCGCGTAGCTCTGGAACACCATCGAGATGTTGCGCTGCTGCGGCGGCAGCGCGTTGGCGCGCGTGCCGCCGATGGTGAGGTCGCCGCCGGAGATGTCTTCGAGGCCGGCGATCATGCGCATCACCGTGGTCTTGCCGCAACCCGAGGGGCCGACGAGCACGACGAATTCGCCGTCTTCGATGTCGAGGTCGACGCCGTGCACGACCTGGGTGTCGCCATAGCGCTTGTAGATGCCGTTCAGTTGTACCGCTGCCATGCTGTCCTCGTTTGCGTGAAGTCTTTTCAGGTCGCTCAGGTCAATGCGCCGCGCGCGCCTCAGAACGGATCGAGCGTCAGTTCGTTCGCCATCATCCGGTTGCCCGCCATGAGGCCCGCGTCCACGGGCAGCGCCACGCCCGTGATCACGCGCGCCTGCGGCGAGGCGAGAAACTGCACGGCGTCGGCGATGTCCTCGGGCGTGGCCACGTCGCCAAGCGGATACCACTTGCTTAGTTCTTCGAAGATCTTCGGATGCTGCTCGACACGCGCGCGCCACGCGGGCGTCTTCACCGTGCCGGGGCAAACGATGTTCGCGCGTATGCCGTGCGGGCCCAGCTCCATGGCGAGCGCCTTCGTGTAGCTCACGAGGCCCGCCTTCGCCGCGCTGTACGCGGGGTGGCCGAGCGCCGACAGGCCGTTCACCGAGCCGATCAGCACGAGCGCGCCGCGCCGGCGCTCGATCATCGAGGCGCGCACGGCTTCGACCGTGTAGTAGGTCCCGTTCAGGTTCAGGTCGATGTCGCGCCGCCAGCTCGCGGCGTCGGTATGCGCGAGCGTCGTGCCGAGCGCGCCGCCCGCGTTCGCCACGGCAACGTCCACCGGGCCGCGCGCCGCCACGCCGCGCTCTACGGCTGCGGTCACTGCGGACTGATCGCTCACGTCGGCGGCAAGCGGTTCGAGGCGCGCGGCACCCGCTTCGCCGAATTCGGCCGCGAGCTGTTGCACGCCCGCCGCGTCGCGGTCGAGCGCGAGCACCGTGTCGCCCGCTTCCAGAAACCGTTTGCACAGCGCGCGGCCTATGCCGCCGCTCGCGCCCGTCACCAGCACCACCCGGCTCATGTCGACTCTCCGTGCGGCCCGCCAGTCTTGCCGGAGAGCCTGAAAATTTCCTACATACGAATGACTAACCGTGGTCCGTATGCGGGTTTATACCGAGCGCGCCGCGCTGCTGCAGCGCATGAATTTCCCCTGTTTTACAGCATGTTATGCAAATTTCTGCGCTCGAAACAATATCGAGTTTACCAGGTGACAACGCTTTTTTCATCCTGTAGGATTTTTTCAAACAACGCAACCCAGCAGCCGGGTCAAGGCGGCGGCACTAGTGGAAAAAGCGCAGGAACAACCACCAAGGAGAAAGAGAATGTCGTTTCAGGCACGTGCAACCACCATGCTCGGCAAGCTCGCCGTCGCGCTAGCGTTCGCCGGCATCACCGCCGCGGCGCACGCCGATACGGTCCGCGTGACCGTCGCCCACTACAGCGACGCCACCGCCCCGTACTTCGAGAAAATGGCCAAGCAGTTCGAGGCCGCCAATCCCGGCATCACGATCAAGATCGAAGACGTGAACTGGGACTCGCTGCAACAGAAGCTGCAAACGGACATCTCCGGCGGCGCCAACGCCGACCTCGCGATCATCGGCACGCGGTGGCTGCTCGACTTCGTGAAGGACGACATTGCCGAGCCGCTCGACCCGTACATGGACGCGAACTTCAAGGGCCGCTTCATCGGTCCGTTCCTGGCCCCGGGTCAAATCAACGGCAAGACCTACGGCCTGCCGATCGCCGCTTCGGCGCGCGCGCTGTACTACAACAAGGACATGCTCGCTTCGGTTGGCTATCCGCAAGGCCCGAAGACCTGGAACGACGTGATCGACGCCTCGAAGAAACTGAAGGCGAAGGGCATTGCGGGCTTCGGTCTGCAAGGCAAGGAAATCGAAACCGACGTGTATTTCTACTACGCGCTGTGGACGCACGGCGGCGAAGTGGTGGGCAAGGACGGCAAGGCGGCATTCAACTCGCCGGCTGGCGTGAAGGCCGCGACGCTCTACAAGAGCATGATCGACGAAGGTCTCACGCAGCCGGGCGTGACGGGCTACAGCCGTGAAGACGTGCAGAACCTCTTCAAGCAGGGCCGCGTGGCAATGATGATCTCGGCGCCGTTCCTCGCCAAGCAGTTGCAGAAGGAAGCACCGAACATCAAGTACGGCATCGACCCGATCCCGGTAGCCACGACGCCCGCCACCTACGCGGTGACCGACTCGATCATGATGTTCAAGAACTCCAAGGTGAAGAAGAGCGCCTGGAAGTTCCTGGACTTCCTGTTCACGAAGGAACCGCGCGTGCAGTTCACGAGCACGGAAGGCTTCCTGCCGACCACCAAGGCTGAAGCGAGCGACCCGGCTTTCCAGAATCCGGACACGCAAGCCTTCATCGCGCTGCTGCCGCATGCGAAGTTCGCGCCGACCGTGACGGGCTGGGAAGACACCGCCAAGGCCGTGACCAACGCGATGCAGTCGGTCTACCTCGGCAAGGCCAAGCCGGCCGATGCGCTGAACCAGGCGGCCACCGAAGCGAACAAGTCGCTCGGCAAGTAAGTCTGGCAAACAAGCCTTGATGGCAACCCCGGCGCGCCCGAACTTTCCGGCGCGCGCCGGAGCGCCTCAGAACCGACGTTTCGAAGCACTGACGATTCGACATGACTACGGGTCCCCTGAAGCCCTCGCCCGCCACAGCACCGGCCGGCGATGCCCCCGACCGATCACGCGCACGAACCCGCATGAGCCGACAACCCCGCGCCGTTTCCGCGCCCCGCGCGCCCTGGCTCCTGATCGTGCCGAGTCTCGTGCTCGCGCTCTTCATCATCAGCTATCCGATCTTCAACATCGTGTATCAGTCGCTGCACGATGTGTCGCGCTTCGGGCAGATTCGCGACTTCAGCGGCCTGCAGAACTTCTATAACGTGTTCGGCGACCCGGTGTTCATGAGCGCCCTGAGGAACACGCTGATCTGGACATTCTTCGTCGTGGTGGGGACGGTCGGGATTTCCGTGCCGGTCGCGCTCGTGCTCAATCAGGACTTTTACGGCCGCGGCATTGCGCGCACGATCGTCATGCTGCCGTGGTCCGTCTCGCTCACGATGACGGCCGTGGTCTGGCGCTGGGCGTTCAACGACGACTACGGCATGGTCAACGTCACGCTGCAACGCCTCGGCCTCGTTTCCGGGCCGATCCACTGGCTCGCGACGCCCGAGTATGCGTTCCCTGTCGAGATCTGCGTGGGCATACTCGTCTCGATCCCCTTCACGACCACGATCCTGCTGGGCGGCCTTTCCTCGGTGCCGGGCGATATCTACGAAGCCGCGCGCATCGACGGCGCAAGCGCCTGGCAGCAGTTCCGCCAGCTCACGCTGCCGCTGCTCAAGCCGTTCATCAACATGGCGGTCCTGCTGAACGTGATCTACGTGTTCAACTCGTTCCCGATCATCTGGGTGATGACGCAAGGCGGCCCCGACGACAGCACGCATATTCTCGTTACGTACCTTTACGAACTCGGCTTCCGGTTAGGACGACCTGGCGAAGCTGCCGCCGTCTCGCTCATCATGCTCGTCATCCTGTTCGCCTTCTCGGTGGTCTACCTGCGCCTGCAGGCAAAACGCGGCAGCGCCGAAGGAGACCTGGCATGAACCGCAAGCTCAAACGCTCGATCTGGTGCTGGCTCGCGCTCTCGCCGCTCGTCGTGGCCGTGCTGTTCCCGTTCGCGGTGATGTTCTTCACCTCGTTCAAGCCGGCTTCGGAAGTGTTCGTGTTCCCGGCGCGCTGGCTGCCCATGCAGTGGCGCTGGCAAAACTACGTCGACATGTGGCAGGCCGCGAACTTCGGCGTCGCGCTGCGCAACAGCATCGTGGTGAGCTGTCTTTCCACGGCGCTCGCGCTCGCCGTGAGCCTGCCGGCCGCCTACGCGCTCGCGCGCTTTCCGTTCCGCGGGCGCGGCCTGTACCGCCAGTTCCTGCTCGTCACGCAGATGCTCTCGCCCATCCTGCTCGTGGTCGGCCTGTTCCGGCTCGCCGCGATGATTCCGTACGGCGACGGCAATCTCGTCGATTCGAAGATCGGCGTGATCGTCTCTTATGCGGCGTTCAATATCGCGTTCGCCGTGTGGATGCTGTCGTCGTATTTCCAGACTGTGCCGCGCGATCTCGAAGAATCGGCGTGGCTCGAAGGCTGCAGCCGCACGGGCGCCGTGTTCCGCGTGTTCCTGCCGCTCGCGGTGCCGGCCGTGGTGGTCACGGCGATCTTCACGTTCATCAGCGCGTGGAATGAGTTCGCCGTGGTCTACACGCTGATCCGCTCGCCCGAAAACAAGACGCTCACGGTGCAGGTCACCGACATGGTGGCCGGCAAATACACAGTGGAATGGCAACTCGTCATGGCGGCGACGCTCGCGGCCACGCTGCCGGTGTCCGTGGTGTTCGCCTGGCTGCAGCGCTACATGGTGAAGGGGCTCGCGCTAGGCGCGGTGAAGTAACAGGAAGTCTCGCGCCTACTTGCCCAGCTCATGGCCGATCACGCCGCCGGCCACGGCACCGCCCACGGTGCCGACCGCGCTGCCGTTGGTGGCCCGGTTGCCGATATAGCCGCCCGCGGCGGCGCCGCCCAGCGTGCAGGCTCCCGTGCCCGCTGCGGTGAGCACGACGGTGATGACGAGTGAGGCGCGCGCGGCGCTTAAGCGTCGTAGCCAGTTCATCGCCGATTCTCCTGATCGATGGTCCTGGCTTTCATGCCAGCAAGCATCGTGCCGCGCCGGCTTTCAGCCGTGGTGCAGGTGCAGCAGGATCAGCGTGAGCGTGACGAGCGAACCGAGCGTGGAATGCAAAATGGTGCGCGAAGTGACGTGCGCCTCGCGCCGGTAGTACTCGGCGAGCATGAACGGGCCGGTGCCCGTGGGCAGCGCCGCGAGCAACACCGCGATCTCCACGAGCTGGTCAGACAGCCCGAATACGCGATCGGCCAGCCACCACGTGAGCAGCGGCTGCGCGACGAGCTTGCAGAGCGTGAGCCACCACGACGACTCACGCGGCGCCTCGCCGCTCCCGCGGCGTTCGGCGAGAAAGAGCCCGAGGCTGACGAGCGCACACGGGCTCGCCGCGCCGCCCAGCAGCTTGAGGAACGTTTCCGCGCTGGCAGGCAGCGTGACATGCGCGGCCGAAACGACCGCCCCCAGCGCCGGCGCGACCAGCAGCGGATTGCGCAGGAGCGAGCGCACGACCTTGATGGCGAGCCGGTGCGGACGCCGCTCGCTTTGCAGTCCCGTTTCGATCAGCACGATGGCGATGGCGAACAGCACACAGACCACGAGGATCGTCGCGATGGTCGTGGGCGTGAGGCTCGACGGCCCGAAGGCGATCATGCACAGCGGGAAGCCCACGTAGCCGGTATTCGGATACGCGGCAGCAAGCCCGTCGATGCTCGCATCCGCAAGCGGGCGGCCGAGGAACACGCGCGCGCCCACCACGGCGACGAACACGGCGAGCCCGGCAAGACCGAATGCAGCAACGAACGCCGGCTGATAAAGCTCGTGCCACGTTGCATGCGCAAGGATATCGAAGAGCAGCGCGGGAAGCGCGAGCCACACGACGAAGCGGTTCAGCTCGGAAGCCGCAGCGGGGCCGAGGACATTCGTGCGACGGCAGGCGAAGCCCGCGAAAATGAGGCCGAAAACCGGCAGGAGAATGGAAACGGCAGAAAGCATCGGGATTCGTGAATGCAAAGCGCGCGGGAGTGCCGCGCGCCAGGGTCAAACGGAAGACGAACCGTTCCGCTAATCCATCGCCGCGTGACTCGTATCGACGGTGGCGGCGCTCGGGCCGGTGCGGATCAGAAAGAGCAGCGGAATCACGAGCAGCGTCGCCACGAACATCATCTTGAAGTCGTTCAGATACGCGATCATCTGGGCTTGCTGCGTGATCGACTGGTTGAGCAAGGCGAGATCGTACCGCGAACCGCTTTCGAGCATCTGCTGAACCGCCGGATTGAACGGCGTGATGTTTGCGGCGAGGTCCGAGTGCGCGACCTGCGCACCGCGCGTGACGAAAGTCTGCACGATCGAAATGCCGATACTGCTGCCGATGTTGCGCATGAGGCTATAGGTGGCCGTGCCATCCGCGCGCAGTTGCGGTGTCAGCGTCGAGAACGTCAGCGCGGAAAGCGGCACGAACACGAAGCCGAGGCCAAAGCCCTGCACCACGCCCGGCCACACGATATCCGAGGGCGACAGCACGAGCGTGTACTGCATCATCTGCCAGAGCGCGTAGGCGGAGATCACGAAACCGAACAGCAGCATGATGCGCGCGTCCACGCGTTTCAATATGCGTCCCGCTATCAGCATGGCGACCATGGTGCCCGCGCCGCTCGGCGCAGTCACGAGCCCGGTGGTCGCGACCGGATAGCCCATGAGGTTCTGCAGCATGGGCGGCAGCAGCGCGCGCGTGGCGTAGAGCACCGCGCCGATCACGAAGATGAAGAGCGTGCCCGTGGCGAAGTTGCGGTCCTTGAGCAACTGGTAGCGAAAGAACGTGCCGGGCCCCGAAGTGGCCGTATGCACGACGAAGAACGCAAAGGCAATGACCGCCACCAGCGCTTCGATGCGGATCTCCAGCGAGCCGAACCAGTCGAGCTGCTCGCCGCGGTCGAGCAAGGCCTGCAGCGCGCCGATGGCGAGCGCAAGCGTGGCGAAGCCGAACACGTCGAAGCGCTGCGTGCGGCCGGGCACGCGCGCGGGCATGAAGGTCGAGACGCCAAAGAACGCAAACAGGCCCACCGGCACGTTGATGAAGAACACCCAACGCCAGTTGTAGCTGTCCGTGAGCCAGCCGCCCAGCGTCGGCCCGAGCACGGGGCCGACCATCACGCCCATGCCCCACACGGCCATGGCCTGCCCCTGGCGCTCGCGCGGATTGATGTCGAGAAGAATGGACTGCGAGAGCGGCACGAGCGACGCGCCGAACACGCCCTGCAGCAGCCGCGAAGCGACGATCTCGCCGAGCGTTTCGGAAAGCCCGCACAGCGCCGAGGCCACGGTGAAGCCCGCAATCGCCACGCCAAGCAGCCGCTTGACGCCGTAGCGGTCGGCGAGCCAGCCCGTGAGCGGCGTGGCAATGGCGGCCGCGACGATATACGAGGTGAGCACCCAGGTGATCTCGTCCTGGGAGGCAGACAGCGTGCCCTGCATGTGCGGCAGCGCGACATTGGCGATCGTGCTGTCCAGCGTCTGCATCAGCGTGGCGAGCATGATCGAGAGCGTGATCATGCCGCGATTGAGCGGGGCTTCCTTGCCAGCGTCTGCCCGATGCTGCGCGGCGGCGCCGTCCTGCATGACTGCGGTCATCGTGCGATTAGCGTGATTGGGGGGGCGGAGCGCGTCAAATTAATAAGCCTGCTTATTATACGACTCGCACCCGCCGACGCAATCGGTATCGCCAGGCAGGGGACGCTCGTGAGAAGGCGCGAGCCGTGCGCCCGTATAATCGCGCGATGACTACCGACCTCGAAAAGCGCTTTGGCTTCCTGGTCGTCGACGTGGGCCGGCTCTATGGCAAACGTTACGACGAGCTTGCGAAGTCGTCGCTCGAACTCACGCGCGCGCAGTGCCGCATGATCGCGTACCTCGCGCACTACGGCGACATGAACCAGGCGCGCCTCGCCGAACTGCTGGAAGTGGCGCCCATTTCCGCAGGGCGGCTGCTCGAGCGCATGGAAGAAGGCGGCTGGGTCGTGCGCACGCCCAACCCGGACGACCGCCGCGAATTGCTGGTGAGCCTGACGCCCAGGGCGGCAGGCGTGCTCACGGGCGCACGCCGCGTGGGCGACGAAGTCCAGGCGGAAGCCCTGGCGGGCTTCACGCCTGAAGAAGCCGAGCAGTTCGGCACGATGCTTCAGCGGGTGCGCGCCAATCTCGGCGCGCTGGTGGAACGGTAACCCGCAGCGATAGCTCGCGTTATCGCAGCCGCACGAGCGTGGACTTGAGTTCCGTGTACTTCTCGAGCGCGTGCAAAGACTTGTCGCGACCGTTGCCGGATTCCTTGAAGCCGCCGAACGGGAAGTTCATGTCCCCGCCTTCGTCGTAGCAGTTCACCCACACCGTGCCCGCGCGCAGCCTGCGCGAAATCTCATGCGCGTGCGTGAGGTTCGCGGTCCAGACGGCCGCCGCGAGCCCATAGTCACTGTCGTTGGCAATGCGCACCGCTTCGTCGATCGTGCTGAACGTGATGACCGACAGCACCGGCCCGAAGATCTCCTCGCGTGCGATCTTCGTGTCGTGATGCGTATCGAACACCGTGGGCTCCACGTAGAAGCCGCCACCCTCGGCATTGACGCGTTCGCCGCCGGTCAGCAGCTTCGAGTCCTTGCGGCCGGCCTCGATATAGCCAAGCACCCGCTCCAGCTGAATCTTGTCGATGATCGCGCCCATCGACACCTCCGGATCGAGAGGATTGCCAGGCTTATAGGCCTTCGCGGCCTCGACGAGCTTCGCAAGGAATACGTCCTTGATCTCGTGATGGACCAGCAGACGCGAACCCGCCGTACACATTTCGCCCATGTTGTAGAAGATCGCGCCCGCCGCCGCGCGCGCCGCACGGTCGAGATCCGGGCAGTCGTGCAGCACGATGTTGGGCGACTTGCCGCCCAGCTCGAGCCACACGCGTTTGAGGTTCGACTGGCCCGCGTACTGCATGATCTGCTTGCCCACGTTCGTCGAGCCCGTGAACGCGATGCAGTCCACGTCGCGATGCAGGCCGAGCAGCTTGCCGGGCTCTCCGCCACCGGGCAGCACGTTGAACACGCCCGCCGGAATGCCGGCCTCGTGTGCGAGTTGCGCCACGCGAATGGCCGTGAGCGGCGACTTCTCCGAAGGCTTGAGCACAACGCTGTTGCCCGCCGCGAGCGCGGGTCCGAACTTCCACGAGGCCATCAGGATCGGGAAATTCCACGGCACGACGGCAGCGACCACGCCAATGGGCTCGCGCGTGACGAGGCCCACGAGATGATGATCGGCGGGCACGACTTCGCCGCCCACCTTGTCGATGGCTTCCGCGAACCATTCCACGCAATAAGCTGCGCCCGGCACATCCACGGTCGTCGTGTCGCCAATGGGCTTGCCTGCGTCGAGCGTTTCGAGCAGCGCGAGTTCGTCGAGATGCTCGCGCATGAGCGCGGCCCAGCGCAGCAGAACGGCCTTGCGCGCACGCGGATTCAGGCCGGCCCAAACCCCTTCGTCGAACGCGCGCCGAGCGGCGCCCACCGCGGCATCGACATCGGCTGCGCCGCAATCGGCCACGCTGGCGAGCACGCGGCCGTCGATCGGGCTCACGCAATCGAACGTGCGGCCCGAATACGCATCGCGATACGCGCCGTCGATGAATGCGCGGCCTTCGATCGAAAGCGTCGCGGCCTTGTCCTGCCAGTAAGTGAAAGTTTTCTTTTCCATCAGGATGCCTCAATGATTTGCGATCCACCTCGCATGCCGCAATGCGGCATCAGGTGAAACGGGTTCGCGCGATCAGGGAGTCAGAAGGTGGGCGGCGAATTGGCCGACACCACTTCGCAGACTTCGTTCGCGCTGGGATTGCGAAACCGGTGCGGGAAGCGGCTTTCGAAGTAGTAACTGTCTCCGGGGTCGAGCAGCCAGGTCGTGCCGTCTACGGTCAGCTCGAGTTGTCCGGCGACCACCACGCCGCCTTCGTGCCCCGCGTGCGCCAGCATTTCAGGGCCGGTATCGGCAAGCGGCTGATAGACCTCGCGCATGATGCCCATGTTGCGATCTTTCACATTCGCGCCGGCCAGATAGAACTCGATCGACGCGTTGCCGAGGTTCGGCATTTCGCCGCGCCGCGACACGACTTCTGTCCCTTCGGTCAGGTCGAATGTGAAGAATTCGGCGAGGCTCATCGGAATGCATTCGAGCAGTTTCTTGAGCGAGCCCACAGAGGGACTGACGCGACTTTGCTCGATCAGCGAGATCGCACCATTGGTCACGCCTGCGCGCTTGGCGAGTTCGCGCTGCGACAAGCCATAGCGTTTGCGGACATAGCGCAGGCGCGTGGCGACTTCGGATGACACAGAGGCGGACTCGGACACGATGAAGGACCGTTGGCAGTGAGCGCGCGTAGACAGGGCGCGGTGGACGTGTTGAATATTCTAATCAGTTTGCTTTATTTTGCGTCAGTACAAACCCCTGTAAGTTATTCGAAATATAAGTGCAGGAGCCGATATTTCGCACAGCGTGCTATTTCACAAGGCTCTCGGGGAAAGTGCTGACATCAAAAACTTGAAAAAATAATTGACGCCCTTTTTGACTCGTATATGCTGAACTACAGGTCGAACACAACATCGTTTCTGCCGCATTGCAACGCAAAAAGCGCGTTTTATGCGAGAAACATAGCGAGTCGGCTCAGTTTGGAAAGCAATACATCGATGTCGTTCAATGTTTAATGCATTACTCAAATTGGCGACCTTGAATGCTTGAACCAAACGCCTTTTTCAACGCAACCAGTCGAGTGTTATTGTGAGAGTCCGTGGCCCTCTGGTGAGGTGGGATCGTAGTCATGCGAGGTGTCTTCGCAGTGACTGCACCGCCATCGCCGACGGCAGTAGCGGCAGGCTTGCCTCTCGCCTGTTCCTGTCCGTCTTCACGATCCTTTCCCGCCGCTCTGTGCGGCGTCACAACTCGGTCTCCGCACGCGCCTTCATTGCCGTCCACACGGACGAAGTCGCGTCGCTTCTGCCCTAGCGCCTCTCCCTCCCGCGCCGTTCGTTTTCTTCGCCGTCGTTGGTTCGCGAAGTGTCCTGTCGCGCCTTCGCGATATGGCTGCGCACGCCTGAACACCGTCGCGCCTCACAACGGCAAGAAACGAACCGCCTACATGATCTCCACGCGCAGCGCCATCCGTTAGCGCCGCCGCGCGGAGCACACAGGGTTTGTAGTTTTGCGTCCCGCAAGGCTGCAAGGTCATGTCACGCCCGTAGCGCCGACACCTGGCGCACGGGCAAGCAAGCGAATCATTAGTCATGCGAACCAGACCAGTAGTTGGCGTTACTGCCGACCGCACGATGATGGGACCGCACGCGTCACATGTTGCCGGTGAGAAGTACATCGCCGCGGCTGTGGATGGAGCAGGCGCGCTCGCATTCGTGCTGCCCGCCCTGGGCGAGCGGCAGGCGGCGGCCGACATTCTCGAAGCCGTGGACGGACTGCTTTTCACGGGCAGCTATTCGAACGTCGAGCCGCATCGTTATGGCGGCGCGGCGAGCGAGAGCGGCACGCTGCACGACCCCGCTCGCGACGCCACCACGCTGCCGCTCATGCGCGCCGCGATCGAGGCCGGCGTGCCGGTGCTCGCCATCTGCCGCGGCTTCCAGGAGATGAACGTGGTGTTCGGCGGCACGCTCCATCAGCAGGTGCACAACGTTGCGCGCTACGACGACCATCGCGAGAACAAGGACGATCCGCTCGACACGCAATACGGTCCGGCGCATGCGTTGAAGCTCGTGGAAGGCGGTGTGCTGCAACAGCTTGCGGGCGGCGCGCGCGAAGCCCGCGTGAATTCGCTGCACGGTCAGGGCATCGAACGGCTGGGCGCGGGCCTCGTGGCCGAGGCATTCGCACCCGACGGCCTTATCGAAGCCGTGAGCGTCGCGAACGCACCCGGTTTTGCACTTGGCGTGCAGTGGCACCCCGAATGGAAGTACGCCGACGACGCACTGTCCACCGCCATCTTCCGCGCGTTCGGCGAAGCCTGCCGCAACCACATGCTGGCCCGAATACCGGGCGGGGCCGGACTCGACGTGGCGCATGCGCCGCGCGCCGCCCACGCCTGATGCCGGCCCATACAGAACAGAGAGAAAGATCATGCATGAAATCGACGAATTCCTGAAAAAGCATCACATCACCGAAATCGAAGCCATCATCCCCGACATGGCGGGCATTGCGCGCGGCAAAATCATCCCGCGCAGCAAGTTCGAATCGGGCGAGTCCATGCGCTTGCCGCAAGCCGTGATGATCCAGACCGTGACCGGCGACTATCCCGAAGACGGCAGCCTCACGGGCGTCACCGATCCCGACATGGTGTGCGTGCCCGACCCGTCCACGATTCGCATCATTCCGTGGGCCGTCGATCCCACCGCACAGGTGATCCACGACTGCGTGCACTTCGACGGCTCGCCCGTCGAAATTTCGCCGCGCCGCGTGCTGCGCCGCGTGCTCGAACTCTACGAGGCCAAGGGCTGGAAGCCCGTCATTGCGCCGGAGCTCGAGTTCTATCTCGTCGACATGAACAAGGATCCGGACATTCCGCTCACGCCGCCGATCGGTCGAACGGGCCGTCCCGAAACGGGCCGCCAGGCGTACTCGATCGAAGCGGTGAACGAGTTCGATCCGCTGTTCGAAGACATCTACGAGTACTGCGATATCCAGGACCTCGAAGTCGACACGCTCATTCACGAAGTGGGCGCGGCGCAGATGGAGATCAACTTCCTGCACGGCGATCCGCTCAATCTTGCCGACCGCGTGTTTCTCTTCAAGCGCACGGTGCGCGAGGCGGCGCTGCGCCACCACATGTACGCCACCTTCATGGCGAAGCCCATGGAGAACGAGCCAGGCTCGGCCATGCACATCCATCAGAGCCTCGTCTCGGCGGAAAGTGGCCAGAACCTCTTCACGGGTTCGGACGGCAAGCCGACGGACATGTTCTACGCGTATATCGCGGGACAGCAGAAGTACACGCCCGCACTGATGCCGATCTTCGCGCCGTACATCAACTCGTATCGTCGCCTTTCGCGCTTCATGGCAGCGCCGATCAACGTGGCATGGGGCTACGACAACCGCACGGTGGGCTTCCGCGTGCCGTACTCGTCGCCGGCCGCGCGCCGTGTGGAAAACCGCATTCCGGGCGTGGACACTAATCCGTACCTCGCGATCGCCGCGACGCTCGCCGCCGGCTACCTCGGCATGACGCAGCACCTCAAGCCCACGGAACCGCTCGTGAGTGACGGCTATTCGCTGCCCTACCAGTTGCCCCGCAACCTGGAAGAAGGCCTCACGTTGATGAGCGCAAGCGAACCGCTCATGGGCATCCTCGGCGAGAAGTTCGTGCGCGCCTACCTCGCGCTCAAGGAAACCGAATACGAAGCGTATTTCCGCGTGATCAGCTCGTGGGAACGCAAGCACCTGCTGCTGCACGTGTAAACGAAAGGAGACACAGCAATGAGCTATCGAATCGACGCCCCCGCCAGCGCGCTGCAGGAAGTGCCGACGACGCTACGCGCGCAATCCAGCCGAACGACGCGCTCGACGAGCGAGTACCGCGCGCTCGACGCCGCGCATCACATTCACCCGTTTTCGGACATGGGCTCGCTCAACAAGACGGGCAGCCGCGTGATCGTGAAGGCGAAAGGCGTGTACCTGTGGGACTCGGAAGGCAACCAGATCATCGACGGCATGGCCGGGCTCTGGTGCGTGAACGTAGGCTATGGCCGCAAGGAACTGGCCGACGCCGCCTACGAGCAAATGCAGGAACTGCCGTTCTACAACACGTTCTTCAAGACCACGCATCCGCCGGTCATCGAATTGTCGGCGCTGCTCGCACAGCTTTCGCCCGAGCCGTTCAACCACTTCTTCTATTGCAACAGCGGCTCCGAAGGCAACGACACGGTGCTGCGCATCGTGCATCAGTACTGGCTCACGCAAGGCAAGTCCTCGAAGAAGGTCGTCATCTCGCGGCGGAATGCGTATCACGGCTCGACCATTGCGGGCGGCACGCTGGGCGGCATGGGCTACATGCACGAGCAGATGCCCTCGAAGGTCGAGAACATCGTGCACATCGACCAGCCGTACTTCTATGGCGAAGCGCAAGGCAACATGTCGCCCGAAGAATTCGGCCTCGCACGTGCACAACAGCTCGAAGCGAAGATTCTCGAAGTGGGCGCGGAAAACGTGGCCGCCTTCATCGGCGAGCCATTCCAGGGCGCGGGCGGCGTGATCTTCCCGCCCTCGACCTACTGGCCGGAAATCCAGCGCATCTGCCGCAAGTACGACATCCTGCTCTGCGCCGACGAAGTGATCGGCGGCTTCGGCCGCACCGGCGAATGGTTCGCGCATCAGCACTTCGGCTTCGAGCCCGATCTCATCACGATGGCCAAGGGCCTCACGAGCGGCTATGTGCCGATGGGCGCAGTGGGCATTCACGACCGCATTGCGAAGGCGCTCATCGAGAACGGCGAGTTCAATCACGGCCTCACGTACTCGGGGCATCCGGTCGCCGCCGCCGTAGCCGTGGCGAACCTCAAGCTGCTGCGCGACGAAGGCATCGTCACGCGCGTGAAGAACGACACCGGCCCGTACTTCCAGCAACGCCTGCGCGAGACGTTCGCCAATCATCCGATCATCGGCGACATCTCGGGCGCGGGTCTCGTGGCGGGCCTGCAGCTCGCCGAGGACCCGAAGGCGCGCAAGCGCTTCGCGAATGGCGGCGAGGTGGGCACGCTGTGCCGCGACTTCTGCTTCAACGGCAATCTCATCATGCGCGCCACGGGCGACCGCATGCTGCTCTCGCCGCCGCTCGTCGTCACGCGCGGCGAGATCGATGAAATCGTGTCGAAGGCGAAGAAGGCCGTCGACGCAACTGCGCAACAACTGGGTCTCTCTTAACGCGACTTGTCCACGGCGGGCGGCGCAACGGGGTGCTGGGCCTCCCGCCGATCTTCATCTTCAGGGGAAAGCAACATGAGTGTTAGTCATCTTCGTCATGCGGTCGCGATCGCGGCCCTCGCAGCGTGTGCCGGCCTCACGGCCCTTCCCAGCGCGCCAGCGCACGCGGCCGACGGCGATCTGAACGTCTACAACTGGTCCGACTACATTGCGAAAGACACGATCCCGAATTTCGAAAAAGAAGCGGGCATCAAGGTCAAGTACGATAACTACGACAGCGACGACACGCTGCAGGCCAAGCTGCTGGCCGGCAGCTCGGGCTACGACATCGTCGTGCCCACCTCGAATTACATGGCCAAGCAGATTCAGGCCGGCGTCTACCAGAAGCTCGACAAGTCGAAAATCCCCAACCTCGCGAACCTCGATCCCGTGCTCATGCACATGATTGCCGACGCCGACCCAGGCAATCAGTACGGCGTACCCTGGGCGTTCGGCACCGACGGCATCGGCTACAACAAGCAGGCAGTGGAGAAGGCGCTCGGTCCGAACGCGCCGGTCGACAGCTGGGCACTCGTGCTCGATCCGCAAAATCTCTCCAAGCTCAAGGGCTGCGGCGTGTCGTTCCTCGACCAGGCCGTGGACGTGTTTGCCGCGACGCTGCAATACATGCACAAGGACCCCAACAGCACGAACCCGGCGGACTATCAGGCCGCATTCGAAGTGCTGAAGAAAGTCCGCCCGTACATCACCCAGTTCAATTCGTCGGGCTATATCAACGACCTCGTGAACAACGATATCTGCGTGGCCGTGGCATGGTCGGGCGACGTCGGCATCGCGCACCGCCGCGCCGAGGAAGCCAAGCGCTCGTACGACGTCAAGTTCTCGAACGTGAAGGAAGGCGGCCTGCTGTGGTTCGACGTGATGGTCATACCCAAGGACGCACCGCACCCCGAAAACGCGATGAAGTGGATCAACTACATCTCGGATCCGAAGGTCAACGCGCAGATCACCAACGAAGTGTTCTACCCGACGGCGAACAAGGCCGCGCGCCAGTTCGTCACGCCGGCAGTGGCGCAGGACGCGACGGTGTACCCGTCGGAAGACGTGCTCAGGAAGATGACGCTGATGAAGCCGATGCCGGCCGACATCCTGCGCCTCGAAAACCGTCTGTGGGCCCAGTTGAAGACCGGCCACTGACACGCTGATTCCCCCCTGAAGGAAACAAGAAGGAGACGACGCGGAAGAGGGATCGCTCGACCCCTCTCCGCCTGAAGTGCGCAATTCCGAAGTCAGGCCGCGCAGCGCCGCCCCCCGTTATTGACGACGCGCGCGAGCCTTTCCCGAGCTCCGTTCGCAGTACTAAGTCGCGAGTCGCGCCAGCGCCCCGTGCGGGCCGGCTCGCGCCTGAAAAACGTGTACTGCGATCAGAAAGGAACCAAGGTCAGATCATGAATTCGACGTCCAAAGTCAACGCCCCAGAAGCTTCGCGCGCCAACGCGACCCCGGCCAGGAACGATGCGTTCGTTCGTATCGAAAACGTCGTCAAGAAGTTCGGCGACAGCACCGCCGTGGACAACGTGAACCTGAACATCGCCAAGAACGAGCTGTTTGCGCTGCTCGGCAGCTCGGGCTGCGGCAAGTCCACCCTGCTGCGCATGCTCGCGGGCCTCGAAACGGCCACCTCGGGCCGCATCTTCGTCGATGGCGAAGACCTCGCGTCGCTGCCGCCGTACCGCCGCCCCGTCAACATGATGTTCCAGTCGTATGCGCTCTTCCCGCACATGAGCGTGGAGTCGAACGTCGCGTTCGGTCTCAAGCAGGAAGGCGTGCCGAAGAACGAAATTCGCGAGCGCGTGGCCGACGCGCTCAACCTCGTGCAGATGGGCCGTTACGCGAAGCGCAAACCCCATCAGCTTTCGGGCGGCCAGCAGCAGCGCGTGGCGCTTGCGCGCTCGCTCGTGAAGCGCCCCAAGCTCCTGCTGCTCGACGAACCGATGTCGGCGCTCGACAAAAAGATCCGCCAGAAGACCCAGCTCGAACTGGTGAACATCATCGAGAAAGTCGATGTCACCTGTGTGATGGTCACGCACGATCAGGAAGAGGCGATGACCATGGCCAACCGCCTCGCCGTGATGAGCGAAGGCCGCATCGTGCAGATCGGCTCGCCCGGCGAAGTCTACGAGTTCCCCAACAGCCGCTTCTCGGCCGAGTTCATCGGCTCGACCAACCTGTTCGAGGGCAAGGTCGTCGAGGACGAACCCGATCACATCTTCGTGGAAAGCGAAGACCTCGAAACGCGCATGTACGTGAGCCACGGCGTCAGCGGCCCGCTCGGCATGCCCGTGGGCATTTCGGTGCGGCCGGAGCGCGTGCGCGTGACGCGCGAGAAACCAGGCACGCCGCACAACTGGGCGCGCGGCGTGGTCACGGATGTCGCCTACATGGGCAGCTATTCGCTCTATCACGTGCGCCTGCCGGGCGGCAAGGTGGTCGTCTCGAACCTCTCCAGCTCGCACCTCATGAACGAGGGTGCGCCCGCCTGGAACGACGATGTCTACGTGTCCTGGTCGCCGGCCAGCGGCGTCGTGCTCACGCAGTAAGGAGACCTCCATCATGAGTACCACTATTCCCGCCACGCCCGGCTCCGGCCGGGCAGCCGCAGACGCTCGCCGGGGCGCGCTCGCGCGCTTCTTCTCCCGCTTCGTGCCTTCGGGCCGCACCGCCGTGATCGGCGTGCCGTTCATCTGGCTCACGCTGTTCTTCGCGCTGCCCTTCGTGCTCGTGCTGAAGATCAGCTTCGCCGACCAGGTGATGGCTGTACCGCCCTACTCGAATCTCGTCGAGATGAAGGACGGCGTGGTGCACTTCGCGCTGCAACTCGGGCACTATGCGTTCCTGCTGCAGGACAGCCTGTACATCGCCACGTACATCAGCTCGCTGAAGATGGCGGCAGTCTCGACGATCTTCTGCCTCTTGATCGGCTACCCCATTGCGTACTACATCGCGCGCTCGAACCCGGCCACACGCAACCTGCTCATGATGGCCGTGATGCTGCCGTTCTGGACGTCGTTCCTGATCCGCGTGTACGCGTGGATCGGCATTCTCAAGGACGACGGCCTGCTCAACCACGCGCTGATGGCCATCGGCCTGATCCACACGCCGCTGCGCCTCTATCACAGCGACGCGGGCGTCTACATCGGCATGGTCTATTCGTACCTGCCCTTCATGGTGATGCCGCTCTATGCGCACCTCGTGAAGATGGACCTCACGCTGCTCGAAGCCGCCTACGACCTCGGCGCGAAGCCCTGGGTGGCGTTCACGCGGATCACGCTGCCGCTCTCGAAGAACGGAATCATCGCGGGCAGCCTGCTCGTGTTCATTCCCGCCGTGGGCGAGTACGTGATTCCCGAACTGCTCGGCGGTGCCGACACGCTCATGATCGGTCGCGTGATGTGGGACGAGTTCTTCAACAACATGGACTGGCCGATGGCCTCCGCCGTCACCGTCGCGATGGTGCTGCTGCTGCTCGTGCCGATGGCTCTCTTCCAGCACAACCAGGTCAAGGAACTGGAGGACCGCAAATGATCAAGCCTAATCGCGCACTCTCCGCAGGGGTGCTCACGCTCGGCATGCTGTTCCTGTATATCCCGATCGTCAGCCTCGTGGTGTATTCGTTCAATGAGTCCAAGCTCGTCACTGTATGGTCGGGCTTCTCGCTGAAGTGGTACGCCGCCCTGCTGCAGGACGACGAACTGCTCAGCGCCGCGTGGCTGTCGCTGAAAATCGGTCTGATGACGGCGTTCGCCTCTGTCGCGATCGGCACATGGGCCGGCTACGTGCTCGCCCGCATGGGCCGCTTCAGGGGCTTCGCGTTCTTCGCGGGCATGATCAACGCGCCGCTCGTGATTCCCGAGGTCATTCAAGGCATCTCGCTGCTGCTCCTCTTCGTCGCAATGGAGCAGCTCCTCGGCTGGCCAAAGGGCCGTGGCGTACTGACCATGTGGATCGGCCACGTGATGCTGTGCGTGTCCTATGTCGCGATCATCGTGCAGTCGCGCGTGAAGGAGATGAACAAGTCGCTCGAGGAAGCCGCGCTCGATCTCGGCGCCACGCCGCTCAAGGTGTTCTTCGTCATCACGCTGCCGCTCATCTCGCAGGCCCTGCTCTCGGGCTGGCTCCTCTCGTTCACGCTTTCGATCGATGACCTCGTGCTTTCCGCGTTCCTCTCCGGGCCGGGCTCGACCACGCTGCCGCTCGTCGTGTTCTCGCGCGTGCGCCTCGGGCTGAACCCGGAGATGAACGCGCTCGCCACGCTCTTCATCAGCGCGGTGACGATCGGCGTGATCGCCGTGAACCAGCTGATGAGCGCGCGCGAGAAGAAGCGCATGCGCGACATGCAACTCGCCTTCGTCCAGCCCGATGCCGCCGAAGCCATCACGCCAACCGCCGCCCCTGCCGGCGCGGTGGGTGCGCCGATCGGACGGCGCGCGGCGTGACGAGCAATCCATAAGAAGCCATATGCGACCCGTGCGGGTGGCGGCGCGCGCCGCCCGCCGCGCCCCAACCACACGCCGAAGTATCTGCAATAACGACCAACAAGGAGAATTCCAATGAAGAAGAAGTTAATCTGTCTGCTGGTGGCCGGGGCGTTGCCAGGGCTCGCTTTTGCCGACTCGACCAGCGAACAGATCAAGGCCCTGCAGGAACAGCTCAACGCCCTGCAAAAAGAGGTCAAGTCCCTGAAGACCGAACTGGCGCAGTCGAAGAGCACCGGCAAGGTGGTAGCCGCAGCACCCGTGACACCCGTAGCCGCAGCAGCGCCGGTCGACATCAGCTCGCCCGATTACGGCAAGGCGCAGGCGAACCTGACCAACGACCAGGTCGATGCGATGAAGCAGCAGATCGCGAACCAGCAGCTCAAGGTCGATTCGCTCACCGACGCCGCCAACACCGGTCCGCTCGCGGGCCTGTCGATCACCGGCTACATCGACCCGACGTACATCTACAACCGTGCACCGGGCACCTCGTCGTTCCTGTTCGCGAACCACACGGGTTCGTATAACTACTTCAACAGCACGTTCGGCGATGTCTATCTCGACATCAAGAAGACCTTCGGCGTGGGCCCGATGGCGCCTTCGGCCGAAATCACGCTCATGCCGAACCGCGGCAATGGCATCACGCTGCTGCAGAACGAGCACGGCGAGATCGGCAACAACATCCTGAACACGGCAGTCGTTACCGTGCCGGTGACTTCCACGGGCACGTTCGTCGCCGGCCTCATGCCGAGTTTTGGCGGCTACGAGGTGCAGCAGTCCAACCAGATGCTCACGCTCACGCATAACCTGCTCTACGACTTCTCCGATCCGGGCAGCTACGTGGGTATCGGCTGGAACTACACACCGGGCGGCAGCCAGTGGGCGTTCAAGTTCATGATCGGCAACGAGCAGTACCGCACCAACGGCGCGGTCGTGCAGACGGGCCAGAATGCGCTGGGAGACCCGATCACCACGAGCAACAGGATCCCGACGTTTACGGCACGTGCCGACTACACGTGGTCCAGCGCACTCGATATTGGCGGCTCGTTCAACATCGGCCGCCAGACGCTGCCGAGCGCGTTCGATTCGACGACGGGTCAGGCCGTGTACGGTGTGGGTGGCCAGGCATCGAGCTCGGGCGGCTACTTCTTCTTCGGCGAAGTGGACGCAAGCTACACGCTAGCGGACATCCAGTACAACGCCGAAGTCGATTACGGCCAGCAGCAGCGCGCGGCATTCAACGGCGGCAACGCGCAGTGGTACGGCTTCTCGCTGCTCGCGCACCGCAAGTTCTTCGCGCCAGTGGTGGGCCGCATGGGCGTGACCGCACGCTACGACCTGCTCGCGAACGGCAAGAACGGCGGCGGCGGCGGCGGTATCGTGCTCAACTCGAACGGCATGGATACGGCCAACGGCTTCGGCATTGGTGCGGACTGCCTGGCGAACTCGAAGGCCGGCGGCGGCTTCGGCTTCGAGTGCAAGGGCGCGACACGCCAGGACGTGGCGCTCGACCTGCTGTTCTTCCCGACGCAGCAGATCCAGGTGAAGGTGGAATATCGCCACGACTGGGCCACGCAGCGCGTTTTCCTGAACAGCGACGGCTCGTACAGCAAGAGCAACGACTTGCTGGGCGCGCAGTTCATCTACTCGTTCTGATGAAGTCGCGGCGGGCGCCGGCCTCGTGCTGCCGCCCGCCGTTTCCTGATTCGCTTTCCCTATGCTCAAATTCGCCAACCAGCCTCATGCCCCGTCCTGGTACGCGGCCACCGCCAACGAGACCACCGCGCACCCGGTGCTCGAAGGGGCGCTCGATGCCGATGTCTGCGTGGTCGGCGCCGGCCTCACGGGCGTTTCGGCTGCGCTGAATCTCGCCGAACGCGGCCACCGCGTCGCGCTCGTGGAAGCCTCGCGCGTGGGGTGGGCCGCAAGCGGGCGAAACGGCGGACAGTTGATCGGCGGTTTTGCCTGCGATATCGACACGTTCGCGCAGTTCATGCCCGAAGCCGAGGTCCAGCAGATCTGGGACATGGGTCTGGAAACGCTCGACATCGTGAAGCGGCGCGTCAAGCAGCACAACATCGACTGCGCGCTCACGGCAGGTTATTTCACCGCCGCGAACAAGGCACGCGACGTCGATGCGCTCAAACGCTGGCGCGACGAGGCGGCGCAGCGCTTCGGCTACGACCGCTTCCAGTACGTGGACGGCGACGGGGTGAGCCGCTACGTGGCGTCGTCGCGCTATCCGGGCGGCCTCTACGATCCCGATAGCGGGCATCTGCATCCGCTCAACTACACACTCGGGTTGGCGCGCGCGGCAGTCATTGCAGGCGCGCGCGTGTACGAAAACAGCCCCGTCACGCGACTGCGCGAAGAGAACGGCGCGCACGTGGTCGAGACCGCGCGCGGCAACGTGCGTGCGAAATTCGTCGTGCTCGCCTGCAATACGTTTCTGGGCGATCTTGCACCGGCGCTCGCACGCAAGATCATGCCCGTCGGCACCTATGTGATCGCCACCGAAAAGCTCGGCGCCGAACGCATGAAAACGCTGATGCCCGCGCAGGCTGCCGTATGCGACAGCCGCTTCGTGCTCGACTACTTCCGTCCCGCTGCGGACACGCGCCTGCTCTGGGGCGGCAAGGTGAGCTATTCCACCTTCGCGCCGCCCAATCTGGGCGAAGCCATGCGCCGCGACATGCTGAAGACGTTTCCGCAACTCACCGATGTGAAGGTGGACTACGCGTGGGGCGGGTACGTGGATATCACGATGAACCGCGCGCCGCACTTCGGCCGCCTCTCGCCCACGGTGTATTTTGCGCAGGGCTTCTCGGGCCACGGCGTGAACGTCACGGGACTCGCGGGCACGCTGATCGCCGAGGCAATCCACGGCCAGGCCGCGCGCTTCGACCTGTTCGGCAAGATCCGTCACCGCGATTTCCCCGGCGGCGCTACACTGCGAACCCCTGCCCTCGTGCTCGCGATGGCGTGGTATCGAATGAAGGACCTGCTTTGATGACACTCGACCTCGACGCCCAGGCGGACGCCCTCGCCCGCCACTCGTACTACGAAGCCACCGCGACGCGCCCCGCCGCCGACGACCCCGTGCTCGAAGGCACGCTCGACGCCGACGTGTGCGTGATCGGCGCGGGCTTCGCCGGGCTCTCGGTCGCGCTCGAGTGCCGCGCACGCGGCCTTTCGGTCGTGGTGCTCGACGCCCATCGTCCCGGCTGGGGCGCCTCGGGCCGCAATGGCGGGCAGACGCTCGTGGGCTTCGCGAAAGACGAAGTGCTCGAAAAGCAGCTCGGCGCGCAGGGCATACGCGCGGCGTGGGCGCTCTCCATCGAAGGCGTGAACCTCGTGCGCGAGCGCATTGCGCGCTATGGCATCGATTGCGACTTCACGCCGGGTTATCTGACCGTCGCAACGAAAACGAAGCGCGTGCCCGATCTACGCGCGTGGATGGACGCCGCACGCACGCGCTGGGGCTACGATCGACTCGAATGGCTCGACACCGACGCCACGCGCGCACGGGTGGCGTCGCAGCGCTACATCGCGGGCGTCTACGATCCGGTCTCGGGGCATCTGCATCCGCTCAAGTACTGTCTTGGCCTCGCCGCCGCCGCGCGTCGCGAAGGCGCGCAACTCTTCGCGCATTCGCGTGCGCTCGAAGTCGTGCGCGGCGCCCGGCCCGTCGTCAGAACGGCACACGGCGAAGTACGCTGCCGCTTCGTGGTGTCGTGCTGCAACGCCGCGCCGGGTGGCGTGCTGCCCGGCAGCGTGGCCGCGCGCATCGCGCCCATCGCCTCGTACATCATCGCGACAGAGCCGTTAGGCCGCGAGCTGGCCGACTCGTTGATCGCACAACGTTCCGCCGTGTGCGACAACAACTTCTTTCTCGACTACTTCCGTGTCTCGGCCGACCACCGCATGCTGTTCGGCGGCCGCGCCGACTCGACCGGCGCCGCGCCCGAACGCCTTACAGCGGCCATGCAGACGCGCATGAGCGATACCTTCCCGCAGCTCGCGGGCGCGCGCGTGGAATACGCGTGGGGCGGCTTCGTCGATGTCACGCGCAACCGCGCGCCCGACTTCGGCGCGATCGACCCGAATTATTACTATGTGCAAGGCTTTTCGGGGCACGGTGTGGCGCTCACGGGCATGGCAGGGCGTCTCGTTGCGCAGGCCATCGTCGGCGAGCGCGCTTCGTTCGATCTGTTCGCGCAGCTGCGGCACGCGCGCTTCCCCGGCGGCCCCGCGTGGCGGCGGCCCGCGCTCGAAATCGGCATGCTCTACCACCGCGTGATGGAAATGTTCTAACGCGGCACGCCCTGCACGTTCTGCCGGCCTGTTATACCCTTGCGAAAGTCCGCCGCCCTCGCGCGGCGCACGCACTTCCTCTGCTTGAAACGCCTATTCGCAAGGAGCACCAGCAATGGATTACGTCAGGTTCGGCTCGACAGGGCTGCAGGTTTCGCGTCTTTGTCTCGGTTGCATGACCTACGGCGTGGCCGAGCGCGGCACGCACCCGTGGACGCTCGGCGAGGACGCCAGCCGCCCGCTCATCCGCCAGGCGCTCGACGCCGGCATCAACTTCTTCGACACCGCGAACACCTACTCGGACGGTACCTCGGAAGAAATCGTCGGGCGCGCGCTGCGCGACTTCGTCAAGCGCGACGACATCGTGCTCGCCACGAAGGTCTACAACCGCATGCGGCCCGGCCCGAACGGCCAGGGTCTGTCGCGCAAGGCCATCCTCACGGAAATCGACCATAGCCTCAAGCGCCTCGGCACCGACTACGTCGATCTCTACCAGATCCATCGCTGGGACTACAACACGCCCATCGAAGAAACGCTCGAAGCGCTGCACGATGTCGTGAAGGCCGGCAAGGCGCGCTATATCGGCGCTTCGTCCATGCACGCGTGGCAGTTCAGCAAGGCGCTCTACACCTCGCGCCTGAACGGCTGGACCGAGTTCATCAGCATGCAGGACCACGTGAATCTGCTCTACCGCGAGGAAGAGCGCGAAATGCTGCCGCTGTGCACCGATCAGGGCATTGCCGTGATGCCGTGGAGCCCGCTCGCACGCGGCCGCCTCACGCGCGACTGGAACGAATCGAGCGAGCGCGAGGCCACCGACAAGTTCGGCAAGACGCTCTACGGCGCCGATGCAGATAAAGCCATCATCGATGCGGTTGCCACCATCGCGCGGGCGCACGACGTCCCGCGTGCGCAGGTCGCGCTCGCGTGGCTGCTGCATAAGCCCGCCATCACGTCGCCGATCATCGGCGCGTCGAAGCCGCAACACATCGAAGACGCCGTCGCGGCGCTCTCGCTCAAGCTCTCCGACGAAGAGATCAAGACACTCGAAGCGCCCTATCTCCCGCATGTGATCGCGGGCCATCAGTAAGCGATGCAGCCGCCGGCAGACGTTCGCGCACGATGCGCGCGAGCGTCTGCATGAGCGTGTCGGCAACCTGCGGCGGCGTTTCCGCATAGCCGAGCAGGAAGCCGTTGTAGCGCGTGGCGTCGGGTGCATCGACGCAATACGCGCTCAATGGCGACAGATGCAAGCCGTGTGCACGCGCGGCTTCGCTCACCTCGGCGTCGGCGAGCGGCGCGTCGAGGCGTACGCTCAAATGCATGCCGCCCGCGTCCGCCGACACCGTCATCACGCCGGCAAGATGTTTGTCGATGGCGGCGACCAGACCGTCGCGGCGCTCCTCGTAGAGCTTGCGCATGCGCCGCAAATGGCGCGCGTAACGCCCGCTTTCGATGAATTCCGCCAGCGCCAGTTGTTCCGCCACGCGCCCCTGGCGCACGAGCGTGTGGTGCGCCTGCGCGAACTGCGCGGCCACACGCTGCGGCACGATCATGAAGCCGATGCGCAGCGCCGGAAACAGCGTCTTGCTGAACGTGCCGAGATAGATCACGGGCGCGTCGTCGGCGAGGCCCTGGATC
Organism: Paraburkholderia sp. EG286A; assembly: GCF_040965375.1. Lineage (NCBI taxonomy): Bacteria > Pseudomonadati > Pseudomonadota > Betaproteobacteria > Burkholderiales > Burkholderiaceae > Paraburkholderia > Paraburkholderia sp. EG286A. The sequence goes on from NZ_JBFRCB010000001.1 coordinate 250,886, forward strand.
GACGGCAGCGGCGGCCCGTCGTGGCGCAGCTCGCTGTCGTAGTCGTCCTCGACGATCCACGCGCCGCATGCGCGCCCCTGCTCGATCAGCGCGAGCCGCCGCTCGAGGCTCAGCACGCAGCCCAGCGGATACTGGTGCGACGGCGTGAGATAAACGAGTCGCGGCGGCCGCTCGCGCCAGTCCTCGGGGCGCGCCGCCATGCCCGCCGCATCCACGCTCATCGGCACGAGTTGCAGCCCCGCGGCCGTGAACGCCACACGCGCGCCGAGGTAGCCCGGATTTTCGATCCACGCGCGCTCGCCCTCGTCCGCGAAGAGACGCGCGCACAGGTCGAGGCTCGACTGCGTGCCGTCCGTGACGAACACCTGGTCGGGCTGGCAGCGCACGCCGCGCGACACGCGCACATATTGCGCAATGGCCTGGCGCAGCGCGGGCATGCCCGCGCTGTCGCCATAGCCGAGATCGTGCGCGCGCAACTCGCGCAGCGCGCGTTCGACCGCCGTGCGCCATTGCGCGTAGGGAAACGCGTCGAGCGCGGGCACGCCCGGGCGCAACGCCTTCGCACCGTGGCGGCCCGAGCGGCGCGGCGGCAGTTCGCGCACGCGGCGCGCTAGCGCAGGCACGGGATCTTCGCGCTGCGCGGTCTGGGCCGGCGTTGCCGCGGCACCGGCGCTGACCGCGTTGACGATCGAACCGTGGCGCGTCGCGCTGACGAAGCCCTCTTCCACGAGCCGCTCATAGGCATAGAGCACCGAATTGCGCGCGATGCCGAGCTGCTCCGCGAGCGCGCGGCTCGACGCGAGGCGCGTGCCGCGGCCAATGTCGCCGTCGAGAATCGCGCGGCGCAGGCTCTCGTAAAGCAGGTCCTGCTGCGTGAGCTTGCGCACGGCGCGCTTCGCATAGGCCGTCATCATCAACGCGTAGTCCAAACCCGTGGCTCCATTGTTTTTGGTTTCGGTGGGACTAACAATGGTGCCACAAGTCGCTTACGCTTGGGAGTTTGGGATGCCCTGCCAACAAGGAGAAGATATGATCGACACGACGCTTCAAGTCCGCGCCGTCGCACCCGACGATTTCGCCGCATGGCTGCCGCTCTGGGACGGCTACAACCGCTTTTACGGCCGCTTCGACGCCACCGCATTGCCGGAACACATCACGCGCACGACCTGGTCGCGCTTCTTCGACGGCTACGAGCCCATGCACGCATTCATCGCCGTGCGCGGCGAACGCGTGCTCGGCCTCGTGCACTTCATCTATCACCGCAACACGATTCTGGAAGGGCCGATCTGCTATTTGCAGGATCTCTTCACCGTGGAAGACGCGCGCGGCCAGGGCGTGGGCCGCGCGCTGATCGAGGCCGTGTATGCGCACGCGAAGGCGTCGAATTCGTCGCGCGTGTACTGGCACACGCACGAGACGAATCACACGGCCATGCGGCTCTACGACGACGTGGCCGTGAAGCCCGGCTTCGTCATGTACCGCAAGGACGTTTGATGAGGCAGGTGAAGCGCCTCAGGCAAGATCCTTGAGCAACGAGGCGCGCACCTCGCCGTCGATGGTCTGCGTCGGCACGCGGTAATTCGGATGATCGCAGCCTATCGTGAGCGCGGCGCCTTCGCGTAACCGCGTCTTCATCTGCGGCGTGAGTTCGAAGCGGACGAAATGCACCGCCGAGGTCTTTTCGTCGTTCTCGCGTTCGAGGTCCTCGTCGGCGATCGCGTAGACGGGCGCCTCGCCATCCACCTGGACGAACACCTTGTCCTCGATGCCGATCAGCCGCGCCAGCGCCGCGCGCCGCTCGACTTCACTCTCGTATTCGAGCTGCAAGGTCGCTTTCAGGTTGCCGCCGTCGGGCACGAGCGGCAGATAGGCCGCGAGTTCGCCCTGAATGCCGTCTTCGTCGAAGATCTTTTCGATGTGCAGCATCTCCTGGATCTGGTAGCGAATCGTGGTCTCGTCCTCGAACAGGAACGTGAGGTGATTGCCGAGCGGCACCACGCGCTGCTTCTTGTGCTCGATGATGCGTTTGCGCATATCGCCCCGCACCCTGGCGTAGGCTTCCAGCGTCAACAGCGAATTTCTCGCGATCGTCATGAGTCGTGCCTCGTGAATGTTGCGGGTTGGCGTCGGGACCTAAATGCCATAGGCGCGGCGCAGCAAGGTAATGGGGTGAGCGAGCGGCGGCTCGCCTAGCTGGTTCTCTTCGATGCCCTGCGCAATGTGATGCCCCGCGAGCTGGCAATCGGACGAGATGAAATTTGGCCCGGCCTGGCCTGGCGCGGCCTGCCCCATCTGCTTGAACACGGGCGTGCCGATCTTCATCGACATGGCATGGAATTCCTTCTTCACGCCAAACGTGCCCGCGTGGCCCGAACAGCGCTCGACCACGGTCACTTTCGTTTCGGGCACGAGCGAAAGCAGGTCGAACGTCTTGCGGCCGATGTTCTGCACGCGCGCATGACACGGCACGTGATACGACACGTTGCCAAGCGGCGCACGGAAATCGGTCTTGAGCAGGCCGTCGCGATGACGCGCCACGAGGTACTCGAACGGATCCCAGAACGCGTCGCTCACCGCTTTCGTGTCGGCGTCGTCGGGGAACATCAGCGGCAGCTCATGCTTGTACATGAGCACGCAGCTCGGCACCGCGCCGATCAGCGCATAACCTTCGCGCGCGTAACGCGCGAGCATCGGCATGTTCTGCGCCTGCTTGTGCGCCACGCCCTCCAGATTGCCCTGCTCCAGCAGCGGCATGCCGCAGCACCACTCGCTCTTCACCAGCTCGTAGGGAATCTCGTTGTGGTCGAGCACCGCGAGCAGATCGTGGCCGATGCCGGGCTCGTTGAAGTTCACGTAGCAGGTCGCGTAAATGGCGACCTTGCCCGGCGTGCGTTCGCCGTCGCGCACCTCGCTCGAGGCCGCACGCTTGGCAACGTTACGAAACTTGTGGGTGGCGAAGTCGGGCAGCCACGCCTTTCGATCGACGCCCAGCATGTCTTCCATTGCGCCGCGCATCGCCTTCGTGTGGTTGATCGCGTTGACCGTTTGCGTCACGACGGGAATGCCGGCGATCTGGCCGAGCGCGTCGGTATTCGAGAGCACGCGGTCACGCAGCTTCACTTCGCCCTTGCGATAGTGAACGGCCTTGGCGCGCAGCATCAGATGCGGAAAATCCACGTTCCACGGATGCGGCGGCACGTAGGGGCACTTCGTCATGTAGCAGAGATCGCACAGATAGCACTGGTCGACAACCTTGTCGAACGACGCCTTGTCGACGTCGTGCGCTTCGCCGCTATCGGTTTCATCGACGAGATCGAACAGCGTGGGAAACGCACCGCAGAGCGACACGCAGCGCCGGCAGCCCGCACAGATATCGAACACGCGCGCGAGTTCCGTATCGAGCTGGGCCTGGTCGTAAAAAGCGTCGGAGCGCCAGTCGAGCGGATGGCGGGTCGGCGCTTCGAGACTGCCTTCCTTGTGGGGCATGACGTCTCCTTCTTTTATTTATCAGCCAAATACGCGGCCAGGTGGGCGCGCGCGAACGCGCACCGGTGCTTGCCCGGCACGCGAAACAAAAAGCGCGCGTCATGGGTGCGTGCCGTCAGGCACGCGGCAATGCCCGACCCGCCTCAGTCCGCCAGCACGTCCAGCGCCTTCGTATAGCGGTTGGCGTGGCTGCGCTCCGCCTTGGCGAGCGTCTCGAACCAGTTCGCGATTTCGTCGAAGCCTTCGTCGCGCGCGACCTTGGCCATGCCGGGGTACATGTCGGTGTATTCGTGCGTTTCGCCCGCAATGGCCGCCTGCAGATTCAGACGCGAGGTGCCGAACGGCAGCCCGGTTGCCGGGTCGCCTACCGCTTCCAGATATTCGAGGTGGCCGTGCGCGTGGCCGGTTTCGCCTTCGGCGGTCGAGCGAAACAGCGCCGCGACATCGTTTTGTCCTTCTACGTCGGCCTTGGCTGCGAAATACAGATAACGGCGGTTGGCCTGTGATTCGCCGGCAAATGCATCCTTGAGGTTCTGTTCCGTCTTCGAGCCCTTTAGCTGTGCCATCTATGCCTCCATCGTTCGACCTGAAATGTGGGGACGCGACGCAATTCGCCTCGTGCAATGCAGCATGCGTGGGCGACTTCGGCGCACTATCAATCTAGGTTGTGGCGTTTGCGTTCCCAATTGTGAATTTCAATCCCGGCGATAGCGTAGCCGGGTTTACGCGGGCCGAAATGCGCATAAACGGGGCGGGTCCAGGCACGCGCCATGCGCGCGACGTTCTGTCCTGCACTCTTCACTTTGCGCGCGCGCGGAGTCGTCCTAGACTTTGAAATTGCCGACGCGCCCGATTAATTTTGCGGAGATGCCATGCGACTTACGATCCTGATCAACGGTTCCGATCCGACCGTCAATCACGACTATGCAGTGCTCTGGCTCGACACCGACCAGCAACGCTGGTCCCGCGAGTCTCACGAAGGGATCGACCTGCCAGAATGGGGTGAATTGCGCGACGTGAATGGTGTCACGTCGCTGTGCGCACCGCTCGAAAACGAGCCGCTGTGCACGCTGCGCGGCCTGCATGTGAACCGCCGCCAGGAAATCAGTTCAGCACACGGCGACGCGACATGGTCGTGCGAAACCTCGCACTCGCCGATGGAAGGCCAATGGCGCCTTCAGGCGGTGGACCGCCAGATGGTCCGCGCCGAGCATTCGCTTTTTGCAGGCTGAGTCGTGGTTGATGATTTGACCGATTGAATGCAGGCGGCATCATTTGCCGCCTCGCTCCTTGCGCAGCAACGCAACGCTGCCGCGCTCATTGCATCTGTTTGTGCGTCACCTCTCGCTTGCGCCCGCCCTTGAGCGGGCGCGCGTTTTTTTGCGCCTGCATTTTTTCTCTCGCCTCCACGCGCGCCATGCGCCCGCTATACTTTCAGCCCGCTTGATCCCACCCCAGTCCAGCCTGTCCTCTCGATGAAGAAGCTGTTTGCCTCGCTTGTTACCTCCCTGCTGCTCGCCGCCGCGAGCCACGCAATCGCCGCACCGGCCTGTTCGCAATTCGTGCCCGACGGCCAGTTCCCGACGCTCACGAATCAGCGCATGGCGCCGAAAACGCGCATGCTCTGCTATTCGGATTTTGTCGTGCTGCATTCGGGCGTCACGCACGGGCCGCTGTGGTCGGCCGAGCATCTCACGCGCGACCACCTCGAAGCCGCGAAGGACATGACGCGCACGAACCGCTTCTTCGAAGACGACCGCCTGCCCGAAGGCGAAGGCGCGACGCTCGCCGACTACAAGCGCAGCGGCTTCGACCGCGGCCACATGAGCCCGGCGGGCAACCGCTGGAATGCACAGGCGATGGCGGAATCGTTTTCACTCGCCAATATCGTTCCGCAGAATCGCGACAACAACCAGCGCCTTTGGGCCCATATCGAAAGCGCCGTGCGCAAGCTCGCGTCGAAGTATGGCGAAGCCTATGTCGTGACCGGCCCGCTGTTCACGGGCGCACAACTCCAGACGATCGGCGCGACGCGCGTGCTCGTGCCGACGCAGATCTTCAAGGTCGTGTACGTGCCTTCTCAGCAGCTCGCGTTTGCGATCGTCGCGGACAATACGGCTGTCGACCGTTACGACGTGCGCTCGGTGCGCGATCTCGAAGCGCAGAGCGGCATTTCATTCCCCGGAATTCCGGCGAATGTCGCGGCGAAGGAAAAAGTTTCGTTCAATGGCCGCGGCTTTGCCGTGAGCAAATGGGGCTGGTAGGCGCGCCCCCCATTACGCATCAGGAGGATCACAAAGTGTTCGACGCATATGCAAACGACAACGACGTGCTCAACGTGCAAGGCGACGCGCTCACGCTCACGAACGGCACGACGCGCGTGACACTCGCCGGCACGCTGGAACTCACGCGCGACAAGCGCGGGCTCGCCGCCGCGCTGGCGCTGAAGGCGGCGCTCGACGACGTCGTGAAGACACTGCAGGCCGACCCGCACCTGCCCGCGAAGGTCGCCGACGAGCCGGACCAGAAGCCCGGCGTCGTCGACAATCCGTTCAACTGATCACGCTCATGCGAAGCGCATGCTTTAGAACGGCTTGCCTTCGCTCTCGCTCCAGGCGCGCGCCATGAGCGTGTTCGAGGGCAGCGTTTCGTCGAGCAGCTTCTTCGCGCTCTGCGCGCCCGCGATCGGCAGGCCGGTGGGATCGATCGCGCCGATCTGCGCGAGCACCGAAGCCTGATCCCAGTAGATGTGCTCGTTATAGAGCTTGTTGCCGCGAAAGCAGATCACGGCGAGCATCGGCACTTCGAAGTATTTGCCCGTGGGCGCGAGGCCCGGCAGCAGCCAGTCGATCTCGCGGTCATGCGTGCAGCAGAAGATGAACTCGTCCACCACGCGGTCCGAGCCGATCGTGCGCGAGATCGGGATCAGGCGCGTGTCCTCCGGGTTCGAATGCACGAAGTGGTGCGTGTAGAAGCGCTTGAGCTCGTCGTGGCCCACGCCGCCCGTCATCGTCGGAATGTGGTTGACGTAGGGCTGCGCGACCATGGTCGGCATCACGTCGCTCGGGTTGCGCGCGACGAACTCGTGGTAGCAGTGCTCTTCCCACAGCGCGTTGAAGTCGTAGATCGGGCCGAGCACCCGGCGCAGCATGGCGAGCGTGCGCGAGTAGGCCATCATCGTGGCCGGCTTGTCGTACGTCGAGCGGGAAGACGAAGCGAACGCGTGATCGCAGCCAGGGTACGTATACAGCTCGACGCCAGGCTTGCCCGCCAGCGCCTGCGCGATGCGCTCGCGCGTGGCGGCGTCGCAGTGGGCGTCGTCGGCGCCGAAGTGCAGCATAAGGGGGCACGTGATGCGCGCGGCTTCGTCCAGATCGTTTTCGAGGCCCACGGCGTAATAGCCGATCGCGCAATCGACATCGGTGCGCGTCGCGCTCAGGTACGCGAGCTTGCCACCCAGGCAGAATCCCACCACGCCGACCTTGCCGCGGTGCTGCGGATGCGCGCGCAGCGCACCGAGCGTTTGCGCCACGTCCTGCATCGCGAGGTCGACGTCGAAGCGCTCGTAGAGCGAGAACGCCTTCTGCGCGTCGGCGCCTTCGTAGCCAAGATCGACGTTCGGCTCCAGACGCCAGAACAGGTCCGGCACCATCACGACGTAGCCTTCCTCGGCATAGCGGTCGGCGAGCGCGCGCATGTAGCCATTCACGCCGAAGATCTCCTGCAGCAACACGAGGCCGGGGCCGCTGCCCTCGGGCGGCAGCGCCGTGTAGGCGCGGAATTCGCCGCCGTCGTGCGACTTCACCTGAGTCCATTGTCCGTTCATTGGGGCTGTCTCCTCTTTTCGGTCTGATTAGCTGCCGTAGATTAGCGTCGATCTCGCGCCGCTGCAGCGCGTCGCACCATTCACGCCGCGCCGAAGCCGCCCGCCGCCGCGAGCGGCGGCAGCGCCGCCTCGCCGCGTATCCACGCGTACTGCGCCAGCTCGGCCATTTCCTTGTCGCCGCGGCTGTCGCCATACGCATAGAGCGTGGCGGGCGCGTTCGCCCCCCACCACGCACGCAGCCGTGCAACCTTCTCCGGCCCCCAGCAGTTGTTGCCCGCCAGATGGCCCGTGTATAGGCCGTCGCGCCATTCGAGCTCGCTCGAAAGCACGGTGCCGATGCCGACCGTCTTCGCCCACATGCGCAGATAGATCGACGGCGACGCGCTCACGAGCACGACCTCATGTCCGAGCGCCTGGTGTTCGGCCACGCGGGCGAGCATCTCGGGGCGCAGCAGCGCGGGGAGACGGCGCTCGACAAAGCGCTGCGCGGCAGCTTCGAGCACCTCGCGCCGCACGGCTCCCATCGCGGCGTACAGGAAGCGCGCCTTAGTGGGCCCGCGCGGCGACCAGCCGAGCGGAACGCCGATGAGCGACGGCAAACAGCGCAGCGCGGCGGCGGCGAAGCGGACGGGCCCGGCGGCGTCGAGCATGAACGCGCGAAAGCTGTCGGACGTGGTGATGGTGCCATCAAAGTCGAATGCGGCGACGACGCGGTCGTTCATGAAGCGGTATGGGCCTGGCGTGGATGGGAAAGGCGACGCGGCTGGGCGCGCCGAACGGGCGTCATTGTCGGCGCAAACGCGATCCTGCTGCAACGCGGCCCAGGCGCGCTCTTTGATGTTGACGTAATGCATCAACATGTATCGATATGGACGTGCATGGATGCCGAAGCATCAGCGTCATTGCGCGTTCGACGCCAGACCCGCGGCATCGACGATTTCGATTTCGCCGTAGCGCAACGCGAGCCACCCCTCGCGCTCGAACTGGCGCAGGATCTGGTTCACCGTTTGGCGCGAGAGCGCGAGCATCAGCGCGAGATCCTCCTGCGGCACGTTGATCACGCGGCGCGCTCGCGGCCCGCCTTGCGTGCCGGCCGCCTCGCCGTACTCGTTCGAGAGCAGCAGCAACCGGCGCGCCACGCGCGCGGAAGCGCCCAGCAGCGCGGTTTCCTCGATCGCGTCGAACGCGAGACGCAGTTTTTGCGCGAGCAGCAGGCCAAACGCGTGCCAGTACGCCGGCGTTGCCTCGAGCAGCGCCACGAGCGCCGCGCGCGGCACGTGAAAGAGCGTGGAATCGCGCTCGGCGTAGGCGTCGTGCGTGCGCGCGCCGCCGTCGAAGAGCGCGATCTCGCCGAACCAGTGCGCGGGCCCGACCACGGCGAGCAGCGCCTCGCGGCCCGCTACGCTCGCCGCCCCGACGCGCACCGCGCCTTCCAGCACGCAGTAGAGACCGTCGTCGGCGTCGCCGCGCATGAAGAGGCGTTCGCCCGCCTGCAGCGTGCGCAGGCGCCCCGCCGCGCGCAACGCCTCGCGCAACGGTTCGGGCGCGCCGCGAAACCACGCGCTGCGCTCGAGCGCGGCGACGGACGGCGAACTGGCGGTGATGGACGGGACGGAACGTGAAGGCATCGGGACAGGGTGAGCGGGGCCAGGCGAGTCACAAAGCGGCGCAATTGTCGGCTAGCCGAAGGTTTGCGCTCGTCAGCCCGACGATCATAATGATTTTGGAGACAGAGAGACACCCATGAGAAACCTGACCGAGCAACTCACCCAGTACGCGGCCTATCACCGCGACGCGCGCAACATCGGCACCCATTTCGTCGGCATTCCGCTCATCGTGCTCGCGCTCGCGGTGCTGCTGTCGCGCCCGGTGATCGTGCTCGGGCTGCCGGTTCCGGTCTCGCCCGCGTGGCTCCTGTTCGGCGCCGCGACGCTCTACTACCTCGTGCTGGACGTGCCGCTCGGCCTCATGATGGCGGTCGTTTCCGTCGCGTGCGTGGCCTTCGGCGCCTGGCTCGCGCAGCAAGGCACCGCCGCGTGGCTGGGCGGCGGCGTGGGACTGTTCGTGGTCGGCTGGATCTTCCAGTTCGTCGGGCATATCGCGTGGGAGCATCGCAAGCCGGCCTTCGTCGACGATCTCATCGGCCTCATGATCGGCCCGCTCTTCGTGCTCGCCGAAGCGCTCTTCAGCCTCGGCTGGCGCCCGGCGCTGCGGGCGGCGATTGAGGCGAAGGTGGGCCCTACGCGTATCAATCCGCCGCGCGCCCAGGCAGCGCGGCAGTAAGCGGCCGTCGCAAGATCCTCAGCGTTCGAACCGCACGAGCCGCGCCGCGTGCACCGCCGTGAGCGCGACGGCGAGCCAGATCGGCACGTAAGTCCCGAGCTGGCGCATGCCCAGGTGCTCCCCGAGCAGCGTCACCGAAACGATCACGAGCAGCACCGGCTCGACATAGCCGAGGATGCCGAACAGCGCCATCGGCAGCAGCCGGCTCGCCTTCAGGTACGACGCGAGCGCGACGGTGCTGAGCACGCCGAGTCCGGGCAGCAGCACGAAGGCGAGGAACTTGTGCGCGTCGAGCAGCGCGAGCGAGCCGCCCGCACGCACTTCGATCACCGCCACCGGCACGAGCAGCAGCATCTCCACGGCGAAGGTGACGAGCGAGTCCGCGTGAATCTTGCGGCGCAGCACGAAGTACGGCGGATAGCCGAACGCGACGAGCAGCGTGGGCCACGAGAACGCGTGCGTCGCCCACAGCTCGTGCGCCACGCCGACGGCGGCGCACGCCACGGCGAGCCATTGCAGCGGTTCGAGGCGCTCGTGATAGTAAAAGCGCCCCACCAGCACCATGATCAGCGGCAGCAGGAAATAGCCGAGCGACACTTCCAGCATGCGCCCGTGCAGCGGCGCCCACAGAAACACCCACAGCTGCGAGCCCAGCAGCGCGGCGCTCGCCACCAGGGCAAGCGCGGTGCGCGGCTCCTTCACCATACGCGCGACGAGCGCGCCCAATTGCGGCGCGCGCTTGCGCAGCACCAGCAGGGCCAGCGCGCCGGGCGCGGTCCAGATCACGCGCCACGCGAAAATATCGAGGCCGCCGAGCGGGGCGAGCAGGAGCGTATAGGCCGACATCAGCGCGAACAGCGCCGAAGCGCCCACGGAAAGCGCAATGCCGCGCCCGGGTTCGTACTGGTTCATCGCGATGTGCGGGGACGGAAAGCGAGAACGGCGGGATTGCGAGCGGCGCGGTGCGTAGATTTCGCACGCGCGGGTAAAAAGGTTGTCATTTGAATTGGCTATTGAATAAGGCGCGGGCCGGCGAAAGCGTCGGCGAGACCGCATTCTAGTCGCGTTTGGGCGGCCGCAGGCGGCGCAAACCCACGCCGGACAAGGCGGGCACACGCCGTGCGCGCCTTGCGCCCTGGTGCAGGCCGAGCGATTTTGTCCGGCAGATCACGCCACGATGGACTAGAACGTAAGTCTCGCCACGCCAGCCCGCCGTCGCCTTAACCGGCTGCCATTCGCGGCTGGAATTCGCGGCTGGAATTCGCTTCGACGAGCGAGATTTCACCGGGGCCGCTGGAGCCGTGCCCGGCTTATCCCGGAGCGCCACGCCAACGCCCGCCGCCGCGATTCACGACGCCGTCCCCAACGTCCAACGCCCCCTGGAGCCCGCATGCCATCTTCTGCGCCCCGCCCCGCCGTTGCCGACCCCGCCGGTGCATTCGCCCTTTCGCCCGCCGCCAGCACATTCGCCGCTGAAGTGCGCGCCGGGTTGACGCGCTCGCCGCAAAAGGAACTGCCGTCGAAATATTTGTATGACGAAGTCGGCTCGGCCCTCTTCGAGGTCATCACCGTGCTGCCCGAATATGGCGTCACGCGCAGCGAGGAGCGTCTGCTCACGCGCTACGCGTCCGAGATCGTCGAGGCGCTGCCCTCCGACGTGAAAGTCGCCGAACTCGGCAGCGGCAGCGGCCGCAAGACGCGCCGCATTCTCGAAGCGCTCTGCCGCAAGCGCCCCACGTCGTACTGCCCGATCGAGATCTCGCGCACCGCGCTGCAGCTGTGCCGGCGCGAGCTGGCCGACATCGAGCGCATTTCGATCGTCGGCTACGAGCGCGACTATCTCGCCGGACTTTCCGAAGTGAGCCGCCAGCGCAAAGAAGGCGAGCAACTGCTCGTGCTCTTTCTCGGCAGCACGATCGGCAACTTTGCGCGCCTCGCGGCCACGCGCTTCCTGCGTGACATCCGCGCGATGCTGCGCCCCGGCGACACGCTGCTGCTCGGCACCGACCTCGTGAAACCCGTCGACACGCTGATCGCCGCCTACGACGACGCCATCGGCGCCACGGCCGCGTTCAACCTGAACCTGCTGTCGCGCATCAACCGCGAGCTGGACGCCGACTTCGACCTGCACGACTTCGAGCACGTCGCGCGCTTCAATCCGGACGTGCGCAGCATCGAGATGCATCTGCGCGCGAAGCGCGACGTGCACGCCGAGGTGCGCTCGGCGAATCTCACGGTCGAGATCGGCGCAGGCGAGACGATCTGGACCGAGAGCAGCCACAAGTACCACGCCGACGAAATCCCGGCGATCGCCGCCGACGCGGGCTTCGAATGCACGCGTCAGTGGGTCGAAAAGGACTGGGGATTCGCGGAGAGCCTGCTGGCCGTGAAGTAAGCGGCGTCCGATATTAGTCCGAAACGAAAAAGCGGTGCGCCAGATGCCTGGCGCACCGCTTTTTTATCGGGCGATGCTCAATGCTGCTCGAAGCGCTCGTAGCGTTTTTCGGTCAGGCGTTCCTCGCTTTCCACCGAACTGACGCGCGCGGCCGGCGGCCCGTGACGCAGCCACGACAGCATGCGGTCCACCTGGTTCGCCGTGCCCTGGATCACGGCTTCGACCGAGCCGTCCTCCATGTTCGCGACGTAGCCGCGAATGCGCAGCGCGTGCGCCTGGCGCACCGTCGCGTGACGAAAACCCACGCCCTGCACCGTCCCGTGCACGCGCACGTAGTACGTTTCGAGGCGCGTATCCAGATCCGGTTCGCTCATTGTTCGTTTCTCCATGCAGGCTTTACGGTCGGCATTGTAGACGCCAACGCGCGCACGCGCCGGGCCCGCGCCACGTACAATCCGTGCCACGCCGCCGCGCCAATACCGAACATGGAAACGACCCTGCAATGACCGACACCTCCCGAGCCAACCGCGATCTCGTGCTGATCACCGGCGCGTCCGGCTTCGTCGGCTCGGCCGTCGCCCGCATCGCGCAGGAAAGGGGCTATGCCGTGCGCCTGCTGGTGCGCGCGACGAGCCCGCGCAAGAACCTCGAAGCGCTCGACGCCGAGATCGTCACCGGCGACATGCGCGACGCCGCCTCGATGCGCCGCGCGCTCGATGGCGTACGCTATCTCTTCCACGTGGCCGCCGACTACCGCCTGTGGGCGCCCGATCCGCACGAGATCGAGCGCGCCAATCTCGAAGGCGCCGAAGCCACCATGCGCGCGGCACTCGACGCAGGCGTGGAGCGCATCGTCTACACGAGCAGCGTGGCCACGCTCAAGGTCACGAGTTCGGGCAACTCCGCCGACGAAACCTCGCCGCTCACGCCCGAGCAGGCCATCGGCGTGTACAAGCGCAGCAAGGTGCTGTCCGAGCGCGCCGTGGAGCGCATGATCGAGCGCGACGGCCTGCCCGCCGTGATCGTCAATCCGTCCACGCCGATCGGCCCGCGCGACGTGAAGCCCACGCCCACGGGCCGCATCATCGTCGAAGCGGCCACCGGCAAGATTCCCGCGTTCGTCGATACCGGCCTGAATCTCGCGCACGTGGACGACGTGGCGAACGGCCACTTCCTCGCGCTGGAACGCGGACGCATCGGCGAGCGCTACATCCTCGGCGGCGAGAATCTGCCGCTGCAGCAGATGCTCATCGACATTGCCGGCATGGTGGGCCGCAAGCCGCCCACGATCGCGCTGCCGCGCTGGCCGCTCTATCCGCTTGCGATGGGCGCGGAAGCCGTGGCGCGCTTCACGAAGCGCGAGCCGTTCGTGACCGTCGATGCGCTCAAGATGTCGAAAAACAAGATGTATTTCACGTCCGCGAAGGCGGAACGCGAGCTGGGTTATCGCGCGCGGCCGTATCGCGAGGGCCTCAAAGACGCGCTCGCATGGTTCCGCGAGGCCGGCTATCTGAACGCCCGATGAGGGCAGCTGAGGAAACTGTTACAACTTTTCTTGCGACATGCGTACAACGCCTGAAGGGCAATGCACGCGAGCTGCGGGTAAAATCCCCGGTCTTACCTGAGAAGCTCGCATGAATCTTCAAGACCAGATTGGCGTGCTCGAAGCGGGCGTCGATCAGCTCCTTCAGGCCGCCGCCGCCGCGCACGCACCGCGCGCCGATGAACGCGCCGCCGCCGTTCCCCAGCAGGACACTCCCGTTGCAAGCAGCGAAGCGGAGCAAGCCGTCGCTGAGCAGCCGCACACCGTTGCCGTCGAGACGGCCGCGGAGGCTGCCAATGCCGCCGCCGCAGAACCCGTTGAAGCCGCCAATGCAACCGTGACCGACACTGCCGAAGCCATCGAACCCGCGGCCGTTGCGGCCCAGGCTGCGCCTGCGCAGCCCGAATTGCACGTGGCGCGCCCGTCGCAAAACGAAATCACGCTGTCGATCGGCGGCCAGACGGTGACGCTCAACGCGCTGCAAGTCGGCCAGATGATCGAGGAGCTGTCGAACGCGCGCGCCTCGATGCAGCCCGAACCGCCGCCCGGCATTCCGCAAGGCTGGCGCTTCGCATCGACGAAGAATCCGATGATGGCCGTGCAGAAACAATCGAACGGCGACCGCCTGCTGGTGCTGCGCCACACGGGCCACGGCTGGGTGCCGTTTACGTTCTCGCCCGACATCGTCGTGCAGATGTACATGATGCTCACGCAACGCTGACGCGCGAGCGGACATCGTCAAAACAAAAAAGCCGTCGAAACCGACGGCTTTTTTCATTGGCTGCTTCTCGCGAGAAGCGCTTCAACGCCCCTGCACCGGCGCCTGCACGCGCGCCTTCCACTGACCGCCCTTGCCGCGCCAGAACCGCCACGCCGAAGCGAACGTCGCGCCCACGTAGAACAGCGCGACGAGCGGCAGGAACGGCGCCCACAGCGGCGAGCGCCGGTAGTAGGCGAGCATGGGCGAGTAGGCGCAGCACATCAGCGCCCAGGCGAGCCACGCGGGCCAGCCATGCGGCCCGAGCACGAGCGCGACCACGGGCGGCGCGAGATAGATGATCGTCATGCCGAGCAGCGTGCCCGCGAGCTGCCACGCCGAGTAATGCAGCTGCGTGAACGCCGTGCGCGCGATCATGTTCCAGATGTCCTTCCACGAATCGTACGGGCGCAGCGACACGCTCTTCGCGGCAACGTCGAGGCGGATCGGGTGATGCCCTTCGCCGCGATGCTTGATGCGCGCGGCCAGGCTGCAGTCGTCGATCAGCTCGGCGCGAATCGACTCGATACCGCCCGCCTCTTCGAGCGCCTGGCGGCGCACCAGCATGCAGCCGCCGGCCGCGGCCGCCGTGCGGTTCTTCGGGTTGTTGACCCACGAGAACGGATAGAGCTTCGCGAAGAAGAACACGAACGCCGGGATCAGCGCCTTTTCCCAGAAGGAATCGCAGCGCAGCCGCACCATCAGCGAGACGAGGTCGCGGCCTTCGGCCTGGGCGCGCACGACGAGCTGCGCGAGCGCTTCGGGCGGATGGCCGATGTCGGCGTCGGTGAGGAGCAGATAGTCGGCGGGCAGCTTGAGCGTGCGCACCGCCTCGATGCCCTGCGACTGCGCCCACACCTTGCCCGACCAGCCCGCCGGCAGCGGCTTGGCCGTAATCACGCTGAGCTTTTCCGGGCACTGCAGCGCGAGCGCGGCGGCGCGTGCGGCTTCCGCGGTGCCGTCGGTGCTGTGGTCGTCGATCACGATCACGTGAAACTCGCCGCCGTAGTTCTGCTGGAGCAGCGAGGTCACGGCCTCGCCGATCGCATCGGCCTCGTTGCGCGCCGGCACCACGGCGCATGCGGCAGGCCAGCCGGCCGCGGGCTCGACGATCGGCAGCGGCGCGGCCGGGCGCGCGCGCCAGAAACCGCCGCGCCCGAACAGCAGCACGAGCCAGATCAGCAGCGAGAGACAGGAGACGGCAAACAGAATGGTCGTAGTCATGCGTTGTTACTCTCGATCGAAGAGGCGCGCACGCCCACGCGGCGCGACAGCCACATGGCCGCTGTGCGCAGGAGCACCACGGCCCAGTCGGGTGCGCGCAGCGCAGGCCGCGCGCGGAACACATCGTAGCCGCCGCGCTCGATGATTTCGAGCACGCGCAGTCCGCCATGCACGACGCTGCACAGCTCGAGGCCGAAGCGCCCCGGCACGCGCAGCGCGAGCGGCGCACCGCTCACCATCAGCGCCCGCGCGCGCGCCACCTCGTGCGCCATCAGCGCGCGCCAGGCGTCGTCCACCCTGCCGGCGGCAATCTGCGCTTCGGTCACGCCAAAGCGCTCGCGGTCGGCGAGCGGCAGGTAAATGCGGCCGCGCGCCCAGTCGGCGCTCACGTCCTGCAAGAAGGTGACGAGCTGCAAGGCGGTGCAGATCGCGTCGGAATCGGCCAGATTCTCGGGCGTCGCCGCGTGGATCAGATGCAGCATCAGATGGCCGACCGGGTTCGCCGAGCGCCGGCAAAAGTCCAGCAACTCGAAGCGGTCGGCATAGCGCGTCGTGTCGATATCCTGATCGAACGCCGCGACGAGGTCGTAAAACGGTGCGAGCGGCAGGCGGCACTCGCGCACCACGTCCGCGAGCTGCGCGAACAGCATGGGGTGCACGCGCGCGGGGCGGCCTTCGGCCACGGCGTTCAGGCCTTCGCGAAAGTCGGCGAGGCGCGTGTGGCGTTGCCCGGGGCTCCAGTCGCCTTCGTCCGCGATGTCGTCGAGCGTGCGCGCGACGTGGTAGATCACGCCGACAGGCGCGCGCAGCGCCTTCGGCAGCAGTACGCGCGCTACCGGAAAATCGTCGTAGTGGTCGGGTTCCATCAAGGCGTCCAGAATGGGGTCGTATCCCCGGGCGCCATCCAGTCGACCCGCGGGACGCCACATTTTAAGGGTTCCCGGAGTATGTTGCACCGCGCAACGTCCGGACGCCCGCTCCCGGCGCCGTGCTGCGCCGCGTGCGCGGCGCGCGTTGCGCAGGCCGTGGGAGCGCCACGCAGCGGGCTTTTCGAGATAAATTGGGGCGCTGACCGGACTGCACCGTCGCGCGCACGCCGCACCCGCGCGTGGTCCACACAGCAAACGAAAGGCGAAGGGGTTAAAATGCGCGTCTGGTTTTTACTCCGTCACCCCTTTGGCGGATTTTTGCATCTTTAATAATAGACAGCCGCCGGCGATCAGGTCATTTTTACCAACTTGCTCGTTTTGTGCGGCAGTCGGAGTTCGCCACCCTATGCGAGTGATCCTTGCCCAACCCCGCGGCTTTTGCGCGGGGGTTGTCCGCGCTATCGAAATCGTCGATCGCGCACTGCAGAAACACGGCGCGCCGGTCTACGTGCGCCATGAAATCGTCCACAACCGTCACGTGGTCGAAAACCTGCGCAACAAGGGCGCGCGTTTCGTGGAAGAGCTCGACGAAGTGCCGGAAGGCGCCGTGGCGATTTTCAGCGCCCACGGCGTGGCCAAGACCGTGGAACGCGCCGCCGAGGAACGCGACCTCGACGTGCTCGACGCCACCTGCCCGCTCGTCACGAAGGTTCATGTGCAGGGCCGCCAGTACGTCGCCGCGGGCCGCACGCTGATCCTGATCGGGCACGCCGGCCACCCTGAAGTGGAAGGCACGATCGGCCAGATTCCCGGCACCGTGCTGCTCGTGCAGAGCGAAGCCGATGTTTCGAAGCTCGATCTGCCGCTCGATGCCCCGCTCGCGTACGTGACGCAAACCACCCTTTCGGTGGACGACACGCGCGGCATCATCGACGCGCTGCTCGCGCGGTTCTCCGACATCGTCGGCCCGGACACGCGCGACATCTGCTACGCGACGCAGAACCGCCAGGCAGCGGTGCGCGAACTGTCGGATCAGGTGGAGGTTCTGCTCGTCGTCGGCGCGACGAACAGCTCGAACTCGAATCGTCTGCGCGAGATCGGCAGCGAAACGGGGGTGCCGAGCTACCTCGTCGCCGACGGCTCGGAAGTGAAGGCCGAATGGTTCGCCAATGTGCAAACGGTCGGCATCACGGCCGGCGCATCGGCGCCCGAAGAAATGGTTGAGAACGTCATTGACGCGCTGCGCGCGTTGGGGCCTGTCGAGGTGTCGACGATGGCGGGCCGTGAAGAAAAAGTCGAATTCAAGCTGCCGTCGAAGCTCTTGCAACCGCTCGTCGCGCGCGAAGTTTAAGGAGGACACGCTTTGTCTATTCCGCTGCTACAAAAAGTCCGCGTTGGCTCGTACATCTTCCGCCAGCATTTCAGCGGCAACAAGCGCTACCCGCTCGCGCTCATGCTCGAGCCGCTGTTCCGCTGCAATCTCGCCTGCAATGGCTGCGGCAAGATCGACTATCCGGATCCCATCCTGAACCAGCGCCTGTCGCTGGAGGAATGCCTCGAAGCCGTCGATGAGTGCGGCGCGCCGGTCGTTTCCATCGCAGGCGGCGAGCCGCTGCTGCACAAGGAAATGCCGCAGATCGTGAAGGGCATCATGGCGCGCAAGAAGTTCGTGTATCTGTGCACGAACGCGCTGCTCATGGAAAAGAAGATGGACGACTACCAGCCGAATCCGTACTTCGTCTGGTCGGTGCACCTCGACGGCGACCGCGAAGCGCACGATCACTCGGTCTCGCAGGAAGGCGTGTACGACAAGGCCGTCGCGGCCATCAAGGAAGCCAAGCGCCGCGGCTTCCGCGTGAACATCAACTGCACGCTGTTCAACGACGCCGTGCCCGAGCGCGTGGCGAAGTTCTTCGACACGGTCGGCGAGATCGGCGTGGACGGCATCACGGTGTCGCCGGGCTATGCGTATGAGCGCGCCCCGGACCAGCAGCACTTCCTGAACCGCGACAAGACCAAGAACCTGTTCCGCGAAATCTTCAAGCGCGGCAACAACGGCAAGAAGTGGTCGTTCAGCCAGTCGAGCCTGTTCCTCGACTTCCTGGCCGGCAACCAGAGCTACCAGTGCACGCCGTGGGGCAACCCGGCGCGTACGGTGTTCGGCTGGCAAAAGCCGTGCTATCTGGTCGGCGAAGGTTACGTGAAGACCTTCAAGGAACTGATGGAAACCACCGACTGGGACAAGTACGGCACGGGCAAGTACGAGAAGTGCGCGGACTGCATGGTCCACTGCGGCTTCGAGGCCACCGCCGTGATGGACACGGTTGCGCATCCGCTCAAGGCCGCGCGCATCGCCCTCTCGGGCCCGCGCACGACGGGCGCGTTTGCGAAGGACATCCCGCTCGAAGGCGCGCGTCCGGCTGAATACGTGTTCTCGCGTCACGTCGAGATCAAGCTCGAAGAGATCAAGAACTCGGCCAAGACCAAGAAGCCGGTTACGGTCGCCGCTAGCTAAAGCGGTTTCCGCCACGGGCGGATGAAACGCAAAAAGGGCGCAACGGTTTTAGCCGTTGCGCCCTTTGTCTTTTTTGTCACTTCGCGCTGAACGGCGACACCGTTGCGTTCGTCGCTGTGGTCGTGCTCGCCGCCGCCGGCGTCCACCGGTACACCACCGCGCTCGAAGCGTTGTAGTTGTCCTTCGTCACGACATACTCGCCGGTCGAGCGCAGATACGCGCGCAGACCGTACATCGAATCCACGTCGTTGCCCACGTACACCGCGTTCGCGTTGCTATTGATGAGCGTCGTGTCGATCGCACCCGTGGTGAGGTTGAACGCGTCGATGTTCGGTACGGTGTGCACGTAGCCCACGAACAGATAGTTTCCGGCCGCCGCAATCGATTTGGGATTCGCACTCGTGAGCGTGATCACCGGATTCGGCGCGCTCGTATTGCCGGCGAGCCAGCCGTGATACACCTCGACGCGCGTGCCGACCGCCGTCCAGTCGGTGATGCTGGCGTCCTCGCCGGTGAGGATCATCGTGTCGCTTTCGGGCAGATACACGATGCGGGTGAGCCGCGAGATCGTGGCGGGAATCGGCGTGGTAATCGCGGCGCCCCAGAGCGGCTTGCCGGTCGAATCGAAGCCCGTCAGCGGATAGTGGGAAATCACGTTGGTCTTGTCGAGGCCGACCCACAGGTCGCCCTTGCTGTCGAGACAAAAGCCGTTGCGCACCGGGGCCGTCGTACTGAACGCCGCCCCCGGCAACGTGTAATCCGGAATGGCGATATAGCCGCTCGCCGCGTTGAAGTGGAAGAAGTAGAACGTATCGGGGTTCTGGCCGCCCGCCACGAGAATGCGCTTGCCGCTCACGCTCGCCACCTGCGCGAAATGGTTGCCGCGACCGGCGTCGGCGAGATTGATGCGCGGATCGGACGGATACGTGATCGGGTCGATGGTGTTGGCCACAAAGGTGCCGCCAGCCGTGCCCGAATAGATATTCATGCCGCCGTAGAACAGTGCGCCATCGGTGCCCGGATCCGGCGCCGCATTGCCTTCGAAGTTGAGCGACTGGAGCTTCCAGCGCAGCGTGCCGGCGCCGTCGTAAGCCTGCAGATCGGTGCCGCCGTTGCGGCCGAGGTCCCACGAGCCGCCCCACGGATTGTTCAGCACGTACAGCGTGCCCGCGGAATCCTTGCCGATGCCGACCACGCGCGTAAAGCGCTTGTCGCCCACCTGGCCCTTGATGCCTGAGGTCGTGTCGAGATAGCCGCCCAGCACGCCGAACGTGCCGGTTTGAGACGGCGTGCCCGCGACGCTGAAGGTCTTGATGTTCATGTCGGGACCCGAGTCGCCGATCATCAACTGCGAGGTCTGCGCATCGAAATACAGCGACGACGGCCGCGCCGTGGACGCCAGCTGGATGGTGTTCAGGAGCTGACCGCCGGCGCCGAACTCGAGCACGGCGCCCGCGCTCTTCTGCGCGACCCAGAGGTTGCCGCTCGCGTCGAGCGTCAGCGCGCCCGGGCCCGCCACACTGATATCGCGCTGCCAGACGCCGTCCGTGGTGTACACACGCACGCGGTTGCCGGGGCAATCGCTCACGTAGAGCAGCGAGCCCGAAGTCGCGAGTCCGGTGACGACATCGGCGAGCTTTTCGGTCGTATCGGCGCTCACGGGGATCAGCAGGTCGCGCGCGCCGCTCGTGCGGTTATAGCGCCCGACGTTGCCGCTGCCATACGCGGCGTTGTACTGCATCGCGACGAACAGCGAAGTCGCGTTGCCCGTGATCGCGCCGCCCTGGAAGTCGCCGTGCCCGCCGATCGAGCCGAGGCTCTGGCCGTTCTGGTAGATCGCCACGCCGCCTTCGTTTTCATCCCACATCGACGACGTGTAGATGACGCCTTCGGGCGCGACCCACATCGAGCGGGCCACGTTGCCCACGTGCGTCGCGTTGGTGCCGTAAGTGTTCGCAATCCAGTCGGTTGAGTATTGCGCTTCGCAAACGGGCGCAGCCGTTGCGGTGAGAGCGGCCGCCAGCCAGGCTGCGCCGATTCGATGCAAGATCATGAAAGATTCTTTGATTCGTACACCTTACGGTGCAACAGTTGAAGATGCGGTGCTGCCCACGCGGCAAACGCGCAGGCCGATTCCCGACGATTCGCATCCGTGCGCACCGCCGCGTGCGGCGTCATGCGTCGAATTGGTGTGGAACTTCGTCAGAGTTAACGGCAGCCGCCCTGCGGGAATTGAGCGCTTTTTGAGCGAACACCGAGCCGCGAAGTTTACAGGCGTAAAAAAAGGCGCGACGGCCTTCGCCGTCGCGCCTCTTGCTGAACGTATCCGCTCAGTCGGGGGTCAGCAGCACTTCCCCGCGCCCGACCCATAGCGGGCGTTTTGCCGCTCGCGGAAAAACTCCTCGTAAGTCATGACCGGGCGCTCGGGATGCGTCTCGCGCGCATGCGCGACGTAGCCCTCGTAGTCCGGCAAACCGACCATCAAACGCATGGCCTGGCCGAGATAGCGCCCGGCCGTCTGTACGTTGTCGCGAAGTCCCGAGAACATGATGTGCTCCGTTCAGTAACGTCGATCAATGCACGCGATTCGTCACAGCTGCCGCGCCGCCAGCCGGCATCGCCTGATACGGCGTTTCCTGCACGGTCGGACGGTCGATGCGGCGCGCACGCGCAATCGCGATCAGGCCATACACGACGATGCTGACCACCACGAAGATGAACAGGCCGGAGAGCGCGGCATCGACGTAGTCGTTGAAGACCATGCGCTGCATCTGCTCGAGCGACTTGGCGGGCGCGACGATCTTGCCTTCCGCGATCGCCGCCGAGAGCTTCTGTGCGTGCGCGACGAAGCTCACCTTCGGGTTGCTGTCGAAAATCTTCTGCCAGCCCGCCGTGAGCGTGCAGATGAGGAGCCACACCGTGGGCAGTGCCGTGACCCATGCGAACTTCTCGCGCTTCATCTTGAAGAGCACGACGGTGGCGAGCATCAGCGCGATACCGGCGAGCATCTGGTTCGAGATGCCAAACAACGGCCACAGCGTATTGATGCCGCCCAGCGGATCGACCACGCCCTGGTAGAGGAAGTAGCCCCACGCGGCCACGCACAAGCCCGTGGCGATCAGGTTGGCCGGCAGCGACTCCGTGCGCTTGAGCGACGGGTGGAACGTGCCGAGCAGGTCCTGCAGCATGAAGCGGCCCGCACGCGTGCCCGCGTCGACGGCGGTCAGGATGAAGAGCGCCTCGAAGAGGATGGCGAAGTGATACCAGAACGCCATCATCGCCTCGCCGCCCACCACCTGGTGCAGGATCTGCGCCATGCCCACGGCCAGCGTCGGGGCGCCGCCGGCGCGCGCGACGATGGTCGTTTCGCCCACGGCCTGCGCGGTGTGCGTGAGCATGTCCGGCGTGAGCACGAAGCCCCAGTGACCCACGGTTGCCGCGACGGCGTCCGGCGTCGTGCCGAGCACGGCGAGCGGCGCGTTCATCGCGAAGTACACGCCCGGCTCGATCACCGAGGCGGCCACGAGCGCCATGATCGCGACGAACGATTCCATCAGCATCGCGCCGTAACCGATGAAGCGCGCGTTGGTTTCGTTGTCGAGCAGCTTGGGCGTCGTGCCCGACGAGATCAGCGCATGGAAGCCCGACACCGAGCCGCACGCGATCGTGATGAAGAGGAACGGGAACAGGTTGCCCGACCAGACCGGACCCGTGCCGTCGATGAACTTCGTGAAGGCCGGCATCTTCAGTTCCGGCGCGACGATCAGAATGCCGATCGCGAGCGCGAGAATCGTGCCGATCTTGAGGAACGTCGAGAGGTAGTCGCGCGGCGCGAGCAGCAGCCACACCGGCAGCACCGAAGCGACGAAGCCATAGCCGATCAGGATCCACGTGAGCTGCGTGCCCGTGAACGTGAACCAGGCTGCGAGCGTGGGCGAATCGTGTACGTGCTGGCCGAAGGCGATGGAAGCCATCAGCAGTACGAAACCGATGATCGAAATCTCGCCGATCTTGCCCGGGCGGATGTAGCGCACGTAGAGGCCCATGAAGATCGCGATGGGAATCGTCGCGGCCACCGTGAACGTGCCCCACGGCGAGTTCGTGAGCGCCTTCACCACGATCAGCGCGAGCACCGCGAGGATGATGATCATGATGAGGAAGGTGCCGAACAGCGCGATCACGCCGGGCACCGGACCGAGTTCCATCTTCACGAGGTCGCCCAGCGAGCGGCCGTCGCGGCGCGTGGAAAGGAACAGCACCACGAAGTCCTGCACGGCGCCCGCGAACACCACGCCCGCGAGAATCCACAGCATGCCGGGCATGTAGCCCATCTGCGCGGCCAGCACCGGACCGACGAGCGGACCCGCGCCCGCGATCGCCGCGAAGTGATGGCCGAACAGCACGAACTTGTTGGTGGGCACGTAGTCGAGCCCGTCGTTGTGGCGCACGGCCGGCGTCATGCGCAGGCCGTCGAGCTGCAGCACCTGCGTGGCGATGAAGCGGCTATAGAAGCGATACGCGATCAGATAGACGCACACGGCGCAGATCACGATCCACAGTGCGCTGATTCGCTCGCCGTGCGCGAGCGCGATAGTGCCGAACGCGAACGCGCCAAGCAGCGCGACCAGCGTCCAGACGACAAAACTGGATGTCCGACTCATGCGGTGTCTCCATTGTGTTTTTAGCTTTGTGTCCGGCATCGGAACCGGACCCTTGCGCGCCGTCCACAGCATCGTGGCGATGGCGGCGCATGCATGACGCATTGCGCCATGTCGTGGGCGGTAGTATTCGCTTTCAGACCGTCAGCCACAACCGGACAACTACGTAAGCGCGCTACGTAGAACTACGTAGGGGAGGCAACAATTCGTTGCGCACGCAACGACAATCGCGACCCACCGCGCAACGTGTCGCGCAAGGACACCCTCTTGCGCGGCGCGTGAATTTGGCGCCTGTGCCGCGCCCGCCCGGTTATGCTTGCAGTCTCAGCTTCCGAACACCGTCATGCCCGCCCCATTTTTCTTCGCCGACCGGCGCCTGAAGACGAAAATCTTCCTGCTCGCGGTCGTGCCGTTCCTCGCCGCCATTGCCGGCATCGGGATCGGCGTGCGCCAGCAGGCCACGCAGCTCGCGCAAACGCAGCACGCGACCATGCAGAGCGCCTATCTGTCGAGCAAGGAGATCGAGCTGCGCCACTACGTGGAGCTGGCCACGAGCGCCATCGCGCCGCTCTACGCGCCCGAGGAAAACGCCAGCGACGCGTTGCCCGCGCCCGAGAGCGAAGCCGACCGCCAGCTAGCGGCGCTAGCCGTGCTGCAGAAGATGGACTTCGGCCCCGACGGCTATTTCTTCGTCTACGACATGCACGGGCGCTCGCTCATGCATCCGCGCGAACCCGCGCTGGTCGGCCAGGATCTCTGGAACCTGCGCGACCCGCAGGGTGCGCTCACGATCCAGCAACTGATTGCCGCGGCCCAGCGCGGCGGCGGCTACGTGCGCTATATGTGGCACCGGCCGTCCACGGGCAAGCTCGCGCCCAAGCTCGGCTACGTTGTGCCGCTGCCGCGCTGGGGCTGGATGATCGGCACCGGCATCTATCTCGACGACGTCGATTCCACGCTCGCGCACATCGACGAGCGCGCCTCCGCGAATATCGAGCACACCATTCAGTGGCTCGGCGTGATCGCACTCGCGGGCGTGCTCGTCATCGCGCTCGGCGCGCTCGTGCTCAACGTGAGCGAGCACCGCAGCACCGACGCCAAACTCAAGCGCCTCGCGCAGCAGGTGGTCGAGTCGCAGGAGCAGGAGCGGGCGCGGCTCTCGCGCGAACTGCACGACGGCATCAGCCAGATGCTCGTTTCGGTGAAGCTGCTGCTGGAGTCGGCGCTGGCACGCTTCGAGCGCGGCGAAACGCGCGTGCCCGCCGCCGAAGCGTCGCTCGCCACCGGACTCTCGCGGCTTTCCGACACGCTGCGCGAAGTGCGCAGCATCTCGCACGCACTGCGCCCCTCGATGCTCGACGACCTGGGCCTCGCGGCCGCGCTCGAGCAACTCACGCGCGAGATGGCCGAGCAAACGGGCATCGAGATCGCCTTCACGCAGGCCGCGCCGAAGCCGGCGAGCCGCAAGGCGCCAGTCCTCACGCTGCCGGACGCCGTCAACACCGTGCTCTTTCGCATTGCTCAGGAAGCGCTCACCAACATCGTGCGGCACGCGCAAGCGGCACGCGCCGCGCTCACGCTGGAAGTCGCCGCGAGCGGCGTGACACTCGCCATTGCCGACAACGGCCGCGGCTTCGACGTGGCGCACGCGCTGGTCGACCCGCGCGCCGGTCTGGGCCTGCGCAACATGCGCGAACGCCTGGAGTCGCTCGGCGGCCGCCTCGACATCACCTCGCAGCCCGGCCATACGCTCGTCACCGCGTGGGTGCCTATTGCGTCGAATGCGGCGTCAAATGCAGCGCCCAATACAGCATCCAAAGCCGCTGTATCAGGAACACCGAAATGACGATGACGAATGCAAACGTGAACGACTCGACCGGCCCGGGCGCGAGACCCGCGCGCCTCGTCCTCGTGGACGACCATCCGCTCGTGCGCGACGGCCTGCGTGCACGGCTCGAAGCCGTGCCGGGTTTCGAGGTGGCGGGCGAAGCCGGCAACGCCGACGAGGCCATCGCGCTCGCCGCGTCGCTCGAACCCGATCTCGTGCTGATGGACGTGGGCATGGCCGGCGTGAACGGCATCGCGCTCGCGGGCATTTTCCATGAACGCTTTCCGGCCATCCGCGTCTTGATGCTGTCGATGCACGACAACGTCGAATACGTGACCGAGGCGGTGCGCGCGGGCGCGAGCGGCTACGTGCTCAAGGATTCGCCGGCCACCGAGATCATCCGCGCGATCGAGGCGGTGCTGGCCGGGCGCACGTATTTCAGCGCGGGTTTGAGTGCGCGCATGATCCAGGCGTCGGCGCGCAGCACCCCCGTCGAGCGTCTCACGCCGCGCGAGCGCGACATTCTCGACGCGCTCGCGCAAGGACTCTCGAGCAAGCAGATCGCGCAGCGCGAGGGGCTTTCGGTGCGCACGGTGGAAACGCACCGGCTCAACCTCAAGCGCAAGCTGGAGATCGAAGGCCAGGCGGAGTTGATCAAGTTCGCGGTGGAGCACCGCAGAAAGTAAAACGGGCGCTCCGGCTTACCCGGAGCGCCCGCGACGTCACGGTGCGTGTGCAACCACCGATCGACGATCGACGTGCGGTGCTCAGCTGCGTGCGTTGTGGTCGACGAGGAACTTGATGAGGCCGTCGATGCCGCCCTTGGCGATCTGGTCGGCAAATTGCGTCTGGTAGACCTGGATCAGCCAGGCACCCATCATGTTGATGTCGTAAATCTTCCAGCCGTTGGGCGTTTGCGCGAGACGGTAGTCGATGGCGTCGTCGCCGCCGTTGCTGATCACGTGCGACTGCACCACGGTGTCTTTCGCGCCCGCACCCGTGTTCGAAGGCGAGAACTTGAAGGTCACCTGGGTATCGCGCAGTTGCGAGAGCGACGAAGCGTAGGTCTTCACGAGCAGGAGTTGAAATTGCTCATACAGCTTCTGCTGTTGTTCGGGCGTGGCCGTCGCCCAGGGCTTGCCAACGGCGATCCGCGTGGTGCGTTTGAAGTCGGTGGCGGGAACGAAATGGGTCTCGACCACCTGGGTGATCTTGTTCATGTCGCCGCCGCGCGCCTGCGGGTCGGCCTGCATCGCCTTCACGGTGCCTTCCACGGCGGCCTTGACGACAGCGTCCGGCGTGGTCTGCGCGAACGCGGCGCCCGAAACACCCGTGAAACAGGCGGCGACGAAAAATGCGGTCAGGTAACGTTTCATACGCTCTTCTGGAACAGTGAAATTCAGGCGCCGGTACAGTGCGACTCAGTGCGTGCGGTCAAGTGCAAGTGCAATCACGTAAGCAAGTGCAATCACGTAACCGTCGCGCCGCCGGCTGAGCCAGTATAACGGCTTTGGCAGATGCGCTGCCGGGGCGCCGCCTCGAGCCCAGGTGTGCATGACCCGCGCCGGGACGGGCGGGGCCGGTATACTTGTGCGTTTCGCGTCAAAGAACCTAATTGACAGGGCCCCCTCGCCTGTATGCTGAAGCCATTCATCATTAGCCTCGTCGCCTGGTCGGTGCGCCGCGCGGCGTGGGTGATCACACTCGCGATCGTGCTTGCCGTGCTCTCCGGCGTGTACGTAGCGAAGCATTTCAAGATCAATACCGACGTCAGCGGTCTCGTCGAGAACACAGCCCAATGGGCCGCGTTGAGCGAAGCCAAGGACAAGGCGTTCCCGCAGCGCGCGAGCTCGCTGCTCGTGGTAGTCGAAGCCGACGCGCCCGAGCTCGCCGACGCCGCCGCCGACAAGCTCGCGCAAGCGCTCAAGGCCGACTCGCGCGAATTCAGCGCTGTCTCGCAGCCCGCGGGCGGCCCGTTCTTCCAGCACAACGGCCTGCTGTTCCCGTCCACGGCCACCGTGCTCTCGACCACGGGCCAGCTCGTGCAGGCGCGCCCGCTCGTGAACCAGCTCGCAAAGGACCCGAGCCTCGCGGGTCTGGCCGGCACGCTCACGACCACGCTGCAACTGCCGCTCACGATCGGCCAGATCAAGTTGCCGCAAATGGCGAATCTGCTCGGCAGCGCCGCCACCGTCGTCGACGAGGTGCTCGCCGGCAAGCCCGCGGCGTTCTCGTGGCGCGCGCTCGTCGACAAGGACGCGGCCACGAAGCCCGCGTTCGCGTTCATCACCGTGCAGCCGGTGCTCAACTTCGCCGCGCTCAAGGCGGGCGCGAACGCGTCGGAGGCGATCCGCGCGACCGCCGACTCGCTTCATCTCGACAGCGAATTCGGCGCGCGCGTGCGCCTCACGGGCGAACAGCCGCTCGCCGACGACGAGTTCGCCTCGGTGCAGGACGGCGCCGCGCTCAACGGCGTGATCACGCTCGTCGTCGTGCTCGTGATCCTGTGGCTCGCGCTGCGCTCGGGCAAGCTGATCGGCGCGACGCTCATCACGCTCGTGATCGGTCTCGTCATCACGGCCGCGCTCGGCCTCATGATGATCGGCTCGTTCAACATGCTCTCGGTCGCCTTCATGGTGCTGTTCGTGGGGCTAGGGGTCGATTTCGGCGTGCAGTTCGGCGTGAAGTATCGCGAGGAGCGCTATCAGGACGAGCGGCTCGACGCCGCGCTCCTCAAGACCGCGCGCACCATCGGCGTGCCGCTCACGCTGGCCGCGATCGCCGTGGCCGAAAGTTTCTTTTCCTTCCTGCCGACCGCCTACAAGGGCCTCTCGGAACTCGGACAGATCGCGGGCGTGGGCATGTTCGTGGCGTACGTCTGCAACATGACGGTGCTGCCGGCGCTCATCCGCGTATTCAATCCGAGGGGCGAGCGCGCCTCGCCGGGCTTCGCGTTCCTCGCGCCCGTCGACAGATGGCTCGCCGAGCATCGCAAGCCCGTGCTGATCACCACGCTCATCATCGTGGTGGGCGCGACGCCCTTGCTGCTGCATCTGCGCTTCGACTTCAATCCGCTGCATCTTAAGGATCCGCATACCGAGTCGATGGCGACGCTGCTCGCGCTCAAGAACTCGCCGGTCATCTCGATCAACGACGTGAGCGTGCTCGCGCCGTCGCTCGAAGAAGCCGACAAGATCGCCGCGCGGCTCTCGAAGCTGCCGGAAGTGGCGCGCGCCACCACGCTCAGCTCGCTGATTCCCGACGATCAGCAGCAAAAACTCATGCTGATCTCGAGCGCCGCGCAGCAGCTCCTGCCCGCGCTCACGCAGCAGCCGTCCTCGCCCGTGACCGACGAAGTGCGCGTGCAGACGCTCAAGCGCGCGGCCAACCAGCTTTCGCTCGCCGCGAGCGACCATCCGGGGCCGGGCGCGGCCGAGGCGAAGCATCTGTCCGACGCGCTCACGAAGCTCGCGAACGCGAGCCCGGCTACGCGTGACCGCGCGGAAACCGCCTTCAGCCTCACGCTCAAGCTCGCCTTCGCGCAGCTCGCGCGCCTGTTGCAGCCCTCGGAAATCACGCGTGAGAACCTGCCGCCCGAGATGGTGCGCGACTGGGTGGCGCCGACCGGCCAGGCAATCGTGGACATCGCGCCGCGCGTGCCGCCGGGCGTCGATTCCAACGACGACGTGATGCTCGCGCGCTTCGCGCACGCGGTAAAGGCGGCGGAGCCGAACGCGATCGGCGGGCCGATCTCGATCCTGCACTCGGCGAACGTGATCATCCTCGCGTTCTTCCAGGCAGCGGGGTGGTCGGTGCTGCTCATCACCGCGCTGCTCTGGATCACGCTGCGCAATTTCGGCGACGTGCTGCGCACGCTCATTCCTCTGCTGGTATCGGCGCTCGTGACGCTCGAACTGTGCGTCGTTTTTGGAATTCAGCTAAATTTCGCCAACATCATCGCGCTTCCCCTGATGCTCGGCGTCGGCGTCGCGTTCAAAATCTACTTCGTGATGGCCTGGCGCGCGGGGCAGACCGGCCTCCTGCATTCGAGCCTCACACACGCGGTGCTTTTTTCCGCCGCGACCACGGCCACGGCGTTCGGGAGCCTGTGGCTATCGCATCATCCGGGCACGTCGAGCATGGGCAAGCTGCTCGCACTGTCCTTGTTCTGTACGCTAATAGGCGCCGTGGTGTTCCAGCCGGTGCTGATGGGCAAGCCGCGCGCAAAACGCGCGAGATCGGAAACTCAGGGGATCGACCAATGAAGAAGAATCAAGCCGCGCTCACCATGGCGGCGGCGAGCCTGGCGCTCCTCGTGACGTCGGGTTGCGCCACGGGCCCCGACCGCAAACCGGGCGATCCGTTCGAGCCCGCGAATCGCGCAATCTTCACGTTCAACGACAAACTCGATACCTACGTCGCGCAGCCGGTTGCCAAGGGCTACCAGAAGGTGACGCCGCAGCCGCTGCGTCAGGCGATCACGAACTTCTTCTCGAACATCGGAGACGTCGACAACCTGGCGAACAACTTGCTGCAGCTGAAGATCACTGACGCCGTCCAGGATCTGATGCGCATCGCGATGAACACGACTTTCGGTCTGGGCGGCCTGATCGACTTCGCGACGTTGGCGGGGCTGCCCAAGCATCATCAGGACTTCGGCCTCACGATGGGCCATTACGGCATGCCGGCCGGTCCGTATCTCGTGCTGCCGCTGTTCGGGCCCAGTTCGGTGCGCGACGGCATCGGCATGGCCGTGGACGTCAAGTTCAACGTCATCAACTACTTCGAGCCGGCGGTGCGCAACCCGATGTATCTCGCGCAGTTCATCAGCGCGCGTGCGGACCTGCTGGGCGCAACCGACCTGCTCAAGCAGGCCGCGCTCGACCCGTATTCGTTCGTGCGCGACGCCTACCGCCAGCAGCGCGAATCGCTGATCCGCGGCTCGCGAGGCAACAATGCGCCGCTGCCCAACTATGGCGAGCCGGGCGACGAGCCCACACCGAACGAGAACGGGGCACCCAATTACGAGGACCCGGGCGAGTCGGGCGGTGCCGGCGGCGCGGGTGGTGCGGCCGCCCCCGGCGCGTCGAACAATGGTCTGCCGAATTACGACGATCCGGGCGAGGGGAGCGCGGCGGGCGCTGCCGGCGCTGCTGCGACGGGTGCTGCCGCGGCTGGTGCAGGTCCAGGTGCTGCTGCCGCGGCCGGCACGGCGGGTGTAGCGGCAGCGGCGGCCGCTTCCGCACCGGCGAGCGCATCGGCGCCTGTTGCGGCTTCGGGTGCGACGGCAGTGCCTGCGAAGCCGGCATCGGCGCCCTGAAAGCAGCATAGCGGCGGCCCGTTTGCGGGCGGGCGGCGTACAAACGCAAAAAAACCCGGCAACCTTTCCAGGTTGCCGGGTTTTTTATTGCGTCGTGCGCGCCGCTCAATGCACCGAAGCGTCCTCGCTCTCGGCCTGGCGTTCGGCCTCGTTCGCCGCCGCCAGCGCCGTGGCGTCCGCGGTCGTCTGCACGGTCTGGCGATAGCGCTCGTAGGCTTCGTCGGCGTAGCGGATGCGTTCGCGGCCGTGCGGGGCCGGCACGCCGTCGGCGCCCAGGTTCACGAACACCATCTTCTCGATCGTCAGGATGCTCTTGCGCGTGATCTTGTTGCGCACTTCGGCCCGCAGCGTGATCGACGTCCGGCCGAAATCCGTGGCCGTGATGCCGAGTTCGATGATGTCGCCCTGACGCGCTGAGCTCACGAAGTTGATCTCCGACATGAACTTGGTCACCACGCGCTGGTTGTCGAGCTGGCAGATCGCGTAGATCGCCGCTTCTTCGTCGATCCAGCGCAGCAGGCTACCGCCGAACAGCGTGCCGTTCGGATTCAGGTCTTCAGGCTTGACCCACTTGCGAGTATGAAAATTCATGGCTGGTAACTCCCCGAAATGTGATTCGTCCCCAGCTCGCGAGTACGAACCTAGGGTTAACACTGAGATGTTACCAGAGATAGGGGTTTACCCTAGGTATTTCAATAACCCGTCTGGGTCATTTGGGGAAAAAGGCGCCGGTGGCCGTCAACACCTGCCGCGCGGCGCTCAGCGACTGGCGTGCCGCTTTCGCGTCCGCGGCCACGCGCAGCAGGCCGCCCAGCTGCGCCGGGTCGCGCGCCAGCTCGCGCAGGACCGGGAGCACCGCCGTCGTGCCGTCGTCGCGCAAGCCGGCCATGGCTGCTTTCGGCAGGCTGCGCCACGCCGGATCGACGATCGCGCGGCACACCGCGAACGGCACGCCATGCGCGGCGGCCGCGGCGGCGGCCAGATGCGATTCCATATCGACGGCGAGCGCTCCGCACACGCTGAACAGCGCCGCCTTGTCCGCCGCACCGGTGAGCGGCGCGGCAACGGCTGCCTCCACGCCGCGCCGGGTTTTCGCGGCGAGCGGCGAGGCCATCAGCGCGTCGGCCATGCGTGCGCTCCAGGCGGCATCGGTCGCGACACGCCCGAACGGTCCTTCGATCGCCTGCGCGATCACGAGGGTGCCCGGCTCGAGATCGGGCGCCAGACCGCCCGCCGTGCCGAAACTGACGATGCCCGCCGCGCCGTCCTGGAGCGCCGCCGCGAGCGCACTCTGCAGCAGATCGGCGCGCGCGGCGTAGACGGCGCGCACGCCGTCCTGGCCCTTGCCCGCGGCAATGCTCGCCTCGAAGGCCATACCCGTTACTGCGATCACGGGCAGGGCACGCGCCTTGACGCCAGCCGCCACGCTCACAGACCGACCGTGACGCGCGTCACGCCCGCGCGCTTGAGGTTGCGGTAGCGCGCCAGCGCCCACAGCGGGAAGAACTTGCGATAGCCGTGGTAGCGCAGATAGAACACGCGCGGGAAACCCGTGGCCGTGAAGCGCGTCTCGTCCCAGAGGCCGTGCTCCTGCTGCGTTGCCTGCAGATACTCGATGCCGCGTGCCACCGCCGGATGATCGACCGCGCCCGCGGCCATCAGACCGAGCAGCGCCCAGGCCGTTTGCGAAGCGGTGCTCGTGGCGCGCTCGTAGCCGCGGTATTCGAGCTTGTAGCTCGTGCCGTCTTCGCCCCAGCCGCCGTCTTCGTTCTGGATCTGCACGAGCCATTGCACCGCGCGCGTCATGTGCGGGTCGTCGTGGCCGAGACCGGCCGCGTTGAGCGCGCACAGCGCCGTCCACGTGCCGTAGATGTAGTTCATGCCCCAGCGGCCATACCAGCTGCCATCGGCTTCCTGCTCTTCGAGCAGATAGTTGTACGCGCGGCGTGCATGCTCGCTCATGGCCGGCATCTCGCCGAGCTGCGCGAGCATCGACAGGCAGCGGCCCGAGACGTCGGCGGTCGGCGGATCGAGCAGTGCGCCGTGGTCCGAGAACGGGATGTTGTTCAGGTAGTACTGCGTGTTCTCCGGCTCGAACGCGCCCCAGCCGCCGTTGCTGCTTTGCATGCCGACGACCCATTCGCGCGCGCGGGCGATCGGGGCGTCGTAGGCCTTCGTGTTGTCGAGCTTGTCCACGCGGTCCATCGCGGCCACGACCACGGCCGTGTCGTCGACGTCGGGGTAGTGCGGGTTCGCGTACTGGAACGCCCAGCCGCCCGGGCGCACCGCCTCGCGGCGCGAAATCCAGTCGCCGCGCACGTCGAGAATCTGCAGCGGACGCAGCCATTCGAGGCCGCGGCGCGCGGCATCCTCGGCGCGGGCGTCGCCGGTCTCCAGCAGGGCGTGCGCCGCCAGCGACGTGTCCCACACGGGCGACAGGCAGGGCTGGACGTACGCTTCCTCCGTGTGCACCGTCACCAGCTTTTCGAGCGACTGGCGCGCGATCGCGCGATGCGGATGATCGGCGGGATAGCCGAGCACGTCGTACATCATCACGGCGTTGGCCATGGCCGGGAAGATCGCACCGAGACCGTCCTCGCCGTTCAGGCGCTCGTCCACGAACGCCACCGCGGCGTCGATCGCGCGCTGGCGCAGATAGCTCGGAAAGAGCGGATCGGTCACGCGCAGCACGCCGTCCACGGCGCGGAAGAAACCGAACCAGCCCTTGCTCTGATGTGGGGAGCGGGCGTTCAGGCCCACGCTCACCGGCGCGCCGCGGAACAGCTCGTCGATGCGCACGCCGCGCGGGTTGCGCGCCACCGGGCGCTTCGCGCCCAGCACGAGCAGCGGCACGATCACCGTGCGCGCCCAGTACGACACCTTGGAAAGATGGAACGGGAACCACTGCGGCAGCAAGGTGATCTCGACGGGCATCATCGGGACTGCGTACCACGTCACCACGCCAAACAGCGCGAGCAGGATGCGCGTGAACACGTTGACCTGCTCCGCGCCGCCCGCCGCGAGAATCGCCTCGCGCGCGCGCACCATGTGCTCGGCATCGTCGGCGTCGCCGATCATCTTGAGTGCGAAGTAAGCCTTCACGCTCGCGCTCACGTCCATCGCGCCGTCGGTGAAGAGCGGCCAGCCGCCGTCCGGCAGCTGGATGCGGCGCAGGTAGCGCGCAATCTTCTGTTCGAGCTCGAGGTTCGCGGTTTCGCCCAGGTAATGCACGAGCAGCACGTATTCGGCCGGGATCGTGGCGTCCGCTTCGAGTTCGTAGACCCAATGGCCATCGGCGCGCTGGTCGGCGAGGATCGTGTCGGTCGCGCGCACGACGGCGGCGTCGAGCGTGGCGAGCGGTGCGGCCGTCACTTCGGCAAACGTGGGGGTGGGCATCGCCACGCCTGGCGTGGCGACGCCGAGCATGTCCTGGGATAAATCGTTCATCTACGTTCCAAATTTTCGGTCAGGAGCAGCTCGGCGGCCTTGCGGCCCGAGCGGATCGCTCCTTCGATCGTCGCGGGCAGACCGGTAGCCGTCCAGTCGCCTGCAAGCATCAGATTGTTCCAGCGCGTGCGCGTCGCGGGGCGGCGCCATTCCTCGTCGGGCACCGCGGCGAAGGTCGCGCGCGCGTCGGCGCACACGCGCCAGGCGGGCAGCGGCTCGAGCGGCAGCGAGGCCGCCTCGGCCACGTCGGACCACACGCGGCGCGCGATCTCCTCGGGATTGAGGTCGAGCACGCCCTGCGCGTCGTGGATCGTCGCCGAGAGGCGACCTTCGGCCGCGCACAGCCAGTGGGCCGTGCCGTTGACGAGCGCCATCGGCGTCACGAGGCCCGGCGGCGCCGGCACCGCGTAGTGCACCGTGACGATCGCATTGTGGCGCTGCGGCGCCTGCAGCGCAGGCACGAGCGCCGCGGCGGCCGCGCCGGGCACGGCCAGCACCACCGCCTCGTCGGGCGCGAGCGTGACGCGCCCGTCTGAAAAATCGAGTGCGGCGACGCGGCCCGCCGCGTCGTCGTACACGATCTCCCTGAGCGGCGAGTCGAGGCGAATCGCCGCGCCGCCGTGCTGAAGCATGCGCAAGGCCGGATCGACGAACGCGCTGGAAAGGCCCCCACGCGCCGCCAGCGGCCGGAACGACTCGCCGCCCGCCGCGAGCGACTCGCGCAGCATCGCGCCCGCCAGCTCCGCGCTGCCCACGCGCGGCTCGACATTGAGCGCCGTGAGAAAGAACGGGTGCAGCAGCCGGTCCCACAGCACGCCTTCGCAGCGCATGGTCTGCGCCATCGTGCGGCCCGGCTTGGCGAACAGCAGCGGCAGCAGCCCCAGATAGTCGGCGGCGCGCGTACCCGGCACGCGCGAGCGCGAGTCGCCGATCCAGAACGGCATGCGCGAACGCGAGAAGCGCACCGTCCAGCGCGAGCGCGCAGCGATATCCATGAACGCGAAGCCCGGCTCGGTGGGGCCGGAGAGCGCGTCGCCGGCGCCGATCGTGCGCACGTACTCGAGCGTGCGCGCATGTCCCGCCAGCACCAGATGATTGCCCGTATCGAGCGTCGCCGACAGCGTGCGGTCGTAGTACGAGCGGCAGCGTCCACCTGCCTGGCTGGCGGCCTCGTAGAGCGCCACCTGCACGCCACGCCGTTGAAGCCGTACGGCCGTCGCGAGGCCCGCAAGCCCAGCGCCGATGACGTGGACTAGCCGAGGCATCAGAACAGCGCGTAACGCGCGACGATCCACATGAGCCGTGCGCGCGGCTTGCTGACTTTCGTGCGCGGCAGGTCGAAGCCGCGATCCACGGTGCGCTCGAGCAGCACGCGGTAGACACCCGACATGATGCGCGGCGCTTTCACCTGCGCGCGCGGCACGGCGTCCATGATCGCGTCGGCCTGCGCGAAGTGCGCGCGGGCGCGCTGCACGAGCGTCTCGCACACACGCGGCAGCGACGGGTCGGCGGCGATCGTGTGCGGATTGCCGGCCGCGATGCCTTCGCGCGCGAGCAGCTCGCGCGGCAGATAGCAGCGGTTGATGTCCGCGTCTTCGTCGATGTCGCGCAGGATGTTGGTGAGCTGCAGCGCGCGCCCCAGATGGTGCGACAGCAAGCGGCCCGGCTCCTCCTGCATCCCGAAAATCCTCACCGACAGCCGGCCTGCGGCGCTCGCCACGCGGTCGCAGTACAGGTCGAGCGTGTCCTCGTCGGGGGCGCAGATGTCCTCGGCGGCGTCCATGGCCATGCCGTCGATCATCGCGTGAAAATCTTCGCGCTGCAGCCCGAACGTATGGATGTGGCGCGTGAGCGCCGCAAGCGAGGCGCGCGGCGTGCCGGCATAGCACGCGTCGATGTCGGCGCGCCATTGGTCGAGCCCCGCCGCGCGCTCGGCACGCGGCAGGTCGCTGTCCGCGATGTCGTCGACAGCGCGGCAGAAGGCGTAGACCTGATACATGGCGTCGCGCTGCGCGGGGGGCAGGATCCGCATCGCCAGATAAAACGAGCTGCCCGACGAAGCGGCGGCAGCGTCGGTTTGTTGTGTATCGTCCACGACGAGATTGGAAACAGCCAAGACGATCTCCGCTGGGGGCGCCCTCACCGGGCGTTCGACTCTATTCGGGCCCGCATTGCCGCGGGTCGCCCGCGCGCGCGGACACGCGCGAGGCACCCGACCCTTAAATTGCTCGCCAGGTGGCGCGCAAGGCCGGAAACGGGCAAAAGTATATCAACCTTTGGGGCGACCCGCGTAGGGCGGTCGGCGCATGGGGACCGCAGTGGAGGCGCGGCCGCGTAGCCCCGGAGCATGGGGCGAAGAGCCGGATTGAGGCGGGGGCCGTCGGCGCCCCGGCAGGGATCAGGCGAGCGCGACCGAGCGGTTGCGCCCCTGGCGCTTGGCCGTGTAGAGGGCGGCGTCCGCCTCGTTGATCATGCCTTCGTAGTCGGGCGCACCCGTGCGCGCCGTCGCGGCGCCGACACTGGCCGTCACGGGCACGATCACGCCCTGCACCTCGATCGGTTCGTCGCCGATCGTGCGGCGGATCTTCTCCGCGACGTAAAGCGCGTCGTCGAGCGGCGTGCACGGCAGGAGCAGCGCGAATTCCTCCCCGCCGAAGCGGCCGAACACGTCCTGCTTGCGCACCACGCCCGAGACGCGCTGCGCCATCGAGCGCAGCACCGTGTCGCCGGCCACGTGGCCGAATTCGTCGTTGATGCGCTTGAAGTGGTCGAGGTCGAACAGCAGCATCGACAGCTCGCCGCCATAGCGCTGCCAGCGCAGGAATTCGTCGGCGAGGCGCGTTTCGAAAAAGCGCCGGTTCGCGATGCCGGTGAGGCCGTCGCGGTCGGCGTATTCGCGCAGCTTCGCCACGGCGTCCTCGCGCTCGCGCTGCATGACGCTCACGTGCGTGACGTCCGAGATGGTCACGCACACGGCGATCACGTCGCGCCCGCGCATGAGCGGCATGAAGGTGCAGTCCTGCTGCATGTAGTCCACACCGCCCGTGATCGGCCGGTCATGGTCGAACTGGAACAGATACGGGCGCTGCTCCCACGAGCTGAACGCGAAGCTGCCTAGCTGGAACACGCTTTCCACCTTGCGCGTGAGCCACGCGCGCGGCAGGTCGGGGAAGCGTTCGAAGATCGAGCGGCCGATCACATCCTCGGCGGTCACGCCGCTGTGATCCTGCATGAAGCGGTTCCAGCTCAGCACGTTCATGTCGCGATCGACCACGAAGATGCCGAAGCCCACCCGTTCGACCACGAGGTCCGCTAGTGTTGGCAACCCGGCTGGCTCGTTCATAGGCTATGTAACAACGCGTCGATGGCCCGGCTCACGACATGGATCGACTCCTCGGCCATCAGCATGACGAGGTGGGCGCGAAAGCGCTGGTCTTCCAGCGCGAAATTGACTTCGACGAGCAGCGCGACGTCCCAGGCGAGCAGGCCCGGCTGGAACACCTCGTCGAGCATGATCGCCTCGCCGAGCAGGCCCGGCTGCGAAAACACCGGCATGCGCCCGAGCTGGTCGAGCATCGACGACACGCACGCGCCCGTGAGCGCGTTGGCGACGTCGAACATCAGTTCTTCCTCGGTGAGGGCATCGTCGCCGATCGTCGCATAAGGTCCGCCGACCAGGCTGCCAAGTTCGGCGATCTCGCCGCTGCGGCAGATCACCAGCGCCTCGCCCTTGATCTCCGAGCGAAAGCCCTGGCGCACGGCCGCAACCGGGCCGTCGATACCGGTCATCTCGCGCAGCGCCGCCGCGGCCTCGGAGACGGCGACCACGCGCACGCGCGGCACCGACAGCTCGATGAAGGCGTTGAGCAGCCCCGACAGTCGCGTCGCAGCCTGCCCCATGCCGAGATTGGCGATCTCCTGCAGCGCGTCGCGCTGGAGTTCCGTGAACACTCGATCAGGCATACAACCCGTACTCCTTCAGGATGGGCAGCAGCGCCTCCTGGGTTACCGGCTTTGCGACGAACGCCGCCGCGCCCAGCGCGTGCACGCGCTCGCGGGCACGAGGCTGGACGTCCGCGGAAACGACGATCACGAACGTATTCAGGTCTTCGTGCTGCAACGCTTCGAGGACCTGGAAGCCCGTCAGGTCGGGCATCGTGAGGTCGAGGAACATCACAGCCGCGCGACCGGCGCGGTAATGGGCGAGCGCTTCGTGTCCGTTCGACGCGTACGAAATCGCCACGTCCCAGTCCTCGGGCAGCGCCTTCGTGAGCACCTTGCGGGCTAACAGCGAGTCATCGGCGATCACGATGGGCAAGGACATGGATATGCTGAATGAGTGTGCGTTGGACGGAGTGCGTTTCGACGGATTAACGGCGGCGCGGGCAATTACTTTAGGGAGACTTCAAAGAAAATTGCGAACCGGGCCGAATAATTCGTAACGCATAAACGGGCTCGCGCGCGGGCGCGCCGACGCAAGGCGCATGGCCGCGCCGTTGCCCAATGGCTACCGGCAACCCGTGCGCCGGTCGTGAAGGCCCTCGTCTGCATGCCTGCAGCCACCCCGTTGCATGGCCATGCGCCGCAATGGCGAGCATGGCGTTCATGCGAATGCGTTATTTATCGTGTCCGGGATTCTCGAATCAAATTGAATCAAATGCAACTCGCCGTTAATCAATCAACGAACAAAATCGACTCATTCCGGCTAGTTTATGGAAATAAATGATCCATCCCCTAAATAAAGAACGTCGATTATCCCTTTGTGGTACGTTTGCGCTTTGCCGATTTTCGCGCATTCGGCATCCGGCGAGAGGAAAACCCCTGGGCGGCCAGCCTGCCGCACGATGCTTGCGGCGCGCCGGGGATGCGCTGGCGTCGGGGCATCATCGCGGTCGTTTATCATGTCGACTGCCCCGCCGCCTTTTCCCTGCTTTTCCGTACGATGATTGCTGACCGGCCCGAGCGGCCAGACGAACGCATACCCCAGCCGCCCCCTGCCGACGACGCGCCGTTTCCGGCCGCGCCGGGCCACGACTTCACGGTACGCCGGCGCACGCTGCTCGCGCTGCTCGTCGCGGCGATCGTGCTGCCGTGCCTCTACGTCGCCGCCATGGCGTACAACGACCTGCGCGCGCGCGAAGCCGACGCCACCGACACCACGCTGCGCACCGTGCGCGTGGCCGAAGAGCACGCGCTCAAGGTGTTCGACA
Organism: Paraburkholderia sp. EG286A; assembly: GCF_040965375.1. Classification (NCBI taxonomy): domain Bacteria; kingdom Pseudomonadati; phylum Pseudomonadota; class Betaproteobacteria; order Burkholderiales; family Burkholderiaceae; genus Paraburkholderia; species Paraburkholderia sp. EG286A. Next base: position 290,247 of record NZ_JBFRCB010000001.1, read on the forward strand.
TGAACGAGGCGCTCGACGCGCGCGTCGTCGACCTCGTGCGCGACCTGAACGACGACGGCATCCGCGCCAGCGAGCCGCAGATCCACGAGAAACTCGATGCGATCGGCGGCGGTTATCCGCAGGTGGCGGCGGTGTCGATTTTCGGGACGGACGGCGCCCTGCTCGCGAGCAGCCGCTATTCGCCGCCGCCGCCCATGTCGATCGCCGCGCGCGACGACTTCACCGGCATCCGCGACGGCCACGTGCTCGACCACGTCTCGCGCGTGATGCAGGGCCAGGTGAGCGGCGAGACCGTGTTCAACATGGGCGTGGCGCGCCTCGACAACGCCGGCGGATTCGCGGGTCTCGTCTCGGTCGCCTTGCGCCCCGGCTATTTCAGCTCGTTCTACCGCGACCTGCTCGGCCCCGACTCGCCGATGTCGCTCGGCCTCGTGCGCAGCGACGGCACGATCCTCGCCTTCGACCCGCCGCCGCGCGTGGACGGCCCGGCGATCACGCCGCACTCGCCGCTGGGCGCCGCGCTCCAGCGCGGCACCGAGTCCGGCGTCGTGCGCATGCATTCCGCGCTGCTCGGCAGCAACGTGATCCTCGCGTTCCGGCGCGTGGGCGCGTACCCCGTCTACGTGACCTGCGCGTATCGCACGCCGGCGATCTGGGCGGCCTGGTACCGGCACCTGAGTGTGCTCATCATCTCGATGTTCACGCCGTCGATTGCCCTCTGGTGCGTGATCTGGCTGTCGCTGCGGCGCCTCGCCGCCGAAGAGGAGGCGTGGGAGCGCTGGCAGGCCGAGGCTTCGATGCGCCGCTCGATCGAATCCGCCTACCGGCAGTCGCGCAAGATGGAAGCGCTCGGCAACCTCGTGGGCAGCGTCGCGCACGACTTCAACAACCTGCTGATGATCGTCTCGGCCAACGTGCAGATCGCGCGGCGGCGCGGCGCGGCGGGCTTCGAGCGCGAACTCTCGGCGGTCGAGCGCGCGCTCAAGAGCGGCCAGTCGCTCACGCGCCAGCTGCTCGGCGTGGCGCGCAAGCAGCCGCTGCGCAACGAGACGATCCACGTCGGGCGCTGGCTGCCGGCGGCCCGCGAACTGCTGCGCGCGTCGCTCGGCGCGAAGGTGTCGCTCATCGTCGAAGTCGACGACGACGTGTGGTCCGTGCTCGTCGATGTGGCCGAATTCGAGCTCGCGCTGATCAATCTCGCCGTGAACGCGCGCGACGCGATGCCCAACGGCGGCCGCTTCACGGTGCGCGCGCGCAACATCAGCTTCCGGCCGGGCGAAGGCTTCCCGCTCGACGGCGACTTCGTGCACGTCACGCTCGAAGACACCGGCACGGGCATGCCGCCGGATGTGCTCGCGCGCGCGTTCGAGCCGCTCTATACGACCAAGTCGAAGGGCACGGGCACAGGCCTCGGGCTGCCGCAGGTGTTCGCGTTCTGCGAGCGCACAGGCGGACTCGCTGCGATCGACAGTGCGATCGGCGCGGGCACGACGGTGCATCTGTATCTGCCGCGCTCGCTCGCCGAGCCGCCCGCGCCGCGCCCGAGCGAGCCGCGCGAGGAGAGCGCCCAGGTGCAGCACGGGCTGAACGTGCTGCTCGTGGAGGACAACGACGAAGTCGCGGCCGGCACCGAGGCACTCCTGCAGATGATGGGCCACCGCGTGACCTGCGCGAGCGACGCGGCGAGTGCGCTGGAACGGGTCGAAGCGCCGCCTGCCGAGGGCGAGCCCACGCCGCGCTTCGACCTCGTGCTTTCCGACATCCACATGCCGGGGACGATGAACGGCATCGATCTGGCCGAGGCCCTGCAGGGGCTCGAGCCGGACCTGCCCGTGATCCTCGTGACCGGCTACGCGGAGGAGCTCGAGCGCACGCGCAATGCCGATGTGCGCGTGCTGTCGAAGCCGTTCGACATCGCGCTGCTGGAGAAGATGCTCGAGGCGATTCGCGAGGACCGCCAGGCGCGTGCGAAGCGCGAGCACGATGCGACGCTCCCGAGCCCTCGGGCATGACAGGCCGCGGGTGACGCGCCTCGCGGCACGAGGCTTGCGGCAGGCGGCACGACCCGCAGAATCAGGCGGTTAGACGTCGCGCGCAGCATGCGCCAGCCGATGCACGAGCCACGCACAATCGGCGCATGATGTAAGCAGGCGTCGCCATCTGGCGAAGGAGGCTGCCATGAAACAGACCGTGACCGGCGTTTTCCAAACCTACGACGAAGCACGCCACGCGCAGGACGCGCTGCTGCAACGCGGCTTCGCGGCGGGCGACATCGACCTGCCGGCGCGCACCGAGGGCGTGCTGGCCGGCATCGAGCGGCTCGTGGGAAGTTTCTTCTCGTCGACGGGCGATGCGCGTCGCACCACCGAGGCGCAGACGGGCATGACGCCGCCGCCGGGCGAAGCGGTGCGCATCGGCGTGCACGTGAGCGACGAGGCGCACGCCAATCTCGCGTACGAGACGCTGCGCGAAGAGCACGCGATGGAAGTCGCGCTACGCGGCACGCCGTGGGCATGGCCCGCGACGGACCGTCCGGTTGCGCGTGAGCACTCGGCGCTCGACGAACTGGGTCTCTCCGAATTCGCCGACGCCATGCGCCGCCGCGCCGCGCAGACCGAAGCGGCGCGCGAACAAGGCTCCGTTGCCCCGACCGTCGAACCCACTGTCGAACCGGTGCGGCCGACGAGCGAAGCCGAAGCGACCGTGCTCACCTCCGCCAGTGCACCAGGCGCCGGTGCGGTGATGGGCGCGCATCACGTGGACGTTCCTGGCGCGCCCGAAGCGACGCGACCCGCAGCAGGTGTCGCGCCGCAAATTCCGGACGAATTCCTCGAGTACGAGGAAGACACGCCCGAGCACCACAAGGATATGCCGGGGCAGCGCCGCACGTTGCACTGAAGCCCCTCGCGCCAATGCGGCGTGGGTCGCGATCAGGCGTCAGCGGCCGAGCTGGCGCTTGACCCAGGCCACGTAGGTGTCGACGAAGCCCTGCAGGAACTTGCGCGTATCCTCGCTGACGATCTCGCCTTTCTCGTTGATGCGGCTCGGGTCGTGCTTGATGAACATCTCGGGCTGACCGAGCAGCGCGACGTCGAGATAGGCGAGCACGTTGCGCAGATGCTGCTGCGAGAGCGCTGTGCCCGTTGCCCCCACCGACGTGCCGAGCACCGCGCCCGGCTTGCCGCGCCACGAATTCGTGCCCCACGGCCGCGAACCCCAGTCGAGTGCATTTTTCAACCCGCCCGGAATCGAGCGGTTGTATTCGGGCGTGACGAACAGCAGGGCGTCGACCGCTTCGATCTGCTGCTTGAAGCGGCGCGCCACCTCGGGATAGTCGGCGTCGTATTCCTGGCTGTAGAGCGGCAGCACGCCGATGTCGAGATACTCGAAAGTAAAATCGGCGGGGGCCAGCGAAGTCACCGCGTGTGCGAGTTGCCGGTTGAATGAATCCTTGCGCAGACTGCCGACCACAACTGCGATCTTGTAGGCCATTTCGGTTTCCTCGGAAGCGCGCGCGAAGCGCAGTGGAAGGAAACATCATCATAGACGCGTGCGCATTCCGGCGATGCGCACGCGCTCGCCCGGACCCGCCCGATATCAGTATCGGCGCGGCGCTGTGGATAACCAGGGGTAACGCGAATTTATCCACAGATTTTGGGCATAAGCTTGTGGACAACTTGCGTGGAGAGCCGATGAACAGGGGCCTCGCGTCGGATTCGTCTGCAGGTTAGCAAAGATGCAATTTCCATGCGTGCATGGCGAGGATGGTACCTCGTCCATGCACGCGGGCTCATGCGCTCGCAATTCGCTCGCGTTTGGCGCGTGAGCAACCCAACGCATGCATCCCGCCAAGGTCAACCGAACAGCGCCGCGATGTTTTCGGTCGGGCGTCCGATCACGGCGCGGCCATCGCGTACGACGATGGGTCGCTGCAGCAGAATCGGATGCCGCGCAATTGCTTCGTAGAGCTGATCATCGGTGACTCCGGGTGCATCGAGGCCGAGCTCCGTGTACTCGGTTTCACCGGTGCGGATCATGTCGAGCAACGGGCCGCCCAGCATTGCGTGCAGCGCTTTCAGTTGGTCGACGGTGAGCGGCTGCTTCAGGTATTCAACCACCTCGACTGGCTCGTTCGCCTTTGCGGTGGAGACCAACTCGCAAGCCGCGCGGGACTTGGAGCAGCGGGGGTTGTGGTAGATCGTGATCATGGCGTCGGAAGTGCGAGAGGGGAGTAGTGGGTGAGCCTCGGTGAGACCGGGGCGTCGCTGCGATTTTACCGGGGGGCGTGTTGGCACGCGTAGGGGCTTCAGTCGATGAGGTCGGACTCTTGTGCTCAAGGCTTGCTGCCAGGGGGTCTCGCGTGTGGGATTCGCGCTGAGGTTCTCCGGTCGCGCGCTTGTGCGAGACGGGAGTGCGACGAGGTGAGGCTGACTTTATGCGCATAAAGCGGTGAGGTCCGCGCATGGTCATCTTCCAGCGCGCCCGTTATTCGACCGATCGACACCACGCACCGAGGGCATCGCTGAAGCGTATGTCAGTACTGCAGGCGACCGCTACGCGGCATCCCCATCCTCCGCCCGAGCTTTATGCGCATAAACCTTGTCCGAATGGCTAATTCAGCCACGAATTACGCCAAAAATCATTGAACTGAAAAACATTCCAGGTAAAATCCCAACCTAATAGCAAAAAGGAGAATACCAATTGGCAGCAGAGATAATCGCAGTCACGCAGCAAAAGGGCGGGGTCGGCAAGAGCACGATCGCGATGCATCTCGGCGCGGCCTTTCACGAGAAGGGGAAACGGGTTCTCGTCGTCGATGCCGACGGCCAAAACACGCTGGTCCATTGGGCCAGTGCGTCAGCCGATGGTGATACCGGCATCCCGTTTCCGGTCGTCAATCTTTCGGAAGCCGGTGGCCAGATCCACCGGGAGATCAAGAAGTTCGTCAACGACTACGACGTGATCGTCGTGGACTGCCCGCCGTCGATCACGGAAAAGGTCTCCGGTGTGGTGTTGCTCGCTGCGACCGTCGCCGTCATCCCGACTTCGTCTTCTCCGGCTGACTACTGGTCGAGTGTCGGTCTCGTGAAGCTCATCCAGCAGGCCCAGGTCATGAATGAAGATCTGCGCGCGGTATTCCTGCTGAACAAGACCGAAGAGAAGCGCATGCTCACCCGCGAACTGAAGCGCGCCCTCGAAGAGCTTGGTTTCCCTCTGCTCAGAACGCAGATTCCCACACGAGAGGCGTACAAGCAGGCGATGGCCTTGGGCCAGACGGTTCTGCAAATGAACGACCGCGGCGCTCGCCTCGCCGCAGTGGAAGTGCGCGCATGTGCCGACGAGATCGCGGCGATGCTCCCCTGACTTTATGCGCATAAAGGACCCTGAATGAAACCCTCCCAATTCGCCAAAGGCTTTCAGGCTCGCCCTGATACGACGAGCAGCGAGAAGCGCACTGCGCTCGACCGCCTCAACGCCATCGACGGGCTCGTCCAGGACAAGCCAAAAACGCGCGAAGTTGCTGGGCGCTCGAGTCAGCCTGCGCTTGTGACCGGCCTTGAACCTGCCGTCGAGCCGATTCTCGACGACGCAGTCGGCCTCGAAAACGAGTCGGTCGAATACCGCGCCTGGCGCATCGCGCAAGGCTACCGTCCGGGGCAGATCATCGAGTTGCCCCTCAAGGACATCAAGCCGAGCCCCTTCAACCCGCGTCACTTTTATCTGAAGGCCTCGATCGCCGAACTCGCTGTCAATCTCGCGAAACAAGGTCAGCAGCAGGCGATCCATGTGATCCCCGACTACGCGGCGCCGGGTAGCTACTACGTGAGCGATGGCGGCCGTCGCGTGCGGGCCCTGAAAGAAGCGAACAAGGAAGTCGTCAAGGCCATCGTCGTCGACCTGCCGATCGGCATCCAGAGCTACAAACTCGGTTACGACCTGAACGTCCAGCGCGACTCGCAAACCGTTTTCGATAACGCGGTGGTGTGGAAGCGATTCATCGACGAAAAGCATTTTCAGAGTCAACGCGAACTTGCCGACCACCTCGGCCTCGACGAATCGACGGTGGCGGTCGCGCTCGCGATCGGCAAGTTGCCGGAACCGGTCATGCAGGAAATGGTGGCACGTACGGACCGCTTCGGCTCGAACATGGCCTATCAGGTCGGGCGCTATCACGGCGCGCGCGGCACCGACGCCACGCTGCGTCTCATCAACCGCATCGTGGCCGACGACCTCAGCACGCGTCAGGTGGCGGATATCGTGAAAGGCCGGGCGAGCGCGCAGGAAAGTCCGAAGCCGGCTGGGCGGCAACGCTACGCACAACGGCTGGAGATCAAACTGGATGGTGTCGCCGTCGGCGACCTGAAGTCATATGGCGACGACCGGCTCGAGTTGCGCCTGAAGGGACTCACCAAAGATCGACGCGACGCGATTCTTCAGCAGATCGAGCAGATCCTGAAGACGAAGTAGGGTTGGAAAATGTGTCGACGGCTGCCATGCTTTGGGCGGACCGTCGACGATGGAAGCAGGATCGTTTCACGCCTCCCAATCGGCCGAACGGCCCCCACCATCACCGCCCCGCCTTGCACGGGCCGGCCACTCCTGACGCTCAGGCAGCGCGCGTCTGGCTCAACGTGAACGCGAGCAGATCGCCGTCGGTCGGTTCGCCCCAGGTCTTGCGCGCGAGCCAGTCGAAGAACGCTGTATCGGCTAGTTTCGATTCGAGCCCACGACGACGCCAGTCGTCGCGCAAATGCGTGCCCAGTCCCGGCAGTTCATCCGTCTCAAACGACTGACGCGCCAGTTCGCGCTCCATGTCGCCCTGCTCCTCGTAGAGCGAGCGCGCTTCCTTGCGCCGATACGCCGCGTATTCATCGAGCAGGCGCGCCTTCGGATCGTCGGCCGTCACCGCTGCCGCCGCGCTGCGGCCCACGGCCGGTGTCGCGCCAGCCGCCGTCTCGACCGGCGGCGCATAGCCCTTCTTCAACGCGTCCTTGAACAGCGCCGCGGCGCTGCGCACCGGCGGCAGGCTCGTACTGCGCATGCGCTGTTCGGTCAGCTGCAACGCGGCGCGAATGCGGTTTTCCTCGCTGTCGGCGTAAAGCGACTGCGCTTCCTTGAGCGGGATCCCGATCTTGACCATGCGGTCGACGAGCGTGCTGTCGAACACATTCGGATGCTCGTCGAGCGCAAGCATCGGCTGTTTGCGCTCGGTTACGCGAAACTGGATTTCGGCGACCCGGCGCCCTTCGCGGTGCTCGATCAACTCGACGAAGATATTCGTCACCGCGTTCACTTCGGCAATCGCGGGCCGCAGATAATCGCGCTTGAAATACTTGTACTCGCGTTTGGCTTCGTCGCCCGCTTCGGTGTCCGGGGTGCCGGACAGGATCGGGCGCCACCACTCCCAGGTCTCGCGCATCGTCAGATGGCTGGGGTTGGTCAGATAGCGCACGCAGATCTCGTAGAGCGCCAGCCCCGCGCTGCTGCGCAACTGACTCTGGAATTGCAGGCTCAGGCGGGCGTACTGGACCGGATCCAGCAGTTTCTTCTTGATCTTCGGCGCGAACGAGAACTCCACCCAGACGCGACGGGTTTGCGGATCCTCGAGAATTTCCGCGTCCGCAATCAGCGTGGAGATCCCCCACTTGCGACCGGGCTTCTGGCTCGACGTGCCCTGGCTCCATTCGACCTGCACCGACACCATGCGACGCAGGTGCTCCTTCACGAGCGCCGTATCGTTCGAATCGAACGCCGAGTTGGCGACGATGTCGGACAGCAGCGCACGGTAGGTATCGCCAGACTCGTCGGCCTGCTGGGCGACGGCCAGCAGGACGTTGAACAGCTTGCGGGTCAGCAGGGTGATCTTGCCGCTCTTCGGCTGGATCGCGATCGCCTCGACGGCCTTGCGCAATTCCGCCGAGCTGGGGCTTACCACATCGGTCTTTTTCACGCGCTTCGTGGCCATGCGTCGGGTCGAGGAGAGAATTTCGCGAAAGGATACCGTCTGTGGTGATAGGCGTCTATAGGGCCTCCCTCACCATTGCCGGTGATGCGCATCTCGCGCGCGCCGCTCACCGCGACACCTTCCCGTATCGCCTCACCTTTGGCTAGACGCCCATCCGGCGGGGCGCTTTGCGTCATGCACGATCCGGCTGGGTTCCGCATTTCTGCCGGTGTGCCAGGGGGCGCCATCGGCTCCCGCATTCGCTCACCTTAAATATTTTCGCGCGGACGGTGAAAAAAGTCCGTCGATGGTCCCGAAATCCTGGCGACCGGCCAGTTGCCAACCCAAACATACGCAACGAGGCGATCGCACTGCAACAAAACATGGTGTGTCACCGGCACAAAGCGATCGGAAAGCCTCAATTGTGGCGGCAAAAGTGGCCCGACACGGCGATCGAGGCACCCGATCATCGGCGCGGCGCCCAAAAGTGCCCGAAGCATCCCGAAAAGCCTCACCTGTCGTCGCGCGGACCAACGACATCGAACCGCTCCCGAAGGCCGTCGCTGCGGCTGCCATGCCGTAACCGCTCCTGAAAACTCTCACCTTTGGCGTCCAGGTACGGTTCCGCTGCACCGTCGTGGCGTCTCCCGGAGATCCTCACCATTCATCGCACCGAAAAGAAAAATTCAATGGATTCCGTGACTTATCCACATGCGCGGCAGGCGGGGGATGGCGATATCGGCTCCCGCATTCCCTCACCGCAGATCGCGACGCAAAATTCGGCCACGTGCGAGTTTGCCGGGAAAACCCTCCTGAAAAATCTCACCCATGCTGGATTCCAACCGGGAGCGACACCATCCGCGAACCCGTAATCTCGGCGTTTGCAGCGCAGTGAACACCAACTTTCTCCCGAATCGGCTCACCTTCGGCAGGAAATGTGCCAAAAAGCGCCCCCGAAAAGTCTCACCTTATCCCTCCAGGCGCCAACGGACGCCTCTGGTTTCGCGGCACTGCGGCAATCTCCCGAAAATCCTCACCTTTTGTCGCAAAAAGTCTTCGCGAACGTCCTGCGGGCAGCTGGCAGATCCGCGCGGCTCGCGTGCAAGCCCCCGAAAAAGCTCACCTCTGGGCCCCGAAAGCGCCCATTTCGCCCGATTTCGGGCGTCGGCTCCCGAAAAACTTCACCTTCGATCCGCATTTTTTCCCGATCCTTCTCACCCCACGCGTTTTAGCCCCTCGATTTAGCCGAAAAATGGCGCCAATCGCCGCTCCCGAATCCGCTCACCGTTGCATTTCCCGTAACATCCAGGCCAGGCCCGGCCACGCGTGATCTGCCCGGCCGCGTCTTCCCGTATCGCCTCACCCTTGCCGGGAAGTCAAGAATCCCCCCGCTCCTGAACCCGCTCACGTCCTCTCCTGCAGTGGCTCACCGGCGTTCCCGAAGCCCGCCACCCATCTGTCCCGCAGGTGCTCACCCAGGGTCCCGTAAAGCTTCACCTGATCGGCCGGAAAGTCCCGCCAGGTAAGGATTTGCCGTGGCGTTAACGTTTTTAACCGGTATCAAGGGTGTTTACTTTTATATCTCTCAAGCAAGAATCCCCCCGCGAGCTACCCGAGATATCCACAGCCCAAACCAGACACCGCGCCAGATCCTCGAGGCCGCTCGCGTGAAACAACGGATCGCAGTAGAATCGAGCGAGAAATTCGCGCGTTTACAAGGGCTTATGAAACAAAGTTCGATTTGTTTCACGGAAGCCCCACGCTAATTGCCTCTCGCGACGAGATAAAAGGCCCCATGAGCGCCGTTTCGCCACTCCCGGCAATCTCCAGATTCAAAAACGTAGCAAATAGAACGTAATTTGTTATTATTCGTCCACTCCCCTGCCGAGAAGACGAAGATGCGAGACCAGGACCGCCAAGCAATCCGCGAAGAAATCGAGGATTTGCGCAAAAACGGAGCACGCAGGCAGGAACTGTCCTTACACGCCTGCAAACGCTTGTTCTTCGATTTCGAGATCAAGCCATCGATGGCTGCCGTCCGTGAGCTGACCCAAACCGGAAGCGCCAGCGACATCCCCAAGGACATCGAGCTTTTCTGGCAGCGCATTCGCGCGACTTCCAAAGTGCGTGTCGGCGCCGGGGCCATTCCGCCCGCGCTGGAAGAGCGCGCCGGCGAGTTGCTGGGCGCGCTTTTCGAGGAAGCGCTCGCGCTAGCGGGCGAAGCCCTGCAGGCGGACCGCACGGAATTCGAAGCCGGCCGCCTCGATGCCGAGCAGGCGACCCGGGAGGCCGAAGCCCGTCGTTCAGCCGCCGATGAGATGCTGCAACGCAGCGAAGCGCGTGTGGAAGCCGCCTATGAGCGGGTGCGCGAACTCGAAAGCCAGCTCGCCGCGGCATCCGCCCAGGGCGTCGCGGCACATGGCAACCGCGAAGTGCTGGTACAGCGTCTGGAAATGGAAAACGACGCCCTGCGCAAACGGGTCGAGGCGGAGCAGACCACCAACGCGGGGTTGCGCGATCGCATCGACGGCTTGCACGAGGAAATGCGCAAGAGCACCGAGCATTACGCGCAGCAGATCAAGGACGCGCTCGCCGAGGCCGAACGGCGCGTCAAGCCGATGCTGGTCGAACTGGATTCGTTGCGTACGATGTCGTCGACCTGGCAGGCGGCCCAGCGCGATGCCAGCAAGAAGGAATTCGATTTCATCCAGCAGCTGGCGACGGCGAAGGCCCGCGCCGACCGGCTCGACGCCGTGCTGCGCGAACGCTCCGACGAAGTGGACGTGCTCACCCGCCAGGTCACGGCATTGCGCGGACAGCAGGGACTCGACACCTCGGTCGCGTCCTTGCTGTGTTCACTCGCCGCCGCGGGTCGACTAGGCGCAACCGAACTGGCGAACCTCGGCACCGTGGTCGATGGTCACGTCGCCTTGCCCGCGCGTTGTCCTAACTGTCACGAAGGGGAACCGGAGTTGTCCGAAGTGGACGAGGGTTTCGAATTCACGTGCCCGGAGTGCGAGCACACCTCGGGAACGGGGGCGTCGAAGCTTGCGGCGTACGCGCGCTTCATGGCCGGCAAGCATTCGCACGAACAGGCTTGACGTGAGCTTTTACGGGAGGCGGCACGCGCCTCTCAAACGCCCAATCGCCGGCCGACGCGGCGTTTCACGCCTCGTCCGCTTGCTCAGAGATGTGCTGGGACGCCTCGCGTTCCGCCCACGTTTTCCATGCGCGATGGAGCCGGCCCGCGGAGATCGGCTGCAGGAAGCCGAGCCACTGCCCTACCTGATCGGTATCGATGCCGCGCTCGAACAGGTCCGCCGCGAACGTGTTGCGCAAGGTCTGTGGGCTCGCGCGGTCGGCGCGCGTTTCCGCCACGCCGGCCGCTTCCATCAAAGCGTCGATGGCGCGCAGCACCGTGGCCTTGTGCATGGGGCGCCCCGAGGGCGAGCCCGGAAACACCAGCTGTCCCGGCAGTCCAGCCAGGCGGCGTGCTTCGAGCCAGGCGCCGAGCACGTCGACGGCAAACGGCGTCAGTCGCGTGACGCGCGTGAATGCCGGGTTGGCGGCTTCGATCGTGACCCACTCCGAGCCGATCGCCACGCAATCGAGCGTGAGCGCGATGGCGTCTCCCGTTTTCAATCCGCCGCCCAGAAAGATGGCGACGAGCGCCCGGTCGCGGCGTTCGCGCCATCGTTTCGCAGCCGATGGCTCGACGAGCGGCGAGAACAACTGGCCGATGATCGCGGCGCGCTCGGCGGTCGCCAGGAAGCCGGTCGGCTCGTTTTCGCGCGCGTTGCGCCATGCGGCTTCGCCGTCCTGGGCGATGAAGCGCGCCGGATTCGTCGAGGCAAGTTCGATTTCGCGCACGTGATCGAGCACGCGCTCGATGAGCCGCAGGTAGCGAAGCCGTTGCGGTTTTTTCACGTCGAGGCTGGCGACGAATTCGGCGATCGTGCCGGTATCCACGGTCATGATCGTCTTGCGCTTGAGCGCGAGCCATTCGAGAAAGCGTCCCCATTGCACGCGATAGACCTCGGCGGAGGAACGGCGCAAGTTCTGTGAGGCGAGCCAGGCGTCGAACGCGGCGACAGGGTCGCGCTGCCAGTCCTGGCGTTGCTGGTCGAAGAGGTCGCGTGAGGAAGTGGAAGACGCCATCTCTATCATTCCGTTAGTTGCGTTACAGGGCCATTATAGCGATAGCACGATCCTGGCTGACGCTATTGTTCCGTGCGATGCCTCGCCGCCTTGCGATCAGCCACCCCAGGCCCTCGCACGCCGTACAGCGTCGTGGCGTCTTGCCTGCCGGCGCGATTCTTCCGCGCCTTGGGCGGCGCGTTCGTAGGCCGACACCGCGAACGCAAATACGGCCGGCAGCGCGTTGGATTGTCCGAAGTCGACGGTCTCGTCCGTTTCCGGCCAGGCGAGGTCGCCCGGCCGCTGAAAGAGGCCCAGCATGAGGGCGTCGTGGCGGCTGGCGAAGCCGAGATCCGCGAGGGCTTCGGCCTCGATTGCATGCAGCAGGCGCCAGGTGAGCGGCACCTGCCGCGCGATATAGCGCTGCGCGATGTTGCGGACGATGTGTTCGAGGTCGCGCGCGGCGGCCTGAAAGCGCAAGGCCGCTAGGGCGGGCTCGCGCGGCAGTTCGGTTGGGAGGGACATCGACGGCTCCAGTCGGACTTTCACTGTATAAATATACAGTAGTCGAGCCGATCGCGCAGCCTCGTCCGTTCGGCCAAGGCTCGCGGTGAGGCGGTCCGTTAGCCGTGGATCACCACCAGCAGCGCGCGCGCCTCGCCCTTGCCGGCGTTGCGGATCGCATGCGCCTGATCGGCGATGTAGCGCGCCGTGTCAGCGGCCTTCAGGCGCTGCGTCGCGCCGGCCGCCTCGACCTCGATGCTCCCCTGCAGCACCGTGAGATGCTCGCGCGTACCCGGTTCGTGCGCCGCCGAAACCAGCGCCCCGCCCGGCTTGAGCGTCAGCTCATACCATTCGAAGTGGCCGGCCAGCTCGATGGGCCCCCACACGCGCAACTGGTAACCCGCGTCGTGGCCGTGCAGCGTCGGGATGTCGTGCGGACCGGCCACGGCGATCGCTTCGGGCGCCTTCGGGGCGGCGAACAGCGAATCGAGTTTGACGCCCAGCGCGTTCGTGAGCCGCCAGGCCACGGCAATGGTCGGGTTCGCCTTGTCGCGCTCGATTTCCGATAGCATGGATTTTGAGACGCCCGCGGCGCGCGAGAGGTCGTCGAGCGTCATCTTGCGCTCGGTGCGCAGCCGCTGGATCTGTTCGCCCACGCGCGGCGGCGTGGTGGCAGGTACGGCGGATGCAGGTGGTACGTTGGTTGCAGCCGATGCAGCCGACGCCGGTGCGTCAGGAACAGCGCCCGCCGGGGCGGTGCGCGATTTGCGGGTGCTTGCCATTCACGGCCTCATCGATTAGAGTGCGTTCGACATATCGAACTTGGGTTCGAAATAAAGGAAATTTTCGCCAGCGGCTGACGGCGACTATAGCAAACCGCGGGCAAACCGCAGGCAACCCGCAGGCATGTCGCAGCACAACTGCGGCAGGCCGCAGCGATGTGAGGAGCACGACTCATGCGTACCCCGTATCTCGACCACTTGCGCGCAACGCTCGACCAGATCCGCGCCGACGGCTTCTACAAGAACGAGCGCGTGATCGCCACGCCGCAGTCGGCCGATATCCGGCTCGCAGACGGCAGCGACGTGCTCAACTTCTGCGCGAACAACTACCTCGGCCTCGCCAATGACGCGCGGCTCATCGCCGCCGCCAAAGACGGCCTCGAGCGCGATGGCTTCGGCATGGCGTCGGTGCGTTTCATCTGCGGCACGCAAACCGTGCACAAGCAGCTCGAAAGCGCGCTCGCCACGTTCCTGCAAACCGAAGACTGCATTCTCTATTCCAGTTGCTTCGACGCGAACGGCGGCCTGTTCGAAACGCTGCTCGGCGAAGAAGACGCCATCATCAGCGACGAACTCAATCACGCGAGCATCATCGACGGCGTGCGTCTTTCGAAGGCGCGCCGCTATCGCTACAGGAACAACGATCTTGCGGATCTCGAAGCCAGGCTGAAAGAAGCCGACGAAGCCGGCGCGCGCTACAAGCTCATCGCCACCGACGGCGTGTTCTCGATGGACGGCATCATCGCCGACCTCAAGGGCATCTGCGATCTCGCCGACCGCTACGACGCGCTCGTGATGGTCGACGACTCGCACGCGGTGGGCTTCATCGGCGAGCACGGGCGCGGCACGCCCGAGCACTGCGGCGTCCTGCAGCGCGTCGACATCATTACCGGCACGCTCGGCAAGGCGCTGGGCGGCGCGTCGGGCGGCTATATCGCGGCGAAGCAGGAAGTCGTCGACTTGCTGCGCCAGCGCTCGCGCCCCTATCTGTTCTCGAACACGCTGACGCCGAGCATCGCGGCCGCCACGCTTGCGGTGCTCGAGCTGATTGCGAGCGACGAAGGCGCGCAGCTGCGCCGCCGGGTGCGCGAGAACGGCGCGCAGTTCCGCCGCGAAATGAGCGCGCTCGGCTTCACGCTCGTGCCCGGCGAGCACCCGATCATTCCGGTGATGCTCGGCGACGCCCAGGTCGCCTCGAAAATGGCCGACGCGCTCCTGCACGAGGGCGTCTACGTCATCGGCTTTTCGTATCCCGTCGTACCCAAGGGCCGCGCGCGCATTCGCACGCAGATGAGCGCCGCCCACACGTCCGCGCAGATCGGGCGCGCCGTCGAGGCGTTTGCACGCGTCGGCAGACAGCTCGGCGTGATTTAACAAGGATTGCGAAGCAAATGAAAGCACTCGCCAAACTCGAACGCGCGCCCGGACTCACGCTCACGCGCGTGAAGAAGCCCGAAGTCGGCCACAACGACGTGATGATCAAGATCCGCAAGACCGCGATCTGCGGCACGGACATCCACATCTGGAAATGGGACGACTGGGCGCAGAAGACCATTCCGGTGCCGATGCACGTGGGCCACGAATACGTGGGCGAGATCGTCGAAATGGGCCAGGAGGTGCGCGGCTTCCAGATTGGCGACCGCGTGTCGGGCGAAGGGCATATCACCTGCGGTTTTTGCCGCAACTGCCGCGCGGGGCGGCGCCACCTGTGCCGCAACACTACGGGCGTGGGCGTGAACCGCGAAGGCGCGTTCGCCGAATACCTCGTGATTCCGGCCTTCAACGCGTTCAAGATCCCGCCCGAGATCTCCGACGAGCTCGCCGCGATCTTCGATCCGTTCGGCAATGCCACGCACACGGCGCTGTCGTTCAACCTCGTCGGCGAGGACGTGCTGATCACGGGCGCGGGGCCGATCGGGATCATGGCTGTGGCGATCGCTAAGCACGTGGGCGCGCGCAACGTCGTCATCACGGACGTCAACGACTACCGGCTCGAGCTTGCACGCAAGATGGGCGCGACGCGAGCCGTGAACGTGGCGCGCGAGTCGCTGCGCGACGTGATGAACGAACTCCACATGACCGAAGGCTTCGACGTAGGCCTCGAAATGTCGGGTGTGCCGAGCGCGTTTACGGCGCTGCTCGAGTCGATGAACCACGGCGGCAAGGTGGCGCTGCTCGGCATTCCGCCCGCGCAAACCGCCATCGACTGGAACCAGGTCATCTTCAAGGGGCTGGAAATCAAGGGCATTTACGGCCGCGAGATGTTCGAGACCTGGTACAAGATGGTCGCGATGCTGCAGAGCGGGCTCGATCTCTCGCCCATCATCACGCACCGCTTCGACGTGGACGACTACGAGAAGGGCTTCGCGGCGATGCTCTCGGGCGAGAGCGGCAAGGTCATTCTCGACTGGACCACGGCCTGATCGCGCATCGATTCGATGCTGCGCTTACGACGCTGCGCCCGGCGCCGGCTGCTCGAATTCGGCCTCGATGCGCACGTCGATCTCGTCGCCCACGGCGGGATACCAGCTCGTCAATCCGAACGCCGAACGCTTGAAGCGGCCCGCTGCGGTGAAGCCGAGCGTGGGCTGCTTGGTCAGCGGATTCGGCGCGTAGCCGTTCAAGGTGACGTCGAGCGTGACTGGTTGCGTCACGCCGCGGATCGTGAGATTGCCCGTGAGCGTGCCGCGCCCTTCGCCCGTGCGCTCGAAGTGCGTGCTCGTGAAGCGGATCTGCGCATAGCGCGCTACATCGAGCATCTGCGGTCCTTTCACCATGGTGTCGAGTGCGCCGACGTTGGTGTCGAGGCTCGTGGCGTCGATGGTCGCGTCGACCGTGGCCGCTTCGAGGCCGCCGGCCTGCCAGTCGAGCGTCGCCTGCGCGCGGTCGAAGCGCATGACGAAGCGCGTGTAGTGGAAGTGATCGACGTCGAACACGACGCTCCAGTGATGCGCGTCCATCACGTAATGTCCCGCCGGCACGTCGGTTTCCGCGCGGCTCACGCTGTGCGTGACGACGCGCAGCGGCGTGCACGCGGCGAGACTCGCTGCGCATAGCGCCATGCAGAAGGCGCGGCGCGAGCCGCGAACGAGAGGCGCAAGCGATACCAGCGGCCGGTCTTTCATCTCATCTCCCTTTGACTCGTCGACACCCGTAAGGACGTTTGGCGACGTGCGTTTCTTCCATCCGGTTCGCGAAGCATAACGCGACGGGGCCGGATCACGGCGAACCGCGCAGTTCCTCGTCCAGGTCACGCGCACATTGCGCGCCGCGCGAAACTCGGGTCTCATACGCCGATTGGAGCCCGAACGAGCGGAGAGCCGAGCATGCCAGCCACGAACCACGCCGTGCGTTTTCACGCCACGCTGGTGCGCGACGTCGACGCGATGACGGCGGCCACGGCGCGCGCGTTCGGGCGTCACACGCACGACCAGTACGGCATTGGCGTGATCGATCGCGGCGGCCATGTCTCGCTCAGCGATGCGGGCCAGGTCGAGGCCGTGCCGGGCGACCTCATCCTCGTCAATCCGGGCGAGGTGCACGACGGCCGCCCGCTCGACGCCGCCGGGCGCACGTGGCGCATGCTGTATTTCGAGCCGCGCTGGGTCGATGCGCTGCAAGCCGACATCACGCAGGGTGACGACGCGGCGTTTGCGCTGCACGCGCCGGTGATCAGCGAGCCGCGTTTGCGCGCGCTGTTCGATGCGGCGTTCACCCACGTCACCAACCAGAGCAGCGACCTCTCGCAGATGGCCTTCGACGCCGCCGCGCTCGAGGTGATGACGCGGCTCGTCGAGGCGCTCGGCCACCGGCGCGCGCTCGCGCAGTGCTCACCGGCGTCGCTGGCGCGCGTGCGCGACATGATCGACACCGACCCGGCCCAGCCGTTCTCACTCGCCGAACTTGCGCAGGCGGCGGGGCTGAGCCGCTTCCAGCTGCATCGCGGCTTCCTGCGTGCGTTCGGCGTCGCGCCGCACGGCTATATCCTGCATCGCCGCGTGGCGCTCGCGCGGCGCCTGCTCAAGGCGGGCCATGCCCCGGCGCAGACCGCGCTGGCTGCCGGTTTCTGCGACCAGAGCCACCTGAACCGCGCGTTCGCGCGGCAGTTCGGCGTATCGCCGGGACGTTACCGGCTCGCGCGCGCGGCATGAGTCGCACGCGCGTCAGGCGCTGACGCACAACGATCCAAGACGGTGCGTCGTGGTGAGCCTATACAGGCGTATCACCACGAGGAGCGCTCCATGTCGAACCGATTGCCGTCGCGCGAAAATGCGCGGCGCTTGACCCACTCCCCCCGATCCGTCGCGCAGGCGCAATTGACGGCGGCCATGCTCACCGTCGGCAGCACGGTCATTGCGAGCAAGGCCATCGGCGCCGGGCTCGATCCACTGCCTGCCACCGCGCTGCGCTTCGGCATGGCGTTGCCGGTATTTCTGCTGCTCATGCGTCTCACCGGCACAGCGTTTCCGCGTCCCGGCCTGCGCGACGCGCTGCTGCTCGTCGCGCAGGCGGCGATCGGCAGCGTCGGCTATACGGTCTTGCTGATCGCGGGCACGCAGCGTACTTCGGCGAGCGACGCCGGCATCATCCTCGGCACCCTGCCTGCTGTTTGCGCGTTGACTGCCGCGCTCGTATTGGGCGAGCGGCTGAGCGCGAGCACACTTGTTTCGGTGACGATCGCGAGCCTCGGCGTCGCGATGGTCACACTCGCGCCTGGCGAGCATCGTGATGGCGCCCGCTCGCTCACGGGCGACGCGATGATCCTCGGCGCCGTCGTGTGTGAAAGCCTGTTCGTCCTGCTGAACAAACGGCTTTCGCGGCCGTGGCCGCCTCTTGCGCAAGCTAGCGCGATGACGGGAATCGGTTTCGTCGTAGCGGGCTTGTGCGCGCTGCCCGGCTGGTTTGGCGCGGCTCACACCGTGCCGTTGAACGCCTTGCTTGGCGTGGCGTATTACGCACTCGTGCCGACCGTGGCCGGATTCTGGCTGTGGTACGCGGGTGCGGCGCGCGTGCCGGGCGGCGAGGCCGCGGTGTTTACCGCGGTGGCGCCGGTGTCGAGCGTGGCGCTGGCCACGGTGCTGCTCGGCGAGCCGCTTACGCTCACGCGCGTGCTCGGCCTCACCCTGGTCGTGGTCGCTGTGTTCGCGGTTTCAGGACGCGGGCTGTGGGATCGCGTTAGAGCGCAGCGTAGCGCGCGCGACAGCAAAGTGTCTTGACTTCGGAGAATGATCGTTCTACATTGCGGGCTGGGAGAGCGATCATTCTCCCGCTGATTTCCGCAATCCCGCCGCAATCGCGCTGAACGAGACTAGCCATGAGCCCGCCCGCCGTAACAAACCCCGAAGCGAATGCAGACGCGCCGCAGGCCGACGCGCGCGAGCGCCTGCTCGAAGCCGCCGAGGCGCTGATCTACGCGGGCGGCATTCACGCGACGGGTGTCGATGCGATCGTTCGCGCGGCGGGCGCGGCGCGCAAGAGCTTCTACACGTACTTCGAATCGAAGGACGCGCTCGTCGCGGCTGCGCTTGCGCGGCGCGACGAGCGCTGGATGCGCTGGTTCGTCGCCGGTACGCTCGCGCGCGGACGTACGCCGCAGGCACGCCTTGTCGGCATGTTCGACGTCTTGCGCGAGTGGTTCACGTCCGAAGGCTTTCACGGTTGCGCGTTTCTCAACGCCGCGGGCGAGATCGCGTCGCCAGACGACCCCGTGCGCGTGGTCGCGCGCGAACACAAGGAGCGTCTGCTCGAGTTCGTGCGCGAACAGAGCGAGGCGTGGGCCGCGAGCGTCGGCGTCGATCGCCGGGTCGCCGCCCGCCTCGCGCGGCAATGGCTGATCCTGATCGACGGCGCGATCGGTGTCGCGCTAGTAAGCGGCGACGCCGATGCGGCGCTCGACGCACGCGCG
Organism: Paraburkholderia sp. EG286A; assembly: GCF_040965375.1. Lineage (NCBI taxonomy): Bacteria > Pseudomonadati > Pseudomonadota > Betaproteobacteria > Burkholderiales > Burkholderiaceae > Paraburkholderia > Paraburkholderia sp. EG286A. The sequence continues at coordinate 309,520 of NZ_JBFRCB010000001.1, forward strand.
GCAGGCCGATCGTTGCTCGACGCCCTCACACCGAAACGCAGTTCCGATTCTTGAAGCCCATCCCAAAACCGATCCCCATCGCGCGCACCGTCCCGGCGCGCCGCCCAACGCAAGGAGCAAGACCATGAGTGATTCGCCCGAAGTGCGTCCGCCGCTGCCGCCGTTCACGCGCGAGAGCGCCATACAGAAAGTGCGCGCCGCCGAAGACGGCTGGAACACGCGCGACCCGCAACGCGTTTCGCTTGCGTACACGCCGCAAAGCGTGTGGCGCAATCGCGCCGAGTTCGTGACGGGCCGCGAGGCCATCGTCGAACTTCTCACGCGCAAGTGGGCACGCGAACTCGACTATCGCCTGATCAAGGAGCTATGGGCGTACACGGACAATCGCATCGCGGTGCGATTCGCCTATGAGTGGCACGACGATTCGGGCAGCTGGTTTCGCTCGTATGGCAACGAAAACTGGGAATTCGACGCGAACGGCCTGATGGCGCACCGTCACGCATCGATCAACGACCTGCCGATCCGCGAGGCGGATCGTCTCTATCACTGGCCGCTCGGGCGCCGTCCCGACGATCATCCGGCTCTCTCCGAACTCGGCCTCTGACGCTTCGCTTTCATCGGGACGACTCGCTATGCTGGCACCATGCCAGCGGCGAGCGAGTTGCCCGATCCGAGCCTGGACTCCATTGCGCACGCATCGGGTTGCGGTACAGTTCGTCATTCACCGCGAACCAGCAATCAGAAAACAGGCGATCCCCAGGTGGATCGGCGCAAGAAAGGACGGAGAGCCCATGCGGTTTTGGCAGAAGCAAGGTGGCGCAACAACCATAACGACAACGAACGCGACAACGCGAGCGAACACGCAATCGAAGAGAACGAAACGCGGCGCGGCGGCAGCCCTGCTGCTCCTGCCGCTGCTGCTGTTCGGCGCGGCGCAGTCGGCACACGCGGCGAACTGGTGTAGTTCGGGACTCTGGGTCGATGCGATGGTGGGCTCGTACCACATCCATCCCGACAAGGACTTCGAACAATTCAACCCGGGCCTCGGCATCGAATGCTGGCCCGGCGATACGTGGGCGCTCACGGCTGGTGGCTTTCGCAACTCCTTGCGCCGGCCCTCTTATTATGGCGGCGCAGTGTGGGCGCCCGAGTTTCTGCACTGGGGCTTCGTGCGGCTCGCGGCGATGGGCGGCATCATCTCCGGCTACAACTATGGCAACTGGGGCCTTGGCCACGACCATACGATCGGGCCCGTGATCGCGCCTATCGTGATGGTCGCGTACAAGCGCGTGGGCGTGAACTTCATCGTCATTCCGCCGATACCGTCTGACGATCTGCCGTTTACCATTGGGTTTCAGTTGCGGTTCAAGTTTTAGGGTCCAACGTCCTCCCGCAAACTCTCACCTTTGCTGCTCACCTGACGCCTCTGCCATATTGGCGTCAGTGACGTGCCACGGCCCGACCCTAAGATACGAGCCTTCGCTTCACAGGCGCGCGACGTGACGCGCTATCCAAGTCAGAGGAAAAGAATGAAGAAGTTCACACGCATGCTGATCGCCGCAGGCGCACTGGCCATGAGCGCCGGCGCCATGGCCGCCGCGGCTCCTGAGCCCACCTGGTTGCCCGCAACGGCGGCTGCAAGCCTGCAGAATGCGAGTGCGATCGTCGAAGGTGCGAATGGGTCGAACGTGAAGTCGACGCTTTATGTCTTTATGGACCCAAACTGTATTTACTGTCACCTGGTGTGGAAAGCGCTGCAACCGTATGAAGCGGTCGGCCTGCAAGTGCATTGGATTCCTATGGGCTTTCTGAAGCCCGATTCGGCGGGCAAGGCGGCCGCGTTGCTGGAGGCGAAAGACGGCGCTGCGCTGCTCAAAGAGCTGGAAACGCACTACTCGGAGAAGGACGAATCGGGCGGCATCGCGCCGCTCGCGCACATTTCGGCCGCCGACAAGAGCAAGCTCGACGACAACATCAAGCTCTTTCAGGACCTCGGTTTCGACGGTACGCCTACGCTTGTTTATCAGGGCTCGGGCGGCCGCTGGGCCAATGTCAGCGGCCTGCCGAAGCTGGGCGACCTGCCGGGCATGCTGAATCTGCCGGCGCAACCGATCACCGATGCCGAACTGCAGAAGTATCGTTGAGCGCGCGCGGCGGTGAGTCATTCACCGCATCGTGAGTTCACCGATACAACGATAGGTGAGGAGTTCCAGGAGTCGAACGTCGTGCACTCCTCCCGAAAAGCCTCACCTTTGCCCTCGCGGCCCAGGTTTCAGAACCTGTAATCGGGATTCTTCGGATCGAATGCGTCGTCGTCGAAGGACTTCGGCGTGATGCTGTCGATGACGATTTTCTCGAACATCTGCCCGTCGTCGCCGTAGGCTTCGACGGTGCGGAAATACGGATGCCGCAGGTCCAGCCCGAGCGTCTGCTTCTTCGCGTAGAACTGCGGCTTGCCGCTCGGCGAAACGTAGGTCAGCGCCACTACGCGCACGCCATCTATCGTTTTCACCTCGACTTGCGGCTTGTATGACGCGCCCACTTCGACGTACTTCTTCGCGTCGGTCATGAACTGGCTCACGATGAATTCGGTGCCGAGATCCGTGATCTTGTGATTCGACTGCGAGCGCGCGAGCGTGCCGTCGAGCGCGGTCCACATTGGCATCACGCCGAGCAGGCCGCCGAGGTGTCCGTACATTTCGTCGTGGCGCTTCGAGGCGTCGTAGATCACCTCCTCGCCCGAATGATCGCTGTCAGGCAGCCATTTCGCGTAGATGCGCAGCGGCTCGTGATCCAGCTTCACCAGCATGTGCGCGGGCTTCGCGGGCCACTTGCCGTTCAGGCGCTCCCAGCGCGACAGCACGAATTCGTATGAGGGATAGCCCGCCGGGCCGAGCTTGATGAGCGTGGGCACGACGAGCGGATCGAACGCCTCGAAGAGCGCGGTGAGCTGCGCGTCGTCCAGCTTCGTGAGCGCGTCGGTCTTCTGCGCGCGCTGCAGCCAGCGTACCTGTTGATCGACGCTCAGTTTCGCGACTTCGGCGGCGGACGTCGCGCCTGGCGATGCGTTGCCTGTTTCTGCGCCGTCGCCCTGGGCGAATGCCGTGGCGCTGGCGAGCGCAAGCACCGCACACGCGATGAACGTCCGCGCTTGATGAACTTTCATTGCCTGTCTCCCTTGATGAATGCTTGCGGCCCACGCGTTCCCAGGCGGCCCGACGCATTTTTCAGTTTCGCGATTTCCTCGCCACGCAACGTATGCCGCGTGGCGGGGCCGGCTAAGTCGCGGACGGATTGCCCAGCACGCCCGGTGCCGGCGAACCGGTGTCCATGCCAGGCTGGTCCGCCTCGATTGGGCGCGCGTGGCCCGCGTGCACCGTGCCCGCGAGCGCGCAGAGCAGCCAGTCATAGGTCGTGGACGGCGCGGTGACGGGCAGCATGTGGCCGCCGCTCACCACCTTGAGCGTCACCTGGCTCGTGAGACGGCTCAGCGCGTCGCCGTGTCGGGTCCAATTCAGCACGACGTCGTCGCGTCCAAACAAAACATCGACGGGAACGCTCAGTTGTGCGTAGCGTTGCTCCATCTGCGCGAGATCGTCGGTGTCTTCAATCGCGATGAGATCGGCCGAGGCGTGGTAGAAGCCGCTGGGCCGCAAGCTCAGCAGTCCGCCGCCGCGCGTGCGGAAATCGCCCGGTACGGCCTCGGGTGCGAACACCTGCTTGAGGACGGCGGAACTGGTCGCGAGTCCGATGGGCGTCGCGAACGTGCGCGCCACGAAGCGGCGCACGGCCTGCGAGCGCAGCACGAGCGCGCGGAAGGCCTTGGGCACCTCGGTCTGTACGTGGGTGAGCGGCGCGATCAGCGCGAGCCGCGAAACGGCGTGCGGATGATCGAGCGCCACGGCCAGCGCGATCGCCCCGCCCAGCGAATGCCCGACGAGCACTGGCGATTCGAGACCCAACGCATCGATAAAGCGCGCGACCGTGCGCGCCTGCGCGCGGATGGTCGCCGATGCCTGCGGCCCGCGCGTGGAGTAGCCGGAGCCCGGGCGGTCGATGAGTATCACGCGATGTTCGCGCGCGAGCGCCTGCATGGGCAGCCAAGCGAAGTTGCGCATTTGCCCGCTCAGACCGTGAATGAACACCATGGGCGGCCCACTGCCGTATTCGACGTAATGAATCCGGTCGCCGTCGATGTCGATCAGTTGACCGTCCATCGGCACGGCGGCTTCGATGCGGCGCGTGGCGCGTCGCGAGAATGCGGCGAGCGCGGCGCTTCCTGCGACGAGAGCGGCGCCGGCGGCAACGACCGCGGCAGGCAGGGCAAGTGGGTTCACTGGCGGTCCTCAGAGTGCAGGTTGGGTTCGAAGCCTTGTGCGCGAGGCGAAGCGCACGTGGCAAAACGCGTGAAGCGCGCCGCGATCTGCCGTGCCTCGCTCACCACGGCCCAATGCGGCGCGGCGATGATTTCGCGCTGATGTGCGCCGAGCCAGCGCTCGACGCCTTCGGACATGGCCGGGGTCACGTAGCGGTCGAAGCGCGGCACGATGAACTGCACCGGAATACGTGTGCGGCGCTCGCGCGGGCGCCGCGCACACGCGAGAAAATTTGCGCGGTAGAGCTGCAGCCCGTTGAGCGCGTTGCGCAACTGCCGGGGATCCGGCTCGACGCGCACGCGCTCGGTCTTGCGCAGCCACCACGGCCACAACGCCGCGCCGCCGAGCCGCCAGGCGAGTTCGGGCACGAGCGGCAGATGAAAGAATGCGATGTACCACGACTTCAGCAATTGCGCGGGAACGCGCGGCTTGAGAAACACATGGTCGAGACAAGGACCGGAAATCGAGGTGTACGAAGCGATACGCGAGGCGTTCGCCGGATCGGTCACGGCCTCCCAGCACTGGATCGACCCCCAGTCGTGCGCCAGCAGATGAAATGGCCGCGCGCCGCAGGTGGCATCGGCGACCGCAAGCAGATCCCGCGCGAGTTGTGCGAGCGCGTAGCCAGACTGCGCACGCGGCGCTTCGGAAGCCCCCATGCCGCGCACGTCGTAGGCGATCACGCGAAAGCGCGTCTCCAGTTCGCTGCGCAACGCGCGCCAGACGCGCGCCGAGTCGGGGTAGCCGTGCACGAGCACGACGGGCGGCGCATCGACGGGCCCGCTGACGTAGACCGCGAGGCGCACGTCGTCGGACTGGACGAACACGGGTTCGGGCGCGCCGCGCATGACCTGCCTCACACCGCGCGCGGCGTTGCCGCCGGATGCAGCGGCACGCGGCGCGTGGCGGCGCGCGAGGCGTACTGCGCGTTGGTCTCGTCGATCTGTGCAACGAGGCCGTCGATGCGCACGAGATGCCGCCGGTTGTCGTGATCCCACGGATGAAAGCCGGGCTTGAAAAAACGCAGCCATTCGAGCGCAATGCCGGGAAACACGCCGTGACGCGGCCCGTAGAGAAACTTCACGAGCTTCCACATGCCGCGCACCTTGCCCTGGCGTCGGCGGTGCGCGCGCAGGAGCGCGAGGTGATAGTCGAACACGATGAGCCAGAAGAGAACCGTGGTGGCGAGCATCGTACCGGTTCGCATGAGATAGCGCTTGACGCCTGGCTCGATCACGAGATTCCAGACATCGAACGAGACCGACTTGTGCTCGGTTTCCTCCAGCGCGTGCCAGAGCCACATCTGCTTGTAGCCCGCCACCGAGCCTTCGATACGCGTGCCCGTGTCGGCGAGCAGCAGGTCGGCGAGCATGGCCGTGTAGTGTTCGAGCGCCACGGTCTGCGCGAGTTGCAGCGAAGGCGGCAACACCTTGCGCGCGAAATTGAGGATGGCCCACAGGCGCTTGTCGAGCTTGTGCGCGGGCAAGCCTGCCGCCTGCAGCAAGTCGTTGTACTCGACGTGCTCGCGCGTGTGCATCGCTTCCTGACCGATGAAGCCCATGACCTGCTTCTTGAGTTCGGGGTCCTCGATGCGGTCGCGATAATGCCGCACCGCATCCATGAAGAAGCGCTCGCCCGCGGGAAAGAGCAGCGAAAGCGCGTTGAAGAAGTGGGTGACCGGCACGCCTTCGACGTGCCAGTCACACGCCCTCTCGGGCGGCAATGCAAAGCGGATGTCGCGCCGTATCGGCATCATGTTATGGCTCCCTGTTGTGTGCCTGCTGTTGTTCATGGCGTGGCGGCCGACCCGCGCGCGGCGCGGCGGCGTGCCTTCGCGGCTTCGCGCCGCGCGCTCATCACGACCAGTGCCTGGTAGGCGGCGGGCAGCGTGCGCGCGAGCCAGTCCGCTGCGCGCGCGTCGCGGCCGATCAGCACGCGCCGCGCGTTGCGCTTCACGCCGCTCAGGATGGCGCGGGCCGCGTCGTCGGCGGTGGTGATGAAGAACTTCTCGAAGTCGTCCTTGCCTTGCTGCTCGCTCGCTACCATGAAGCCCACCATGTTGGGCGCCACGCGGCTCGATTGCGCGATGTTCGTGCGGATGCCGCCCGGATGCACGCAGGTCGCGGACACGCCGCAGCGCATCATGTCGAGTTCCTGGCGCAGCGCTTCGGTGAAGCCGCGCACGGCGTATTTGGTCGCGTTGTAGCCGCTCATGCCTGGTTGTGCGAAGAGACCGAACACGCTCGAGGTATTGACGATGTGTCCTTCGCCGCATGCCTTCAGATGCGGCAGAAATGCTTTCGTGCCATGCACGACACCCCAGAAGTTGATGTTCACGATCCATTCGAGATCGCTGTACGCCATGCCTTCGATGGTGCTCGACAGCGCGACGCCCGCGTTGTTGAAGACGAGATTGACGCCACCGTGCGTGGCCGCTGTCTCGTCGGCCCACGCGAATACGGCGTCGCGCTCGCTCACGTCGAGCACGCGAGTGCTCACGCGCACCGAAGGCGCGAGCGCGCCCACGATGCGGGCGGTCTCCTCGAGCGCCGGGGCGTTTCGGTCGGCGAGCGCGAGATGGCAGCCGGCGCCGGCAAGCTGGAGCGCGAGCGCGCGGCCCATGCCCGAGCCGGCTCCGGTGATGGCGGCGACCTTGTTGTCAAAGCGTTTCATGGGCGGGCTCCGGGTGGGGCGATGGCGCCTGGTCAGGCGGCCTCGGTGGGTTGCGTGGCGACGGTGAGCGGCGCTTCGGGCTGCGCGGCATGCGGCGCGCGATAGACCTGGTAATCGGCGAGGGAGAAGTGCGCCGTGGCGCGGCGAAAGCGCCAGGTGAAACCGGGCCACAGCGTCGTGTTCCGGCCGTTGCGCGGGTCGAGGTACCAGCTTTTGCAGCCGCCCACCGACCAGATCGCGCGGCCAAGCTTGTTCTGGATGCGCTCGTTGTAGCGCGCTTCCACATAAGGCCGCACGTCGATCGAATCGGCGCCGTCGTGCTTCATGGCGGCGAGCGCGCCGAGCACGTACTCGATCTGCGATTCGATCATGAACACCATCGAGTTGTGGCCTAGGCCGGTGTTCGGGCCGACCAGCATGAAAAAATTCGGATAACCAGGCAAGCTCGTGCCGAGGTAGGCATGCGCGCCGTTGCGCCAGGTCTCGACGATATCGATGCCGCCGCGGCCCACGATCGTGCCCGGCGGAAATGGGTCGGCCACCTGAAAGCCGGTGCCGTAGATCAGGCAATCGACCTCGTGATGCACGCCATCGGCCGTCACGACACCGGTGCGGTCCACCCGCTCGATCGCGTTCGTCACCACCTGCACGTTCTTGCGCGAGAGCGCCGGATAGTAGTCGTTCGAAATGAGCACGCGCTTGCAGCCTATCGTGTAGTCGGGCGTCACGGCCGCACGCAGTTCAGGATCGGGCACCTGATGGCGGATATGGCGCAACGCCAGCTTCTGGACGTTCTTCATGAGCGCGGGATGCACCGCGAAGCCGAGCACGCGCGTTTCGAGCATCCAGTAGAGCCCCGCGCGCGCGAGCGCCTGCGTGAAGGGCAGCGTGCGGAACAGCCATTGTTCGAAGCCCGAAATGGCGCGGTCGGGCTTGGGCATGATCCACGGCGGCGTGCGCTGGAAGAGCGAGAGTTGCGCCACGCGCGGCGCAATCTGCGGCACGAACTGAATAGCGCTTGCCCCCGTGCCGATGACGGCGACGCGCTTGCCTTCGAGCGCATAGTCGTGGTCCCAGTGCTGCGAGTGGAAGGTTTTGCCTTCGAAGGTGTCGAGTCCCGCAATCGCTGGCAACGCGGGGCGCGAAAGACCGCCCATGCCCGAGATCAGCACGCGCGCGGTGAGGCGCCGGCCGTTGGCGAACGCAAGGCGCCAGCAGTGCGCGGCTTCGTCCCATGTCGCGTTCGTGAGTGCGTGCCCGAAGTTGAGCCACGGAAAAAGCCGGAAGCGATCGACGCAGCGGTTCAAATAGGCGCGAATCTCGGACTGCGGCGCGAACATGCGCGTCCAGCGCGGATTGGGTGCGAACGAGAACGAGTACACGTGCGATTGCACGTCGCACGCGCAACCGGGGTAATGATTGTCGCGCCAGGTGCCGCCCACGGAATCGGCCTTCTCGAACACCGCGAAGTCCTGGTTGCCGCTTTGCAGCAGGCGGATCGCCATGCCAAGGCCGGCAAAGCCAGTGCCGATGATGGCGATGCCGATCGCGTCGCCGGTACGGGCGGGTGCGTTCATCCGGAGCGTCTCCCTGTTGTCGATCCATCTATGACTGTGACATTGATGGATGTAAACATAGTGCGATCGACGCCAATGCGCAAGGGGCTAGATTCAGCGCTCTAACCCATCAACAACCGTAGGGGCGCAAGGGGGCGCGAGCGCGCGAAAGGCCGCCTGGCGGGGCCTTTCACGCGTTCGGCAAAGCAGAAACCAGCAGGGACGAGGTGCGCGTTTAACGCTTCTTGAGCGCGGTTTTCTTCGCCGGGCGAGCCGGTTTTGCTGCAGCCGGCGCGCGCACGGCGCTCTTGCGAGGCGCGGCTTTGGGCGCGCGCTTCTTCGCGGCGCTGGCGGGCACGGAAGCGGCCGAAGGCGCGGCTTCGCTTGCGCGCTCGCGGCCGAGCGTCTTGTCGAGGATCGTGGCGACCCGGCCGCCCAGGTAGTCGCTCGACTGCGCTTCGAGCGCGCGCAGGATCTCGTGCTCGACGAACACGGTGGAAAGCGGCCGCAGCCGCCAGATCGCGTCGACGAGCGCGGGCATGTCTGTGGCGGGCGGCAGCGCGCCCTGATCGTAGCGATCGAGATGGCGCACGACCATTTCGACCAGCACGCGCGCGATGGCGTCGAAATGCGGACGCGTTTCTTCGAGCACGTCGAGCAGCTCGCGCGCGGGAATGCCCTCGCGCACGGTTGCCGCCGCGGCGTCGAGCATGCCCGGATTGCGCGAGACGAACGACAGCCCCTGGCGTTCGAGCAGCCCGAGGTCCGCGAGGCGCGCAAGGCTACTCGGCGCTTGCGGTCCGAACAGCTTGATGAGCTGCGGCAGCGAATATGTTTTCGGCCGCGCGTGCGACCACGGACCGCCAATCGCATTCTCGAGGCCGAGGATCGAGCGCAGGTCGCCGCCGTCGTCGATCGCCAGGATGAGATCCTGAATGTTGGCGAGCGTGTAGCCGCGCGCGAGCAGATGGTGAATGAGCTTGAGCCGCGCAACGTGCGAGTCGTTGTAAATGCCGACGCGCCCGCGCTTCTCGGGCGGCATGAGCAGGTCGCGGTCCTGATAGGCGCGCACGTTGCGCACCGTCGTGCCCGCCACGCGAGCGAGTTCGTCGACGGTGTATTCGCTGTCGGTGACGCGCTCGGGCGCGGCATCGGTCACGGGGGCTTTGGGCGTTTTCGGCATGCAGCGATTTTAGCGCGAGCGGCCCGGCCCACGCGAGCGCGCCTGGGTACACGCTCAGGTCCGTGCCCGGGCGTGCCCTTTCTCGCCCTTGCGCGCAGGCGCCGCCTCGCTGTTGCGCCGGCCCGGTGCGCCCCTAGAAGCGGTAAGAGAGCGCAAGGAACGAGATGATCGGATCGGCCTTGAGGTCGGCCCGGCTCACGCCGAGCTCGCTGCCGTCCGCAGCCTTGACGATCACCGATGACGTCGTCTTCAGCGGAATATAGGTGACCGACGCAACGATCCCCAGATGCTTCGTGACGTTGTAGGTGGCCCCGAGATTGAATACCGGCGACCACGACGACGACGCCTTCGCGCTGATCTGCGTTTGCCCCGACTTGCCCGCGCCGGCCGCGAGCACGGAGCCGAGATCGTCCTGAGTGGCCTTCACGAAGTTCGGATTGAGCTGGATATCCGAGAACCAGTTGTACGACACGCCGATGCCGAGGAACGGGCGGAATTTTGCATCGGCGTCGCGAAAGTAGTACTGGAAGATCAGCGCCGGGCTCCATTGGCGCACGCTGCCGACAATGGGGTTCGTCGCCGGGTCGCTGAGATTCTGGCTGCCGAGCGCGCCCGCCGGACCCGGCGGCTTGATCGTGCCGTGACCATAGAGCTTGAAGGTGGGCGGCACGCCCGCCACCGTGGTGAGCGCGATATGGTCCGTGAAGAAGTGGCTGATGACGAGGCCGACCGTATCCGCGTTCGACGACGAGAGCCCCGTGCCCGCCGAAGTGAACGAGCTGGGCAGCCGCAGCGGCGTGTTGATCGGCACGGGCGCGACGTCCGTGGTGAGCGGCGTGCTCGAATTCTGCGTCGTGACGTGAAACCAGCCGAGTGCGACGACGTTGTCGCCGGCGTGCTGCGCATACGCGCTCGCCGTCAGCCCGGCGGTCAGCGCCGCCACTGCCATGCGTTTCATGATGTCCCTCCCAGGTGCGGGTGTGCCTGACCCGCGCGCGGCGGCGCGACGCATGCTTCGGGATGCCCGGCATGCGTCGTCCGCTTTTGCTGCGCGCGCCTTTGTGGCCCGGCCGCCGCCGCGTTGCGCGACGACCGGGAGTGGCCACCTCGTGAATGGCGCGGTTCGCCGCGCCGTTATTGTTCGAAGATTCGCTTCGTGATCCTTACTGAACGAACGCGCCAGCCGTGAAGTACGGGTCCGATGGCGTCGTCATGTCGAGGTAGCCGAACACGCCGCCCGTGAAGATCATCTTGCCGGTGGGTGTCGCGCCGGTGGAGGCGCCCACGTGCGTGGTTGTCACCGTGCCCGGTACGGTTTGGGCGAAGTTCAGATCGAGGGCAGTGGCGAGCGCGGCCTGCGAGGCGTTGAACGGATCGAGCAGCGTGGCCTGGGTGCCCTCCAGCGCGAGCGTGCGATAGTCGAACTGGCTGTCCACGCCGATGTATTCGCCGTTCTGCGAGCCTTGCGCGATGGCCGTTTGCGGCGCGAGCACGGAGATGCCCGATTCGTCGTCGGCCACCGGGCCCGTGGCGCCGCTTTGCGGATCGACGCCGACCTGCGGATACGCCACGCCGGTGCGCACGAGCACGGGCACGAGCTGGCCGCGCAGCTTGCCGACAATCATGAAGCCCTTGCCGGCCGGCTCCGTAGTGACGAGCGTCGGCTTGACCTGCCCCTGGAAGTGATCGGTTTCGAACGCGCCGCTGCCATCGGCCGACTGCGCGAAGTTGGTGCCGGGCTGCTGGCATTTGCCGGCGTTCACGCCCGTGTTGTCGCATTCGGTCCATGTGCCGTTGGCATTGATCGTGATCTTCGCGTCAACCGCAGCCGGCTGGAAATTCTGCGAAGGCACCTGGTGATAGCCGAGCTGGCTGTACGTGCCGGCGACGTTCGCGAGATTCGTTTCGATCGCGGAGAAGCCGATGAACGGGTAGTACGGGAATGTCGTGTCCGGCACGACGCCGATACCGCCCGAGCCCTTGTACGCGATCTCGGCGCCCGGAATCGTGCCGCCCGCCACCCCTTCGCCAATGAATACGCGCGCCGGGCGGTTGGGATCGAGACTCGCGCCATTCAGGCGGAAGGCGCACTGGTTGAGCTTTGCCGTGGGGAGGCCGGTTTCCGCCGTCAGCGTGCCGGTGGCGAGCTGGCCTTTGCGCGTGGGCGTCACGGTGCCAGTGGTCTGCGGGATCGGCGACTCGACATAGGTGATTTGCCAGGTCATTTTGGCCGTGTCGAGCTGCAGCTTGACGAGTTCGCCGTCGCCGCCGCCGCCGGTGTACACCGTGTTGTAGTCGAGCGAGGTGGGGCAAAGCGCTGCTTCCACGAGCGGCGCGCTACTGCTGCTTCCATTGCCGCCACCGCACGCGCTGAGCGCTGCGATCATCGGTGCGGCAATCGAGAGCGCCGCGAAAAATTTCCATTGCATACTGCGTCTCCAGAGTCTTGTTGTTGGCGAGAGCGCCTGCCAGTCATTCGTAGTGCGAAGTTAAGGCGGTCGTGACAGATCGGGCTGCCGCGACCGCCTGATGGACTACTGTGGCTGGATCAGCGCACCGACGCCGAAGTAAGGCTGATTGGGCGTGGCGCTGTTCGCCGAACTGGCCGTGACGCCGCCGTTTTCTTCGCCGTTGATGAAGATGCCGTAAAGGCCGCCCACCGCAATCAGGTTGCCCGCCTTGCCCTGGGTATCGGTCACGCCGATCAGGCCGGGGTGCGTCTGCGTGTAGTCGAGCGTGAACTGGCTCTGCGTCGTCATCGTCGAAGGCTTGAGGAAGCCGGCCTGCTGGCCGTTGATGAGCGTTGCCGTGTAGGCGAAGTTCGAGTCCGCACCAATGTAGCTGCCGTCGAACGCGCCCGACGTGAGGGTCGTCGCGGGCGCGAGCAGGGCGATGCCGGACTCGTCGTCCACCGCGATCTGGTTGCTCAGGCTGATGGTTTCGTTCACGTAGCCGGTGCGTACGACCACGGGCACGATGGCTCCGTTGAGCTTGCCGAGGATCAGGTGCCCGGCGCCGCCCTGGCGGCTCACGATGACGTTGTTGCCGAGATTCAAGGGGAACGGCAACGGTGTGGGCGTCTCGATCTGCGGTGCGTCGGGGCTGTCGAAATAGCTGCCGCTCGTGCTCGCCGTCCATGCATTCGCCGCGGTTGCGCAACTCGTGTTGGTCGCGCCGCTGGGCACGCTGCAATTGCCGCTGCCGTCGTACTGCTCCTGTGTCACCTTCGCCGCCGGCGCAAAACTGCTGGAGGGGAGGATGTGATAAAGCAGCGCGTTATACGAGCCCTTGAGATCGGCGAGGCTCGTGCTCACCGACGAAAAGCCGATGAACGGATAGAAGTCGAACGTGCGCGGCGCGACCCCGCTGAAGAGCAGATTCGCGGTGGTATCGCCGTCGATGTTCACGGTCGCGCCCGGAATGCCGCCGCCCGCCACGCCAAAGCCAACATAGATCGTGGGCGGATTGTTCGCGTTGTACGCCGTGGTGTAGGTGCTGCCGTTGATCGTGCCCGTGCCCGCCTGAAGCTGGAACGCACACGTGATCTGCGCGGCGGTTGGCAGCGAGCCCGCGGGAGGATGCTGCACGGCGCCCGTGATGGTGAGGCCCGCACGCGTGTTTTGCACCGAACTCGCGGCCACGGGAATGGGCGAGGTGAGGAACGTGAGCTTGTACGTCATCTTCGTCGGGTCGATGTTCAGGCTCACGACCTCGCCACTGCCTGCGCCGCCCAGATACGTGTTCGCCGCGATGTCCGCCGCGGCGGGACACAGCGCCGTGGCCGTGGGTGCGCTACTGGGCGGGCCCTGGTTCGCGCATGACGAACCCGAGCATTGCGCCGGGGTGATGGGTGCCGGATTACTGGCGGTACCTCCGCCGCAGGCGACCAGCAAAGGGGTCGCGGCCGCGGCCAGCATCAAGCTGCTGCGGACAATGCTCTCCAACATTTGTCTGCCTCCCTGTGTCGTATTTATGCGCAGAAGATTGGATCATGACATTGACCACTGTCAATTGAACGAACCGTCTAAAACGCGTGACGAGGTCGCTTCTGCTTGATGCTTCGCGGTTTGCGCACGCAGCAAGCGGGGTTTTTCCCGAGGCCGCGGTGCACGCGCCGTGCGCCCCTGCGCAATTGGCGTGCCTGAAACGGCTCGTTGACATGTCATCGCGATTCGTTGCGTGCGCGACGGTCGCTGAAAGGCAGAGGAAAGCCAATGATGAAATCGCGTTGGTTGGCCAGTTGTTTCGGAATGCAGATGAATATGCGCGTACTGTCTGAGGGTGAGGATATTCGGGAGTAGTCATCGCGCCGCAATGCTCAACGGTGAGTACATACGGGAATGGTCGGGGTGAAGCACTGCACAAACCTGCGTAGCAGGGTGGGCGTCGCAAAGAAAACCAAAGGTGAGCGTGTGCGGGAGCGTAAGTTCACTGCGGTGTGCGCCGCGCGATTTTTCGTCGCACCGTTTCGCACATCGACGGCCACGTGCAGGGCTATGTGCCGCGCGTTGCGCAACCCAAAGGTGAGTGTTTTCGGGAGCATGAACGCAACGAGGGCCATTGCTGCGTTGCGGCAGCGTCGCCGCGGGTGGGTCGTGATTCGCGGTATAGTCATTCGCGACAAGAGGCCTCGTTGTGCGCCCTGCGCTTCACCGCCGCCGTGTCCGAGCGGTCTGCAACGGAGTTAATCCATGGGTATCCTGGACAGGCTTTGGCCGCGCGCCCGCGCGAAGCAGGTGCCGGAATCGCCGCAAATCCAGACGCTGATCGGGCGTCTGCTCGTGCTCAGCCCGACGCTCAAGCTCGTGCCCGAGTGGCGCGAACGGCTTGCCCCCGCGCTCGCGCAATCGGTCGCGTATGTGCGCGAGGTGGTGGACCGCATGCCGCCCGCGCGCGAAGCGAGCGCCGCCACGTGGTCGAGCGACCCCTATATTCACGCGTTTTTTGCCGCGCCCGACGAGGTCGGCCATGTGCTGAGCCGCTCGCCCGAGCTGCATGCCTGGTTCGAGAGTCATCCGCTTGCGCGCGAGACTTACGCGGTGCTCGGCATGGCTCTGAACGAGCGGCGCGCCTTCGGGGCCGAGCAGCATGGCGACGAAGTGCACACCGATGTCATGCAGACGACGTTGAGCTTCGACGATCATCAGGTGCGCGTGTGCGGCGAAACCGAAAGCGACCTTCGCGAGCAGATCGTGCAGCGCGTGGTCGAGCAGATCGCCCTGGAAGGCCTCGAGCAGATCGGCGCCGACGAGTCGCGCCGCGACGTGCTGGAACAGGAGCGCGCGCTGCTCAGAACGCGCCTGCAACTGCTCACGCGCCACGGCGCGGGGACGCAACGCATGCTGGGCGAGCACGCCGTGCCAAACGTCGCCGAAGTGGCGAAGGTCGAGGCGCAGATTGCGCAGAACGAGAGCGAGATCGCCGCGCTCGGCCTCAAGAGCGAAGCGCTCGAACATCAACTCACGGTGATCTGCAGGGTGCTCGCGAATCCCGCGCAATACACGAACGTCGAAATGCGCGAGATCTGCCTGAGTCCGATGAATGTCCTGCTCGCGAACGGCGGCCCGGGCAACAGCGCCTCGATCATGTTCCCGCTCGCTCGGCTGCCGTCGAGCCCGCAAGGTTTGCGCGCCTTCTCCCTGGTGCGCTTTGCGCGCACCGACCTGCAACCGTTGCCGCGAGTGCTCGTGGAAGACAGCCGCTTCATGATCTGAACGCGGCGCCGCGGTCATAGGTGAGAAGATCCGGGAGCCGTGTGCATCGCTTTGCGACGGTTCGTCGATGAAGCGTGCCGTAATCACCGTCGCGCGCGCTCGGCTGCGGAAGTTTCGTGATCCCGATGGACAGGAGAACCTGGTTCCAGCGCGCAAGATTTTCCTGGTAGTCCCAGGTTAAGGGATGCGAATATTGCCGACTACCAGGTGTTCGCAGTCGAAACCTTGCGCGCGTGAGCGCGAGACGGCAAAAGGTGAGAGTTTTCGGGAACCGTGAGCAACGGTGCGAAATGGCGTATCGAATCGCTAACCGTTTACGCAAAAAGCCCCTTTAGCCGGGGCTTTTTTGTCATCGGCCGCGACAACGGTGCAGGTCCGTCGGCGCGAAAGGTGAGCGTTTTCAGGAGGCGTGAATCAGGCGCCCTGCGACGCCGGCCAGGCAAGCACGCCGTTCGCGTCGATCGAGAAGCGCAGCTCGCCGGTATGCGATGCCGGCGCATCTTCTGCGGCGATATCGAAGGTTTCTCCGGCGATCTCGACGGTAACGTAGCGGTCGCCGTGACGCAGCGACGTGCCCGCAATACGCCCTTGCCAGGCGCCTTCCTGCGTCGCGACGAGCGCGCGCGGCGAGACCCGCCACATTACGCGCGTGCCCACCGCAAGCGAGGTATCGGCGCAGGGCAGGCGCAGTCCCGTCGGCGTTTCGATCGTGCCGCCGGCACGCACGATCCCCTCGCCGACGTTGTGCAGTCCGAGCAGTTCGGCCACGCGCAGCGTGGCGGGCCGCTGGAACACGTCGGCCACGGCGCCCGCCTGCAGCACGCTTCCCTGTTCGATCACGAGCACTTCGTCGGCGAGCAGCGCCGCTTCGTCGGGGTCGTGCGTGACGATCACCGTCACCGCGCCTACCTCGCGTTGCAGCGCCCGCAACGACTGCTGCAGAAGGCGGCGGCGCGGCGTGTCGAGCGCGGCGAACGGTTCGTCGAACAGCAGCAGTTGCGTGTGCCGCGTGAGCGCGCGCGCGAGCGCCACGCGCTGGCGCTGGCCGAACGAGAGCTGGCGAGGCAGGCGTTCGGTGAGCGTGTCGAGGCCGAGGTGCGCGAGCCAGTAGCGCGCGCTGGCCGCGTCGGCATCGACGGGAAACGCGAGCTGCTGCGCCACCGTCATGTGCGGGAAGAGCCCGTAATCCTGCGGCATGTAGCCGATCTGGCGGCGCTCGGGCGGCAGCGCGCCGAGGTCGGTCGCCCCGAGCGTGACAGCGCCCGCGTCGTTGCGCTCGAGCCCGGCGATGATGCGCAGCGCGAGCGACTTGCCCGAGCCCGAAGGGCCGATGATCGCGAGCCGGCGCGTTTGCGGCTGCCACGCCACATCGAGCGTGAATGCGCCGAGGTGCCGGCGCGCCGCGAAGGCGAGACGCAGGCCGGCGTTTTCGGCCGCGGTGGCGGCCGGCGTGATAGCGGTGAGTTCGTCGCCGTAGTCCACGTTCACCGCCAGCGTCGAGCGTGCGCTGCGGCTATAGACGGAGAGCACCGCGCAGATGATCGCAATGCCGAGCGTGGGCAGCAGGAGCGGCATCATCGCGGGCAGGCCCTGGCCGCCGAACACGACGTAGGTATACACAGGCAGCGAATACGGGTGATACGCGACCATCACGGTCGCGCCGAATTCGCCGAACGCGCGCAGCCAGGCGAGCGCGAGCCCCGCGCGGATGGCGGGCCACGCAATGGGCAGCGTGACACGAAAGAACCGG
Organism: Paraburkholderia sp. EG286A; assembly: GCF_040965375.1. NCBI lineage: Bacteria > Pseudomonadati > Pseudomonadota > Betaproteobacteria > Burkholderiales > Burkholderiaceae > Paraburkholderia > Paraburkholderia sp. EG286A. The sequence goes on from NZ_JBFRCB010000001.1 coordinate 326,772, forward strand.
CTGGCGGCGTGATGGCCGAGCGTGGCGGCGACGTCGTCGTACACGGGATCGACGGCGCTGAACGCCGAGCGCGCCGCGACGATCAGGAAGGGCGCCGCCACGAAGGTCTCGGCGAGCACGATGCCCGTGAACGAGTCGGTGAGCGAGCCACCGAAGAGCTGGCCAATGCCACTATACGGTCCGATGAGAAACAGCAGCAGCACGCCGCTCGTCAGCGGCGGCAGCGCGAGCGGCAACTGCACGACGAAGCCGAGCAGGGCAATGCCGCGCGCGCGCGAACGCGCGAGCCAGTAGCCGAGCGGCACCCCGCCCAGCAAGATGATGAACGCGGCCACGCTCGCGCTCGCGACCGACACGCCCACTGCCGACCAGGTGGCGTGCCAGTCGACGCCGGCCCAGTCCGCCTGCCCGATCTGCGGAATGCTCGCAACGAACGGCGCGCACAGGTAGACCGCGAGCAGCGCGCCGAGCCACCAGAGCGGCTGGGCGCGTTTCACGGCAACCTGTTCGGCACGTTGCGCGGCTTGTGTCATTGCTGTGCGGCGTCGATTACGGCTTGCACCGACGGCGGGATCGCCTGGGTCTGACCGTTGACGGCGGGTTTGGTCACATCCACGCCGTGCTCGGCGAGCAGCTTGCGGCCTTCTGCCGAGAGCAGGAAGTTCACGAAGCGCGCGGCGCCGGCGCTGTTCGGTGCGTCGTTGAGAATCGTGAGCGTGTAGTTCGCCTTGATCTTCAGTTCAGGAGCGGGATGGATCGCCGGAATCTTCAGGTCGGACGTTTCGGTCGAGTAGAAGAAGCCCGCGTCGAGCTGGCCCGACTGCAGACGGCCAACGAGCGTTTCTTCCGGCAGCACCTGCTCGGGATTCTCCGGCGTGCCAAGCGTTTTCTGCACGAGGTCAGGCTGGTTGTACGCCTGCGCGGCCTTCGTCATGAGCTCGACGGTGAAGGCGCCCTTCGGGTCGAGCTTCGGATCGGTGCGGCCGAGGCGGATGCCCGGTTCCTGCAGCACCTGATCCCACTTCTTCGTCTTGAAGTCGCCGGCGAAACGGCTCTTCGGGTTGTAGCCGATCAGGAGCGGCGATTCGGCGAAATTCACGTACCACGTAACGTGATTGCCGTTGGCCTCGCCCGTCAGGCTCGCGTTGACCTTCGGGCTCGCACTGATGAACACGTCGCCGCGGCGCAGCTTGCCCTTGATCTCATTGGCGATCTTGTTCGAGCCGGCTGCATAGCCCTTGAAATGCAGGCCCGTTTCCTTTTCGAACGCGGGGCCCACGCTCTTCTCCATGAGGTTCACGAGCGAGCCTGCATAGAGCACGTTGACATCGGATTCGTCGGCGAATGCGTTGGCGCTCGCGCCCATCGCGCCCATCACACCGCTCATCACGACGACTGAAGCCACCAGCTTGCGGATAAACATGTTCGACACCCCGTTCGTTATAAAGGCCCATATATTACGATGGACTGCTGTATTCATGTGCTTGCGACATTCGCTATTTTGGCGATCCATGCCTGTGCGCGTCACACTGACACGGCTAAACTGGGGGGCCAGTTCTTTTCCCCGTTCATTGTCCTGTTCAATTGTGGAGGCCCTCATGCGCACCAGCGCCCGTAACCATTTCTCCGGCCAGATCAGTGCGGTCAAGGCCGGCGCCGTCAACGACGAAGTCACGCTGCGCGCCGACGGCGGCCTCGAGATCGTCGCGATCATCACGCATGGCAGCGCCGCTTCGCTGGGTCTTGCCGCTGGCAAGCCGGCCTTCGCGCTCGTGAAGGCATCGTCGGTGATCCTCATGGTCGACGGCGACGCGAGCAAGGTGTCCACGCGCAACGTCGTGGCGGGCACGGTTTCGTCGGTCACGAAGGGCGCAGTGAATGCGGAAGTCGTGCTCGCGGCCCCGGGCGGCGCGCAGATCGCGGCCATCGTCACGAACGACAGCGTCGATCGTCTCGGCCTCGCGGCGGGCAAGCAGGCCGCGGCGCTCTTCAAGGCCTCGAGCGTGATCGTCGGCGTAGACGGTTGATGCGTTGCGAGCGCACGTGAGTGCAATGACACAGGGCAGTCACGACCCCGGCGCGCCGCCGCGCGATGTCGATGCGCTGGCCGCCGCGCGCTGCGACGCCCTAACGGGGGCGCCAGAGACGCCGCGCACGCCCGATGCCTGGCTCTTCGCACGGCTCGTCGCGGCGCGCGCGGTGCGCGGCGAATTGCCGTTGCTCGGTCTAACGCGCGCGCAGATCGACGCGCTCGGGGCGCGGCACTTCGTGTGCGCGGTGACGAGTGAAGCGCCGCACACGCACGTGATGGCCGATGCGTCGCATGCTGCATTCGCCACGGCAATGCATGACTTTCTCGTGGCGCTTGCCGCGCCGCAAGCCGACCCCGACGATGTGCGTTGCCTCGCCGCGATCATTGCCCACGCATGCCTGCGCCCCGATCATTTGTGGCGCGATCTCGGCCTGCGTGGCCGCGATGACGTGACAGGCATGCTGGAGCGCTTTTTCCCCGAAGTCGTGGCGCGCAACGTGGAAGGCTTGCGCTGGAAGAAGCTGCTGGCGCGCGAACTCGCGCTGGCATCGGGCGCCACGCCGGGCCCGGCGCCCGGTTGCCCCGGCTGCGAGGACTTCGGCTTCTGTTTTCCTGCTGGTCATTAGCCATCCAGAGGGGAACGGGGTGCGGCACGCATCGTGTATCCTTGCGCGCATGACCAAGTCCCCCAACGATCAACCGCGCGCGGACGCTCCCGCGCCCGCCCAGGCGCAGCAACCGGCCCGACCCGAGGTGCGTTTTCGCATGCGCATCATCCAGGACGGCACGATCGCGCTCGGTCCAGGCAAGGTGTCGCTGCTCGAGGCCGTTCGCGAGCATGGCTCGATCTCGGCTGCGGCGCGCAGCATGAACATGTCGTACCGTCGCGCGTGGCTGCTGATGGATGAACTCAACCGCGCGCTGGAGTCGCCGGCCACGGTCTCGGAGCATGGCGGGCAGAGCGGCGGCGGCAGCATGCTCACGCCCGTGGGCGAAGAGATCGTGCGCCTGTATCGCAGCATCGAGGCGCGCGCCGCGGCGGTCTGCGAGGCCGAGATCGAAGCACTCGTCAAACTCGTGAAATCCTGATGCGATGTGACGTGATGTGACGTGATGTGACGCGGCGGCGCACAGCCGCCAACGCCAGGCGTCTAGCCGTGGCGCAGGCAGAAACGCGAGACGGGCACCGCCGCAAGCGTCGGCGTCGCGTTCGCATGTAGCCGCATCATCAACTCGACGAAGCTGGCAAGGCTCGCCGTGCGCAATGGGTGCCACGTGACCTGGTGGCGTTCGCACACGCGCTTGAGCGTGCTCATCGAATCGTGGTCGATGCAGTCGACGGGAAACACCGCGAGATCCGCGTTGGCGAGCGCTGCGGCGAGCAGCCCCTTGCGATCCTCCACGCCGCCGTCGTGCACGGTCAGCTCGCCTCCCGCCGACTGCACCCAGCGCCTGAGCGCGTGATTCGAACCCGGCCTGCCACCCACGTAGACGATCCGGCGGCCCTTTAATGCATCTTCGGGAAGCGCGCGTTGGGCCTGCGGGTCTTCGTGCGCCTGCGTGGTCTGCTCCATCGCATGGACTTCGGCGCGCAAGGCGTCGATCAGCGCGTGGGCCTCGTCGAGCTGCGCGCGCAGCGTGTGGAGCGCGGCGGCATCGGCATGCGCGCGCTGCTCGGCGATTTCGCGGCGGCTCGTGTGCAGGGCGACCCGCGCGTCGCGTGCCGCGAGCGCTTCCTGCAGCACTTCGAGCTGCGCGTGCTGCGGCGTCGTCTCGCGCTGCGCCGCCAGCTGTGCGGTTTGCGCATCGAGGGCATGGCGCGCGGCGTCGCGCTCTCGGCTCATCTCGTGCAGACGCGCCTGCTGGCGCTCGATTTTGGCCCGGAATTCGGCGTTTTCCGCTTCCAGCGCCACGAGGCGGCGCAAATCCGCGCGGTTGGCCGCGCCAACCAGGTGCGAGAGCATGTGCAGCTCGCCGAACGCGGCCTGGCGCACTTCCATCGTCGTGGCCGGATGTGTCATCACCGCCCAGTATGCGGGCGGGATGTCGCCGTTCGCGAGCGCTTCGTTCCAGAGCGCGAGCACGGCCTGCGTGTCGCGCGCACTGGCGAAACGGCGCACCGCGCCGGCATAGCGCGTGTCGAGGGCCTTTTGCAGTGCCTTGCCGCCCGCGCTGCCTTCTATCGCCAGCTCGACGGCGGCGTGATGGATCTCGAGATCGCTCGCGCGCTGGGCGTCGAGCCGGGTGAATTTCGGGACGAGCTTGCGCAGCTCGTGCGTGCTCAGGCATGTGCCGATGATGGAGCAATGCAGATGGGCGTCGAGTTCGACGAGGCGCGTGCGCTGCCGCGCGCGGGCGAGTTCGGCTTGCGAAGGGCCGCAGCAGTCTGCGCTCGTCAGGCCGCGCAGCGTGGTCTCTTCGGCGGATGTGCCGCCCGGCGTGCGGGCGAGGCGGAACGGCGGTGCGTGCATGATGACCTCTGATCCACTGCGGAACGCGGGGCGGTGCATGGGCGCGTGCGGCGGCTGTGCCTCGACCCGGCCAGGCGCCCCCGGCCAGGCGCCCCCGGCTGGGCGCCCCCGGCTGGGCGCCCCCGGCTGGGCGCCCCCGGCTGGGCGCCCCCGGCTGGCCGCGCGCCGACAGCGCAATATACCATGGAATATAACGAAGGCCGGATGGTGGCCAGGGACACGGATCAGGCGGCGGGTTCGCGCACGAGCGTTGCTTCGACGGCGCTGGCGGTGACGGCTTTGGCCACTGAGCGACTCGCGGCCGCCTCGCGTGAAAGCGTTTCACAGTGCGCGTCGGCCGCGTTGGCATGCTGCGCGAGCACATGCTCGACGCCGAGCCCGACGAAGGCGGCATCGAGCCGCTCCAGTTCGGCCACGGTGCGGCGCAGCGCTTCGGTATCGAGACAGAACGCGTCGCTGAAAAGCGCATCGCGCGTCTTGTCGAGGCGGCGCGCGTCGCGAATCGCGCGCTTGAGTTCGCGCTGGCGGACGAAGCGGGCCAGATCGATGCGCCGCGAGAGCGCGACGAGGAGCGGCTGCAGCGACGCCCCGGCTGGCGCCGCGTGCGCGTCACCCATGCCGCCACCGCCACTGCCGTCGCCACGCGCGAGCATGCGCTCGAAGCGCTCGATGCTGTTGCGCAGGCGCCGGAACGCGTCGATCAGGTCGCGGATCAGCTCCGCGCGCTCGCGCCCTGACGCGGGACGCAGCGTCGTGATCGTGGCCGCGAAGCCGTCCGCGCCGGCCCGCGCGGGTGCGCGACGCACCCGCGGTATCGATGTTGCCGGTGTTGCGCTTACGAGGCGCCGACTACTCGCCAATTCCTGCCTCCGTCTGCTGGATGGTCGTGCGATGTATTCTATAGGATATAGCGATTCAGAGAGGGAGCGCATGAATCGCGCGGCCCCGTGTTTCTGTGGCGCCACGTCGCATGAACTAAAATTCCCCCTTCACGCCTCGTTGCGCACGCACCCGATTTTTCGCTTTTTCCCGCTGTTCAATGACCACACCTTCTCCGGAGGCGGCGTCCGACGACCCGCCCAGCCTTTCGCGCAATCGCGGTTTCCGGCGCTTTTATGGCGCACGCGTGCTGTCGTCGCTCGCGTTCCAGATGCTCGCCGTCGCCATGGGCTGGCACATCTACGCGCTCACGCATAGCGCGTTCGCGCTCGGTCTCGTCGGCCTCGCGCAGTTCCTGCCGATGTTCTGCCTCACGCTCGTCGTCGGCCACGTGGCGGACCGCTACGACCGCAGACGCATCGCATCCGTCTGCCAGCTCATCGAATGCGCCGCCGCGCTGACCTTCGCGGCCGGCACCGTCGGCGGCTGGCTGAGCGCGCCGCTCATCTACGCGCTCGCCGCGTGCGTGGGCGCGGCGCGTGCGTTCGAGTCGCCCGCCATTTCGTCCTTGCTGCCGGGCGTCGTGCCGCGCTCGCAGCTGCCGAACGCGACCGCGTGGTCGACCTCGGCGAACCAGACCGCGAACATCGTCGGCCCGGCGCTGGGCGGCCTGCTGTACGGCATCGGCGCGACGCCGGCCTATGCGGCCTGCTCGCTCGCGTTCGCGGCGGCGGCCACGCTCTCGGGCACGATCCCGCTGCGCGCGAAACCGCCCGCGCGTGCGCCCGTCACGCTCGGGTCGGTGTTCTCGGGCATCGCGTTCATCCGTTCGCAGCCCGTCATTCTCGGCGCGCTGTCGCTCGATCTGTTCGCGGTACTGTTCGGCGGCGCGACGGCGCTCTTGCCCGTGTTCGCCCGCGACATCCTGCACGCCGGGCCCATCGCGCTCGGTCTGTTGCGCTCGGCGACGGCCGCGGGCGCGCTGGCGGGCTCGATCTGGCTCGCGCACTTTCCGCTGCGGCGCCGGCCGGGTCTTGCGATGTTCGGCGGCGTGATCGTGTTCGGCTGCGCGACGATTGCGTTCGGGCTCTCGCACAACATCGTCGTGTCGCTGATGGCGCTGGCGGTGCTGGGCGCGTCGGACGTGGTGAGCGTGGTCGTGCGCACGTCGCTCGTGCAGCTGCGCACGCCCGATGAAAAGCTCGGCCGCGTGAGCGCGGTCAATTCGCTTTTCATTGGCACGTCGAACCAGCTTGGCGAGTTCGAGTCGGGGCTCACCGCCGGCTGGTGGGGCGCGCAGCGTGCCGTGCTGGTGGGCGGCGTGGCGACGATCTGCGTCGCGCTGCTGTGGATGCGGCTCTTTCCGGCCCTGCGCGACACGCGCTCGCTCGAGCGCGAAGAGGCGCACGCCACCGCCAGCGCGAACTGATCGCGCGCGGCCGCCTGCGGCGCCCCGTCCCGCCGCTGCCGCGCGCCGGGGTTTGCCGTTATCCTTGCTCCAGGGCCCGCTCGCCGCAGCGGAAGTAGCGGACCGCCGTTTTTCTCATCCACCCATCAAGTCATGCATCCATCGACCATCGCCCCGAGGAGCGCCGCATGCGCGTAGGCCGCCCCGTCAAGGCGCTGCCGCAGCCGCTGTGCGACTACTGCGGCGCGAAAGCGGTGCTCGCGCGCTTTGCCGACGAGGCCTACCCGTATCGCGACGATCATGGCCCGCTCTGGGTCTGCACGCCCTGTGAGGCCTGGATCGGCGTGCCCGCGCGCAGCACGCGCAACGTGCCGCTCGGCCGGCTTGCCAACGCCGCCCTGCGCGACGCCAAGAGCCGCCTGCACGACGCGCTCGAACCGCTGGTGGCCGCGAAGATGCGGCGCGACAAGGTCAACGCCTTCGAAGCGCGCGGCAAGGCCATCCGCTGGCTCGGGGAGGAGCTGGGCTTCGACCTGCCCAATCCGTCGATCCACCTCCTGAGCCTCGAGCAGTGCGAGCAGGCCATCGCCCACATCGAGGCGTTCATGGCCGCGCGGCGCACCGAGGGCGGGGGCGAGCGCGAACCGCGCTGAGCCGGCCGCCGCCAGCCGCTTGCCCGCCCATCAGGCGATGCGCGGCGCATGTCTGTCACTGATCGTTACATTCGATTTGAGGGTCGGCGCTTAACCTTCGGCGCGCCGTGCCGTTATTGCACGGAACAGACTCTTACTTGCCCTTCCATGGCCAGGACCATCCCTTTTCCGCAGCGCTCGCAAGCCGGTCGCCCCCGACGCAGCAAGTCGATGCTGCTGCCGATCCCGCGCGCGGTCGCCAACGAGCTCGCGCTGCAGGTACATCTCGCGCTCGCCGCGCTGCGCCGCGGCGGCACCGGCGACGACGCACGCGCCTTGCTCCATGCTCACGTGCTCGCGCAATCGATTGCGGAGGCCGGATATGGCGTGCTCGAGCCGGAACAGGTGCGGGCGGCCGATGCCGCGCTGATCGCCTGCTTCGAGCGCGGCAACACGGGCGGCGGCTGGCAGCTGGACGAAGCGGGCTTCGAGGCGGTTGCGCAGCTCGTGAGTGTGTACGACCGGCAGCTGCAAGGCGCGCCGCTGTGGGCGCTGACCGAGGCAAGCGAGCGGCTCGAGCGCATGGGCGCGGGCGATGCCAGCCAGCAGGCCTTGCGCAAGAGCGCGTGACGTGAGGATGGGGCACGTCGGGTACGCCCCTTGCGGCGAGGTGGAATGACCGTCGCCGCACAGACGCAGTGGGCAGCAGGCAGTATGGTGAAGTGAACGATCCCTCTTTGAAAGACGAGCCGGATCGAGGCGATGGACGGAAGGCCGCCGGCGATGCATCCCCAAAAAATGCATGGCCGCTCCGGTCGAGCCTGGGATGCGCTGGAGCGAACCAGGGGCGAGCCCGACGCGGGCCGCCAGCGGGCGCTGTGGCGACATTGGCACGAGATTTGACGCGGGACGCGAATCGTGTTGACTTCGGACAGGTGGCGCGCCTAAAATTCGCCCGTCTTAACAAAAGGGGCTGACGCCTTGGACAGTAGCAGTTGTCGATCTTCGAACAGTTTCGCTGCCTGACCGGCAGGACGTCCGCGCTCCCTTTCTTTCAGCCGCCGTCTTGCCAGCCAGGCAGATGGTGCGCGTCCAGCAGTAAATCCTCGTGCACTCTTGAATAGCGTCGACCGACGCCGCAGCGCCTTGACCGTATCAAGCGCCGCGGATGGCCGACATCGCGCCGTAAGCCCGCCCTGATCGATGCGCGCTTGCGGCACGGTTCGTTCGTTGCGCCCTGCGCGCGACGCGCGGATCGACACATGCGCGCTTTGCAGCCCTTGAAGCCGCTTCGCGTTCGAGCCACCGGCTCGATGCAAGCCCTGGGGTCAGCCGCCGTGACGATAAGGAGTTCCGATGTCTGACAGTGACAGTTATCCGTTATGCCGCTTCCTTTTGAATTGCACTGAGGAAAGCGGGCAGACGCGAGCCGCCGCGCGCTGAACGAAGCGCTCTGCCGGGTCTGCTGGCTTTCCTCCCCAACGCGTCCCCCGCGACGCCAGGAGAACCAGTATGAACTTCGGCCTTCTTTTGCCGCATCTGTCGCAACTGCAGCAAACGCAGCACACCCTCCATCCCGATGTGCTCGGCGCGCGTGAGCGTGCGAGCGCCCCGCCGCCCTGCCGGGAATCGCAACTCGCCGCGCGCTGGCGAGACCTGCGAGCGCGCGTGTTTCGGGTCTGAATCAGACAAGCAGTAACGGATCCCCGCGCGTATGCCCAGCCGGCCGGGCCGGCCCTACGCGCCGCGCGAGGGATTCGCGCAATAACCCATCGCCGGTGCTTCGACATGAACCAGTTCAACCACACATTGCGAACGACCCGCCGCGCAGCGCGCGCCTGCGCCGGCGTGCTCGTGCCCACGCCTGTACTCGCCAACGGAGGCCGCTAATGGAGTTCAGCTTCAACCTGAACCGCACGGCCAACGCCTCGGCGTGGCGCGTGCTGCCGAACCGCTGGGACTTCGTGGCGTTCCCGCTGATGATCGGCCTCATCGCGATGGCGGCCGTGGGCTTTCACGAAACGATGGCGCCCATCGCCACGTTGAAGGCGCAGCCCATCTCGCTCGATCCCGCGAACCTGCCCGAGTACGCCATGCGCACCACGCTGCGCATGCTCGCGGCGATGGTCGCATCGCTGATCTTCACGCTCGTCTACGGCACGCTCGCGGCGAAGAGCCGCCGCGCGGGCCAGGTGCTCGTGCCGATTCTCGACATCCTGCAGTCGGTGCCGGTGCTCGGCTACATCTCGTTCACGGTCACGTTCTTTCTCGCGCTCTTTCCCTCGCGCGTGCTCGGTGCCGAACTCGCGGCGATCTTCGCGATCTTCACGAGCCAGGCCTGGAACATGACCTTCAGCTTCTACCAGTCGCTGCGTACGGTGCCGCGCGATCTGGACGAGGTCTCGCGAGGTTTTCACCTCACGGGCTGGCAGCGCTTCTGGAAGCTCGAAGTGCCGTTCTCGATGCCGGGCCTCATCTGGAACATGATGATGTCGATGTCGGGCGGCTGGTTCTTCGTGGTGGCCTCCGAAGCGATCACGGTGGGCAACAACACGATCACGCTGCCGGGTGTCGGCGCGTATCTGGCGCAGGCGATCGCGGAAAAGAACCTGCACGCCGTGGGCTGGGTGATCCTCGCCATGATCGTGGTGATTCTCGCCTACGACCAGTTCCTGTTCCGCCCGCTCGTGGCCTGGGCCGACAAGTTCCGCATGGAGAACACGAGCTCGGGCGACGCGCCCGAATCGTGGCTGCTCGATCTGATTCGCCGCACGCGCCTCATTCACCGTCTGCTCGTGCCGATGGGCTTCCTGCTCGCCACGCTCGCGCGCATTCCGTTGCGCGTGCAACTGCCGAAGTCGCTGCCCGTCGTCACCACGATCAGCAAGCGCTCGCGCATCGGCGACATCGTCTGGGCCGTGCTCGTGATCGCGCTGACCGTGTTCGTGGTGTGGCGCGTGGTGGCCTATGTGCGCACGGGCGTCACGCTCGATGAAGTCTGGCACGTGTTCGTGCTCGGCCTCATCACGCTGCTGCGCGTGCTGCTCCTGATCGCCATCGCTTCGGTGATCTGGGTGCCGCTCGGCGTGCTGATCGGCCTGCGCCCGTCGCTCGCCGAGAAGGTCCAGCCGCTCGCGCAGTTCCTCGCGGCGTTCCCGGCGAACCTGCTGTTCCCGGTGTTCGTGATCGTGATCGTGCGCTTTCATCTCAACCCTGACATCTGGCTGTCGCCGCTGATCGTGCTCGGCACGCAGTGGTACATCCTCTTCAACGTGATCGCGGGTGCCAGCGCGTATCCGAACGACTACAAGGAAGCGGCCACGAACTTCCGCATTCGCGGCTGGCAATGGTGGAAGAAGGCCATGCTGCCGGGCATTTTTCCGTACTACATCACGGGCGCGATCACGGCTTCCGGTGGCGCATGGAACGCGAGCATCGTCTCCGAGTTCGTGCAGTGGGGCGATACGAAAGTCGTCGCGCATGGCCTCGGCTCGTACATCGCACAAACGACCGCCGCTGGCGACTTCCCGAAGATCATTCTGGGCATCGCGATGATGTCCCTGTTCGTTACGTTGTTCAACCGCGTGCTCTGGCGTCCGCTGTACACGTACGCCGAGTCCCGGCTGCGCCTCGATTGAGATGGAGTGACATCATGCTGAATCCGAAAATCGTCTCATCCGACCTGCTGCCGATGCGGCCCACTCCCGGCCAGGAAGTGCTCGCCGTCAAGCATGTTTCGCGCGGCTTCGCGAAGAAAGAGGACGAGCGCCTCGTGCTCGACGACGTCAACCTCACACTGCGCGAGGGCGAGATCGTCGGCTTGCTGGGCCGTTCCGGCTCGGGCAAGTCCACGCTGCTGCGCATCATCTCCGGGCTCATCGAGCCGACCGAAGGCGAGGTGAACTGGCTCGGCAAGCCGCTCGAAGGGCCCGCCGAAGGCGTGTCGATGGTGTTCCAGACCTTCGCGCTGTTCCCGTGGCTCACCGTGCTGCAGAACGTGGAAGCGGGCCTCGAAGCGCAAGGCGTGGGCGCGCGCGAACGCCGCGAACGGGCGCTGGCGGCCATCGACCTGATCGGTCTGGACGGCTTCGAAAACGCCTACCCGCGTGAGCTGTCGGGCGGCATGCGCCAGCGCGTGGGGTTCGCGCGCGCGCTGGTGGTCGACCCGACGCTCCTGCTCATGGACGAGCCGTTCTCCGCGCTCGACGTGCTGACCGCCGAAACGCTGCGTACCGATCTGCTCGACCTGTGGACGCAAGGGCGTCTGCCGATCAAGTCCGTGCTGATCGTCACGCACAACATCGAGGAAGCGGTGTTCATGTGCGACCGCATTCTCGTGTTGTCGTCGAATCCGGGGCGCGTGTCGGCCGAGATCAAGGTGCCGTTCAAGCATCCGCGCAACCGTCTCGACCCGGCGTTCCGCAAGCTCGTCGACGACATCTACGCGAAGATGACGGCGCGCGAAGCCGCCGAGGCCACGACTCGCCGTCTCGAAGTGGGCAGCCGTCTGCCGGACGTGTCGACCAACATCATGGCGGGTCTGATCGAGACGCTGGCGGCCGCGCCGTATCACGGCCGCGCCGACATGCCGGAAATCGCGCGCTCGTTGCATCTGGAAGTCGACGACCTGTTCCCGATCGTGGAAATGCTGCAGCAGCTCGGCTTCGCCGACGTGCGCGAAGGCGATGTGCTGCTCACGCCGCCCGCACGCGTGTTTGCGGAGATGGGCACGCAGGCGCGCAAGCTCATGTTCGCCGACCACCTGCTGCGCAACGTGCCACTCGCGGCGCGGATCAAGAAGGTGCTCGACGAGCGGCCCGGCCATCGTGCGCCGCGCGTGCGCTTCGAGCAGGAGCTGGAGGACGTGCTTTCCGATGTCGACGCCGAAGAAACGCTCGATACCGTGATCGAGTGGGCGCGCTACGGCGAGGTCTTCTCGTACAACGACCAGTCGGAAATCTTCAGTTTCGAGGACGTCGAGGCGTAACGCCTGCGTCCTTGCAAAAACAAAAACGGGCGGCGAGGGTGACACCTCAACCGCCCGTTTTTTTGTCTTCAGAATCCGCTGGCCTTACTGGCCGATTCCGATCAGCTCGATTTCGAACGTGAGGTCGCTGTTCGGCGGGATCGGGCCGACCGCGCGATCGCCATAAGCGGTCGCCGCCGGGCAGGTCAGCTTCGCCTTGCCGCCGACCTTCATCTTCTGCACGCCCTGGGTCCAGCACGGAATCACGCGATTGAGCGGGAAGGTCGCCGCCCCGCCATGCTTGTCGGAGCTGTCGAATTCGGTGCCGTTCGCGAGCGTGCCGCGATAGTTCACGCGCACGACGTCGGTGGCGCTGGGCTGCGGACCGGTGCCTTGCTTGATGTGTTCGACGACGACGCCCGACGGCAACTTGTCGATGGGGTTGGCGGCGAACGCGGTCGTGGCAACGGTGGCAGCGGCGACCAGGGCAATCAGTGATTTCATGAGAGGTCCTCGTTGAATGGCAAATCGATTATATCGGGCGCGCGACCCGGGTCCCGGTTCGTTGCCGGTACGACGGTTCAGGCGCTCGCGTACGGCGTGCCGTCCTTGTGCAGAAACCGTCCGTCGCTGCTGGGGCTGATCATGTCGACGTCGGAGCAGGTGATGACGTCTGCCGGCGAACGCGAGCCGACTTCGAGATACACGGCGACGCGATCCGACCGGTTGATCATGTGGTGCCCGTTACCGGAGTGCTTCGCAAACGCCGCGCAGTCCCCCGCGCGCAGCACGGTTTCGCCATCGTCCTCGATCAGGGTCAACTCGCCTTCGAGGACGTAGACGAATTCGTCTTCGTCCGAATGCCAGTGACGCTGGCTCGACCAGTTGCCCGGCGGCAAGTGCATGAAGTTGACGCCAAAGTCGCGCAGACCGCCGGCGTCGCCGAGCCGCTGGCGGACACGCTCGGCGCATGGCGCGTCGAATGGCGCGGGATAGCCGGTGCCCTGACGCTTTGGCACGCTCGCGATGTCGATCTTCGGCATGGACGACTCCACAATTTGCGAAGGCAGAGGCATAGGTGAGCTTCTTCGGGACTCACCGCGCCGCGCGTGCGGCGCACCATGCTACCGCGCGCAGACCCTTGATTAGACGGAGAACTTTACCCTGCCAGCGTTGCGCCGCGAGGTGGCTTGCGGCGTATCGGTGAGATTTTTCGGGAGATGGACCGGGCGAAGCGACGGGTGAGACCGGCGCGCGCGAGCCGCGCACCGGCCAGGGTGCCGACCCATCAATTCGGCTTGCCGCTCGACGACCCGTTACCGTCGCCCGATGCACCGGCGCGGCCAGGGCGCGGCTTGCCGCCTTGCGAAGCCGTCTTCGAAGCGCCGTGCGCCTGCGCCCGCCCGCGATCGTTGTCGGTGGCGTCGTCGTCGTGATCGTCGTCGCCGTACGTATGCCCTTCGACATCGTCACCGCGCGCCATGCCGATGAGGAAGTTGCGCTGCGGATTCGCCAGCTCGATGCCGCGTTCCGTGAAGCGCAGCAACACGCGCTTGTTGAACTCGCGCTGCACGCCCCAGCGCGCCGAGTCCTTGCACTGAATCTGCCCGACGAGCGTCACGGCCGCGCCATCCACCTGATCCACGCCCCAGTAGGCGAAGTCGCTGAGAATGCCGTTCTTGAACGCGTCTTCCTTGCGGATCTCGGCGCCGATGTCCTTGAGCGTGTCGATGGCGCGCTGCAGATCCACGCCATGCGCGATCTGCACCTTCACCGCCGCGTTGCCGATGCCGCGATTCGTGTTGTTCACGGTCGTCACCGAGCTGAACGGCACGGTGTAGAGCGAACCGTCGCCGCCGCGCAGGCGCACGGTGCGGATCGAGAGAAACTCGACCGTGCCCGAGACGCCCGCCACCGTCACCCAGTCGCCCACCTGCATGGCGTTTTCCGTCAGCAGGAAGATGCCGGTGATGAAGTCCTGCACGAGCTTTTGCGAGCCGAAGCCGAGCGCCACGCCGAAGATACTCGCGCCCGCAATCAGTGGCGCGGTGTTCACGCCGAGCTGCGAGAGCGCGGTGAGCCCGACCACGACGAGGATCGAAACGAGCAGCGTGGTGCGGAACATCGGCAAGAGCGTGCGCAGGCGCGCGGCGCGCACGAAGTCGCCTGCGTCGGTCCAGGCGTTCAGGCGCCGCTCGGCCGCGCCGTTCGCGAACTCCCAGATCGCGACGGCGGCAATGACGGCGATCACGATAGTGAGGAGTGCAGAGCCCAGCAGATGCCCCATCGGCGCGAGCGCGAGAAGGCGTGCGGGACGCAGGCCCCAGACGTGCAGCAGCAGGTCGAGCGTGACGATCCAGATCGCCACGACGACGATGCGTCGCAGCGCCGGGTAATAGCGATACGCACGGCGCTGGCCGAAGCTCATTTTCTCCTGATCCTCGCGCAAGCCGAACGCGCGGCTCAACGCGCCGAGCAGCACGATGGCGCTCACGCGCGCGGCGAGCAGGACGACGAGCGAGAGTCCGCCCGCGCGCAGCAGCGCGGCGTAGCCGCCGCGCAGATCGAGCGCCCAGACGAACCAGAGCGCGAGGACGACGAAGAGCGCGACGCCAACCCAGATGTCGGCGAACCATTGCATGAACCAGGCATACGAGCCATGGCGCGCGGCGGCGGCGCGCATGGCGTCGGCCACGGGGCGGCGCAGCTGCAGGATCATCACGGCGAGCGCGAGGTGGCCGACCAGCGTGACGACCTTCACGAGCGCGAGATGCGCGTCCTCGGTCATGCCGAGCGGCACCGCGCCGCCGATCGCTCCGCCCACGCCGCCGATCACGGCGATGCGTACGAGCCAGCGCTGCGCGTAAGCGGCCCAGTCGTCGGGCAGCGGCACGAGGCGCAACGCGGCCGCGTCGGGCGCGAACAGCAGCTTGCCGAACATCACGATCACGCGGCAGATCACATACGTATCGACGATCTGGCCGACGGCTTCGGCGGGCGCGGCGTCGTCGGGGCCGAAGAGCGACAGCACGCCTGCGGCGCACAGGCCGAAGGCGACCACGGGCACGACTTCGAGCAGCATCACGAGCAACGCGCCCGGCAGACGCTGCAAGAGGCGCCAGTGATGCGCGCCGCGCAGCGCGTGGTAGGCCTCCTTCGCGCGGTCGGCGGCGGTCTTCGGCGAGGCGCCGGCGTTGTCCTCGGCTTGCGCCGCGACTACGGTGGCGCGCGCCGCCTCGTTGGCGCTGGCGTTCGCGTTGGGGCCGGCGTTCGGGTCGCCGTCCTTGTCGTCCTTGCCGTCCTTGCCCTCGGCCGGTTCCATGCCGGCGGCTTCGCGCAGGGCGTCCTGTTCCGCGTCGGCCTTCGCATCGGCGGCTTTCGCCTGCGCGGCGAGCGCGAGGCTCGTGCCCGTTGCTTCAGGCGTTTGTGGCTGCGGCGTCGGTGTGCCGCCTTGCGGGGGGCCGGCGTTCTCGCGCTGTTTCGCGGCCTGATGCGCGGCGATGGCACGCTCCGGCGTGGCGACGACGCGGCGCAGCACCGTGGCGAGCGCGAGCGCGGGCACCAGCGTGAGCAGCAGCACGCGCAGCAACGCGAGCAGCAGCGCGTGGCCTTCCGGCGTGTTCAGATGGTCCTGCCACCAGTTGCGCGTGGACCAGAGGCCGAGCAGCGTCGCGAACGTATGGTTCAGATGCTGGCCGATCGCGCGTGCGCCGTGCGCGGCGTGATCGGCGATCTGCACGACCAGACCGTTCGAGCGCAGTGCGCCCGCGAGCGGCGCCGAAGCGGGTGTGGCCGCCGCCGCGCCGGAGGCCGCGGCGGGCGCACTGGCCGGCGCGCTCGCCGAGGGGGGCACGGCCAGCGCGCCGGCGGCGGCGATGGCGCGCAGCGTGTCTTCCATGTGGCCGCGCTGCACGGGATCGTCGAGAACCTGCAGGGCGGCTTGCGCCTGGGTGGGCGTGAGCGCCACGGGGGCGGCCGGGTTGGCCGCGTTGGCGCTAGTGGCGGGCGCGGCAGGCTGGGCGGGATGCGCTGGGCTCGTGCCGGGCCTGAGCGCTTCGGCGACGGTGGCCGGTGTCGCCGCCGCCGCACTCGACGCGCCGAGCGCGAGCGTCAGGCCGGCTGAAACGGCGAGGACGGCGACGAGAGCATGCAGGCGCGATGCGCGCGGGAACCGAAAGGCAGAAGAAAGGGACATCCTTGTCATTGGCTTACGGGTCGCGACTGCGGCGACCCTTCAGTGGCGGCGGAGGAAAAGACAGCGGGACGAAACGCGCGGCTGGAAGCGCGTTGGCGCGGCGCACAGCCTGCCGCCGCCCGATTCGTCGGAACGTTCGACGCGCTGCCGCAAGTTTGGTGCCCACTTTGTGCGTGGGTGGCCCGCATGGCGTTTGCGGAACCGCCAAAAACGGCGCGGCGCGCGAAACGTGAGTGCTGACTATGCCGGGAGTATGCCTCTTTTACCTTACGAACGCGGATGAGGTGCGCACGCCGGGGCGCCGATAAAAGGGACGCTTCAATGCCGTGCGGTCTGCCGCCTACGCGGGTTTTGATCAGTGGCGCGTGCGCCCGCGCGAGTGCTACCGTTGCACGGTCAACATTCAGGCCCGCCAGAGGCCGACGAGGAGAGCCATGAACAGCGTCAGCATGACCGGAGTGCGCAAGGGCAAATTGAGCCGCACGCAGTTGATCGTCGCCGCAACGATCGGCAATGCGCTCGAATTCTTCGATTTCACCGTCTACAGCTTCTTCGCGCTGACCATCGGCAAGCTGTTCTTTCCCACCATGTCGAGCTACGGGCAGTTGCTGGCCTCGGTGGCGACCTTCGGCGTGGGCTTCGTGATGCGGCCGCTGGGCGGCGTCGTGATCGGCGCGTATGCCGATCGCGCCGGACGCAAGCCCGCCATGACGCTCACCATCTTCATGATGGCGCTGGGCTGCATGCTGATCGGCCTCGCGCCCACCTACGCGCAGATCGGGGTGGCCGCACCGGTGTTGATCGTGTTCGCGCGCCTGCTGCAGGGGTTTTCCGCGGGCGGCGAAGTGGGCGCTTCCACCACGCTGCTGATCGAGGCGGGCACGCCCGTCAATCGCGGCCTGCTCGGCAGCTGGCAGTTCGCGAGCCAGGGGATGGGCGTTTCGCTCGGCGCATTAACGGCGGGACTCCTGACGACTTTCCTCGCCGCCGACACGCTGCTCGCCTGGGGCTGGCGCGTGCCTTTCCTCATGGGCGTGGCGATCGCGCCGCTCGGCATGTGGATTCGCCGGCGTCTGGACGAGCAGTTGCCGCAGCAGGCGAGCGTGGTGCGCATGCCGGTGCTCGCCGTGCTGCGCGACCACTGGCGCCGCGCCGCGCTCGGCATCCTGCTGACGATCGGCTCCACGGTCACGGCCTATGTCGTCACGTTCTATATGCCGACGTATGCGATTCACGAACTGAAGGTGCCCGCGCCCACGGCCTTGCTGGCGGGGCTCGTTTCCGGCGTCGTGACCTTTCTGGTGGCGCCCGTATCGGGCCTGCTCTGCGACCGGTTCAGCCGCCGCGCTCTGATCTTCTGGCCGCGCGTGGGCGTCTTGTTGTTGATCTACCCGGCGTTCCTGTGGCTCGCGAGCGGCCCGGACGCCACGCGTCTTTTGACCACCGTAGGCGGCCTGAGCGTGCTGCTTGGGCTGCAGGCCGCGCCGTCCATCACCATGCTGCCCGAGATGTTCCCGCGCGCCGTACGCGCGACAGGCATGGCGATCGTCTACGGCATCGGCGTGGCGATTTTCGGCGGCTTCGCGCAGACCGTTGCCACCTGGCTCGTGAAGAGCACGGGCAATCTGCTCGCGCCCGCGTGGTACGTGATGGCGTGCGTGGCGATCTCGTGCCTCGCGTTGCCGTTCATTCGCGACCTTACGGGCAAGCCGCTCGAGGATTGACGGTTAGCCTTTCTGGCGCGCCGCTTCGAGATTCGCGTCGAGCTGCCGCGCCAGACCGTAGAGCATGCCGAGCGAGGGCGCCGCGACGCCCACACGCTGCGCCAGTTCATAGGGCGCGCCTAGCAGCGCTTCGACTTCGAGCGAGCGCTGCGCTTCGACGTCTTGCAGCATCGAAGTCTTGAACGCGCCGAGCTTGCGCGTGATCGCGTTGCGCTCCTCGATGGTCATCGCGAGGCGAATGCCGAGCGCTTCGCCAATCGCACGCGCCTCTGCCATGACCGCGCTCACGAGTTGAGTCGTGAGCGGGTCGTCGAGAATCACGTCGGCGGTCGAGCGCGTGAGCGCGCTGATGGGGTTCATCGTCATATTGCCCCAGAGCTTCGCCCAGATATCGGCCTGAATCGGCTCTGCCTTCGTGACCTCGAAGCCGGCCTGCGCAAGCAGCTCGCGCGCTTCCTGTGCGCGCGTGGCCATGTGCGCCGAGCCCTCGCCGACGATCAGATGATTGCCGCCGCCCTTGCGGATCACGCCCGGCCCCGCAATCGACGACGACAGATGCACGACGCAGCCCGAAGCCTGCGCGGGCGGCAATGCCTTCGAGACGACACCGCCCGGATCGACCGCTTCGAGCCGGCCGTTCGCGTGCGTGCCGCCGAAGCCGTGGAGGAACCACCAGGGCACGCCGTTCATCGCCGAGACGATATGCGTGTGCGGGCCCACCAGCGGCGCGAGCGAAGCGGCCGACTGGGCGAGCGCCTGACCCTTCAGGCAAACGAAGACGATGTCTTGCGCGCCGAGCGTGGCGGCGTCGTTCGTGGCGTTGACGGCTTGCGTGTAGCGCGTGTCGCCTTCGACGATCGTGAGACCGTCGCGGCGAATCGCTTCCAGATGCGCGCCGCGTGCGAGCAGATTCACGGCGATGCCCGCGCGCGCAAGACGCGCCGCGATCAGGCCGCCGATCGCACCGCCGCCGACGACGGTGATCTTCTGATTCGGTGTGTTCAAACTTTCACTCCAGATAGGACGGGTCGATGCGCGTGACGCGGCGGACCAGCGCGTCGAGCACGTTCTGGCCTGCGCCGTGTTCGGGCGAGAACTGCAAGGCGTCGCGCGTCGAGCGTTCGGTGATGGCGGGCGCGATCGGCAGCGTCTGGCCGCGCATCGAATCGGTCACGACCTGCACTTCGCACGCGCGGTTGAGCGTCCACAGCAGCGCAAACGCGTGCGCGAGGGTCACACCATGCGAGAGCAGCCCGTGATTGCGCAGGATCAGCAGCCGCTTGTCGCCCATCGACTTCAGGATGCGCGATTTTTCTTCGGCGTGCACGGTGATGCCTTCGAAATCGTGATAGGCGACCATGTCGTGCAACTGCGCCGAATAGAAGTTCGTATACGCGAGGCCGCCTTCCATGCACGCCACCGCGAGCCCTGCCGTGGTGTGCGTGTGCATGACGCAATGCGCGTCTGCCACGTTTGCATGAATCGCGCTGTGAATCACGAAGCCGGCCGGGTTGATCGGGTATTCGCTCGGGCTCAGGATATTGCCTTCGAGATCGATCTTGACGAGATTCGAGGCCTTGATTTCGTCATACGTGAGCCCGAACGGGTTGATGAGGAAATGCTTGTGCGGGCCGGGCACGCGCAGCGTAATGTGATTGAAGATCAGCTCGGTCCAGCCCATCAGATGAAACACGCGATACACGGCGGCAAGCTGCACGCGCGCCGCCCATTCCGTGGGGTCGCACCATTCGGGGCGCGTGCGCTGGATGTTTTCATTCATGAAAGTCTCCTCGTGGCGGGCTCTGATCAGGCCGATCCTACGCGCAAATAAATGCGTGTGCAAGCATCAAATTTTCCATGAAATGCCTGCAGAAAAGGGCTTTCATCGATGCTATCCTGATGCCGTGGCCGCATTTCGCGGCCGGTGAAAACCTGGCGGGAAGATCCATGACGGGGAAGTACAACATCGCGGAGCTGTTCACCTACCGGCTCCATGTGCTCAAGAAGCAGACCGATCGCACGATGGGCGACGCGTTCGAGGCAGCGCTTTCCCTGTCGCTCACGGAGGCGCGGCTGCTGCTCAGCGTGGGCGCGTTCGGATCGCTGTCGGTGTCGGATCTCGGGCGCGTGTCGAATCTCGACCGCAGCCAGGCGAGCCGCGCCACCGACGTGCTCGAACGCAAGGGCCTGCTCGCCAAGACCTCGAACGAGGCGGACGCGCGCGGCGTGCTCGTGGCGCTCACGGCGCAGGGGCGCAGCACCTACCGGCGCGCCGCGACGATCTCGAAGGCGACGAACGAGGCGATTCTCGCCACGCTGAGCGAGCACGAGCGCGAAGTGCTGGCGAGCGTGCTCGCCAAGCTCGTGCAGAGCGGGGAAGCGGGCGAATGAAGCGCGCCCCCGCGCGTGGTGGAGTGAGCGCGCGTTAGCCGCGCGCCGCGGGCTGGCGGAATTTCGCGGCCAGTTCGCTTGCGCTGCGTGCGAGCAAGGACACGTCGCTGCCCACGGCGACGAACGTCGCGCCGGCTTCCAGATATTCGTTCGCAATGACCGGATCGGCCGCGAGCACGCCCGCGCCTTTGCCTTGCGCGCGCACGGTGCGAATCCCGTTGCAGATCGCCTCGCGCACCGGTGGCGAGCCCGGTTGGCCCAGCAGGCCCATCGAAGCGCTCAGGTCCGCGGGCCCGAAGAACACGCCGTCCACGCCCTCCACCTGCGCGATGGCTTCGAGCTGGGCGAGCGCGCTTGCCGTTTCCACCTGGACCAGTACACAAAGTTCTTCCGCCGCATGATGCAGATAGTCGGCCGAGCCATTCCAGCGCGAGGCACGCGCAAGCGCGCTGCCCACGCCGCGCACGCCGTGCGGCGGATAGCGCGTCGCGGCGACGGCGGCGCGCGCCTCCTCGGCGTTCTCGATCATCGGCACGAGCAGCGTTTGCGTGCCGATGTCGAGCAGTTGCTTGATGATGGCGGCGTCGTTGCGCACGGGCCGCACGATCGCGTGCGTGGGGTAGGGCGCGACGGCCTGCAGTTGCGCGAGCGTGCTGCGCAGATCGTTGGGCGCGTGCTCGCCGTCGATCAGCAGCCAGTCGAAACCCGTATTCGCAAGCAGTTCGCTCACGTACGCGTCGGCGAGTGCGGCCCACAGGCCGATTTGCGGGTGGCCTTGCGCGAGCGCGCGCTTGAACGGGTTGGCGGGTACGGCCATGATTTCGGCGTCCTGATCAGATGAAATGGAAGCCGATGCCGCCCAGCGGGCCGTAGTCGGCATGGAACGTATCGCCCGCGCGCGCCGGAACCGGGGCCGTGAACGAGCCGCTCAGGATCACGTCGCCGGCTTCGAGGCGCTCGTCGTGCCGCGCGATCTTGTTGGCGAGCCACGCAACGCCGGTCGCCGGATGGTTGAGCACCGCGGCGGCCAGGCCGCTTTCCTCCACGGCGCCGTTCCTGTAGAGCAGCGCGCCGACCCAGCGCAGGTCCACGTCGAGCGGCTTCACCGGGCGGCCGCCCAGCACGACGCCCGCGTTGGCGGCGAAGTCGGAAATCGTGTCGAACACCTTGCGCGGCGCTTTGGTTTCGCGGTCGAACTGCTCGATGCGCGCGTCGATGATCTCGATGGCCGGCGTCACGTAGGCCGTGGCGTCGAGCACGTCGAAAAGCGTGACGTCGGGCCCTTGCAGCGGCCGGTTCAGCACGAACGCCAGTTCCACTTCCACGCGCGGCGCGATGAAGCGGTCGGCGCGAATCTCGCTGCCCGCGGGGATGAACATGCTGTCGAGCAGCGGCGCGTAGTCGGGCTCGTCGATCTGCGACGCGCGCTGCATGGCGCGCGACGTGAGGCCGATCTTGCGGCCCTTGATCGTGTGGCCCGCGGCGAGCTTGAGTTTGACCCACTCGCGCTGGATCGCGTAGCCGTCGTCGATCGTCATGTCCGGATGCGACCGCGAAAAATGCCGCAGCTGCGTGCGCGTGCGTTCTGCTTCGTCGAGCCGTGCAGCCAGCTCGCGGATGGTTTGCTGATCGAGCATCATGAACTCACGTTTTTGAGCCTGGCGTGCAGGTTGTTGTGCTTCCACGCGCCTTCCTCGCTGAACTCGACGATTTCGAGCGAGAGCGCGAGGCCGTGCGACGCGAAGGCTTGGGCGAAGTGCAGCTTGATCGCCTCGAAGAGCGCCTCGCCCGTCGCGCGGCGCACAGCCTGGGAGCGGCCCGCGCCGATCTTGAGGCAGCCGTGCAGGAAGGCGTTGCCGGGATCGCCGTCGGCAACGAAGTACTGTTCGCAGCGCAGCGCGCGCGTGCGAATGCCGCCGCGCGGATAGACGCGTGCGCCACTTTCATCGCGTTGCGCGTCGAGCACGTGGGCAAGCGATTCGCATAGCTGACTCATGCTGCTCGCGTCCGCGAGATTCGCGCTGTATTCGAGGGTGAGATGGGGCATGGCGTTTTCCCGTGCTTTAGCCGCTTAGACCGGCAGAGGCGTGACCGGCAGGATGGCATTGATCTGCCCGGTGCCGGAACTGCCGAAATACGGCGTGACGACTTCCGCGCGGCCTTCGTAGCGGTCCAATCCCAGCGCGCCGAGCAGCATGGCGGTGTCGTGCATGCCGCCTTCGCCCCAGCACTTTTCGTTGTACATCGGCAGCATGGCGCAAAAGGTTTTCCAGTCGCCGCGCTCCCACATCGCCACGACGTTGCGATCGGTCGCTTCGAGAAATGGGTCCCAGACCTTGTGCATGAAGGCTTCGGCCGTGCCGTTGTTGGCGAAGTGGTGGCTCAGCGATCCGCTCGCGAGTATCGCCGCCGTGCCGTCGTAGCGCTCTTCGATCGCGCGTCGCACGGCGAGGCCGAAGCGCGCGCTGGTGGCGAGGTCGTGCCACATGCACCAGCCCGCGACCGAAACGGTGCGGAAATGTTCGTCGCCGTTCATGTAGCGCATGGGGACGAGCGTGCCGTATTCGAGGTCGAGCGTCGTTTCACTATGGGCGCGCGTCTTGACGCCCATTTCGTTCGCGACATCGGCAATCAGCTGGCCAAGCTGCGGATTGCCCGGATACGCATACGGCATGTTCTTGATGAAGTGTGGCAGCTCGTTGCTCGTGTAGACGCCTTCGAAGCGCGGCGCGCAGTTGATGTGATACTCGCTGTTCACGAGCCAGTGCACATCGAACACGACGATCGTGTCGACGCCCAGCTCGCGGCAGCGGCGGCCGATCTCGTGATGGCCGTCGATGGCCGCCTGGCGGCAGCCCTTGTGGGGGCCGTCCAGTTCCGAGAGGTACAGCGAAGGCACGTGCGTGACCTTGGCTGCCAGCGCGAGTTTGCCCATTACACGCCCCAGTGCGGAATGTGATGCGAGCCGAGCGAAACACACACGTTCTTCGGCTCGAGGAACACTTCGTAGCTCCACGTGCCGCCTTCGCGGCCCACGCCCGAAGCCTTCGTGCCGCCGAACGGCTGGCGCAGGTCGCGCACGTTCTGGCTGTTCACGAAGCACATGCCCGCTTCGACGGCGGCGGCCACGCGCAGCGCGCGGCCGGTGTTCTCGGTCCACACGTAGCTGGACAGGCCATAGGCGATGTCGTTGGACTGGCGGATCGCGTGCGCCTCGTCGTCGAAGGGAATCAGACACGCCACCGGGCCGAAGATTTCTTCCTGCGCAATGCGCATGCGGTTATCGACATCGACGAACACGGTCGGCTGAACGAAGTTTCCGTTCTTCACCGCGTCGGGCAGCGCCGGCGCGTCGAGGCCGCCGCACGCGAGCGTCGCGCCTTCCTTCGGGCCGAGTTCGATATAGCTGCGTACTTTCGCGAGATGGCCCTGGCTGATCATCGGGCCGACGATGGTTTTCTCGTCGAGCGGATCGCCCACGCTGATGCGCTTCGCACGTTCGACGAAGCGCTCGGCGAACTTCGCGTAGATCGAACGCTGCACGAGAATGCGCGAGCCGGCCGTGCAGCGCTCGCCGTTGTTCGAGAAGATCATGAACACGGCGGCGTCGAGGGCGCGCTCGAAATCGGCGTCGTCGAAGATCACGAACGGCGATTTGCCGCCCAGTTCCATCGAGAACTTCTTCAGGCCCGCGGCCTGCACGATGCGGTTGCCCGTGGCCGTCGAGCCCGTGAACGACACCGCGCGCACGTCGGGGTGCGCGACGAGCGGCTCGCCCGCTTCCTTGCCATAGCCGTGCACGATATTGAGCACGCCTGCCGGAATGCCGGCATCGAGCGCGAACTGGCCGAGCATCGAGGCCGTGAGCGGCGACAGCTCGCTCATCTTCAGCACCGCGGTATTGCCGAACGCGAGGCAGGGTGCGACCTTCCACGTGGCGGTCATGAACGGCACGTTCCAGGGCGAGATGAGCGCGCACACGCCCACGGGATGAAACAGCGTGTAGTTCAGATGCGTGGACGTCGGGTAGGTGTGGCCGTCCACGGCGGTGCAGACTTCGGCGAAGTAGCTGAAGTTGTCGGCGGCGCGCGGCACGAGTTGCTTGCCGGTTTGCGAAATGGTCTGGCCCGTGTCCTTCGTTTCGGTCTGCGCGATTTCGGGCACATGCTTCGCGATCAACTCGCCGAGCTTGCGAATCGCCTTCGCGCGCTCCGCGGCGGGCGTGGCCGCCCAGGCGGGGAAGGCGTCTTTCGCGGCGCGCACCGCGAGATCGACTTCCTCCGCGCCGCCGCGCGCCACTTCCGCGAGCACGTCCTGGTTGGCCGGATTCACGGTCTCGAAGTAGTCGCGCCCGCTGTGCGCGCGGCCGTTGATCAGATGGTCGATTCGCATGTCTAACGTAGTCCGTGTTCGATTCGTTGGCGGATCAGCGCCCGTAGTCGGCGTCGCTCGCGATGGTGTTGACGAGACGGCCCAGACCGTCGATCTCGCACACCACTTCGTCGCCCGCATTCACGTTGACGACGCCTTCGGGCGTGCCGGTCAGGATGACGTCGCCGGGGGCGAGCGTCATGAAGCCGCTCAAATACTCGATGAGTTCCGCGATGCCGGTGACGAAATCGCGCGTGTTGCCGTTCTGTTTGAGTTCGCCGTTCACGTAAGTGCGCAGGCCGAGCGCGTTGACGTCGGCGACGTCGGCGGCGTCGACGAACCAGGGGCCCAGCACGGTGCCGCCATCGCGATTTTTCACGCGCAGGTTCGGGCGGTAGTAGTTCTCCAGGTAGTCGCGGATCGCGTAGTCGTTCGCGATCGTGTAGCCGGCCACGTACTGCATGGCGTCCTCGCGCTTCACGTGCTGCGCGGTGCGGCCGATCACGACGGCAAGCTCGCACTCGTAATGCATGAACGTGACGTCGGCGGGGCGGCGCGTGGTGCCGCGATGGCCGACCACGCTGCCCGGCCCCTTGAGGAACACGAGCGGCTCTTCCTGCTTCGAGAACTGCAGTTCTTTGGCGTGCTCGGCGTAATTGAGCCCGAGTGCGAAGATCGTGCCGGGCTCGAACGGCGCGAGCCAGACGACTTCGTGCTCCTCGCACACGCGGCCGTCGGCGAGCCGCACGCGGTTTCCTTCGGGCGTGGCTTCATGGATGGCGCCTGCATAGGCGACGCGTCCGCGCGTCATGCTTGTACTCCTTGCGCTTCACCTGCCGCGACGAATTCGATTTCGAGTGGCGCCCAGTCGCCAATGGAGATCGCTGCACGCGCACCGGCCTGCACCACGGGTGCGCCATGCGGCACGCCGAGCGTGATGACGTCGCCGGGGGCGAGCGTCATGAAGTCGGTGACATCGGCGAGCAACTGGGCGACGCCGCGAACGTTCGTAGCCGTTGTCGCACGGAAGGCCGCGCCGCCTTCGACGTTCACCGCAATGGCAAGCTCGTCGGGATCGGCCACATGCCGGCGCGCGACCACGGCGGGGCCGATGGCGCAGAAGTTGTCGCGCGCGCGAAACCGCACCGAGGGGCGGTAGACGCTCGCGTGCGGCACGCTCAGATCGGCCACGAGCGTATACCCCGCGATGTAATCGAACGCTTCGTGTGCGGCGACGCGCGCGGCGGTGCGCCCGATCACGACGCCGAGCGACGCGCCCACCTGGACGCCCTCGCCGCCCGGCACGGCCACGCGCGTGCGGTGGCCCGCGAGCGTGTTGCGCGGCTTCAGGTAGAGGATGGGCGCGCGCGGCGGCGCCTTGTAAGGGGGCGCGTTCACGGCGTCGCCCAGCGCTTCTAGCGCGTGGCGGTCGTTGAGCAGCGTGCCGTAGACAGCGCCGCTCACCGGCGCCCGGCAACGCGTGCCCGTGGCGAGCAGCTCGCGCATGGTGGCGACGCTGACGTCGCGCGGCAAGGCCTCGCCTTCGACGTGCAGCAGATGATCGGCAACGGAAAACATGGCTTGGATGGGCTTCACGGAAACACTAATATGTGAGTGATAGTGCGCTTGCTATCATCCGTCGTCAATCGTCGATGAGAATTTTTCGGGTTTCCCCTGGGCCTGTTCGTCGAATTCCTCGTTTAGCTGAAACCGCCATGTCCGATACTTCGCGTCCGACCACTCGCGTTGCGCATCGCAACCTGCCCATGCTGCTGCTGCGCGCACGCGAAAAGATGATGGAACGCTTTCGCCCGCTCATCACGTCGCACGGTCTCACTGAGCAGCAGTGGCGCGTGATCCGCGCGCTCAACGAAAGCGGACCGCTCGAGCCGCGGCAGATTTCCGACCTCTGCACGATATCCAGCCCGAGCATGGCGGGCGTGCTCGCGCGTATGGAAACCCTCGGGCTCGTGACGAAGGAGCGTTTCGCCGACGACCAGCGGCGCGTGCTCGTCTCGCTCACGAAGAAGAGCCATCAGCTCGTGAAAGCGATTTCGAAGGAACTGGAGGCGCGCTACAAGGCGCTGGAAGCGGAGGTGGGGCCGGAGGTGGTCGAGCGTGTGTATCGCGCGATCGACGATCTGCTCGCCGGCCTGGAGGCGTGAGCGCGACGCGCGCCTTCGGGCGCGCTCGCGGGCAAAGGTGAGGCTTTTCGGGAGCGGTCCGCGCAGATCGTTCGGACCGCGTAGGAGGGCCGCGCGCGACTACGCGAGCGAAGCGAACGCCTCGTCGAGTTCGGCGGCGTTTTGCGGACGCACGACACGCGCGACCTCCACGCCGTCGCGCAGGAAAATGAGCGTGGGCCAGAGCTTCACGCGAAACGAGCGGCCGAGCGCGCGGCCCGGTCCATCTTCCACTTTCAGGCGACGCACCTGCGGATTGCGCTCGAACGCCGCGCCGATCAGCGGTTGCGCGCCCTGGCAATAGCCGCACCAGTCGGTGCCGAATTCGACGACGGCGGCCCCGCTCAGCGAGTCGATTTCGTTGCGGGCGGGCGCGTGCGTGGCGTAGCTCATCGTGTGATTCCTCGTAATGGCATCTGCAGACATCCACGTACGATACCGCAACGCGCGGCATCGTTCAGGCTTCGCATCGGGGGCCCACAAGAACGTTTGCGCGATAGGTGAGGCTTTTCGGGAGTGAGCAGGTTGGCACCTGGTCACGCACCTTGAACGGAACGGTGCGAGCGCGCGGGTTGCGCCGTCACGAGCAAAAGTACCTTGAAAACAAGGGCGAAACGCCAATCCAGCGCGTGATGCGGTGAGCGCGAACCGATCGGCGGACGCACTCGAAGCGGCGTGAATCCACGCTTCGAAGCACAAAGGTGAGCGTTTGCGGGAGAGGCCGAAGCGAGCCGTCGGCGAGGCTTTGAAGCGAGGCGAAACACCTGCCGGTCCATCGTGTGAAACCCACATTAGCCCTGATTTCAAGGCTTTTTTTAGTCACCGGGCGTGACGAAGCGACAAGCCGTCGCGCTCGCGGCCTCGGCGTGTGCGCGGCAAAGGTGAGAAGATTCGGGAGTGCGCCCGGCGTTGGCCCTCGCGCTGCCGGGCCTCGAATGGACGCCCGCACCCGATGGGTATATAACATTGAAAAGTGCGGGATTCTTTTGACTACTGCTCACCAAGGGAGATCGACTTCATCATGACGAGCGACGACAAGCAAAAGCAGGACGCTCAAAAGCCTGGCGCCGGTTCATCGCAACCGGATCTGGAGAGTCTGAACGCCGCCTTCAGTCACGTCGACGAAGGCGTGAAGTCCGGCAAGATCGCGGCGGGCGCGGCCAAGGGCCTCGTCTTCAGCCTCGTCGAAACGCTGGGCGCGCTGGTGGGCGACCCCGACCTGCCGCAACACGCGCGTTCGGGCTACGAAGGGTTGCTCGAAGCCGCGCGCGAGCTGCGCGCCAAGCTGGAGCACTAATCGTTCTCAACGCGTGCGGCGGCTCTGGCGGGTCGGCAGCCGCACGCTCACGCAGCCAGCAGGGCGGCCGCGAGGCCGTCCGGCGCGGCGCCGATGCGCAGCTCCGGCGTGCCGTGCCAGTCCGCGCAACGCTGCAGCGCGCGGCGCAAGTCGGCCACCAGACGGCCGCTCGCGCGCACGCCGGGCTCCAGATGCAGCGACTTCACCTCGAACACCTGCTGCCCCCGATGCGCCTTCGCGTCGATGCGCCCGATCAATCGCCCGCGATTCAAGATCGGTAGTACGAAGTAACCGTACTTGCGCTTCGCAGCCGGTACATAGCATTCCATGGCGTAATCGAAATCGAATAGCGCGAGCGCGCGCTTGCGATCCCACACCACCGGATCGAAGGGCGAGAGCAGGGTTGTGACCGTGGAGGCGAGCTTGCCACTCGCCGCTTCGCCGATCAGCGCCGCGTGCTCGCTATGCACGAACGCGTCGTGCTTCCAGCCTTCCACGCGCACGGGCAGCAGCTCGCCCGCGTCGGCGAGTACGTGTAGGGCATCGGCATACGGGCGGCGCGGCAGGCGGAAGTAGTCGGCGGCCCAGTCAGCGCGGATCACGCCGAGCGCACGGCAGGAGCGCAGCAGCAGCTCGCGTTCCGCTTCGGCGCGTGGCGGCAGGTCGCGCGCGTCGTTCCAGTGCGGCAGCACGCGCTCGGCCACGTCGTACACGCGCTGGAAGTTGTGCCGCTGGGCCACCATCAACGCGCCGGTTGCGAACAGCACTTCCAGATGCCGCTTCTCCGGCTTCCAGTCCCACCAGCCGCTGCCTTTGGCGCCTTCGGCGCGCGCGAAGTCGGCGGAACGCACGGCGCCCCCGGCGCGAATGCGCTCGAGCAGGGCGTCGATCTCGTCGCGGTATTGGTCATGCCACTCGGCTGCGTATTTCCAGCCCATGCCGGAAGGATCGAGCATGCGATGGCGCAGCAGCCCGTAGTCCTCGATGGGCAGGAAGCAGGCCTCGTGCGCCCAGTATTCGAACAGGCGCCCTTGCGCGAGGTGCGCGTCGAGCCACGCCGGCTCGAACGCGCCGATGCGGCTGAACAGCACGAAATAGGGACTGCGCGCGACCACGTGGATCGTGTCGATCTGCAACTGCGCCATGCGGCGGATCGCGTCGAGCACGTCGTCCTGGGTCGCCTTGCGGCGCGGCGGCGCAAGCAGCCCCTGCGCCGCGAGGTGCAGCGTGCGGGCCGCCGCGAGCGGCAGCACTAGCGAGGAACCGGCTTCGGCAAGCGTGGGCGCTTCTGCAACCTCCGCAGCGCGCTCACGCATGGACGCCCGCGACCACCGTCACCGGCCGCAGCGCCGCGAGCCGTTGGTGGATCTGCGCGACCACGGCCGCGCCTTCGCCGACCGCCGCGGCCACGCGCTTGGTCGAGCCCGCGCGCGCGTCGCCGATCGCGTAGACGCCTTCCACCGAAGTCGCGAGGCTGCACGACTCGTTGTCGCCGGTCAGCACGAAGCCGTGCGGGTCGAGCTTCACGCCGCATTCCCGCAGCCAGCCGGTGTTCGGGTCCGCGCCCGTGAAGAGGAACAGATGGCGCGAATCGAAATGGTCGACGCCCTCCGGGCACGGCATCTTCAGGCGCACCGCGGCGAGGCCGCTCGTGTCTTCGTCGAGGCCGCCGATCTCGCTGTGCCCATGCACGCGCACGTTCGAGAGCGAGGCGATCCGGTCGATCAGATAGCGCGACATCGTCGATTCGAAACCGGCCTTGCGGATCAGCACGTCGATCTGGCGCGCGTGCGTGGAGAGATAGACGATCGCCTGGCCCGCCGAATTGCCGCCACCCACGAGCACGATGTTCTCGTGCTTGCAAAGCTTCGCCTCGACCGGCGAGGCCCAGTAGTAAATGCCGCGCCCCGTGTAGCGATCGATGCCCTCGATCGCGGGCTTGCGGTACACGGCGCCGCTCGCGATCACGACCGTATGCGCGCGTACATCGCCGCTACAGGTTTCGAGCCGCCGCGGTTCCTCATCGCAGATCAGCTTGCGCACCGAGACCGGAATGGCCACGTGCGCGCCGAACTTCTGCGCCTGCACGAACGCGCGGCCCGCGAGCGCCTGGCCGGAGATGCCGGTGGGAAAGCCCAGATAGTTTTCGATGCGCGAGCTGGCGCCCGCCTGGCCGCCGGGCGCGCGCGAGTCGAGCACGATCACCGAAAGGCCTTCGGAAGCGGCATAGACCGCCGTGGCGAGACCGGCCGGTCCGGCGCCCACCACGGCGACGTCGTAGACGCGCTCGCCGTCCAGTTCGGGCAGGATGCCGAGGGACGTGGCCAGTTCGGGCGCGCTGGGACGGCGCAGCACCGAGCCATCGGGGCAGATCACGAGCGGCAGGTCCTCGCAGCGCGCGGCGAAGCGCTCGATCACGCCGCAAAGCATGCCTTCGTCGCGCTCGTCGAGCACGGAATACGGATGGCCGTTGCGCGAAAGGAAGCCTTGCAGCGCAACGAGCGTGGGATCGTCGTGCTTGCCCACGAGAATCGGGCCGCCCGCGCCCTTTTCGATCAGCGAGACGCGGCGCAGGATCAGCGCGCGCACGATGCGCTCGCCGAGTTCGGCTTCGGCGACGATGGCCGCGCGCAGCCGCTCGGGCGGAATCAGGATCGCATCGACAGGTTCGAGCGCCGTGCCGTCCACGAGCGCCGGGCCGCCCGAAAGCTGGCCCACTTCGGCGAGGAAATGGCCGCGCCCATGCTCGACGATGAGCCTTTCGCGGCCCAGCCCGTCGCGCTGGGACACTTTCGCCGAACCGGAGAGCAGCACGAACATGCCGGGGCCGGTTTCGCCCGTGCGAAAGAGCAACTCCCCTGCCGACCAATGGCGCTCCTCGCCGAAGCGCGAGAGGCGCGCGATTTCGTCGTCGTTGAGCTCGGGGAACATCTGGTGGCGCCGCGTGGAGAGCGTCGAGAACGGCGCTTCGGCGGGTTGCGGCTGCGTGTCGGAGTGGCGGCTCGCGGAAGGAAGTTCCGCGGATTCCGGAACCTCGGCTTCGGTGATCGTGCCCATCTGGCGGTTCTCCTCGTGCGGGCGGCTCGGGAGCGGGCCGCCCGGATCAGACAGCTTTAGGCGTGATGTTGACCGGGACGTCGGCGTGGGCGTGCAGCTGGAGCGACTCGAGCGTGCGGCCGGCGTCGCGCCACGCATCGAGACCGCCCAGTAGCGGCACCACGTCGGTAAAGCCGGCCTCGGCGAGCTTCTTCGCCATCCAGGCCGCGGAAATTTCATTGGGGCACGAGCAGTAGATCACGAGCTTCTGGTCGTTCGGGTACTTGCCGACGATGTCTTCGAGCTTGCGCTCGTCGGCGAACAACGCACCGGGGATGATGTACGGATCGAGCTTGCGCTTTTCTTCTGAACGAATGTCGAACACGACCGGCGGCGGCTTGGCGCCCATCGCGCGGTAAAGATCTTCCACCGTGATGCGCGCGTTCGCGAGCTTTTTGATGAGCTGGCGGCGGCGTTGCCAGCGGTAGGTCGCGTAGAGCACGAGCAGCACGGCCACCACGACGAGTGCGAAGCGGCCAAGCCGGCTCGCGCCGCTCATCAGCATGTCGATCTGCGGCGCGAACATCACGCCGACGAGCAGGCCGGTGCCGGACCACAACGCCGCGCCAATGCCGTCGAAGCCGACGAACTGGCGGTAGGGCACGCCCATCGCCCCGGCCATCGGCACGGACACGAGCGACAGCCCCGGCACGAACTTGGCGACGGCGAGCACGCGCACGCCCCAGCGGCCGAAAAAGCGCTCGGTTTTTTTCACGCAGGTGTCGCGCGAAAGCGAGAGCTTGCAG
Organism: Paraburkholderia sp. EG286A; assembly: GCF_040965375.1. Lineage (NCBI taxonomy): Bacteria > Pseudomonadati > Pseudomonadota > Betaproteobacteria > Burkholderiales > Burkholderiaceae > Paraburkholderia > Paraburkholderia sp. EG286A. The sequence continues at coordinate 359,163 of NZ_JBFRCB010000001.1, forward strand.
AGCGTCTTGAGCGTGTTGCCGCCGTAGAGGCGCCCGGCCATGAACCACACGCTGTCGCCAATCAGCATGGCGAAGATGGCGAGCCCGAGCACCGGCGCGACCTGCTGGCCGATCGAACCGGGATGCATGGCCGCCATCGCGCCGAACAACACGAGCGCGGGCATCGCGGGCACGGGCAGCCCAAGCGATCCGGCAAGCACATTGATGAACACCAGCGCAGGCCCGTATTGCGCGATGAGGTCATGTAGCATCGGCTTACTTCCGTTGCGCCGTGAGGCGAGGAACGGGAAAGATAGGAGGGTAACGTAAAGATTATGGACGCATTTCGAAGGCGTGCAAGCGACCCCCCTGCACGCGCGTGAGAATGCCTGCCGGGTGGGGCAGGCATATGAAAAAAGCGCCGGATTGAAACGAGAGAAACGCGAGGTGTTCGCGAGATGCGCGCGATGAGCGGAAAGCGACAGAACGCGGCACACGAGACTGCGCGTGCCGCGTTCGTGTCGCCGGTTTCCGTGCGCTTAACGCGTGTGTGATTCCCCGGGCAGCTCGGCGCCTTGTGCGCGAATGGCCGCGATCAGCTCGGCCGGCGTGATTTCGTAACGCACTTCGCGATGGATGCCCGGCTTGCGCTCGTCGACTTCGACCAGCAAGAGGCTTTTGCCGTCGGCCGCCGATTCGAGGCGCAGTGAACGCAGTTCGCGTCCGGTCGCGTCGTCATGCTCGGTGAGCAGGGTCATGTTTCCGGAAGACCCGGTCGTGCGCATTGATGTTGTCCTCGTGCGTTGGGTGGTCGAGCCATTGTACGGGGTCGGCTGCGCGGCGTGTTTATGCAAGTGAGCGCAGACACACACAGCGAGATCGCTTTGCCGCGACCCTGGCCAGCCAGTGTAACGCGACTCGCCGCCGCAACGCCCGTTTTTGCGCGCCCTGCAACGGGCCATGCGAAATGCGTTGCGCGTTGCACCGCTGTCATGGTTGCGAAGCAAAGCGATGCCAGGCACCAGGCGGGCGCAACAGAAAAAACGGCCCACCCGGGCAGGCCGGGCGAGCCGTTGAAACGCCGTTGTTACTCGGATCAGCAAACCGGGGTACGGCTTGCTGACGGTTTTTATGGTGCCGCCCGCGCGCCGCACTGTCGAGATGGGACTAACGCCGATCTCTCAGACCAATAGGCGAAGCCAGCCGATTGCGTTTGCGGCGCGGCGTGCGAGCCGGTTGTTATGCCGCGATCTCCGCGGCCGCTTCGGCAAGATTGACGCTCTGGCGGCGCGCCGGGGTGCGGGCGGGCTTCGCGCGCTTTTCCGCTTCGGCGCCTGCCACGGTGAAGAGGCGCACGGCCTCGTCGAGCACGTCGGCCTGCTCGGCGAGCCGCTGCGCCGTGGCGGCGGCCTGCTCGACGAGCGCGGCGTTCTGCTGCGTGGCGCTGTCCAGATGCGCGACGGCCTGATTGACCTGGCGGATGCCTTCGGCCTGCTCGCCGCTTGCGTTCGCGACCTCGGTGATGATCGACGAGACGCGGCTCACGGCTTCGTCGATCGAGCGCATCTGCGCAGTCGTGTTGCCGACGAGGCGCGTGCCTTCGGCGATCTCGTTGACGCTGGCGTCCACGACCTGCTTGATCTCTCTTGCCGACGCCGCGCAGCGCTGCGCGAGCATGCGCACCTCGCCCGCCACCACGGCGAACGAGCGGCCGGCCTCGCCGGCGCGCGCGGCTTCGACGGCGGCGTTGAGGGCGAGGATGTTGGTCTGGAACGCGATGCCGTCGATCACGCCGGTGATGTCGCTGATCCGGCGCGACGCGTCGGTGATGCCCGTCATCGTGCGCTCCATCTGCGCGGCGATCGAGCCGCCCTCCGCGGCGGCGGACTGCGCGTCGCGCGCGAGATCGAGCGCGCGGGCGCTGGCTTCGGCGTTGGCCTCCACGGTGGTCGTGAGTTGATCCATCGTGGCGGCGGTTTCTTCGAGCGATGCGGCCTGCATTTCGGTGCGGCGCGAGAGATCGAGATTGCCGCTCGAGATTTCGTGCGCGGCGTCGAGCATGCCGTCGATCTGCGAGCGCACGTCGAACACGATCGCCGTGAGATTGGCCTGCAACTGGTTGAGCGCCTGGAGCACGTCGCCGAGATCGTCGTTGGTGGCGACCGCGAGCGTGGCCGTGAGGTCGCCCGCGGCCATGCGCGTGGAGGCCGAGGTCATCTGCGCGAGCGGCGCGCCGAGGTGGCGCGTGGTGAGACGCCAGGCGCCGAGCGCACACACGCAGGCCGCGCCGAACGCGCCCCAGAACGGCAGCGGCGGCAGCCCCTGCCAGGCGGCGAAGCCGGCCGCGGCGAACACGGCGGGCACGGCGCCATAGCCGAAGGCGATACGCGTGGCGATCGGCACGCGCAGCAGCGACTGCAGCGCGCCCACGAGTCCCGTGCGCACCACCGAGCCGTGGCGCAGCCGCACGCCTTGCAGACGGCCCTCGCGCATTTGCGCGTAGAAGGCTTCGGCCGCGCGGATTTCTTCGCGCGTGGGCTTCACGCGCACGCTCAGATAGCCGACCACCGTGCCCTGCTCGGCGACGGGCGTTACGTTCGCGCGCACCCAGTAGTGGTCGCCGGACTTGCGGCGGTTCTTGACGATCGCGGTCCAGGGACGGCCATCGCGCACGGTCTCCCACAAGTCGGCGAAGGCTTCGGCCGGCATGTCGGGATGACGAATGATGTTATGTGCCTTGCCGATCAGCTCTTCTTTCGTAAAGCCCGACACCGCGACGAACGCAGGATTGCAGTACTGAATGCGGCCCTTGAGGTCGGTGGCCGAGACGAGCATCTGCGAAGCGGGATAGTCGAATTCCTGTTGCGTGACGGGTTGATTGTTGCGCATGAGATTCCTTCGATGGGGCCGCTTGAGACCCAACAACACAGCGAGGCATAACGGCATTTCCCTTACAAACTTTAGGGATATGCACGCGTGAGGCGCGTCAGGGCCGATCCGCGCGCAGCGAGAAAATCCGTTGTGCTATCAATGGATTGGCGCGGATGTTGGGGGGTGTATGCACAGACTTTTCCCCGTTAACTGTGGACAAGTCCAGTGCCTCCAAAACGTGCAACTTCTCTGTCGCTTGGCGCATTGACGTTTGCGATCAGTGACTTAGGTTCGCTGTCCAGAAGTTGTGCACAGGGCTGCCAACAAAATCTGTGGAAAAGACGGGTGCGTTTCGAGGCGCTGCGAGACGCTGTTGCCGCGATTGGGAACGCCATGGGTTAACCGAAACGCATCAAGGACTTGATGCGGTCTTCCAACGGTTACGCACAGGGCTGCCAACAAAATATGTGGACAAGTCATGGCGCGCGGAACGGTTCGTGTTGCCAACGAAACCGGCCTCGACGGCGGCGCTTCGAACGGCGCGCCTTCACCGGCGACTTAACCTTGAGTTATGTCGACGTAACCGATTTCAATTGCCGCCTCGCTGCAAGGCATGAATACTCGGGTGCGGCGCACGAAGCGCCGACGGACCATCCGGAGGAGACTCAATGAAAAAAGTTACAACGCTCGCAGCCGTCGTCATGGGATGCACGTATCTCGCACCGGCTCAGGCGCAGGACGCCACGAGCGCTACCCTCAAAAAAATCCGCGATACAGGCGTGATTTCCCTGGGCGTGCGGGAATCGTCAGTGCCGTTCTCCTACTACGACAGCGAGCAACACACGATCGGCTATGCGCAGGACATCGCGCTGAAGATCGTCGACGAGGTGAAAAAGGAGCTGAAGCTCGACAAGCTCACGGTCAAGGAAATTCCGATCACTTCGCAGAACCGCATCACGCTCGTGCAGAACGGCACGATCGATATCGAGTGCGGTTCGACCACGCACACGAAGGAGCGCGACAACCAGGTCGCGTTCACGAACAGCTTCTTTCAGTACGGCGTGCGCCTGATTGCGAAAAAGGATTCCGGCATCAAGGATTTCCCCGATCTCGCAGGCAAGACGGTGGTGACCACGGCGGGCACGTCGGAGGACCGGCTGCTGCGCGAGATGAACAACGACAAGAAGATGGGCATGCAACTCATCGCCGCCAAGGACCACGCGGAGTCGTTTCTCAACGTGAAGACGGGGCGCGCGGTCGCGTTCGTGATGGACGAGCCGCTGTTGTACGGGGCGCGGGCCAAGGAGGCGGACCAGCAGGACTACGTGATCACCGGTACGCCGCCGCTTTCGGAGGTTTATGGCTGCATGGTGCGCAAGGACGATCCCGTCTTCAAGAAACTGGCCGATGGCGTGATCGCTCGCATGCAGACTTCGGGTGAAGCGCAGCGGCTGTACACGAAGTGGTTTACGCAGCCCGTGCCGCCCAAGGGGATGAACCTGAACTATCCGTTGTCCAACGAGAATCGGGCGCTGTTTGCGCATCCGAATGATCGGGCGCTCGACTGATCGCAGGATTTCAATGCGGCGGCCGCAAGCGGGCGGCCGCTGCGTCACGCACGCTTATTTCGCTTCCCCTTCCTGCCATTCTTCGGTCGCTTCCACATCCCCCGCCACCGAATACAGCACGCGCGTATTGCGCGTCTTGAGGAAGTCTTCGAGCGTCTCGCCGCGCATGGCCGCGTAGATGTGAAGGTTCGAAGTCCCGACGACTGCGCCGAGCTTTTCCAGCATGAAGAAGATCACGCCGTAGTGAATCAGTCCGCGCCAGTCGCGGCGGCGCACGAGAACCTTTTCCTCTTCGGTCAGCCCGGCCTCATTAAACGAGCGCTCCGGGTCGGCGAGAAACGCGCGCCGATGTCCCTCGTCGATCATCGCGTGCAGGTACTTGTTGAGGCGATACGCCTTCACGCTCGACTCGAGCCCGAACGGGTAGGTGCCCGTGAGCTGCTCCGCGCCGGCCAGTTGCCGCGCCATGTGCTGGCGGTGCCGCGCCTGCGCGTCGCCCGCCGGCGTCATCGCCGTGTTCTCGAGCACGAGCGTACCGATGCCCGTCATCGAAGGCAGGTAATAGCCGCTGTGCACCTGCTTCACGTTGCCGCTCAGCGCGCCGCGCATGATCAGCCACATGATGATTTCGGCGCCTTCGAGCCCGCCCAGTTGCGCGTACTCGGCGTGCGTCATGTCGGCGAGCGCCTGCGGGTCGTTCGTGATGGCGTCGAGGAAGCGGTGGTCCCAGTCCACGTTGTTGAAGCCCGCGTGTTCGCCATGCACCTGGTGCGAGAGGCCGCCCGTCGCCATCACCACCACGCGCAGGTCCTCGGGGTAGCTTTCGATCGCCCGCCGCAGCGCCTGGCCGAGCTTGAAGCAACGGCGAGCGGTCGGAATCGGGAATTGCAGCACGCCCACCTGCAGCGGCACCACGCGCGTGGGCCAGCCCGTTTCCGTGCGGTCGAGCAGCGCCGACATTGGCGAGAAGAAGCCGTGGTCGAGCGGCTTGTCCTGGAAGAACGACATGTCGAACTCATCGCTCATGAGGCTCGTGCCGATATGCCGCGCGAGCGCCGCGTGCCCGCCGATGCCGGGCAGGTCGCGCACGCCGCCGCCTTCGTCGGCGACCGCATATTCGTTGCCGATGCCGAGCGCGAACGCCGAGTAGTGGTCGAAGAAGAACGACGTCACGTGGTCGTTGTAGACGTAGACGATGGCGTCGGGCTGCTGCTCGCGCAGCCAGCGCTTGACCGGCTCGAAGCTCTCGAAGATCGGCGCCCAGGCGGGATCCTGCTCCTTGTGCGCGTCGTGCGCGAAGCCGATGGTCGGGGTGTGCGAAACGGCGATGCCGCCAACGATCGTGGCCATGTCTCCCTGCTCCTTGTCGCGGGTGATTGATGTGGATGGCGCCAATGTAGGGTTGACGGCAGGTTATGTAAATTGACTTATTCGCGAAAATTCCATAACTTCAGATTATGGAAAATAAGGCATCCCGGCGGCGGCCGGCGTCGGCCAGCAAGGCGGACATCCACGCAGACGCCGCCCGCGAGGCGGCAGACGAGGCCCAGCGGCAGCTGGCGTCGAGGCTGCGGCTGCGGCATCTGAACTGTTTCGTGGCGATCGCCCAGGAGCGCACGCTCGCGCGCGCCGCGGCGCGTCTGCATCTGAGCCAGCCAGCCGTTTCGAAAACGCTCGTGGAACTCGAGCAATGGGCGGGCGTGCGCCTCGTCGAGCGCGGCAGAAACGGCGCGGCGCTGACGGCGCAGGGCGAGCGCTTCCTGCGCTATGCGCTCGACGCCACGCGCGCGGTCGCAGCGTCCGCCCTCGCGCTGGCGCGGCAGGACGCGCATGCCGTGCCAGCGGTGCGCCTGGGCGCGTTGCCAACCGTGGCGACAGCGCTGCTGCCGAAAGCGCTCCTGCGTTTCAAGGCTTTGCACCCGCAAGCGGGCGTGAAGATTCACACCGACTCGAATGCCGAACTCCTGCGGGCGGTGAAAGCCGGCGACCTCGACCTGATGGTGGGGCGCATGGCCGAGCCGGCGATGATGCAGGGCGTGTCGTTCGAATATCTCTACACGGAGTCGCTGCTCGTCGTCGTACGGGCGGGACATCCGCTTGCGAACGACAGCGTTGCGCCCGCGCTCGGCGACGTGCTCGGGTTTGCGCTCGTGATCGCGGGCGAGCGCACCGCGCCGCGTCATCACACCGAGGCGTTTTTCGAAACGCATGGCTTCGCCGTGCCCGAAGGCGCGATCGAAACGCAGTCGGCCTCCGTGGCGCGCCTGATCGTTTCCGGCTCGGACGCCGTGTGGATCGTGCCGCAGCGTGTCGCACAGAGCGACATCGACGCGGGGCTGCTCGTGCAGATCGACGTGCCGGCCCCGCAGGGCGTCGAGCCGATCGGTATTCTCCGGCGCAGCACCGCTACGCTCGACGAGGCGATTGGCGCCCTCGCGCAGCAATTGCGCGAATGCGCGCAGCTGACCTAGAGCAAGATTTTGAATTTATTTCGGCATGCAGATGATATTCGGCGCGCGCAAAGACTTTGATCAGACGATTCATCGGCGTGCCCATTCTTTCGTCATTCGTAAAATTACATTTACCTTGATGTCACCAATGGTGTCGCTAAAACGGTGTCGCTAAAACGCCAATTCCATTTGAAAGAATATGCAAGATATGGAATGATATCGATTCTCATTACCGCGGACATTTTCGCGGCCAAACAACAAGACCAGCCAGCCTAGCGTCGTTTCCCTCGGTCCTTTCGGGGCGGCCCAGCCAGCCAATCGACCCGTGTCGTCCACGCCAGCTATCCGCGCGTGTCGCACGGCCGGGTCATACGCCGTGTACAGGGACCTCATGTTGAACCGGACGCCGCTCGCGAGTGCGCTCGCGCTGACCTTTGCTGTGCCTTTCGCTTCGTCTGCACTCGCCCAAAGCGAGCCTGCCGCCGCTACGGCGGCAAGCGCCACGAACACCACCACGCTGCCCACGATCGCCGTATCCGCCCAAAGCGATGCCCAGGACTTCCAGGCGGATCGCTCGACCGTCGGCGCGAAAACGCCCACCGCGCTGCGCGACATTCCGCAGTCGGTCACGGTGATCAACAAGGCCGTGATGCAGTCGCAGGGCGCCACGTCGTTCCAGGACGCGCTGCGCAACGCGCCCGGCATCACCATCGGCGGCGCGGAAGGCGGCCAGATCGGCAACAACATCAACCTGCGCGGCTTCACGGCGCAAAACGACATCTACCTCGACGGCTTTCGCGACCGCAACCAGTACTACCGCGACACCTTCGACCTCGAATCGATCGAAGTGCTCTACGGCCCCTCGTCGATGCTGTTCGGCCGCGGCTCCACGGGCGGCGTCATCAACCAGGTCACGAAGCAGGCGAACCTCAAGCCGCTCACCGAAGTGTCGACCACGATCGGCACCGACGACCGCTATCGCGCGACGCTCGATGTGAACCGTCCGCTCGGCGATCACGCCGCCTTTCGTCTGAATGCGTTCGGCCAGTCGATGGGTTCGACGCGCGACGTGATGAAAAACAAGGACTACGGTTTCGCGCCCGAGTTGCGCTTCGGCATCGGCACGCCGACCGAGGTCACGATCTCGGCGCTCATTCAGCACAACTACGACATGCCGGACTACGGCGTGCAGGCGATCAACGGCCGTCCGTTCGCGCCTTCGAAGAGCACGTTCTACGGCCTGACCGACGACCGCACGATCCAGGACGTGCAGACGGTGCAGGCGCGCGTGGAGCACCGTTTCAACGACCAGTTCAAGCTCACCAACCAGACGCAGTTCTCGCACTCGCTCACGGACGCGCGCGAGACCGCGCCCGGCGCGGTGCTGACGGGCCCGCTTGCTTCGAGCACGGCGCTCAAGAACGGCAACTTCACGAACCTGCCGCTCGAAGATCTCTACATCAAGCTGGCGAGCCACGATCGCGTGATCGAGAACCACTCGATCTACAACGATACGATGGCGCAATACAAGTTCACCACGGGCTTTCTGAAGCACGAGATGCTCGCGGGCGTCGAGGTGGGCCACGACAGCTACACGAATCAGGCCTATACGCGTAACAACCTGCCGATTCTCTCGCTGCTCAACCCGGTCTATATTTCGACGCCTTCGAACGTCACGACGACGGTCGGCAATCACGCGGCGTCGGGCGCAAACACGTTCGCGGCCTACTTCAACGAGACCATGTCGATCGGCGAGCACTGGAAGCTCATCGGCGGCGTGCGTTGGGATCGCTTCCAGGCGCATATCGCCAACACGATCAGCGCGCCGGCGTACGCGGATCAAACCAACACGTTCACGAGCGTGCGCGCGGGGGCGATCTATCAGCCGACCGACTGGCAGTCGTACTACTTCTCGTACGGCACGTCGTTCGACCCATCGCTCGAAGCGCTCACGGTCACGAACAACACGCAAAACCTCTCGCCCGAACATACGAAGTCGTATGAAGTCGGCGCGAAGTGGGACCTGCTGGGCGGCAATCTTTCGGTGACGTCGGCATTCTTTCAGCAGGAGATGGACAACGCGCGCACGCAGACTTCGACCGGTGAGTACACGCTCGAAGGCGACATTCGCGTGCGCGGCTTCCAGGCGGGCGCGACGGGCCACATTACGAACAAGTGGCAGGTGTTCGCAGGCTACACCTACATGGACGGCGTGGTCCTCAAGGCGCTCGACGGCACCCAGGGCAACACGCCGGCGAATACGCCGCGCAATACCTTCACGCTGTGGACCACGTACGCATTCACGCCGCACTGGGAAATTGGCGGCGGGCCGACCTATATGTCGGCGCGTTACGCAGCGAACACGAATTATGTGGAAACCGGCGGCTACACCCGCTGGGATGCAACGGCCGCGTACCACGAAAAGAAGTGGGACGTGCGGCTCAATCTGCTGAATCTGACCAACAAGTTCTACTACGACGCCCTCATCCAGTCGGACGGTGGGCGGTCGGTGCCGGGTATCGGTCGCACGTTCCTCGCGACGGCCGACTACCGGTTCTGACACCCGAGTGCTACGCGTGCGCGCTGCCTTTTTGCGTGCCGTCGCGCGAAGCCCGCATAATGCGGGCTTTTTGCGTAACGGCGCGCATGCACATGCATGCGGCCGCCTTGCCGCTTATGCGGCACAACGAAGGAATTGACGATGCTGGTTCACGTCCCCAACGTATTGACGCCCGAGCAGGTGCGCACGCTGCGCGCGCGGCTCGATCAAGCAGGCGACGCCTGGGTAGACGGCCGCGCAACGGCCGGCTGGTCGGGTGCGCCCGTGAAGCGCAATGTGCAGATCGCCGAGCACACGCCCATCGCACGCGAGCTCGGCGACATGGTGCTCGCGGCCATCGAGCGCAATCCGCTTTTCATCAGCGCGGCGCTGCCCAACCAGGTGTATCCGCCGCTCTTCAACCGCTATGAAGGCGGCATGACGTTCGGCAGCCACGTGGATGGCGCAGTGCGTGTGCTGCCCAACGGCGTGAAGCTGCGCACCGACGTTTCCTGCACGCTGTTTCTCTCGTCGCCCGACGAATACGACGGCGGCGAACTCGTGGTCGAAGACACCTACGGGGTGCAGGAGGTCAAGCTGCCGGCGGGCGACATGATCGTCTATCCGGCCACGAGCCTGCACCAGGTCACGCCGGTCACGCGCGGCGCGCGCGTGGCGAGTTTTTTCTGGGTGCAGAGCCTCGTGCGCGACGACACGAAGCGCGCGCTGCTCTTCGACATGGACACCGCCATCCAGCGCCTGAACGCAAGCGACGCCGACGCCCAGGCGCGGCGCAGCCTCGTGGGCTGCTACCACAATCTTTTGCGACTCTGGAGTGAAACATGAGCTTTTCCGATACCGCCGAGATCGACGCGCCGGTAACGCCGCGCACGCATCTCGACGCCGAACAGCGCGACGAGCGCGCGAAGCGCTCGCGCCGTGCGACCTTCATCAAGTGGCTGCGCAAGGTGCACGGCTGGGTAGGCCTGTGGGGTGCGGCGCTCGGCCTGCTGTTCGGCGCAACGGGATTCGTGCTCAACCATCGCGCCGAACCGCTGCGCATTTCGCCGGGCGCGCCGCAAGTCTCGACGGTGCAGATCGCCGTGCCCGACCCCGCGCCCGAAACGCCGCGTGAGATGGTGAAATGGCTGCGCTCGCAACCGGATCTCAAGTTGCCCGCGCGCATGGGCCGCGTGCAGAAGGAGCCCGAGCACAACGTGGCCTGGGGCGACCGCGAGGTCGTGCAGCCCGAGCATTGGCAGATGATGTTCACGTCGCCCGGCGAGAGCGTGATGGTCGAGTACTGGGTGGGTAACGACAAGCTCACGCTCAAGCGCAACGACAACTCGCTCGTCTCGACGATCACGAACCTGCACAAGGGTACGGGGATGAGCGTCGGCTGGGTGCTGTTCATCGACAGCTTCGCCGGGGCGCTCATTCTGCTTTCGCTCACGGGCGTGCTGCTGTGGACGGAGCTGAACAGGCGCAAGACGGTGGGCGCCGTGCTGTTGTTCGGCTCGATTATCGTGGCGGTATGCGTGGGGCTGGCGTAAGCCTCGACGTGTGAACCCGGCAACGGGCGCGAACGCCGAGGTTCGCGCCCGTTCGATTTCAGTCTTTCACGCCGCGCTTGCGCAGCAGATAGGTGTCCATGATCCATCCGTTCGCTTCGCGCGCCTCGGCGCGAACGCGGACGATCTCGTCTTTCACGTCTTCGAGCCGGCCCGCCATCAGGATCTCGTCGGGGGTGCCGACATAGGCGCCCCAGTAGATATCGAGTGCTTCGCCCGCGAGCTGCGCGTACGCGTTCTGCGCGTCGAGCATGACCACCGCGCTGTCCACGTCCTGCGGAAAACCGCCCTCCGCGAGCCGCCTTCCCGTCGTGATGCTCACCGGTTTGCCGATGAAGTTGAGCGGCACGCGATGCTTCGCCGCGAGCGCCTGCACGCTGCTGATGCCGGGAATCACCTCGAAGTCGAACGCGAGCCGGCCATCGGCCAGGATCGAATCGAGAATGCGGATCGTGCTGTCGTAGAGCGACGGGTCGCCCCAGACGAGAAACGCGCCGCATTGGCCGTCGGTCAATTCCTCTTCGATCAGGCGCTCGAATACGCGCTGCTTGTCGCGGTTGAGCTCGTCCACGGCGGCCTTGTAATCGAGGCCTTCGTCGCGGCGCCGCTCAGGGCTCGTGGCCTCCACGATGCGATAGTCGTGGTCCTTGATGAAGCGAGCGCAGATTTCCTTGCGCAGCGCGACGAGCTTGTCCTTGGCCGCGCCCTTGTCCATCACGAAGAACACGTCGGCCGCGTTGAGCGCTTCGATGGCCTGCACGGTCAGGTACTTCGGATCGCCCGCGCCGATGCCGATGATGAGGATCTTTTTCACGTTGCAGTTCCGGAATGGGAGTCGTCGGTGCGGCGCAATGATAGCGCGAGTTCCGCGCCGTGCCGCGCTCGCGGGCAGGGCAATTTTCTTCAATACGCGGGCGGCGGGCGCGTCTACCCTCGACGCTTGTTGATCGCCCCTGAGCGTAGCGAGGAAAACCGTGAGCACTGCCTTCTCGATGGCCGCCTTCGCGCTGGCCACTTCCATTACCCCCGGACCCGTCAATATCGTCGCGCTGAGCGCGGGCGCGCGCTACGGGCTGCGCGCGAGCCTGCGCCACGTCACGGGCGCGACCGTGGGCTTCACATTGCTGCTGCTGCTGATCGGTCTCGGTATGCAGCAACTGCTGGCGCGCCTGCCGTTTCTCACGCGCGCGCTCGAATGGGCGGGCGTTGCCTTCCTGCTGTACGTTGCGTACCGGCTCGCCACCGACGATGGCCGCATCGACTCTCCGAACGCGGCGCGCGGTCCTTCGCTGATGGTGGGCGCCACGATGCAATGGCTCAATCCCAAGGCGTGGCTCGCCTCGGTGGCGGGCATGGGCCTGTATGCGGCGTCCGGCGAGAATGCGCTCGTCTGGCAGTTCGCCGCGATCTATTTCGTGGTGTGCTACGTGTCGATTGCGTGCTGGGCGTGGGCGGGCGCGTCGCTGCGCCAGGCCTTGCGCGAACCCGCACGCGTGCGTTTCGTGAATCGCGCGATGGCGTTGTTGCTGGCGGGCAGTGCAGTCTGGCTGGTGCTCGCCTGAACGCGCGGCGGCTCCGTTAGCCGCGATACTGGCCAGGCGTCGCGGCAACGAACTGGCGGAACGCGCGCTGCAGATGTGCTTGATCGGCGAAACCCGCTTGCGCCGCCACATCGGCAATGGCGTGCCCGCGACGCAGTTGTGCGCGGCTAAACTCGATCCGGCGGTTCACGACATACGCGTGCGGCGTCATGCCGTATTGCTCGCGAAACGCGCGAATGAGGTACGAAGGCGAAAGATCGGCGGCGGCGCAGATCTCTTCGAGCTTGAGCGTGCGCGTGTAGTTGCCGTCGATGAATTCGGCCGCGCGCGCGAGGCGCTCGTTCGGTTCGCGTGCGCTGACCGGCGCAGGATTCAGGGACTGCTGGAGCCTCGAGAAATAGGCGACGGCGGCGCATTCCTTGCGCAATGCCGACTCATTCGTATCGGTGAGCAACGCGTAGAGCGCGTTGAGCCCGTCGAACAAATCGCGCTCCCAGCTCAAGGTCTGTTCGAATGGGCGAAAGCCCTCGTGCGCGCCGAAGCCCAGGTCGTGTTGCAGATTCGCGAGCCACGCGGTGTCGAGATAGAACATGCGGTAGGCCCAGGGCTCGTCGGCGGCCGGGTTGCAGGCGTGCACGACTTCCGGGTTGATGACCACCACCGCGCCCGCGCTGATATGCGAGAGCGTGCTCCCGTTCAGGTAGGTGCTGCGCCCGCCCGTGACCGCGCCGATCGAGAACGTGCTGTGTGCGTGACGGCCGTAGCGGACCTTGCGGCCGTCGGCGATGGCGCGCACCTCGATGAACGGCAGATCAGCGTCGCGCCAGAAGTAGGGTTGAGCGTCGGACGTCGTGGCTTGCGGCATGGGAGACCTCGGAGTGATGCTGCGCGCATCGAGCGACGCAGGTGGTCCATATTAGCGCAACGCGAGCCGGCAGGGGGACGTGATAGGCTTGTCCGAATCGCGCGAGTCATTCCCTTTCCATTGCCAGGCACTGCACATGAACGAAACGAATCCGACGAAGCCAACGAAAGCAACGATTCGCCCGTTGACCGAGCAGGACGCCGAGGCGTTTCACGCCATGCGTTTGTACGCGGCCGAAAATTATCCCGCCGGCATCGTCCCGACCTATGAAGAGGAATCGAAGCGCACGCCCGAAGAGACCCGGGCCCGGGTGCGCGCCACGGAGAACCAGGTCGTATTCGGCGCATTCGTGGGCGACACGCTCGTCGGCATCACCGGCCTCATGCGCGAGCCGCGCCGCAAGCTCGCGCACAAGGGGCTCATTTGGGGCGTGTTTGTCGATCCCGCGTGGCGAGGCGCCGGCATCGCCAGGCAATTGCTGGAAGGAGCCATCGCTCATGCCCGCGCGCTAGGCCTGCTCCAGGTGCAACTGGTGGTGAGCGTGCTGAACCCCCGTGCCCAGGCACTCTACCGCGCGTGCGGCTTCGTGCGCTACGGGGTCGAGCCCCGCGGCCTGTGCATCGACGGCGAGTACGCCGACGACGAACTCATGGTGCTCTTTCTCGACGACCCCGCCGTGCCCGACTGAGCGTCACGCCGTGGCCGGACAACGCGCAACGCAGAGCGGACGTCAAGTGTGGTGTAACGCACAGTGCGCTCGGGCGAATTATGCGTAGTCATCATTTCGTCATACCTGAACGTCGATAATCCACCGCGAATAAATTGGCCGACGTGTCCCGAGCTGCGCAACCATAGCGCAGCCGGCGCGACGAAGGCCCGGGGATTTCGACATGACCATTCGTCACCGCATCACGCTACTCATCGTCCTGATGTTCGTCGCGCTGTCCGCCATCGGCGGCTACGCGGCCTTGCAGGCCCGCCGCAGCGCCACCGACGTCCGCCAGGTTACCCAGGGCGTCGTGCCGAGCGCCCTCGCGTCATCCGACCTCGTGTCGCTCGTGAAAGACGTGCAGCTCGCCACCATGACGCTCGTCTACGCACCCGACGCCACGGTGGCGTCGCTTGCGCAAAACGAACTCAAGGACAAGGAAGCCGCGTTGCGCGCCGCGCTCGACGTGCAGCGCAAGGCGGCAGCCAGCCACGCGCAGGAAGGCCTGGTTTCGCAGGCGCAGGAAAGCCTCGCGAATTACTTCTCCGCGATCGACGACACCGCGAAGATGAAGGCGAGCGGCAAGAACGAACTCGCGCAGGCCTATCTCTTCGCGAACGTCGCGCAGTACCGCGACGAACTCGAAGGCATCGTCACGACGATGCGCGTGGAAAAGAACCGCCAGAAGGACGACGCCATCCGCACGCTCAACGGCACGCTCGACACCACGACGAGCGCGATTGCCGGCGTGACGGGCGGCGCGGTGCTGCTGCTCACGCTCATCGGCGCGCTGCTGTACCGCCAGATCACGCGGCCGCTCTCGCGCATGCAGGCCATGATGAGCGAGATCGCATCGAGCCAGGACTTCACGCGCCGCGTGCCCGTGGGCCGCATGGACGAAATCGGTCATTCGATCGTCGCCTTCAACGGCATGATCGAGAAGATCCAGCAGAGCTCCGCGCAGCTCAAGCGCAAGACTGCCGACATTCAGGCGATGCTGCAGAACATGCAGCAGGGCATTCTCACGGTGGTGGAAGGCGCGACGATCCACAACGAATATTCGGCGTATCTAGAGGCAATCTTCGAAACGAACGAGATTGCGGGCCGTTCGCTGATGGGCCTCGTGTTCTCGCATACGGATCTCGACGCCGACACCCTCGCGCAGATCGACGCCGCCGTGCACGCGTGCCTTGGCGAAGACGACGTGAACTTCGCGTTCAATCAACATCTGCTCGTGAACGAGATCACGCGCACGCTGCCCGATGGCCGCGCGAAGGTGCTCGACCTGAGCTGGTCGGCCATTACCGACGAAAACGACGTGGTCGTGCGCCTCATGCTGTGCGTGCGCGACGTGACGGAGCTGCGCGAACTCGCGGCCGAAGCGGGCGAGCAGAAGCGCCGCCTCGAAATGATCGGCGAAATTCTTGCGGTGAGCGAAGAGAAGTTCCATCACTTCGTGGAAAGCTCGACGAGCTTCATTCACGAGAACGAGCACATCATTCGCCAGCACGACTGCGCGGACACGAGCGCGATTGCCGCGCTGTTCCGCAACATGCATACGATCAAGGGCAATGCGCGCACGTACAGCCTGCAGCATCTCACGGGCGTGGTGCACGAAGTCGAGCAGCGCTACGACGCGTTGCGCCGCGAAGACACGAGCCACACGTGGGACCAGCAGGCACTGATTGACGATCTGGAGCGCGTGAAGACGGCGCTCGAGCACTATACGAGCATCAACGAAGTGAGCCTCGGGCGCGGCCCGCGTGCGGCTGGCGCGCAAAACGGCGCGGCGAGCCTCACGGTCACACGCGAAGCGATCGAAGAGACGCTGCGCATCGTCGATCGCACCGACGACAACGACCTGCCCGCACTGCGTGCGATGCGCGCCGAACTGCGCGCCACGCTGCGCGCCATCGGCACCGAGCGCGTGGCCGATGCGCTCGCGGGCGTGACCGGTTCGCTGCCCTCGCTCGCCCTGGAACTCGGCAAGGTCGAACCGGTGGTGCAGATCGCCGACAACGGCTATCGCCTGCGCAGCGAGGCCGCCGGCACAGTGAAGAACGTGTTCATGCACCTGCTGCGCAACTCGCTCGACCACGGCATCGAAACGCCGGCGCAACGCCGCGTAATCGGCAAGGACGAGTCGGGTCATATCGACATCGACGTGAACGTGCACAACGGTGCGCTGCAACTGACGCTCGCCGACGACGGCCGCGGCCTCGCGCTCGCGCGCATTCGCGGCATCGCGGTGGAGCGCGGCTGGCTGCAGGCCTATGAAGCGGTGAGCGACGACGTAATCGCGGCGTTCATCTTCCGCCCCGGCTTTTCGACCGCGGCGAGCGTGACCGAAGTCTCGGGCCGCGGCGTGGGCATGGACGCGGTGCGCGATTTCCTCGAACGCGAGGGCGGCGCCATCGAACTGCGTTTCACCGATGACCGTGCAGGCGCCGATTACCGGCATTTCCAGACCGTCGTGCGTTTGCCGCAGCAGTGGGCCGTAAAGATGACGGATGCAACGCAGGCAAAGCAAGAGGAAGCGCTGGCGGGCTAGCGCATGGCGGGGGTGGAAGTGGTCTTACCGTATTTGATCGAAGGCGCGGCGCTCGTCGCCGTGGCGGCCGGCCTGGCCGTCGCGTGGGGCAAGCGCGCACAAACGCAGGCACGTGAGGTAGCGCGCGCGCAGGACGCCGCGCATGCGGCCGTGCTTGCACAGGCTCAGGCCCAGCACGCGGCGCAGCAGCAAGACGCCGCGCGAGAACACGAGGGGCTGGCTGCGCAGATCGAGTCGCTGCGCGCGGAACTCGCCCAGCGCCGGTCCGTGGCCGACGCACTCGAAGCGGCGCTCGCCGGCGAGCGCGCGCAGCGTGACGACGCCATGCAGCACGCGGCGCGCATCGCGAGCGAGGCTTCGCGCCTGAAGCTCATGTCGTCGACGTTCGAGCGCTGGCACGAGCAGATGATCTCGCTGATGGCGCAGAACAACGACATGCACAAGAAGAACCAGGAGCTGTCGTCGATCGTGAGCCATGTGCTGATCGTCTCGCTCAACGCTTCGATCGAAGCGGCGCGCGCGGGCGCGGCCGGGCGCGGCTTCTCGATCGTGGCGGGCGAGGTGCGTTCGCTGGCCACGCGCTCGCAGGAACTCTCGAAGAGCTATCGCGACAGCCTGAACCGCAACGACCTCATCACGGCCGCGACGTTCCAGGACATTCAGGCGGGCGGCAAGATGATCGCGGCGACGCTCGCGAGCGTGGAAGCGTCGACGCAGCAGCTGCATCACCAGCTCGAAGCGACGCGCGCCGGGGCGCACGCATGATCGGCACGCACGCGAAGGACAGCATCGAGCGGATTTTTTTCGCGGCGGCGCGCATGCGTCTCGTGACCGACGCGCAGCACAGCTGCGAAATCGAGCCGCGTGCGGGCGACGCGCCCCAGGGCGAGCGTCTGGTCGTGCTGACGATTTCGTCGATGCAGTTCCGCCTGCTGTTGCTGCTGCACTTCGAAGATGACGAGCGCACGCAGCGCTACTACGTGGGTGACGCCGCGCGCGCGCTCACCGAATGCTTCATGGAGTTCGGCAACCTGTGCTGCGGAGCCATGAACCAGCAGCTGGTCGAGCATTTCCCCGACCTCGGCATGTCCACGCCCTATGCGCTCAGCAGTGGGTGCCTGCCGTATCTGCGCGAACTGAAGCCCGATTACGTGCAGTCGTATGCGCTCACGATCGATCACGATGTTCGGCTCGGCGCCACGCTGTGCGTCTGCACGCAAGCGCCGCTCGATTTCGTGGCGAGCACCGCAGCGGTCGAAGTGCACGACAGCGCGGGCGAACTCGAATTGTTTTGAAGGTAGAGAACGGAAACATGAACGCGAACAAGCCAGTCAGCAAGCTGTTGCTGCTGGAAAGCGATACGGCGCGCGCCGAGGCGATCGCGCAAACCGCAGCCGCACACGATTGCGTGTGCGTGCCGGTGCGGCGCGACGCACTCTCGGCGGCGCTGAAGACGCATTACGACCTGGGCGGCGTGCTGCTCGGCGAGGACTTTGGCGGCTCGCTCGAAGCCGCGGCGGCGGTGGCCGTCGCGCTGGAAGCGGAGCGCCCCGAACTGCCCGTCGTGCTGCGGCGCGCAGCAAACGAGCACGGCGATGCGTTGCCCGAGCCGTTGCGCCGCCTGCCGTGCGCGAGCTGGCACGACAGCGATCCCGCAACGCTGATCGCGGCGCTCGAAGCGCACGTGTTCTCGCACGACTACCCGGACCCGCTCGTGGACGGCATCACCGACATGACGCTCGGGCGTCTGCGCGGCCTCTTTGCCGGACTCGAAGTGAACTGGGACACGCCGAGCATCGTGCGCGACCGCATCATCTTCGGCGAGGTGTTGACGCTCATTCCGATCGAGACCGCATGGTGCCGCGGCTGGCTTCTCATGCAGACCGAGGAGGCGCCGCTGATCGAGCTGCTCCCGCCGCGCGCGGGCCGCGACGAAGCGAGCGACTTCCGCGACGTAAACGGCGTGCTCGCCGAACTCACGAATCTCGTGTGGGGGGCGTTCCGCAACCGTTATCTGGGCAACGCACACGCTGCCGGCGAGGCGGGTTGGGGGCGCGCGCAGGTGCAGGTGCCGCTGCTCATCAATCATCGGCGGCGCTATCTGTCGTTTGGCTCGGACAACCCGCAGCTGTGCATCAAGTACCGGCTCACGTGCCCGGATACGGGCCGCGAAGTGGTGATCGACCAGCGTTTCGTGTTCAGCCTCGGCTGGTCGCGCGAAGGCTTTGACGAGACGGCCGCGCAGGCCGCAGCCGCTGCCGTTGAAGAACAGGCGAGCGGCGAACTCGAATTATTTTGATCAAATGCGCGCCCAAAGCGGCGCAACAGAGAGGGACAACATGGCAAAGATTCTGGTGGTGGACGATTCGAGCACGGTGCGCGACGAAGTGGCAGGCTTTCTGCGCAAGAACGGTCTGGACGTCGATACGGCGGTGGACGGCAAGGACGGCCTCGCGAAGCTGCGCTCGAACCCGGGCGTGAAGCTCGTGGTGAGCGACGTGAACATGCCGAACATGGACGGCCTCACGATGGTCGAGAAGATCCGCAGCGAACTCGCGAATACGGCCGTGAACGTGGTGATGCTGACTACGGAAAGCAGCCCGGCCATGAAGGAGCGCGGCAAGGCGGCCGGCGTGCGTGGCTGGATCGTGAAGCCGTTCAAGGGCGAAGCGGTGCTCGAAACGTTCCGCAAGCTCGCGAGCTAAGCGCAGCGCAAGCAAAAAGGCCCCGGCGCCATTGCCGGGGCCTGCGGACCAGACATCACGCCGCGATGGCGTGATCGGCAGCCGTGGCAGGGCTCAGCAGCACCGGAATCGACTTCGACGTCGGCGTGCCTGCGCCGTCCGCAATCGACGAAAGCGGCACGAGCGGATTGGTCTCGGGATAGTACGCGCCGAGGCAACCGCGCGGAATGTCGTACTCCACCAGCATGAAGTCTTCGACGTGGCGCTCCACGCCGTCGTCCCACACGCTCGTGATGTCCACGTGCTGGCCCGGCTCGAAACCGAGCATCGTCATGTCTTCGCGGTTCGCGAACAGCACGCGGCGCAGGCCGTACACGCCGCGATAGCGGTCGTCGAGACCGTAGATCGTCGTGTTGTACTGATCGTGCGAGCGCGTGGTCATGAGCGTCATGAGCCGCGGGCCATGCTCGGCGCGCGCGCGGTGAATGGGCGTATCGAGCGCGATGGCGTGCACCACGAACTGCGCCTTGTTGCTCGGCGTTTTCCACACGCGGTCGCGCGAGGCCACCCCCAGGTGGAAGCCGCCCGGGTGCTTCAGGCGTTCGTTGTAGTTCTCGAAGCCGTCGAACACCTTTTCGATGCCGTCGCGGATCTTCGCGTAGTCGGCGGCGAGGTCGAGCCAGTCCACCTTGTCGCTGCCGAGCGTGGCGTGCGCCATGCGCGCGACGATCGCGATTTCCGAAAGCAGGTTGGTCGAAGCGGGGCGGTTCATGCCGTAGGAGATGTGCACCATGCTCATCGAGTCCTCGACGCTCACGCCTTGCGGCACGCCGTTCTGCAGGTCGATCTCGGTGCGGCCGAGCGTGGGCAGGATGAGTGCGTCGTGGCCGTGAACCAGGTGGCTGCGGTTGAGCTTCGTCGTCACGTGCACCGTGAGCGCGCACGCGCGCATGGCTTCCCACGTGCGCGGCGTGTCGGGCGTGGCGATCGAGAAGTTGCCGCCCAGACCGATGAACACCTTCACGTGGCCTTCGAGCATCGCGTGGATGGTTTCCACGACGTCGTAGCCATGCTCACGCGGCGGTTCGAAATCGTAGGCCTTGCCGAGGCGGTCGAGAAACGCCTGGGTGGGCTTTTCCTCGATGCCCACCGTGCGGTCGCCTTGCACGTTCGAATGGCCGCGCACGGGGCACAGGCCCGCGCCACGGCGGCCGATGTTCCCGCGCATCATCATGAGGTTCGACAGCAACTGGATCGTCGCCACCGAATTCTTGTGCTGCGTGAGGCCCATGCCCCACGTCGAGATGACGGCGCGGCCCTTCACGTAGATGTCAGCGAGCTTGAGCACTTCTTCGATCGGCACGCCCGCTTCGGCGACGATGGTGTCCCACGACTCGGCACGCAGGTCGGCCGCGAAGGCGTCGAAGCCCATGCAGTGCTCGGCGATGAAGTCGACGTCGAGCACGCGTTCCGTGCCTTGCGCGAGCGCTTCGTCGTCGAGTTCGATCACGCGCTTGGCCACACCCTTGATGAGCGCGAAGTCGCCGCCCACGCGCGGGCGGATGAATACCGAGCTGATCTGCACGCCCTTGGGCGAGAGCATGTCGAGCGTGTGCTGCGGGCTCGCGAAACGTTCCAGCCCGCGCTCCTTCAACGGATTGATCGAGACGATGGTCGCGCCGCGCTTCGCGCAATCGCGCAACTCGCCGAGCATGCGCGGATGGTTCGTCGCCGGGTTCTGGCCGAAGATGAGCAGTGTGTCGGCGTGCTCGAAGTCGTCCAGCGTGACCGTCCCCTTGCCGATCCCCACCGTGCCCGGCAGGCCGCGGCTCGTGGCTTCGTGGCACATGTTCGAGCAGTCGGGGAAGTTGTTCGTGCCGTACATGCGCACGAACAGCTGGTAGAGGAACGCGGCCTCGTTGCTCGCGCGGCCCGAGGTGTAGAACGCGGCGCGGTTCGGGTCGTCGAGCGCGTTGAGGTGCTTCGCGATCAGCTTGAATGCGTCGTTCCACTCGATCGGCACGTAGCGGTCCTGCAGCGCGTCGTAGACGAGCGGATCGGTCAGGCGGCCGTGCTGCTCCAGCTCGTAGTCCGACTGGGCCATCAGCTCGCTGACCGTGTGCTCCTGGAAGAACTGCGGCGTCACGCGCTTGCTGGTCGCCTCCGCCGCCACGGCTTTCACGCCGTTCTCGCAGAATTCGAACGTGGAAGCGTGCTCGCGGTCGGGCCATGCGCAGCCGGGGCAGTCGAAGCCGTCGGGCTGGTTCTGCTTGAGCAGCGTGCGGTAATTGCCGCCCGTCACCTTCTCCTTGATCAGGTTGATGGCGACCTGCTTGAGCGCGCCCCAGCCGGCGGCGGGGTGGTGATATGGCTCGATGCGACCTTGCGGCTTCTTCATGATGCGGTTGGCTTTTCGTTTTCCAGGGCGGTCTGCCCGATGACTCAAGGCTACTGTGTTCCTGTGCCCCCGGAGATCACAGAAAAACCAAAAAGCAAGGGATACAGTTGCGGCGTTTTGTCATAGACTTGCCGGCATCGGCCGCGCGCGCGGCCTCGCCCCTTAGCCTGATTGAACGCAACCCGAACGTGACCCGCTACGAGCAACTCGCCGACGATATCGAAGCCGCCGTGCGCCGCGGCGTGTTTGGCCCCGGCGAGCGCATTCTCTCCGTGCGGCGCGCGAGCCAGCAGCACGGCGTGAGCATCAAGACGGTGCTGCGCGCCTATGCGCTGCTGGAAAGCCGCAGCGTGATCGAGTCGCGGCCGCAATCGGGCTATTTCGTGCGTGCGCGCCTGGGTGCGCCGCAAGGGCGCGGCGCGGCGGGCGCACGAGGCGCGCAGGGCAAGGACGCCGATTCCCCGGTCAAGCCCCGCCGCGCCAGCGCGCCGCGGCAGCCCGTGCCCGCCAACGTGGATGTGAGCCGGCTCGTGCTTTCGACGCTGCGCAGCATCGGCGCGCAGGACGCCGTGCCGCTCGGCTCGCCGTATCCGGACCCGGCGCTGTTCCCGTGGCGGCGCATCAACCAGTACGCCAACGCCATTGCGCGCCGTCATGCGAGCTGGAACCTCATCGACGACCTGCCGCCCGGCAACCCCGAGCTGATCCGCCAGATCGCGCGGCGCTACGCCGAAAACGGCGTGAGCGTCGATCCCGAGGAAATCGTCATCACCGTGGGCGCGACCGAGGCGATCAACCTGAGCCTGCAAGCCGTGGCCAAGCCGGGCGACACGGTGGCCGTCGAGTCGCCGACGTACTACGCGATGCTGCACGCCATCGAGCGTCTGGGCATGCGCGCCATTGAAGTGAGCACGCACGCGGATACCGGCATCGACCTCGACGCGCTGGAGCGCGTACTGACGCGCCAGAAAGTCGCGGCCTGCATGGTGATGCCGAACTTCCAGAATCCGCTGGGCTTTCGCATGCCCGACGCAAACAAGGCGCGGCTCGTGGCGCTTGCCGAGGCGCACGACTTGCCCGTGATCGAGAACGACGTTTATCAGGAGCTGTACTTCGGGCAGACGCGGCCTTCCACGCTCAAGCAGTTCGACACGCGCGGCCTCGTGCTGCATTGCGCCTCGTTTTCGAAGAGCCTTTCCGCCTCGTACCGCATCGGCTGGGCGCTGCCGGGGCGCTACCGCGCGCAGGTCGAGAAGCTCAAGTTCCTCAACACGCTCACGACACCCTCGGTTCCCCAGGTGGCGCTGGCCGACTACTTGCGCCACGATGGCTACGACCGGCACCTGCGCCGCGTGCGGCGCTTTTACCGGCAACAGGCGCGGCTCATGCGGGCGATGGTCGAGCGCTTCTTTCCGGCGGGCACGCGCACCTCGGAGCCGCAAGGCGGCTACGTGCTGTGGGTGGAACTGCCGCCGCGCGTCGATTCGATGCGGCTCTATCAGGCGGCGCTCGCGCAGGGCATTACCATCGGGCCCGGTTACATGTTCTCGATGCGCAACGAGTATCACCACTACATCCGGCTGAACTACAGCTACCCATGGAACGCGCAGACCGAAGCCGCGCTGAAGACGCTAGGCGAAATGGCCGCGAAGATGGCATGAGGAGACAGACGATGAACGCAGATAAAGAGCGCGACGATGACGACGCAGACGAGTCGGGCGTCGACCCGGTGCTGATTGCTGTGCTCGAGCAGTTGTGGCGCGCAGAGTGCGAGAAGCACGAGCGGCCTGAGACTCAGGGCCGGGCGTGGTCGCTCGCGAAACTCTCGAAGCAGGCCGGCGTGCCGATGAGCGGACTGCGCAGGCAACTCACGGCGCTCGTGGACAGCGGCCTGGTGGTGACGACGCAGGCCGAAGATGGAACCGGCACGGCGAGTCTGTCGGATGAAGGGCGGGCGTTTTGTGCGGAGGTGTTCGGCGAGGGCGAAGCGTAGCGCGCCGCCTTGCTCGCTCGTAACCCGATGTTGCCGTTGTCGGTTTGCGACACGGTTCATGCGCAACGGGTCAATACATCTAGGACAAATCTGAAATTCCTGCGCAATCGCCGCTTTGACAATTTTTGACGTGTTTTGAGATAGTCGCCTGACCAGAATCGCCTGACAAACTGAAAGTGTCGGGCGACGATGAACAAGATTTACAGGCTGGTGTTCAGCCGTGCGCGCAACATGCTCGTCGCAGTCGAAGAGAGCGCGACGGCATGTGGCAAGCGGGGGCGCGGCGAGGCCGCTGTGGCGGCGGCCGTGTTGCTGGTGGGCGGGGCACCGCTGCTCGTGCACGCCCAGATCGTTCCTTCGGGTGCCCATGCGCCCGGCGTCATCAACACGCCCAATGGCCTGCCGCAGGTGAACGTCAACCGCCCCTCGGGCGCTGGCGTGTCGATGAACAGCTACTCGCAGTTCGACGTCCAGCAGCGCGGCGCGGTTCTCAACAATTCGCCGACGATCGCGAATACGCAGCTGGCGGGGCAGATCAATGGCAATCCGAACTATGTTGCGGGCCAGTCGGCGCGGATCATCGTCAACCAGGTCAACGGTGCCAACCCTACGCGGTTCAATGGCCCACTCGAAGTTGCAGGTCGGCGTGCCACGGTGGTGCTGGCAAACCCGTCGGGGATTTCCGTCAACGGTGGCAGCTTCATCAATACGAACCGCGCCGTTCTGACGACCGGCATCCCGCAACTCGACGCAAACGGTGCGCTCACGGGCTACAACGTCACGGGCGGCAATATCGCCGTGCAGGGCGCGGGCTTTAACGCGTCGAATGTCGATCAGGTCGATTTACTGGCAAGAGCCGTGCAAATCAATGCGGCGGTCTATGCCAACAGCCTGAGTGTCATCGCCGGCGCGAACAACGTCAATCACGATACGCTCGCGGCGACGCCGATCGCGGGCAATGGCGTTCCTGCGCCGGTCTCGATCGACGTCAAGCCAGCTAGGCGGTATGTACGCGGGCAAGATCTATCTGGGGTCCAACGAGCACGGCGTGGGCGTGTCGAACGCGGGCGTAATCGCCGCCCAGGCGGGCGACTTTACGCTGCGTTCGGATGGCCGCGTCCTGCTCACGGGCAGGACGACCGCAAGCGGCAACGTCGCCCTGAACTCGAATACAGGTATTACGAACACCGGCACCGCTTACGCGCGAGGCTCGCTTGCAGCGCATAGCGCAGGCGATCTCACGAACAGCGGCACGCTCGCGGCGCAGGGCGCGCTCAATGCGGGCGCGGGGTCGGTGAATTCGACCGGTTCGCTCGCCGCGGGCGTGAACGGCGATGGCGTGGTGACGCAGGCGGCGAATCTGAATGTTGATTCGTCGGGCGCGCTTTCAGCCACGGGCCATAACGTCGCGGGCGGGGATGCGACGCTTTCGGGCGTGTCGGTCAATCTCGCAGGCAGCGAAACGGCGGCGAACGGCAACCTGTCGCTCACGGCGAACGCAGGCGACCTGAATCTCTCGGGCGCGACGACGAGCGCCCAAGGCGCAGTGAACGCGCAGGCATCGGGCGCGATGGTCAACGACCACGGCGCGATGACGGGCGGTGCCGTGACACTCAACGCGGGCAGGCTCTCGAACCAGGGCGGCAATGTCTCGGCGCAGGGGCCGCTCAACGCGACGGCGGCAGGCGACGTGTCGAACCAGGCCGGCGTGTTCGTTTCGCAGGGCGCGATGCAGGTGCGCAGCGGTGGGGCCGTCGCCAACGGCCAGGGCACGATGCAGAGCGCGATGGGTTTTTCGCTGTCCGGCACGTCTCTGGACAACACGGCAGGCCGCATTACCTCACTGAACGGCGACGGCCTGAACCTCGGTGTGACTGGCACGCTGCTGAACGGCGTGGGTGGCGTGATCGGCGGCAATGGCAACGTGCAGATCAGCGCCTACACCTTCAGGAACGCGGGGCAGGTCAGCGCGCTGCATAACGCCATCCTGAACGCATGGAACCTGAGCAACAGCGGCTCGGCGAGCGCGGGCGATGCGTTGACGGCTACCGCGACCGGGTTGCTTGCCAACGCAGGCGGCACGCTCTCGGGTACGACCGTGACGGCTACGGGTGCGTCCATCGACAACGCGAAGGGCAACATCGATGCGGATACCGTAGCGGTCTCGACGCCTGGAGACCTCAACAACGAAGGCGGCGTGATCACGCAGACGGGCAGCAGCGCGCAGACGGCGAGCGTGGGCGGCAGGCTGGACAATTCGAACGGCGGGCGGATCGCATCGAACGCCACGAACCTGCGCGTAACGGGAGCATCGATTGATAACGGAGCAGGCGCGATTGCGCACGCTGGTACGGGCACGCTGACGGTCAGCGCGGGCAACGGCGCGGGTGCGGTATCGAACGCGGGCGGCGCGATTACCAGCAATGGGAATGTCGTGGCCCAAGCGGGCTCGCTCAACAACACGGCGGGTTCGGTCAGCGGACAGCGCGGCGTCGCGGCGACGGTCAGCGGCGCGCTGGACAATACCGGCGGCAAGGTACTGTCGAACACGGATCTGAGCGTCACAAGCGCCACACTCACGAACGATGGCGGTCAGATTGGCGCGGGCGCCAACGGGACGATCCGCATCGGTTCGATGACGAACAGCGGCGGGAAGGTCGTCGCGCCAAACCTCACGATCTCGACCGCCGACACGCTGGACAACAGCGGAGGCGATATCGAGTCAAACCGGCTCGCGCTCTCCGCCACCGATCTGCTGAACCACGGCGGCACGATCACGCAATACGACGCGGTGCCGATGGGCCTGCACATCAGCGGGACATTCGACAACTCGTCGGGCGGTACGCTGCAAACCAGCAGCACCGACTTCTCGCTCACGCCCTGGGCGCTCAACAACAACGGAGGCTCGATCCTCCACGCCGGCGCGGGCACGTTCACGATTGCACCGGGCAACGGCGCGGGTGCGCTCTCGAACGTGGGCGGCAGGATCATCACGGCGGGCGAACTCGTCGCGAACGCGGGGAGCGTCGACAACACGTCGGGCGTATTTGCCGCGCAGGGCTATCTCTCGGCCGCCATCGCGGGCGTGCTGAACAACACTCAAGGTGTGGTGCGCTCGCTCGCGTCCGCTTCCATCGACAGCGGGGCGCTGACGAACGTGAACGGCCAGATCCAGTCCGGCACCGGGGCGGCAGGCGACGTCAGCACGCTCGCCGTCCGCGCTGCGTCCACTGACAACACGCGCGGTGTCATCGGCAACCTCGGCAGGGGCGACACGACGGTTCAGGGCGGCAGCGAACTCCTGAATGCGGGTGGCCAGGTCACGGGCAACGGCAATCTCGACGTCAATGCGTCGTCGATCCTGAACACCCAGGGCGCTCAGGTGAGCGGCGCGAACGTCACGGTGACGGGCGATAACCTGAACAACACCAGCGGCGCAATCGGCAACGTCGCGGGCCTGACCGGTGATGTCACGGTCACGACTACGGGCGCGATCGACAACACCCGCGGCCAGATCGGCGCGACCCACGACCTCGCGGTGAGGGCATCGACGCTCACGGGCGGCGGCGCGTACAGCGCAGCCAATGACGTGGCGATCAGCATGCAGGGTGATTTCGCGACCGCGGTCGATGTGCAGTTCAACGCCGGTCACGACCTTACATTCACGCTGCCAGGAGCGTTCGCCAATGCGGCGCTGGTGGAGGCGGGCAACAACCTCGGCATCAACGCGGGCGACATCTTCAATAGCGGGACCATGATGGCGGGCGGCACGCTCACCACGCACTCGGGCACACTGCAGAACACGGGCACCATGGTGGGTGGCAGCGTATCGCTGTATGCGAACCGCAGCCTGACCAATGTGGGGCCAGCCGCGCTCATCGGTGCGACGGACAGCAACGGTACGCTGGAACTGCTTGCGAACGATATCGAGAACCGCGACGACACCACGGCCACCGACACGCAGGCGACCACCGCGATCTATGGCCTGGGCAAAGTCGTGCTGGCGGGCGGCAAGGATGCGAACGGGCACTACACCAACGCGGCGCTGATCCGCAATCAGTCGGCGCTGGTCGAATCGGCGGGCGACATGGAGCTGCACGCCGACCAGGTGACGAACACGCGGCGCGTGATGACGACGACCGGCCTTAATCAGCCTGTCGATCCCGCGCTGCTGGAACAGCTTGGCATCAGCCTGTCCGGGTGCGTCGCGACCTATATGGCCGCGTGCGGGCCGGGTAATCCGCAGGTCCTGGGTTCAAAGGGCGATCCGACGATGATCGGCGGTGTGCCGACCGACCCGCCGCATGGCGGGCAGTGGAACAGCACGTACCAGTACACGACCTATACGGGCGTCGCGGTGGCGAACCTGATTGCCGGCATCAGCCCGCAGGCGCAGATCATTGCTGGTGGCACTCTTGATGCCTCGTCGGTGGGCCTGTTCCAGAACTACTGGAGCGCGGTCGCGGCAGTCGCCAACATCGCTGCGCCTGTCTCGCTCGACCAGAATAGCTGGCGGGTTCAGGCCGCACCCGGCGTGCAGGTTACGTACTCGGGCCAGTATCACTACGACAACTACGACAACAGCGAGCACAACTGGCAGTTGCCGTTCGGTGATGCCGGGTTCGTCACCAACCATCCGGGCGGCTATACGCAGGCCGCACCCGCAGACATCCGCAACTACGCGCTGCCTGCCTACGAGTCGAGCTTTGTTGCGGGCGGCACGCTCTCCGGGTCGGGCATCCACATCGACAACACGGCGGGCAACGCGGGCATTCCTTCACTCGGGCTTGCCGCTGGCCAGTCGCTGACCGGCGTGGATGTCGGCGCGGTGAGCGGCAATGCCGGCGGCACGAAGGGCGGCACGGCCTCGGTCAAGGGCGGCGGGAGCAGGGTCGATCCGGTCATCGCGAGCGCGACCGCACAGAACGTGCTGCAAAACCTCACGATCCCCCAGGGGGGTCTCTTCAGGCCGGTGAGCACGCCCGGTGTGAATTACCTGATCGAGACGAACCCGGCGTTCACGAACCAGAAAGCGTTCATCTCGAGCGACTATTACCTGCAACAGCTTGGCCTGAATCCGCAGACGACCGAAAAGCGCCTGGGCGATGGCTTCTACGAGCAGCAACTCGTGCGCAACCAGATGACGTCGCTCACCGGCAAGGCCGTCCTTGGGCCCTATACCGATCTCCAGTCGATGTACGAAGCGATGCTTGCGGCGGGCGCATCGCTTTCGAAGTCGCTGGACCTGCCGCTCGGCATGAGCCTGTCGCCCGAGCAGGTGGCGCAACTCACGAGCAACGTCATCATCATGCAGACGCAGGTTGTGGACGGACAGTCGGTGCTCGTGCCCGTGGTCTACCTCGCGAAGGCGAGCCAGCAGAACATGGACGGGCCGCTCATCGCGGCAACCGATATCGACCTCAAGAACGCGCAGACCTTCACGAACAGCGGCACGGTGCAGGCGGCGAACTCGATGCAGATCGACGGCCAGTCGATCAACAACGCGTTCGGCGCGCTCACGAGCGGCGGCCTCATGGCGCTGGCCACAGCAGGCAACGTCGATCTGACCTCTGCGAAGGTGAACGCCGGGAGTCTTGTGCTCAACGCGGGCGGCAACGTGATCCTCGACGCGGCCACGAAAACGCTCAATCAGGTGAGCGCCACAGGCGCCACGCGCGTGAGCACGACGACGGGTCCGGTGGCGAGCCTGAACGTGGCGGGCGACGCGGCGATCATCACAGGAGGCAACTTCGAGCAGCACGGGGCCAACCTCGATATCGGCGGCAACCTCGGCATGGCCGTGGGCGGCAACTACGATATCGGCACGGTGCAGACGGGCGAGCACAAGGTGGTCGAGCGCGCGAATGGCGTGTCGGACACGAACATCAACAGCGTGACGGGCAGCACCGTGAACGTGGGCGGCGTCTCGGTGATTGGCGTGGGCGGCGACCTGACGGCGAGCGGCGCGAACCTCAACCTGGGCGGCGGGGGCACCATCGCGGCGAAGGGCGACGTCACGCTCGATGCGGCGAAGGCAACCTCGACCATCGACAGCAATAGTTCCGGCAGCGACGGTCACGGCAGTTACTCGGAGTCGTCGCACAGATCGCACGATGCGTTGACGGCGACCACGCTCAATGCGGGGGATTCACTCGCGGTGGTGTCGGGCAAGAACATCGACATCAACGGCAGCTCGGTCAACCTCGACAAGGGCACGCTGGCGCTTGCAGCAACGGGCGATGTCAATATCGGCGCGGCGACCGAAACGCACATCGATAGCTCGCAGGAGCAGCACAGCCACAGCAACGTGGTCAGCGGCAAGGAGGTGGCGAGTTCGCACGATACGACCGTCACGCGCTCGCAGGGCAGCACGATCTCGGCGGATAGCGTGTCGATCTCGGGCGGCCACGATATCAGCGTGAACGGCAGCACGGTTGTCGGGACGAACGATGTGGCGCTCGCTGCCGCGCATGACGTGAACATCGGCACGACGCAGGACACCATGCAGTCCTCGGGCAGCTATGCGGAGAAGCGCACGGGCCTGGGCACGAGCGGCCTGACGGTGACGGTCGGCTCCAGCAAGCTCGCGAAGACTGATCAGCAGTCGAGTGTCACGAACAACGCGAGTACGGTGGGGTCGATCAACGGCAATCTGGCGATCCAGGCGGGCAATACGCTGCATGTGACGGGTAGTGACTTGCTGGCGGGTGGCAACGTCACGGGCATGGCCTCGAACATCATCATCGATTCGGCCACCGATACCGCGCACCAGGCGCGGACGCAAAAGACCAGCAGCAGCGGCGTGACGATTGGCCTCGCCGGTTCGGTTGGCGATGCGATCAACAATGCGTATTCGGAAGGTCGCGCCGTCAGCCATTCTGCGGACAGCGGCAATGATCGTGCGGCGGCGCTGCATGCGATTGCAGCGGGGAGCGATGCTGCAATGGCAGGCGCGGGAGTGAAGGCCCTTGCCGATGGTGGGAAGCCCGATATCGGCATCAAGGTGAGCATCGGTTCGAGCAAGAGCCAAAGCCAGTCGTCGGAGGACATGACGACGCAGCGCGGCTCGAACGTGGCGGCGGGCGCTGCGGCGGCGTTCGTCGCAACGGGCGACGGTACACCCGGCAGCGGCAACGTCACGATTGCCGGTTCGAACGTGAGCGCAAACGACGTGCTGCTGGCGGCGAAGAACCAGGTGGACGTGGTCAACACCACGAACACCGATTCGACGCGCAGCTCGAACAGTTCCAGTAGCGCGAGCATTGGCGTGCAGTACACGCTGGGTGGCGGCTTTGGTGTGTCGGCCGCGATGGCGAACGCGCACGGCGATGCGAACAGCGACGCGGCGGTCCAGAATGCCTCGCACGTGAACGGCACGAACAGCGTGACGGTGATCTCGGGCAGCGACACGAACATCACCGGCTCGCAGGTCCACGGTGGGAAGGTGATCGCGGACGTGGGCGGCAACCTGAACATTGCAAGCGTGCAGGACGTGACGAACAGCGCCGCGCACCAGAGCAGCGCGGGTGGTGGCTTCACGATCAGCCAGGGCGGCGGCAGCGCGAGCTTCAGCGCGCAGAACGGCCATGCAGATTCGAACTATGCGGGCGTGAAGGAGCAGGCGGGGATCAATGCGGATAGTGGTGGCTTCGACATCAATGTGAGGGGGAACGCGGACCTGAAGGGCGGCGTGATAACGAGTGCGGCCGACGCAGCACAAAACAGCCTGACGACCGGGACGCTGACGTACGGCGATATCGCGAACCAGTCGCACTACAGCGCCAACAGCAGTGGCATCAGTGTGGGCGGCGGGCTAGATTCGACGGGCAAGGCGATCGGCCCCGGCTCGACGCCGGGCGGGGCGATCCCGACGTTTGCATCGCAGGCGGGCGACGAAAGCGCGACGACGAGGAGCGCCATTGGCGCGGGTACGATCACGATTACCGACGCGACGAACCAGACACAGGACGTGGCGAGCCTGAGCCGCGACACGACCGGCACGAACGGCATGGTGTCGAAAACGCCGGACGTGAACGAGATCCTGAACCAGCAGGCCGACACGATGCAGGCGGCGCGAGCGGCGGGTCAGGTGATTGCGCAGGGGATTGGCACGTATGCGCAGGGCAAGTACAGGGAGGCCCAGGATCAGGCGGATGCGGCGACAAAGGCGGGCAATCTGGAGCTGGCCGCTCAGTACCAGGCGGTCGCGGATTCGTGGGCTGAGGGTGGGAGTAACCGTGTAACGCTGCATATCGGGGGCGGAGCGCTGCTGGGCGGGCTGGGTGGCGGCAGTGTCGGGACGGCGCTGCAGGGGGCGGCCGGAGCAGGGCTGTCGGCAGCGCTGGCGAATCAACTGGACAGTCTGTCGAAGGGAATCGCGGACAGTACTGGCTCAACGCTGCTGGGCAGTCTGGCGTCGAACGTGGCGGCGGGTGTTGGTGGCGCGCTGGTTGGTGGGGGTGCGGGCGCGACCACGGCGGCCAATGCGGACCTGTACAACCGGCAGCTTCACCCGGACGAGCGAAAACTGGCGAAAAATATTGCCGATAAAAGCAACGGCCAGTACACGCAGGCGCAGGTGGAAGACCAGTTGCGGCTCATGGGCCTGTCGTCCGCGGATGGTAGCTCGGTGCCGCCGGGAACCGCCGAGGAACTGAACGGGCGCACCCCAACCGATCCGGGCGCGAAGTGGATCGATACGGGCTTGACGAACGCAAACGGAAATCCGCTGGTGATCCAGGCGCTGCCGCAGGCGAATCCGGAGTTGCAGGCGTTCATCCTGCAGAATTACAACTCGGCCACACCGGGCGGTGTCCCGAGCGTCTACACGTATACGCCGACCCCGGTCGCAACGGATGTACGGGGCGCGGTGGCCAATGTGGCGGAGAGCGTTTCGACGGCGGCAGGCCGGATAGGTTCTGCTGCCGCTGCGGGAGCCAGTCTTCCGACGCCGTATGCCCCGGCCCTAGATACCATCGCCTTTGGCAGCACGGTGACGGGCATCGCAGCAGATTTTATCCAACAAATCGCGCAGCCGAATTCGGCGCAATATGTGTTCAACGGCTTCACGGCAATGTTGAGTAACTACGCATCAAGCAAATTTCCTGGGCTCACGCCGGCTATTAATGAGCTAACAAACCAGGTGAACTCCAGTAGCGCCGCAGCCTCGATTCAAGACCGTACGAATAAAGCGGTGGGCGCAAACACCACAGGGAAAAAGCAATGAAGATTCGATTCATCGAGGACGGAAACCTTAGTTCGTGGCTGCGTCTTCTTCTTATTCTCCTCGGCATTGGGTTTGCTGCCACTGCAATTGAGTTCGATCTTCCCATTGTCTGGGCTCGCATGCTCCTGCTTATCGGATTCGCTATTGCACTTGTTGGGGGAATGACGAGTCGCGCTAAATTTCTGCACATAAAACCCTTCGACAACAGCTACAAAAAGGCGCGCAAGAGCTACGAAGTGAAAGACGACGGGCAGAACAAGTCCTGATAACAAACCGGCGTTGGCCGGGTTTATTGTTTGCAATACTGTTCAATCTGTCGTGGTGACAAGCCTGCTGTGCTCGACGATGATTCTCACGCGCTGACCGGGTTCCTCATTTGAGCGTCGGCTCCAGCAAGAGTGAAAGCCAGTCGTCGGAGGACATGACGACGCAGCGCGGCTCGAACGTGGCGGCGGGCGCTACGGCGGCGTTCGTCGCAACGGGCGACGGTACACCCGGCAGCGGCAACGTCACGATTGCCGGTTCGAACGTGAGCGCGAACGACGTGCTGCTGGCGGCGAAGCACCAGGTGGACGTGGTCAACACCACGAACACCGATTCGACGCGCAGCTCGAACAGTTCCAGTAGCGCGAGCATTGGCGTGCAGTACACGCTGGGTGGCGGCTTTGGTGTGTCGGCCGCGATGGCGAACGCGCATGGAGATGCGAACAGCGACGCGGCGATCCAGAACGCCTCGCACGTGAACGGCGCGAACAGCGTGACGGTGATCTCGGGCAGCGACACGAACATCACCGGCTCTCAGGTCAACGGTGGCAAGGTGATCGCGGACGTGGGCGGCAACCTGAATATCGTGAGTGTGCAGGACGTGACAAAGAGCGCCGCGCACCAGAGCAGCGCGGGCGGTGGTTTCACGATCAGCCAGGGCGGTGGCAGTGCGAGCTTCAGCGCGCAGAACGGGCATGCGGATTCGAACTATGCGGGCGTGAACGAGCAGGCGGGGATCAATGCGGGTAGTGGTGGCTTCGATATCAGCGTGAGGGGGAACACCGCGCTCACGGGTGCGGTTATTTCCAGCGCTGCGGATGTGGAGAAGAACAGCTTGAGCACCGGCACGCTCACATACAGCGATGTGCAGAACCACTCGCACTACGATGCGACGAGTAACGGCATCAGTGCGGGTGTGGGGATTGCAAATACGGGCAAGGCGGTAGGCCCCGGCTCAGGGTCGAACAGGGGCGGCGTAGCACCGATGTTGCCGCAGAGCGACAGCGGAGCGGCGGATGCGACCACGCGCAGCGCCGTGAGTGCAGGTGCGATCACTGTGACGGACGGGGCAAGCCAGAGGCAGGACGTGGCAAATCTCTCCCGGGACACGACGAACACGAACGGTACTGTGTCGAAGCTGCCTGACGTGAGCGCCCTGCTGAACGAGCAGGGCGACCGAATGAACGCCGCACAGGCCGCAGGGCAGGCGGTGGCGCAGCGCATCGGGGACTACGCGGACGCGCAGGCCAGGGCGACGGGTGACCCCGCGTGGGCCGAAGGCGGCAATAAGCGTGCGGAGATGCAGGCGGCGGGCGCGGCGGTCGTAGCGGGCCTGGGCGGCGGCGTGGGCAGTGCTGTCGCGGGTGCAGCAGGCGCGGGTATTGGCTCGAAGCTGGGGGGCGAGTTGAACAAGCTCAGTGATTCGATTGCTGCGTCGAACCTGACCGGCGATGCGAACATGAACGCCGCGCTTGGCAACATCGTGGCGAACGTGGTCGCGACGGGCGCGGGTGCGGCAGTAGGTGGCGCGGGTGCGTTTGGCAGTTCGACCGTGGATCTTTACAACCGGCAATTGCACCCTGACGAGCGCAAGTGGGCGAAGGACAACGCGGGCAAGTACGCGCAGATCTACCAGGACCAGACCGGGCGAACGATCACGGAGGATCAGGCGCAGCAGATGCTGCTGGCCAATGGTTATCGTCTGGTGGATGCTGCGGCGAGCAAGGGGCCGGGCGGAGACACAACGGCAATCCAGTACATCAGCCAGAACGGTGGCGGTCTGTTCGTCAAGGATCAGTACTACAACGATCCGTTGAAGTTTGGAAACACGGATGGTTCGCTGACACTCGAACAGAAGGCACTGCCTGGTGCGATTGCGAATCCGAAGGCAGGTCTAGCGATAGCGGGTGGTCTGGTGACGGCGGGTCTTGCCCCTGAAATCGTTGCTGGTGCATCGAATGGCGCAGCGTATGCACAGGACCTGTTTGCTGCGTATAAAGCGGCACAGGCAGGCTATTCTCTAACGACAGCGGCAGCGACCGGTGCAGCCGCATCGGGTACGCTTTACACAGGTGGTGCCGCAGCGGGAGCGTACGTCGATTATCGAAAGAATGGATCCGACTTTATGGACAGCTTCGACCAGCGCTTTTCTTACGCCGGCTTGGCAACGGCTGCTACGTTTGGTGCGTACAGTAGTATGTTCACCACATCAATGTTCAATTGGGCTGGGATTCCGAACTCGATTCAGAACATCACAACCGTTCCAGGAATCGTAATTCGTGGAACCAAGCTTGCATTAGGGCAGACGGCTGGAAAAGCAGCGCAGGCTGCAGTGAAGCCCAGCGAATCCAATAAGGATTGAGGAGCATCTATGTCCGGCGAATTTTTAAATGGTCTAATCGGTGGCGTACTCGGTCCCGTGTTCGGAAAAATACTCGGTCGATTCAGGCTTTGGAAGGTATTTGCGGTGTGTTTTTTCTCGATCTATCTGGTGATTTTCTTGATCGGCGCGCTTTACGTTGGGCCTAAGCAGGCGTTCTTTGAACTGCAGCAGTTCGTTCAAGCTCGCGCTTTGTTGATCTTTGCCGGGATATCTGGGGGCGCTACGCTCGTTGCTTTCTTAGGGCGCTCGACAAAACCTGCCTTGAATGACATTGGTGAAAATAGCGCGGCGGCAGCGAGCGAATCTAAGCATGATCTGGGAGACAAGCGGGGACGTTCGAAAAACAGTTGACTGCGGGTGGTGACGCAAGGGGGTGTTCTCAGCGTATGAAGCGCGGGCGGTGGCTTCACGATTAGCCAGGGCGGCGGCAGTGCGAGCTTCAGCGCGCAGAACGGCCATGCGGATTCGAACTATGCGGGCGTGAACGAGCAGGCGGGGATCAATGCGGGTAGTGGTGGCTTCGATATCAACGTGAGGGGGAACACGGGCCTGAAGGGAGCGGTGATTTCCAGCGCGGCGGATGCGGAGAAGAACAGCCTGAGCACCGGGACGCTCACGTACAGCGATGTGCAGAACCGCTCGCACTACGACGCGACGAGCAACGGGATCAGCGCGGGCGTGGGGATTGCAAATACGGGTAAGGCGGTAGGCCCCGGCTCAGGGTCAAACAGGGGCGGCGTAGCACCGATGTTGCCGCAGAGCGACAGCGGATCGGCGGATGCGACTACGCGCAGCGCCGTGACTGCAGGCACGATCACTGTGACGGACGGGGCAAACCAGAGGCAGGACGTTGCAAATCTCTCCCGGGACACGACGAACACGAACGGTACTGTGTCGAAGCTGCCTGACGTGAGCGCCCTGCTGAACGAGCAGGGCGACCGAATGAACGCCGCACAGGCCGCAGGGCAGGCGGTGGCGCAGCGCATCGGGGACTACGCGGACGCGCAGGTCAGGGCGACGGGTGACCCCGCTTGGGCCGAAGGCGGCAATAAGCGTGCGGAGATGCAGGCGGCGGGCGCGGCGGTCGTAGCGGGCCTGGGCGGCGGCGTGGGCAGTGCTGTCGCGGGTGCAGCAGGCGCGGGTATCGGCTCGAAGCTGGGGGGCGAGTTGAACAAGCTCAGTGATTCGATTGCTGCGTCGAACCTGACCGGCGATGCGAACATGAACGCCGCGCTTGGCAACATCGTGGCGAACGTGGTCGCGGCGGGCGCGGGTGCGGCAGTAGGTGGCGCGGGTGCGTTTGGCAGTTCGACCGTGGATCTTTACAATCGACAATTGCACCCCGACGAGCGGCAATGGGCGAAGGACAACGCGGGCAAGTACGCGCAGTTCTACCAGGACCAGACCGGACAGACGCTCACGGCAGACCAAGCGCAGCAGATGCTGCTGGCAAGCGGCTATCGGCTGGTTGATGCCGCAGCGAGCGCTGGACCGGCGCCGGACGGTAACAAATACGCAACGGCGTTCATCAGCCAGAATTCCGGGAGCAATATGTTCCGGGCCACCTCCGCGGAGTACAACAGTCCGTTCCTCTATGGCAATGCAGATCATTCGCTGACGCCAGAGCAAAGAGCACTGCCCGGGCACGAAGCGAATCCTGCGCTGGGTCTTGCGATTGCTGGTGCTCTGGCTGCGCCTGCGGTGCTTCCGGCATTGGCGGCGATTCCCGGTGCGCCGATCTTCGGGATAGATGGAGCGTTGGGATCGGGTGCATTGGCCTCAAAGGCTGGAACGGGCGCGATCAGCGCGGCAATCAATGCAGGTTCCCAATACGTCCAGAATGGAAATATCAATTGGTTGGATGTAGGGGGTTCGTATGCGACTGGCTTTATAGGCGCGTATGACCTTGGAGGGGCATATAAAAATCTCGCATGGAATGTCCTTGTGAATGCGGTTAACGGGGGCGGGACGACTGCGATCAAGAACACCATGAATGGAACGAGTGACAGCATTGCGTTTGGAGCATTCAGTGGAGCGACCGCTTCTGCTCTCGGTTTTGGAGCAGGCAAGATTGCTGACGCCGGGTTTGGCAGTCTCTTGCGTCCGACAATCAATGGCAATCTGGCTTGGTCGAATGTCGGCCAATGGGCTGGCCCGTCAGGGTTGAATATATTCGGGCCGAACAACTGGGCTACCGCCGGTGCGTCCATCGGTGGAAGCATTGGGGGAGAGGCCGCGGGAGCGGCTATAAATGGGACAAAGAGCCATATGGAGCGCCAGAAATGATTCGGCTTCTATTGTTTTTTGCGCTTGCTTTCGTCGCATCGATACTCTGCGTCTCTCTAATTAAGGTTGTGAGCGTATACGCAGCCGAAGTGTTTTTTGATGGCAAATACCAGTGGAGCTATGAAGACGTTCGTTTTATCTTAATTCGCGGCTCACTTATGGCGTTTGCCTTCTGTGTGCTCGGGTTGATTCGGTATATCAAAATCAGGAAAAACATCTAGAAAATGGGGCTGCTAGCGGACCGCTTCAACCGGCAGCTTCATCAGGACGGTAAGGCGCGGGACTGACGTACAGCGATATCGCGAACCACTCGCACTACGATGCGACGAGCAACGGCATCAGTGCGGGCGTGGGGATTGCAAATACGGGCAAGGCGGTAGGCCCCGGCTCAGGGTCGAACAGGGGCGGCGTAGCACCGATGTTGACGCAGAGCGACAGCGGATCGGCGGATGCGACTACGCGCAGCGCCGTGAGTGCAGGCACGATCACTGTGACGGACGAGGCAAACCAGACGCAGGACGTGGCAAATCTCTCCCGGGACACGACGAGCACGAACGGTACTGTGTCGAGGCTACCTGACGTGAGCGCTCTGCTGAACCAGCAAGGCGACCGCATGAGCGCTGCACAGGCCGCGGGGCAGGCGGTGGCGCAGCGCATCGGGGACTATGCGGACGCGCAGGCGAGGGCGACGGGTGACCCCGCTTGGGCTGAAGGCGGCAACAAGCGGGCGGAGATGCAGGCGGCGGGCGCGGCGGTCGTAGCGGGCCTGGGCGGGGGAGTGGGCAGCGCTGTCGCGGGTGCAGCAGGCGCGGGTATCGGCTCGAAGATGGGGGGCGAGCTGAACAAGCTCAGTGATTCGATTGCGGCGTCGAACCTGACCGGCGATGCGAACATGAACGCCGCACTTGGCAACATCGTGGCGAACGTGATCGCGACGGGCGCGGGTGCGGCAGTAGGTGGGGCGGGCGCGTTTGGCAGTTCGACTGTGGACCTGTACAACAGGCAATTGCATCCAGACGAGCGGCAATGGGCGAAGGACAATGCAGGCAAGTTCGCGCAGTTTTATGAAGGCCAGACTGGACAGACGATCACGACCGATCAGGCGCAGCAGATGTTGCTGGCGAACGGCTATCGGCTCGTCGATGACATGGCAAGCAAGGGCCCGGGCGGCGATCCTCTAGCTGTACAGTTTATCAGCCAAAACGCCAGTGGCTTGTTCAATGCTACTCCCGCTGAACGGGCGAACCCCGGGCGGCTGGGTGGACCGTTGACGCCTGAGCAACCTGCATTGCCCGGTTACGAGGCGCATCCGCAGGTTGGTATGGCGGTCGGCGCTGCGGTTGGTATAACAACCCTTGGAGCCGTTGCTCCCATCGCAGCTACAGCGTGGGGACTAGGTGCGTTGTACGACTATTCGGGCGACGCACTTAGTCGCGCCCTTGGCCTTTCGAATGATGATCCTAACGTCGGCAAGTCACTTATGGTTGGAGGAATTACTGCTGCCATTTCGGCGTTGTCTCTTCCGCTCGGAGCGCTAGGCAAAGAGGCCGGGATCGCGGGTAAGGTTGTCGTAGGCGGTTATAACGCGGCTGTAGCGGGGGTCGGTAGTTTCGGCGCAACCGCAGTCGCAGACTCTGGAAGCCCTGATCTCGCTGCCGGCGTGGGAATCGGGTCGAACGCACTTGGTGCATTGATGACGGGCATGATGCCTGGACCACTCGGTAACTTTTTGAAATAAATCAGGTTCTGGCGGGTCCGGCGCAAAGTGCAATCTCAAATGCATCGAAATCAGAGGGGAAGAATTGATCGCGAAAAGCAAGCGAAAAATCGTCTGGCGAAAGGCGCTTACTGCCTATGTTGCCGCTTGTGCGCTACCAATGTTCATTTTGGCAGTCTCCTTGGTGAAAGGTGCGGGTTGGCGTCCTGTACTGGTCGGATTGCCCGCTTATCTAACGTTCTTTGCGGCGATCACATATCAATTGGTCAAGGAACTTCGTGCGTTGGAGCGCGACGTCGAATCCAACTCATGAATCGATTGATCGCGTACCCATTCGATCTATTAACGCAAGGCGGAGCAGCGTCCATCATGGGATTGTCGCTTTTCCGGTGTCAACGTGTTTGGCGGTACGGCGGCGTTCGTCGCAACGGGTGACGGTACACGCGGCAGCGGCAACGTCACGATTGCCGGTTCGAACGTGAGCGCGAACGATGTGCTGCTGGCCGCGAAGAACCAGGTGAACGTGTTCAACACCACGAACACCGATTCGACGCGCAGCTCGAACAGTTCCAGTAGCGCGAGCATTGGCGTGCAGTACACGCTGGCCGGCGGCTTTGGTGTGTCGGCTGCGATGGCGAATGCGCACGGAGATGCGAACAGCGACGCGGCGATCCAGAATGCTTCGCACGTGAACGGCACGAACAGCGTGACGGTGATCTCGGGCGGCGACACGAACATCACCGGCTCGCAGGTCAACGGTGGGAAGGTGATCGCGGACGTGGGGGGCAACCTGAACATTGCGAGCGTGCAGGACGTGACGAACAGCGCTGCCCACCAGAGCAGCGCGGGCGGTGGTTTCACGATCAGCCAGGGCGGTGGCAGTGCGAGCTTCAGCGCGCAGAAAGGCCATGCGGATTCGAACTATGCGGGCGTGAACGAGCAGGCGGGGATCAATGCGGGTAATGGTGGTTTCGATATCAACGTGAGGGGGGACACGGACCTGAAGGGCGGCGTGATAACGAGTGCGGCCGACGCAGCACAAAACAGCCTGACGACCGGGACGCTGACGTACAGCGATATCGCGAACCACTCGCACTACGATGCGACAAGCAACGGCATCAGTGCGGGCGTGGGGATTGCAAATACGGGCAAGGCAATCGGGCCAGGCTCGGTGAGTGGTACGCCCGCTGTGTCACCGATGATGAGCCAGAACGAAAGCGGCGACCAGAGCGCGACGACACGCAGCGCGATCAGCGCGGGCACGATCAACTTGATCGACGCCGCGAACCAGAAGGAGGACATCGCGAGCCTGTCGCGCGACACCACAAACACGAACGGCATGGTTGCGAAAACGCCGGACGTGAACAGCATCCTGAACCAGCAGGCCGATACGATGCAGGCCGCACAGGCGGCGGGCCAGGTGGTGGCGCAAGGCATCGGCGCGTATGCGGAAAACAAACAGGAGACTGCGCAGGCAGCGGCTGACGCGGCGCAGGCTGCGGGCGACATGGACGGTTACGCGAAGTACCAGGCCGAGGCGAGTTCGTGGGCCGAGGGTGGGGACAGCCGGATAGCACTGCACATTGCCGGAGGAGCGCTGATCGGTGGTCTTGGCGGTGGCAGTGCCTTCTCAACCATCGGCGGTGCGGCGGGGGCGGGTCTGGCTGCGAAAATGGCGGACCAACTGGAGCAGATCTCGAAGGGAGTGGGATCGGCAACGGGTTCCGAACTGCTCGGCAATCTGGCTGCGAATGTTGTGGCGGGTGTCGGCGGTGCGCTGGTCGGTGGTGGAGCGGGAGCCGCCACGGCATCGAACGTCGAGCTGTATAACCAGGCCATGCACCGGAAAAAGAATGATCTGGTTGCG
This sequence comes from Paraburkholderia sp. EG286A, assembly GCF_040965375.1. Classification (NCBI taxonomy): domain Bacteria; kingdom Pseudomonadati; phylum Pseudomonadota; class Betaproteobacteria; order Burkholderiales; family Burkholderiaceae; genus Paraburkholderia; species Paraburkholderia sp. EG286A. The sequence continues at coordinate 400,625 of NZ_JBFRCB010000001.1, forward strand.
CAGGTGTGTAGTGGCATGAGCCCATGCAGTGAATTGCTGGTGACGGCAGCGGTCAATGCACAAGGAGCAAATGCGGAGGCGGCTGCGGGCACTCTCCAGCCCAATTACGCGACGGTCGGTGCGGGTAGCCTGTCAGGTTCAGTGGGCAGTGCGGTCAACCTTTACGATGGTACGGTCTATACGTCATACAGCGTTAGTCAGTCGTTTCCGCCTGCATCATGGGCGCCAGGCGCAACAGCCACGCTTGGTTGGATTTGGGGTGCGCGTGATGCGTCGTCGACGAATGCATTCATGAATGGAGATGGAAACCAGGTTTACGTTTCCGTTCCCTTTGGTAGAGTTAATTTGATGGGTGCTGTTACCCACGCTTATGGCGGCTCAACGGCTATTGAGGTAGGCGTAACGTCGCCGGGAGGAATTACGGCGGGTGTGGTGCCTTGGAGTCATTCGACTCCGCTCAACGAGAAGAAGTGACGATGGAGGAACACGATGCGAGGTCCAACGGACGAAGAATGGAAGCGCATGACCCCGGAGCAGAAGACGGCCTATAAAATATTTATTGGCGTTGCCCTTTGTATCTTGGTTCTAGTCTTTGCAAAGAAATTCTTCTTCTAAATTTATACGGCTAGAGCGACAAACCGAGCAGTCTGAAACAACAAACCCAGCCTTCGAGCTGGGATTGTTGTTTTGGGGGCATCAGAAGTGCTCGGGCGAGATGGTGAGGCAGTTGTTGCGGTAGTCGAAGGACAGGCGCATGGGTTGCCGAGGTTCAAAGCCGGCGCGTTGCAGGTAGAGGTCAGCGACCTGCGTCCACGGCATGAAAGCCTCAGTGGGTGGCGCGAGGTCGTAGTCGTGCGTCGTGCGCAGTGTCACGCAGCGGCTGTGCTGCGCGTGCGCAGGCGATAAATGTCGCTTAAGATTGGCCTCAGCCATGATCAGTTCCTCCGGGGAGCTGGTGGTGGTCAGCGGGCGGTATGGGTTGCCGCCCATGCGGCCCGCGCTTCGTTTGCGGTCCTGCGGTGCTTCCTTCTACACGCTGGCCGGCGGCTTTGGTGTGTCGGCTGCGATGGCAAATGCGCACGGAGACGCGAACAGCGACGCGGCGATCCAGAATGCTTCACACGTGAACGGCACGAACAGCGTGACGGTGATCTCGGGCGGCGACACGAACATCACCGGCTCGCAGGTCAACGGTGGGAAGGTGATCGCGGACGTGGGGGGCAACCTGAACATCGTGAGTGTGCAGGACGTGACGAACAGCGCGGCACACCGGAGTAGCGCGGGCGGGGGCTTCACGATTAGCCAGGGCGGCGGCAGCGCGAACTTCAGCGCGCAGAACGGCCATGCGGATTCGAACTATGCGGGCGTGAACGAGCAGGCGGGGATCAATGCGGGTAATGGCGGCTTCGATATCAACGTGAGGGGGAACACGGACCTGAAGGGTGCGGTTATTTCCAGCGCTGCGGATGTGGAGAAGAACAGCTTGAGCACCGGCACGCTCACATACAGCGATGTGCAGAACCGCTCGCACTACGACGCGACGAGCAACGGGATCAGCGCGGGCGTGGGGATTGCAAATACGGGTAAGGCGGTAGGCCCCGGCTCAGGGTCAAACAGGGGCGGCGTAGCACCGATGTTGCCGCAGAGCGACAGCGGATCGGCGGATGCGACTACGCGCAGCGCCGTGACTGCAGGCACGATCACTGTGACGGACGGGGCAAGCCAGAGGCAGGACGTCGCGAATCTCTCCCGGGAGACAACGAACACGAACGGTACCGTGTCGAGGCTGCCTGACGTAAGTGTCCTGCTGAACCAGCAGGGGGACCGAATGAACGCCGCACAGGCCGCAGGGCAGGCGGTGGCGCAGCGCATCGGGGACTACGCGGACGCGCAGGCCAGGGCGACGGGTGACCCCGCTTGGGCTGAAGGAGGCAACAAGCGTGCGGAGATGCAGGCGGTGGGCGCGGCGGTCGTAACAGGCCTGGGCGGCGGAGTGGGCAGTGCTGTCGCGGGTGCAGCAGGCGCGGGTATTGGCTCGAAGATTGGGGGCGAGTTGAACAAGCTCAGTGATTCGATTGCGGCGTCGAACCTGACCGGCGATGCGAACATGAACGCCGCGCTTGGCAACATCGTGGCGAACGTGGTCGCGACGGGCGCGGGTGCGGCAGTAGGTGGCGCGGGTGCGTTTGGCAGTTCGACCGTGGACTTGTACAACCGGCAGCTGCATCCGCAGGAAAAGCCGCTCGCGAAGCAGCTGGCCGACGGGAGCGGCGGAAAATATACGGAGCAGCAGATTGAAGACCAGATGCGCATCATGGGCGGCACGGTTGGCGGGGATCAAGAATCGGGCGCAGCGGCGACCCTGATCGGCCAGACGCCGACGGACTCGGGGGCAAAATGGATATCGGGCGGTACGACGGCAGACGGCAAACCGATCCTGACGCAGATCACGGTGCAACCGAATCCGGAATTGCAGAGCTACATCTTGGCGAATTCTGCATCGGCGCAGAATGGTGTGCCGAACATCGTCTATGACCAGACCGGAAACAAGGGTTATACGTTCAACCTGACGGGGCCGCTCACGAAGTTCGATCAATCAGATCTAAACTACGTGCGCAGCACTACTGCAGGCGCGACTTCGATGATTTCCAATACTGCCGGATGGGTTGGTTCCACTGCGGCTACCGCTGCAACAACTCCGTCCCCTCTTGCGCCAGTTTTCGGCCAGATTGCCTTTGGAGCTACTGTGGTTGGTACCGCTGCTGACGCGGTATCGCAATTGGCGCAGCCGAATGTTGGTCAATACACGTATCAAGGCGCGGTAGCGCTTGGTGGGCAGGTCGCGGGGGACCATTGGCCGGCGGCGTCATTGATTGTAAACGGGGTTACCTCAATCGTTAATAATTTGCCGAGCGCAAGTGACATACAGAATTGGATAACCAGCGAATCGAATTCGATTTTTAGTTCTAGTCCTAAAGGTGCCACAAGGTGAAACTCATCGAAGAAGGCAATTTCTCTGGCTGGCTGCGCATCACGATGTTTGTTGCTGGACTGGTAGTCTTTGCGGGTAGCTTGGCGCTCGACTGGTTGCCTCGATGGGCGAGGATGACCGGTTTTTTGCTCGGATTTGGATTAATGGCGCTAGGAGGATTTTCTAGCCGCGCGCATATGTTGCATATCAAGCCCTTCGATAGCAGCTACAAGAAGGCGCGCAAGAGCTACGAAGTGAAGGACCACGGGCAGGATAAGTCCTAACAGCAACAGACCCACGTGCAGCCGCATTTGCTGATTTGCTGGATCTGTACAACCGGCAGTTGCATCAGGACGGCAAGGCACAGGAAAAGACCCTCGCGAAGAAGCTGGCCGACGAAAGCGGTGGCAAGTACAGCGAGCAGGACGTGGAAAACCAGATGGCGATGATGAACCTGACGGTGAACGGCCAGACGGAATCGGGAGGTGTGCGGGTGGCTACCGGTGCACAGCCGCAGGACGGAACCGATTGGCAGCCCTACGGCGTGAACCAGGCTGGCCAGCAGGTGTGGGCGCAGAGCCTCGGGCCGGGAGATCCTGACTTGCAGGCGTATATCGTGAAGGGCGCGCAGGGCAGCGGTTTGTCGTATCAGGCGACCACGACCGGCTCGAACCCTGGATTGATCCGCGCGCCGGACTTTGTGAATTTCCAGGTGGATTACTTCGTGGGGAGTGTGTGGGGTACCTTTACACGTGACGGCAATTCGTTCTTTGGATATGGTGTGAATCTTGGTATTCCAAATTCCGTAGGCGCTGGTATTAATGTTTCCGCTGGCTATCTGAACACAACATCAGTCAGCCCTGGGCAGACGAATAACTTTGCCGGGGGATATGCCGGCGGTGGCTCTGCTCTATACGGTGGTTTGGGCGGCGGCATTATGGTGTCGCCTGGAAACGGGACTGCGACTGTCATCGGTTTCGGTGCGGGTACAAACGTAGGCAAAACCGATAATCCTGTATCAGTGGGCTGGGGCTTCTCTAACGATCAAGGTAAGACTGGAATCAGGTGGTAGCACTATGGGACCTTCGATTACATCAACGCCAAAAACTCGGACGCAAAAAATTATCTGGTGGTGTGCCTTCATGGCCATCATGGGCTTCATTGCGTACGTGATCGTAAAGAACGTGTTCTTTAGCTGAAACGCCAGGATACGCCCCGGGCAACGCGACGTTGAATAGCGGGAACAACGATAACGAGGCCGGCGGCAATGCTTCAGGCGATGTCAATTTGGCATCGCCTGATAGAACGACTCATATACTTACTGGAGATGCAACCGGCGGAGGCCATCAATGGCCAGGTGGCCCGGGTAGTCCGTGTTCCCGGAGAATTGGCCGGCTTCGAAGATTGTGGACACAGTCTCGGATATCGCTACGGACCCGACCATTGCTGAAACCGTTCAAGCCAACGGCAGAATAGTTAAGAATGGTATCCGTGATGGCATTGACATTCGTGTCGTAATCGAACCGGCTAGTAAGGGGGTCGGAATCGTCACGGCATTCCTAACAAATGTTCCGAGAAATCCTAAATGACGATGCAGCAAGAGCCTTATGGCGGGATTGAGCGACTGATGCGCGAATCTCTTGAACAGACCGGGAGCGAAATCTCCGAAAGTGACCGCAACGATGTATCGGAATACATTGACTTCGGCGAGTATGGCGTGGCCTATGAGCTGCTGACGTGCGTTCTTGACAAACTACAGATTGCCCATCCAGAGCCGTTGCTGGCTGCAGGAAAAATGATGGGTATGAGTAGCTGATGTGGATGGTGATAAACCCGGCCTAGGCCGGGTTTATTGTTTGCAGTGTCGTTTCGTGCGTGATGACGAGCCTGCCGTGCTGGACCTCGATCCTCACTTGCTGGCCTGCTTCAAAGCCCGCGAGTTCAAGCCAGCACCCCGAAAGCTTGATCCACGGGTAAAGCGGCGTCTCGGTGTGCCTTCGCGCATTGAGCCGCCGGTACCGCCACGATTGCTGGCTTCACGATCAGCCAGGGCGGCGGCAGCGCGAGCTTCAGCGCGCAGAACGGCCATGCGGATTCGAACTATGCGGGCGTGAAGGAGCAGGCGGGGATCAATGCGGGTAATGGTGGTTTCGATATCAGCGTGAGGGGGAACACCGCGCTCACGGGTGCGGTTATTTCCAGCGCTGCGGATGTGGAGAAGAACAGCTTGAGCACCGGTACGCTCACATACAGCGATGTGCAGAACCGCTCGCACTACGATGCGACGAGCAACGGCGCCAGTGCGGGCGTGGGGATTGCAAATACGGGTAAGGCGGTAGGCCCCGGCTCAGGGTCGAACAGGGGCGGCGTAGCACCGATGTTGCCACAGAGCGACAGCGGAGCGGCGGATGCGACCACGCGCACCGCCGTGAGTGCAGGTGCGATCACTGTGACGGACGGGGCAAGCCAAAGGCAGGACGTGGCAAATCTCTCCCGGGACACGACGAACACGAACGGTACTGTGTCGAAGCTGCCTGACGTGAGCGCCCTGCTGAACGAGCAGGGCGACCGCATGAACGCCGCACAGGCCGCAGGGCAGGCGGTGGCGCAGCGCATCGGGGACTACGCGGACGCGCAGGCCAGGGCGACGGGTGACTCCGCATGGGCCGAAGGCGGCAGCAAGCGTGCGGAGATGCAGGCGGCGGGCGCGGCGGTCGTAGCGGGCCTGGGCGGCGGCGTGGGCAGTGCTGTCGCGGGTGCAGCAGGCGCGGGTATTGGCTCGAAGATGGGGGGCGAGTTGAACAAGCTCAGTGATTCGATTGCTGCGTCGAACCTGACCGGCGATGCGAACATGAACGCCGCGCTTGGCAACATCGTGGCGAACGTGGTCGCGACGGGCGCGGGTGCGGCAGTAGGTGGCGCGGGTGCGTTTGGCAGTTCGACCGTGGACTTGTACAACCGGCAGATGCATTCCGAGGAGAAGACGCTGGCCAAGCGATTGGCGGACAACAGCGGTGGCCTGTACACCCAGACACAGGTCGAGGAACAGATGCGCATCATGGGAGTTTCCACTGATGGAAATCATGAGTCAGGGGCACCCGAGACACTGATCGGACAGGCCCCGAGCGATTCGGGAGCGCGATGGATTTCGGCTGGAACGACTGCCGACGGCAAGCCCATCCTGACGCAGGTCACCGCACAAGCCGATCCTGAATTACAGGCCTACATTCTGGCGAACTACAACTCGACATCGCGGGGCGATGTGCCGAGCCAATTCACCTATGACCGACCGACCGGCACGGGTTCGTGGAACATCTCGGGACCCTTTACGAAGTTCGATCAGTCGGATACGAACTTCGTACGCAGTACAACGGCGGATGGGGCGTCGATGATTTCGACGAATGCGGGACGAATCAGCGCAGCAGCCGGTGCTGCAGCTGCAGTTCCCGGCGTGCACCAACCCGCCGCAGCTTCGTTGGCAGCCGGGTCAGGGATGGTTGGCTTGGTAGCCGATGCCGTTGCTCAAATAATCAGACCGGACCCGGCTGCCATGTTCAAGGATGACATCATTATTGGCGTGCCGAGCAGCATTTTGGGGGATCGGTATCCTATGCTAGGTCCAGTAATCAACGAAGTTGGCGAGTACCTGAAGGGGGTGACTAGCAAATGAAACTATTGCAAGAAGGAAACCTAGCCCAACCACTTCGCGACGTGTGCATAGTGCTCGGATTGGCGCTGATATGGGGAAGCGCCTTTTTCATCAAAGACTTAGCTAATCCCTTGCTTTGGATATGCGTGTCAATCGGTACATTATTGGGCGGTGTCGGCGGCGCGTGTCATTTAGCCAGCAAGGCGGGTATCAAGCCCTTCGACAATAGCTACAAAAAGGCGCGCGACAGCTACACGGCAAAGGACGACAGACAGGAATGGCGAGAATGAATGAAACAGAACTTGATAGGGTCGCGATCGAGGATAGCTTTGCCGTCGCCCAAGTTGCGCTCTACCTATTTGCGATTCATCAGGTGGTGTTCACGCTGATGACTGTCACCGCGGGCGGTTCCGCTCGGCATCGCTCCGCAGGCATCGACAATGCAGCGCCTGTCGGCGACTACAAATGCGGCTGTCAACGTGCTTTGCTTTGCGGTGGGTTACATGCTGCTGGCGAGGTGTCTGAATCGATGCACGCCTCTGCTGTGGCGCATTGCGTTGGGCATATTCCTGCTCAACACAGGCGGCGGTGCACTAGCTATAGTAGCTCAACCCAACCTCTATCCAGCTTTGACCTGCGGTCTTTCTGTCGCCGGTGCGATCTCGGTATGGAACGGGCGCGGAGTGATCAGAAGGTGTGAACGTCTGGACCCGATCCGCAGACCTCTGCAACCGGCAGCTGCATCCAGAGGAAAAGACGCTAGCGAAGCAATTGGCCGATGGGAGTAACGGGAAATACACGCAGGCGCAGATCGAAGACCAAATGCGCATCATGGGTGTGAGCGCCAATGGCACGTACGAATCAGGCGCACCCACCACGCTGGTCGGGCAAACACCGACGGACTCGGGCGCACAGTGGATATCGGGCGGTACGACGGTGGACGGCAAGCCGATCGTGACGCAGCTAACGGCACAGGCTGATCAACAGTTGCAGTCGTATATTCTGGCGAACTACAACAGCACTTCGCCGGGCCAGGTTCCGAGTCAGTTTACGTACGCGTTGACGGGTAACAGCGGGTCGACCAACCTGACGGGGCCGTTCACGAAGTTCGATCAGTCGGATGTGAACTTCATGCGCAATACGACGGCGGATGCGGCGTCGTTGGCTTCGACCACTGCGGGGAGATTCGGAGCAGCAACTGCGGCAGCGGCAGCAATTCCGTCACCCTACTCGCCCGGGTTGACTACAGCGTCATACGTTGCAACGGTGGCCGGATGGTTAGCGGGAGGGCTCGAGCAAGCGGCGAGACCGAATCCCAGAGGTTACGTTTCCGATAGCCTGGTCGACACGGGTAACTTCTTTGTATCCGATCGTCTGCCAATGCTCGCACCAGCTTTTAACGAGACGGCAGAAAAAGTCAAATCATCGGATTGGATGCAACAACTTAAAAAGTAAATGATGCTCAAAGAAAAGTTCATTCGTAATGGAAATTTCACCCCCACAGTGAGGGGAGTGTTGTGCGTTGTTGGTATAGCTATTGGTATCGCTGGCTTAAAGTACGATCGCTCTCTGCTAATCGCCCTTGTCGGGCTTCTAATTGCTGCAGTGGGTGGTTACGCGAGCCGTGCTCATATGCTTGGCATCAAGCCCTTCGATAACTCGTACAAGAAGGCGCGCGAGAGCTATAAAGTCGAAGACGATAAACAGGATGAACCGAAATGAACGGAACGACATTCGACGAGGTAACCATTAGGGCAATTTTGCCCTCGCACAGATGGCACTCTATCTGTTTGCGCTTCTGAAAGTGGCGGCTGTACTAATGACGGCAACAATGGCAATCTGGCTTGGTCGAATGTTGGCTGATGGGCTGGCCCGTCAGGGGTGAATATATTCGGGCCGAACAACTGGGCTACCGCCGGTGCGTCCATCGGTGCGGCAAGCCGATCGTGACACAGATGACCGCGCAGGCGGATCCGCGATTGCAGGAATATATCCGCGCTAACTACAACTCAGCTTCACCGGGCGAGGTGCCGAGCGTGGTTCAATATCCGCAAATGTCCGCCGCCGGGTCGATCAATATCACGGGGCCGCTAACGAAGTTCGATCAGTCAGATGTCAACTTCATGCGTAATACGACGGCAGATGCCTCTGCGATGGTTTCAACCAATGCGGGACGGTTTAGCGCGGCGACCGCCGCTGCAGCCGCAGTGCCCTCCCCATATTCACCTATATTTGAGGCGGCTGCCTATGTAGGTACAGTTGTCGGAATTGGTGCAGACGCGGTTAGTCAAGCCATCCGTCCTGATGTGGGGCAATACTGGACGAATAGTGGCAGCGCCATGATTTCCGATCGTTTCTCTTCGAGATATCCGCTCGCGAGTCCCGTAATCAATGAAGCCGCAAACGCATTCAATACCAGCACTTTTTCCCAAAAAATTCAGGATTTCGTAAATGCATCGTGGAATAGCTTCGTTACTGAGCCGGTGAAAAAGTGAAAATTATAGACGACGGTAATTTATCCGGTTGGGCATGTACCATGCTAATCGCGGTTGGCATTGGGATTTCATACGTAACGTTCAAATGCGCACCTCCCTCAATCTGGAGCGCTTTCTTGGCGCTATTTGGATTCGTTCTTATGGCGGTTGGTGGCCTATGTAGTAGGGCCCGAATGCTACACATTAAGCCCTTCGACAACAGGTACAAAAAGGCGCGCGACAGCTACAAGGCCAAGGACGACAAACAGGAATAGCGAGAATGAATGAACCAGAACTTGGCAGGGTCGCGATCGAGGATAACTTTGCCGTCGCCCAGATTGCGCTCTACCTGTTTGCGATTCTGCAGGTGGTACCCACGTTGATGACTGCCACCGGGGCGGTTCCGCTCGGCATCGCTGCGCAAACCTCGACAATGCAGCGCCTGTCGGCGACGACAAATACGGCCGACAACCTTCTTTGCTTTGCGGTGGGTTATGTCCGCTGGCGCGGTGTCTGAACCGCTGTACACCACTGGTGTGGCGTATTGCGTTGGGCATATTCCTGCTCAACACAGGCGTCGCTGCACTAGCGATTGCCGCTCAACCCAACCCCTATCCAGTCTTGACTTGTGGCCTTTCTGTCGCCGGCGCGATATCGATATGGAACGGGCGCGGAGTGATCAGAAGGTATGAAAGTCCGGACCCGATCACCTGACCTTTACAACAGACAACTCCACCCTGATGAATACGCGCTAGCGAAGAAGAATGCGAAGCTCGTTGCCGATAAGCTGGGGATCAGTGTTCAGGAAGCGGAAGGCCGAATCATAGCGGAAATCCTGCGAAATTCCGATAAGCAGACGGCGGAAGCTTCGGGCGGCAAGCACGACTGGGAAATCCGCAGCATCGTGGGTTGCCAGAACTTGAACTGCGATGGCTAGCCACGCCGGGGACACCGGGGTATGCGCCCAGTAATGCGACGCTTAATAGTGGGAACGGTGATGACACAAACAGCGGCGATGGCGATAAGAGTACGTTCTGGTCTTCAACAAAGGACAAGACGTCAGTTGAAAATGCCTACGGCCATTCGACGAAACACGGTGACGAGTTCCCTGAGTATCAAAACTCGGTGCAATACGTTCAGGCAGCACAGGACTTCGTGAACAATCCACCCGATGGGACGCTTACCAAGACACGACCCAATGGTGATACTTTGTATTACGATCCAGCGACGAACACGTTCGCATCAAAAACCAAAGACGGTGCGCCAAAGACGATGTTCAAACCGGCGGCTGGAATGGACTACTGGAATAAACAATGATGCAAGAGAAAGAAAGTCGCTTACCGTGCCCATGCTGTGAGAGCCTGACAATTGGTGTACGAGACGATTATGAAATCTGCCCTGTGTGCGGCTGGGAAGACGATCCAGTGCAATCAAGTGACCCCACATTCGCAGGAGGTGCCAATCAAAGCAGCCTGAATGAGGCCCGTAAGCATTGGCAGACAACAAAAACCAAGGTGCATTAAAAGCAAACGCGGCCGGGTTCACTGTTTATGGGGTGGTTCCGTCCGGCGTAATGACGAGCCTGCCGTACTGGACCTCGATCCTCACGCGCTGGCCGGGTGGGAAGCCGGCCTGTTCAAGCCATATGCCGGCGATGCGCAGCCACGGGAAGAACGTAGGCGTTCGCCAGTACCTGCTGGGTTCCGGTGAAGGTCGCCAGCGCATGAGCTGCTGGACGGTGGCGCGGCGCTCGGGACGAGCGGGCGATGCATTAAGATCGGCGTCAGCCATGAACAGTTCTCCATGTGAACTGGTTGCGGTCAGCGGGCCGTATGGGCCGCCACCCATGCGGCCCGCGCTTCGATTACTCGCCTTCAACGGAGCTGCCACTGCGCTAGGCGTCGGCGCTGGGTTGATATTCGGCGAAACCGTCAATATTGGAACTGTCATGACCACGGACAAAGCAGGATGAAATGGTGATGTGATGCCTGTTTCCCGTTCTCGTATCCTGATCGATCGCGTCGCAGTCGAGTTGCATGCTTGATCGTCTTTACAACGATGACGGGTTTAATCGATTACGTCGTGGTGAAAAACATCTTCTTTGGTTGAAACAACCACCACCACCGTAGTCGGGTGTTCCCTGTAGTCACCAGAAACAAATGAACTCGCATGATTCGTAGCAACCAGCCGCCACACGCGAACCGCTATCTCAATAATTCAGGACTCCAGAAATAACAGGGTGTAATTTCCAACACCCCATCATCACGATGAGAATCCGAAAGAAGTTGGCCGTGCTGCTGCTCACAGCCCTGGCCACACTCGCGCCCAACGTGCCGGCACAAACCTTGGGCGGCATGGAAACCGAGCAAATGCAGCAACAGCGCCTCGACGCGCAGCAGCGCGAGGCCACCGTCCAGGCACCCGCCGTGCGCTCGGCCGTGCCGCAGGCGCAGGCGTATCCCGACCTGCCGCAGGAGACGCCTTGTTTCCGTATCGAGACATTCACGCTCGACGTGCCGCCCGGACTGTCCGACGCGGTACGAAAGCAGGGCGCGTCCGCGCTGCCGCAGGACCCGTTCGCTTTCGCGCTCGAATGGCTCGGCCACTACCAGGGGCAATGCATCGGTAAGGCCGGCATGGACGTGCTCGTGAAGGGCCTGCAACAGGCGATCCTCTCGCGCGGCTACATCACCACGCGTGCGCTGATGCCCGAGCAGGACCTGTCCTCGGGCGTCATGCGGTTTGCGCTCGTGCCTGGTGTCGTGCGCCAGGTGCGGTTGGCCGAGCCGTCGATGTGGGGCACATGGAGAACGGCATTCCCCACCGGCAGCGGCGAGCTGCTGAACCTGCGCGACCTCGAGCAGGGTCTGGAGCAGATGAAGCGCGTGGCGAGCCAGGACGCCGACATGCAGATCGAGCCAACCGGCGCGCCCGGCGAAAGCGATGTGATCGTGACGCTCAAGCGCAGCAAGCCGTGGACGTTCGTCGCCTCGGTGGACAACTCGGGCACCGACGCCACGGGCAAGTGGCAGGGCAACGTGAGTCTTGGCATCGACAACCCGCTCGGGCTGAACGACATCTTCACGGTCGGCGCGAACCAGGACCTCTCGTTCGGCAACAAGTCGCTGGGTTCGCACGGTTTCAATGGCTCGTATTCGGTGCCGTGGGGCTACTGGACGGCCACGCTCTCGGGCAACACGAACACCTACTACCAGAACATCGCGGGCGTGAACCAGACGTTCGTATCGAGCGGCAATTCGCAGACTGCCGCGCTGCGTCTCGCGCGTGTCATCGCGCGCGGCCAGAACGATGTCCTCGGTGGCTATATGCAGCTCTCGAAGCGGTTTGGCGACAGCTTTATCGATGACACGACCATCCCCACGCAGGCGCGCAACAACACGTTCCTCGAACTCGGGGTGACCGATCGTCATTACTTCGGCGCGGCACAGTTCGACGGCACGCTGGCGTATCGCCAGGGTATCGGTGGCTTTGGCGCGACACCGGATCCGTACACGAACGGTCCCACGTATCGCTTCCACATGGCGGTGCTCGACGCCAACCTCTCGGTGCCGTTTGCCATCGGCGCGCAGCGCTTCGCTTATGTGGGAACCGTGCACGGCCAGTTCACCAACGACACGCTGTTCTATATCGACGACCTGACCATCGGCAGCCGCTACACCGTGCGCGGCTTCGACGGCAACACGATGCTGGCCGCCGAGCGCGGCTTCTACTGGCGCAACGAGCTGCAATGGTCCGTGTTCCAGACGGGGCAGACGCTCTACGCAGGAGTTGACTACGGCCACGTGTTCGGGCCGGGTACGGCGTTCCTCGCGGGTACGCAGCTCGCGGGCGCAGTGATTGGCGTTCGCGGCGGGATCCCGATGAAATACGCAGGCTTGAGCTATGACCTTTTCATGGGAACGCCAATTTACAAGCCTCGTGGTTTCCCAACTTCACGCCTGACGGTCGGCGTGCAGGCCACCGCACAGTTCTGACAAATCGCCCCGTCGTCGTGCGTGAGTGGGCCGCGTTGCCCGGTGTTAAGCTACGCCAACACCATCCCCCTCACGACCATGGACTACATCGACAGCCTGCGGATCTTCCGCTCCGTCGTCGAGGCACGCAGCTTCACGCGTGCCGCGGACATGCACAGCCTCACCACGCCCGTCGTCTCGCGTGCCATCGCGCGCCTCGAAAAGCGCCTCGGCAGCCGGCTCTTTCATCGCAGCACGCGCGCGGTGTCGCTCACCGAGGCGGCTGAGCGCTTCTACGAAGGTTGCTGCCGCGTGCTCGACGACCTCGACGCGCTGGAGGCCGACGCCACCGTGCAAACGCGTGAAGCGAGCGGCGTGCTGCGCCTGGTCGCGCACACCACGGCCACGGTCAATCGCCTCGTGCCGCTCATCGCCAGCTTCAAACGCGCGCATCCCAAGGTGACGCTCGACGTGATCCTCACCGAGCGCCCCGTCGACCTGATCGCGGACGGCTACGATCTCGGCCTCGTGCTGCCGTTCATGCTCAACAACGAATCGACCGTCACGCGCCTGCTCGAGCGCATTCCGCTCGCGCTCGTCACGACGCCTGCGTATCTCGAAGCGCATGGCACGCCGAAGCATCCTGCCGACCTCGCCAACCACGTGTTCGTGCCGATGCCGCCTTCCATGCGCAAGCCCGTGATCGCGTTTCGCGTGGGCGAGGAGGAAGTCGTCGTGCCGTTGCATCACGAAATCGCCTCGAACAACCCCGAGTTCAACCGCGCGATGGTGCTGCAAGGCTTCGGCATCGGCATTCTCCCCACCGCGCTTGTCGGGGAGGAACTCGAGGCGGGCAAGCTCGTGACGGTGCTCGACGATTTCCCGCTCATCGACATGCAGATCGAGATTCGCCTCGCCTACACCACGCGCACGCTGCTGCCGGCGAAGGTGCGCGCGTTCATCGACCACGCCACGGCGTTTTTCGATGACGTGACGCACGAGACACCCTCCGAAATGAAGGCGGATTGAAAGGTTGGCGGCGATTATTGTCGCCGCGTCCATAATGTGATGCGGCGCATAAGCCTTGTTCGCGGCCTGACTGCCGACTAATCTGTGCATATGCACATCTATCAGTCACCCGAGCACGACGATTGCTTTGCCGTACGCCAGGCCGCGCGGCATCTGTCGCAGCTTTACGAGCGGCACCTGAGCGCGGCGGGCCTCACGCCCACGCAGTTCAGCATTCTCGGCGCGCTGGGCCGCGCGTCGAGCCTCACGATGGCGGAACTCGGGCGCTCGATGGTGATGGAGCGTACCACGCTCGTGCGGGCCTTGCGGCCGCTGTTGCGCGGTGCGCTCGTGGCCGATGCGCCGGACCGCGGCGGACGCCGCCGCCGCCTCGCGCTCACGCAAGTGGGCCGTACGCGGCTCGACGCGGCGCACGAACACTGGCGCGCGGCGCAGGACGAATTCGAGCGCCGCTTTGGCGCACGACGCGCCGCGTGGCTGCGGCGCGAGTTGTTTCGCATCACTCGGGCGGTTTAGTGTTTTCGGTCGGGTTTGTGGGTTGCGTCGCGCTTCTTCCCATCGCGGCGCTTTTTTCATCTTTAGCAGTGTATATGCACAGGTAAACGTCATGTCGAGTCCTTCCACTTCCGTCGTGGTCGAGCCGACGCAAGCGAGAGAGCGTACGCGCATCTCGCGCATGCGTCTCGCGCTCGGCGCGGTCGCTCTCGTGCTGGCGGCCGCCGCCGGCTACTGGTTCTTGGTGCTGCGCTTCGTCGAGACCACCGACGACGCCTACGTCGGCGGCAACGTCACCGTGATGGCGCCGCGTGTGAGCGGCTTCGTCGCCGAGATTCCCGTGCAGGACAACCAGCGCGTGCACGCGGGCCAGGTGCTGCTGCGTCTCGATTCGCGCGACTATGACGCGAAGCTTGCCCAGGCCAACGCGGAGCTAGCGAGCGCGCGCGCCGCGGTCGACGAGTTGCAGGCGAGGCGCACGTTGCAGGAAGCGGTGATCAACCAGCACCAGGCCGAAGTGCGTGCCTCGAACGCGGAACTTACGCGCAGCGGCCAGGACCAGACGCGCTACCGCGAGCTGGTGAAGGACGACGCAGTCTCGAACCAGCTGGTCGAGCGTGCAGATTCCGACTACGCGAAGGCCCAGGCGTCGGTTGCGCAAAGCGGCGCGGCGGTGCTGGCGGCGCAACGCCAGCTCGACGTGCTGGCCGCGCAGATCAACGACGCCCAGGCGCGTGTCGCAACGGCCGAGGCCAACCAGCGCCTCGCGCAACTGAACGTCGAATACACGACCTTGACTGCGCCCGTGGACGGCTACATCGGCAATCGCACGGCGCGGGTGGGCACGCTTGCCAACGTGGGCGCGCCGCTGCTGACCGTGGTGCCCGCCACGGGCCTGTGGGTGGACGCGAATTTCAAGGAAGACCAGTTGAAGAAGATGCACGCGGGCGACCGCGCCGACGTGACGCTCGACGCGGCCAGCGGCACGCTGCACGGCACCGTGGAGAGCCTCGCGCCCGCCACGGGTGCGACCTTCAGCGTGCTGCCGCCCGAGAACGCCACGGGCAACTTCACGAAGATCGTGCAGCGCGTGCCGGTACGCATCCGTGTCGACGCGAATGCGCCGGCTGACTTGCAAGCCGCGCTGCGCCCCGGTCTTTCGGCGACCGTGAAAGTGCATCTCACGCAAGCGCATTGAAGAGGCGACGACGATGAACGCCACGACCAGCGTCGACCCGACACTCGCTCCCCATCTTCAACCGATGGCGCAACGCGCTTTCGCGTTCGCGCTGATGTGCATCGGCTTCTTCATGGCCACGCTCGACATCCAGATCGTCGCTTCGTCGCTGCGCGACATCGGCGGCGGTCTTTCCGCGAGCCAGGACGAGCTGTCATGGGTGCAAACGGCTTATCTGATTGCCGAGATCATGGTGATTCCCATGTCAGGCTGGCTCTCGAAAGTGTTCTCCACGCGCTGGCTCTTCGCGGCCTCCGCGGTGGGCTTCACCATCACGAGCATGCTGTGCGGCCTCGCCTGGGACATCAACTCGATGATCGTGTTTCGCGGCCTGCAAGGCGCGCTCGGCGCGGCGATGATCCCCACCGTGTTCACCACGGCCTTCGTGCTGTTTCCCGGCAAGCAGCGTCTCGTCGCCTCCACGACGATTGGCGCGCTCGCCTCGCTCGCGCCCACGCTCGGGCCCGTGATTGGCGGCTGGATCACCGATCAATGGTCGTGGCATTGGCTGTTCTATCTGAACCTCGTGCCGGGTATTGCGGTGGCCGTGCTGGTGCCGAAGTACGTGAACATCGACAAGCCCGATCTTTCGCTGCTCAAACGTGGCGACTATCTCGGCATCGTGCTCATGTGCGGCTTTCTCGGCTGCCTCGAATACGTGCTCGAAGAAGGCCCGCGCAAGAACTGGTTCGGCGACGACGTGATCGTTGCCTGTACGTGGATCTCGGCGATCTGCGGCTTTCTCTTCATCGTTCACGCGCTCACGGCGAAGGACCCCATCGTCGATCTGCGCGCGTTGCTCGTCCGCAACTTCGGCATTGGCAGTCTGCTTTCGTTTGTTACGGGCATCGGCATTTTCGTGGCCGTTTATCTCACGCCGCTCTTTCTCGCGGAAGTGCGCGGCTACAGTTCGCTGCAGATCGGCTTGTCGCTGCTTTCGGTGGGTGTGTTCCAGTTGCTCGCGCTTGGCGTCTACGCCTTTGCCACACGCTATTTCAGCATGCGTGCGCTGATGCTGTTCGGGCTGATCTGCTTCGGGGTTGGCTGCTATCTGTATGTGCCGCTCACGCACGACTGGGGCTGGCAGCAGTTCCTCGTGCCGCAGGCGCTGCGCGGCATCGGCCAGCAGTTCGCCATTCCGCCCATCGTCACGATGTCGCTCGGCTCGCTGCCGCCTTCGCGGCTCAAGTCGGCAAGCGGGCTCTTCAACCTCATGCGCAATCTGGGCGGCGCGATCGGCATTGCCGTGAGCGCGACGATGCTCAACGACCGGCTCAACTTCCACTATCTGCGTCTGAACGAGAGCGTGACCGGCGGCGCGCCACAGGTGCAGCTGCTGCTGGCGGGCCGCACCGCGTACTGGTCGTCCGTGGCGGGCAATGCCGTCGATGCCGCCGAAGCGGGGCTCGCGCAACTGCATGCACTGGTGCTGCGCGAAGCGCTCGTGATGACGTTCTCCGATACGTTCTTCGTGCTCTCGCTTTGCTTCCTGGTCGCCATTGCGAGCGTGGCGTTCTCCAAGCCGATTTCGCTGGGCGGCCCGCCGCCCGACGCCCATTGAGGTGCCCCATGAAAATCCCTGAACGCTCATCGACTCCCATGCGTCTCGTACTCTCGCTGCTGTCCGCTGCCGTGCTCGCCGCGTGCGCGGTGCAGCCCGCGCAGCATCCCGACCTGCCCGCCACGGTGCACGAAACGGCGCCGGCGGCATGGCGGATCGACGCGCCGCAGGATGCCATCGAAGCGCGCGCCTGGTGGGCGCAGTTCGGCGACCCGACGCTCGATACGCTGCTCGCCACGGTGCTCGAAGGCAACCTCGACTTGCAGGCCGCCGCCGAACGTGTGAAGCAGGCGCAATCGATCACGACGCAAAAGCATGCGGCGCTGCTGCCGCAACTCGACTTCACCGCGCATGGCGCTTATACGCGGCAGAACACGCCGCCGCCGCTCGGCTACGTGAAGCAGGCCGGCGCGGGTCTCGCGCTGAGCTGGTCGCCCGACGTGTTCGGTGGTGAGCGGCTCGACCTGCTCGCGGCGCAAGCGAACCTCGTGGGCCAGAAGCATGCGCTCGATGCAGTGCGTCTCGCGCTGGCGGCAAATACGGCCTCGGCGTATGTCGATCTGCGCTATGCACAGGCGGAGTTGAAGATCCTTCAGGATAACCTGGAGATTCGCAAGCGCACCTTGCTGCTCACGCAAGACCGCCTGAAATACGGCCTTTCCACGCAACTGGACGTGGCCCGCGCGCAAACGCAGCTAAGCGAGCTGCAAGCGCGCATCCCGCGTGCGCAGGCGAGCATCGATCATCAGTTGAACCTGATCGCCGTGTACACGGGGCGCACGCCGGAGTCCGTGGCGCAACTCGCGCTCACGCAAACGGCGCCCATTCCCGGCGTGCCCGCGAGCGTGCCGCAGATGCTGCCTTCCGAAGCGCTGCTGCGCCGCCCCGACGTGCAGGCCGCCTACGCGACCGTGCAGCAGCGCGCGGCGGAAGTGGGCGTGGCGCGCGCCGAGCGTTATCCGAAGTTCACGCTCAACCTCACGGACGGCATTCTCGCCGTGTCCTATCTCGGCATGCCTACGCTCACGGATAACCTCTTTAGCGCAGCGATCGGCGCGACGAGTCCGATCTTCAACGCGGGGCGCATCACGGCCGACATCGACCAGAGCGAGAGCCGCATGCGCGAGTCGCAACTGAATCTGCACGAGACCATGCTGCAGGCTTTGCGCGAAGTGGAAGACAGCCGCAGCGATCTCGTGAGCACGGCGAGCCAGACCCAGCAGTTGAACGACGCGCTGGGTTCGTCGGCGCAATCGCTCAAGCTGGCCAACCAGCTCTACAAGGGCGGTGCCGCGGACTTTCTCGACGTGCTGAGCGCGCAGCAAACCCTGCTCGCCGATCAGGACCTGCTCAACGACGCGCAGCGCGAGCGCGCGCAGGCGGCGGTGGCGCTTTACCGGTCGCTGGGCGGCGGGTGGAGCCAAAGCGGCGACGTGGTGCTCGCGCAGGAAACGCCCGCGCACGGCGGCTAAACGGCACGGACAGAGCCATGACCTTGCGCTCAAGCGCCGGAAGCCGTCTCGCGCGCCAGCGAGCGCCACTGCGCAGGCGTCATGCCGACGTGGCGCTTGAAGCCGCGCTGGAAGGCGGCGTCCGACTGGTAGCCCACGAATTCGCCGATTTCGGCCACGCTGTCGTTGCTTTGCGCGAGCATGCGGCCCGCGAGGGTCATGCGGATATCGGTGAGCACGTCGGCGGCCGAGCGGCCGATGGCCTCGTCGAAGTGCCGCGCAAACGTCGCGCGCGACATGTGGCAAAGCTCCGCAAGCTCGGGCAGCGTCCAGGACTTGCCGGGCGCTTCGAACATGGCGTCGATGGCGGGTTGCAGGCGCGGCCGCTGCGCGAGCGCGAGCAGTCCGCGCGGCGGGGCGTCGCCGGCGCTCGCGTAGCGCAGCGTGAGCCCGAACAGCGCGCCCGAAAGATGGTTCACGAGCGACTCGCTGCCGGGCGCCGCCTCATACGCTTCGTCGCGCAACAGCGCGATCAGGCGCACGAGTCGTTCGGGTGCTTCCGTGCCGTCGCGCGCGCTATGCACGACGAGGCGCGCCGGCAGATTCTCGCGCAGCAGGCGCTGCGGCACGGCAGGCAGCAGGAAGCGGCCGCACAGGACGTCGGCGATGGCGCCGTCGCCCACATTCGTTTCGATGCTCACGCCGTTTTCCATCCGCTTGGCAACCGCCGCGGGCGCCGTGCCGCTGCCGTCGTGCAGCACGTGCGCGCTGCCCGAGGGAAACAGCACGATGTCGCCCGCATGGAGCGCGACGGGCGCGCCGTGCGCATCCTCGACGATGGCGCGCCCCGCAAGCAGTACGTGATAGCGGATCTCGCGCTCCTTCGCGGCGGGATCGTCGATGCGCCAGGGCGCGCCGAAATGGCAGCGCACGTCGAGGCGGCCGGCAACGGGCATCAGCGCGAGAAGGCGGCTCAGCAGATCCATGGTGGGCGAGTGAGACGATTGAGCATGAACTCGCGCCATTCTGGCATTAAAAGCGCGACGGTGCGCGACTAGACTGCATCCATGCCATCGACGATGGCAGCGCGACACAGACACCCGCTCGCGACCATGCAACGTTAAAGGAGCAAAACATGTCCCGTCTTTCCGCCATCAAGCCTGAAGCCGCCACCGGCGACGCCGCTGAAATCTTTGCAAAAATCCGCAAGGCCGTGGGCAAGGTGCCCAACGCCTACGCCACCATCGGCACGCATAGCCCCGAAGCGCTGGGCGCGCTGCTCAACATGGAGGCCGTGATCTCGGCCGGCACGCTGTCGAAGCCCGATATCGAAGCGATCAAGCTCGCGGTGAGCGAAGTGGCGGGTTGTGATTACTGTCTCGCCGCGCACACGCTGGCTGGCAAGTTCGCCGGGCTCGCGCCGGAAACGATGAAGGCGGTCCGCGCAGGTGAAGCGACCGGCGACGCGAAGCGTGACGCGCTCGTGCACTTCGTCCGCCTGCTGGTGAAGACGCACGGCACGGTGCCCGAAGCGGAAGTGAGCGCGATTCGCGAAGCCGGTTATACCGAGCGCCAGATCGTGGAAATCGCGCTCGCCGTGACGTCGATTACGTTCACGAACCTCGTGAACCGCATCAACGATACGACACTGGATTTCCCGGCCGCGCCGTAACGTAGCGGCAACGGTTTTACCACCCCGCGTGCGCTGGACACGACATCAATCGTGCCAGCGCACGCGAGCGCTTGTTCCACAAAATCGTTTGAAAGTGTGCATATGCATACATAGAATGCAAATGGAACGGTGCACATAAAGGAGAGTTGACCATGAGTACACGCGAGATCGTTTTGTGCCAGCCGGTGCGTACGGCAATTGGCGGATTCAACGGTGCGTTCAAGGGCGTGCCGGTTACGGAGCTAGGCGCGGTGGCGGTGCGCGAGACGCTCGCGCGCGCGAAGCTCGACCCGGCGCGGCTCGGCTCCGTGGTGCTCGGCAACGTGATCCAGGCGGGCAACAAGATGAATCCCGCGCGCCAGGCCGAGCTTGGCGGCGGCGTGCCGGTTCAGGTGCCTGCGCTCACGGTGAATCGCGTATGCGGCTCCGGCGCGCAAGCCATTGCGAGCGCCGCGCAGGAGGTGATGCTGGGTCTCGCCGACGTGGCACTCGCGGGCGGCATGGAGAACATGGATCGCGCGCCGTATCTGCTGGATGGCGGCCGCTGGGGTTATCGCATGGGCAACGCCGAGATTCACGACAGCATGCTGCGCGACGGCCTCGTCGATGCGTTTTCGGGCCAGCATTCGGGCTGGCATACGGAAGACCTCGTGACGCGGGCCGCGCTCACGCGCGCGGAGCAAGATAACTGGGCCGCGCGTTCGCAGCAGCGCTTTGCTGCCGCACAAGCGGCGGGGCGCTTCAGGGAAGAAATCGTCGCGGTGGAAGTGAAGGGCAGGAAGGGCATGGAGCGCATCGATACCGACGAAGCACCGCGCCCCGACACCACGGTCGAAGGGCTCGCGAAACTGCGTCCCGCGTTTCGCCCGGACGGCACGATCACGGCGGGCAACGCGCCTGGCCTGAACAGCGCGGCGAGCGCCATGCTCGTGGCCGAGCGCGGCTTCGCCGAAGCCGAGGGGCTCTCGCCGATGGTCAGGCTCGTGGCGTGGGGCGTCGCGGCGGTGGAGCCGGGGTTGTTCGGCCTTGGCCCCGTGCCCGCCGTGCAACTCGCGTTGGGGCGCGCTGGCTGGTCGCTGGCCGACGTCGAGCGCTTCGAGATCAACGAGGCATTCGCGGCGGTGCCGCTCGCGGTCATGAAGCAACTCGGCATTCCCGAGGACATCGTGAACGTGGAAGGCGGCGCGATCGCGCATGGCCACCCCATCGGCGCGACGGGCACGATTCTCACCACGCGCCTCGCATGGTCGATGCAGCGCGACGGGCTGCGTCGCGGCGTCGTGACGCTTTGCATCGGCGGTGGCCAGGGTATCGCGCTCGCGCTCGAGAAAGTATGATGGCCGGGCCACGTGAGGCGCGTGGGGCTGAGATACGGACTGGGACACAGGCGGGGAATACGATGACGAAGCGGATCACACGCGAGGAATGCAACTGTTTTGCGCTGCGGCAGGCCGCGCGTTTCGTCACGCAGTTGTACGAGCGGCATCTCTCGCAGGCCGACGTGACGGCCGCGCAGTTCACCATCCTCTCTCGCCTCGCGGGCCGGCCCGACGCCACGGCCGCCGAGCTTTCCGACGACCTCGTGATGGACCGCACGACGCTCGTGCGGGCGCTCAAGCCGTTGCAGCGCGACGGCCTCGTCCTCACGGCGGCGGCCGAGCACGACACGCGCACGCTGGTCTACCGGCTCTCGGCCGCGGGCTTGCGGCGCTACGACAAGGCGCATGCGTTGTGGCTCGACGCGCAGGCCGAGTTCGAGCAGCACATGAAGCGCGACCGCGCGAAGGCGCTGCGCACTGAGCTGTTTGCCCTGACAAAAGCTGCGGCGGGCTGACACTCCACTTACGCAAGGCCACATTTCGTAAGCCCTTGAGGCAAGGCGGCCACGCCGGCGATCAGATCTGGCGCGAAAATGGCATCATGGGAATTCTAGGAGTCTGACGCTCTGCCGCCGGGTTCTCATGAGACGATATCGACCGCCGCCGCCCAACTTTCTGCGTGACCACGCGCATCCAGCCTGGCGCGATATCGCGTTGACTACGCTGCCCGTGGCCCTGTTCTGCGCGGTGGTCGTCGGTCTCGTCTTCTGGCTCGTCGATCCGGCGCCGCCGCGCACGATCACGATCAGCGCGGGCCCCGCCGACAGCTCCTTCATGCAGATGGCGCAAGCCTACCGCGCGATCCTCGCGCGCAACGGCGTGACGCTCAAGATCCTCGAATCGGACGGCTCGGTGCAGAACCTGCAGCGCCTGCTCGATCCGAAGCAGCACGTGGACCTCGCGTTCGTGCAAGGCGGGGTCGCCGACGGCATCGACACACGCTCGCTGATGTCGCTCGGCAGCGTGGCCTATTTGCCTATTGTCGTTTTCTATCGCGGCTCGGGCCTCACACGGCTCTCCGAGCTCGACGGCCAACGCATCGCCATTGGCCGCGTGGGCAGCGGCACGCGCGAGCTGGCGCTCAAGCTGCTCTCCGCGAACGGCATCGACCCTGGCGGCGACTCCACGTTCCTGCCGCTCGACGGCATGGACGCGGCCACGGCGCTCGTCTCCGGCCGCGTCGAGGCCGCGATGCTGAGCGGCGACTCGACCACGCGCGCCCTGATGCTGCGTTTGCTCGATATCCCCGGCATCTCGGTCATGAGCTTCGACGAAGCGGCCGCTTATACGCGGCTCTTTCCGTATCTGGAGGACGTCGACCTGCCGCCCGGCGTGCTCGATCTGCGCCGGCGCCAGCCGCGCGAAACGGTGCACCTGATCGGCCCGACCGTCGAACTCGTCGCGCGCGATACGCTGCATCCCGCGCTCTCCGATCTGCTCATCGAAGCGGCGGGCGAGGTGAACGGCGCGCCCGGACTCCTGCAGCGCGAGGGCCAGTTTCCGAGCCCGGCGGTGCACGACTTTCGCGTGAGCGAGGACGCCACGCGCTACTACAAGTCGGGCAAGAGCTTTCTCTATCGCGCGCTGCCGTTCTGGCTCGCGAGCGTGACGGACCGTCTGCTCGTGCTGCTGCTGCCTCTGGCCGTGCTCGTGATTCCCGCGTTGCGCACGATACCGGCGCTGTATCGCTGGCGCGTGCGCTCGCGCATTTATCGTTACTATGGCGCGCTCATCGCCATCGAGCGCGACGCGCGCATGCATACGAACGAAGAACAGCGGCGCGCGCTGATCGAAGAGCTCGACGAGATCGAGCGCTCGCTCAATACGCTGCGCATGCCGCTCGCGTTCGCCGATGCGTTCTATGTGCTGCGCGAACACGTGGGTTTCGTGCGGATGCACTTGAATGCCAGCGAGTCGCAATCGCACTCCAGCGCGGTCTAATTCGTATTCACGATATTGTTACGCGCAACGTAGTTCTACGTCTCGTTGATGCGCGTCGCTTAATCGCAGTGTTGCAACACTTCTTCGGTTGACACTGCGAGTCTCGTCCCTTTATTTTTTGTAGCCACGCCGTCGCGGCTTCGAGACAGTAAGGATCGCTTGAGGTTTGCGAATGTTCGATCCCTGCGCGTATCAGAACCATTGTTCGTAACCGGGAGGACCATAACGTGAAAACATCCGGTGCAAGCCAGCGTCTTGCCTGGCTCGTGTGTGCCACACTCGCGGGCGCGCCGCTCTTCGTGGGGCCGCTCGGGCCCACTGCCGCGTTTGCGCAGAACGCGGCGCATTTTTCGAACCAGCAGCTCGATTCGCTCACGGCGCCCATCGCGCTCTATCCCGACGCGTTGCTCGCGCAGGTGCTCATGGCCACCACGTTCCCGCAAGACGTGTCCGCCGCCGCCGCGTGGTCGAAAGCCAACCCGAACCTCAAGGGCGACGACGCCGTAAAGGCTGTGGCTTCCGAGCCGTGGGACCCGAGTGTGCAGTCGCTGGTGGCGTTCCCGCAGGCGCTCGCCACCATGGCTTCGAAGCCAGAGTGGGTTCAGCAAATCGGCGATGCTTTTCTCGCGCAGCCCAACGACGTGATGGATTCCGTGCAGCGCCTGCGCGCGCAGGCGCAGAAGGCCGGCAACCTCAAGTCCAATGAGCAGCAGAAGGTCGTGGTGCAGCCGGCCTCGGGTACGTCGACCACGCAAACCATCGTGATCGAGCCGACCAATCCGCAAGTGGTCTACGTGCCGACGTATAACCCGACGGTGGTCTTTGGCGCGTGGCCGTATCCGGCCTACCCGCCTGTGTACATGCCGCCGCCTCCGGGCTATGCCATGGCCACCGCCTTCGTGGGCGGGCTTGCGTTCGGTGCGGGCGTGGCGGTTGCGAACTCGCTGTGGGGCGGGGTCAACTGGGGCACCAACAATGTCAACGTCAACGTCAATCGCTACAACAACATCAACGTCAATAACCGCATCAACACGACCAACGCCACGCAGAACTGGAATAGCAACGCCAACGTCCAGCGTCGGCAGCAGAACATCAACAACGCGAATCTCAACGGACAGCGCAGCCAGTACCGCGGCTATGACCAGTCCCGCACGCAGGCCATGCAGACCTTGCAGAACCGCACTGGCCAGAACATGAGCGGCAGTGCGCAACAGCGATACCAGGGCATCGAGCAGGGCGGCCGGCCGAATGCCAACGGCGGCAACGCGCCGAACGCCAATCGCGGCAACGAACTCAACAATCGCGCGCAAAACGGCGCGCAAAACGCAAACCGCGGCAACGAGTTGAACAACCGTGCGCAGAACGGCGCGCAAAACGCGAATCGCGCGAACGATCTCAACAACCGGGCTCAGAACACGAATCGCGACAACGCGTTACGCGGTGCGGGCGATGGCTCCAATGCGCGCCTCGAACAACAACGCGGCCAGCAAAGCCGTGAAGCGTTCCAGAGCCATGGCGGCGGTGGCGGCTTCAACGGCGGCGGGGGCGGAGGCGGCTTCCATGGCGGTGGTGGTGGCGGGTTCGGCGGTGGCGGCGGGGGTGGCGGACGTCACATCGGCCGTCGATAACGTTGAATCTCATGAGGAGTCGAAAAATGATCCGCATTTCCGCACGCCGCCTGCCGCACGACTATGCGCTCGCGCTCGGGACGGCACTCGCGCTCTTTGGCGCGCCCGCGCTGCTGCCGGCCCAGTTTGGCGGCGCCGCCGTCTACGCGCAAGCCGTCTTCGCCACGCCCGAAGCCGCCGCGAACGCGTTCACCGACGCACTCGCGACCAACGACCAGGGCGCCATGAAGCATGTGCTCGGCAACGATTTCACCGAGTTCATCCCCACGCAAAACATCGGTCGGGACGATATCGACGACTACCTTGGCGCCTGGGCGAAGGGTCATCGCGTCGTCCCCGACGCCACGCCGGTTGCCGGCAAGGCGAGCGCTCACGTCGAGGTGGGCGACAGCGGCTGGACGCTGCCCATCCCCATCGTGCAGTCGGGCAAGGGCTGGCATTTCGACCCGCGCGAAGGCGCGAGCGAAGTTCTCACGCGCCGCATCGGCCGCAACGAGCGTGCTGCCATGCTCACCTCGCTCGCCTACGTCGACGCGCAGAACGACTATCGCAAGCTCACGCAGCACTATGCGCAGCGGCTCGTGAGCACGCCGGGCACGCACGACGGTTTGTACTGGCCGCTCGAGCCGGGCGAGACCGAAAGTCCGCTCGGGCCGCTCGCGGCAGCCATGCCGGGCAACGCGAAGATCACGCCGGGGGAGGGGTATCACGGCTATCACTTCCGCATTCTCACGGCGCAGGGGCCGCACGCCAGCGGCGGTGCACGCAGCTATCTCGACAACGGGGACTTGAGTGGCGGCTTTGCGCTCGTGGCCTGGCCGGCGCAATACGGCAAGACCGGTGTGATGAGCTTCATCATCAACCAGGACGGCCAGCTCTATCAGAAGAACCTCGGGCCGAGCGGCGCGCATACGGCAGCGGCGATCAAGGCATTCGATCCCGACTCGTCCTGGCAGGCCACCAAACCCTGAGCGGCGATCCGCCGTCCGTCGGACGGCATGATTTCTGACGTTGTTCGCTAACGGACGCCTCACACGGAATTCGGGCACAATCAAGCCACGGCGACGTGGCTGTCGCCCGATGCGGGCTTTGGCCAACGGAAGCGGAGAGGTCGGGCATATGGCTTGCTCAAACTTCCCCGCACTCTCATTCGTGTGGAGATAACCAAATGCAACGACGCAACTTCATGCTAACGGCGGCGGTGACCCTTGCCTCGGGCGGTCTCACGCTCGCGGGCTGTAGCACCACGACGCCTTCGAATTCCACCGCGTCGCAGAACATGTCAAAGCGGCAGTCGATCGACGCGTCTGTGGACGGCACCCTCTCGCGCCTGACTTCGACCGTGAAGGGCTCGCACGAGCTCCTCGCGAAGTCGCGCGGCGTGCTGGTGTTCCCCGAAGTGCTGCAGGCCGGCTTCATCGTCGGCGCGCAGTATGGCGAGGGCGCGTTGCGTGTGGGTGGCGCGACGGTCGGCTACTACAGCACGGTGTCGGGTTCTTTCGGCCTCCAGGCCGGCGCTCAGTCGAAGGCGCTCATCTTCGCCTTCATGACGCAGGACTCGCTCGACAAATTCCGCGCGACGGATGGCTGGGCCGCGGGCGCCGATGCGTCGGTCGCGCTCGTGACCGTGGGCGCGAACGGCGTTGTCGATACCAACACGGCTACGCACCCGGTGGAAGTCTTCGTGCTGACCAACGCAGGCCTGATGGCCGACGTCTCGCTGGCGGGCACCAAGGTCACCCGTCTGAACATCTAAAGGGACGCGCTCCGGTAAAAAGCGCCGGATCATGTAAAAAGGGCAAGGCATCAAGCCTTGCCCTTCGTCATTTCTGAGCCGTACGTCGCCTCAGCAGCCCGTATTCTTCACGCGCTCGACTTCGAGCCCGAACCACGGGCGCAGTTTCGTACCGAGCACATTGCCGGCAAACGCGCACACGAGCCACAACCAGCCGTGCAGGCTGCCCGAGACGATGCCGCTGAAATACGCGCCGATATTGCAGCCGTAAGCGAGGCGCGCGCCATAGCCGAGCAGCAGCCCGCCGATCACGGCCGCCACGAGCGAGCGCAGCGGAATGCGCCACACCGGCGCATAGCGGCCCGCGAGCGAGGCCGCGGCCATTGCGCCGAGCACGATGCCGATGTCCATGACCGTGGTGACGTCGTGGCTTGCCGGGGCGGCGAGCGCGGCGGCGTTCGGGCCGGCCATCCAGTACTTCCAGTTCGCCACGTCGATGCCGAGCGTGGCAAAGCCCTTCGCGCCCCACAGCGCGAACGCCGAGGTCACGCCCCAGGGGCGGCCCGAAAGCGCGAGCGTCGCGAAATTCAGGATCGCGAGCGCGACCGCGCCTGCGAGCAGCGGCCACGGGCCATGCAGCCACGGGGAAGTGTGCGGCGCGCGCGGCTCGTTGACGAGGCGGCCGTGGCGGCGCTTTTCGACGACCACGGTGAGTGCGGCGATGAGCGCAAACACGACGAGGTTGAGTGCAATGGCGGGCGCGGCGCCGAACGCGTTCACGAACGAGAACGGCTTCAATTGCGGCATCGACGTCCAGAACGGCATGTGCGCCGTGGCAACGACGGAGCCCACGATAAAGGCGATGAGCGTCACGACCATGCGCGTACTGCCACCACCCACGGTATAGAGCGTGCCCGAGGCGCAGCCGCCGCCGAGCTGCATGCCCACGCCGAACATGAACGCGCCGACGATGACCGACGTGCCCGCGGGCGAAACGAGGCCCGTGACCGGATGGCCGAAGAGCGTTCCTGCCGCGAGCGCCGGGAAGAACAGCAGCACGCCGATGGCGAGCATGGCCATCTGCGCGCGCAGGCCGGCGCCGCGTCCGTCGGCGATGAATACGCGCCACGCCGAGGTGAAGCCGAACGCCGCGTGATAGAGCGTCATGCCGAGCAGCGCGCCGACCACATAGAGCGCCGCCTGACGCCCGCTCACGGTCTGCGCGAGATACACCGCGCCGAGCGCGACGAGCAACAGCGCGATGCCTAGCGGCTTGGGGTTGATGGAGTCGAGTCGGCGCGGCGCGCGCGCGAGCGGCGTGGAGAGGTCGGACATGGGAGCGAGGGCTGCGTGGAAAAGCCGCCAGGAAAAGCAATCGGCGAAAGCAAAACGATAGCACGAATCGCAAATCGGTCTGGCCGAGCCCCCGGCCCGGCTTTGGGCGACCCTCGGCGGGCCACGAATAATCGCCGCAAACCCCGTTCAGGCGGGGTTTTCCCAGACATTGGGATGTAGCCCCGCCAACCCCCGCGAAGCCCTGCGCTCATCATGGATTTCCCCTATGCAGCGCCGCGCCCCGTCTGCCGTTACGCGAGACGAGGTGCGAAGGCGCGTCGGGCCGCGCGGATTCGTACTGGCTGCAAGATAAAAGAAACGCAACGGAGACCTCATGCTGGGAAACATCACCATTCGCCGTGGGCTAACGCTCGTTATCGGTATCTTCGTCGCGTTTTTGCTGACGGTGATCGGCGTGTCGTATGGCGCGCTCAAGATCACCAACGACAGCCTGCACGACGCCCAGCGCGGCGCGCAGTCGCTCGACGCCCTCAAGACCAGTTCGGAACGCCTGCTCCAGGTGCGCCTCGCGCTCGGCGGCTACGAGACGCTCTTCAGCGTCGGCAAGGCCACGGACGGTTTGCTCGACAAGGCGCACCAGGTGCTCGTGAATTCGAACAAGGAGTTCGCGCTCTACAGCGCCGGCCCGTTCGACGACCCCGAAGAGGCGCGCCTCGCCCAGGCCGTGAGCAGCGCGCGCGAGGCGCTCGTCTCGCAGGCGCTCGAGCCCGAGTACAAGTCGCTCGTCGACAACGACTTCAACACCTTCCGCACGATCCAGGGCGAAACCGCCGACCGCTACTACGCCGCCTACGCGAAGGCGATCGACGCGCTCGAGACCTGGCAGGCCGCGCGCCAGCAGCAGGACGCCGATACGGCCACGCAGCGCTTTCGCCTTTCGCTCATCGTGTTCGGCCTGATCGGCGTGGTGGGTGTGGCGATTGGCGTGTTCGCGCGCGTGGGGCTCGCCGCCGCCGTGGTCAAGCCGGTGAACCATGCGATCCGCCATTTCGAGCGCATCGCCGCGGGCGACCTCACGGTGGACGTGCGGGTGCGTTCCAAGAACGAGATGGGCCAGTTGCTGGGCGCGCTGCAGACCATGCGCGACGGCCTCGTGGGCACCGTCTCGCGCGTGCGCGGCAGCACGCACGAAATCACCCAGGGCGCGAAGCAGATCGCGTCGGGCAACGTCGATCTGTCGGACCGCACGGCGCAGCAGGCGGCGGCGCTCGAAGAAACGGCGGCGAGCATCGAGGAGCTTTCGGCGGCGGTGCGCCAGAACACGGACGGCGCGAAGGAAGCAAGCGGGCTCGCCCAGACCGCGCTCGAAACGGTCACGCGCGGCGCCGAAGTGGTGGCCCGCGTGAACGCGACGATGAGCGACATCACGGCCTCGTCGCAGAAGGTGGAGGAGATCACCGGCATCATCGAGGGCATTGCGTTCCAGACCAACATCCTCGCGCTCAACGCGGCAGTTGAGGCGGCGCGCGCGGGCGAGCAGGGCCGCGGCTTCGCGGTCGTGGCGAGCGAGGTGCGCAGCCTCGCGCAGCGCTCGGGCACGGCGGCCAAGGAGATCAAGGAACTGATCGCGGCCTCGGCGGCGACCGTCGGCGCGGGCGCGCGCCTCGTGGAAGACGCGCGCCGCACCATGGACGAGGCGCGCAGTGCGGTGGCGCGCGTGAGCGGGATCATGAGCGAGATCGAGACCGCGACGCACGAGCAGAGCGACGGCATCGAGCAGGTGAACCGCGCGATTGCGCAGATCGACGAGGTCACGCAGCGCAACGCGGCGCTCGTGGAGGAAGCGGCGGCAGCCGCGCAGTCGCTCGAATCGCAGGCCGATCTGCTGCGCGAGGCCGTGGCGGTGTTCAATCTGGGCGGCGCGGGGCAGGCCGGTGCGCGCCCGGCGCATGCCGCCGCGGCGGACCCGCGCGCGGCCCGCGGGAGCGCGCCGGCGCTGGCCTGAGCCAGCCGCTGCGGGTTGTCCTTGCCGTTGCAAGGACAACTTCCAGCCGTTTTAACCTGAGGTTATACCCCGCGAGCAATTCGCAATTGAGTTCCCCATCGTTCCCGGCGAGACTGGCGGCATAGGCCGTCAGGGTTTGGCCGTTAGCGAAAGAGAACAAGGGATCATGCGAGTTTGCGTTTTAGGCGGTGGGGTGATTGGCGTGAGCACGGCATACGCGCTCGCTCGCGATGGACACGAAGTCACGCTCGTCGAGCGCCACGCCGACGTGGCGCGCGAAACGAGCCACGCCAATGGCGGCCAGCTCAGTTACAGCTACGTCGCGCCGCTCGCGGACCCCTCCGTGCTGCCCAAGCTGCCGCAATGGCTCTTCTCGCGCGACGCCGCGCTGCGTTTCGTGCCGCGGCTCGATCCACACCAATGGCGCTGGTGCGCCGCGTTCCTGCGTGCCTGCACGCGCGCGCGCAGCCGCGCGACCACGGCCGAACTGCTCGGCCTCGGTTTCTTGAGCCAGCGTCTCATGCACGAGGTGGTGGAGCGCGAAGCGTTTTCATTCGACTACGTGCGCAACGGCAAGCTCGTGGTGTATCGCGACGAGGAAGGGTTTGCGCTTGCGCGCCGCCAGGCGCAATACCAGTCGACGCTGGGCTGCGTGCAGCACGCACTCGACGGCGCGGCGTGTGTCGCGCTCGAACCCGCGCTCGCGCATATCGGCGCAGAGATCGTGGGCGGCATTCATACGCCAGGCGAAGAGGCTGCCGACTGCGATCAGTTCACGCGCGGCCTCGCACACGCGGCGCAGCGCGACGGCGTGAACCTGCAACTGGCCACCGAGTTCTCCGGACTACGAACGAAAGGGCTGCGGGTGCTTGCCGCGCAGACTTCGCAGGGCGACATCGAAGCCGACGCGTTCGTCGTGTGCCTCGGTTTCCAGAGCCAGCCGATGCTCGCCTCGCTCGGCGTGCACGTGCCCGTGTATCCGCTCAAGGGCTACAGCCTGACGCTCCCCAGCGCGAATGCACAGGGCGCGCCGCGCGTCTCGGTCACGGATGCGCACCACAAGGTCGTCTATGCGCCGCTCGGCGAGCGCCTGCGCATTGCGGGCATGGTCGATCTCACGGGCATGAACCCGCACGCCGACGACGCCCGCATCGCGCTGCTCACGCGCCAGGCGCGCGAAACCTTTCCCAACGCCGGCGACTACGACGCCATGCAGACGTGGACCGGCATGCGTCCCGCCACGCCGGACAGCAAGCCGGTGATTGGCGCCACACACTTTCGCAACCTGTGGCTCAACACGGGACACGGCGCGCTTGGCTTCACGCTCGCGCTCGGCAGCGCGCAGCTGCTCGTCGATCTGCTGGCGGAGCGCGAGTTGCCGATCGACGGCGACGCCTTCGCGCCGGGCCGCTGATCTGGCTCGCTGATTCGCCAACGCGGCGTTACTGCAGCGTCGCGCCTTCCTCGCGCACGACCACGCTCGTGCGTCCGTCGATGCTCACCGGTACTTCGCCGCGTACGGTCGCGCGCCGGACGACGCGGCGCGCGTCGCCGTAGTCGTTGATCGCGTAGTGCTGCGTGGCGCGGTTGTCCCAGATCGCGACGTCGCCTTCCTGCCAGGTCCAGCGCACCGTGTTTTCGAGCCGCGTGACGTGCTCGTGGAACACCTGCAGCAGATGCGCCGAATCGGACGACGAAAGACCTTTGAG
This sequence comes from Paraburkholderia sp. EG286A, assembly GCF_040965375.1. Lineage (NCBI taxonomy): Bacteria > Pseudomonadati > Pseudomonadota > Betaproteobacteria > Burkholderiales > Burkholderiaceae > Paraburkholderia > Paraburkholderia sp. EG286A. The sequence goes on from NZ_JBFRCB010000001.1 coordinate 432,831, forward strand.
CCGCTGCACGAAGTGGCCGAGCACGAGCGTGCGTTCGCCCGTTTCCGGATGCACGCGCACCACGGGATGTTCGGTTTCGTAGAGCTTCGACGTGAAGACCTCCCGGTAACGTTTGAGCTGCGCGCTGTCCGCGTTCGCGTGCGTGGACGCGTAGTCGTAGGCGTTGGTGTGGAGCGCCCAGAGCGTGTCGGCGAGCGCGCGCAGCGGCTCGGGCAGTTGCGCGTACGCGGCCGCCGTATTGGCCCACACCGTGTCGCCGCCAAACGGCGGAATCACCACGGCGCGCAGGATCGAGACTTTCGGGTAGGCGTCGACGAAGGTGACGTCGGTGTGCCACGAGTTGGCGCGGGCGCCGTGCAGCGAATCGAGTTCCAGCAGGCTGCCGCCTTCCACCGAGGGCACCGTGGGGTGCGCGACCGTCTCGCCGAAGCGCCGCGCGAAGGCTTCCTGCGTGGCATCGTCGAGATGCTGCTGGCCACGGAAGAACAGCACTTTGTGACGCAGCAGGGCGGCGTTGATCGCGTCGAACGTGGCGCGGTCGAGATCGGCGTGAAGACGCACACCGTCGATGCGCGCGCCAATGCGGCCCGCGACCTGATGGAGGTCGAGCGTGGTATCGGCGTGCTGCTGCGTGGAGGAATGCAGATGCGCAGACGGAACGGAAACGGTGGGGCGCTGCGTGTGAACGTCGGACATCGAAAGTCTCCTCGGCTGGACGTGGAACGCCCATTCAAGCAGGCTTGCGCCGCGAGAAGAACTGACGATTTCTGCGAAGCTATGCGCGCGTTAGTGCGCTATGTATAGCTGCGTGTGTGATTAGCACGTACCAAAAGAAAATGACGCAGACCCGCGAGGGAATGCGTCATTCACAAGATGCTGCAAGGTACAGCTTCTTTACTGCATGTTCGTTGGTAGGCTCGATTGGATTCGAACCAACGACCCCCACCATGTCAAGGTGGTGCTCTAACCAACTGAGCTACGAGCCTGTCGAGGCGCGAATTATAGAGACACTCGCGCGCGCTTGCAAGCGCTTTTCTCGAATCGGGCGAAACGCCGTGTTTTCGGGCGTGCGGGATCGCGTGCAAGGTGGCTGAGGTCGAACTCGGACGCGCGAGAACCGGGCTTAACGCTTCGCGTTTTCCTCCTGCGCCTCCAACGCCGTCACCATTTCCTGCGCGGCGCGCTGCAACTCGGGCACGAAGCGGCGCACCGCCTCCGCCGGATTGATGGCCTGTTCCAGGTAGATCACGTTCAGGCTCGCGAGCACGCGCCCATGCGCCTCGATGGCCGTTGCGAGCGCACCGATCTTGCGCTGATCCGACCAGTCGCCGTGGTTCGAGCCGAAACCGTCCGCGCGCGTCTGGCGCACGAGATTGCGAATATACGCCGTGTCGCTCGCCAGTTTCTGCTGCTGCTCGCCGCCCGCACCCGCGCGCAACAGTTCCAGGATGTCTTCGCGCTCGGCCTCGGGACACATCGCAAAGTACACACGGCCGGCCGCCGTGAGCAGGATCGGCAGGCGGCGGCCCACCATCGCGCGGTGGAACGAAAGCGGGCTGAAGCGGTGCGTGGTCTCGCGTATCACCATGGAGTCGCCATCGGGTGTCGTGAGATCCGATGGCCACACGGTGCGCTGGAGCATTTGCGCCATGATCGGCGGCGCGATGGTCGCGATCAGTTCGTCGTCGGTGAAGCCTTCGCTCAGGCCGCGCACGTTCATCGTCAGACGAAAGCTGTCGTCGGAAGCGCTGCGACGCACGAACTTCTCCTCTACCAGGGTTTCCAGCAGGCGCCTCACCGTCGTGCGGTGCAGGCCCGTTGCCTCGCTCAGCTGCTGGCTCGTGGCGCGCCCGTTCTCCATGGCGTTGAGCGCCTGGAGTACCTGCAGGCCGCGCGCCAGCCCCCGCACGTTTGCATACTTCGTCATCGAAAATGCCTTAAAAATCAACTGTGTGCATTCTATGCACATTTCTCTAAAAATGTTGAGCGCACATCGGGCGGAACCTAGACTCGCTTCCATTCACCGCACTGTGACAAAACGTCCAACCGGGTGATCCGTTTTCAGGCACCACCTGTCAGCATGCGCAGCGGCTCCATAAGCCGCGCGAGAAGGAGACACATGAACACCCCCCTCGCCCAGGTGGCGGATACCATCCGCCCTCGCCAGATTGCCACCGACGTCGCCATCATCGGCGCGGGTCCGGTCGGCCTCATGATCGCCAATATTCTCGGCCTGCAAGGCGTGCGTGTCACGCTCGTCGAGAAGCTCGACCAGATCATCGACTACCCGCGCGCCATTGGTCTGGATGACGAAGCATTGCGTGTGTTCCAGTCCATCGGTCTGGCCGATGCGCTGCTGCCGCACACCACGCCCGACCACTGGATGCGTTTCGTCACGAAGGACGGCCACTGCTTCGCCTCGATCGAGCCGCGCACCGACGAATTCGGCTGGCCGCGCCGCAACGCCTTCATTCAGCCCCTCGCCGACCGCGTGCTCTATGAAGGGCTCGCGCGCTTCGAGCATGTGGACGTGTTGTTCGGCCACGCGGTCAACGCATTCGAGCAGGATGCTCAGGGTGTGACGATCGACGTGAGCGACGCGAACGGCGAGCGCCGCACGATCCGCGCAGCGTACCTGGTGGGTGCGGACGGCGGCAACAGCTTCGTGCGCCGCGCGCTGAACGTGCCCTTCGAAGGCCGCACGAAACCGAATCAATGGATCGTGGTGGACGTGCGCAACGACCCCATCGGCTCGCCGCACATCTACATGCATTGCGATCATCAGCGCCCGTATGTGTCGGCTGCGCTGCCGCACGGCATTCGCCGCTTCGAATTCATGGTGATGCCGGGCGAGACGGAAGAAGAACTCTCGAAGCCCGAGAACATGGCCGCGCTGATCCGCAAGGTGGTGGCGGACCCCGACAAGGTCGACTACATCCGCAAGCGGGTGTACACGCACAACGCGCGCCTCGCCGAAACGTTCCGCGTGGACCGCGTTCTGCTCGCGGGCGACGCTGCGCACATCATGCCCGTGTGGCAGGGCCAGGGCTACAACAGCGGCATTCGCGACGCGAACAACCTGGGATGGAAACTCGCGATGGTCGCGAAGGGTCAGGCCGATGGCCGCCTGCTCGACAGCTATACCGTGGAGCGCCGCGCGCACGCGCGCTCGATGATCCACCTCTCCGAAGTGGCGGGCGATATCTTCGCGCCCACCACGCGCTTTGGCGCGCGCTTTCGCGACACGTTCGTGCGCTACATGAACGTATTCCCCTCGGTGAAGCGCTATTTCGTGGAAATGCGCTTCAAGCCGATGCCGCGTTATGAAGCGGGTGTCGTGCTGCTGCCGCCGCCGCAAAAAACAGGCGGCTGGTTCGCAAGCCTGCTGGAACGCTCGGGCAACTGGGCGCCGGGCCGCCTGCTCGGCCTGATGAGCCAGAAGCGCGACTCGCTGATCGGCCGCCTCGCATATGGCCGCGATCCGCTCGCGGCTTCGCCCGTGGGCCGCATGTTCATCCAGCCGCGCGTGCGTCTTGCCGATGGCCGCGTGGTGCGCCTCGACGACGCGATCGGCAATGGCTTTGCGGTGCTGGCCTGGGGCGCGGACCCGACCTTCGGCCTCACGCCGCAAGCTCGCGCGCAGTGGGAGCGCCTGGGCGCGCGCTTCGTCTTCGCGAAGCCGGACGTGCAACTCGAATACGCCGACGACGTGCCCGAGGGCGTGCTTGCGCTCGGCGACGTGCAGGGCCGCCTGAAGGAGTGGTTCAGCCGTCTGCCCGAATCGGTCGTGCTGCTGCGCCCGGACCGCTTCGTCGCGGGCGTGTGCACGCCGCAGCAGGTCTCGGACGCGATCGTCGAACTCGCGGGCAAGCTCGGCATGACCGAAGCCGCCTTGCATGGGGCGAGCGCCGCTGCCCCGCAGAACCGTCCCGTGCGCGGCGTGGCCGTTGCGCGCGCAGCAGGAGCATGAGCATGCCGATTCACCTCGAATGTCTGTCGCATACGCCGCTGCATGGCTATTTCGATCCGCTGCCTGAAGTGGTGGCGGAAGTCGAACGTGTAGGGCGCGCCGCGCGCGAACGCGTGGAAGCCTTCAACCCGGACGTGATCGTCGCGTTCGCACCGGATCACTTCAACGGCTTCTTCTACGACGTGATGCCGCCGTTCTGCATCGGCGCGCGTGCCGAGGCCATCGGCGACTTCAAGAGCATGGCCGGTACGCTGCCGGTGCCCGAAGCGCTTGCGCACAAGCTCGCCGAGACCGTGCTCGACGCCGATATCGACGCGGCGCTCTCGTACCGCATGCAAGTCGATCACGGCTGCGCGCAGGCGCTGGAAGTGCTCACAGGCGGTCTTGATCGTTACCCGGTGATCCCGGTTTTCATCAACTCCGTGGCGCCGCCCATGGCGACGCTGCGCCGCGCGCGTCTGCTCGGCGATGCGATTGGCCGCTTCTTCTCGCGCAGCGACACGCGTGTGCTCGTGGTGGGCTCGGGCGGCATCTCGCACGAACCGCCGGTGCCGGAACTGTTCGGCGCGACGCCGGAAGTGGCCGAACGTCTGATCGCAGGCCGCAACCCCTCGGCCGATTCGCGTGCCGCGCGTCAGGCGCGCACCGTGGCCGCGGCGAAGTCGTTCACGGCGGGCGACAGCCATCTGCATCCGCTCAACCCCGAATGGGACCGCGCGTTCCTCGCGCGCCTCGAGTCGGGTGAATTGACTTCGGTGGACGGCATGACCAACGCGGCCATCACGCGTGACGGCGGCAAATCGGCCCACGAGATCCGCACGTGGGTCGCTGCATTCGGCACGCTGGCGGCTTACGGCCCGTATCGCGCTTCGCTCGACTACTACCGCGAAATTCCCGAGTGGATCGCGGGTTTCGCCACCATGCACGCCACGCCCGACGCGGCTTGATAGAACATACGGACTCCGGAGAATCAATATGTCAGATTCGAAACTCGTCGCGGCGCTGGCCGCGCGCCTCTACGAAGCCGAAGCCTCGCGCGACGTGATCGAGCCGGTACGCGGCGAGATCGCTATCGACGATATCGCCACCGCCTACGCCGTTCAGCAAGCCAACGTCGATCTGCGCGTGGCGACCGGCGAGCGCATCGTGGGCCGCAAGATCGGTCTCACGTCGCTTGCGGTGCAGAAGCAGCTGGGCGTCGATCAGCCTGACTTCGGCGCGTTGTTCGCGTCGATGGCTTACGGCGACGCGCAAGCGATTCCGCTTTCGCAACTGATCCAGCCGAAGGTGGAAGCGGAAATCGCGCTCGTGCTGGAGCACGACCTCACGTTCGAAAAGCACACCTTCGTCGATATCCTGCGCGCCAGCGCGTATGCGCTGGCAGCCATCGAGGTGGTGGACAGCCGCATCCAGAACTGGGATATCCGCTTCGTCGATACGGTGGCCGACAACGCCTCGAGCGCGCGCTTCGTGGTGGGCAGCCGCCCGGTGCCGCTCTCGCAGATCGACCTGACCGCCTGCGCCATGGAGCTTTCGCGCGACGGCGAAGTGCTCTCGCGCGGCAACGGCGCCGCGTGCCTGGGCAACCCGCTCAACGCCGCCGTGTGGCTCGCCGACCGCATGGTCCAGCTCGGCACGCCGCTGCGTGCGGGCGACGTGGTGCTCACGGGCGCGCTCGGGCCGATGGTCGCCGTGAAGGAACCCGGCACGTACACCGCGCAGATCGAAGGCCTCGGCAGCGTTCGCGCGACTTTCTCCGCCTGACACAGGAATTCATATGGCTTCCGAAAAACTCAAGGCCGCGATCATCGGCTCCGGCAACATCGGCACGGACCTGATGATCAAGATCATGCGCAACAGCCAGCATCTGGAAATGGCGGCGATGGTCGGCATCGACCCCAACTCCGATGGTCTCGCACGCGCCGCACGCCTCGGCGTGGCGACCACGCACGAAGGTGTGGTTGGTCTCACGCGCCTGCCGGTGTTCAACGACATCGACTTCGTGTTCGACGCGACTTCCGCTGGCGCGCATGTGAAGAACGACGCGCTGCTGCGCACGTTCAAGCCGTCGATCCGCGTGATCGACCTCACACCCGCCGCCATCGGCCCGTACTGCGTGCCGGTCGTGAACCTCGACGCACACATCGACGCGCCCAACGTCAACATGGTGACGTGCGGCGGCCAGGCCACGATCCCGATGGTGGCGGCCGTCTCCCGCGTCGCGAAGGTTCACTACGCCGAAATCGTCGCGTCGATCAGCAGCAAGTCGGCGGGCCCTGGCACGCGCGCCAACATCGACGAGTTCACTGAGACGACGTCGAAGGCGATCGAAGTGGTGGGCGGCGCTGCCAAGGGCAAGGCCATCATCGTGCTGAATCCGGCCGAACCGCCGGTCATGATGCGCGATACGGTTTATACGCTTTCCGAAATGGCCGACCGCGAGAAGGTCGAGCAGTCCATCGAGGAGATGGTCGCGAAGGTGCACGCCTACGTGCCGGGCTATCGCCTCAAGCAGAAGGTGCAGTTCGACGAGATTCCCGCGAACGCGCCCTTGAATATTCCGGGCCTCGGCAAGTTCAGCGGCCTGAAGACTTCGGTGTTCCTCGAAGTGGAAGGCGCCGCGCATTATTTGCCCGCTTACGCAGGCAATCTCGACATCATGACTTCCGCCGCGCTCGCGACCGCCGAACGCATGGCGCAGACGCTTCTGAGCGTGGAGGGATAAGACCATGAGCAAGAAACTCTATATCTCCGACGTGACGCTGCGCGACGGCAGCCACGCCATTCGCCATCAGTACTCGATCCAGAACGTGCAGGACATCGCCCGCGCGCTGGACAAGGCGAAGGTGGACAGCATCGAAGTCGCGCACGGCGACGGCCTGCAAGGTTCGAGCTTCAACTACGGCTTCGGCGCGCACAGCGACCTGGAATGGATCGAGGCGGTGGCCGACGTGGTCAAGCACGCACAGATTGCTACGCTGTTGCTGCCCGGCATCGGCACGATTCACGACCTGAAGGCCGCGTACAACGCTGGCGCGCGCATCGTGCGCGTGGCCACGCACTGCACGGAAGCCGACATTTCGAAGCAGCACATCGAATACGCGCGCGAACTGGGCATGGACACCGTGGGCTTCCTGATGATGAGCCACATGACCACGCCGGAGAACCTCGCCATCGAAGCGAAGAAGATGGAAAGCTACGGCGCGACCTGCATTTACGTGGTCGATTCCGGTGGCGCACTCACGATGAACGACGTGCGCGACCGCTTCCGTGCCGTCAAACAGGTGCTCAAACCCGAAACGCAGACGGGCATGCACGCGCACCACAATCTCTCGCTGGGCGTGGCGAACTCGATCGTGGCGGTGGAAGAAGGCTGCGACCGCGTCGATGCGTCGCTCGCGGGCATGGGCGCGGGTGCCGGCAACGCGCCGCTCGAAGTGTTCATCGGCGCGGCGGAGCGCATGGGCTGGAACCACGGCACCGACCTCTACACGCTGATGGACGCCGCCGACGACATCGTGCGCCCGCTGCAGGACCGCCCGGTTCGCGTGGACCGCGAAACGCTGGCACTCGGCTATGCGGGGGTGTATTCGAGCTTCCTGCGCCACTCCGAAGTGGCCGCGAAGAAGTACGACCTGAAGACGGTGGACATCCTCGTCGAACTGGGCAAGCGCCGGATGGTGGGCGGCCAGGAAGACATGATCGTCGACGTGGCGCTCGATCTGAAAAAGCGCCAGCAAGCATTGCAGTCCTGATCAAGCGCGCCGCGCATCGCCTTTGGGTGATGCGCGGCGTTGCCACTTATAGCCGCCGGAAAGAGCGGCTCGCATATACATATGGAGACTTTTTATGACGTCGCGAAACAGTAGTGCTGGAGGAAGTGGAACGAGCAGCAAGGCAACCATCGCCCTATGTCTGGCGATTGCGCTGCTCGAAGGGTTGGACCTGCAATCGGCGGGCGTAGCGGGACCGCGCATGGCGAAGGAGTTTCATCTCGCCGTCGCGCAAATGGGCTGGGCGTTCAGCGCCGGCGCGATCGGCCTCTTGCCGGGCGCGGCGCTGGGCGGGCGGCTTGCCGACCGCTTTGGCCGCAAGCGCGTGCTCATGTGGTCGGTGGCGCTGTTCGGGCTGTTCTCGCTCGCCACGACCATGGTGTGGAATTTCGAAAGCCTGCTCGTCGCGCGTCTGCTCACGGGTCTCGGTCTCGGCGCGGCCATGCCGAACCTGATCGCGCTGTGCTCGGAGGCGGCGGGTGAGCAGCAGCGCAGCACGGCTGTGGGCGCGATGTACTGCGGCATGCCGTTCGGCGCGGCGATTGCCGCCGTCATCGGCATGCTCGGCACGGGGGACGCGAGCTGGCGCCACGTGTTCTATGTCGGCGGCCTCGGCCCGATCGTGATGGTGCCGCTGCTCGGCCTGTTCCTGCGCGAGTCGCAGCAGTTCGTCGCCGCGCAAGCTTCGAAGGTCGCGCAGGCCGGCGCGCCGAGCGTGACACAAGCGCTCTGGCAAGAAGGCCGCGCACGCACCACGATTGCGCTGTGGATCAGCTACCTCGGCACCTTGATCGTGCTGTACTTCCTGATGAACTGGCTGCCCTCGATGGTGCTCGCACGCGGCCTCACGCGCGTGCAGTCGAATCTCGTGCTGATGCTGTTCAACATCGGCGGCGGCATCGGCGCCGTTGCGATCGCAACGATCATGGATCGCTTCGGCCGCCGCGGCACGGTGATCGGCATGTACATCGGCATCGTGGCGGCGCTCACCGTGCTCGCAAGCGCGGGCGGCGCGAGTTCGACGGCGGTGGGCGGCCTGCTGTGCGGCTTCTTTATCGTGGGTGGCCAGTCGGTGCTGTACGCACTCGCGGGCCATGCGTACCCCACGGAAGTGCGCGGCACGGGTGTGGGCGCGGCCGTGGCCGTGGGGCGTCTGGGTTCGATTCTCGGGCCGCTCGTGGCGGGCCAGCTGTTCGCACTTGGCCAGAGCCCGTCGATGCTGGTGGGCTCGAGCATTCCGCTCGTCGTGATCGCGGCGCTTGCCGCGCTCAGCGTGGTGGGTGCATTCAGGCAGCGCAGCGCGCTGGGCGCACAGGGCGCATGAATGTGAAGGGGAGAAGGTATGCGCCTTCTTCCGCATGGGTTATTACGTTTTAAAGGATGGTCATCATGACGGATACGGCACAAGCAATCACCGAAGCCTCGACGAGCAAGTTCGCGCGCGTGAAGGACGGCGACGTCGAGTTCCAGATTCACTACAACGACGCAGGCGCCGGCGCCGAAACCGTCGTGATGCTGCACGGCTCGGGTCCGGGCGCGAGCGGCTGGGCCAACTTCAACCGCAACGTCGAACCGCTCGTCGCGGCCGGCTACCGCGTGATCCTGATGGACTGCCCGGGCTGGAGCAAGAGCGATCCGATCGTCTGCACGAGCTCGCGCTCGGACCTGAACGGCCGCGTGCTCAAGGGCCTGCTCGACGTGCTCGACATCGAGCGCGTGCATATTCTCGGCAATTCGATGGGCGGGCATAGCGCCGTTGCGTTCGCACTGGCGAACCCGCAACGCGTGGGCAAGCTCGTGCTGATGGGCGGCGGCACCGGCGGCCCGAGCAGCTTCATGCCGATGCCCACCGAAGGCATCAAGTTGCTGCAAGGTCTCTATCGCGATCCGACGATCGAGAACCTCAAGCGCATGATGAACGTGTTCGTGTACGACGCGAGCGCGCTCACTGACGAGCTGATGCAAACGCGCCTCGACAACATGCTCGCGCGCCGCGACCACCTGGAAAACTTCGTGAAGAGCCTCGCGGCCTTCCCGAAGCAGTTCAGCGACTACGGCCCGCGCCTTGGCGAAATCGCCGCGCCCACGCTCGTGATCTGGGGCCGCGATGACCGCTTCGTGCCGATGGATATCGGCTTGCGCTTGCTCGCGGGCATGCAGAACGCGCAATTGCACGTGTTCAACCGTTGCGGTCACTGGGCGCAATGGGAGCACGCGGAAGCGTTTAACCGCATGGTGATCGACTTCCTGAAGCACTAAACCGCGAAAGCACTGGCGGTAACGAAGCGGCGCACCTCGCGGTGTGCCGCTTTTTAATTGGGGCGAGTGCATTGCGTCTGCAAACCGGCTTTTGTGTGACGAAACCGTGAATCAATGCAGCGTCAGCAAGTTTGCCTAAAGGCAAACCCGTATTAGCGTAAAACGAAACGATTCGCCATTGACAAATTAAACCTGCCCCACCTATGATCGGCGTCACTGCCTGGAGACTCGCGAACCACGCGTCCAGGCGAGCCGCGCAAGGCGCGCAAGACGCCGCGCATCAACGGTCTGCCCGGGCCCGCCCGGGTGAGCCGCAGTCATGTTTGGAGACAGGCAGATGCCCCAATCGATTGCCCCGGACCGCCGGTCCGAAGCCGCGCGCGCGTACGCTACGTCCGCGCATCCCTCGCAGCAGGACGACGCGCTCTACCGGAAAGTTTCCGCGCGCGTCATTCCGTTCCTGTTCGTTTGCTACGTCGTCTCGTTCCTCGACCGCATCAACATCGGCTTCGCACAGTTGCAGATGAAGCACGACCTGGGCTTCAGCGACGCGATGTACGGCCTCGGCGCGGCCGTGTTCTACGTGGGCTACGTGCTGTGCGAAGTGCCGAGCAACATGCTGCTTGCGCGCTTCGGCGCGCGCCGCACCTTCACGCGCATCATGCTGCTGTGGGGCATTGCCTCGACCAGCATGATGTTCGTGTCGAGCCCGACGCAGTTCTATGCGCTGCGCTTTTTGCTGGGCGTGTTCGAGGCGGGCTTCTTTCCCGGTATCGTGCTCTATCTCACGTACTGGTATCCGGCGCGGCGCCGCGCGGCCGTGTTCTCGATCTTCTTCGCGGGCGTGGCGGTGGCGGGCGTGCTCGGTGGCCTCATCTCGGGCTGGATCATGCGCGACATGGCCGGCGTGGCGGGACTCGCTGGCTGGCGCTGGATGTTCCTGATTGAAGGGCTGCCGGCCGTGCTGCTCGGCCTCATGGCCGCGTTCTGGCTCGTGGACGGGCCCGAGAAGGCGCGCTGGCTGACCGATGCGGAAAAGGCCCACCTCCTCGCGCAACGCGACGGCGAAGGCGATCACCCGCATTCCACGCGTTCGTTCGGGGCGGCGCTGCGCAACCCGCGCGTGTATCTGTTCGCGTTCATCTACTTCTCGTTGACCTGCGCCTCGCTCACGCTGAACTTCTGGATGCCGCTCATGATCCGCGACTTCGGCGTGCATGACGTGCTGGCGATCAGCCTCTACACGGTCATTCCGAATGCGGTGGGCGCCGTGGGGCTCATGTGGATCGCGCGCCGCTCGGACCGGCGCGCCGAACGGCGCTGGCACTTCGCGGCGTGCACGGTAGGCGGCGGCATTGCGTTGGCGCTGCTCACGCTGCATCTCGCGAGCTTCGCCGCGATGATGGCCATTCTTTCGATCGCCGCGGTGCTGATCTTCGCCGCGCTGCCGATCTTCTGGGCAGTGCCGTCGGCGTATCTCACGGGCAAGGCCGCCGCGGCGGGCATCGCGCTCATCAGCAGTATCGGCATTACGAGCGGCATTGTGAGCCCGTGGGCAATCGGGCTCATCAAGACGCATACGGGCAGCATGGATAACGCGCTGTATCTGCTCGCGGCGCTGCTGGTGGCGAGCGGTGCGGCGTTGGTGGCCGGTGTGCCGGCGGTGAAGGCCGGCCGCTGAGCGCGCCTCAGGCCGGCTCGAGCAGCGTGCGCCACGCCGGCAGCCTGCCCTTTTCGTCGAGCGCGTCGACGAGCGGCGCGGCACGCTCGGCCAGCGCCTGCTGAACATTCGCAATGGCGTTGGCCAGCTCGCTCGACATGCCGAGGCCGTCGAGCATGGCCGCCGCCTCGCGCATTTCCTCGGAGCGCCGCTGTCCGTGCTCGACCACGCGGCCGATCAGGTACGACTCGTAGCCCGTGTCCCAACCCATGCCCGGGAAGCTGGCCGCAAGCGATGCCAGCACGCGGTCGTCCACGCCGAACTGCTTCGCGGCGAGCATCGATTGCACGCACATCGCTTCCATGCCTTTGATCATGATGCTGCGGCACAGCTTGATGGCGGAAGCGAGTCCCACTTCGGCGGCGACGGCTTGCGCGCGCATGCCGAGCGCGTTGAGCACGTCGGCAGTGCGTCCGGCCGCGCGCCCGCCCAGCAGCATCGGCACGCGTATGCCTTGTGGCGGCACGGGCGCCATGACAGCGGCTTCCACGTAGTCGGCGCCCACGCGCTCCACGGCCTGGCTGTTGCGCTGCTTGACGGCGGGCGAGACGGAGTTGAGATCGATGAACGTCTGGCCGGCCAGCAAATGCGGTGCGCACGCGCTCGCCACGGCTTCGGCCTGGCTCGCCGTAACGGCGGAAAACACGAGTTGCGCGCCCTGTAGCGCAGAAGCGAGATCGTCGGCTACCTGAGCGCCGCTTTCGCGCGCGCGTTTGAGGATCGTCTCGCGCGTCGCGCTTTCCTGCAGCTTGATGTCGTACGTCGAAACGTGCAGCCCGGCATGCGCCAATGCCTGCGCAAAAATAGGGCCCACTTCGCCGAAGCCGATGATCGCAACGCGTGTGACCGGCTGCTGGTTTTGCTGTTCCATGTTTGAATCGCTCTCGATGACGTTGATGAAGAGACAAGCGAAGAGACCAGCGCGCCAGGCTCACACGCGAGGTTCACTCGCCTGAACCGGCGGCGACTCGACCGGGGCCGCGAGACGCCGGTTCATGTGGGTGTCGAATTTTTGCTTGTCGAACATTCTTTCCCATTTCGACAAAACGAGCACGGCCACCGAATTGCCGATCACATTGGTCGTGGAAGTCGCAATGGCGAGAACGCGGTCGATGCCGAACAGCAGGCCCACGCCCGCAAGCGGCAGCGCGCGTGAGGTCTGGATCGTCGCCGCGAGCTTGACGAGCGCGCCGCCCGCCGCGCCCGCACCGCCCTTGGACGTGAGCATCATCACCGCGAGCAGCGCGAGTTGCTGCGAGAGGCTCAAGGGCGTATCGGTCGCCTGCGCGATGAAGCCGACGCCGCAGGCCATGTAGAGGCACGCGCCGTCGATGTTGAAGCTATAGCCCGCCGGCAGCACGAAGCCCACCACGACCTCGTCGCAGCCCGCCTGTTCGAGCTTGCTGACGAGCCTCGGAAACGCGACTTCGCTGGCGGCCGTCCCCATCGCGAGAATCGCTTCTTCCTTGATGAGCGAAAGGATTCTGAAGATCGAGAATCCCGCCAGGCCGGCCACGACGCCGAGCACGATGAACACGAAGCACAGCGTGCTGGCGTAATAGGTGAGCACGTAGCGCAGCAGGAACAGCAGCGTGACGCTGCCGTAGCTGCCCACGGCCGCCGCCATGGCGCCGAACGCGCCCAGTGGCGAGAGCCGCATGATGAAGCCGAGCATCTTGAAGACGACCGTTTGCGCTTCCTCGATCAAGCGGAATATGACCCAGTCGGGTTTCGCGCAGGTGGCGAGCGCGAAGCCCGCGAGCAGCGAAACGAACAGCACGGGAAGAATGTCGCCGCTGACGAACGCCGAAACGAGCGTATGCGGAATGATGGAGGTGAGAAAGTGCGTGAACGAGAAGTCGCCGCTCGTGCCCGCCTTGATCGCCGCTGCGGCACCTTCACCGGCGCTCAGCGAGCGCGCGTGGAGCCCGTCGCCGGGCCGCACGAGATTGACGACCGCAAAGCCGGTCAGCATGGCGAGCGTGCTGACCACTTCGAAATAGAGCAGCGTTTTCACGCCGAGCCGTCCAAGGCGTTTGAAGTCCTTGATGTGCCCAACGCCATGCACGACGGTGCAGAAGATGATGGGCCCGAGCATCATCTTGAGCAGAGCAATGAAGCTCTCTCCAAGCGGCCTCACTTTCACGGCCTCGTGCGGCGCGAGCAGGCCGAATGCAATAGCCAGCGCGATGGCAATCAAAACCTGGATGTACAGCTTGCGCAACAGCCTCACTGTCTCCTCCGCTGTGATTATTCATACGGAATTATGGAGGGGGAGGCGGATATTCAGGCTTTGCGAAACGCTAAATAAGCCATCTGCTTTTCTTATTGGAGAGACCGAAATGCGAGGGTGGCTGTACAGCAATTTTCATTCCGCATCCCCTTGCGGATGCAACCTTGACGTCACGGCTGCCCGCCGAGCTCCTCCAGCAGCCAGTCGCGAAACGCCACCAGCACGGGATGGCGTTGAGCACGCTCAGGGTAGACGAGGTAATACGAGCGCGAGCTCGGCACCGCTTCGAACGGGCTGAGAAGCCGGTTTTCCCGCAATTCGTCTTCCACCAGCATGCGCGGCACGAGGCCTACGCCGATACCGGCCACGACTGCCTGGATCAAATGCGAGGTCAGCTCGAAACTCGGGCCCGGCCGCAGCGCGTCGTGCGGCAGACCGAAGTGCGCGCACCATTCGCGCCATGCGTCGGGAAAGCTGCGCACCCGCAGCAGCGTGAGCCCTTCGAGGGAGTCGATGGTCGGCGCGGCGGCCCTGCGCCGCGATTTTCGCGCGAGCGGCAACGCGGCCGGGTTGCCGACCAGCACCAGTTCTTCCGCGTAGAGCCGGTGCGCCGTCACACCCGGCCAGCGGCCGTCGCCCACCACGATGGCAGCGTCGAGGTCCTGGGTCGAAAAATCGGCGGCCTCGATGCGCGAGTCGAGATCGATCTGCAAATCGGGGTGCGCCTGATAGAAGCGGTGTAGGCGCGGCAGCAGCCACTTGGCTCCGAACGTCGGCAGGGTCGCGACGCGCAGCTGCGTTTTTGGCGCGTTCGACGTGAGCGCCTGCAGCGTCGCGCTGCGGATCAGCGTAAGCGCATGAGAGATCTCGGCCATATAGGCGCGGCCGATATCCGTGGGGATGATGCGCTTGCCCTCGCGCGTGAAGAGCGCGAGATCGAGCATCGCTTCGAGCGCCTGCACCTGGCGGCTCACGGCGCTCTGCGTGAGCGACAGCTCCTCGGCGGCACGCGTGAAGCTCTCATGCCGCGCGGACGCCTCGAACGCGAGCAGCAGCGACATGGAAGGCGTGAGCTTGCGGAAATTCATTCATAAACCTCATGATCAACCCAACGAATATACGTTTGCCCGGTGCCGGCCGGGGACGCGACAATGCCCTGCCAGTAAGGGAATCATGTGCCCACGGCGAGACTTCGAGAACGATATGACAATTGCCCCGCTTGCCATCGGCGAATTCAGCAACCCGCTGATCCGTCAATTTTTGCATGAATTGGAGAGGTCGGGTTTCGAAGGCGAGGTGGATGCGACTCACGCGACGCGCACGGTGCTGGCCACGGACAATTCGATCTACCAGCGCTATCCGCAGGCGGCGGTGTTTCCGCGCCATGCGCAGGACGTCGTACGCCTCGCGGCGCTGCTCGGGCGCGAGGCGTTTCGCGGCGTGGCAGTCGCGGCGCGGGGCGGCGGCACGGGCACGAACGGGCAGTCGCTGACCGAAGGCATCGTCGTCGATATGTCGAGGCACATGAACCGGATCCTCGAAATCGATCCCGTTGCGCGCACGGCCAGGGTGGAGGCCGGTGTCGTCAAGGACCAGCTCAATGCCGAACTGAAGCGGCACGGACTCTTTTTCGCGCCGGAGCTGTCGACGTCGAACCGCGCGACCATCGGCGGCATGATCAGCACGGATGCGAGCGGGCAGGGCAGCTGCACCTACGGGAAAACGCGCGACCACGTGCTCGCGCTGGAAACGGTCCTCGTTGGCGGTGAGCGCCTGTCGAGCGCGCCGGTCGATGAGCCCGCACTCAGGGCGTTCTGTGCGCGCAAGGACAAGGTCGGCGAAGTGTTCCGCGCCGCGCGCGACATCTGCGAGCGCGAAGCCGGCCTGATACGCGAGCGCTTTCCCGAGCTGAACCGCTGCCTGACGGGTTACGACCTCGCCCATTTGCGTGACGGCGAGGGACGCTTCGACATCAACAGTGTGCTGTGCGGCTCGGAGGGCACGCTCGGCTTTATCGTCGAGGCGACGCTGAACGTGCTGCCGGTTCCGAAGCACGCCGCGCTCGTCAATATCCGCTACGAGGGTTTCATGGATGCCCTGCGCGACGCGCGCGCGTTGATGGCCCATCGTCCGCTCTCGATCGAGACCGTGGACTCCACGGTGCTGCGGCTGGCGCGCGAGGATAGCGTCTGGCAAAGCGTGGCCGACTATTTCCCCGCCGACGAAGGCGTCGAAGGCGGTGCGAGCGGCATCAACATGGTCGAATTCAGCGGCGACGATGCGGACGACTTGCGCGCGCGCGTGGCGGCGTTCGTCGAGCACCTGCGTGCCGATGCGAGCGTCAGGCGCCTGGGACATACGATCGCCGAAGGCGAGGCGGCGATCCATCGCGTCTATGCGATGCGCAAGCGTGCGGTGGGCCTGCTGGGCAACGCCCGCGGTGCGAGCCGCCCGCAGCCCTTCGTGGAAGACACGGCCGTGCCGCCCGAAAATCTCGCCGACTATATTGCGGAGTTTCGGGCGCTGCTCGATGGTTTTGGCTTGCGCTACGGCATGTTCGGCCACGTCGATGCCGGCGTGCTGCACGTGCGCCCCGCGCTCGACATGCGCAATCCCGACGAGGCCGCGCTCGTGCGCCCCATTTCGGATGCCGTGACCGCCTTGACGATGAAGTATGGCGGCCTGCTATGGGGCGAGCATGGCAAGGGCGTGCGCTCGGAGTACGTGCCGGAGTACTTCGGGCCTTTGTATCCCGCGTTGCAGCGGCTCAAGGCGGCATTCGACGCGCACAATCAGCTCAATCCCGGCAAGATCGCCACGCCGGCCGGGGCGAGTGCGGCGCTGCTGAAGATCGACGCGACGACGCTGCGCGGCGAACTGGACCGGCGCATCGACGAGCGCGTCTGGCAGGCCAATGCCGACGCCGTTCACTGCAACGGCAACGGCGCCTGCTACAACTTCGACCCGAACGACGCCATGTGTCCGTCGTGGAAGGCCACGCGCGAGCGCGTGCATTCGCCGAAGGGCCGGGCTTCGCTGATGCGCGAGTGGCTGCGCCGGCAACAGGATGCCGGAGCGGATCTCACTGCTGTGCCAGCTGCGGCGGCGTTGCCGGTGCGCATGGTCAATAGCCTGCGCAAACGCCAGGGCGAACAAGACTTCTCGCATGAGGTGTACGACGCCATGGCGGGTTGCCTCTCATGCAAGTCATGCGTGGGGCAGTGCCCCGTGAAGGTGAGCGTGCCAGAGTTTCGCGCCCGCTTTCTGGAGCTGTATCACACGCGCTATTTGCGGCCGCTGCGCGACTACTTGATCGGCGCGCTCGAGTTCACGGTGCCGCGCGTAGCGGCGCTGCCTGGAGCGAGAAGCGTCTACAACGCGGTGATGGGCGCGGGTCCCGTCAAGTCCCTGCTTGCGCGCTGCCTGGGACTTGTCGATAGCCCGTTGTTGAGCCCGGTGTCGTGGCGTGGCGCGCTGCGCCGCTCGGGAGCGGAAGTCGCAACCCCCGAACGCCTCTCGAAGCTCGGCGTTGCCGAGCGCCAGCGCAGCGTAATCGTGGTGCAGGACGCGTTCACGCGCTACTTTGAAACGCCGGTCGCCGCCGCGTTTCTGGAACTCGCCGCGCGGCTCGGGTTCAAGGTCTTCGTCGCGCCTTATCTGCCGAACGGCAAGCCGCTGCACGTGCAGGGGTTTCTGCCGCAGTTTCGCCGGGCCGCGCGGCGCAATGCGGCGCAACTGGCCGCGCTTGCCAGAACGGGTGTGCCGCTGGTGGGCATCGATCCGGCCATGACGCTCGTGTACCGCCAGGAGTATCGCAAGGTGGAAGGCATCGAAGCCTTGCCCGACGTTCAGTTGCCACAGGAGTGGCTGATCGGCGCCTTGCGCACGCGTGCAACGACGCCGCGTGCGTCCGGCTCGTTCAGGCTGCTGCCGCATTGTACCGAGCGCACCAACGCGAGCGCTGCCGCGCTCTTGTGGAAAGACGTCTTCGCGGCGGCCGGCCTGGCGCTCGCGACGCCGGCCGGCGGTTGCTGCGGCATGTCGGGCACTTACGGCCACGAGGCGCGCAATCGCGCGACCTCGGAAGCGATCTTCGAACAATCGTGGGCGCGACATGTCGATGCGGCATCGACCTCGACGCAGGGGGAGGATGAACTGCTCGCCACGGGCTATTCATGCCGCTGCCAGGTGAAGCGCCTGCGCGGGCGGCCGTTGCGCCACCCCGTTCAGGCGCTGCTGGACGCCCTGCGCTGATCCGGGTCAGTAGTTCCAGCGGCCCCGGTCGTGCCATTCGCGTTCACGCCACTGCCGCTCGCGCCATTCATGCTCGCGACGTTCGTGCTCGCGCCATTCGTGTTCCCGCCAACGCCGCGCGCGCCAGTCGTCGTCGCCTCGCCAGTCGGTCTGGACGGGAACCGGCGCATAGGCCGCGCCTGGCATGCCGACGCCCACAGCCACATCCACGTGGGCCAATGCAGCGGTCGAAGCCGCCAACGCCGTTGCGCCCAGGACCAGGCCGAGAATCGTCCTCTTCATATCGCCACTCCTTCGCACGCTGCGTGCGTTCTTGATGAGCACGGCTCCGAGTCTAGGCGCCGTCCCCTGACACAGGTGCAACGGTGCTGCGAGATTGGTAACAACGAGTTAAGCGCTTGCCGCGTTGCTGCTGTGCAAGGCAGATTGATCAGTACACCGATGAATTGTGCGTGATGCAGCATGCTGGATGGACTCCGACCCCTGGCGTGAGGTGACGCGGGCGTTTGCCGTTGGCGGAATCCGGGTACACTCGAAGGCGAACCGCGGTGCGGGTTCTGCCTGTGTCGCACCCGCTCTCCAGCCAGCTTTTTGTGCCCGATGCCAAAACGAATCTTGCTAGTCGATGACAACCGCGACGTCGCAGATGCGCTCGCGGCGCTCCTCGAGTTCGAAGGTCATCAAGCCCGATGCGCCGCCGATGGACAAGAGGCCCTGCTCGTCGCCGGGTCGTTCCTTCCCGAGCTTGCCCTCGTGGACTGGAAGCTTCCCGACATGAGCGGCGGCGACCTGGTGAGCCAGCTTCGGCTCAACCCCGCGCTGTCGCATACCCGGTACGTCCTGCTATCGGGACACGCCGACCCGGATATCACGGCCAGGGCGGCGGCAGCCGGTTTCGACAAATGTCTGATGAAACCGGTGCGGCTCGAAGACCTGCTCGCCTGCCTGTGACGCCGCTCTGACCGGCTGCCGCTTCGGCGCCGGTTGCCTGCCGCGGCGGTCTTGCCGGCTCCCGCCGGCAGCCGGAACGGGAATTGCGCACCCCGTCTCGCTCGTGCGCAGCCACTAATCTCCACGAACATCGTCTTTCGATCTCCAGCAGCGTCTCCTGGGAGCCGGGTCGCGTCATGAACAAGGAAGTTCCACCGCCGATCGAGCGCCCCTCCAGCCGCTCGCCGGGCGAAATGGCGGAGCGCATCGCCGCATTCGACTGGAGCGACACAGCGCTCGGCCCGCGCGAAACGTGGTCGGCGAGCCTCGTCGCCGCGATCAACATGCTGCTCGCCTCGCCATCTCCGCTCGTCATGCTTTGGGGCCGCGAAGGCACGATGGTCTACAACGACGGCTACGCGGTTTTCGCGGGCAGCCGGCATCCGTTCCTGCTCGGCAAGCCGGTCGAAACCGGCTGGCCAGAGGTGGCGGCGTTCAACCGCAATGTCGTCGATACGTGCCTCGCGGGCGGAACGCTGGCCTACCAGGACAAGCAGCTCGTGCTGTATCGCGAAGGTCATGCCGAAGACGTCTGGCTGGACCTGAGCTACAGCCCGGTTTTCGAAGACGACGAGCGGCCCGCGGGCGTCATCGCCATCGTGTTCGAAACGACCGCGAAGATCCTCGCGGAAAGGCAGCGCAAGGTGGCCGAAGACGCGCTGCTGCAACTGACCCAGACACTGGAGCAGCGCGTCGCCGAGGAAGTAGGGGCGCGTGTGGCGATGGAGGAGCGGCTGCGTCAGGCGCAAAAGCTGGAGGCGATCGGCAGTCTCACGGGCGGCGTGGCGCACGACTTCAACAACGTCCTGCAGGTCATCTCCGCCAACCTGCAGCTCATCGAGCTTTCGACGCGAGGCAACGCCGCACTCGAGCGGCGCGTGGCTGCGGTCAGCAACGCGGTGTCGCGCGGCGCGAAACTCGCCGCGCAACTGCTGGCCTTCGCACGCAGGCAACCGCTCGCGCCGGCCGTTCTGAACCCCTTCCGGCTGGTCGAAGGCATCGCCGAGATGCTTCACCGCACGTTGCCGGAGACGATCGAACTCGCCATCGTGCCCGCGCAGGAGAGCTGGAATATTTGTGCCGACCGAAGCCAGCTGGAAAGTGCGCTGTTGAATCTGGTCATCAACTCGCGCGACGCGATAGACGGACCCGGACGCATCGGCGTTTGTCTCGCGAACATCGATGCAAGCAACGACGAACTGGCGCGCCGCGATGGCGTGCCGGCGGGCGAATATGTGCGCCTGCGCGTGACGGACTCGGGCAGCGGCATGCCCGACCACGTGAAGGCGCGCGTGTTCGAGCCGTTCTTCACCACGAAAGCCGAGGGCCAGGGAACGGGACTGGGCTTGAGCATGGTGCACGGGTTCGTGGCGCAGAGTTCGGGCCACGTTTTCATTGAAAGCGCGGAAGGCCAGGGCACGACCGTCAACCTCTATTTCCCGCGCAGCCTGGAAGCGGAATACGACGCTTACAAGCCGACCGTTGCGAGACAGGAGCGAGGCGGCGAGACCATTCTCGTCGTCGAAGACGATGCCGACGTTCGCATTGCCGCGATCGAGATGCTGGCCCAGCTCGGCTATAAGGTGCTCTCCGCGCAAGACGGCGAAAGCGCGCTCAAGCTGATCCAGAGCGGCCAGCGTTTCGACCTGTTGTTCACGGATGTCGTGACGCCGGGCACGGTGCGAAGCAGCGAACTGGCTCGCATTGCGAGCGGGCCGCCGTATTACGCCGAGGTCCTGTTTGCCTCCGGCTATACGCGCGACGTCATTTTCCACGACGGCAAGCTCGACGAAGGTGTCGCGCTGATTAGCAAGCCTTATCGATACGACGAGCTTGCCGTTGCGGTGCGCAATGCGCTGAACAAGACCGACTGACGCAAGGTCAGGGCTTCAGCCCGATCTGCGCGCGTCCGAGCGGCGTCAGGTCTTCCACCGTTGCACGCCCGACGAAATCGACTTCGAAATGATCCGTCGGGAAGTCCGGCGGACTCTTGCCTTCGAGGAAGCTCGGTAGCTGCCGCGCGAGATACGCATCGTTCTTGGCGCAGGACGGCGCCGAAGCGATGTACATCACGTTGCTGTAGCCCTTGCCGCGATGCGCGTCCTCCACGGCATGAATCACGTCGCTATGCCAGAAGACGGTGTCGCCAGGCTGCATCAGGGGAATCGACGAAAGCGCGTGGAAAAGCGGCGCGTGATACTCCGGCTTGATCGAGAGCGCCCGGCCCGGCATCGCGCCGCACAGGTCGTCGTCGGCAATATCGTCCTGCAGCGCGCGCAGCAGGATGTAGACCATCGCGTTCGCAATGGGCACGAGCTGCAGCGTGCCGTCGCCGGGGCCTTGCTGCGTGAGCGCCGTCCAACCCTGAAACGTGCGGAACATCGAGCAGACAGCGGGCGACGGAATCTCTTCGACGGCGGTGCGCCACGCCGCATCGAACGCGTCATAGTCGCGCCAGTTTCCGGAGAACACGTGACGGTAGACCTTGCGGAAGTTCGCTTCGATCCAGCGCTCGACCGATCCGCCGTCGCAGTGCGCGGAAAGCCCCAGCGATTCGGAGCCGGGCGGCCGGCGGCGCAGCCGGTCTGCATAAACCGGCACGTGATCCGGGTCGAAATGCACGCGGCCTTCGCTCTCGGTGCGCCACAGCCGGTTCAGGAACACGCGCGCCTGGGTGAGCTCCGGCGACTGGCGCGCCAGCACTTGCGGCTTCGACCAGTAGACGCCGTAGATCTGCGGCTTGCTCGAGGCCAGCTGGCCGAAGTATTTGTCTTCGGCGCGATGCAGCAGCTTGCGGTCGAGATCGTTGCGCTCGACGTAGTCGGCAATCTCGTTGTCCCACTGCTCCACGAGCGAGCGGTCGAAGACCTTGCGGATGACACACGCGCCGCGCGCCTTCACGCGTGCGATCTGCTCCGCGCTCACGCGGTTGCCGACGATGTCCGCGAAGGCGATTTCGGGGATGACCGGCTCACCCCGGTCGCGAAGCTGGGCAATGCGATGCGCCTCTTCGTGCATGGCCGCTTCGACTTCGGCGAACACGGCCTGGTAATTGGGCAGTTCTTCCCGCAGTTCCTGCTTGGCCTTGCGGATAGCCGCGGGCAGGTCGTCGATATGCAAAGCCATGTCCTTGTCTCCACCCTGGTGATTTCGAATGATGGCAGCGTACGCCGGCACAGTCCTGGCCGGTGATATTATCGGGTCAATCTTTTTGTAGTTTCGGCCATGAAAGCAGCGTACGAGCACGTCGACTTCGGCAGCAGATGTTCGGTGCGGGTTTACCACCGGCGCTTGCCGCGCATTCCGTTCGAGTGGCATCACCACCCGGAATACGAACTCACGCTGACGATGAACAGCCAGGGCAAGCGCTATATCGGCGATTCGGTCACCGCTTATGGCGCCGACGATCTCGTCCTGGTCCCGCCGGACATGCCGCACACCTGGTCGTCCAATCGCTCGATCGACCCGGCGGACTCTCAGGTTGCCATCGTCATCTGGTTCGAAGGCAGCTGGGTGCAGCGCCTCGCCGACGTGTGCCCGGAATACGCGAACCTGCGCAACCTGCTGCGGCGTGCGGCCTGCGGACTGGTCTTCGAGGAAGGCGCCGGCGCGCAGATGCGCGGCTATCTGGACCGTCTCTTGTCGGCAGACCCGCGCGGGCGCCTGGCTGCCGTGCTGGAGATCCTCGTCTGGCTGACCGACTTGCCGGCTACCCAGTTGGCGACGCCCAGCGCGTTCGAAGGCCGCGTTGGCGCGTCGTCGGGCTACGAGCCCGAGCAGCTGAACCGGGTGCTCGCGCTGATCGAAACGCAGTTCTCGCAGCCCTTGCGGCTTTCGACGCTCGCCAAAGCCGCAGGTCTGTCCGAACGCACACTGACGCGGCATTTCGTGCAGCACACGGGCGAAAGCGTAGGGCAGTACCTCGCGCGGGTGCGAATCGGCCATGCCTGCCGGCTGTTGACCGACACGCAGATGCCCATCTCGGTGGTCGCCACCCGCTCGGGGTTCCCCAACGCCGCGAATTTCAACCGGCAGTTCAAGGCCACGAAAGCGTTGACGCCCGTGGCCTACCGGCAGCAATTCAAGGGCGCAGAGCATGACGAGGATCACGCTGCGCCGTCCCTGACCGAGCGCTCGCCTTCTCTCGAGCCTGCCCGGCGGACCGCGGGCGGCAAGCCCCGCTTGCGCCGGGCCTGAGGTCCCGAATGCGCGGTTGACTCGTCGCAAGTGGACCCAGGCGAACCGTAAGCCAGTCGCAATGACTCGCTATGCCGGCTCGCGTCAGCGATTTCCCTGGAGTGCTGTTATTAGCGTCTGGAATGTGGTGATATAACGAAAAATCGCACGGTCGGACAGAAAATTCACGCTCGATAAGCAATGCCCAAACAAAGGAGACAGTCCATGAGGATGTTGCGCTCGTTGCTGGTTGGTGCGGTGGTATCGTCGGCGTTGTCAGGAGGGGCCGCGCAGGCGCAGACGGTCAAGATTGCCTTCATCGATCCGCTGTCCGGCCTGATGGCGTCACTCGGAACGAATCAGCTGCACAGCTGGCAATACACGGCCGAATACGCCAACGAGCACAACTGGGCAAACGGCACGAAGTTCGAGGTGGTCGGATTCGACAACAAGCTGTCGCCGCAGGAAAGCCTGACCCTGCTGAACCAGGCCGCCGACCAGGGCATCCGCTATATCGTGCAGGGCAACGGCTCGTCGGTCGGCCTCGCGCTGGAGGATGCGGTCGCCAAGTACAACTCGCGCAATCCGGGCAAGGAAATCGTCTACTTGAACTACGCGGCGGTGGACCCGGCCATGACCAACGCGAAGTGCGACTACTGGCACTTCCGCTTCGACGCCAACGCCGACATGAAGATGGATGCGCTCACCACGTTCCTCGCGCGCGACAAGGACATCAAGAAGGTCTACCTCATCGATCAGGACTACTCGTTTGGCCACGACGTCTCGCGCGTGGCGCGCGAGGACCTGAAGAGCAAGCGCCCGGATATCGTGATCGTCGGCGACGATTTTCATCCGCTCGCGCGCGTGAAGGACTTCTCGCCTTACGCCACCAAGATCAAGGCGTCCGGCGCCGACACGGTGATCACGGGCAACTGGGGCAGCGACCTCGCATTGCTCGTGAAGGCGAGCAAGGACGCCGGTGTGACGGCCAACTTCTATACCTATTACGCGGGCACGACCGGCGTGCCGACGGCCATGGGCGCGTCCGGCGCCGACCATGTGAAGTACGTGGGCGTGTTCGGCCCGAACACGGCGAACAACCCGCCGGTGGTTGGGCAGATCATCGAGGGCTACAAGAAGAAGTACAACGACGACTACTACCTGGCGACGGCCTATGCCGCCATCGAAATGCTGAGCAAGGCGATAAGCGCGACGAAGTCGAGCGATCCCGTCAAGGTGGCCAAGGCCATGGAGGGCATGACGGTCGACGGCATGAACGGTCCCGTGGCGATGCGCGCTGCCGATCACCAGGCGCAGCAGTCGCTCGTGATCGCGACATGGACCAAGGCGGACGGCAAAACGGTAAAGTACGACCAGGAGAACACCGGCTATGGCTGGCGCACCGACGTCCAACTCGGGCCGACCGCGGCAACGCAGCCGACCACTTGCCAGATGAAGCGCCCGGGCTGAACGTGCTCTCGCTACGACACTTCACAAGGATCATCGGGCAGTGGAATTCCTGACCATCTCTCTGTTGAACGGCATCGGCTACGGGTTGCTGCTGTTCATGCTTTCCTCGGGCCTCACCTTGATCTTCAGCATGATGGGCGTGCTCAACTTCGCGCACGCCAGCTTTTACATGCTCGGGGCCTACTTTGCCTACACCATAGCGAGCAAGATCGGTTTCTGGCCCGCGCTCGTGGCGGCGCCGGTGCTCGTGGCGTGTGTCGGCGCGCTCGTCGAGCGTTTTGGCTTGCGCACCGTGCACAAGTTCGGGCACGTGGCGGAATTGCTGTTCACCTTCGGCTTGTCGTATCTGATCGTGGAGGGCGTCAAGCTGGTCTGGGGACTGGCTGCGGTGCCGTACGCCATTCCGCCCGAACTGAACGGGGCGCTGTTCAAGGTGTACACGTCGGAGTTTCCGAAGTATCGCGCCTTTATGATGCTCATCTCGATCGCCATGCTCGCGGCGCTGTATCTGGTGCTGACGCGCACGCGCATCGGCCTCGTCATTCAGGCGTCGCTCACGCATCCGGAAATGGTCGAGGCGCTCGGGCACAACGTGCAGCGCGTGTTCATGCTGGTGTTCGGCGGCGGCGCCGCGCTGGCGGGCCTCGCGGGCGTGATCGGCGGCAATGCGTTCGTCACCTCGCCCTCGATGGCCGAGTCGGTCGGCACCATCGTGTTCGTGATCGCCGTGGTGGGCGGCATGGGCTCGCTGCCGGGCGCGTTCATCGCCTCGCTGCTGATCGGCATCATGCAGACCTTCGCCGTCACGATCGATGCCTCGCTTTCCGATCTGTTTTCACTCGTTGGCGTGACGGTAACCGACAGCACGACGCTCTCGTCGCTGTTGCGCATGCCGGTCTCGCAGGTCGCGCCGATTCTGCCTTATCTGCTCATGGTGCTCATGATGATCCTGCGACCGCGCGGCTTGCTCGGCAAGCGGGAGGGCTGACCGATGAAACCGCTCATTCAGGCCAGCGCCGGTTCGGCCATGCAACGCCACGGATGGCGGCAGTCCGCGCATTCGCTGCGCTGGATCATCTGGGGCGCCACGGTGCTCATCATGCTCGTGCTGCCGCTCGTGTTTTCCAGCGGCTTCGCGATCGCGCTGCTTTCGCAGATGGGCATCATGATCATCTTCGCGCTCTCGTACAACATGCTGCTCGGGCAGACCGGCATGCTCTCGTTCGGGCACGCGGTGTACTCCGGGCTCGGCGCATTCGTGGCGGCGCATGTGCTCAACCAGATCGGCGCGAACCATTTCCCGTTGCCCGTTTCGCTGCTGCCGCTGGTCGGCGGGCTCGGGGGCATGCTGTTCGGCGTGCTGTTCGGCTACGTGACCACGCGCAAGTCGGGCACCACCTTTGCGATGATCACGCTCGGCATCGGCGAAATGGTGGCGGCGAGTTCGCTGATGTTTCCCGGGTTTTTCGGCGGCGAAGGCGGGGTGCCGACCAATCGCACGGTTGGCCATGCGGTGCTCGGCATCACCTACGGACCGGCGATTCAGGTGTACTACCTGATCGCGGTATGGTGCCTCGTGTCGATGATCGCCATGTACGCATGGACGCAGACACCGCTCGGCCGCATCGCCAATGCCGTGCGCGACAATCCCGAGCGTGCGGAATTCGTCGGGTACAACACGCAGCGCGTGCGCTTTTTCGTGATGGTCCTCTCGGCATTCTTCGCCGGCATAGCGGGCGGCCTCTCCGTGATCGACTTCGAGATCGTGACGGCCGAGAACGTCGGCGCCGCGCAGTCCGGCGGCGTGCTGCTCGCGACGTTTATCGGCGGCGGCGCATCCTTCTTCGGGCCGATCATCGGTTCGATCCTGTTCGTGCTGTTTGCGGTCGCGCTGTCCAATCTCACGCCGGCATGGTTGCTGTACCTCGGCCTCTTCTTCGTGCTGGTGGTGATGTTCGTGCCAGGCGGCGTGTCGAGCCTGCTGATGAAGCAGGTCCCTCTGATTGCGGCGCGCAAGCTGCACCGCATGCTGCCTTCCTATGCGGCCGCGCTGGGCGCCGCGCTGATCTTGCTGGCTGCGCTCGTGCTGACGGTCGAACTCGTCTACAAGGTGCAGATCGATAGCGACAACGGCACGGCCATGGCGTTCTTCGGCCTGCACTTCGATGCCGCGTCGTGGAAGCCCTGGGCCGTCGCGGCGGTGCTGTGGGCGCTGGGCGCGCAGGCGGGACGCCTCGCGGCCGCGCGGGTGCGCGACGCGTGGGATGGCGTGCAACGGGAAATCGCAGGGGGCAACGTATGACGGCCGCACTGGAGTTGCGTGACGTGCGCAAGAATTTCGGGCGCACCGAGATCATTCGCGGTGTCGACCTCAATATCGCGCAGGGCGAGCGTCACGCGCTGATCGGTCCCAACGGCGCGGGCAAGTCGACGACGTTCAACCTGATTTCGGGACGCATGGCGCCGAGTTCCGGCACGGTCAAACTCAATGGCGTCGAGATCGGCGGCCTGCCGCCGTACAAGATCAACCGCATGGGGCTCTCGCGCAGCTTTCAGGTGACGAACATTTTTCATCGCCTTTCGGTGTTCGAGAATTTGCGCTGCTCCGTGTTGTGGTCGCTCGGCTACCGGTATTCGTTCTGGCATCGCCTCGAGCAATTGCGCGACGCGCGCGAGCGCGCCGACGAAGTGCTCGAGCTGATCGGCCTGCAGGGCCGCCACGACACGCTTGCCGGGCTGCTGACTTACGCCGAGCAGCGCGCGCTCGAAATCGGCATCACGATTGCGGGCGGCGCCGAGGTGATCCTGCTCGACGAACCTACGGCAGGCATGAGCCGCTCGGAGTCGGATCACGCGGTGGAACTGATTCGCCGGGTCACCGTCGGCAAGACGCTGGTGATGGTCGAGCACGACATGAGCGTCGTCTTCGGCCTCGCCGACCGCATTTCGGTGCTCGTGTACGGCGAAGTGATCGCCACGGACACGCCGCAAGCCATCCGTAACAACCGCCGCGTGAAGGAAGCCTATCTGGGCACCACGCTGGACGAACCCGCAGGTGCACATTGATGGCGACCGCGAATTCCATGCTCCAGGTGCGCGACCTGCACGCGTACTACGGCAAGAGCCATATCCTGCACGGCGTCGAAATGCAGGTGGGCGAGGGCGAGATCGTCGCCTTGCTCGGGCGCAACGGCGTGGGCCGCTCGACGCTGGCCAAAGCCATCATGGGGCTCGTGCGGTGCGAGGGGCAGATTCTGCTGCGCGGCGAGGAAGTGCGCGGACTGCGCACCTTCGAGGTCGCGCACCGGGGCATCGGCTACGTGCCGGAGAACCGCGATATCTTCCCGACGCTCACCGTGCGGCAGAACCTGATGCTCGGCGAAAAGCGCAACCGTTCGCGCCAGAAGCCGCGCTGGCAGTTCGACGACATGTACCGGATGTTCCCGCGCCTGAAGGAGCGCGAGGACACGCCCGCGGGCCTGCTGTCCGGCGGCGAGCAGCAGATGCTGACGCTGTGCCGCACGCTCATGGGCGACCCCGACCTCATCATCATCGACGAGCCGACCGAAGGGCTCGCGCCGCTCGTCGTCGCGCAGGTGGGCGAGTATCTGAAGACGCTGAAGGCGCGCGGCATTTCGGTGCTGCTCGTCGAGCAGAAGCAAGCCATCGCGCTCGATATCTCGCAGCGCGTGTACGTCATGGGGCACGGGCAGATCGTGTTCGAGGGGACGCCGCAGCAGTTGAAGGCCGATGCGCGCGTCCGCCAGGAATGGCTGGAGGTGTAGGACTTCGTTCGTTCGCCCTGCCGAAGCAATGCCGCTTAGCGTGCTGGCAAGTTACCCGGTGAGTAGTTGGGCTGCTGGCCGTTAGCCCCAAAAAGATCTTCGGGTTGGCCGTTCATCCGCTGCCGTATGTTGTCGTTGACGACCATGCCTGCCGGGAAGGCCCGCGCGCCCACGCCCGCGGCCAGCCAGACAGCGTCCGCCACCCATTCGCGATGCCGCGGCCCCAGGGGATTGGACTGGACCGCAACGGGCGGATGAAGGGCGAACTTCAATCCCACATCCGTGTGCTGCAATCTGTCCACGATCCAGACCAGCGGGCCGTCGGAGAGGCCGTGATCGGCATAGCCGCCGCCGACATCGCAATGACCGCCCGGAAAGAGCGCTTGCGTCACGTTCGGGTTGGGATTCCACAGCGTCGGTTCGAACGGCCTGCGTTGCTCGTCGAGCGAGACGGCGTGCACGCCGAGGCCAATGGCCGGGTTGAGCGTCAGATCGCAGAACCGGAACAGATCGATGGCGGAACCCTCATAGTAGATGGGAATGCCGAGCGAACCGACCGTGTCCCAAACTGCCACTGCGGTGACTTTTGCGTTCACAAACGAGTTGGCGTCCAAAGGCTTCGCTTTGGAGAAGGCGCGATGGATCGTCAAGAACTCCATCACGCCGTCTGCGATCTTCTGGAACGTCGTTTCGTGGCCGTGTCTCCATCGATACCAGGCCGCCACGGCGGTGTCGTAACGATTCTGATCGTCGATCGCGGCGAGCTCTGGCCGAAGCAGGCCCTGTCCCGCAATCAGTCCGGCAAGGGCTCGTGCGGTGTACGCGCCGCGGCTAAAACCGACGATCACGATGCTGTCGCCCGGCTCGAAATTGCGCGAAATATACGTATAGCCACGCGCGATGCGGGCGACGACGCCGACGCCAAACGCGCCGCCGGCGACTTTATCGAGCAGTTGCCCGGAATTCCCGACCCCGTGAATGTATTTCGCGATTTGTACGGGTGTGCCGTTGGCGTTGGCGTCGGCAAGCGCCTTTTCCATCTCGACGCCGCCCCAGTCGGTGCCTTCGGGCAGCATGTTTCCGTCGAGCCACGCGAAAAGCTTGCATACGTTGGTCAGTCCCGGCTGACACCCGGCCGCGGCGTCCGGCGCGACGCCATCGCCTTTTCCTGCCGGATCTTCGGGGCCGTTCCACGTGCCGTCTGCGCAAAAGACTATCGTTTTGGACATCGCTGGCTCCTCACACACGCAATCCAGTCGCTATCTACGGAACGTTTGTTCGCTATCCTGAGTATCGTCCTGGTGCGGTAACCCAACCAATGCGGCATCGCGTGCGCTGCGCGTGGCAAACGTCTGATCTACAAATATAGCTTCTGTGTTCCGGATTGCGAGGTCGGGAGTGTGCGATGACGCACGTATGACAAGGTGGCAGTAGTGCTGAAGTGGGCCGCAGAGGCCCCGGCGGGTCAACTGAACTGCTCTATAGGGGCTTTCGCGTGGGGGAAGCAAGCTTTCGCGCTTGGGGGGAGAATGCATGTCGACGCGCGCTCGGAGACGTGCGAAAGGCGGGGGCGCGGTTTTGGCCGCGAGCTTCGAGAGGCTGGGCAGGATGCCTGGTCGAAGTAACTCGTCGGAAACGAATGTAGACGTTAACAGATGTTCTGAATTGACCGACAGTCTCCGTACTCGGCGGCGGTACGAGTCCCCACAGAGTGCCTGGTGGCCTCCAGCGTAGCCGGCATTTGGCGTCGTCCTCTCCAGCGAATGTAGCGGCGCCCATGGCCAGTGTGGTTGCATTCGATGCTGGCAGGAAAAGCAATGCCATTCGCGGTAACCGGTAACCCGTGAGGTGCCGTTGACTGATCTCCCCCACAACGTCAGGACCTCGCTATCATGCAAAACGAATCGGAAGATGTTGTCGCTCGTCGCGCCTTCATGAAGAAGGCCGTTGCGCTGGTCGGCGCAACATCCGCGTTGGTCACGCAAAGCGAGGCCGCAAGTGCCCAAGGCGCCAATGCGCCGACCGCCGGGGGCCGGCAAGGGACGGGGACGGTTTATACCGGCGATGTGATCCAGGGAAAGAAAGTCATCAGCGCGCTCGACGTCGGCGACCTCGAGCGCGGCAAGACACACAAGTTCTACTTTCAGGGCGTGCAAATGCCGACGGGTCAGGACTGGTATGTGTCGGTTATCGTTGTCCACGGTGCGAGGCCGGGCAAGCGCGTCGCGCTGATCAGTGGGGTGCATGGCGACGAAATGAGCCCCGTGCATACCATCCACGGCGTGATAAGCCAGCTCGATCCCGCGCAGATGTCAGGCACCGTGCTGGCAGTTCTCGACGTATCGCGCCCCGCGCTCGAAGCCATGGAGCGCAGATGGCCCAATTCCGCACTTGGTATCGGCCTCATCGACATCAACCGCGAATGGCCGGGCAACGAGAATGGCGCCAGCGCGCCGAGCCGGCATGCGGGACTGCTGTTCAACCGGCTGTTGAGGCCGAACACCGACTACGCACTCGATTTTCATACGGGCACGACCGGCATGGACGTGACGTCCTTCATTCTCGCCAGAATGGAATTGCCGGAGGCGCGAGCCATGGCGGAGCTTTTTCCGATCAAGCAGATCTTCGACAACCCCGCCTATCCCACGCTGCTTGCAAATGCATTCATCAATGTGGGGATTCCCGCAATCACGCCCGAGATCGGATCTGCGCGCGCTTTCGATTTCGACATGATTCCGTCGTTCGTCGAGGGCACGATGAACGTGCTTAAGCGCTACAACGTCGTATCGGGTCCGATGGGGCGCACTGGGCGAGACGTGGGGACCATCGTTGGCAACAGCGGCCACACAGTCATGTCGACGCACGGTGGATTCGTCGAACTGCTGGTCAAGGTGAATGACAAGGTCAAGGCGGGCCAGAAAGTGGCAATCCAGCGCAATACCTTTGGCGAATTGGTCGCGGAGTATACGACCGAAGTCGCGGGCGAGGTGACGGCACGACGAAGCGACGCCACGGCAGAGCCCAGAATTCCTCTCTTGATGGTTCTTTATCAGAGCGCGGCAAAGGAGAATCCGGAGGACTTTTCCGAATGAATCGGGTCGGGCAGGGCGGCACGGGTTTGCCGCCCTTGTTTCAGATGATATGGCCACGCTGCAGCTTGCGTTTCCGGAGAAAGAAAAACTCAAGTTGTTTCGCCAGCTGAAGGTGAGACCAAAAGTGCATATTCCCGTGCCTCATAAAATCCAGACAGTTTGATGCTGGTGCCTTCAATTTTGCATGGCATCACTGGACGCGAGAACTAGTGCGTCCAGGACCGCCGCAACGGCGGGACGCTTCGCAGTCCCCTTCGGCAGCGCCGTAAAGACACGTCTATTGAGAACGGGCTCAATCGGTAGGACTGAAAAGTCCTTATCCACCTCGACCTTTTGCAGGCCTAACCGGGGCAGCACGGCCACCGCGCCTCCGATTCTCACCATTTCCAGAGTGACAGCGGTGTTGCGGCTGCTGTACATAACCTTTGGCGTAAAGCCCGCGGCAATGCATGCGTTCATGAGAAACGTGTGATACGTCGCTGCAGATTGGTTCAAAGCCCAACGCTCATGGGCGAGGTCAGAAAGTTGGATAGCCTTTCGTCCCGACAACTTGTGGCCCGACGCGACCACCGCGTCGAAGTGGTCGACACACAAGGGCTGGAAGTCGAGGACGTTTGCGAGTGCTTCTGCGCTCACCAGGTCATCAACAATCGCGATATCAGTCTGCTTCGCGGCGGCAGCGCGAAGCCCTTCAGATGGCTCCAGTTCGGTGAACTTCACATGGAGTTGAGGGTGCGCCTCCAGGAGTATTTTTATCGCCTGCGGGACCACGCTGCTGGCCAGTGACCCGAATGCGGACATTCGAATCTCCCCACTGACTTCTACGTTCGCGGCTGCGACTTCCGCTTCGATTTTCTCGACCATCTCAAAGAGTTCAGTCGCTCGCGCGACCAGGCGCCTACCGGCGGGCGTGAGTTGCACTCCGCGTCCAGAGCGTTCGATTAACACGGTCTCAAGCTCATCTTCGAGTTGCGCCAACTGCTGGGAGACGGCAGGGCGCGTCAGGTGTACGGCGTCGGCCACCGCAGAAATCGTCCCCAAAACGGACAACTCGTGGAGCAGTCGGAGGCGGCTGAGATTGAGCATCGGCATCTCTACTTGGGTCTGGGTCGGAACGCTCAAATGGTAATAAAAACTTTCGTATAGCGTCAAAAAGTGTCGTCTTTTTTTCCTGTTTTTGTCTTCCTATAGTCACATCACAGGCAGTCAAACAAGCTTGGTCATAGGGAAAACCCTTGTAAATCATGGCGTTGTGCGGCGTGCCCGTTTTTCAATACGAACCCCGTCGGAGGAAGTCGAAATGAAGGTTGCATTTATCGGTGTCGGTCGCATGGGTGGTCGCATGGCGGGCCGACTGGTCGCAGCTGGCCACCAGGTGCGCGTGTTTGACCCCAGCCATGCTGCCGTGGAAGCGCTGGCAGCCAAGGGTGCGGTCGCCACAAAGAGCCCCGCGGATGCGGCAATCGACGCCGAACGCATCCTCCTGAGCCTTCCGAGCCCGAAGACGCTTCGTGATGCGGTAACCGGCACCGAAGGCGTGCTGAAGACGGCGGCGGAAGGCGCAATCATCGTTGACTTCAGCACCGTCGACCCTGCGACGACCAAGGAAATCGCGGCGGCGGCGGCGCAGCGAAAGGTTGCATTCGTCGATTCGCCCGTAAGCGGCGGCGTGCTCGGCGCAGAGAACGGCAAGCTGGTGCTCATGGTCGGTGGCACAGCGGACGTGCTTGAAAAGCTGAAGCCGGTATTCGACGTCCTCGCTGGCCGTGTCGTGCACTGCGGCGATATTGGTGCGGGGCAACTGACGAAGCTCAGCCACAACCTCCTCACGGCCATCAATACGGTCGCACTCGGCGAGGTGCTCACCGCGAGCGTCAAGGCCGGCGCGAAGCTCGACGTGCTGTGCGATGTGCTGACTGCGGGCCTTGCGGGCAGCAAGATGCTCGACTACCTGCCGAAGACACTCTTCACGGCAGAGCGTCCCGCGAACTTCGCCATCGACCTGATGCACAAGGACATCAAGCTCTGCCTCGACGAGTTCTCGAATCTGCCGATGCCACTTGGTCAGCTCGTGCTGCAGACGTACAACGCGGCTCGTGCGAAGGGCCTCGGAGGCAAGGACTCCACCAGCGTGAATGAAATCTACGAAGAGCTGCTCGGCGTGCGTCTCAGCCTGCCTGCTGCCCAGTAACCAAACGGACCATCGAAGGACACATTGTGAATTCCCGTACCGATAACCTCACCGCTGAAGTCGTCGTGCCGAAGGCTGGCATTACTGGTCTGCTCATCAACAACGAATGGCGTGCCCCCGCCAAGGGCAAAACGCTCGACGTCGAAAATCCGTCGCGTCGCGAGAAGCTCGCCACCATTGGTGCGAGCGACGCCGACGATGTCAAGGCGGCGGTCGCCGCCGCGGCAGCCGCGTTCCCGAAGTGGCGTCGCCTGGCTTCGCGTGCGCGCGGAGCGTTGCTCACAGAACTGGGCAATCGCGTGACCGCGAACGCCGAGGAAATCGCTCGCGTGCTTGCAGCGGAAAGCGGTAACGCCCTGCGCACGCAGAGCCGTCCGGAAGTACTGGGCGCGGCTGAAGTGCTTCGTTACTACGGCGGCGTTATTGCCGAGCAGAAGGGGGAAACCCTGCCGCTTGGCCCTGGCCTTTTCAGCTATTCGACGCGTGAGCCCCTGGGCGTCGTTGGCGCCATCATCCCGTGGAATTCGCCTGTGGTCCTGGCGGCTGTGAAAATCGGTATGGCACTCGGCACGGGTAACACGCTGGTGCTCAAGCCCGCTGAAGATGCGCCACTGGCCGTCATCAAGATTGCGGAACTGGCTACCGGCCTGTTTCCCGCGGGCGTGTTCAACGTCGTGACGGGTACCGGCATCGAAGCTGGAGCGCCTCTTGCTGCGCATCCAAACGTGGCCAAGGTGTCGTTTACGGGTTCGCTGGAGGTCGGCAAGCTAGTCGGCCACGCTGTCGCCGACCGCATCGGACATGCGACGCTCGAACTGGGTGGCAAAAGCCCTTGTATCGTTTATCCGGATGCTGCGACGCCGGATTACATCGATGCCACGGTGGCCGGCATCATCAACGCGATGCGCTTCGCGCGCCAGGGTCAGTCGTGCACTGCGGGTTCACGTCTCTATGTTCACAAGGACGTGTGGGATGCGGTCATGACAAAGCTCGTCGCGAAGGTCAAAGAGCTGAAGATTGGCGATTCGCTCGACGAATCCAGCGACATTGGCGCAATCATCAATGCCGAACGGTATTCGGAAGTGCGTGCGTTCATCAAGGAAGCCATCGATGCAGGTGCCAAGGTGCTGACTGGCTCGCTGCCGCCGACGGTCGAGGACGCGAAGGGCTTCTTCCCCGAACCCGTCATCTTTGCTGGCGTCGACAATAGTTGGCGTGTCGCGCGCGAAGAGGTGTTTGGACCGGTTCTGGTGGCGATCCCCTGGTCGGACGAAGACGAAGTCGTCCGCTGGGCGAACGATACGGTGTATGGGCTCGCCGCTTATGTGTTCACGAACGACATCACGAAGGCGCTGAAGGCGACCGGGCAAATCGACGCCGGCTGGCTCCAGGTCAATCGTGCAGGCGGTCAGATTCCGGGCATGTCCTACGGCGGTGCAAAGCAGAGCGGCATCGGCGCGGAGTATTCCATCGAAGGCGCGCTCGAAGCCTATACCTCGCGCAAGAGCGTGACCATCAACGTCTAAACGGGACGTGAAAGACGGCCCGGCGATTGACCGGGCCGCCCATACCCATGACTACATGCAGGTTTGGAGTGAGATGATGAATGCAAATCTGGCAGCATCCGCGGCCGTAGCGCATGGTGAGATGCGCTCGACGTCGACACGAGCGGCGTTGAGCTCGTTCATCGGAACGACGGTTGAATGGTACGACTACTTCCTCTATGGGACCGCAGCCGCACTGGTCTTTCCGAAAGTCTTCTTTAACGAACTGACTCCCGAGCTGGCGACGCTGGCCTCCATGGCCTCGTTTGCCGTGGCGTTCATCCTTCGCCCTCTGGGCGGCATGGTGATTGGTCACTTCGGTGACCGGTTGGGCCGCAAAAAAATGCTGGTTTTCACGCTGCTGGTCATGGGGCTGTGCACCGCAGCGATTGGCTTCCTTCCGTCCTATAACGCGGTGGGGTACTGGAGCCCTGGATTGCTCATCGCTCTGCGCGTCGTGCAAGGCTTCGCACTCGGTGGTGAATGGGGAGGTGCTGCGCTTATGTCTGTCGAGCATGCGCCCGAAGGTCGGCGTGGCCTGTTCGGCGCGACGATGCAGATGGGCGTTCCGGCAGGGCTGCTGGTTTCGACTGGCGCCTTTGCTTTGGTTTCGGCACTTCCCGACCAGCAGTTCTTTGCATGGGGCTGGAGATTGCCGTTCATTTTCAGCCTGGCACTCCTTTGCATTGGTATGTACATCCGGCTTCAGGTCAGTGAACCGCCGAGCTTCGAGAAGGTCAAGGCTTCGGGTACCGTCTCGCGTGCGCCGCTGCTTGAAGTCTGGCAAAACGAAAAGAAAAAGACCCTCATCATGGTCTTCTTCCAGACGGCAGCCAATGTCGGCTACTTCCTGATTACAGTCTACGCACTGACGTATATCACGGGTACGCTTCATCTCCCGCGTAGCGTTGCATCGACTGGTTTGCTGATTGCGGCCGCCGTCGATCTCGTGATGCAACCCGTGTTCGGTTGGCTGTCGGACAAGGTGGGGCGAAAGGTCGTGTATGGCTTCGGCGCCATCTTCTTCGCGGTCTATGCGTTTCCCATGTTCTGGTTGCTGAACACCGCGAACCCGGTCCTCATCACCATTGCTCTCGTACTCGGTCTCGGCATTGGTCACGCTTCGACGGGCTCGCTGCATGGCGTCATTTACGCCGAGCAATATCCGACACGTTATCGATTCAGCGGGTCGTCTACCGCGTATCAGCTTTCCGGGATTGTTTCGAGTGCGCCGACTCCGCTGATTGCTGCGTGGCTCGTGTCCTCGACGGGGAATTCAATGGCGGTCTCCTGGTACGTGGTCGTCGCAGCCATCATTACGCTGGTTTGCGTGTTCCTCGTGAAGGAAACGTATCGCGACCCGATTGACCGTTGAGTCTGAGAACAGCAATGACCAGGACAAACGAAAAGCTGACCGGCGAGCGAATCGACCGCCTGATGACGGTGGAGATTCGTCCGCTCAACGGAGGTCTGCCGGCAGGTTTCGTCGTGCCAATGTACGAAGTCTGCCGCGCGCACCACGGGGAGCCGCTCAGCTCGCTCGCTGCCCGGCGCCTCACTGACATCTTGAATCGTGGTGACACTGTCTTCATTGCGACCGGAGCAGGTGTGGCTCCCAAGCTGCCGCAAGGAGAGACGGATGGTCCGGTCGGGGCGGCGGTGTTGGCGCGCGCGCTGATTCTCGCATTTGGCGTGCGGGTTGTCCTCGTGACGGAAGACGCGCATGCAGCGCCAGTGGCGGCTGTCGCCGATGTCATCAACGCAGAGCTGGTGGAGCGGGGCAACCAGCGTGCGGTCTCCGTCGTCACGTTTCCTTTGGGACTCGAGCGCGGAGTGCAAATTGCCGGCGCGCTGATGGAGGAATACCGTCCGGCCGCTGTGGTGTTCGTCGAGCGTGACGGTCCCAACAAGGAGGGCTTCTTCCACGGTGTGCGCGGTGATTGCCGCAACCCGGAAGATGTCGGCCACGTGTATCTGCTTGCCGACCTGGCGCGCAAATGCGGTGTGCTGAGTGTTGGGATAGGCGACGGCGGTAATGAAGTGGGCTTCGGCGCAGTGCGCGATGCGATTACCGCAGTTCATCCGCTTGGGGGCAAGTCGCTTGCCGGCCATGCGTCCGGCGTCGTGACGGTGACGGCAACCGACGTCGTTGTCAGTGCTTCAGTTTCGAACTGGGGGGCCTACGGGATTGCGGCCGCGCTTGCTTCCATTCGCAAGGACGTGGATGTGCTGCATACGCCGCGGCTCGAGCACACGCTCATAAAAGCAACGGTCGACGCAGGTGCCCGAGACGGCGCTACATCGAAGGCGGAGGTTGCAGTCGATGGCATCAACTGGGAGGGACATACGTCCTTTGTCGAGCTCCTCAGAAGCATCGTCACCGTTTCCATCTGAAAGAAACGGGATATCGAGTCAGCCTCTCGCAGCCCCTTTTTGACCTGACAAGGTGTATGAAATGAGTGACGTCAAAGAAAAGAAGGCGAATGAGCCTTCGACAAATGTGCCGGTCAAGACCGACAGCTTTGGAAATCCGATTGACCCGACCGTGGGATTCGCGCGCGGCACCATCATTCGCTCCAGCATCGATGAAGCATTGCGTTTGCGTCACGGTCAGGCGGTTGCTGCGCGGCGCGTCAAGATGCTCGGCGCTGAATCAATCGGCGTATTTACCGGAAACCAGCGCGATTTCCCGATTCGAGCCGAGGACATCGCGACCCTGTGCGAAGAGTGGGTCGGTCCCGGCCTGGAAGCTGAGGAGCTGCGCCAGGTAGCCATCGGGCACATGGGCGCCCGTGGTGACGACGCCGTCGCGATATTCAATCGCACCAGCGCCGGCATAATCGCCACCATTGCCGCACTTGCGGACGGCAGGCCTGTCGTGTCGGTCGTCCCGCCAAAGGGTCGTTCGCACGCGTCGGTTGTGCGCGGCGCGAAGATTGCCGGCGTCCCCGTCCATGAAGTGCAGGGTGACAACGAATGGCTTAAGGTTATCGAAGCACGGCGTCCGGCGCTGGTCGTCATCACCACGGTCACCAGTAGCCTTGAACGCCTCGAGGACCACGTTACACTCGAAGTTGCTCAGTACGCTCGCGCGCTAGGCGCGAAGGTCTTCCTCGACGAAGCCTATGGTGCGCGTCTGCGCACGGTACTTCACGGCGGCCGCTTGAGCCTGCAACTCGGCGCAGACATCGCCGTGACGAATTGCGACAAGGCGGGATTGTCCGGGCCGCGAGCTGGCGTGCTCGTCGGCCGTGCGGAACTCGTCACCGCTGCTGCCGCACAGGGCGCGGAATTCGGAATGGAGGCGCGTGCCCCTATCGCAGCCGCGGTGCTGCGCTCCTTGCAGAAGTATCAGCCGGAAGACCTGCGTCAGGAGTCCGCTGCGGGCCAGAAACTGGCTGAAGCGCTAGCGCGGAAGATGGGCGCCGACCTCGTTCAGCGCAGCGACCTTGGGCCGATGGTCGAAGAAGATGCTGTGCTTCGGGTCCTCCTGAGGATTGCCGGACGTGAAAGCGAGAAGCCTGCCGTCGTACCCTGTGAGGCGACCTCGGCGCTCGGCATGGCCCTCCTGGAGGACCACGGCATCCTCACCGTCAATACGCACGGTCAACCAGGGGCCCGCGTCTCGTTGCGCCTCAAGCCGACGCTCGACGCTCTCGGTCGGACCGGCGGATTCGATGCAGTCGTCTCCGCGGTGATGCAGGCACTCGACAAGGTCGCGGCGGTAGTTCACGACCGCGATGCAATCGCGCAACTGATTCTCGGTAAGTGAAAAATGGCAAATAAAGAATTCAGTCAAATCGACGACCGTCTCGACGCGCTGGTCTCGCTCGACCTCGGCGGACGTGGTGTGGAGCACCTGTATCGTGCCGCGCGTGAGCGTCAAGGCGGCTCTCTCGTCGGTGCTGCCGCAGATGCTCTTTTGAGCATCCCGGAGAAGGCCAACGTATTTGTCACGACTGGCTCCGTTTCTCGTGCGTGGATTTCGCCGTCCATTGGCGAGAACGACGGACCTGCTGGCCTTGCCGCAGTCGTTCGTGCGTTGGCGTTGTCGAAGAACGCGCTGTGCATCACATTTGCGGAGGACACGCTGATTGAAACTACCGCGGCGATTCTCACCACTGCAGGGTTGACCGTCCTGCCGTACGAGCAGGCGAAGAATGCACGCGATGACGGAAGTCTCGCTGTCGTTTGTGTCGAAGCCTTCCCGGTCGATGACGCCCAGGCGAAAGCAGTCTCGCCTACGCTCATCGAGAAGTACAAGCCTGCGCTGTTCTTTTCGACTGAGCGTGTTGGCCGCAATGTCGATGGTATCTACTGCAGCATGCGAGGCATTGACTATGGCATGGGCCGAGCCCGTATCGACTATCTGTTCGACGAGTGCATCGAGCGGAGAGTCCCGACCGTTGCGGTTGGTGATGGTGGCAATGAAATCGGTATGGGCGTTGTCGCTGAAGCAGTCAAAACCTACGTGAAGTTCGGCGACAGGCGCCCCGATGGCAGCGCTGGCATTGGCGCAGTGACGGGAACTGACGTACTTGTCACTGCTGCATGTTCGAACTGGGGTTGTTACGCAATCGCAGGGGCATATGCAGCGCGATGCAGGAAGGCATCGCTTGCACATACCCCATTGATGGAGGCCGCGTTGCTGCGCCGAGGCGTCGACGTGGGTCTCATCAATTCCGTGGCGAATGTAGTCGACGGTAACGTCGACGGTATCCCGGAGGCAACGCATCTCGCAGTTGCGCAACTCATTTCGACGATTATTTCACCCGCGTTCAACTGAGTATAGCGGGTCTGATTGTCACGATAGATTGGCTCCGTTTTCATGAGCCATTCTTGCACTCGTGAGGGGATGACACTCCAATGGATGGCGTTTGGATGTCTTACTGCGGTCGTCGTCGATGGATAGAGTTCGAGGACATCTGCGGCGACCGCATCAACCTCTGACCAAACATGTCGAAGTCGAGCTGAAGCGAAGATTCCGCTGCGGGCCACGGTCGCGAAAGAGTAGATTGAGCAAACGACCCAGCTGTCACACCATTGGTGCCTACTTTTTGCCTTTGAGGGTAAACGGCGCCAAGAGCGATTGAACGTCCACTTGTTGTCCTTGAAGTACAAGTAGGCGAGCGTGAAGCACTGTATTTTCAAGAACGAGCTTTGCGGTGCTGAGCAGGTACATCGCATGCACGTCCGATTCAGCCATCGCGGATTCCACCGCGTGGTGCCGCTCGACAAGTGAACTCATGACGAGGCGTCGTAGTTCCTGTTCACCAAACGGCAGGTCCGCGTAGTCAATGGGGTCCTCTGCTTCGACTTCGCGCAGCAGGTCGACAAGCGCATCGATGCTCACTTCCATGTGCCAGCTCCTTGACGTGGGTCAGACTGTTCACAAAGTACTTCCAGCCTAACGACTTCCGCGTCGAACGTCTAGCGTCCGCATGTGAATGATGAGCAACATTTATACCTGAGCGGCGTCGTCTAGTTGCTGGCGCCCACGCCCGGATTA
This sequence comes from Paraburkholderia sp. EG286A, assembly GCF_040965375.1. NCBI lineage: Bacteria > Pseudomonadati > Pseudomonadota > Betaproteobacteria > Burkholderiales > Burkholderiaceae > Paraburkholderia > Paraburkholderia sp. EG286A. The sequence continues at coordinate 473,797 of NZ_JBFRCB010000001.1, forward strand.
GCCACCCGACTCTTTGTCTTCAGAAGGTGAAATCTACGTATGGGACTGACAATCGATGCACGACAGAAGCACTGAAGCAATTTGGTGATTATGCTCGTGGCGTCGCGTAATCGACACATCGGTCAGTGATGGGGAACTTCAGAAACTCCACAGCGGAGGCAACGGACGCTTGCGATGGGTGGCTGCATGGGGTCCAGGCATTCTGGTGATGCTCACGGATTGTGATGCTGGCAACGTGGTGACAGCGGCACAGAGCGGAGCGGTCTGGGGAGCAGGGGCAGCAAGCACTATGTCTCGCTGGACTCTGTCATCAAGACAATGATGCAAACGGGCGCTGACATGAAAACCAGGTACAAGGAGACCGCAAGAGGCGGTCTCGCCGTGAATATCATCGAGTGCTAGATTGACGGGGCGCCAAGTGCCCGGCAAAGGGTAGTCAACTCGTTGATAGTCAGGTGCGCGTTCTTCCCGGCGGCAGTTGCTGGAGGCAGCACTGCCGTTGCGCCGCGAACGAGCCAAGCCGCCTGAAGTCCCGCATTCAAGGCCCCTTCGACATCGAGTTGATAGTCGTCACCGACGTGCAGCATTTCTGCTGGTGCTGTCCCGGCAGCGCGCGCTGCAAGGTGGAATATCGCGGCATCTGGCTTCGCAACACCTACTGCCGCAGCACTCAAGGTCGCGCGGAAAAATTCGCTGCCGCCAGTCAGTCGAAGGTCGGCATTGCCGTTGCTCACTGCCACAAGAGGAAACCTCGCACTGAGCCACTGTAACGCGGGCATCACGTCTTCAAAGAACGTCACCTTCTGGCGTGCGGCAAAGAATACGTCGTAGGCTAGTTCGCTTAGCTGCAGGTCTTCATTTGCCAGTTCTAACGCGAGGCTGATGGAGCCGATACGCAGCGCTCGGAAATCGCCGACTAGCTCAGGGTGCGAGCGCTCATAGTCATTTCGCAGTTCGGAAAGAGCAATACTCGTGGGAAGCACACTCGCGGTTCTGGGTGCATGCTCGAGGAGCCACAAATGCAGCGTTTCCTCGGCGTGCTTGAGCGTATCTGCGAACGACCACAACGTGTCATCGAGATCGAGCGAAATGGCAGATATTTTGCCTAGGCGCATAGTGGCTCAAGCAGCGGTTGCGCGATGCGCAAGTAATCGGACGAGGCGAGCACTATCGACGTGTCCAGTCGTCCAGCATTGAACGCGATTTCATCGAAGCTGGTTACGAGTCCGGGGTCGACGACCAGCTTAATGTTCGGAGAGAACGAAAAGGGGGGAATCGCTCCGATGACGCATCCAGTCTCGCGCTCGGCTTCGTCTGCAGAAGCGAGCGTGGCTTTCTTGACCTGAACGGCGTTGGCGACTTTCTTGAAGTCGAGCTTCTGGTTACCAGGAAGGATGGCGAGTATCAGACTCCGAGCATCGTCTTTGGTCTTGCACAGCATCGCCTTTGCCCCTTGCCCGGGAGCCGTCCCGCGGATGGCGGCGACGAGGTCAGAGCGTCCTTCAGCCGGATGCTGAATAATTCGATATTTGGCGCCTTCCTTATCGAGGAGGGCGAGTAGCTTCTCGTACATAGTCGGCATGGTCCGACTATTCTCGCAGATTTCATAGCCAGCGCGGACGGAGGTGTGTCTCCACACCTCCTATAAACCGACGTGGCTGGCGCGTCGCTCGACGCACTCCATGCAGATTGAGCCTCTCGTGTGGCAAAGACGCGGTAGAGGTGCAGGGCGATGTCCTAGTCGCAGCCTGAGTCGATTCCGAACTGCCCAGCGAACACGGGAGCTCAGGTGCCAGCGGCGTATTTGGCCAGACGCGTGCCAGCAAAAGGGTCGTCGCTCCAGTCCACTACAGGCTTGTTGGTTGGTCTTGGCTTAGCACGTTCGCTAATTTCAAAACGCTGTAGTGATTGCCCCGCCGCCGTCGCTTGAACAACCCACTGGGGCGGGGCTCCTTTGCCGTCCCAAGCATGGCCAGCAGCGTCCCGATAGCGCGTTGCGCGCAGTCGTTCTTGGTCCGCGGCGATAGAAGCGGCAATGTCGTCAGGCTTGATTCCGAGTTCAGCCATCCTGCGCCGAAGATATCTGCAGCTTAGCAAGTCCTTAACAGAACGGCTAAAGGCTCGCATGTTTTGGAGTCTGATTACGACGCGCTCAGGGAGTCGCCCGAGACATGAACGCGCTCACCGACCTGGACCGGTGGCTGCGTTGAATAGTTGAAGTTCCGGTAGCTACCGTCCTGCATTCTCACCTGCACCTGGTAACTTGTCGCCTTGCGAACAGCATGCTCAATGCCATTGCCTGCAAGGCCACCGCCGACGGCGCCGGCAATCGTTGCCAAAACGCGACCGCGACCTCCGCCGACCTGATTTCCCAACAACCCGCCGGCGACTGCCCCGCCTACGGCCCCGAGACCCGTCGTCGGCTCGGGTTCCTGGACCGTATTGATGGCGACGACTTCGCCGGCGGTCGGGTCAATGGCGACTGGTCTCGGAGCCGGCTGTGCCGACGATTGATATGTGTCGTTGTTCGCATACCTTGGGGACTGCTCAATTGACACACTATGGTGATGATGGACGCGCGGCTGGGCAGGCGTTTCCTCCCGCGTCACGCGCTGGTCCGCGTTCGATTGCAGTGAAGCGACCGGTGCGCTCGCGATTTCTGCAGCGACCGGAATAGCTTGCGTCGGAGGAGCAGTCACAGCTCGGGATGTCGGAAGCACGCCGGTCATCGCAGCGATACCTGTAGCGCTGGCCAAGATGACCGCCACGGCTGCGCCAGCAACCAAAGGGTGAATGCGACTACGCTGCTGCGAACTGGAAGTCAGATTGGTGCTCATGTCGCGCTCCGTTGAGATGTGTCAGCAAGAACGCCGCAATCGACACAGCGGTGCACCAGGCTAGTGTGAGATTTGTAAGCAGTTGTAGTGCTCTACGGAAGGTTCGAGGGAAAGCGTCTTCGAGGGTGGACCGTTAAAGAGTCAAGGACAGCCTTGGGTCAGGCTGAGTTTTTAAGGTCGCGCGAATGCATTTCCAACGGCGCCCGTCGAGTGTGCGCTTCCGAACAGTTTCCCGCTATTCAGGCGTTTCAAATACTCGAAGCCGACAAGAGGCACGAAAATCCGCCTCTGCATTATTGCGGTGCCTCTCGGACTGAGGACTGCGTTGGCCCCTCAAGCACACCTGTACGGTCTACAACGACGGAGGAGGTTTCATGACTTCAATGAAATCGGAAAACGGAGGCGTCTGGCCTATGTTTTTCCTCGTCTGGATGAAAGAGATTGCTGACTCCTTTTGCTACGCGCCTAAGCACCTTCAGCAATCTATAAATCCCTGGACGTTCAACGGGCTCGTAATCAATGAGAAAAATTCCAGGAATCCGGCCGCCGAGCGGGCGATTGTGAGTGAAGTCAGCTACGGGCAGCAATTGGGCCGCGTCGAAGACGTTGTTGAAGCAATCATCAAGGGGGCACCCCGAAGCGACAAAGCGTTCGGTGCATTACGGAGATGCGGCAGAAAATCGCAGACGTCAAGAGAGACAGCCGGAAAGAACGATTCGAGGCCGTTTTGGCGGACCTCAAGCAGATGAAGCTGGACGATAACCACGGGTTCAAGGCCTGCATGGAGAGCATCGAAGCGTTAGGGCGCGAGGAGTAGAAGACGCAGACTATGCCACGCGGATTGGCCTGGCTGACAAAATTTTCGATATCTTTTGCAAGCTTTTAGCCCAGAACCGTTGGACTGGTGCGGAGTTGAAGCGGGGGCTGTTTGAACGCTTCCTCGTGCTCTCGCTTTACACCAAGCACCAAGGCTTTCACGACGAGCGGGAATGGCGCTTTGCTTACATGAAGCACTGGGACACCGCGGGCCTGCTGGCCAGGATGTTTGACTATCACTTCGGGTCGAGAGTACTCGCCTCGCACTGCGCTAGGTTCATTGCGGTCAGAGAGTAGTCCAGTCGTTCGACTTACGCCGAACGACTGGCGCTAACACAGCGATGCAAGTCACCCAAAGCCGTGGGAGGCAAAGGACCCGCGCTGTAAGCAGGGGCCCCTGAACAGGAAGCCCTTCGTCAAACAAGTACCGTCCTGTGGCTAGTCATTCCCCCCATAGCCGAGTGTCGCCGGGTCCGAGTTCTTGAAGATTAAATAGTAGGGAGCTTGCAGTGGGGTGCCTGCCGGCGAAGCGATGTCACAAGCCTTTGTCTTGACGTTGCAGCGGCGCAGTTGCCCCCCCGTCGTGGGGTCTCCGCCCGAAATCGGGATGTATAGCCTGTCTCCAGGACCGAAGAGGATTGCCTGCGCGTAGGCCCGCGGCGCAGGCGGTGTCGACAGCACGAGTTCGTCGAGAAGGGCGCCAGTCTTGCCATTCAGCTTCAGAATCTTGTCGCTATCGCTAGAGCTGCCTTGAAAGCTCGTTATCCATAGGTTGCCGTCCTTGTCAAAGACCAACCCCTCGGGGCGATGCAGGTCAGGAACGGTTTGATTGGACGCGAACACATCGACGAATGCTTTCGTGCTCGCGTTGAATCGCAAGACGTAGCCGGCAAGCAAATCCCGGTTGAGCGCGGTAGGGCACGCAAACACCGAAACGTACAGCAGACCGTCTGGTCCGAACACTAAGCCACGTGGGAAGAACCCGCCAGTAAATTTGGACCGGTCCAGATTGCCAAGAAACGCTCCTGCGTCGTTGTATACCTTGATGTTGCCTTGGCTGGTGCAATCACTGCCAATATCGGCGACATAGAAGGCGTCGTCAGGTCCCCCGCGCACAATGCCGCGTGGCGCGTAAGGGGCATTGGCGTCACTCGACGAGACAAGCTTTCCGATGAACGTCCCTGTTTTGCCATCAAACCTGAAAATCTCGCCGTTGTACGGAGTGTTCACGTTCTGGTTGACGACCACAAGCTCGCCGTTCGTATAAATCATACCCATAGGGCCGGACAGCCCTGCAGCTCCCGACGGCACAAAGACACCACGGTATGCGCCGCTCGAACCATTGAACTCCTGGACCGTATTCGCACTGGGAGCGGTATCGCCGATGAAAAGTTGCTGCGCACGCGAAGGCGGGCTCGCCGATAGCGCGCCTATCCCGAGCAATGTGGGAATTAAGATAGAGCGGAAGAGGTGGCGATGGATTGTCGACGGTTTGCGAAAAAGCAGGCCCAGACGCAGGACTAAAGAAGGACGTGTTTTCATGTGCCACTCCATTTATAGAGGACTGCGTAAAATGATGAACGATGCTACGTATGCGATTGCCGGGGGTGCGGCGCCGCGCGAGCGGAAAGACCGGGTAACGAACCGACGCGACACCGATTTGGTGACGGACGATCGTCTCTATAAGCGTAGAAATCAGTGCGTTTTCTATTTTTAAGATAGTTCTCGGACTCTAGGGTGATGAACTTTCGCGCGAAGGAGACGTGATTGTTGTGTTGTAACGTCAATCAATTTCGAGCATCGGCGAGAGGGGTTCGTGATTGCCCCAGAGAAGGGGCAGCCGATATCGCGTGCCCCACGCAGACTATATTGCCTTGAACTGCGATTCGCCTCCATCAAATGATGGAGAGCCGCAATGAATGCGCATTCAAAGGTGCCAGTTTCATAGAGAAGCAAGGGTGAGCACCGTCGAACCGCGAAAGTTCTTCCGATCGATTCGACGTTGTTGTGCGTAGTAGAGTGAGGAACTATCGACCGTGTGAAGGATTGATGTCTTGAGCAAGTAAACCTGCAATAGCGTTTCCGCATACGAGAGCCCCGCTACGCACCATGCATGTGCACGCTAGGACCCGACTGTAATCAGGAGCGTTGTGTCCTTGATGACGTCCACTGGGTCTGGCCCGAACACACCCGCCGGGATATGGAATTTTCCCCCGTAGTGAATCTTATGGGAGCCGGGAGGCAGCGGCTCGAGCATCAAGAAATACCCGTCGCCCACGGCGGTGCCGGTTCCGCCTGTACCCGTTGGGTAGAAAACCCATGGTGTGGGAGCGGTAAAGGTGAACTGGTTGGTTGTCGTCCGATAGGCAGTCACGTTTGCGACGGAGACGTCGTCGATACTAACGAACAAGTCCTGGATATAGTTAGCGAACTGCTGAGCAACCGCTAGCTGGAGTTCCGGTGTGGTTTGATGAAACGGTGTGGTCGGGTCGTCCAGAGAGGATGCCTCTATATCCAGCGTGGAAAGAAAGATAGAGGTCCCGGGCGGAATCATCGTCGCTGTTTGATTGCAAATCTCATTTGGTTGGTCTGGGGCGGACCAATACCAGACGTTACCGCTTTGCCCAGCCGAGATGGGGCGGTTGGTACAGTCGTTGAAAGGATGAGGCAGCGGACTCAGGGGCAGGGCTAGCGCCCACTGCCAGAACGAGACCTCCCACTGACTATACGTCCTGCCACGGTACGCCGCATTGTGCGGAATCACGTGCGAATTGCCAGAGCCCGCTGGCAGTGCAGAACTATGGGCCACTGCCGCATCAGTCGCAGCCCCACTATCGCCTCCCCCACAACCGGCAAATGCCGTTGCCAGCACCGTTACGATTGCCGATGCCTGGAATATTCGCTTGATGAGTACAACCAGGTTGTTCATGACGACCTCCGAAGAGCTGAAGCGTGTTCCTGTGGGGGGAGCGGTTCGAGCCGCGGTGGGCAGCGACCCGAATGCCACGCACCCATGGCGCAACAGGTTGGCCGGAGAAATTGCAAAGCTGCGCATCGGGAGATTGAAGAGCGGCAGCGGGCTTCGTATGTAGCTCTATTCGACGTCCCAGCTTTGGATTGACCTCAAAACGGGCGAACACAATCGTCCAGCCTCTATGCGGTGTCGATAGATACAAACGCACGCACAGGGTCGGAAAGCGCGCGCTAGGGCGCTACTGACGGAGTATCGAAAGTATGTGCTGGAAGCAGCTGTCCATAGGTCGCCGATTCGTCTTGATTCACTACACGCGACAACGAACTCACGATGCAGGAGAGGTACCTGTCAACCTTCAATATATGGGTAAAGCCTAGGGCAGCGGTTAGTCAAATTCAATGCGCGGCGCATATATATTTTACGGCGGCATTTGGCTGAAGTTGCTACTGCGTCGCTGAGTCAGAATGTCTGCTGACTGTGTGGAACGTCGCTTCAGTCGGCGTCCGACCAACGAGCAACCGGCGAGAACAGCGAATGCCGCTTAGCTCGCAATCATGGGGTTGCGCCTTTTTGTGAATTTGGGGTGTTTCGTTACGTAGAGGTCGCTACGAGCCCCCCACATCAAACAATCCCCGTCGCATAGTACACGGCGATCACGAAGAAGACGGCCAACGTCTTGATCACCGTCACCGCAAAGATGTCCCGATACGACTCGCGGTGCGTGAGCCCCGTGACCGCGAGCAGCGTGATGACCGCGCCGTTGTGCGGCAGCGTGTCCATGCCGCCGCTGGCCATGGCCACCACGCGGTGCAGCACTTCCATCGGAATATGCGCCGCCTGCGCGCTCTTGATGAACAGATCCGACATGGCCGCGAGCGCGATGCTCATGCCGCCCGAGGCCGACCCCGTGATACCCGCGAGCGCACTCACCGACACGGCGGCGTTCACGAGCGGATTCGGAATGCTCTTGAGCGCATCGCTCACGACGATGAACCCGGGCAGCGCCGCAATCACCCCGCCGAAGCCGTATTCCGAGGCGGTATTCATCGAGGCCAGCAGCGCCCCGGCCACGGCCGCCTTCGTGCCGTTCGCGAAGCGGTCTTTCACGCGGCCGAACGCCGTGACGATCACGAGCACGATGCCCGCGAGCAGCGCGCCCTGAACCGCCCAGATCGCCACGACCTGCTTGACGGTGGCCGTGACCGGCGTATGAATGCCGGGCAACACTTCGGGCGGGACGGTCACGGTGTCGCCGTACCAGACGGGAATCCAGTGCGTGAGCAGGAAGTTCGCCACGCCCACGAGCACGAGCGGCGCGACGGCGAGCAGCGGGTTGGGCAGGTGTTCGGTCTTCACGTGTTCCGGCTCGTTCACGAGCGAGGTGCCGTAGCCTTCGCCTTTCGACATCGCACCGCGGCGGCGCCATTCGAGGTACGAGAGGCCCACCACGATGATGAAAAGCGATCCGATCACGCCAAGCGCGGGCGCGGCCCACGCGGTGGTCTTGAAGAAGGTGGTGGGAATGATGTTCTGGATCTGCGGCGTGCCGGGCAGCGAATCCATCGTGAACGAAAAGGCTCCGAGTGCGATGGCGCCCGGCATGAGGCGCTTCGGAATATCGCTCTGGCGATAGAGCTCGGCTGCGAACGGGTAGACGGCGAACACCACCACGAAGAGCGACACGCCGCCGTAAGTGAGCAGCGCGCACACGGCGACGATCACGGCGTTGGCGCGCGAGCGGCCGATATAGCGGATGGCGGCGTGCACGATCGCCTCGGAAAATCCCGATAGTTCGATCACCTTGCCAAATACCGCGCCGAGCAGGAACACGGGAAAGTAGAGCTTCACGAAGCCCACCATCTTTTCCATGAAGATGCCCGAAAAGACGGGCGCGACGGCGGCGGGTTCGGTGAGGAGGACCGCGGCGAGCGCGGCGATGGGCGCGAAGAGAATCACGCTGTAGCCGCGGTACGCGGCAAGCATGAGGAACGCGAGGGCGGCGAGAACGATAACAAACGACATGGAGTCTCCTGCGGATCGATCGTGGTGCGCGATTCAGCTTGCTGCGTGGGCGAGGGCTTTAGTTGCGTCTCTTCATGCGGCGAGGCGGTGGTGCGTCGCAGCGATTGTAACGAAAGGATTTATCTCGTTATTGCGAGCGTGGCCGCGCGGTCCTATCGTTGCGCAGAAGAGCGAGCCGGAGTGAGCCGGTGAGGTGACAGTCGATGAGTGCAAACGGTAAGGGCGGCCCAGGTGCGCGGCACGCGGGCGTGACGATAGCGCGGCTCGCAACGGCGCTTGTTTGCGCGGGCGTTTTCGCGGGCATTTGGGCGGGCGCGGCGCTCGCGCAAGCGCAGGCCGGCGCCTCCGCGCCCGCCTCAAAGGCAGAGAACGCACCGGACACCCAGCGCAAGAACTGGTACAACGACCCGTTTTTCGCGCTGTCGAACGCGATCAGCGCCTGCCCGCAGCCGCTCGGCCCGCGCATGACGAAAGCCGAAGCCGACGACGACGCCCACTATCGCGTGGAGCGCGGCACGACCTGCTGGCTCGCGCACAAGTGCTCGAAGCCGAACTCGTATCTTTACGACGCGGACATTGCAGCGGCGATTCGCCAGCAACTGCAAGGCGATGCCCTGTTTGTGGGCACGAGCATCTGGATCACGGTGCAGCGCCGTTTCGTTTACGCGGAAGGCTGCGTGGGTCCGGGCTTCGACAGCGCAGCGCTCGAGCGCAGGCTCGCCGCGATTCCCGACGTCGAGCAGGTCTTCGTACGCGTGAGTTCGGACCCACGCGGCGCGCTGCCGTACAAGACGCTTTCGACGGCGCCCTGAGCGCGCACAGCTGGCGCTCGCGGCGATGCATCGCACATGGCTCGCGGCATGGCACAATCGCAACGTCGAAAAACTAGAAGCCCGTTGGGGTGCTCCAAATGACTCGTCCTGGTTCGTCGTTGTTCCGTTTGCGCAGATTGCCGTTCGCGGCGTGCGCGTTGTCCTTGATCGCGGGGCTGTCTGCATGCAGCAGCGGGCCGCCGCTGTTCCTGTCGGACGGCCGACCGACGATCCAGGTGCAATGCCCGGCCTCGGGCGATCGCGATTCCTGCGCGCAGCAGGCGCGTGCCCGTTGCGCCGGCGCAGGCTACGACACCGTCGCGACCTCGACCGACAACGGCAACTACACCCTCGTGTTCGCCTGCCGCAAGGCCCAATAAGCCTGTCGCGCGCCGCTCAGCCTTCGGCGGCGGCGCCCGTGCCGCGCGCCGGCAGATTCAGCAACAGGCGCAGCAGGTCGGGCTGGCGGCGCGTCGCCGTCTTCTGAAAGATCGATTGCAATTGTTTGCGCACGGTGTCGTGCTGCACGCCGACGTGCGCGGCGATTTCCTTTTGCGTGAGACCTTCCGCGAGCAGCAGCGCAATACGGCATTCGGCCGGCGAGAGATCGAAGGCCGTGGCGAGCACCCGCTCGTCGACCAGCGGCGCGGAGCGCGGGTGGTAGAAGGTCAGCGCCGCGAAGGCGCGCAATTCCGGGGCCGAGGCGTCGTCGGCCGTCACCACGTGATAGAACGCGTAGAGCACCTCCTGCTGGCTCGCCGGGGCCTGTGCGCGGCCCCGCCCGCTATGGGTCTGGCCGTGCGGGTCCGTTGCGGCCGCAGCGTCAGGCGCATCCGGCGCGAGCGTGCCGTCGGCGGCGCCGACGATACGCAACGCGCGAAAGCGCGCCGCCGCCGCGCGCGCGCCGCTCATGCGGTTACGCAGGCGCGCCTCGCTCACGGCGATGTCCTCGAGCAGGCGCGCGTGATGGGGCGCCGCGAGCGTGATGCGCCGGCCGCGCACCCGCACGAGCGAGGTCGCCTTCAGGAGCCGCTGTGCGGCCTCGTTGCTATGGAGCACCTCGCCCAGCGCGCTCACGAGCATCGCTGGCGGACGTGAGCGGTTTGCAAGCGTGTCGGCGTTCAAGGCAAAGCGGCGCAGATACAGGCGCACCGCGCGCACGAGGTGCGGCGTGAGCCGCTCGAGCAACTCGCGGTGCTCGCCCGCGAGCGGCCCAGCCTCGGCGTGCGCGCGGCACGCGAGCATGACGGCGAGCCCGTTCTGTTCGATCAGCTTGCACAGCGCCGCGCAGCGATGGCCTTCCTCGAGCGGGCAGAGCTCGAACCCGGCTGCACAGTCGCCGTCCGCGCAGTCGAGCTCGATGCCGCAATGCAGCCACTTGCCCGGCGGGTAAGCGCGCAGCCATGCCAGACGCGTGTCGTCGCGGTACAGCGGCCGAATGCGCTCCAGCGGTTCCGCGCCGGCAAGTGCGAAACCGTCGCTCCAGGAAAATAGATCGCGCTGCCGGTCAAAGGCATACAGATGAATCGACGCCACCCCAATCGCTTCGCGCAATTGCGCGCAAAAATCCTTCCAGGCGCAAGGATTATCGAGTGTGTCGTAAACAAGATGCAGCAGGCGATCGTATTGTGATTCGTTTGTTTTCACGCCATTCTCGTTGTTCGTATTGTGAAAAGCCGTCGGCGGCAAAATGCGCTCCGCATAGCGTTCCACAATTGAGGAATATACAGACGCAATAGCCCCCGTTAATCTGCCTTCCGATATGGATGCGGATACAACCGTCAGCGTGGACGAGCGGCCTTTGAGATTCCGTGCGGTATCCAACGGATAGCCGGGCGCGCTGGCCTTATTCTGGTCTGACAGTACGAACAAAAGCCGTCAATCCGCTGCGGCGTGCATTTTGCACGGTCAGCCGGCGCGATTACCAAACTGACCGATTATCCGCAGCGTGCGGAAAATCGGCGATGCGACGAAAGTGAGTGCGCGCTATTTGTGCGCGCTCGATAAAACTTGTCATTACCGGGGGCAGCGATGAATCATCACCAACTCGAAAAGGACATAGAGCATCTCGAACACATCATCGGGCGGCTCTCGGGGCGCGACCGTATTCCGCTCTCTTATTGGCGCGGCCGGCTCGAGTCGGTTTCCAGCGAGAACCTCGTCCCTTCGCAGGTGCAGCGCGTGAAGCGGCTCAACGAAGCGCTGCGCGCGCTCGAAAGCCGTCTGTCGCACGAATCGCTGCGGCAACGCGAACGGTAACGCCAACGTTTGCGGCAGCGTTGTAAAAAAGCGCGCCTGCATCGTCGCACGGGCTCCAAACCGGTCACAATGGCACTCTCTTGACCGAACTGGAGATGCGTTTTCATGCCGAGCTACAAGCAACTGACCGCCCAGCTGGAGAAGCTTCACAAGGAAGTGGCTGCGGCCCGTGAAAAGGAAATTGACCAGGCGATCGCCGAGATCAAGGAAAAAATCGCGGAGTACGACATCACCGCGGAAGAACTGGGCTTCACGAGCCGACGTGCAGGCCCCGCGCGCAAGAAGGTGCTGCCGGCCCGCTACATGAACCCGAAAACCGGCGAGACCTGGAGCGGCCGTGGCCGGGCACCGGGCTGGCTGGCGGGCAAGAACCGCGAACGCTTCCTCATCAAGGAATAACGGGCCAACTCTCGCCAGGCCGTCACATGGGGTGCGCAGCACCCCATGTGACGGCCGCAGCGCTTCAAGCCTCCCGAAAAAGCTCACCTCACGCCCCGCGCGGCGCGCAGCGGCACGCCGCAACGTGCGGGACCACGACGTTCACGCAGCGGGTGGACGTCTGAGGCGAAAGGAAATTCTCGCGAAAATGAGGGGCGTCCTGCGAGTGCGGCGGGTGCACGAAGGTGTCGACGGTGCGCTCGCATCGAGGTCCTGTAAAAGCTCACCTTTGTCGAAGCGGTGCCGATCCGTACGCCTAACCCGTTCGAACCCCATCAAACCTTTAGTCGGCGGGGCGAATGCCGTGTATCATTCGGTCCCGGCGCCTTTTCGCTTTTTTGCGCGGGCATCCGCGGGACATTCCCGATCGCTCGTGCTATTTGCCGTGCGTCGCGGTCCGCGCACTGCCGCCGCACGCGCCGTAAGCGTTGCCTGAAAACGCGCCCGCAAGCGCCGCCGCGCTCGCCGCAACCCCCGCCGCGCGGCCCGGTTGCCCGAATTCATCCGTGATACCCGCCAGATCCATGTCAGTAGCCGAACTCAGACGCCGCCGCACGTTCGCGGTCATTTCTCACCCGGACGCGGGCAAGACCACGCTCACCGAAAAACTGCTGCTGTTTTCGGGTGCGATCCAGATCGCCGGTACCGTGAAGGGCAAGAAGAGCGGCCGCTTCGCGACCTCCGACTGGATGGAGATCGAAAAGCAGCGCGGCATTTCGGTCGCCAGCTCGGTCATGCAGTTCGAGTACGGCGACGCCGTCATCAACCTGCTCGACACACCGGGCCACGAGGACTTCTCGGAAGACACCTACCGCGTGCTCACGGCCGTCGATGCGGCCGTGATGGTGATCGACGGCGCGAACGGCGTGGAAGCGCAAACGCTCAAGCTGCTCGAAGTCTGCCGCAGCCGCAAGACGCCCATTCTCACGTTCATCAACAAGCTCGACCGCGAAGTGCGCGAGCCGCTCGACCTGCTCGACGAAATCGAGCAGCACCTGGGCGTGGCCGCCGTGCCGTTCACCTGGCCCATCGGCATGGGCAAGGAGTTCCAGGGCGTGTACGACATCCAGCGCGACCAGGTGCGCGTGTTCCGCGCGGGCCAGGAGTCGCTGGGCGGCGCGGTGGAAACGCTGCAGAACCTCAGCGAAGCCGATGGCGAAGCGCGCTTCGGCTATCACTGGAAGCGCACCAAGGAAGAAGTCGAGCTGATCACGGGCGCGACGCCCACCTTCGATCGCGACGCCTTCCTTGCGGGCGAGCAGTCGCCGGTGCTGTTCGGCTCGGCGATCAACAACTTCGGCGTGAAGGAAATTCTCGACGCGCTGGTCGATCTCGCGCCGCCGCCGTCGCCGCGTATGGCCGTGCAGCGTCCGGTCTCGCCGGAAGAAACGAAATTCACGGGCGTCGTGTTCAAGGTGCAGGCCAACATGGACCTCGCGCACCGTGACCGCGTGGCGTTCATCCGCGTGTGCTCGGGGCATTTCGAGCGCGGCATGCAACTGAAGGTCACGCGCAACAACAAGACCTTCCGCGCGAACAACGTGGTGAGCTTCCTCTCGCAGCGCCGCGAGACCGTGGCCGAGGCGTATCCTGGCGACATCATCGGTATTCCTAACCACGGCACGCTGAGCCTCGGCGACACGCTCACTGAAGGCGAAGACCTGCAATTCACGGGTCTGCCGTTCTTTGCGCCGGAAATCTTCCAGACCATCGAAGTGGTCGATCCGATGCGCGCGAAGCAACTGGGCGAAGCGCTCAAGCAGCTCGGCGAAGAGGGCGCGATCCAGGTGTTTCGCCCGATCCACGGCGGCGCGACGATTCTGGGCGCGGTCGGCCAGCTGCAGTTCGAAGTGGTGTCGCACCGCCTCGCGGCCGAGTACAAGGTTGCCGTGCGCCTGATGCCCGCGCGCTATCGCCTCTCGCGCTGGGTGACCTGCGACGATCCCACCGAGCTGCGCCGCTTCACCGATTCGTACGAGGCCCGCATGGCCTACGACGCGTCGAACGCGCCGACCTATCTCGCCTCGCACGTCTCCGAAATCGAGGTCGCGCAAAAGGCCTGGCCGAAGATCGTGTTCAACGAGCTGCGCGAGCATTCGGGCGCGCCGTTCCGCAAGTCGATGTAACACGCGCGGCGCGCTCGCGCCGCGTTCACAAACCAGCGAAGTTCCCTCTCGTGCATCGTGGTGTCACACGCCCAGGGCGGCGTGCGACGCCATACCGCCGCATTTGCGCTCATACTCGCCGGGCGAAAATCGCGCAGCGCCTGCGCGCTTGCCCTATCCTCTTCTCGTAACGGTAAAAGACGACAAACCGGCGTTCGCCTGGATGGCCAGCGCCTGTCCGACCGACGAGGAGTGCCTGTGACCGTACGCAATCTCGATGCAGTGTTCCAGCCGAAATCCGTGGCCGTGATCGGCGCTTCGCAGCGCCCCGGCAGCATCGGCAGCATGGTGTGGCGGCGGCTGGTCGATGGCGGCTTCACGAGCCCGCTGTGGGCCGTCAATCCGCGCCATGCGGGCGACTTCGAAGCCTTCGACGGGCGACCCGTGCTCGCCGACGCAGGCGACCTGCCCGAGGCGCCCGGCGTCGCCATCATCTGCACGCGGCCCGCCACGTGGCCCGCGCTCGTGCATCGCCTGGGCGGCATGGGCACGCGCGCGGCGATCATCGTCGGCGAGGTGAGCGACGAAGCCGATCAGGCCGACCTGCGCCACGCGCTGGCGGCGGCGCGCCCGCATCTGCTGCGCATCGTCGGCCCCGGCAGTCTCGGCGCGCTCACGCCCGCGCTCAACGCGCAGCTGGGCGCGGCGGCGTCGATTGCGCGCAAGGGCGGCGTGGCCTGGGTGTCGCAATCCAACGCGCTCACCAACGCGGTGCTGCGCTGGGCCGCCCCGCGCGGCCTGGGCTTTTCGCACGTGATCGCGCTCGGCGACGAAGCCGACGTCGACGTGGGCGACGTGCTCGACTATCTCGCGAGCGACCCGAGTACGCGCGCGATCCTGCTCGAAGTGGACACGATTCGCGCGGCGCGCAAGTTCATGTCGGCGGCGCGCGCGGCGGCGCGCAACAAACCCGTGCTCGCGCTGCGCAGCGGCCGCGACGACAAGGGCGATGCGCTCTACACGGCGGCCTTCCGGCGCGCGGGCCTCGTACGCGTCGACACGCTCGACGACCTGCTCGACGAAATCGAAACGCTCGGCGTGGGCCGCGTGGCTGCGAGCGACACGGCCACGCTCATCACGAGCGACCGCGGCGTGGCCACGCTTGCGCGCGACGCCTTCATGAAAGCCGGCGACACGCTCGCCCGCTGGAACGACGAAGCGCTCGCGGCCGTCCAGGCCGCGCTGCCGCACGCGCAAGCCGGCAATCCGCTCGTGCTCGGCGACACCGCGAAGCCCGAGCACTTCGGCCTCGCGCTGCAAACGCTCGCTCCGCACCGCTCGAGCGGCACGGCGTTCGTCGTGCACGCGCCCACCCACAGCGCGCCGGTCGACGCGGTGGCGCGCACCCTCATCGAGCAACAGCGTTTCGCGTATCGCGGCATGCTCGCGTGTTTCTTCGGCGGGGTGGACGAAACCACGCGCGACGAACTGCACGCGCACGGCATTCCGGTGCACACCACGCCGCGGCGCCTGGCGCGCGCGTTTGCCCGTCTCGTCGATTACCGGCTGGGCCGCGAGCTCTTGATGCAGACGCCCGAGACGATGCCCGCCCAGGGGCCCGCCGCGATCGAGGCCGCGCAGGGCGAAGCGCGCGCGGCGCTGGCGGCCGGGCGCACGGAACTGAAAGGGGAGGAGGCGGGACGATTGCTGGCCTTGTTCGGGCTCGCCACGCAGGCGCAGGACGAACCGGGCGTGAAGCCGGTGGTGGACGTGTCGGTCGAGTTTCGCGACGACGACAACTTCGGCCCGGTGTTCCGTTTCGCCGCGCCGTCGCCGGACGACTTTTCGCCGCCGCTGCGCGTGTACAGCCTGCCGCCGCTGAACCCCGTGCTCTCGCGCGACATCGTCGCGCACTCGCCCTACGCACGCTACACGGCGCCCGAGCCGACGCTGGCCGCGCTCACCGAGCTATCGCAGCTCGTGTGCGAGGTGCGGGAAATCGTCGGCATGCGTCTGACGCTGCGTGTGCTGCCCGAGGCGGTCGTGGTCGTCGCGCCCAGCCTGCAGATCGCGGAAAAACGCAGCCGCTTCGCGATCATGCCGTATCCGCGGCGGCTGGAAGAAACCATCGACTGGCACGGCGAGCGCCTCACGATCCGGCCGATCCGTCCCGAAGACGAGGACATGCACCGCACGTTCGTCGAGTCGATGACGCCCGACGACTTGCGCCTGCGTTTCTTCTCGGCGGTGCGCAGCTTCGATCACACGCAGCTCGCGCGCATGACGCAGATCGATTACGACCGCGAGATGGCGCTCATCGCGGTCGTGCATGGCGAGGACGGCCAGCCGCGCACGCTGGGTGTGGTGCGCGCCGTCGCCGATCCGGACAACGAGACCGCCGAGTTCGCGGTCGCGATTCTGTCGAATCTCAAGCGCGGCGGCCTTGGCCGCTTGCTGATGTCGCGCATCATCGAGTACGTGCGCTCGCGCGGCACGCACTGGCTGCTCGGCGAGGCGCTGCGCGAGAACGCGCCGATGATCGGCCTCGCGCGCGCCTGCGGCTTCACCGTCACGCCCACGGAAGACCCGGGCGTGGTCGGTTTTCGCATGCCGCTCGACTGAGCGGGCACGCGGCCTGGTTCGTGACGGCGCTTACGCGGCCAGCTTCGCGAGCGCGTCGTCGATCTGGCCGCGCGTGAGGGCGAGCTCTTCGAGCCACGCCTCGCCGTACTGAGCGCCGGTTTCCTTCTCCAGCCGCGCGATGGTCGCGGCGCAGCGCGCGGCGTCCTTGGGCGTGGCGATGAACGCCTTCACCGACTGGCCGCCCTGGAACGCCTCGAACAGCGGCGCGCGGATTTCCTCGGGCAGCGCGCGCGTGGTCCACTGGTGCGTCTTGCCGTTGAAGGTGAGCGACGGCGGCAGCACGCGCTCCTTGCGCGTGGCCGGAATCAGGCCGAAATTGCGCGCGGCTTCGGCGATCTGCTCGGCCGTGAAAAGCTCCTCGGGGGCGATTTCGAATTGCGCGATGGCGGTTTCGACGGTCTTCATCGCGTCGGCGCGGTCGTCGCGCTTTTTCTGCGCGCGCGCGACGATGTCGCGCAGCTCGTCGGCTTCGTCGGGCGTGATCGTGAAGCTCGCCTGTTTCTGCTGAAGCTCGGAAAAGCGCTGGAATTCTTGATCGGACAGGAGTTTCGCCATGGGTTTCGAATGCGCGTGAGCCGCTCGCTCGCCGTCTTGCGGCAGCGCGCGGCGCACAGGTTTTTTTGAGAGGGCCGCCATTCTAACCGTTTTGCGTGACCAGCCCTCCATGCACGAGGATCCGTGGATCGTCACGTTCGACGCAGGGCGCTGGGGCATCAAGCAACGTTCGTACTGAGCCCCATTGCACACCACTGCGCATCAGGCCGCGCCGTCCTCGCGAAACATCGACAAGGTCTGCACGGTCGCGCTAAGCATTCGGGTCGCCTCGTCGAGCGAGGGCGCGACATAGTCGTCGATGCGCTTGAGGAACGGGCAGGTGAGCGCCGCGATCGCCTGACCCGAAGGCCCGAGCACCGGAAACGTCACATCCGTCACGCCGAAAATCTGCTGACTGTCCTTGCGCGAGAAGCCCGCCTCGCGCACCTGTTCGCACGCGGCTTCCAGCGCCACGTGGTCGATCGCCACTTCGCCCTTCACCTTCGTATGCTCCGCGAGCATGTGCGCGCGCTGCTCCGGCGTTTGCCAGGCGAGCAGCGTGCGGCCCGAACTCGTATCGACGAGACCCACGCGCGAACCCAGCCGTACCGCGATGCCCCAGGTGCCAGGCCCGTCCACCTGGGCGATCACGAGCAGGTTGCCGCGGTCGTACACGGTGAGATGGCAGGACTGCTCGGCTTCGTCGGCGAAGCGCTGCATGAGCGGCAGCGCCTCCGAGATCAGGCGCTCCATGGGCGGGTGGCGATGGGCGAGCGCGAAGAGTTTCAGGCTCAGCGCATAGCGGTCGCCGCCTTCCGAACGGATGACGTATTGCCGCGCGACCAGCCGCTCGAGCATGCGATAGATCTCGCTCGCGTTGCGCCCCAGCGCCTTCGTGATCTCGGCGCGCGTGAGGCCGCCGCGCTGCTCCGCAAGCAGTTCGAGGATGTCGAGCCCCTTGTCCAGCGCGGGCGCGCGATAGCGATCGGCGTCGTCTTTCTCGTCGGCTTCGTCGGGCACGGTGTCCATCTGGCGCTTCTTCGTGTTCTTTTCCATTCGATCGTCCCCAGGGAAATCACGGACCCATGCTGCACTGCACATCGCTTGACCTCGTGATGTGCGTATATGAATAATACGTTCACTGGTGAACAAACACCAGCATCGTCAGGTAAGGAAGAGGCAGTTGCAACGGGTCGCCGGCGCTTCGAGCATTCCACGTGGGCGCGGCAAACACATGCGATTCATCAACGACAGCATCGGCGTGCGAGGCGCGTCGACAGGAGACACACATGGCGTTCGCATCCGGGCTCTCGAAGGCCCGCCGCTCCACCGGCATTCATCAAGCGCGTGGCGCCTTCGCCCGCGCCGCCACCAGGACGCTGTGCGTCGCCGCGGCCTGTGCTGCGGCGTTCGGCGCGTCGGGTGCAAGCCAGGCAGCCGAACCCGGCAAGGTCGGCCTCGGCCTGCCGCTCCTCACTTCGCCGTTCTGGCAGTCGTACAACAACTACCTTGGCGCTTACGCGAAGCAGGACGGCATCGAGATCCTCGCGCCCGTGAACTCGAACAACGATCCCGCCCAGCAGATCACGGACATGAACAACATGATCAATCTGGGCGCGAAGGGCATCGTGGTCGGGCCGATCGATTCGGCGGCGATCAGCCGCGCGCTCGGCAACGCCGCGCAGAAAGACGTGAAGGTCGTGGCCGTGGACGTCGCGCCCACGCAGGGCAACGTGGCGATGGTCGTGCGCGCCGACAATCGCGCCTACGGCGAGCAGGCCTGCAAATACATCGGCGAGCATGTGAAGTCGGGCAAGGTCGTGCAGATCATGGGCGACCTCGCCTCGGTGAACGGCCGCGACCGTTCGGAGGCGTTCCGCGCGTGCCTGAAGAACTATCCGAATCTGTCGCTGCTCGAAATTCCGGCCGGCTGGAAGGGTGACGTCGCGGCAAGCGCGCTGGACAGCCTGCTCACCGCGAACCCCGACGTGAAGGGCATCTACATGCAGGCGGGCGGTGTGTATCTCTCGCCCACGCTGCAAACGCTGCGCCGCAAGCAGCTGCTCCTTCCCGCGGGCGATCCGAAGCACATCGTGATCGTTTCCAATGACGGCATTCCGCAGGAGTTCGACGCCATCCGCAAGGGCGAGATCGATGCGACCGTATCGCAGCCCGCCGACCTCTATGCGAAGTACGGCCTCTACTACATCAAGGCCGCGCTGGAGGGCAAGACGTTCAAGCCGGGCAAGACCGATCACGACAGCACCATCATCCAGCTGCAGTCCGGCATTCTCGAAGACCAGTTGCCGGCGCCGCTCGTGACGAAGCAGAACGTCGACGACAAGAACCTGTGGGGCAATACCGTCAAATGAACGATCGAACCAGCGATCGGGCCGTGGCGGATAGCGCGCCGCCGTGGGGCGGCGAGCTATCGGTGGGCAGCCGCGAGGCGGCCATGCGGGCCCGCTTGCCGGTGGTCGAGGCGAGCGGTGTGACGAAGCGTTATGGCTCCACCGCGGCGCTCGCCGACGTGAGCCTGCGCGTGATGGCCGGCGAATCGCACGCACTGGTGGGCCGCAACGGCGCGGGCAAGTCCACGCTCGTTTCGATCCTCACCGGCCTGCGCAAGCCCGACGAAGGCAGCGTGCGCTTCAACGGCGAGAGTGCGCCCGCGCTCGCCGACCGCGACGCCTGGCGCGAGCGCGTGGCCTGCGTGTATCAGCATTCGACCATCATTCGCGATCTCACGGTCGCGGAGAACCTTTTCATCAATCGCCAGCCACGGCGGCGCGGGGTGATCGACTGGCCCACCATGCGCCGCGACGCGCGGGCGCTGCTCGACCACTGGCGCATCGACGTGCGCGAGGACGCGCGCGCGGGCGACCTCTCGGTCGAGGCGCGCCAGCTCGTGGAGATCGCACGGGCACTTTCGTACGGCGCGCGTTTCATCATCCTCGACGAACCGACCGCGCAGCTCGACGGCGAGGAAATCAAGCGCCTCTTCCGGCGTATCGACGAATTGCAGCGCGAAGGCGTGACGTTCCTGTTCATCTCGCACCATCTGCAGGAGGTGTACGAGATTTGCCAGGCCGTCACGGTGCTGCGCGACGCGCGGCACATCGTGAGCGCGAGCGTGGCCGAGTTGCCGCGCGAGCGGCTCATCGAAGCCATGACGGGCGAGCGCGGCGGCCTGAATGTCGCCGATGCGGCAGCGCGCGCGGCGCTGCCCGCCAATGCGCCGCTCGCGCTCGAAGTGCGCGGCCTCTCGGGGCATGACTATCACGACGTGTCGTTCACGCTCAAGCGCGGCGAAGTGGTGGGCCTCACGGGCGCGACGAGCAGCGGCCGCACGAGCGTGGGCGAGGCGATTGCGGGCCTCACGGCGCAGCGCGCGGGCGAGATTCGCGTGAAAGGCGCGCCGCTCACGCCCGGCGACGTGCCCGCGGCGCTCGCGAGCGGCGTGGGCTGCGTGCCGAAGGATCGCCATCACGAAGGGCTCGTGCTCACGCAGTCGGTGGCCGAGAACGCTTCCATGACGATTGCGGGCTTGCTGGGGCGCTTCGGATTCGCCCCGCCGGCGAAGAAGCAGGCATTCGGCAAGCGCATGATCGAGGCGCTCGGCATCGTTGCGCAAGGCCCGGATCATGTGGTTTCCGGGCTTTCGGGCGGCAACCAGCAAAAGGTGGTGATGGCGCGCGCACTGGCAAGCAATCCTGACGTACTCGTGCTGATCGACCCCACGGCCGGCGTGGACGTGAAGTCGAAGCAAGCGCTGCTCTCGGTCGTGGACCGCGTGCGCGACGAAGGCAAGGCTGTGCTCGTGGTGTCGAGCGAACTCGACGACTTGCGCACCTGCGACCGCGTGCTCGTGATGTTTCGCGGCGAGGTGGTCGCCGAAATGGCGGCCGGATGGCAGGACCACGAACTGATCGCATCGATTGAAGGAGTCGATCTCCATGAAGAATAGTGTTTCGACGCCCGCGTTCGCGGCGGCGCAGGCCGATGCGGCCGCGAGCGCTCGCCGGGCGCGTCCGCGCATCCAGCTGGCGCGCCTGCGCGATTTCGCGCTGCTGCCCGCACTGGTGCTGCTGCTCGTGATCGGCGGTTTCGTGAGTCCGAGCTTTCTCACGCGTGCGAATCTCATCAGCGTGCTCGGGGCTTCCGCTGCGCTCGCGCTCGTGGTGCTCGCCGAATCGCTGATCGTGCTCACGGGCAAGTTCGATCTTTCGCTCGAATCGACCGTGGGCATTGCGCCCGCCGTTGGCGCGATGCTCGTCATGCCGGCCGCTTCGGCGGGCTTCGGCCTGCAATGGCCCGCGTTTGCGGGGCTCGCCGCCATCGTGGCGGTCGGCGCGCTGATCGGCTTCATCAACGGCTTTCTGGTGGTGCGGCTGCGCCTGAACGCCTTCATCGTCACGCTCGCGATGCTGATCGTGCTGCGCGGCATGCTGGTGGGCGCAACCAAAGGCGGCACGCTCTTCGACATGCCTTCGTCGTTCTTCGCGCTCGCCACCACCATCGTACTCGGCCTGCCGGTTTCCGTGTGGCTCGCCGCTGCCGCGTTCGCGATCGCGGCGTTCATGCTGCGCTATCACCGCGTGGGCCGCGCGCTCTATGCGATCGGCGGCAATCCCGACGCGGCGCGCGCCGCCGGCATCCGCGTGGAGCGCATCACGTGGGGCGTGTTCGTGCTCGGCAGCGTGCTCGCCGCGATTGGCGGCTTGATCGTCACCGGCTACGTGGGCGCGATCAACGCGAATCAGGGCAACGGCATGATCTTCACGGTGTTCGCGGCGGCCGTGATCGGCGGCATCTCGCTCGACGGCGGCAAGGGCACGATGCTCGGCGCGCTCTCGGGTGTGCTGCTGCTCGGCGTGGTGCAGAACCTGCTCACGCTCGCCCAGGTGCCGTCGTTCTGGATCCAGGCGATTTACGGGGCGATCATCCTGGGCTCGCTGATGGTGGCGCGGCTCGCCGGCGGCGAGGCCCAGAACTAAACGCGGAGACTATCTGTGAACGGCAACGCACCCCATACCGACTCACGCCTCATTCTGCTCGCGCCTGAGGACAACTGCCTGATCGCGGCGGCGCGTCTGGCAGCGGGCGAGACGGTGGAGATAGAAGGCGAGCGCGTGACGCTCGCGAAGACGATCGAACTCGGTCACAAAGTGGCGCGCCGCGCGCTTGGGCAAGACGAGAAGGTGCTGCGCTATGGCGCGCGCATCGGCCACGTGAACGAGCCGGTGGCGCGCGGCGCGCATCTGCACACGCACAACCTGGAAAGCGATTACTTGCCGACCTATACGCACGCCGCGGGGCACGAGTTCGTGCCGCACAAGTAACGCCACCATGATGCGGCACGCGCCGCGAGCAGGATTCAAGTTATGAGCGATAGCAACGTCACCCCTTCACCAGCCGCCGCGCCGATGCTCGCAGGCTGGCTGCGCAACGACGGCCGCAAGGGCATACGCAACGTGGTTGCGGTGGCCTATCTCGTGGAATGCGCGCACCATGTGGCGCAGGAAATCGTCGCGCAGTTCCGCGAGCCCTTTGGCGCGTTCGACGATCCGCACTCGCTGCAGCAGCCAAAAGAGCCGCCGGTGCATCTGATCGGCTTTCCGGGCTGTTTCCCGAACAGCTACGCCGAGAAGATGATGAAGCAGCTCACCACGCATCCGAACGTGGGCGCGGTGCTGTTCGTTTCGCTCGGCTGCGAGAGCATGAACAAGCACTATCTCGTGGAGCAGGTGCGCGCGAGCGGCCGTCCGGTAGAGGTCCTGACGATCCAGGAAAAGGGCGGCACGCGCAGCACGATCCAGTACGGTCTCGACTGGGTGCGCGAAGCGCGTGCGCAACTCGCCGCGCAGCAGAAGGTGCCGATGCGCCTCGATGAACTCGTGGTCGGCACGATTTGCGGCGGCTCGGACGGCACGAGCGGCATCACCGCCAATCCGGCTGTGGGCCGCGCCTTCGATCAGCTGATCGCGGCGGGTTCGGCCTGCATTTTCGAGGAGACCGGCGAGCTGGTGGGCTGCGAATTCCACATGAAGAGCCGCGCGGCCAGGCCCGAGCTGGGCGAGGAGATCGTCGCGTGCGTGGCCAAGGCGGCGCGCTACTACTCGATTCTCGGCCACGGTTCGTTTGCCGTCGGCAACGCGGACGGCGGCCTCACCACGCAGGAAGAGAAGTCGCTCGGCGCGTATGCGAAAAGCGGCGCCTCGCCGATCGTCGGCATCGTGAAGCCGGGTGACGTGCCGCCCACGGGCGGTCTCTATCTGCTCGACGTGGTGCCCGATGGCGAGCCGCGCTTCGGCTTTCCGAATATCAGCGACAATGCGGAAATCGCGGAGCTGATCGCCTGCGGCGCGCACGTGATCCTGTTCACGACGGGGCGCGGGTCGGTGGTGGGTTCGGCGCTTGCGCCGGTCATCAAGGTGTGCGCGAACCCGCTGACCTACCGCAACCTCGCCGGCGACATGGACGTGGACGCGGGCCGCATTCTCGAAGGGCGCGCGACGCTCGACGAAGTGGGGCGCGAAGTGTTCGACCGCACGCTGGCGGTGGCGGGCGGCGAGCGTTCGAAGTCGGAAATGCTCGGGCACCAGGAGTTTATCCTCACGTACAAGAGCTTCGAGCCCGTCGGCCCCGCATGCCTGCCCGCCAGTGCGCGCGTGGCTATAGTCGAAGCCGCGAACTGAACCGCGCAGTCGGATGATTTCGTTGTGGGAACAACCATTTCCAGGAGGTGACGAGCCATGGCGCAAGAACAGCATCCCAGGGTGGCGCACAGGCGCCGTATCGGCCGCACGGCGCTCGAAGTCAGCGCATTGGGTCTAGGCACCGCGCCGCTCGGCGGCCTGTATCGCGACCTGTCCGAAGAAGAGGCGCAAGCCACTGTCGACGCCGCGTGGGAAGCCGGCATCCGCTTTTTCGACACCGCGCCGCACTACGGCCACACCAAGGCCGAGCACCGGCTGGGCGCGGCGCTGCGGCGCTATCCGCGCAACGAGTACGTGATCTCCACGAAAGTGGGCCGCCATTTTGTGCCGCGCACGCACCCGTACGACGGCAGCGAGGGCTGGCAAAATCCGCTGCCCTTCGAGGCGATCTTCGACTACACGCGCGACGGCATCCTGCGTTCGTTCGAGGACAGCCAGCAGCGGCTCGGCCTCGTCGATATCGATATCCTGCTCGTGCACGATATCGGCCGCTACACGCACGGCGAGCGCAACGAGCACTACTGGCGGCAACTGCGCGACAGCGGTTTCAAGGCGCTCGATGAACTGCGCAAGGCGGGCGCGATCAAGGCGATCGGCTTCGGCGTGAACGAGCGCGAAGTGATACGCGAGGCGATGCAGGAATTCGACATCGACTGCGCGCTGCTGGCGGGCCGCTATACGCTGCTCGAACAGGCGCCGCTCGACGACCTGCTGCCCGAATGCGAGAAGAAGGGCGTGAGCATTCTGCTCGGCGGCGCGTTCAATTCGGGCATCCTCGCGCACGGGCTGCTCGGCGAACTCAAGTTCAACTACGCCGACGCGCCTCAGGAAGTGGTCGAACGCGTGGCGCGGCTCGATACGATCTGCCGGACCTACGACGCGCCGCTCGCGGCGGCGGCGCTGCAGTTTCCCTACGCGCACCCGGCCGTGGCGACGGTGCTCAACGGCGCGCGCAGCCCGCAGGAGGTGCGCGAGAACGTCGCCTCGTTCGAGACGAACTTGCCCAGCGAGTTGTGGCTCGCGCTGCGCGACAAGGGTCTCCTCGATCCGCGCGCGCCGCTGCCGCAGGCCTGAGCCATGGCTACGACCGAACGGATCGACGCCCATCAGCACTATTGGGACCCCGCGCGCGGCGATTACGGCTGGCTCACGCCCTCGATGACCGTGCTTTATCGCGCGTTCGGACCCGCCGATCTCGCGCCGCTGCGCGCGTCGTGCGGCGTGGCGCGCACGGTGGTCGTGCAGGCCGCGCCGACTGTCGAAGAAACGCGCTGGCTGCTCGATCTTGCGCGCCACGAGCCGTCGATTGCAGGCGTGGTGGGCTGGGTGCCGCTGGACGACCCGCACGTCGCCACGCTGATCGCCGAACTCGCGCGCGAGCCGAAGCTGCGCGGCGTGCGCCCGATGCTGCAGGACCTGCCCGACGACGACTGGATCGAGAACGCCGATACCGCGCGCGGCGTGGAAGCGCTCATCGCACACGATCTCGCCTTCGACGCACTCGTTTTCACGCGCCACGCGCATGCACTCGCGACATTTCTCGCGCGCAATCCCGCGCTGCGCGTGGTGATCGATCATGGCGCGAAGCCGCCAATTGCCGACGGTGGCGAAAGCGGCTACACCGCGTGGTCGCAGGCCATCTCGCGGTTCGCGCGATTTCCGCAAGTGCACTGCAAGCTCTCGGGGCTCGCGACCGAAGCCGCGCCTGGCTGGGACGACGCCACGCTGGCGCCGTGGGTTGCGCATCTGCTCGCGTCGTTCGGCCCGAAGCGTCTCATGTGGGGCAGCGACTGGCCGGTGCTGAACCTCAACGGCGACTACGCACGCTGGCACGCGAGCGCGCAACGGCTTACACAAGCACTTTCCGTAGACGAGCGCGCCGCCGTATTCGGCGGCAACGCTGCGGCTTTCTATCGGCTTAAAACCGGGCTCGGGGACCCTCCAGCCGGTTAGAAAACGTCCGCCGAACGCCACGAGGCGCGCCTGCGTCGCCATAATGGCCGTTTGCGTCATCCCAACTTCTTCCCGCGATTGCATCGCTCGATCGCGGCATGGGACGCCTGCTGCAACACGGGGTATCGCCATGCCGCGCTTCCAACCGGAGTGGCAGATGGTACAAAGACTGGCCGGCAAGACGGCCTTGATCACCGCGGCGGGCCAGGGCATCGGCTACGCGGCCGCCGAACTGTTCGCGCGCGAAGGCGCACGCGTGATCGCCACTGACCTGCGCATCGACGCGCTGGCGGCGCTGCCGGTCGAGGCGCGCAAGCTCGACGTGCTCGACGGCGCGGCCATCACGGCGCTCGCGCAGGAACTGGGCGCGATCGACGTGCTGTTCAACTGCGCGGGCTTCGTGCACGCGGGCTCGATCCTGGAAGCGAGCGAAGAAGACTGGGACTTCGCGTTCGATCTGAACGCGAAGGCGATGTACCGGACCATCCGCGCCTTCCTGCCGGGCATGCTGGCGAAGGGCGGCGGGTCGATCATCAACATGTCGTCGGCGGCGTCGAGCGTGAAGGGCGTGCCCAACCGCTTCGTGTACGGCGCCTCGAAGGCCGCTGTGATAGGGTTGACGAAGGCCGTGGCCGCCGACTTCGTGACGCGCGGCGTCCGCTGCAACGCGATCTGCCCGGGCACGGTGTCGTCGCCGTCGCTGGAGGAGCGCATCGCCGCGCAGGCGGCGGCGCAGGGCACGAGCGTGGACGCGGCGCGCGCCGCGTTCGTCGCGCGCCAGCCGATGGGGCGCGTGGGCAAGCCCGAGGAAATCGCGGCGCTCGCGCTCTACCTCGCCTCCGACGAATCCGGTTTCACGACCGGCCAGGCGCATGTGATCGACGGCGGATGGTCGAACTAGTTAGCCCGAACCATCGCCCCAGGCGATTCTGACCGACTGCAACGCACAGACACACGAGGAACACAGACGATGAAACTGCTTCGCTATGGCTCGAAGGGCCACGAAAAACCGGGCCTGCTCGACGCCGAAGGCCGCATTCGCGCGCTCTCGGGCAACGTGGCCGACATTGCGGGCGACGTGCTCTCGGACGCCGGCCTCGCGCAACTGCGCTCGATCGACCCGGAAACGCTGCCGCTCGTCGAAGGCAATCCGCGTATCGGGCCCTGCGTGGGCCATATCGGCAAGATGGTCTGCATCGGCCTGAACTATGCCGATCACGCCGCCGAGTCGGGCATGCCGGTGCCGGGCGAGCCGGTCGTCTTCAACAAGTGGACGAGCGCCATCGTTGGCCCGAACGACGACATCGAGATCCCGCGCGGCTCGCAGAAGACCGACTGGGAAGTGGAACTGGGCGTGGTGATCGGCAAGCACGCGAAGAACGTGAGCGAGGCGGATGCGCTCAACTACGTGGCGGGCTACTGCGTGATCAACGACGTGTCCGAGCGCGCATGGCAGATCGAGCGCGGCGGCCAGTGGGACAAGGGCAAGGGCTTCGACACCTTCGGCCCGACCGGCCCGTGGCTCGTCACGCGCGACGAAGTGGCCGATCCGCAGAACCTCTCCATGTGGCTCGAAGTCGACGGCCATCGCTACCAGAACGGCAGCACGCGCACGATGATCTTCACGGTCGCGAAGCTGGTTTCGTATCTCTCGGAGTGCATGAGCCTGCAGCCGGGCGACGTGATCTCCACCGGCACGCCGCCGGGCGTGGGCATGGGCGTGAAGCCGAATCCCGTGTACCTGAAGGCGGGGCAGACGGTGCGTCTTGGCATCGAGGGCCTCGGCGAGCAGCAGCAGAAAACGCGCGCGGCCGAGTAAGCGCGCCTGAAGACACACGAAAAAGCGCGCGAGGGGAGGCGGGATACACCCGCTTCGCCTCGCGCGCTTCGTTTTACGGCGCAGACCTTTCAGTTCGTCGGACTTTTGTCTTCCGGCCCGCTGCCTTCCGCGAGCCGGTTCACCGTCCCCTGCGCGAGCGCCACGAGCTTTTCGTCGCCGTTTTCCATCACGTACACGCTGCACTGGCAGGTGGCCTGGTGGCGCCCCGCGTGCACCACGCGCGCCCGCGCCATCAGCGTGCCCTTGAGCGCCGGGCGCAGATAGTTGATCTTGTATTCCCCCGTCACCACCCGCGGCCCGAGCGCCAGCGCGCCGGCGAAGGTCAGCGCGTTGTCGGCGAGATAGCTGATCACGCCGCCATGCACGTAGCCGTGCTGCTGCTTGAGGTCGTCGCGTACGGGCAGGCGCAGGGTCAACTCGTCGGCTCCCACGTGGGTCAGTTCCGTTCCGAGCAGCACGCTGAACGGTTGGGCGTGCAAAGCGCCGCGTGCGCGGTCCACAAGATCTGTCATCGTCGCGTTCCCTGGGTCTATCCCCGAGTGGTTTCCTAACCACTCTAGGAAGCCACAGCGTCGAGTCAAGGTGAATCGAATCGAGTCGGCATTCTATTGTTGCGAGAAATGCTGGGAATGGCCGTGCAACCATTGCTGAAATGATCCGTTGCGCATTTTGGGGCGTTTTTTCACGGTTTAGGGCTCAAAAACCGGCTTTGCGTGGCCGTAAACGCAGTGCGGGCCCGAGCGATCACATGCTCGCGCCTCACTCATTCACTGCCATCCAGGTGTCCCGATGTTCAGCAAGATCAAGGTCGCATCCGGCCTGTTGTGTGTCCTCGTCGCGTTCTGTGTACTGCAGCTCGTGACCGCAGGACTTGGTTACTGGTCGCTCACGCGCACGCACGACGACGTGGCCGACCTCTCGAAAGTGGCGTTGCGGCAGGCGAGCGCCGCCAACGTCATCACCCAGCAGTTGATGGACGCCCGTATCAATCTCTCGCGCGCGGGCACGCGCATGGTCCGCGGCGGCACGGTGCCGACCGACATGGTCAATCACGCGCGCGACCAGCTGGCCGCCGCCGACACCACGTTCGCGGCGCTCATGGCCGTACCGCCGATCAACGACGACAACCGCGCGCGCGTCGCCGCGCTCGGCGAGCGCTACCAGGTGTACCGCAAGGCGCTCGGCGAGCTGATCGACGACCTCAACGGCAACAATCTGCAGGCCTTCCTCGACCAGCCGACGCAGTCGTACCAGGACGCCTATCTCGCCGAGCTGCACGCGTTCACGCAGTTCAACGCCGCGGCGAGCCGCGCTTCGCTCGATTCGATCGACTCGCGGCTCGCGCTCTTCCAGGGCGTGGGCGTCGTCATCCTGCTCCTGCTGATCGCGCTCGCGACCGGCGTGCACTTCGCGCTGCGCCGCGGTGTGGTGGAGCCGCTCGAGGAAGCGGGGCGCCATTTCGACCGCATCGCACGCGGGCGCCTCGACGAGCGCATCGCCGCGCGCGGCGAGAACGAGATCGGCCGGCTGTTCCAGGGCCTGTCGCTGATGCAGTCGAGCCTCGCGCGCACGGTCCACACCGTGCGCGAAACGGCCGGCTCGATCAACGTGGGCGCCGACGAGATCGCCACCGGCAACGCCGACCTGTCGGCGCGCACCGAATCGCAGGCGGCGTCGCTGGAGCAAACGGCGGCGAGCATGGAGGAACTGACGGGCACCGTGCGCAACACGGCCGAGAACGCGCGCGAGGCGAACGCGCTGGCCGAGGCGGCGCTCGACGCGACCGCGCGCGGCGGCGCCGTGGTGGGCGAGGTGGTCGAGCGCATGCGCGGCATTGCGCAAAGCTCGGACAAGATCGCGGAGATCATCGGCGTGATCGACGGCATCGCGTTCCAGACCAACATTCTCGCGCTCAACGCGGCCGTGGAAGCGGCGCGCGCGGGCGAGCAGGGCCGCGGTTTCGCGGTCGTGGCGGGCGAGGTGCGCGGACTCGCGCAGCGCAGCGCGCAGTCGGCCAAGGAGATCAAGACGCTGATCAGCGAGTCGGTTTCGCAGATCCGCGGCGGCTCGGAGCTGGTGGAGCGCGCGGGCGAGTCGATGCGCGAGGTGTCGAACTCGATCTCGCGGGCCACGCAGATGATGGCGGGTATCAGCGCCTCGTCGCTCGAGCAGAGCACGGGCATTGATCAGGTGAATCAGGCCGTCTCGCAGATGGACCAGATGACCCAGCAGAACGCGGCGCTCGTCGAGGAGGCCGCGGCTGCCGCGGCTTCGCTGCATCAGCAGACGCGCCAGCTTTCCGAGGCCGTGGCGGCGTTCGAGATTTCGCCGGCGGTGCTGGCGGCCTGAATGGCTTGAACTGCCGGAGTGGCTTTATCGCTCCGGCTGGCGGGCTTGCGCCCGCCTGCCTCGGCGCTTCGCGCTATTGCGCCTCAGACGCCCATGCCCTGGTAGGCCGTCAAGAGGTGATACGGCGTCGTGGACGGCATGTCCGCGCGCGCCACGTCGCCGTTTGCGCTGCGGCATTCCACCCAGCCCTGCGGCGTGAGAAAGCGCGGCGCGAAGCGCCCGATCTGCGGCGCGAGCGCGGCGCGCACTGCGGCGTCGCCGTGCGTGGCGAGCGCTCGCAGGTATTCCGTTTGCGCCCAGATGCGCTGCGTCGCATCAATCACCCGGCCCTGCTCGTCGAGCGCGGCCGCCACGGCGCCCGTTTCCGGGTCCACGCCGTGCTTCTGTGCAAAGACGAAGGCGCGCGCGAGCGCTTCGTCCAGTCCTGACGCGCCCAGCCGCGCGCCTGCGCGCGTTGCCAGCCAGAACCATTCGAACTGATGTCCGGGCTCGAGGCGGTTGTCCGCCGCGCCGACCGGCAATTCCGCGATGCAACCCGTCGGCGCGTGCAGAAAGCTGCGCGCGAGCGCCTCGACGAGACGCGTGATCGCCGTGTCAAATGCGCTGTCGCCGGTCGCTTCGCTCGCCGCGAGCCAGGCTTCGGTGAGGTGCATGAGCGGATTCTGCAGCGGGCCGCCGGTGACGCTCGCAAAGGACGCGTCGAGCGCCGCGTTGAGCAGGCCGTCGCGGGCCGCGAAGCGGTCGACGATCAGCGCGGACGTTTCGCGCGCGACGTCGAGCGCCTCGGCCGCGCCGAAGCGCTGGCCGTAGGCCGCGGTGGCGAACACCACGAAGGCGTGCGTGTAGAGATCCTTGGTGGTGTCGAGCGGCGCGCCGGCTGCGTCGACGCTATAGAACCAGCCGCCGTGCTGCGGGTCCCGATAAGTGTGGCGCAGCGTTTCGAAGAGCGTTTGCGCGTGCGCGGCGTCGCCGGCCTGGGAGAAGACGAAGAGCTGGCGGGCGCACGCCATCGCGCGGTAGCGCGTGACGGGTAGCGGCTGCACGCCGGCCGCATCGAGCGCCTCGTAGGGCAGGCGCAGTTCGGCATTGAAGCCCGGGCCGCGCCACATCGGCAGGACGACGCGGTCGAAATGCTCGCGCAGGCTGGCTGCGCTCGTAAGTGTGTTCATGGCGTAAAGGTGCGGCGAAGCGCGTCGCGTCAAAAGAGCAATGCCGGCGATTGTACGCATTCGCGCATGGCGCGGACATTCCGGCCCGCCGTAGCGCGTTCGCCCACGACAACGAGACCCGGAGGGTGACAACAATGATCGGAAACTGGGAACTCATTGCGCGCCTGGTGCTGGCCGCGCTGCTCGGCAGCGTGATCGGCTTCGAGCGCGAGCGGCTTTCGTGGGCGGCGGGGCTGCGCACCCATATGCTCGTGAGCGTGGGCTCGGCGCTCATCATGCTCGTCTCGGCCTACGGTTTCGCCGACGTGCTCAAGGATGACCACGTCGTGCTCGATCCTTCGCGGATGGCGGCACAGGTCGTCTCGGGCATCGGCTTTCTCGGCGCGGGCTCGATCCTGCTGCGCGGCGAGATCGTGCGCGGGCTCACGACGGCGGCGAGCCTCTGGTCGGTCGCGGCCGTGGGCCTCGCGGTGGGCGGCGGGCTCTATACGGGCGCGATTGCGGCGACCGTCATCATTCTCATCATCCTCGCGGGCATCAAGCCGCTCGAGCGGCGCTTCATCACGTTCCGTCAGCGACGCCAGCTCACGCTGCTGGTGAGCCGCGGCGCGCTCACGTTTCACTCGCTGCACGACGCGCTCGGCACGTCGAGCCCGCGCGTGAAGCAGTTCGTCGTGCAGCAGAGCGACGACTCGCCCGAGCTGGACGAGGTGATGATCACGCTGAGCCGCGTGTCGTCGACGGAATACGAGGCGATTTGCGCGACGCTGCGCCGCTTGCCCGACGTGAAGGACTTTCGCGAGGACGGCGCAGCGGGTTGACCGCGCGGGGCGTTGGGTCGATGCAGGCTGGGTAAGTCGGGGCAGAGCCCCTGGCCGCGCGTTCCGGCATGCGACAATGCGCGTTCGAACCAGAACACGAGGACGTCGCCAAGCGGCCGTGACCGGCCGGCGCGCGACGCGAACCGCATCGCTGACCCATGGCTGATTACGCAGATACCGCATCCTTGAGCTCTTCGCATCCCGACCGCAACGCGCCGTGGCAGCCCCGCGCGACGTCTGCGCCGTCCGACGTGACTGAATCCCCGCTTGCTGTCGAATCCGACGCTCCGCATGCGCTTGCCGGCGAGGAACTCGCCGCTGTTGCCGAAGCGGATGCCCCTGTGCGCCAGGGCACGCTGAGCGGCTTCGAAAGTCCCGAGTCCACTCAAGCGGTGGCAGCGCCCGTCGACGAAGCCAGCGCGACGAGCCCTGTTGCGGCTGCAACGACCGCGCGCCGCGCGCCGCGGGCGAAACGTGCCGCTGCGCCTGCCGTGGCCGATGCGGTGGAGCCGGGCGTTGGAGCGGTCCAGGAACCGGCTGCCGCAGCCTTTGTCGCCGAGCCGTCGTTTGCCGCCGGCCCTGCCGAGCGCGTGGAGCCCATTGGGTTCGCGTCCGAAGCGGCGCAGGCGGCTACCGAGCCGGACACGCTCGCGCAGCGCCTCGACGCGCTCCAGGGCGCGCTCGCCGAGCAGCGCCGCATGGCAGTCGCCTCGTCGCGGCAACAAAAGTGGGTGCTCGCCGCCGCTTCGGCGGCGGTGCTCGCATCGGTCGGTTTCGGCATCGCGCAGTCGGTGCGGCTCGACAGCCTCGCAAAC
The DNA here is from genome assembly GCF_040965375.1 of Paraburkholderia sp. EG286A. Classification (NCBI taxonomy): domain Bacteria; kingdom Pseudomonadati; phylum Pseudomonadota; class Betaproteobacteria; order Burkholderiales; family Burkholderiaceae; genus Paraburkholderia; species Paraburkholderia sp. EG286A. The sequence continues at coordinate 506,903 of NZ_JBFRCB010000001.1, forward strand.
GAATCCCGCGCCGACGAGGCGCGCCTCGAGCAGTTCATCCTGAAGCAGCAGTCCACGCTCGACGACCTGTCGCAGCGCGTGGCCGCGCAAACCGCCGCGGCCGCCGCAGCTGCTGCGGCCGCTACCGCTGCCGCGGAAACCCCGGCGGCGGCGCCCGCACGCGTGTCGTCCAGGGCGGCGCCCGCCAAGGCATCGCCCGCCCCGGCGCACCACGCAGCGGCCCATTCCACGCGTGCGGCTCACGCGAAAAGCGCCCAGAAAGCCACGCGCTGACCGGCTTCGCTCCGCGATCCCGCCCCTGTATCCGAAATCTCGATGCGTTGTATTGCTGCAACGCATCGATTGCGCTCGACCCCGTGCGACGGCGCGTCGCAGATTTTTTGCTGCGCTGCACTAGCGCTGCCCTAGGGAAAACCCTATAATTCGTTCTGTCTTAGGGAAAACCCTGAACTGCAGCCTAACTGGGAGTCGCCATGAGCTTCATCTTTGCCCTGTTCCAAAAGGTGAGCGACCTCTTCGCGTCGCCGTATCTGCCGATGGATTCGGAATACTCGTACGAAGCGCGCCACCGCGAAGCCGAGCGCGTCCGCCGCTCGCAATACATGCCGTTCGGCATGCCGCGTGACTGATCGAAGCTGAGGCGCTTCGGGCGGCGCGCGCCGTCCAACGCGTTTCTCCGGTCAGACCGCCAGGACTTCAAGCAAGGCCGGCTCTCGCAAGAGAGCCGGCCTTGTTGCGTTTGGGGCGGCTGCAAGCCGAAGGCGCTTCGCCTCGCGTGACGGCAGCCGCGCGCGGCTCGTGTCATAGTGATGCCGCTTCGAAATCGCTACGCCACATCATGTCCAATACCTACTTCTACGACCCCGCCCAGGGCCATGGCCTGCCGCACGATCCGTTCAAGGCGATCGTCGCGCCGCGCGTGATCGGCTGGATCTCCAGCCGCGCAAAAAGCGGCGCGCTCAATCTCGCGCCCTACAGCTTCTTCGGCGCGTTCGCCACGTTTCCGCCGATCATCGGGTTCTGCAGCGAAGGCCGCAAGGACAGCATCAGCAATATCGAAGAGACCGGTGAGTTCGTCTGGAATCTCACGTCGAAGGCGCTGGCGCCGCAGATGAACCGCACCTCCGCGCCGGTCGCCGCCGACGTCGACGAATTCGCGCTCGCCGGCCTCACGGCCGCGCCGGGCCGCAGCGTGGCGGTGCCGCACGTGGCCGAGTCGCCGGCCGCGCTCGAATGCAAGCTGCTGAAAGTCGTGCGGCTCAACACGCTCGATGGCGCGCCCATGGACAACTGGCTCGCGCTCGGGCAGGTGGTGGGTGTGCACATTCGCGAGGAATTCCTGAAGGACGGCCTGTTCGACACGCACGCCGCCCAGCCCGTGATGCGCGCGGGCTATCGCGCCGACTACGCACAGATCGGCGAGATGTTCCAGATGGTGCGGCCGGGCGCGTAAGCCGCTGCGGGCGTGCGCTTCGGGATCAACGGGGCGCGGCGTTGCCGCGTCCTGTCCGCCCGCCGATAATGGCCCGACAGCGCGAGGCGCACAGGGAGGCAATCCATGCAATCTCCGACGGGATCGGTGGTGGCGCTCAGTTCTGCCGCCTCGACGATGTTTTCGATCGGCCTGATCGCGCTGGGCTACTGGGGGCTGCACGAGCCGTCGGCCTGGCGCGTCGGCGACCGGGTGGTCGTGGGCATCGCGCTCGCGGGCTTCGCGTGCCTTGGCAGCGTGCCCTGGCTCGCTACCTCGCCCGCGAAGCCCAACGACGAGTCGCGCTTCCTGATGGCGCGCCGCGCCTTTCTCTGTGGCGCGGCTGCCGTGTGGGTGTCGATCGCGCTTTCGCTCGTGTTGTGACGAGAAGCCTGATCAGAAGCGGGCGCGCAAGCCCACCGTGCCCACCACCTGATTGGCCGTCGTAGACGCGCCGCCTGCCGTGTTGATGAACGCCACGTAGTTGTGCCCCGAGGCGTGCTGGTACATGGCCTCGCCGTAGAGGTCGGTGCGCTTCGAGAGGCGGTACACGACCTGTGCATCCACCTGGTTCCACTTCGGATCGGCGCCGAAGGTGGTCGTGTTGCTCACGTGGCCATCCGTGAAGGTGTAGGCGAGGCCGAGGCTCCATGCCGGGTTCAACTGATACTTGCCGTTCACTTCGTAGTTGTTGAAGCTCATGTCGCCGCCCTGCGAGCCGAACGAGCTGGTGCCCGCGTACTCGCTGCGCGTGAAGACGAAGCCCGCCGTGGCCGGCCCGAACGTGTAGTTGATGCCGCCGCCGAACGAACGCAGGCGGTCGGCGCCGAGCGCGAAGCCGCCCTTGCCGTTGGCCGTCGACTCCGCGAGATCCACCGCGCCCGGGCTGCTCGCCGTCGCGCCCTGGGTGCCGTTCAGCTGCAGATAGCCGGCCGCGATGGCGAGCGGCCCGTTGGTGTAGCTCGCGCCGAAGCTGTAGGCGCGGTTCACGGCGAAGTCGGTCTGGTTCGAGAACGCGTACAACGCGCCGAACTTCAGGCCGCTATACGTGTTGCTCGTGAACTTGACGGCGTTGCTCATGCGCAGCGAGTGGTTCAGGTTGTCGTTGTCGAACGGATGCGCGAAGCCCGTGTCGCCGAAGGTGCCCGCCGTGGCCGAAAGCGGCGCGACGAAGTCGACGAGCGAGTCGTACTGGCGGCCGAGCGTGAGCGCGCCGAACTGGTCGCTCGCGAGGCCCACGTAGGCCTGGCGGCCGAACATGCGGCCGTCCTGGCCGAGCTTGCCGTTCTGCACGTTGAAGCCGTTTTCGAGCACGAAGACCGCATGCAGGCCGCCGCCCAGGTCCTCGCTGCCGCGCACGCCGAAGCGGCTGCCGTTCACGTTGCCGCTCGTCGCCTGCCAGAGCGCGCCGCCCGACTTGCCGCTCGCGACGTTGTTCGTGTACATGATGCCGGCGTCGATCAGGCCGTAGAGCGTGACCGAGCTTTGCGCGTGGGCCGCGGGCGCGGCGAGCGTGCCGAGGGCGCCGAGCACGGCGGCAGCGGTGGTGAGCGAGAGGGGATTCTTCATTCGAGGTTCCTGTAGCGTTGTTGTTTCGTGGCATGTGCAACAGCGACAGGAGTGTAGGGAGGGAAAGGCGCTGGAAAAACCGGCTGTGACTGGAGAGGATTCTTCCTCGATCTGGAACGATGATTTCATCTCCCTGTCATAAATCGACTCGGGCATCGACTCGGGCGATCCTGGGCTTGCACCTGGCCGGAAGCAGGAGTGGTCTTGCGAGTTTGGTACGATTCACGCTTTGCCAGCCGACCCTACCTGCCGCGTGAAGCGTTACGTGCCGTTGATCCGCGATCGAATCGCGATGTCGTTGTCCCGCCTGAAGCCTGCCGCCGCGCGGCTGGGCGGGTTTATTCGTCCGCTGGGGGCGCGTGCGCGCCATCATCTGCGGCACCCCACGCGGCGCGGCGTGCTCATGACGATTGGCGCGGTGCCGGCGCTCGTCCTGCTCTACGTGCTCGTGCTGATTCCGTTCACGCCGAGCATTGGCGACATCCGCAAGGCGCGGGTGGACGAACCGGCCCAGATTCTTTCCGCCGACGGCAAGGTGCTCGCCGAGTTCAAGCCCTCGAACCGCGAATGGGTGCCGCTCGCACAGATCTCGCCGCACATGGTCGATGCGCTGATCTCCACCGAGGATCACCGTTTCTACGAGCACCACGGCATCGACTTCAAGCGCACGGCGGGCGCGGCGCTGCACACGTTCTCGGGCGAGCGCCAGGGCGGCTCGACCATCACGCAGCAACTCGCGCGCAATCTCTATCCCGATGAAATCGGCCGCGCGCCCACGCTCACGCGCAAGATCAAGGAAGCGATCACGGCGTTCAAGATCGAGGCGGTGTACAGCAAGCAGCAGATTCTCGAGACGTATCTGAACACGGTGCCGTTCCTCTACAACGCCTACGGCATCGAGATGGCGGCGCGCACCTACTTCGGCGTGTCGGCCGATCAGCTCGACATCCTGCAAGCCGCGACGCTCACCGGCATGCTCAAGGGCAACGCCTACTACAACCCGGTGATCAACCCCGAGCGCGCGCTCGCGCGGCGCAACACCGTGCTCGGCCAGATGGTGAAGTACGGCAAGCTCAGCGAGGCGCAGTACGCCACGCTCTCGAAGAAGCCGCTGCGCCTCGACTTCGAGCGTCAGACCGAGCCGCCCGGCCCCGCGCCGCACTTCGCGTTGCAACTGCGCAAATGGCTGATTTCCTGGGCCGACCGCAACGACTACAACATCTATTCGGATGGCCTCGTGGTGCGCACCACGATCGATTCGCGCCTCCAGCAGATGGCCACCGCCGCGCTGCGCCAGCACACGAACCAGCTGCAGGGCATCGCCAACGGCGCATGGAGCGGACGCAACGGCTGCGTGGCCGGCAACGACCTGTTCGCGACCTTCATGCGCGAAACGCAGGACTACAAGAGCGTCCGCGACGCCGGTGCGAACGACGCCGACGCGCTCAAGCAACTCGCCGGCGACCGCACCTTCATGCGCAACCTCTGCAAGAGCAAGACCGCGGTGGAGGCGGGCTTCCTCGCCATCGACCCGCGCAACGGGCAGATCAAGGCGTGGGTGGGCAGCCGCGACTTCACCGACGAACCGTTCGACCACGTGCAGCAGGCGCGCCGTCAGCCGGGCTCGACGTTCAAGCCGTTCGTGTACGGCGCGGCCTACGCGGCGGGCGCGAAGCCGAGCGACACGTTCATCGACCAGCCCGTGGAGATTCCGCTGGCGGGCGGCGAAATCTGGAAGCCGACCGACGACGTGCCGCCGAGCAATCGCCCGATGACGCTGCGCGACGCGATCGCGTTCTCGCGCAACCGCATCACCGCGCAACTGATGCAGACGGTGGGCCCGGACAAGGTCGCGCGGCTCGCGCGCGCGATGGGCGTGCGCGACAGTCAGCTCGACCCCGTGCCGTCGCTCGCGCTCGGCACGAGCCCGGTCACGTTGAAGGAGATGGTCTCCGCGTACAGCACCATCGCCAACGACGGCGAGTATCTCGAACCGCGTATGGTCACGAGTATCGAGGACCACAAGGGCAACGTGCTCGCGCAGTTCGAGAGCGCTTCGCCCGAGCGGGCGCTTTCGGCAGAGGCGGACCGCACGCTGCTCGACACGATGCGCGACGTCGTCAACCGCGGCACGGGCGCGGCCATCCGCTCGCGCTTCGGCATTCGCGGCGACGTGGCGGGCAAGACCGGCACGACCCAGGGCAACACCGACGGCTGGTTCATCCTGATGGACCCGCAACTCGTGGCGGGCGCGTGGGTCGGCTTCGACGACGGCCGCGTGACGCTCGACGACTACTGGGGGCAGGGCGCGCGCAGCGCGCTGCCGATCGTCGGCGACTTCTTCCAGCGCGCGCAGCGCTCGCGCCTCGTCGATCCGCGTGCGCGCTTCAACACCGAGGTGACGCCGGGCGCGTTCGAAACCTTCCGCGAGAACCTGCGGGCGTGGATGGACAAGCTGTTCGGCAAGCACGAAGCACCGCCTGCGGCCCCGCCGGTGCGGCATGCGCCGCCGCCGCGCGTGAGCGCGCCGGCACCGGCCTCCGTGCCGGCTGCGGCCTCGGAGGCAGGGGCGTCGGCGCCTGCGGAGGCATCGGCACCGTCTGCCGCTTCGGCAGCAGCCGCGGAATCCGCGGCGCGCGCGATCATGGGCTTGCCGCCGATCATCGGGCCGTCCAGTGCGCCGCCGGCGCAGGCCCCGCAGCCCTCGTATCCGGCCCAGGCGCCGGCGCTTGCGCCGACCCCGACGCCCGACGAGGCGGACCCTGACACGCCGGGCGCGAGCGCGAGCTACACGCCGCCCGTGGCCCAGCCGCAGCAGGGGCAATGAGCGGGGCGTCGCGCGGCCGGCTCAGCGAGTCGCGCGCGCTTCTGCCGTGCCGGTAGCGACAGGGCGCGCCGCGTGCCGGGCGCGCAGGTGGGCGAGCAGGGCACGGCGCACGGGCGCGTCGTAGTAGCGATCGGCGGCCCACGCAAGCAGCACGACGCCCGGCACGAACACCGCGGCGATGACCCGAGACGGATGGCTCAGTGTGTGAATGCGTGACACGAGGTCCTGCACGATGAATCCGAGCGGCACGTGAAGAACATAGATGCCGTAGGAAACGAGGCCGGAAAAGGCGAAAAGCGGCAGCAGGCGCGCCGGCGGCTCCACGCGGGACGCCACCCAGACGATTCCGGGAAGGACCACCAGCGAGAGAAACAAGTCGATCGCGTTTTGATGCGCTGCTGGCCAGGGCATGCAGAGCAGTGCGATCACCAGCACGATGACCGCGATCGCCGCAAGATGTCTGCGCTCGCGCGCGGGGCGGCCGAATCGATAGAGCAGCAAGCCGGCGGGAAAGGCGTAGCCAAGGCGGGCGAAGCCCGAATCGAACGTGTCCCAGGCAACGCCGCCGCCGATGGAGGACGTGCAGGCCAGGTACACGAGACAGAGGCCGGACACGCACATGATAGTGACGAGCGTGCGCGTCGTCAGATCGCGAAAGAACACGCCGTAGGCAATGCTCGCCACCAATTCGAAGAACAGAGACCAGGCCGGAAAGTCGAGCGGGTAAATAAAATTCCAGACCGTCGGCCAGGGATAGAACGTTGGCATGCCGACGTGTGACGGCAGCATCAGCAAGCTTGCCGGCAGCGCCGAAGCGATCTCGCTCCAGTCCGATACGGGCAGACGCAGCCCCATGGCGACGATACCGAGCGTGAGGCCGGCGCAGTAAAGCGGATACAGGCGAACCAGTCGCAGCTGGGTGTATTGACGGCAGCTCAAGGCGCCCGAAGCGAGCTTGCAATCGTAAGCATTCCCAATGACAAAGCCGCTCATGACGAAAAAGAGATCGACCGCCAGATAGCCGTGCCCGATGGCACGCACGTGGCACAACATGGGAAAGTGTACGAAGACGACAAGCAGCGCAGCAGCGCCGCGCAGGCCATCTAGCGTGGCGTATCTCGAACCCGGCTGGGTACCCTGCATGACTCGTTCCCCTTGCGATTTTCTTATCGCTTGTGCTCGCAAGGGTATCTGCCCTGGGGGATGGGGGTGTGTTCGCTATCGAGCATATCCGGCGGAAACCGGGCTCGACGATTTCCGCCGCTGCGGCGCGCGCTGGGGTCAGATATGCATTCGAGCGCGGTTGAACGCGTTGAGCCGCGTTACAGACCGCGCCGAAGCATACGCGTGCGTTACTCGCGCACCTTGAACACGGAAACGAGTTCGGCGAGCGCTGCCGCATGATCGTTGAGCGCGGCGGCGGCGCGCTCGGCGTCGCCCACGAGCACGGCGTTCTGTTGCGTCGCCGCGCCGATCTGCGAAACCGCGATATTGACCTGCTCGATGCCGCCCGACTGCTCGCGCGAGGCCACGCTGATCTCGCCGATGATCGAGCGCACTTCATCCACGCGCGAGACGATGCCGCGCATGGTCGTGCTCGCTTCGCCGGCAATGCGGTAGCCCGTCTCGACTGTCGACGACGATTCGGTGATCAGCGCGGAGATTTCCTTCGCGGCCGCCGCGCTGCGTTGCGCGAGCGCGCGCACTTCGCTCGCGACCACCGCGAAGCCCTTGCCGTGCTCGCCCGCACGCGCCGCTTCCACGGCCGCGTTGAGCGCGAGGATGTTGGTCTGGAACGCGATGCCGTCGATCACGCCCGTGATCTCGGCGATCTTCTGCGATGAGCGGCTGATGTCGTTCATCGTTTCCACGACGCGGCTCACGGCACGCCCGCCGTCGAGCGCGGCTTCGGCTGCGCTCGTCACCACGGTGTTGGCGCGCGTCGCGTGATCGGCGTTCTGCTGCACGGTCGAGGTGAGTTCCTCCATGCTCGCCGCCGTTTCCTCCAGGCTGCTCGCCTGGCTCGCGATGCGCGAAGCGATCTCGCCGCTGCCCTGCGCGATGCGTGAGGTGTCCTCGCTCATCTGCGCCGTGGCGCTGCGCACCTGCGCGACGATCTGCGCGAGGCCCACGCCGATGCCGTCGATGGCGCGCGTGAGGCGGCCGATCTCGTCAGCGCCCGCCGTGCCTTGCGCGTTTGCTGCGTTGCCATGTCCGATGCCGTTGCGGCTGTCGTTGCCGATGCGCACCGTGAGGTCGCCCGCGGCGAGCTGGCCGGCGGCTTGCGCGGCGGCGTCGAGCGGCCGGCTCACGAGGCGGCGCGCCGCGTAGATCGACAGCGCCGCGAACAGCGCGACCAGCACGAGGCCGATGGCCGCGAAGCGGTCGCGCGTGGCGTTCACGTCGGCCATGATCTCGTCGCGCACGGCGACGCCGCCCACGAGCCATTGCCACTGCGGCACGCTCACGAACGAGACGAACTTCGCGCGCGCGTCGCTCTCGCCGCGCGTCGAGTCGGCCGAGGTGTAGTCGAGCGTGCCTTCGCGCGCTTCGAGCATGCGCGACCAGGGGGCGTCGGCGTCGTCATAGTGTTTGCCGACGGCGCTCGGATGGACGAGGAAGGTGCCGCGCGTTGGGCCGTTCGAAGCATCCATCACGAAGTAATAGCCGCTCTCGCCGATCTTGAGCTTGGCGATTTCGCTCTTGAGCGCGTCGATCTGCGCGCCCACATCCACGCCGACGAACAGCGCGCCGATCACGTGGCCGCTCGCGTCGAGAATCGGCTTGTACTGCGTGATGTACTGCTTGCCGAACAACTGGGCGAGGCCGGTAAAGGTGCGGTTGGCCATCACCGGGCCATACGCGGGGCCCTTGCGGTCGAGCAGCGTGCCGATCGCGCGCGAGCCGTCCTGCTTCTTGAGCGAGGTGGTCACGCGTACGAAGTCGTCGCCGCTGCGCGCGAAAACGGTGGCGATTTCGCCGCTGCGCGCGAGAAACTGGTCGGGGATCGTGAAGTCCAGGTTCAGCACGTGGTCGCCGGACTTGAAGACCGGCGTGGCCTTGCCGCCAATGTCGACCGTCTGCGTGGGGTCGAGCGTGAACGTGCCGGGCAGGAAGCTCTCGAAGAGCTGCATGGCGCGGTCGACTTCGGCCTCGAGCGCGCCATTGATGAGCGAGATCGAGGAGGCGACCGTCTGGTCCTTTTCGGCAATGCGCATGCGCACCTGGTGGCCGACCTGTGTCGCCGCCGAATGCGTGATCGCCCACGTGAACGCGGCAAATATGGCTGCGACGAGCACGCACGATAGCAAGGCGAGACGCACGCCGACGCTCGCGCGGCTTGATAAGCGTGAAAGCATGAATTCGGTTCCGGAATAGAGCGGGTAAGAAAGGAACCTGCGCCTTCGAGGCGCTGGCATGACGCATTACGGCGCGCGCGAGCGATCCTTTAGGGGTAGGACTGAAAAACCTTACAGTTACGTAAAGATTACCGATCGGTCATGCCATTTCGGTGTGCAGACTGTGGGATATTTCGGATCCCAAAATAACGTCGGCACAAGGAAAAGGGCGCATGAAGCGCCCTTTCGTTATATTCAACGCGATACGTCGCGCCGTGAATTTCTGCGTTAACGGCGGGCCCGCCACGTTCTGAGCAAGAGCGCGTTGGTCACGACGCTCACGCTGGAAAACGCCATGGCCGCGCCCGCGAGCATGGGGTTGAGCAGGCCGAAGGCGGCGAGCGGAATGCCGATCAGGTTGTAGAAGAACGCCCAGAACAGGTTCTGCTGGATCTTGCGCCAGGTGCGCCGCGAGATATCGATTGCGGCGGCGACGAGCGCGGGGTCGCCGCGCATCAGCGTGATACCGGCCGCGTGCATGGCGACATCGGTGCCCGTGGCCATGGCGATGCCGATGTCGGCGGCGGCGAGCGCCGGCGCGTCGTTGATGCCGTCGCCGGCCATCGCGACGATGCCGCCGCTCCTGATCTTGAGGTCGCGGATCGTGCGCGCCTTGTCGTCGGGCAGCACCTGCGCGTGGACTTCGCCGATGCCGAGCTGCGCGGCCACGGCCGCCGCGCTGCCCGCGTTGTCGCCGGTCACCAGCACGCTGCGGATGCCCATCGCCTCGAGGCTCGCGATGGCGTCGCGCGCCGTGGGCTTCACGGTGTCGCCGAAAGCGAGCAGGGCGAGCACGCCGCCGTGCGGCTCGAATAGCCACGACACCGTATTGCCCGCCTCTTCGAGCGAACGCGCGCGGGCAGCGAGCGCGGGCGGTACGGGGAGCGCCAGTTCGTCGAGCCAGCGGCCGCTGCCGATGGCGAGGCGCCGGCCGTTCACTTCGGCCTCCACGCCGCGCCCGGGCACCGCACGCGCATGAACGGCGACGGCGAGGGCGCCCGGCGCCTGGGCCTGCGCTTCATACGCCTGCACCACGGCCTTCGCGAGCGGATGATCGCTGTGCCGCTGCACGGCGGCGGCGAGCGCGAGCGCCTCGCCGCGCTCGAGGCCCTCGGCCGCTTCGAACGCGGTGAGCGAGGGCTGGCCGAGCGTGAGCGTGCCGGTCTTGTCGAAGGCGACCACGCTCACGTTGTGGGCGGTCTCCAATGCTTCGGCGTCCTTGATGAGTACGCCGTGGCGCGCGGCCACGCCGGTCCCGGCCATGATCGCGGCAGGCGTGGCGAGGCCGAGCGCGCACGGGCAGGCGATCACGAGCACCGCCACGGCGTTGAGGATCGCCGTTTCGGCGCTCGCGCCCGCGAACAGCCAGCCGCCCAGCGTGATGGCGGCGATCACGAGAATCGCGGGGACGAACACGGCGCTCACGCGGTCGACGAGACGCTGGATCGGCGCTTTTTCGGCTTGCGCGCTTTCGACGAGACGAATGATGCGCGCGAGCGTGGTTTCCGCGCCGATAGCCGTCGTGCGCACGGCGATCGCGCCTTCGCCGTTGATCGAGCCGGCCGTGACGGGATCGTCGGGCGCTTTCGGCACCGGCAGGCTTTCGCCCGTGATGAGCGATTCGTCGATGTGGCTGCGCCCTTCGAGCACGACGCCGTCCACAGGCAGGCGCTCGCCGGGGCGCACGACCACCACGGTGCCGACGCGAACCTGAGCGAGCGGAACTTCGCGCTCCTCTGCGTTGGCGCCATTTGCGCCATCGACACGGATGCGCGCGCGATCGGGCCGCAGCGCATTGAGGGCGCGGATCGCGTCGGTGGTCTGGCGCTTCGCGCGCGCTTCGAGCCACTTGCCGAAGCGCACCAGCGTGATGACCACGGCCGAAGCCTCGAAATACAGGTGCGCCATGTCGCCGGGGTGCGCGAGCATCGCATAGACGCTCACGCCGTACGCGGCCGAAGTGCCGAGCGCGACCAGCAGATCCATGTTGCCGGCGCCGGCGCGCACGGCCTTCCACGCGGCGCGGTAGAAGCGCGCGCCGAACACGAACTGCACGACGCTCGCGAGCGCCAGCTGTGCCGCGGCGGGCAGCATCCAGTCGAGGCCGAGCCAGTGGCCGAACATCGGCAGCATGAGCGGGGCCGTGAGCACGGCCGAAATCAGCACGGCGCGCCATTCGCGGCGCGCCTCGTCGCCGGCGGCAGCGCTTTTCGCCGGGGTGGCGGCGTCTTCGTCGGCGGCGAGCGGCGTGGCTTCGTAGCCGGCTTTCTTGACGGCGGCGACGAGCAGGTCCTGCAATTCGCCCGTGAGCGGCGAGCGCGTGTTCACGGTGGCCTGCTCGGTGGCGAGGTTGACGCTCACGCCGGCCACGCCGGGCACGCGCGCGAGCGCCTTCTCGACGCGGTTCGCGCACGACGCGCAAGTCATCCCGCCGATGGCGAGCGTGGCGGCTTCCGTGGCGACAGGCACGGCTTCATAGCCGGCCTTTTCGACGGCGGCGACGAGCGCGGCGGGCGCGACGGCGCCGCTGGCCTCGACGGTGGCCTTTTCCGTGGCGAGGTTGACCGAGGCGCGCGTGACGCCCGGGACCTTTGCAAGCGCTTTCTCGACGCGCATGGCGCACGAGGCGCACGTCATGCCGTGGACTTCGAGTTCGGCCACGGCGGTATCGGTGCGTTCTGCAACGAGGGGTTCATTCATGATGGGGTGCGAGCACTGGCTGTCATCGATGTTACGCAGTATCTACGTTCCCATCATGGGAAGGTCAAGGGGCGCGACACTACGCCCCTTTCGTTTCAGAGGGAAGTCCTGAGCGCAAGCTCTCCGCCTGTAAGGCAATATTCCACGCCACAGTCTTTTCAGGCCCATGCGCGAGCGATACGATACCAACCGGCGGCATTGGCGCCTTGCCGCGCGCAGACTACGGCCCTGGGGGGGCCCGCGCGCGGAGTGGCCAGCCGGTCGACGTCACTTCATGGACCGCCCGCACCGAATACAACCAACAAATGACAACAATACATCGAGCATTCTCTACGTACCGTAGCTGCTCTGCGCTTGCCTGCCTTGCCCTGATTGCCGGATGCGCCTCGGCGCCGGGCGACGTTGCGCCGAAGAGCAACGGCTGGATGAAGGACGAAGTCTCCGACTCCTATGTGTTTGGCTATCCGCTCGTGCTGATGGACGTGGCGCGCGAAGCCGCCACTGGCAGCGGGCCCGGCCAGGCCGCGCCGAACACGCTGCGCCACGCGCAGTCGCTGCCGCCAGTCGGGGCTTCGAGCCCGCCCGAACCCAATCTCGACACGCTGACTTCCAGCGGCTGGCTCGACGTTTCGAGCGAGCCGGTGCTCGTCACGCTGCCCGACACGCATGGCCGCTACATGGACGCACGCGCGCTCGACATGTGGACGAACGTCGTCTGGTCGACAGCCGCCGCGCAGACCGGCGAGCGTGTCAGCGGTCTGAAAGCGCAAACGATTGCATTTGTTCCGGCCGGCTGGAAGGGCACGCTGCCCGCGCGCGTGAAGCGCGTCGACGTGTCGACGCGCTACGTGTGGTTCCTCGCGCGCATCCAGACGCGCGGCGGCGCCGACCTCGCGGCCGTACGGCGGCTGCAGCACGGCCTCCAGGTCACGGCGCTGTCCGGCTGGGACGAGCGCAGCGCGCGCGGCAAGGCCGGCGCACGCGGCGGCCGCGGCAACGAGCCGAGCGGCGCCACGCAGAGCGGCGATCCGGCGGCGCCGGGCACGCCGTCCGCCCAGGTCGCGGCGCTCGACGCGCACGGTTTCTTCGACCGGCTCGCCCTGGCGCTGGAAGACAACCCGCCCACGGCGGACGACGCGCACGCGCTCAAGATTCTCGGCGACATCGGCGTACACCCGGGCGACCCGGCGCAGCTGCCCGCGGGCGCGAAGGACGCCGCGGTCGTCAAGGCCGGTCTCGCCGATGGGCGCACGCGCGCCGCGACGCCGCCGCCCAACCTGCTGGCGGGCAACGGCTGGCTCTGGGTGGGCGACGACGCGGGCAACTACGGCCCCGACTACTCGCTGCGCGCCTACGCGGCGTACACGTCGCCGGGTCTGCCGACGACCCGCGACGAAGTGCGCGCCCGCGTGAGCCAGGACAGCGACGGTCATGCGCTCAACGGCGCGAACCGCTACACGATCCACTTCACGGCGAAGCAGTTGCCGCCGGTGCGCGGCTTCTGGTCGATCACGGCCTATACGACCGACGGCGCGCTCGATGCCGACGCGCCCGTGCGCGTCGCGTTCGGCGACCGCAGCGGCGCACGGCGCAATCGCGACGGCTCGCTCGACGTGCACGTGGGCGCCGAGCGGCCGCGCGGCGGCGCGAACTGGGTGCCGGCGCCGCATGGCGACTTCCGCCTCGTGATGCGTCTCTACGCCGCCAAGCCGCAGGCGACCGATGGCAGCTGGCAGCCGCCCGCCGTCGAGCGGCAGTAATGGCTGAACCGGGCTGAACGAAGCGTTGGCGGGGCGCTGTCCCGTCAACGCTTTTTTTGCGCCGCATAAGCCCGCTCGAGCGCGCCACGCCCGGCTTCTCCACCCGCGTTTTCATGCATCGCGCAACACGCGCGACGGACTCCACGCATTCGCCGGGCCATCGTCTTTGCGCTGTTACTTCTTGTTGCGCAATACCTGCGCCGCGGGCGGCGTTTTCCCGCCGTCCGATCTTCTATCGGACCTATACTTCCGGCTGTCGGCATCCCCGGATTTCCGACATCAGACCCACATCCCGCGGCGGGCCTGTTGCCGCCTCATCCGCAAGCAAGCATGGCAAGCCTCAACAAAGCGTCGCTCAACTCCTCCTTGCAATCGGTGCGCGCGGTCGCGCGTGCGCCCCGCACCCGGCGCATCCTCACGGGCGTCCTCGTCTTTCTGATTGTGTTCGGTCTGGTCGGCTTCTTTGCCGCGCCGCCGATCATTCGCCACGTTGCCGAGCAGCAGTTGAGCAAGCAGCTCGACCGGCCCGTCACGATCGGCCGCATCGCGCTCAATCCGTACACGCTGCGTCTCGAAGCGGACCGCGTGCATATCGGCGAGCGCGGCGGCAATGGCGACTTCTTCGATGTCTCGCGCGCCGTCGTGCAGGCGTCGTGGTCGTCGATCTTTCGCGCGGCGCCCATCGTCGACGAACTGCGGCTCGACTCGCCGCGCGCCACGATCGTGCGGCTCGACGCGCAGCATTTCAACTTCTCGGACCTCATCGAGAAGTTCTCGACGCCCTCGAAACCCAGCAGCAAGCCCACGCAATTTTCGGTTTCAAACATCCGCATCGAGAACGGCCAGATCACCTTCGACGATCGCCTGCTCAACGAAAAGCACGTGATCGACCGCTGGTCGCTCGGCATTCCGTTCATCGCCACGCTGCCTTCCAAGACCGATATCTTCGTTCAGCCGATGCTGCGTGCGCGCATCGACGGGGCGAGCACGCTCGCCATCGACGGCAGGACCAAGCCCTTTTCCGCGACGCGCGAGTCGGAAGTGGAGCTGCGCCTGACTGACCTCGACGTGCCGAAGCTGCTCACCTACGCGCCGACGAAGCTGCCCGTCACGGTGAAGAGCGGCAAGCTCTCGACCAACCTCAAGCTCGATTTCGTGATGTCGGGCGAAAAGCCCACGCTGCGTGTGACGGGCACGACCGACCTGAACGACTTCGACTCGACCGACAACGCCAACGCGCCGTTCTTCGGCGCGCGCAGCCTGCACGTGGCGGCGGCCTCGCTCGAACCGTTCAGCAACGTCTATCGTTTCGATGACATCCATCTCGACGCGCCCACCGTGTGGGTCGCGCGCGACAAGCAAGGCGTGCTGAGCGTCGAGAAGCTGATGGGCGCGCCGGCCGCACACAACGCGCCGGCCGCAAACGAGGCCGCGGGCAAGGCCGCGAGCGCCGCGCCGGCCTCGGGCGCCTCGGCTGCCCAGAGCGCGCAGGCGGCGCCCGAGCAAGCGAAGCCCGCGCCGCTCGATGTCTCGATCCGCCAGCTCGCGCTCACGAACGGCACCGTGCACATTGCTGACGATCTGCCCGCGCGGCCGGTGAACGTCGAACTCACGCAGCTTTCCACCACGCTGACCAACTTCTCGACGACCGCCAAGGCGGGCGCGCCGTTCACGTTTGCGACCAACGCGAACGACGGCGGCACGATCAAGGCGTCGGGCACGGTGAGCCTCGCGGGCAAGAACGCCGACGCCAACATCGCGCTCGAGCGCTTGAGTTTGCCGCGGGCGCAGCCGTATATCGACAACCTGAGCAGCGCGCAGATTCTGGACGGCAGGCTCAATCTCACGTCCACGCTCAAGGCTGACTGGGCGCAGCAGCCTGCCGTCGTGCAGGTCGGCCAGAGCACGCTGGGCCTCGAATCGCTGAAGCTCGCGGCGCGCGGCGCGAAGGCGCCTGCCATCGCGCTCGACCGGGGCACCGTGCAGGTGACCGGCATCGACCTCAACGCGCGCAAGGCGCAGATCGCTTCGGTGGACGTGACCGGCCTCGTCGTGAACGCCGAGCGCCAGAAGGACGGCAAGGTGGACCTGGCGCAACTCGCCTCCACGCAGCAGGCGGTGCCCGAGCGCACGGCGATTCGCGCGGCGCAGAAGTCGGTGCAGGAGGGGCCGGCCTGGCGCTACACGATCGACACTTTCACGCTGAACAACGGCACGATCAACGTCACGGACAGCTCGACGCCGCGCCCGGTGAAGCTCGCCATCACGCCGCTCGACCTGAAGATCCAGCAGATCAGCGACGACCTGCGGCACCCGCTGCCGATCGACCTGAAGGCGACCGTCAACCGTAAGGGCACACTCGCGCTGAGCGGCAAGATCAACCCGACGCCGCTCACGGCGCAGTTGAAGATCGACGCGAACCGGCTCGACGCCGCCGCGTTCGAGCCTTACTTCGGCAATCAGCTCAATGCGGTGGTTGCGAGCGCGCTGCTCAACATGAACGGGCAGCTAACGGTTGAGCAGGGCAAGGCGCTCAAGGCGAACTATCGCGGCGACGCGGCGCTCGTGGACGTGCGTATGCTCGACAAGGCCACGTCGGGCCCATTCGCGGGCTGGCGCTCGCTCGCGCTCACGAACCTGAAGGCGAACTACGACGACGCGCGCGGCACCGACGTGGACGCGAGCCGCGTGACCTTCGCCGGCTTCTATGGCCGCGTGCTGCTCGACGCGCAAGGCAAGCTCAATCTCAAGGACGTGGTTGCGCATCAAACCGGCGCGGCGCAGTCGCTCACGCAGGACGCGAGCGGCAAGCCAGGCGCGCGCGAGCCGGTGCCGCTCACGCCGCAGGCGGCGAGCGCGCCGGTGCAGACGGCTTCCGCACCGGCGCCGGCTTCCGCGCCGGCAACCGTCGTGGCCGCGCAGCCGCCGAAGAACCCGGTGCGCCTGCACTTCGGCGAACTCGTGCTGCAGGACGGCCGCGTGAACTACACCGACAACTTCATCAAGCCGAACTACACCGCCGATCTCGTGCAGATCCACGGCACGGTCGGCGCGTTCGGCACGCAGTCGACCACGCCCGCGCCCGTGGATGTCTCCGCGAAGCTCGCGGCGAACGGTCCGCTCTCGATCAAGGGCACGGTGAACCCGCTCATCGAGAAGCCGTCGCTCGACCTCACGGCGAGCGCGCACGATATCGAGCTCACGAACCTCACGCCGTATTCGGCGAAGTACGCGGGCTATCCGATCACGAAGGGCAAGCTCAACGTCGATCTGCATTACCAGCTCGCGAACGACGAACTCACGGCGAACAACCATATCTTCATCGACCAGCTCACGTTCGGCGATCACATCGACAACGATACGGCCACCAAGCTGCCTGTGCGGCTCGCGATCTCGCTGCTCAAGAACCGCAAGGGCGAGATCGACGTGAACATTCCGGTGTCGGGCTCGCTCTCGAACCCCGAGTTCAGTCTGGGCGGCCTGATCTGGAAGGCGGTGCTCAACCTCATCGCGAAGGCGGTGACCGCGCCGTTCACGCTGCTCGCCAACGCGTTCGGAGGCGGCGGCGAAGACCTGGGCTATGTCGAATTCGCGGCCGGCACGGCAACGCTGACCGAGGCCGACCAGAAGAAGCTCGACACGATCGTCAAGGCGCTCGACGACAAGCCTTCGATCAAGATCGATCTGATCGGCCGCGTCGATCCGGCCGTGGACACGCCCGCGCTGCGCGAGCGGTACGTGGATCGCCTCGTGCGGCTTCAGAAGGTGAAAGACACGGTGGGCAACGGTGAGAGCGTGGATACCTCGCAAGTCAAGGTGGACGACAAGGAGTACGAGAAGTACCTCACCAAGGTCTACAAGGATGCGGACTTCAAGAAGCCGCACAACATGATCGGCTTCACGAAGACGCTGCCCGTGGACGACATGAAGCAGGCGCTGGCCGACCACGCACCCGTTGACGACGCCACCTTGCGCAACCTCGCTCAGGACCGCGCGCAGGCGGTGCAGCAGTACTTCGAAGGCAAGGTCGATCCGAGCCGCGTGTTCATCGTGGCGCCGAAGCTCGACGCCAAGGGCATCGACGACAAGGGCGCGACGACGCGGGTGGATTTCGGGCTCAAATAAGCGGTGGTTTTCTGATTCGATGCAGCGGCGCGTTTCGGTCTAACCGGCGCGCCGCAGCTTTTTCGGGTTCGCAAACGCGTGCTCCTCGATGACCTGCGCGAGCGTCGCAAAGGCCGGCGCGATTTCCTCGTGAGGCACACACGCGTAACCCGTTAGCAATCCTTTGCGGTCCTGGCGCACGCTGTAGTAGGCCGCAAGCGGGCGCACGATCACGCCCGCGTCGTAGGCGGCCGCTGCGATGGCGCGATCGTCGGCATGGTCGGGCAGGCCGAGCACGAAGTGCAGGCCCGCTTCGTCGCCCATGACCGGCAGCGCATCGCCAAAGTGGCGCGTCACTGCGTCGATCAGCAGCTGGCGCCGCTCGCCATAGAGCGTGCGCATGCGGCGCACGTGCGAAGTGAGATAGCCATCCATGATGAATTCGGCGAGCACGGCCTGCTGCATGAGCTGGCCTTCGCGATACAGTTCCGCCACGCCCGTGCGGAACGTGGCGGCGAGCCGCTCGGGCACGACCATGTAGCCGATGCGCAGGCCCGGAAACAGCAGCTTGCCGAGGCTGCCCACGTAGATCACGCGGTCCGATTCGTCGAGACCCTGCAGCGAGGCGAGCGGCCGGCTGCCGTAGCGGAACTCGCTGTCGTAGTCGTCCTCGATGATCCACACCTTGTGCTGGCGCGCGTATTCGAGCAGCGTGCGGCGGCGCGCGAGGCTCATCACCATGCCGAGCGGGTATTGATGCGACGGCGTGACGAGCGCGATGCGCGGCGGGTCGCGCAGGTCCTGCTCACGCGGATTGAGCCCTTCGTCGTCGACGGGAATCGGTGCGAGCTTCAATCCCGATGACTGCAACACACTGCGCGCGCCCCAGTAGCACGGTTCTTCGACCCACGCCGTGTCGCCGTGGTCGGCGAGCAGCCTCACGGCGAGATCGATGGATTGGTGAATACCCGTAGTGATGATGATCTGGTCCGGCGTGCAGCGCACCGAGCGTGCCACGCGCAGGTAGTCCGAAAGCGCGCGCCGCAGCGGACGGTAGCCGCCGCCGGGCGCGTAGGTAAGCAAACCATGATTGGCCGACTTCCACAGCCGGGCCTGCAGGCGGCTCCACGTGCGCGCCGGAAACTCGGCCACGTCGGGCACGCCCGGCATGAAGGCGCCCCACTGCCTGGCGGACACGCCCGCCTCGTCGATGAGCCGTTGGCCGCGCATCGACATGTCGCCGCGCGGGGAGGCGCCGCTCGCGTCGTCCTCGTCCTCGTCGGCGGGGTCGCCCGCCGGCGAGGGCTTGCTCGTGGGCGTACTGACGGCGGCCGAGTCGGGGCGCGTGTCGGCGACATACGTGCCGCTGCCCGTGGTCGAAATCACGTAGCCTTCCGCGCTCAACTGGTCGTAGACGTGCAGCACGGTGTTGCGGGCCACGCCGAGGTCGACCGCGAGGATGCGCGAACTGGGCAGCTTGGTGCCGGGCGCGAGCCGCCCCGTCAGGATGGCCTGCTGCATGAGCTGTAATAGCTGACGATACGCGGGTTCGGCGCTCTCCTTGTCGAGTTGCGCCGCGAGCCATTCGGACAGGATGACCATGGCCAAGTGGTTCCATCAGGAATAATGAAATGGCTCCATTGAATAGAGCCGGGACCATCTATAGTAATTCGCACGTCAGTTCCGGTTAATGCCCGCGACAGGATTTATTTAATCGCGTCAGATGGGGCGGGCGGACCGGGAAAAGAGCAAGCAAAGGAGACAGGGCGAATGAAGACCTCGGATGTGATCGTCAGCTTTCGCGGCGTACGCAAGACCTACGACGGCGAAACGCTGGTCGTCAAACAACTTGACCTTGATATCTATCAAGGTGAGTTTCTGACGCTGCTCGGGCCGTCCGGCTCGGGCAAGACCACCTGCCTGATGATGCTCGCCGGCTTCGAGTTTCCCACCGGCGGCGAAATCCGCCTCGAAGGCAAGCTGCTCAACAACGTGCCGCCGCACAAACGCGACATCGGCATGGTGTTCCAGAACTACGCGCTCTTTCCGCATCTCACGGTCGAGCAGAATGTCGCTTACCCGCTCGGCGTGCGCAAGGTGCCCACTGCCGAGCGCGCCCAGCGCGTGAACGACGCGCTCAAGATGGTGCGCATGGAAGGCTTCGCGAAGCGCTATCCCGCGCAGCTCTCGGGCGGCCAGCAGCAGCGCATCGCGCTCGCCCGCGCGCTCGTGTTCCAGCCCAAGCTCGTGCTCATGGACGAGCCGCTCGGCGCGCTCGACAAGCAGTTGCGCGAACATATGCAGTACGAACTGAAGTCGCTGCACGAAAAGCTCGGCGTCACGTTCGTCTATGTCACGCACGATCAGGGCGAGGCGCTCACGATGTCGGACCGCGTCGCCGTGTTCGACAAGGGCATCGTGCAGCAGCTCGACAGCGTGGACCGGCTCTACGAGTCGCCGTGCAACGAGTTCGTCGCGAACTTCATCGGCGACAGCAACCGGCTGCGCGGCACCATTGCCGCCGTGGATGGCGAGTACTGCGAAATGCATCTCGCCGACGGCACGCGCCTCAAGGGCCGCAATGTGGCGGGTGCGCAGGCAGGCGCCTCAGCCATCGCCTGCATTCGCCCCGAGCGCATGAAGCTCGCGAACGGTTCGAAGGGCAACGGTGCGAACGCGCTGGCGGGCGAAGCGCGCGGCCTGATCTATTTCGGCGACCACGTGCGCATGCGCTGTGGCCTGCCCCAGCAGGACGAGTGCTTCGTGAAGGTGCCGCTCGGCACCGAGGCGCTCGACGGCTTCGCGCCCGGCCAGCCGGTCGCACTTGAATTCGCGCCTGAGCATTTGCGCGTGTTCGCTTGAGGCGTGCGGGCGCGGCGCGCAATCTCGCGCGCCGTTGCCTCGCGAAGCAGGCGTCTCGACGATCGGGCCACGTTTCTCGCATCGAAGGGCCCGGCAAGACAAACCACCAAGGAGAAGGGACTCAACCATGAAGCAGATCGGCAACATGCGCGTTGCAGCGGTCGCGGCCGCGCTCGCACTCTCGTTCGGCGTGGCGAATGCCGCGGAGCTGACCGTCGTGAACTTTGGCGGCGCCAATGGCAATGCGCAGAAGGCGGCGTTCAACGAGCCGTTCCAGTCGCAGACGGGCAACAAGATCACCGCTGTCGAGTACAACGGCGAGCAGGCCAAGGTGAAGGCCATGGTCGATGCGAAGCACGTGGACTGGGACGTGGTGGAAGTCGAGACCGGCGACATCGCGCGGGGCTGCGATGAAGGCCTCTACGAGAAGCTCGACTGGGCCAAGCTCGGCAACAAGGGCGATTTCATGAAGGCGGCACAGCAGCCCTGCGGCGCAGGCTTCTTCGTGTGGTCCACGGCGCTTGCCTATAACGCCGACAAGCTCAAGACCGCGCCCACGAACTGGGCCGACTTCTGGGACGTGAAGAAATTCCCGGGCAAGCGCGGTATGCGCAAGGGCGCACGGTACAACATGGAATTCGCCCTGATGGCCGACGGCGTGGCGCCGCAGGACGTCTACAAGGTGCTCTCGACGAAGGCCGGTCAGGACCGCGCTTTCAAGAAGCTCGATGAACTGAAGCCGAACATCCAGTGGTGGGAAGCCGGCGCGCAGCCGCCGCAGTTCCTGGTCGCGGGCGACGTGGTGATGTCCACGGCGTACAACGGCCGTATCGACGCCGCGCAGCGCGAAGGCAAGAACCTCAAGGTAGTGTGGACCGGCAGCATCTACGACCTCGACTACTGGGCGATCCCGAAGGGCGCGCCGAACAAGGCGCTGGCCGAGCAGTACATCGCCTACACGCTTTCGCCGAAACCGCAGCAGGAGTACGCCCAGCACATCGCGTATGGCCCGGTGAACGCGAACGCGATCAAGGCGCTCGATGCGAAGACGCTCGCCAACCTGCCGAATTCGCCGGCCAACGGCAAGGACGCCATCCAGGAGAACCTCACGTTCTGGACCGACCACGGCGACGAACTGGAGCAGCGTTTCTCCTCGTGGGCCGCGAAGTAAGGGTGGGTTAGACGCTCCGGCGTGCGAGCGCCGGAGCGTTTTGTAGCATGGCAGGGGGAGACCAGGTGTGACTACGATGACGACCGTGACCAACGTTGCCGGCGCGGCACGCGAGGAGACCGCGCGGCTGAAGCGCGAACTGCGCGTGGCGCAAGCGAAGAAGCGCACGATGGCGCTCATGCTGATCGCGCCGCTGGCGATCTTTCTGCTGCTGATTTTCGTGGTGCCGATCGCGGCGCTGCTCACGCGCGCGGTGCAGAACCCCGAAGTGGCGACAGCGCTGCCGCATACCATCACGGCGCTGCGCGGCTGGGACCGCAAGAGCGCGCCGCCCGACGCGGCTTACGCTGCGCTTGCGCAGGACCTCACCGTCGTAAAGGAAGGTGATGCGATGGGCGCACTGGCGCGGCGCCTGAACGTCGAAATCGCGGGCTTCCGCTCGCTGGTCGCGAAGACCGCGCGCGCCATGCCGCTCGCCGACGACGACGGCAAGCCGCTCACGCTGACGCCCGCGCAAACGCGCGCCAGGATCGTCGAGCTCGACGACCGCTGGGGCGACGTGACCTACTGGCAAGCCATTGCGAAGAACAGCTCGCGCATCTCGCCGTTCTATCTGCTCGCCTCGCTCGATCATCGTCAGGATGCGTTCGGCCGCATCGTGGCCGCCGATCCCGAGCAGCAGATCTATCTCGACGTGTTCGCGCGCACCTTCGTCATCAGCGTGTTCGTGACGGTGTTCGCGCTGCTGCTCGGCTACCCGCTCGCTTACTGGATCTCGACGCTCTCCGAGCGCCGCGCGAATCTCGTGATGATCCTCGTGCTGATTCCGTTCTGGACGTCGATCCTCGTGCGCGTGGCGGCGTGGATCGTGATCTTGCAGGGCGAGGGCCTCGTCAACAAGGCGCTGATGGGCTCGGGCCTCATCTCGCATCCGCTCGCGCTGCTGTTCAACCGCGTGGGTGTCTATATCTCGATGACGCACATCCTGCTGCCGTTCATGGTGCTGCCGCTGTACAGCGTGATGAAGTCGATTCCGCCCACTTACCAGCGCGCGGCCGTGTCGCTCGGCAGCCATCCGTTCGCGGCCTTCTGGCGCGTGTACGTGCCGCAGACGTACCCCGGCGTGGGCGCGGGCGTGCTGCTCGTGTTCATCCTCTCGATCGGCTATTACATCACGCCGGCGCTGCTCGGCGGCCCGGGCGACCAGATGGTCAGCTACTACGTGGCGTACTTCACCAACGTGTCGATCAACTGGGGCATGGCCTGTGCGCTCGGCGCGCTGCTGCTGGTGGCGACCACGTTGCTCTATTTCGTCTACGGGCGCTTCACGCGCACGCAACTGAGCCTTGGCTGAGGGAGGCGCGATCATGAAATTTGCCAAGCCGCTGTTTGCGCCGCATACGTCGGCCGTCGAACGCGTGTGGTACTTCGCGCTGCGCGCGCTCGTCGTGCTCACGCTGCTGTATCTGATCCTGCCCGTGCTCGCGATCGTGCCGCTGTCGTTTTCGTCGAGCACGTTCCTTGTGTATCCGATTCCGGGCTGGTCGCTGCGCTGGTACGAGAACCTCGTGATGTCCGACGAATGGCGCATGGCCGCGAAAAACAGCTTCATCGTTGGCCCCGCCGCCACGGTCGTGGCGACCGTACTCGGCACGCTCGCTGCCATTGGCATCACCAAGGCCGATTTTCGCGGCAAGGCGGTGCTCATGGCGGTCCTCATTTCGCCGATGATCGTGCCCGTGGTGGTGGTGGGCGTGGGCATGTACCTGTTCTTCGCGCCGCTCGGCCTCGCCAATACGTATCTCGGCCTGATTCTCGCGCACGCGTCGCTGGGCGTGCCGTTCGTCGTGACCACGGTGGCAGCCACGCTGCAGGGCTTCAACCATAATCTCGTGCGTGCGAGTCTTTCGCTCGGGGCGAATCCGGTCACGACGTTCTTCCGCATCACGCTGCCCGTCATCGCGCCGGGCGTGATCTCGGGCGCGCTGTTCGCGTTCGCCACGTCGTTCGACGAAGTCGTCGTGACGCTGTTCCTCGCGGGCGCCGACCAGACCACCTTGCCGCGCCAGATGTTCACGGGCATCCGCGAGAACATCAGCCCGACGATCGCCGCGCTCGCCACGATCCTGATCGTGTTCTCCACGTGTCTGCTGCTCGCGCTCGAATGGCTGCGCGGCAGGAACGCGGCGCGTGCGGTGAAGGCGTGAGGGTGTGAGCTGTCGATGCAAAAAAAGGCAGCGCCGCGGCGCTGCCTTTTTGCTTTTGCGCGTTACGCCTGCAGCAGCGCCGGCACGCGCCGCTTGACCCACTGCGTGGCCTGATCGTACGCGTGGGCGAGTTGCAGCACGGAGAGATCCGCGTGCGGCTTGCCGATCACCTGCAGCCCCATCGGCAGGCCTTGCGCACTGAAGCCCGCCGGCACGCCGATGACGGGCAGCCCCGCGAGACTGCCGCCGATCACGACTTCCATCCAGCGGTGATAGGTATCCATCGTGCGGCCCGCGATCGACTTCGGCCAGTGCTCGTTCGCGTCGAACGGGAAGAGTTGGGCGCTGGGCAGCACGAGGTAGTCGTAACGCTCGAACAGTGCGAGCAGCGCGTTGTACCACTGGCTGCGCGTGACCGAGGCGTTCCACACGTCTTCGCCCGAGAGTTTCAGGCCGCCTTCCACTTCCCATTGGGCTTCCGGCTTGAGCAGCGCGCGCTTTTCCGGGTCGCGATAGAGCGCGCCGAGCGTGCCCGCGCAAGAGAAATGGCGCAGCGTGAGCCACGTTTGCCACACGCGCTCCATGGCGAAGTCGGGGCGCGCGGCTTCGACCTTGCAGCCGATGGATTCGAAGTCCTTGAGCGCCGTTTCGCAGAGTGCGAGCACGCCGTCTTCCATGGGCAGATAGCCGTCGTAATCGCCTAGCCAACCGATGCGCGCGCAACTAAAGTCGCGCTCGAGCGGACCCGCGAACTGCGCGGGATCTTCGGCAATGGACAGCGGCGCACGCGCGTCGTAGCCCGCCTGGGTGGCAAGCAGCATCGCGAGGTCGGGGACAGTGCGGGCCATCGGTCCCGCATAGCCGAGCTGGTGGAAGAACAGTTCGTGCGCAGGCACGGAGGGCACGCGGCCTTGCGACGGACGGAAACCAAACACGTTGTTCCAGCCCGCGGGATTGCGCAGCGACCCCATCATGTCGCTGCCGTCCGCCACGGGCAGCATGCGCAGTGCGAGCGCCACGGCCGTGCCGCCGCTGCTGCCGCCCGCGCTGCGCGTGGGGTCGTAAGCGTTGAGCGTGGCGCCGAAGACCGTGTTGTAGGTGTTCGAGCCGAGGCCGAATTCCGGCGTGTTCGTCTTGCCGATGAAAATCGCGCCCTGTGCGCGCATGCGCGCGGCCATCAGGGAATCTGCCGCGGGCACTTCGTTGCGGAACAGCGGCGAGCCTTGTGTGTACGGGATGCCGGCCGTGGCCGTGAGATCCTTCGGCGCTTGCGGCATGCCGTGCATCCAGCCAAGGTACTCGCCTCGCGCGATCTGGGCGTCGCGAACGTCCGCCTCGGCGAGCAGCGTGGCGCGCTCGCGCAGCGAGACGATTGCGTTGGCCGGCGTATTCACGCGCTCGGTATGGTCGAGAAACGCCGTCATCACTTCGCGGCAGGACACCTTGCGCAGGCGTATCCATTCCGAAAGCGCAAGGGCGTCGGCCGTGACGAGATCGTTGGGGGACAGTCTTGCGCGGGATAGCGATGCCTGGTTCATACGTGTCTCTCGTTTGCGGATGGAGCAGGGGAGGGTCATTGTCGCGCAGGCGCGGCGCAAGCGAAAGGAAACGAATGGTTGCCGCCGCGGGTTGATGGTTGCCGCGTGGGGCGGCCAGGTTACCGGACGGCCGCGGCGGGCGCCGATGGGTCGTTGCCTTGCGCTGGCGGTGCGGCGCCTGGGAGCGGGGCGCCGCCGAGGGCTTGATAGAGTGCCGCGGTGTCGGTTAGGCGGTCCGCATGAGCGCGCGAGCGGTCGAGCATGGTCTGGAGTGCCTGGCGTTGCGCATCGATCAGCGAAAACTCGCTCACGCCGCCTGCGTTGTAGCGCGTTTGTGCGATCGCCGCGTTGGCCTGCGCCTCGCGAGCGGCGTCGTCGCGCGCCTGCAGCTCGGTCGCATCGTTCTGGAGCGCCTGGAGCGAGTCGGCGACCTGCTGCAGCGCCTGCAGGACCGTCTGTCGATAGTCGGCGAAGGCGGCCTCATAGGCGGCTTCTGACGCGCGTTTCTTCGCGCGCAATTCGCCGCCATGAAACAGCGGCTGCGTGAGGCCGAGTCCCACGTTCCAGATGTTCAGCCCGCTGATGACGTCCTCGATACGCGTGCGCTCCGAGCCAATACTCGCCGACAGCGAGATCTGCGGATAGAGATTCGCCGTCGCCACGCCCACGTTGGCGCCGGCCTGGTGCAGCAGCGCCTCGGCGGCGCGTATGTCGGGACGTTCGCGGGCCAGTGTGGAAGGCACCGTGAGCGAAACCGTATCGGGCAGATGCAGTGTATCGAGAGAAAGGGCGTCGAGCGGCGCGGCGAACTGCGCTGGCGCAACGCCCAGCAGGGTGGCAAGCTGATGCTCCGCAGCCGCGCGCTGCGTTTCGAGCGGCGGCAGCGAGGCGCGCGTCTGCGCGAGCAGGGTGCGCTGGCTACGCAGGTCGATCTGCGCCACACCGCCGGCCGCGTAGCGCGCCTGCATGATCGCGAGCTGGCGCGCCTGCGTCTGCGCGAGTTGCGTGGTGAGGTCGATCTGGCGTTGCAGCGACGCGCGGCGGATGGCGGTGGACACCACGTTGGCGGCCACCGAGAGTCGCGCGGCCTCCATTTCGTATGCCTGATAATCGACCTGTGCGAGCGTGGATTCCAGCGCACGACGGTTCGCGCCGAACAGGTCGAATACGTACGAGACGCTGACCGAAGCGTTGTAAAGCGTAAACGGCGGCGGGTTCGGCACTTGCGTGATGCCGAAAGCGGCGAGATCGACCTTCTGGCGCGTACCGGAGAGTTTCAGATCGACGGCGGGATAGTTCGTCGCGCCTGCCTGCGCGTTGTAGTTTTCGCGCGCTTCCACGAGTTTCGCGCGCGCCGAGTCGAGCGTGGGGCTCGCGCGCAAGGCCTGATCGACGAGTTCGTTCAACTGCGCGCTGCCAAATTGCGTCCACCAATCGTTTGGAGCGTGTTCCGCAGCCGTGAAGGTCTGCGCGCCGCCGCCGGGGCCGGTGGCGCTGGCGGTGGAAGCCGGCACGGGCTCGCGCGTCCAGCCCGTGGCATCGGGTGCGGCGGGCGGGTGGAAATCGGGGCCCAGGGTGCAGCCCGCGAGCATGAGCACAAGCAGGAAGGCAAAGGCGGCGTCGCGCGTCATGGTCGTGTGCCTCGCGCTAGTCGAGCGTGCGCCGGTAAAAGCGCACGGCGATCGCCATGACCGCGACCGTGAAGACGGCGAGCGGCCAGACCGCGGGCCACAGGTCGGTCCAGCCGTTGCCCTTGAGCAGGATGCCGCGCACGAGCCGGTTGAAGTACGTGAGCGGCAGCAGATTGCCGAGCCACTGCGCCCAGCGCGGCATGCCGCCGAACGGGAACATGAAGCCCGAGAGCAGCAGGCTTGGCAGGAAATAGAACATCGTCAGCTGCATGGCCTGCAACTGGTTCTGCGCGAGCGACGACAGCGTGATGCCCACCGTGAGATTAGCGGCGATGAACAGCAGCGCCGAAAGATAGAGCGTAACGAGGCCACCTGCGAACGGCACGTGAAAGACGTAGCGCGCGGCGAGCACGATGATGGTCGCCTGGATCAGCCCGATCGCCACGTACGGAATGATCTTGCCCGTCATCACTTCGATGGGCAGCACCGGCGTGGCGAGCAGGTTCTCCATCGTGCCGCGCTCGCGCTCGCGCGTGATGGCGAGGCCCGTCATCATCACCATCGTCATGGTGAGGATCACGCCCATGAGGCCGGGCACGACGTTGTATTGTGTGATGCCCTCGGGGTTGTAGAGCCGGTGCACCTGCACGTCGAACGCGGCGGGCGTGCCGTTCAGATGCGCGAGCGGACCGGTGAGGTCTTTCGCGGCCACGGGCGCGACCAGTCCGGGCAGCGCCGCGAGTGCGGTGGTGATGGCGGTGGGGTCGCTCGCGTCGGCTTCGACGAGCAGCGAGGGTCGTTCGCCGCGCAGCAGGCGCCGCGAGAAATCGACGGGAATGCTGAGCACGAACTGCACCGTGCCGCGCGCGAGCGCACGACGCGCCGAGGCTTCGTCGGGCAGCGTTTCGATCACGTCGAAATAGGCGGAATTACGCATGCCCGCGACGAAGCTGCGCGCGAACACGCTGTCCTCGCCCACGACGATGGCCGTGGGCAGATGCTTGGGGTCGGTGTTGATCGCATAGCCGAACAGCGTGAGCTGGATGATCGGCAGGCCAACGATCATCGCGAACGTGATGCGGTCACGCTTGAGCTGCAGGAACTCCTTGAGCACGATGCTCCACCAGCGCGCCACGGAAAACGGGAACGACGCGCTCACGACGTGACTCCGTAATTGTCCTGAGCATGGCTCATCAGGTAGATGAAGACATCTTCGAGACCGGTGTCGATGCGTTCCGCGCGTAGCGGCCGGCCTTCTACGGCGCGCTCGACCGCTTTGGCGAGCGCTGCGTGATCGCGTCCGCTCGCATGCAGCGCGGAGCCGAACACCACCGTCTGGTCGATGCCCGGCGCTTCGCGCAGCTGTGTGGCGAGTGCGCTGAGCCGCTCGCCATGAATCGCCCACGTTGCGAGGTTCTGTTCGGCGATGACCTCGGCGGCGGTGCCCTGCGTGAGCAGCTTGCCGTAGGCGATATAGGCGAGCTTGTGGCAGCGCTCGGCTTCGTCCATGTAGTGCGTGCTCACGAGCACCGAAATGCCCCGTGCGGCGAGCCGGTGCAACTCCTCCCAGAAGTCGCGGCGCGCGGTGGGATCGACGCCCGCCGTCGGTTCGTCGAGCAGCAGCAATTCGGGCTCGTGCAGCATGCAGGCCGCGAGCGCGAGCCGCTGCTTCCAGCCGCCCGAAAGCGCACCCGTGAGCTGGCTCGCGCGGCTGGCGAGCCCGAGCGATTCGAGCGCACGGTCGACGGTTTCGCGGCGGTTCGGCATCTGGTAGATGCGCGCAACGAAGTCGAGGTTCTCGCGGATCGTCAGGTCTTCCCAGTACGAGAAACGCTGCGTCATGTAGCCCACGTGACGCTTGATCTGCGCGCTCTCGCGCACGATGTCGTAGCCAAGGCAGGTGCCCGAACCGGAGTCAGGCGTGAGCAGCCCGCACATGAGCCGGATCGAGGTGGTTTTGCCGCTGCCGTTCGGGCCGAGAAAGCCGAAGATCTCGCCGCGCGCCACCCGCAGCGACACGTCGTTTACGACATGCTTGCTGCCGAAACGCTTGTTGAGATTGCGCACGTCGATGGCGTACTCGCCGGAAGGTTGATCAGGTGTGCTCATTGCAGCGTCACCTCGACCGGCTGACCCGGATGCAGCTTCACGGCGTCTTCTGCGGAAGGCCGCGCCTCGATCATGAATACGAGCTTCGCGCGGTTCTCGTTGCTGTAGATGACGGGCGGCGTATATTCGGCGGCGTTCGAAATCCACGTGATGGTGGCGGGCACCAGGGCGGCGCAGCCGTCGCAGCGCACGTTCACCTTGCGGCCGGGCGCGAGCGATCCGACGATCGTTTCCGGCACGAAGAAGCGCACCTTCACGTTCTGCGGCGGCAACATCTGCACGACGGGGTTGCCCGCCTGCACCCACTCGCCCACACGAAACAGCGTGTCGTAGACGAGGCCGCCGCTCGGCGCGCTCACGCGCTTCTGGTCGAGCCGCCATTGCGCCTGCGCAAGCGAGGCGCGCGCGGCCTCGACGTCGGCGGCCTGGGCGGCGATTTGCGCGCTACGTCCCGGCAGATTCGCCACGCGCACCTGGTTTTGCAGCTCGCGCACCTGGGCGGCCGTGGAGGCGGCCTGCGCGCGCGAGTCGTCGAGCTGCGCCTGTGCAATGCCGCCCGCGCGCAGTTGCGTTTCGTCGCGCGTGAGCTGGAGCGCGGCCTTGCGCGCGTTCGCCTCGGCCTGCGCGAGCTGCGCCTCGGTCACGCGCACTTCGGGCGGACGCTTGCCGGTCTGGAGGTCGGCGAGCTGCTGCTGTGCGGCCGTTAGCCGATGCTGTGCCTCGTCGCGCGCGGCCGCTTCTTCGACGGAGTCGAGCGCGAAGGCGGGCGCATTGGCGGCGACAGTCTGCCCGCGCTGCACGTCGAGGTGCGTGAGCGTGCCCGGCTGCGACGACGCGAGATAGACGTACTCGCCTTCGGCATAGCCCTGCCAGCCTGCCGGTCCATGCCGGGAACATGCGGCGAGCACGAGCGCCGCTGCGCATATGACGGCAAAGGGGCGCTTCATGACGCGTCCTCCTTGCGGCTCGCTGCTGCGCCCGTCACGCGGCGCGCCCGTGCGGCCTGCGGCGCGGGCCGCAAGGCCGCGCTCAACAGCGCACTCACGTGCCGATGCAGCGCCTCGCGCTCGATCTTCGGAAAGCCGCGCACACTTTGCCAGAGCTTCGAAGTGGCGAGCGGCAGCATGACGAGCGCGAGAATCGAGATGAAGAGCAGCGGCGCTTCCAGTTCGGCGTTGACGCTGCCGTCGCGCTGCGCCTCGTTGACGCGTGCGGCAAAGCGCTGCAATTGCTCGGTGGGCAGCCGCTTGAGCATGCGCTCGCGCAGCAGGCCACCTTCGTTGACGATTTCGCGCAGCCAGAGCGGCGGCAGCCAGGGCATGCGTGCGGTGACATCGAAGAGCCGCGCGACCAGTTCCTCCACGAGCGCGTGAGGGTCTTGCGCGAGGTCCCCCCGGGCGCTGTCCACACTCTCCCACACGAAGGCGATCGAGCGCGCAATGCGCTCTTCGACCACGGCGTCGAGCAGCTTTTCGCGGTTCGTGAAGTAGTAATGAACCATGGCGGACGTCACGCCTGCGGCCTCGGCGATCTGCGCCATGGTGGTGGCCGCGATGCCCTGCTCGCCGAACAGTTGCGTGGCGCTGGCGAGCAGCCGCTCGCGCATGTCGAGGTCGGCGGCGGCCACGCGGCGCCGGCCGCGCGGGCGGGGCGCAGCAGCAGCGGTGCGGGTGCGCGTGATCATCGCTCTACTTTAATTCACGCGTTAGTTAAATTCAAACTGTGCGCGCAATGGTTAACCCTGCGACGTTTTCTTGCAGGTTCTTTCAGATCTTTCCTATACAAAATCGCCGGCAGGTCGGTCAGGCTGTGAGATTCACGCTGAAGGGTCAAACAAATACGCCACCATGGAACAGAAAATGAAACGCGTCGTCGTCATCGACGACCATCCGATTGTGCTGAAGATGCTCGCCAACGTACTCAATACGGAGTACGAACTGGTGGGCGAGTGCAGCGACGGCGAAGCGGGCCTGCGTCTTGCACAGGAATTGCATCCCGACCTGGTGATTCTCGACCTCGAGTTGCCGAAGCTCGACGGCCTTTCCGTCATCCGTGGCATTCGCGCGACGCAGCCCGGCGCGCGCATTCTCGTGCTCTCTGCGAAGCCCGAGCTGGTCATGGCCAATCACACGCGCATCGCGGGCGCGAACGGCTATGTCAACAAGAATCGCGGTGTGGAGGAACTGTGCGGTGTGGTCAAGGCGGTCTTGCTCGGCTACGACTGCTTCCCGGCGGGCAGCTGCGGCGGCGGCCGCGACGTGGCGCTCAACGGGCTGTCGCCTCGTGAAGTCGAAGTCCTGCAGTATCTCGCGCGCGGTTTGAGCAACAAGGGTATCGCGGCTCGGCTCGGGCTTTCCGATAAAACCGTCAGCACCTATAAGACCCGCGTGCTGGACAAGCTCGGCGTGTCGTCACTTGCGGCGTTGATCGAGTTCGCGACGTTGAACAAGCTGATCGAATAGCCCGACCCGAAGCACAGCCGAAAAAAAAGCCCGACTTGCGTCGGGCTCCAAGTGTGACCGCACCCGTTGCCGGGCGCGGCACCTGCAAAAAACTGCGTACTTACGCTGCGAGCAGCGAGCGCAGCACGAACGGCAGAATGCCGCCGTGCTTGTAGTAGTCGACTTCGATCGGCGTGTCGATGCGCAGCAGCACCTGCACGCGCTGATCCTTGCCGTCCTTGTGGTGGATCACGAGCGTCAGGTCCTGTTGCGGCTTGAAGTCGTCCGTCAGGCCTTCGATATCGAACGTTTCTTCGCCGCTCAGGCCGAGCGACTGAACGCTGTCCGAACCCTTGAACTGCAGCGGCAGAACGCCCATGCCGACGAGGTTCGAGCGGTGGATACGCTCGAAGCTGCGTGCGACCACGGCCTTCACGCCCAGCAGTTGCGTGCCCTTGGCTGCCCAGTCACGCGACGAACCCGTGCCGTACTCTTCGCCTGCGAACACCATGGTCGGCGTGCCGGCGTCGATGTACTTCATCGCTGCATCATAGATCGAGAGCTGTTCGCCGCTCGGCTGATGGATCGTCAGGCCGCCTTCCACGCGCGTGCCGTCGGCCTTCGCCGGGATCATCAGGTTCTTGATGCGCACGTTCGCGAAGGTGCCGCGCATCATCACGTCGTGGTTGCCGCGGCGCGAGCCGTAGCTGTTGAAGTCGGCCTTCTGCACGCCGTTCTCCTTCAGCCACTTGCCTGCGGGCGAGTCTTCCTTGATCGAGCCGGCCGGGCTGATGTGGTCGGTCGTGACCGAGTCACCGAAGATGCCCAGGGCGCGCGCGCCCTTGACTTCGGGCACTGCCGACGACGGCGTCATCGAAAAATTGCTGCCGAAGAACGGCGGCTCGGCGATGTAGGTCGACTTCGGCCAGTCGTAGACCTGACCTTCTTCGCCTTCGATCTTGCTCCACAGGTCGCCCTTCTTCGTGAGCTGGCTGTAGTTCTTCTGGAACGCGTCCGGATCGAGCGCGAACTTGAGCAGCGCGTTGACTTCGTCGCTCGTCGGCCAGATGTCGCCGAGGTAGATGTCACGGCCGCCCTTGCCCTTGCCCACCGGTTCCGTCATCAGGTCGCGCGTGATGTTGCCCGCGATCGCGTAAGCGACGACCAGCGGCGGCGAGGCCAGGAAGTTCGCGCGGATGTTCGGGTGGATACGCGCTTCGAAGTTGCGGTTGCCCGAGAGCACCGCAGCCGCGACGACGTCGTTCTTGACGATCGATTCGTTGAGTTCGGCCGTCAGGTCGCCGGCGTTGCCGATACAGGTCGTGCAGCCGTAGGCCGCGAGTTCGAAGCCGAGCTTCGAGAGGTAGGGCAGCAGGCCCGTCTTCGTCAGGTATTCCGTGACGATGCGCGATCCCGGCGCGAGCGACGTCTTGATGTGCGGCGCGACCGTCAGGCCCGCTTCCACGGCCTTCTTCGCGAGCAGGCCGGCGGCCAGCAGCACGCTCGGGTTCGAGGTGTTGGTGCACGACGTGATCGCGGCGATCAGCACGTCGCCGTTGTGCAGCTTGACCTTGTCGCCCGCCGCGTATTCGGCGGAAAGGTCGGCGGCCTTCTTGTTGAAGCCGTTTTCCGCGACCGGCTTCGAGAACAGGTCCGTGAAGGTCGACTTCACGTTGCCGATTTCGATGCGGTCTTGCGGGCGCTTCGGACCGGCCAGCGACGGCGCGACCGTGCCGAGGTCGAGGACGAGCGTCTTCGTGTAGTCGATGTCGCCGGCCTTCGGCACGCCGAAGAGGTCCTGCGCCTTGAAGTAGTTCGCGAATGCGTCGATTTCGGCTTCCGTGCGGCCCGTGCCCTTGAAGTAGTCGATCGTCTTTTCGTCGACAGGGAAGAAGCCCATCGTTGCGCCGTATTCCGGCGCCATGTTGCCGATGGTCGCGCGGTCGGGCACGCCGATCGACGCCGTGCCTTCGCCGAAGAACTCGACGAACTTGCCGACGACCTTCTCCTTGCGCAGCATTTCGGTGATGGTCAGCACGAGGTCGGTGGCCGTGCAGCCCTCGCGCAGCTTGCCCTTGAGCTCGACGCCCACCACGTCAGGCGTGAGGAAGTACACCGGCTGGCCGAGCATGCCGGCTTCCGCTTCGATGCCGCCCACGCCCCAGCCCACCACGCCGATGCCGTTGATCATCGTGGTGTGGCTGTCGGTGCCGACGAGCGTGTCGGGGTAGTAGACGGTATCGCCGCCTTCGGCCTTCTTGTGCACGCCGCGTGCGAGGTATTCCAGGTTCACCTGGTGGACGATTCCGATGCCCGGCGGCACGACCTTGAACGTGTCGAACGCCTGCATGCCCCACTTCATGAACTGGTAGCGCTCGTTGTTGCGCTGGAATTCCAGTTTCATGTTCAGGTCGAGCGCGTCCTTCTGGCGGAAGTAGTCGATCTGGACCGAGTGGTCGACGACGAGATCCACCGGCACGAGCGGCTCGATGACCTTCGGGTCACGGCCGACCTGCTTGGCCACGCCGCGCATGGCGGCGATGTCGGCGAGCAGCGGCACGCCCGTGAAGTCCTGCAGCACGACGCGGGCGACCACGAACGGGATTTCGTCGACGCGCGTGGCGTTCGGCTTCCAGTTCGCGAGTTGCTCGATGTGCTCTTCCGCGATCTTCTTGCCGTCGTAGTTACGCAGCACAGACTCGAGCACCAGACGGATCGAGACCGGCAGACGATGGATCTTCACGCCAAGCTGCTTGCCGAGTTGCGGCAGCGAGTAGAACTTGCCTTTGCCGGAACCGCTGTCGAATTCTTTTAGCGTTTTGTGGAGATTGTGGGCCATAGTGTTTTCCTTCGTTTAATCGCGGAAATAACGCTTACTGCTCGTTTGCTGCTGTCACGGATACCTGCCTGATTGCTCAGATCACATACATGTCGACGTACTCGTTGACGGGCAGGGCGCAAAGCCGCGCCTCGTCGAGCGAGACATCGAGAATCGCCTGCTGCTGCTTCGCGGGGAAGCGGCGCGCAAGGTTGATTCGAAACTTCTCGATCAGCAGCGGAATGCCTTCTTCGCGGCGCCGCTTGTGGCCGATCGGGTACTCCACGACGACCTCGTCGAGCGTCGTGCCGTCGCTGAGCTCTATGGTGAGCGCATTCGCGATCGAGCGCTTGTCCGGATCGTGATAATCCTGCGTAAATTGCGGGTCTTCCACGCATACCGTCTTCGCGCGCAGCGCGTCGATGCGCGGGTCGCCCGCGACGTCGTCTTCGTAGTCGGAGGCGGTGAGGCGGCCGAAGATCAGCGGCACGGCGACCATGTACTGAATACAGTGGTCGCGATCGGCCGGGTTGGCAAGCGGCCCGCTCTTGTCGATGATGCGGATGGCCGCTTCATGCGTGCGGATGGTGATGCGCTTGATGTCCCCAGCCGTTTTGCCGCGTTGCGCGAGCACGCCGTGCAGCGTCATCGCGGCTTCGGCGGCGGTCTGCGCGTGGAATTCGGCGGGGAAAGAAATCTTGAACAGCACGTTTTCCATCACATACGTGCCGTAGGGGCGCTGGAACCTGAACGGCTGTCCCTTGAACGAGACGTCGTAGAAGCCCCACGTTTTTGCCGTGAGCGCCGAGGGATAGCCCATCTCGCCCGTTTTCGCCATGAGCGCGAGGCGCACGGCGCGCGAGGTCGCGTCGCCTGCGGCCCACGACTTGCGCGAGCCCGTATTGGGCGCGTGGCGGTAGGTGCGCAGCGACTGGCCGTCGACCAGCGCGAGCGAAACGGCGTTGATCAGCTCGTCGCGCGTGAGCCCGAGCATTTGTCCGACCACGGCGGTCGAGGCGAGCTTCACGAGCAGCACGTGGTCGAGACCGACCTGGTTGAACGAGTTTTCCAGCGCAATGCAGCCCTGGATCTCGTGCGCCTTCACCATGCCTTCGAGCACATGCTGCATGGTGAGCGGCGACTTGCCCTGGGCGACGGCGGTGCGCGAGAGCCAGTCGGCGGTCGCGAGGATGCCGCCCAGGTTGTCCGACGGATGGCCCCATTCGGCGGCGAGCCAGGTGTCGTTGAAGTCGAGCCAGCGGATCATCGCGCCGATGTTGAACGCGGCCTGAACCGGATCGAGCTGGAATGACGTGCCCGGCACCTTCGCACCGTGCGGGACGATCGTGCCCGGCACGATCGGTCCCAGCAACTTGGTGCAGGCGGGGTAGGAGAGCGCCTCGAGTCCGCAGCCGAGGGTATCGATCAGGCAATGCCGGGCCGTCGTCAGCGCGAGCGCGCTGTCAACCCGGAAACCCAGCACATAGTCGACGATATCGACCAGTACCTGGTCCGGCTGCGGCCTGACGTTGGAGATCAGGGCGGACATCGAGGCGATCCTGCGGTCCTTACTGGCCCGCGGCGCCGCTGGCGGCTGCCGGAGCGCGGGTAGCCGGGTTCAGCGCTTGAGCCTGGGTCGGCGCCATTGCGCCTTGCTGCATTGCAACAGTTTTGCACTCGTCGGCCAGACGCGAGCTGTCCTTGTCCGAGAACAGCATGGCCTTCGTCGGGATCACGACGAGGTCGAGGCCGGTGGCGGCGTCGTGGAAGCGGTCGGCGCCCGTGGTCGTGACCTGACGCGGCAGGTTGTAGTTCTTGTTCGCCCAGTGAACGGTGACGATCTGGTCACGTGCCATGTCGCCCTTCAGGTCGAACTGTGCGCCTTCCGCGCAGCTCCAGTGCTCCGAGCCTTCCGGGACCGGATCGACCTTCGCTTCCTTGGCCGGGTTGGCCTTGCGCTTGATGATGCGATGCTTCGGAGCCGGCTTCTTGGCGGTCGTGGTCGACGTGCCTTGTGCGGCGGCGTCGGTGGCAGCCAGCATCAGCGTCGAGGACAGCGTGCCGATAACAGCGGCGATCAGCAGTTTCTTCATGAGTGTCAAACCTTTATCTATCTAAAAGCGGTTGATCAGTGCGCGGTTGAACAGGCAACCGCCGTTTGCACTGCGCGCGCCCCGAAAGCGCGCAGCGGACGCTATTTTCACCTATTTATCGCCATGAACTTCAATTTCTCCGGCCCGGTGTTGTTTGCAGCCTGGTTCGCAAGTAACTGCCTGTAACTGTCCGTGACTGCCGTCGCTGCGCTATGCGGTGCGAGATCCGCCAGGTTGCCCGGGCGCGGTACGCTGAAAACGTTTTCTGCGTCCGTTCGCGGCGCGCATCAGGCCGACTCCTGCGTGAGCTCGCCTGGTGCGAACAGCGGCGCCGCCTCGGCCGGCACGGCGCGGCCCGTGGCGCGCGCGCGGCGCAGCACCGACCAGTAATAGCGATAGCTCGCGCGGTCGTGCAGCGTGTCGCCGTGGCGTGTCGGACCCCATTGCGCGTGTTGCGCGGCCAGCAGGATTTCGGCGGCCAGCGCAATTTCTTCGTCGCGCGGCGCGAAAGCGGCGACGATCGCGGGAATCTGCGCCGGGTGAATGCTCCACATGCGCGTGTAGCCGAACTCGTTGCGTGCGCGGCGCGCGTCGTTCGCCACCACGTCCATGTCGCGCACTTCCGTGCTGACATTGTGCGAGGGCACGCGGCCGAACGCGTGGCACGCGGCCGCGATTTCGAGCTTCGCGCGGCGCACGAGCGGGTGGTCGAACTGGCCGGGCGAGCGCATGGCCGTGTCGGGAATCGCGCCGTCGTGCGCGGAGACGAAGTCCATCAGCCCGAAGCTAAGCGACTCGACCCCGCGCAGCGCGGCGAGGTCGAACACGCGCGCGAGTGCGCCATGCGTTTCGACGAGCAATTGAACGGGAATGGGCTGGTCGATGCCCATCTCGACGCGCGTGGCTTCGATGAACGCCGTCATTTCGGCGGCGTCGCCCACGGCGCGGATCTTCGGCACGGTGATGAAGGCCGGCGCGCGCTTCGCGGCGCGCAGGATCATGCGCACGTCGTCGCGCCAGTGCGGGTGATGGAAATCGTGGATGCGTACGCCGACGCGCCCGAACCGGTCGTGTTCGCCGCCGATGAACGACGCCACGAGTTCGGCGTGTTCGGCCTCGCGGCCCACCTGCGCGCCGTCTTCGCAATCGAGCGTGATGTCGAAAACCGGGCCCAGCTGCTGCTGCAGCGCGAGCGATTTGAGCATCAGCTTCTCACTGCCCGCGTAGTGGTCGCATGCGGGCAGGATGGCGGGCGGCGCTTCGCCGTCAAACAGCACTTCGGCTGGCAGAATGGCGCGCATCTTCGGCGTCGGGAGTCGAGTTTTGTAGGAGATACCGGATTCGCATGCGCCCTGCCGGCAAGGCAAGGCGCATGCGGATCGGGCGGCACCCTGGCCGGCCCGCATGGAACGGGCCGCTCAGGTCGGGCTGCGGAGGCTGTCCGCGTGCCCATAAAGCAGAACGGAACGGGCGTCAAACGCGCGTTCCGTTCGTCCAGCTGGCTTACTTGCCGAGCAGGTGAGCGACGCCTTCGCGCTCTTCGAGCAGCTCGTTGAGCGTGCCGTCCATCTTCTCGCGCGAGAACGCGTCGATTTCGAGGCCTTCCACGCGCTTGTACTCGCCGTTTTCGCAGGTCACCGGCACGCCGTAGATGATGTCTTCGGGAATGCCGTACGAGCCGTCCGACGGGATACCCATCGTGACCCACTTGCCGTTCGTGCCGAGGACCCAGTCACGCACGTGGTCGATCGCTGCGTTGGCGGCCGAAGCTGCCGACGAGAGGCCGCGCGCTTCGATGATCGCCGCGCCGCGCTTGCCGACCGTCGGGATGAACGTGTTGCGGTTCCATTCGTCGTCGTTGATCAGCTTGGTCAGCGACTGGCCTTCCGCCGTTGCGACACGGAAGTCGGGGTACATCGTCGGCGAGTGGTTGCCCCACACGGCGAGCTTCTCGATCGAAGCGACCGGCTTGCCCGATTTGGCGGCCAGTTGCGAGAGCGCGCGGTTGTGGTCCAGACGCAGCATGGCGGTGAAGTTCTTCTTCGGCAGGTCCGGAGCCGACTTCATGGCGATGTACGCGTTCGTGTTGGCCGGGTTGCCGACGACCAGCACCTTCACGTCGCGGCTGGCGACGTCGTTCAGCGCCTTGCCCTGAACCGTGAAGATTTCGGCGTTGGCCGAGAGCAGGTCCTTACGCTCCATGCCCTTCGAGCGCGGACGTGCGCCAACCAGCAGGGCGACGTCGGCGTCCTTGAACGCGACCTTCGGGTCGTCGGTGATGACCACGCCCGCGAGCAGCGGGAATGCGCAGTCGTCCAGTTCCATCACGACGCCCTTGACGGCGGCTTGCGCTTGCGGCAGGTCGAGCAGTTGCAGGATGACGGGCTGATCCTTGCCGAGCAGGTCGCCATTCGCAATGCGGAACAGCAGGGAGTAAGCGATCTGACCTGCGGCGCCGGTGACGGCAACGCGCTTTGCGGGCTTAGCCATTGAAAATCTCCAGGAAGATGCGTTAGACGCCAGGGTAAAACGCCATTCTATATGCGCGATACACGAAGCGTAGGTGAAACAGGCGGTCTTGATCGCCGGCGTGCGCGCTTCACTGGAACAACCATGACTGACAAGCCGTGAAGCGTGCGCCGCCGGCATGGACCGCCGTGCCGGTAACCTGTGCAACATGGCAAGAGGTGAACGGGGCGCCCTTCGAGGGACACCAGACGCTGGCCGCTTCGCGTGTGCCGACTCCTGCAACAGCTCGCTCGGGCTCTCCCACAGACGCGCGGCGCGCAACGACTCACGCGTGCCGGCTGGGCGGATCGAAACCTCTACTGCGTTTACTGCGTGAGGGAACAGCATCGTGCAAGGCGGCTCGCGGCGCATTCGCCACGAGGTGGATGCAGCCGGCGGCGCCTCTTCGTCATGCCGCTTTCATGTCCTGAAATTAGCATGCAGGCCGCCCGCAAACCCTTGCTCGATCGGGAGTGTAGGAGTCGTCAGGGTCAAAGTCAACAGTATCTTATGTCTTATATAAGACATAACTATTGCAGGCAAAATGCTTGATGCGTAGGGGGCTTTATGTTGAAATGCGCGCCATGAGTGCAAACCCGGCCAGCAACGCGAATTCCACCGCTCCCGAGAGCGGGGCTCAAGCGTCTGCGCCCGCGGTGCCGCCGTCCCCGACCTTCAGTCCGCTGTACCAGCAGATCAAGGGGCTCATCACACAGAGCCTTGAGTCCGGCGAATGGAAGCCCGGCGAAATCATCCCCAGCGAAGTCGAACTGGCCGCCCGTTACAAGGTGAGCCAGGGGACCGTACGCAAGGCGATCGACGAGCTGGCTGCCGACAATCTGCTGGTGCGCCGCCAGGGCAAGGGCACGTTTGTTGCAACGCACAACGAAGAACGCGCCCAGTTTCGCTTTCTCAGGTTACTCGCCGATGACGGCGCGGAACACCCGCACGTGAGCAAGCTGCTCGAGTGCCGGCGCCTGCGCGCTTCGGCCGAGATCGCGCGCCAGCTCGACCTCAAGCCCTCGGACCCGGTGGTGCTGATCCGGCGTCTGCTGCAGTTCGACGGCGAAAGCACCGTGCTCGACGAGATC
Source organism: Paraburkholderia sp. EG286A (assembly GCF_040965375.1). Lineage (NCBI taxonomy): Bacteria > Pseudomonadati > Pseudomonadota > Betaproteobacteria > Burkholderiales > Burkholderiaceae > Paraburkholderia > Paraburkholderia sp. EG286A. The sequence goes on from NZ_JBFRCB010000001.1 coordinate 547,201, forward strand.
TGGCTGCCCGGCGGCGTGTTCCGCGGGCTGACGAGCGAGCGCCTCGCCGAGTACAAAGGCCCGCTCTACGCCATGTTCGAGGCGGAATTCGGCACGCGCATGATTCGTGCGACCGAGAAGATCCGCGCCGTGGCCGCGGAGCCCACGGTGGCCGATCTCCTCAAGGTGCCGGCAGGTTTTCCTTTGCTATCGGTCGAGCGGGTGTCCTATACCTATGGAGACCGGCCGGTCGAGGTACGCCGCGGATGGTATGTCACAACCGGGTACTACTATCAGAATGATTTGAGTTGACGGGCGACCGCGCAAAAGGCGCGGAGCCCTTTCCCAGAGTGCCTTTGCTTGCGCGCACCACCAGCCGTACCCGACGTGGATTTCGCTGCAGCGCGATATGAAAAGGCGCTAAAATTGCGAATTAGTGTTAACACATAGTAGGGGTCTAGCATGGCAGAAGCCGCAAAAAAACCGAGGCCGGAATACCGGAACATCGGGCTTGGGCAGATATTGTTCGCATACCGCCTGCCTCTGGCCGGTCGTGTGTCGATCGGCCACCGCATCAGCGGTGTGTTGTTGTTCCTGTTCCTGCCTTTCATCTTGTTCCTGTTGGACCAGAGCCTCACTTCGGAGCTTAGCTTCGAGGTCTTCAAGGGCTTCCTCTCGAACATCATCGTCAAGCTCATCGTGCTGGTCCTCGGGTGGGCGTTCCTGTTTCACTTCTGCGCTGGCGTGCGTCACCTGTGCATGGACTTCAACCATGGCCTCGTGAGCAAGGAAAAAGGCAAGTCGACCTCCCTCGTCGTCGTGATCATCTCCACGGTCCTCACGATCGCCTTTGCGGCAAAACTCTTCGGAGCGTTCTAAAAAATGTCGGCTAATAACGGTATCGGTCCGAAGCGCCTTGTCGTCGGCGCTCACTACGGCATTCGCGACTGGATCGCACAACGCGCCACCGCCGTGATCATGGCGATCTACACGATCGTGCTGCTCGTCCTGTTCTTCGGCGCGCACGACTTCTCGTATGACGGCTGGGCCTCGATCTTCGCCGCGCAGTGGATGAAGCTCGCGACGTTCGTCACCCTGATCGCGCTGTTCCTGCACGCGTGGGTCGGTGTGCGTGACATCTGGATGGACTACATCAAGCCGGTCGGCCTGCGCATCACGCTGGACGTCCTCACGATCGCATGGCTGCTGGGCAGCCTCGGCTACGCCGCTCAGATTCTCTGGAGAGTGTAAAAGAATGGCTGCAATCAAGAATTCATTGCCGCGTCGCAAGTTCGACGTGGTCATCGTCGGTGCTGGCGGCTCGGGGATGCGCGCTTCGCTGCAACTCGCGCGCGCTGGCCTGTCGGTTTGCGTGCTCTCGAAGGTGTTCCCCACGCGTTCGCACACGGTGGCGGCGCAGGGCGGCATCGGCGCCTCGCTCGGCAACATGAGCGAAGACAACTGGCACTACCACTTCTACGACACGATCAAGGGCTCCGACTGGCTCGGCGACCAGGACGCGATCGAGTTCATGTGCCGTGAAGCGCCGAACGCCGTGTACGAACTCGAACACATGGGCATGCCGTTCGACCGTAACGCCGACGGCACGATCTACCAGCGCCCGTTCGGCGGCCACACGGCCAACTACGGCGAGAAGCCGGTTCAGCGCGCCTGTGCTGCTGCTGACCGTACCGGCCACGCGCTGCTGCACACGCTGTACCAGCAGAACGTCGCGGCGAAGACCACGTTCTTCGTCGAATGGATGGCACTCGACCTGATCCGCGACGCCGACGGCGACGTGCTCGGCGTGACCGCGCTCGAAATGGAAACGGGCGACGTCTACATCCTCGAAGGCAAGACCACGCTGTTCGCCACGGGCGGCGCGGGCCGGATCTTCGCGGCATCGACCAACGCGTTCATCAACACCGGTGACGGCCTTGGCATGGCGGCCCGTTCGGGCATCGCGCTGCAGGACATGGAGTTCTGGCAGTTCCACCCGACCGGCGTGGCCGGCGCGGGCGTGCTGATCACGGAAGGCGTGCGCGGCGAAGGCGGCATTCTGCGTAACTCGAACGGCGAGCGCTTCATGGAGCGTTACGCGCCGACCCTGAAGGACCTGGCGCCGCGCGACTTCGTTTCGCGTTCGATGGACCAGGAAATCAAGGAAGGCCGTGGCGTGGGTCCGCACAAGGACCACGTGCTGCTCGACCTCTCGCACATCGGCGCCGAGACGATCATGAAGCGTCTGCCGTCGATCCGCGAAATCGCGCTCAAGTTCGCGAACGTGGACTGTATCAAGGAGCCGATCCCGGTCGTGCCGACCATCCACTACCAGATGGGCGGCATCCCGACGAACATCAACGGCCAGGTCGTTGGCACGCCGAAGGGTCACGAAGAAGTCGTCAACGGCTTCTACGCCGTGGGCGAATGCTCGTGCGTCTCGGTGCACGGCGCGAACCGTCTCGGCACGAACTCGCTGCTCGACCTCGTGGTGTTCGGCCGTGCGGCTGGCAACCACATCGTCAAGCACGTCAAGGAACTCAAGGAGCACAAGCCGCTGCCGGCCGACGCCGCCGACTTCGCGCTCTCGCGCCTCGCCGAGCTCGACAAGTCGACTTCGGGCGAGTACGCGCAAAGCGTCGCGAACGACATCCGCGGCTCGATGCAGAAGCACGCAGGCGTGTTCCGCACCTCGAAGCTGCTCGCAGACGGCGTGCAGGACATCGCGCAGATCGCCGAGCGCGCGAAGCACATCCACCTGAAGGACAAGTCGAAGGTGTTCAACACGGCGCGCGTGGAAGCGCTCGAAGTGGCGAACCTGGTCGAAGTTGCGCGCGCAACGATGGTTTCGGCTGAAGCCCGCAAGGAAAGCCGTGGTGCGCACGCACAGAGCGACTTCGAACACCGCGACGACGAAAACTGGCTGCGCCATACGCTCTGGTTCAGCGAAGGCGACCGACTCGAATACAAGCCGGTCCACATGCAACCGCTGACCGTCGAGTCCGTGCCGCCGAAGGCGCGTACGTTCTAAGGCACACGCCAGTCAAAAGGAATTGGAAATGGCCAAACGCATTTTTGAAGTCTATCGCTACGACCCGGACAAGGACGCGGCGCCGCGCATGCAATCGTACGAGCTGGAAATCACGCACGAGCGCATGCTGCTCGACGCGCTGGTCAAGCTCAAGGAACTGGACGAAACGCTGTCGTTCCGCCGTTCGTGCCGTGAAGGCGTGTGCGGTTCGGACGCCATGAACATCAACGGCAAGAACGGTCTTGCGTGCCTCACGAACCTGAACGACCTGCCGGCGAAGATCGTGCTGCGTCCGCTGCCGGGCCTGCCCGTCGTGCGCGACCTGATCTGCGACTTCACGCAGTTCTTCAACCAGTACCACTCGATCAAGCCGTACCTGATCAACGACACGCCGCCGCCCGAGAAGGAGCGTCTGCAGTCGCCTGAGCAGCGTGACGAACTCGATGGCCTGTACGAGTGTATTCTGTGCGCAAGCTGCTCGACTTCGTGCCCGAGCTTCTGGTGGAACCCGGACAAGTTCGTCGGCCCGGCAGGTCTGCTGCAGGCTTACCGCTTCATCGCGGACAGCCGCGACGAAGCGACCGGCGAGCGCCTCGACAACCTCGAGGACCCGTACCGTCTGTTCCGTTGCCATACGATCATGAACTGCGTCGACGTTTGCCCGAAGGGCCTGAACCCGACGAAGGCGATCGGCAAGATCAAGGAACTGATGTTCCGCCGCGCGGTTTGATGTTGCTGTTCTGAAATGGAATCGCACCAGTCTGACCCCCATCGCCGCGCGCGCCTTCGCTGGCGCGCGCGGCGCGGCCTGCTCGAAAATGATCTGATTTTTGAGCGGTTTTTCGAGCGCTATGAGCATGAACTCAGCGACGCCGACGTGGGTGCTCTCACGCGCCTGCTCGAGCTGAGCGATAACGACCTGATGGACTTGCTGCTCGCGCGCAAGGAACCAGAAGGCGACCTTGCCGACCCGGACGTGAAGCGGGTGCTGGAGCTGCTTCGGAACGTCTGAGCGCGGCGGCGCGCAGTCATGTCGACTGTCGCCGCGCCGGACGTACAAAACTATCGAATCCCGTGTTTATCTTCGATTGAGGATGTGCTATGACCCCGTCTGATGTAAAAGCCACGCTATCGTTCAGCGACAATTCGCCGAGCGTCGAACTGCCGATCTACAAGGGCACGATGGGCCCGGATGTGATCGACATCCGCAAACTGTACGGTCAGACCGGCAAGTTCACGTATGACCCGGGCTTCATGTCGACGGCGTCGTGCAACTCGGCGATCACGTACATCGACGGGGACAAGGGCGAGCTGCTCTACCGCGGCTACCCGATCGACAACCTCGCGCAAAACGCCGACTTCCTCGAAACCTGCTACCTGCTGTACCGCGGCGAACTGCCGAACGCGGCCCAGAAGGAAGAGTTCGTGAAGACCGTCACGCAGCACACGATGGTTCACGAGCAGATGCAGTTCTTCTTCCGCGGCTTCCGTCGCGATGCGCACCCGATGGCGATTCTCGTCGCCGCAGTCGGCGCGCTGTCGGCGTTCTATCACGACTCGCTCGACATCAACAACGCGAAGCACCGCGAAGTTTCGGCGATCCGCATGATCGCGAAGCTGCCGACGCTCGTCGCCATGGCGTACAAGTACTCGATCGGCCAGCCGTTCGTGTATCCGCAGAACAATCTGTCGTACAGCGCGAACTTCATGCGCATGATGTTCTCGAACCCGTGCGAAGAGTACAAGGTCAACGACGTGCTCGTGCGCGCGCTCGACCGTATCCTCATCCTGCACGCCGACCACGAGCAGAACGCTTCGACCTCGACGGTGCGTCTGGCTGGCTCGTCGGGCGCGAACCCGTTCGCGTGTATCGCTGCTGGTATCGCCTGTCTGTGGGGCCCTGCGCACGGCGGTGCGAACGAAGCCGCACTGAACATGCTGGAAGAAATCGGTTCGCCGGACAAGATTCCTGAGTTCATCAAGCAGGTGAAGGACAAGAACTCGGGCGTGAAGCTGATGGGCTTCGGCCACCGCGTGTACAAGAACTACGACCCGCGTGCGAAGCTCATGCGCGAAACGTGCTACGAAGTGCTGAACGAACTCGGTCTGCACGACGATCCGCTCTTCAAGCTCGCCATGCAGCTCGAAAAAATCGCGCTGGAAGACGAATACTTCGTGTCGCGCAAGCTGTACCCGAACGTCGACTTCTACTCGGGTATCGTGCAGCGCGCGCTGGGCATCCCGACCTCGATGTTCACGTGCATCTTCGCGATGGCGCGTACGGTGGGCTGGATTGCGCAGTGGAACGAAATGATCGCCGACCCCGAGCAGAAGATCGGCCGTCCGCGTCAGCTGTTCATCGGCGAAACGCCGCGCGAAGCGAAGCCGATCGCGCAACGCTAAGCAGTTTCGCTTTGCCACGGCGCGCGCTCGATCACGCGCCGCGTGCTAGCTCTCATGCAAACGCCCCGACGGGTTATCGCCCGTCGGGGCGTTTTCTATTTGAACCTGCGGACGCGCTCAAATCCAGCCGTCGATCTTCAGCCCGCTCGCCGCTTCCGCTTCTTCGCGCGTGACCTCGCGCACCGTCTCGCCGAAGCTCCACACGTGGCCTTCGGGGTCGCATGCCACATAGACGCGGTCGCCGTAGAACTGATCCGCCGGCTCGCGGATGATCTTTGCCCCGGCGGCGCGGGCGCGTTCGCAATGCGCGTCGAGGCCGCTTTTCAACTGCACGTGCACGGACTGCGTGTTCTTGCCGTCCGCGTCGGCCGGGCTCGCGTAGGGCATGCCGGGCCAGCCGCTACAAATCATCACGTAGCCGTCCCCAAAGCGCATTTCCGAGTGACCGAGCTTCCCGTCCGGCGACGTGACGACGAACTGGCGCGTAAAGCCGAACGCCTTTTCGAGCCAGTCGAGCGCGGCGAACGGATCGCGATAGTAAATGGCAGACCCAAAGGCCGGACGCGGCGAGGTGTTGCTCATGCTTGTCTCCTGAGCTGTCTATGTGACGAATCTAGCACCAGTGTGGTGCGACTGCGCGCAGCGCGCTCACGTGCGGCCATTACCTCCGACGTAATCGTCAGCCCACACGGCATCGACGACGATGTCGCTCATCGGCACACCCTACCCGCAAGGAGCGACGACCATGGCAACTTTCAACGCCCGCCAACCCGGCTACATCCGCATCGACGACGATACCGCGCTGCACTATCGCGACTGGGGCGATGGCGCACCGCTCGTGTTCCTTTCGGGCTGGACGCTCAACGCCGACATGTGGAACTACCAGTGCGCGCCGCTCGCGGCCGCGGGCTTTCGCTGCGTGGCCTACGACCGCCGCGGGCATGGCCGCTCCAGCGACCCGGGCCGCGGCTATGACTACGACACGCTCGCCGACGATCTCGAAGCCGTACTCGCCGCCCGAGGTCTGGAGCGAGTTACGCTGGTCGGCCATTCGTTCGCGAGCGGCGAGATCGTGCGTTATTTGAGCCGCCACGGCTCTCGCCGCGTGGCGGGCATCGTGCTGGTTTCGCCGGCGTCGACGCCGTGCTTGCTCAAGACTGCTGACAATCCCGGCGGGCTCGATGCGAGCCTCTTCGAAGCGTCCATCGACGAGATGCTCACGTCGTTTCCCGACTGGATCTCGCGGCGCGCCGAAGCTTACTTCAGCCCCGGTACGTCGCAGGCGGTCATTCAGTGGACGGCCGACATGATGCTGGACACGTCGCTCTATGGCGCGGCGCAACTGTCGCGCGTGCAGATGGTCACCGACTTCCGCCGCGAACTGGCCGCGATCGACGTGCCGGCGCTCGTGCTGCACGGCGACTGCGATGCCTCGGCGCCGCTCGAGATCACCGGCCGCCCCACGGCGGCGGCGCTCGAACACGCGACGCTGAAGGTGTATGAAGGCGGCACGCATGGCATGTACTTCAACCACGCCGCGCGGGTGAACGACGATATCCGCGCGTTCGCCACGCGGTGGCAGGCGTGAAATGCGACACGGCCAGCTGGCGAATACACGTCGCGGATACAAGTCGTAATCAGGGCCCGGCCGCTCGTGCCGGGCGCAAAGGAATAGCGCCCCTGCGCCCCTCGTTTTGCAGATGACACGCGGCCGGCGCGAGCCCGCTCACGCGCCGCGTGCCAGGCGTACCGATGGAGTCTTCACGGCCAAGGCGCACAGCCCGTGCGCCGCGAGGCCGGTCCGTCGAGAGGGGCGACATCATGCGCAAACTTCTCGCCTTCACGGCGCTGGCCGGTCTGCTGAGCGCGTGCACGACACCGGTCGCGTCGCAGCAGCCCGCGGACGCGTCGTATTACCCGCCACCGCCCGACTGCCGCACCGTCACCGGCACTGCCGAGATCGACGGCACGCCGCAGGTGATCAGCGGCCTCGCCTGCCTGCAGCCCGACGGCACCTGGCAGATCGTGCAGGGTAACGACGGCACCCAGGTCTACCCCATGGCATGGAACGACGCGACGACCTGGTACGCCGGCCCATGGTACGGCTGGTGGCCGCCGGTGTTCGTGGGCGGCTCGTTCGTGTTCGTCGATCACTTCCATCACTTTCATCACATGGATCACGTCTTTCCAGGCGGCCCGCATATGCATCCGGTGCCAGGCATGCATGGCGGATTTCATGGCGGCTTCCATGGCGGCTTCCACGGGGGTCATGGCGGCGTCTGGAGCGGGACGGGTGGCATGCACGGCGGCTCGCATCGCTGAAACACATCGCACAGCCTGATTTGCGCACGGCGAATCCTTTATGATGGAGCGCGCCTTCCCACCCGAGACGCTCCATGTTTTTCGCCGCGCATTCCCTGCATCGCCGCCTGAGCATTGCGATCGGCACGCTCGCGATCCTCGTCGGCGTGCTGGGTGCGCTCGGCACCTTCCTCGTCGTGCGCAGTCTCGCCGCCGAGTTCAACACGACGCTGCGCGACGCCGCCGCGCACGTGCAGACCGGCGTGCCGCATCGCGCGATCGAGCCGCGCGGCGACAGCGACGCCGCCGACAATTTCGTCGTGCAGATCTGGTCCGCCGACGACGGCGAAGTCCCGAGCCGCACGAGCAACGCGCGTATCGCGTTGCCGCGTGCGCAAAGCGGCTTCTCGTCGGTCGATTACGACGGTGAGTCCTGGGACGTGTTCGCGCTCGCCGCCGGCGACGAATACATTCAGGTGGCCGAATCGCGCAGCATGCGCAATCGCAACGCCTTGCGCGTGGCGTCCTGGAGCCTGCTGCCCGTGCTCGCGCTGCTGCCGCTGCTCGCGCTCACGATCGCGGTGACGGTGCGCGTTTCGCTGCGGCCGCTGGAGCGCGTCGGGCGGCGTGCGGCGAAGGTCGATCTGCACGACCTCAAGCCGCTCGAAGTGGGGCAGGCGCCCGTCGAGCTGCGGCCCTTCGTCGAGTCGATCAACCGCATGATCGAGCGCCTTTCCGTGCTCGTGAATGCCGAGCGCATGTTCATCGCCGATGCCGCGCACGAACTGCGCTCGCCAATCTCCGCCATGCAGTTGCAGATCGACAACCTGCGCAATGCGCCTCCCGAACAGTACCCCGAGCGCTTCGAGGAGCTGCGCCGCGGCATCGTGCGCACCGGGGCGCTCGTTTCGCAGCTGCTCGGTCTGGCGCGCGCCGAAATCGGCAGCACGCAACGCGTGCTGACGGAGGTGCCGCTCGCGCAAGTCGTCACGGACGTACTGGCCGACCTGCTGCCGCTTGCCGACGCGCGCGACGTCGATCTCGGCGTGACGCGCCTCGACGACGTGACGGTGCGCGCCACCGAGACCGACATGCGCGTGCTCGTGCGCAATCTCGTGGACAACGCGATCCGCTATGGCCACCCAGGCGCGAACGTGGACGTGGCGGTGCGCCGCGAGGACCAGGGCGTCGTCATCGACGTCACCGATAACGGCCCCGGCATTGCGGAGGCCGATCTGCCGCGCGTGTTCGACCGGTTTTTCCGCGCGGGCGGTCATCGGGGCGACCCGCGGGGTGAGCACGACTCGCACGGCAGCGGCCTCGGCCTCGCCATCGCGCAGGCGGTGGCGCGCAGTTATCGCGGGTGCGTGACGCTCGCGAACCGGCGCGACGGGCAAAGCGGCATCGTCGCGCGTATCGAACTACCGCGCGCGTGAGCGTCGCGTCGATCCAGCGAACGCGGGTCAGGCAAAATCCGGGAAAGCATGCGAAACAAAGGAAGGACACGATGCGCATTCTGCTGATCGAAGACGATCTGCTGATCGGCCCGGCGCTGCTGCGCGCGTTGAAGGACGCGTCGTACAGCGTCGACTGGGTGCGCACGGGCGAGAGCGGCCGCGACGCCATTCGCGACGGCTCGTATACGGCGGTGCTGCTCGACCTGGGGCTCGGCGACATGAGCGGGCTCGACGTGCTGCGTGCGCTGCGCGAGTCGCAGGACGCCACGCCCGTGCTCATCATCACCGCGCGCGACGACGTGGACACGCGCGTGGAAGGCCTCGATCTCGGCGCCGACGACTATCTCGTGAAGCCATTCGAGAGCAAGGAGCTGCTCGCGCGCATCCGCGCCGTGGTGCGGCGCAAGTCGGGCTTTGCCTCGCCGACCATGGGCAGCGGCCGCGTCACGCTCGACATGAATGCGCGCCGCCTCATGTTCGATGGCCAGTCCGACGATCTCTCCGCGCGCGAATATGCACTCATGCTCGCGCTGCTCGAGCGGCCGGGCGCGATCCTGTCGCGTCAGCAAATCGAGGAGCGGCTCTATGGCTGGGGCGAGGAAGTGGAAAGCAACGCGGTGGACGCCGTGATCTACAGCGTGCGCCGCAAGTTCGGGCACGCGGTGATCCGCAATGTGCGCGGGCTCGGCTGGGCCGTGTGCGTGTGAGCGTCTGCGCAATCGAAGAAAAAAGCGCGCAAAAAAGCTGCGCGCTGTAAAAACCGCGGCGAGCGCGGGGCTCGCCGCGTGGCGCGATGCGCGGGGGAAGGACACGCATCGCGCTCGAACTTACGCCAGCAGGCGCTGCCAGGGTTCCTTCTGCCACGCACGGCTAAGCGAGGCGAGCAGAGCGACTTCGCTCTCGGCCACGTGCCGGTCCGAATACACGGCCACATGGCACAGATTCAGCACTTCGGCACGCAGCGCGGGATCGTCGAGCTCGCGCATCACCTGCTGCATCACGTCGGAGTCGAGCTTGCACGCATCGCTCCAGTTCAGGTGCGAAGTGGTCTGCAAGTCTTCGCACAGGCCCTTGAGGATGTCGCCGAATTCGCCGGGCGCGAGGCCGAGCCGGTCGGCAAGGCGCGCACGATGGACGGCTGCAAGCTCCTCGCTGCTCAGGTGGCCGTCTGCGAGCAGCGCGACGGCGACGATCCGGCCCGCGGCTTGCGGGCTGTTGCAGATGTAGGTACGCATGGTCAGGAATCCTCTTGAAACGTGATGTCGATAAAACGGCAGGCGGAGCAGCGGCTCAGTCGAAGATGTCCTGCAGCCACGACTTGCGACGGTGGCCGTTGCCGCGGTAGCTTTCGTGAGCGCGGCGCGGGGCATAGTCGCCGTGCTTCGAACCGTGCTGGCGGAATGCCTGTGTATCGTCTTCGTTGCGATAGTGCCGGTTGCCGCTGCGTTCGATCAGCTTGTCGAGTTCGCCGCGATCGAGCCAGACGCCGCGACACTGCGGGCAGTAGTCGAGTTCGACGCCCTGACGCTCGGCGAGCGAGAGGGTGACGTCAGGGCAGTTGGGGCATTTCATGATGCGCTCCGTGATGAGTGACAGGTCATCGAGGCCGTTGCCGTCTTGTGTGGAGGGCAACGCGGCCTCGATGGAAACCATCCTGGCAGAGCAAAATGAGCGAAGAATGAGGAGCGCGCGGGGCGCTCTGTTCGCGTCCGGTTCGGCCTCAGGACGTGCCGAGCGTGTCCTTCGGCTTCTGCGTCTTGACGAGCGACACCACCACGCCGCCCGCGAGCAGCGCGGCGGTCACGCCAAGGCTGAACAGGGCGGGAATCTTGCCGATGATGCCCACCAGAAAGATCTTCGCGCCGATGAACACCAGCACGAGCGCGAGCGCATGCTTGAGGTAATGGAAGCGATGCGCCATGGCTGCGAGCGCGAAGTAGAGCGCGCGCAGGCCGAGCACGGCGAAGATGTTGCTCGTATAGACGATGAACGGATCGGTCGTGATCGAGAAAATCGCCGGGATCGAATCGACGGCGAAGATCAGGTCGGCGAACTCGATCAACAGGAGCGCGAGCAGGAGCGGCGTGGCGAGCAGCGCGGGTTTGCCGGTGCGCGGATGCGCTTGCCTCACGAGGAACGCGCGACCCTCGAGCTGCGGCGTGACCGGCAACTTGCGGCGCAGCCAGCGCAAGAGGGCGCTGTCGTTCATGCCGGGCTCGTCCTTCGGGCCCAGCAGCATCTTCACGCCGGTCACGGCGAGAAACACGCCGAACACGTACAGCATCCACTCGAAGTGCGTGACGAGCGCGGCCCCGAGCCCAACCATCACTGCGCGCAGCACCAGCACGCCGACGATGCCCCAGAACAGCACGCGATGCTGAAGCTGGCGCGGCACGGCAAGCGCACCGAAGATCGACGCGATCACGAACACGTTATCGAGCGACAACGACTTTTCGATCAGGTAACCGGTGATGTACTCGGTAGCGGGCTGCGCGCCGAGCTGCCACCAGACGAAGCCGCCGAACAGCACGCCCACGGCGACATAGCCGAGCGAGAGCCAGAGACTTTCGCGGATGCCGATTTCGTGGTCGTCACGGTGCAGCACGCCGAGGTCGAGTACGAGCAGCACGATCACCACCGCGAGGAAGGCGATCCAGAGCCACGCGGGCTGACCGAGGAAGGAGGCCGTGGCGATCGGCGCGAGCATGGTCGATCCTTTGAACGTAGAGGGAAACGCGGCCCGCGTGCGCGGTTTTTGCGGGCACAAGCGGCCGACTGGGCCTGGCGCCCAGACGGTCAAGGATAGTGGCGAAGAATGAGCGGTAAATGAGCGGCGGCCGGGCAGGCGCCTTCTCGCGCGACATGCGCCGGCCTGACGCCGGTCAGGCGGCCGGCCACGCTAGAACTGGTAATTGATCGAGACGTCGCAAACGCCGCCTGTCTTCGACTGGATGATCGGGCTGTGCGAGGCGCTGCCGAGCAGGCGCTTGATGGCGCCGTCCGCGCTCACGAACCAATGTTTGTTGACGAAGTACACCATCGTGATGCCGAAGCCAGCCGACTTGAGGCCCGCGCTCGCGTCGTACTGACGGTAACCCGACGCGGCCGCCTGCTGCGGCGTCACGCCAAACCAGCTCTGCATGTAGTTCGAGTCGGCGAACGTGACCGAGGGGCCGGCGAACCAGTAGAAGTTCTGGTTGCTGCCCGGCAGCGGCATATAGGCGCCGAGATCCGCGGTCCAGCCATTCGAACCGCCGAAACTGCGCGTGAAGGCGGTGCGGAACACGAGCGGAAAGTCCTTCGAAATCACGTACTCGCCGGCGATCTTCAATTCCGGCGCCGGGTTGATGTTGCCCATGCCGTGCAGCCGCGTCGGGTCGTCCTGGCCGCGCCGCCCGAGGTCGTAGACCCCGGCGACGCTCACGCGCCAGTTCGGGCCCTGCAGAACGTTGGCGCCGAAGCCTTCGCCCGTCGAGCCGAACAGGATGTCCTTGTAGCGCAGGTCGATGCTGGGCCCGACCAGCGTGTGATAGCGGTCCGAGCCGTCGTAGCGCGGTTCGAAGGTCGCGCCCACGCCGAGCCGCGCCTCGAAGTCGGGACGGTTCGGCTGAAACATCTTTTCGAGCGGAATGCCTGCGGAATATTGCCATTCGCCGAGCGGCGAGGGGGTCTGCGCCTCGGCGCGCGGGGCGAGCGCGGCGAGGGCGCATGCCGCGGCGGCGAGCGACGCACGCTGCGTGACCCGCGAGCGGCGCGGCGCTGCTGGTTTTATTCTGCTTTTTCGTTGTTGCGCAGTGCGGATTGCGAGTGGCATGAAGCCTCCGGGTTTGCCTGGTCGGCCGCGGCGTCTTTCGTTGAGTGCGACGCACTCACGATGGAACTCCGCGCGGCCGGGCTCGTCTCGCAAACCTCGTGCCTGGCTTATCCATGACCGGGCGGCGTCCGCCCCGGCGGCTCGCGGCGCCCGCCGGAAGCGAGGGCCGTTGAACGCGTGAAACGAGTCTGGATAATCGGGATCGCTAATTAAATTACGAAGGCTCCCGTGCACCGTTCTGGAGCGCCGCATTCGCCCCGATTAAACCCTGGCGCCAATTTGCCGTTAGACAGCCATGGACCTCGGCGATGCGGCCCCCCCTGTGTCGCGGAACCCGAAGCCCATGTTGCACCGTTCTCACAACGGTCACCAACTTGCGCCGGTCGTGGTCGGGCCGGCGCATCTCTTTTTTGCATCCCCGAACCCTTGCAACGCGCGGCAAAGCGGCGCCCGCTACGGCGTGGCGCAGATCCGCGACGATGACGCGCGCGCCGGGTAACGCTGATACAGGTATCGCGACTACCACCATAACCCCCTGTTTTTTATCGCTTTTTTCAGGAAAGGCCCTGTGGCGAGCGGGTTTCGCGTGGCATAATCGATTCACACCATATTGCCCCGCAGACAAACATTTCCCCGCACATCATGGCAAAGACGCTCTACGACAAATTGTGGGACACGCATGTGGTCCACACGGAAGACGATGGCACGACGATTCTCTACATCGACCGTCATCTGTTGCACGAAGTCACCAGTCCGCAGGCTTTCGAAGGCCTGAAGATGCATGAGCGCCCGGTGTGGCGCATCAGCGCGAACCTGGCCGTTTCCGACCATAACGTGCCGACCACGGACCGCAGCCACGGCATCGCCGACCCGGTCTCCAAGCTGCAGGTGGACACGCTCGATTCGAACTGCGACGCCTTCGGCATCACGCAGTTCAAGATGACCGACCAGCGCCAGGGCATCGTGCACATCGTCGGTCCGGAACAGGGCGCGACGCTGCCCGGCATGACCATCGTCTGCGGCGACTCGCACACGTCCACGCACGGCGCGTTCGGTGCGCTCGCGCACGGCATCGGCACGTCGGAAGTCGAGCACGTGCTGGCCACGCAAACGCTCCTGCAAAAGAAGAGCAAGAACATGCTCGTGAAGGTCGAGGGCCAACTGCCGCGCGGCTGCACCGCGAAGGACATCGTGCTCGCCATCATCGGCAAGATCGGCACGGCGGGCGGCACGGGCTACGCCATGGAGTTCGGCGGCTCGATGATCCGCAGCCTCACGATGGAAGGCCGCATGACCGTGTGCAACATGGCGATCGAAGGCGGCGCGCGCGCCGGCATGGTCGCCGTGGACGACACCACGATCGACTACCTCAAGGGCCGTCCGTACTCGCCGCAAGGCGCGGAGTGGGATCAGGCCGTCGAATACTGGAAGAACTTCCGCACCGACGAAGGCGCGCACTTCGACCGCGTGGTCGAACTGAGCGCGGCCGACATCGTGCCGCAGGTCACGTGGGGCACGTCGCCGGAAATGGTCACGGCAGTCGACAGCCGCGTGCCGGACCCCGAGCGCGAGAAGGACCCGGTCAAGCGCGACGCGATGGAACGCGCGCTGCAGTACATGGCGCTCGAACCGAATACGCCGATCGAGTCGATCAAGCCGGACAAGATTTTCATCGGCTCGTGCACGAACGCGCGCATCGAAGACCTGCGCTCTGCCGCTTACGTCGTGAAGAAGCTCGGCCGCCGCGTGGCGCCGAACATCCGCCTCGCGATGGTCGTGCCGGGCTCGGGTCTGGTGAAGGCGCAAGCCGAGCGCGAAGGCCTCGACAAGGTGTTCACCGAAGCCGGTTTCGAATGGCGCGAGCCGGGCTGCTCGATGTGTCTCGCGATGAACGCCGACCGGCTGGAGCCGGGCGAGCGCTGCGCGTCGACCTCGAACCGCAACTTCGAAGGCCGCCAGGGCGCGGGCGGTCGTACGCACCTCGTGAGCCCGGCCATGGCAGCCGCCGCGGCAATCGAAGGCCATTTCGTCGACATTCGCAAGCTGGGCTGAGCTGAGGCTACACGGATCATGGAAAAATTCATCGTACACACTGGCGTCGTGGCGCCGCTCGATCGCGAGAATGTCGATACCGACGCGATCATTCCCAAGCAGTTCCTCAAGTCGATCAAGCGCACCGGCTTCGGCCCGAATGCCTTCGACGAATGGCGTTACCTCGACCACGGCGAGCCGGGCCAGGACAACTCGAAGCGCCCGCTGAACCCGGACTTCGTGCTGAACCAGCCGCGTTATCAGGGCGCCTCTGTGCTGCTCACGCGCAAGAACTTCGGCTGCGGCAGCTCGCGCGAGCACGCGCCGTGGGCGCTCGACCAGTACGGCTTCCGCGCGATCATCGCGCCGAGCTTCGCCGACATCTTCTATAACAACTGCTTCAAGAACGGCCTGCTGCCGATCGTGCTTTCCGAATCGGATGTGGATCACCTGTTCAACGAGACGTACGCGTTCAACGGCTTCCAGCTCACGGTCGATCTGGACAAGCAGGTCGTGCGCACGACGGACGGCTCGAAGGAATATCCGTTCGAAGTGGCCGCGTTCCGCCGCTACTGCCTGCTGAACGGCTTCGACGATATCGGCCTCACGCTGCGTCACGCCGACAAGATCCGCCAGTACGAAGCCGAGCGCCTCGCGCGCCAGCCGTGGCTGAACAACCGCGTGCTCTGATCAACGCAGAACAAAATACAGCGAGGAAACAAGGATGAAGATTGCAGTGTTGCCGGGCGACGGCATCGGTCCCGAGATCGTCAAGGAAGCCGTCAAGGTGCTCAACGCACTCGGCGAAAAGTTCGAGATGGAAGAGGCACCGGTTGGTGGCGCGGGCTACGAGGCAAGCGGCCATCCGCTGCCCGAGGCGACGCTGGCGCTGGCGAAGTCGGCCGACGCGATCCTGTTCGGCGCCGTGGGCGACTGGAAGTACGACAAGCTCGAGCGCGCGCTGCGTCCCGAGCAGGCCATTCTCGGCCTGCGCAAGCATCTGGAACTGTTCGCGAACTTCCGCCCGGCGATCTGCTATCCGCAGCTCACGGGGGCGTCGTCGCTGAAGCCGGAAATCGTTTCGGGCCTCGACATCCTGATCGTGCGCGAACTGAACGGCGACATCTACTTCGGCCAGCCACGCGGTACGCGCGAAGCGCCGGACGGGAACTTCAAGGGCGCGCGCGAAGGCTTCGACACGATGCGCTATGCGGAGCCCGAAGTGCGCCGCATCGCTCACGTGGCGTTCCAGGCCGCGCAAAAGCGCCAGAAGAAGCTCACGTCTGTCGACAAGGCCAACGTGCTCGAAACGTCGCAGTTCTGGAAGGACATCATGATCGATGTCTCGAAGGAATATCCGGATGTCGAGCTGTCGCACATGTATGTCGACAACGCGGCCATGCAGCTCGTGAAGGCGCCGAAGGCGTTCGACGTGGTGGTGACCGGGAACATGTTCGGCGACATTCTCTCGGACGAAGCCGCGATGCTCACGGGCTCGATCGGCATGCTGCCCTCGGCCTCGCTCGACAAGAACAACAAGGGTCTGTACGAGCCGTCGCACGGTTCGGCGCCGGACATCGCGGGCAAGGGCATCGCCAACCCGCTCGCCACGATCCTTTCGGCCGCCATGATGCTGCGCTACTCGCTGGGCCGCCCGGAACAGGCGGACCGCATCGAGAACGCAGTGAAGAAGGTGCTGGAGCAAGGCTATCGCACCGCCGACATCGTCACGCCGGACTGCAAGCAGATCGGCACGGTGGCAATGGGCGATGCGGTGATCGCAGCGCTGTAAGGTCGCAAAAAGGGCATGCCGTTTCAGGCGTGCCCTTTTTTGTATCGCGCGCCAGAACGGGCGTCCAAATAGCGGAAAGTATGGTTTTTTCCGCGCAAATTAACTGTTTCGTGTATATTGCTTCGATGGCGAAGATCTCCCAGATCACGACTGTTACGAACATCCACGGCATGAAAGCCCGTGCGATTTCGCTCGCCATCACCACGAAAACGACGATTATCAAAACGATCACCATTCGTTGATCGCTCGTCGTGCCCGCTCATCTTCCCCGCGCGGCCACGCCGGGCGAGCGAAGCGGGGAAGTGTCCATCTCAAGGGTTAGTCATGAACGTAGGTCTCGTAGGTTGGCGCGGCATGGTCGGCAGCGTGCTGATGCAGCGCATGCAGGAAGAACGTGATTTCGACCTGATCGAACCGGTGTTTTTCAGCACCAGCAACGCAGGCGGCGCAGCTCCGTCGTTCGCCAAAAACGAGACGAAGCTCAAGGACGCGAACAGCGTCGACGAGCTCAAGAAGTGCGACATCATCATCACCTGCCAGGGCGGCGACTACACCAACGAGGTGTATCCGAAGCTGCGCGCGGCAGGCTGGAACGGCTACTGGATCGACGCGGCCTCGGCGCTGCGCATGAAGGACGACGCCGTCATCATCCTCGACCCGGTCAACCTCGACGTCATCAAGGACGCGCTGGTCAAGGGCCAGAAGGACTTCGTCGGCGGCAACTGCACGGTCAGCCTCATGCTGATGGCGCTGGGCGGCCTGTTCCGCGAAAACCTCGTCGACTGGATGACGGCCATGACCTACCAGGCCGCTTCGGGCGCGGGCGCGCAGAACATGCGCGAGCTGCTTTCGCAGATGGGCGCGCTCAACGCATCGGTCGCGAGCGACCTGGCGAATCCGTCGTCGGCGATCCTCAACATCGACCGCAAGGTGCTCGCCACGATGAACAGCGACGCCATGCCGACCGAACACTTCGGCGTGCCGCTCGCGGGCTCGCTGATTCCGTGGATCGACAAGGATCTCGGCAACGGCATGTCGAAGGAAGAATGGAAGGGCGGCGCGGAAACCAACAAGATTCTCGGCAAGCCGGCCATGGGCCAGCCGGGCTCGATTCCGGTCGACGGCCTGTGCGTGCGTATCGGCGCGATGCGCTGCCACTCGCAGGCGCTCACGATCAAGCTGAAGAAGGACGTGCCGCTCGACGAGATCGACGGCATCCTCGCCTCGGCCAACGACTGGGTCAAGGTGGTGCCGAACCAGCGCGAGGCGTCGATGCGCGATCTGTCGCCGGCCGTGGTCACGGGCACGCTGTCGGTGCCGGTGGGCCGTCTGCGCAAGCTGGCCATGGGCGGCGAGTATCTGTCGGCCTTCACGGTGGGCGACCAGCTCCTGTGGGGTGCGGCTGAACCGCTGCGCCGCATGTTGCGCATTCTGCTCGACAAGTGAATGAATTAAACTACGCGGCTAATGACGCGTAGACAGGGTGAAAAGCGCCGCGCCAGTCGCGGCGCTTTTTTTATTGCATGCTTTTTATTGCATGCATCGATGCAATCGCCCCGAAGCACACACCTATTTGATCGACAGCCGCAAGAGCGGTATGCCAGGGCAACTGATGATCGTTCGATTTGATTCTGTTTCCGCCGCGCCTCGCGCGAAGCGCGCCCAAGGGCGGCGCGCCATCCGCGCCACCGTGGCGGCGGCGAGTTTCCTGTTCTGCGGCCTCGCTGCTGCGCAGGGCGGCGCGAGTGCGGCGCAAGGCGCTGCAGGTGCCAGTGCTCCCAGTGCTGCATCGTCCGCTGCGGCGGCGGTGAGCATCGCGGGGCAATACACCGTTCATCCCGGCCAGTCGTTGCACGACGTGGCCGTCGACCTCACGCAGTCGCACGACAAGGCCGCGCTCGCACGCATGAGCCAGGCGCTCTTCGATGCGAACCCCAATGCGTTCATCAAGCAGGATCCCAGCCGCATGCGCGTGGGTGCGAACCTGAACGTGCCGGCGACGCCGGACGTTTCGAGTGCGGCGCAGGGCATGACGGCGGCATCGGGTGGGTCGGCTGCGGCTGCCGCCAGCGCGCCCGCCACGGCGGCGGCTGTGCCTGCCAGCACACCGGCCGCTGCTTCGAGTGGCGCTGCCGAGGCTGTGGCGGCTGCATCGTCGGCGGCTGCTGCCGCAACGGGTGGCGCGAGTTCGGCCAGTGCTGCCGCGACGACCGCGGGGGCTGCCTCGGCAGTCGCAGCGAGCGGTCCCGAAGCGGCCGCGCAAGGCGCTTCTGGCGCCGCTGCCGTGGGCGCCAGCGCCGCGGCGCCGGCGTCGGCGGCCAGCGACTCGCACGTATGGAGCGGTGCGGTCCAGCAGGCCCCGGCCAGCAGCGCATCGGCAGAAGGCGGGAAGGCGCCCGTGACGGTCTCGAGCCTGCAGCAGCTCCTCGCCTTGAAGAACCGCGTGCTGATGGCGTTGCAGCAGCACGGCATCGGCAAGCCGGCGCAGACGGCCGGCGGAGCGTCCGCGGGTGCGCCTGCTGCGCAAGGCGGGGCGCCGGTGCAGAACGGCGCGGCGAACGCCGGGCCGGCTGGCGGTCAACCGGAAGTCTCGCCGATCGCCATGGGTGCCGTTGCGGCGATCGTCGTGGTGCTGCTCGCGTTGTTCGTGCGCCTGCTCACGCGCAAGCGCAAGAAACCGGCTGAGCAGGCGCCTGAGGCTTCGCCCGAAGCGCACGAGCCCGCGCCGTCCGGATCGGCTGCTGCTGCCGTAGCCGCCGCGCCTGTGGCCGAGGAGCCGCCGGTACTGCACGAGCCGATTTCGCGCGCCGGGGATGAGCCGGGTGTGAACGAAGTCGCGCCCGTCGAGGAGTCGGAGTTTGTGCCGCCGGTTGCGCCGGCAGAACCCGCAGCGGACGAAGTCGCGATCACGCCGGTGCCCACGCCGGCCGTCACTGCCGCGCCGCTCGAACACGAGGAGGCGCTGCCGCCCACACTGACCGACAAGTTGCACCCGGCCACCCCGCAAGCGCCTTCGGTTGCGCAGGAAGCGCACGCAGCCCACGAACTGCCGCACGGCGTCGAGCCGGGCGAACCGCAGACGCTTGCCGACGCGACCGACGCCGCCAGCCTTGCCGCCGCGGCGGAACTGGGTGCGGATGCGCTGCCGCCCGACAGTCTCGGCGCGCCGCGCGCAGCCGAAGACGCCGAAGCGCTGGCGCGCACGCTGGAAGAACCGGCGCACGCCGAAAAGCCCGCTACGCCCGATATCGCGCTCGACTTCGGCGACGGCGCACCGCAGGCCGAGCAGGCGCCGCAGGCCGAACCGCCCGTCGCAACGCCGCCCATCACGGAAGCCTTCGAGCGCCCGCCGGCGCCGCTCACCGCACCTGAAATTCCGTCAGTACCCGCAGTCACCGCAGAAGACATGAGCTACGCCGAGGTCCCGATTGCGTTCCCGCAAGATGCAGTAGCAGCGCTGGGCGGCCTCGACCTGCCCCTGCCGCCGCGCATCGGGGAGCCGGTCATGCCCGCGGCGCCGCTTTCGACCGAGCCGGCCGCCACGCCCGAGGCGTCGGCGCGTCTCGCGTCGCCGTTCTTCGAGCCGCCTCCGCCGCTGGCGGGCCAGGCCATCGAGGCCGGTACGGCGGGCGCTGGTGCGCCCGCGGGCCTCGGCGCGCCGCGCTTTGGCGCGCTCACGCTCGACTTCGACCTGAACCTGCCGCCCGATTCGGCCGAGCCGCTGCCGGTCTTCACGCCCGAACAGCTCGCGCGCATCGCGCGCAACAAGCTCGACCTCGCGCACGAATACATCGCGCTGGGCGACGTATCCGGCGCCCGCTCGCTGATCAACGAAGTGATCGAGTCGAACGACCCCGCCACGCGCAGCGACGCGCAGGCGCTGCTGTCGACGCTCGCGCCGCTTTCGTGACGCTGCCGCAAGCCGTATGCGTATCGCGCTAGGAATCCAGTACGACGGCGCCGCGTTCTGCGGCTGGCAGTCGCAGCCGCACGGCAAGACGGTGCAGGACGCGCTCGAGCGTGCGCTGCGCGAATTCGCCACCGTGCCGCTGTCCACCATCGTCGCGGGCCGCACCGACACGGGCGTGCACGGACTCGGCCAGGTGGTGCATTTCGACACCGATCTCGACCGCACGCCGTTCTCGTGGGTGCGCGGCACCAACGCGTTCCTGCCCTCCACGGTGGCCGTGCAGTGGGCCAAGCCGATGCCCGAGGCGTTCCACGCGCGCTTCGCCGCGTTCGAGCGCACCTACTACTACGTGCTCTACGTGAACCCCGTGCGCTCGCCGATGCTGGCGGCCCGCGCGGGCTGGATCCACACGCCGCTCGACGTCGACGCCATGCGCGAGGCGGCGGCGCACCTCATCGGCGAGCACGATTTTTCGTCGTTTCGCTCGTCGGAGTGCCAGGCGAAGACGCCCGTGAAGCATCTGTACCAGATCGACATCCGGCCGCAGGGCGACTTCATCCACTTCCGCTTTCGCGCCAACGCGTTCCTGCACCATATGGTGCGCAACCTCATGGGTTGCCTCGTGGCCGTGGGGCGAGGGCGCTATCCGGCCGCGTGGATGGCCGAGGTGCTCGCGGGCCGCGACCGTACCGTGGCGGCGCCGACCTTCATGCCCGACGGCCTCTATCTCGCCCAGGTAGGCTATCCTGATGAGTTCGCAGTACCCGCGCCGCATACCGCCAGCGTGCCGTGGAGCACGATCTGGAGCGACGCGCCCGAAGGCCGTGCCTGAAGCGGCCCGCACCGCGAATCGCCCCAGCGATCACGTTGCGATTGAATCATCGAGACCAACACCGCATCCGGAACCATGACGTCAGCCGAGCCTCTCGCCCCCGCGCACCGCACCCGCATCAAGCTGTGCGGACTTTCGACGCCCGAGGCGGTTGCGCACGCCATCGACCTCGGCGCCGACGCCGTCGGTTTCGTGTTCTATCCGCCCAGCCCGCGTTCGGTGAGCGTGGCGCAGGCGGTCGAGCTTACGCACGACCTGCCGCCGTTCGTCTCGGTCGTCGGTCTCTTCGTGAACGCCACGCCGCAATGGATGAGCGAAGTGGCGAGCAATGTCTCGCTCACCATGCTGCAGTTCCACGGCGACGAAACGCCCGAGCAGTGCGAATCGCTGGCTTCCGTTGCCGGTTTGCCCTGGTTGCGCGCGCTGCGAGTGGCGGCCGATACTCAGCAAGCCGATTTGATAGAATCGGCTAATCGTTATTCATCAGCCAGCGGCCTGTTGTTCGACACCCATGTCGAAGGTTACGGCGGCGGCGGAAAGGTCTTCGATTGGTCACTTATTCCCGCAGGGCTCGCGCGTCGGGCCGTTTTGAGTGGTGGCTTGAACGCGCAAAACGTCAGTGATGCGATTCGCCAGGTGCGTCCGTTCGCTGTCGATGTCTCCAGTGGCATCGAAGTGCCGGGCGCAAAGGGCGTGAAGGATCACGCCCGCATGGCGGCGTTCGTACGCGCAGTGCGCGAAGCGGACGCGGGATGAATCCGGGGCGGATGCCCCTTTGGCCGGCACGGCCCGCGCAACGCGGGTCCTTCCAAGCCCGGTCGAGCGAGTGACTTATGTACAATTTGCCAGATGAACGCGGCCATTTTGGCCCTTATGGCGGCGTATTCGCTGCCGAAACCCTCATGCAGGCGATCGACGAACTGCGCGACGCCTACGCGAAATACAAAGGCGATCCCGACTTCCGCGCCGAATATGAGCGCGAGTTGAAGCATTTTGTCGGCCGGCCGTCGCCGATTTATCACGCACAGCGGTGGAGCGAGTTGCTGGGCGGCGCGCAGATCTATCTCAAGCGTGAAGACCTGAATCACACCGGCGCACACAAGGTGAACAACGTGATCGGCCAGGCGCTGCTCGCCAAGCGCATGGGCAAGCCGCGCGTGATCGCCGAAACCGGTGCGGGCCAGCACGGCGTGGCGACGGCAACGATCGCGGCGCGTTTCGGCATGGAGTGCGTGGTCTACATGGGCGCCGAGGACGTGCGCCGCCAGGCCGCCAACGTCTACCGCATGAAGCTGCTAGGCGCGACCGTGGTGCCGGTCGAGTCGGGCTCGCGCACGCTCAAGGACGCGCTCAACGAAGCCATGCGCGACTGGGTCACCAACGTCGAAAACACCTTCTACATCATCGGCACCGTGGCGGGCCCGCACCCGTATCCGATGATGGTGCGCGACTTCCAGCGCGTGATCGGCGACGAATGCCGCGTGCAGATGCCTGAAATGACGGGCCGCCAGCCCGACTCCGTGATCGCCTGCGTGGGCGGCGGATCGAACGCGATGGGGATCTTTTACCCGTATATCGACGACACTTCGGTGCAGTTGATCGGCGTCGAGCCTGCCGGCGACGGCATGGACACGGGCCGTCACGCCGCCTCGCTCGCGGCGGGCACCGTGGGTGTGCTGCACGGCAACCGCACGTACCTGCTGCAGGACGAGAACGGACAGATCATCGAGACGCATTCGGTTTCGGCGGGCCTCGACTATCCGGGCGTCGGTCCCGAGCACGCGTGGCTCAAGGACAGCGGCCGTGCGCAGTACGTCACCATCGACGACGAGGAAGCGCTCAAGGGCTTCCACGACTGCTGCCGCATCGAAGGCATCATTCCCGCGCTCGAATCGAGCCACGCGCTCGCGTACGCGGCGAAGCTCGCACCGACGTTGCCGAAGGAGAAAATCCTGCTGGTGAACCTGTCGGGCCGCGGTGACAAGGACATGCACACGGTCGCTGAGCGATCGGGCATCCAGTTCTGAGCGCCCGGAGCGATACAAGCGATGCGTGACGAGTTCGACGAGCCGCAGATGCCGGCGCCCGTGGGTGAGGTGAACGCCGAAGCGGCTGCTCTGGAGGCCGCGGAGGCGGTCGCCAACGCGGCCGCCGAGTTACCCGCACTCGCCACGGTGCCGGAAACCATCCGGCTCCTGAACCGCGATTTTCTGACCGATGCAGCCAACCTGCCCGATGCCTCGATCGACCTGATCGTCGCCGACCCGCCCTACGGGCTCGGCAAGGACTACGGCAACGACTCCGACATGCGCTCGGGCGAGGACTTCCTCGCCTGGACGTATGAATGGCTCGACCTGGCGATTCCGAAGCTCAAGCCCACGGGCTCGCTCTACGTGTTCTGCACGTGGCAGTACGCGCCTGAGATCTTCGTCTATCTCAAGTCGAAACTCACGATGATCAACGAGATCGTCTGGGATCGTCGCGTACCCAGCATGGGTGGCACGACGCGCCGCTTTACCTCGGTGCACGACAACATCGGTTTCTTCGCGGTCTCGAAGAATTACTACTTCGACCTCGATCCTGTCCGCATCCCGTACGATGCCGCCACGAAGAAGGCGCGTTCGCGGAAAATATTCGAAGGTAGCAGGTGGCTGGAGCTCGGCTACAACCCCAAGGACGTCTGGTCCGTCTCGCGGCTGCATCGCCAGCACGCGGAGCGCGTGGATCATCCCACCCAGAAGCCCCTGGAAATCGTCGAGCGCATGGTGCTCGCGAGTTGCCCGCCGGGCGGCCGCGTGCTGGACCCGTTCATGGGCAGCGGCACCACGGCAGTGGCTTGCGCACGTCAGCAGCGCGAATTCGTCGGCTATGAAATTAACGAAAGTTACTGCGCGATCGCGCGCGAACGCGTCAGCGCGGCCGCCGCAAGCGCCGTTGCGGCCGGCGCCTGATGCGCCGCCGCCGGACCCACGCGCAGTAACCCCTGAAAATTGAGGACCCTGAAATGTCCCGTATCAAGACCACGTTCGAGGCGCTCGCCGCCCAAGGCCGCAAAGGCCTGATCCCGTTCATGACGGCCGGCGACCCCGATCCCGCGCGCACCGTCGAGTTCATGCACGCGCTGGCCGCCGGCGGCGCCGATGTCATCGAGCTGGGCGTGCCGTTTTCCGACCCGATGGCCGACGGCCCCGTGATCCAGCAGTCGTCCGAACGCGCGCTCGAGAAGGGCGTGACGCTCAAGAGCGTGCTCGCCGACGTGAAGCGCTTTCGCGAAACCGACGACAAGACGCCCGTCGTGCTGATGGGCTACGCGAACCCCATCGAGCGCATGGGCGCCGATGGGTTCGCGCAGGCCGCGAAGGAAGCGGGCGTGGACGGCGTGCTCGTGGTGGACTATCCGCCCGAGGAGTCGGTCGAGTTCGCGGCGAAGATGAAAGCCGCCGACATCGATCCGATCTTCCTGCTCGCGCCGACGTCGACCGATGAGCGCATCGCCGAAGTGGGGCGCGCCGCGAGCGGCTATGTTTACTACGTCTCGCTCAAGGGCGTGACGGGCGCCGCGAATCTGGACGTTTCGAGCATCGCGGGTAAAATCCCGGCGATCAAGAAGCATGTCTCGCTGCCCGTGGGTGTGGGCTTCGGCATTCGCGACGCGCAAACGGCCGCTGCCGTCGCGCAGGTTTCGGACGCCGTCGTGATCGGCAGCCGCATCGTTCAGCTGCTCGAACAGGCCGCGCCGGAGACGGCCGCCGACACGCTCACGCAGTTCATCACGGGCATTCGCGCGGCGCTGGACGAAGTCTCCGTCGCGTAGCGCTGCAGGCTGGCGTAGTTGGCTAGAGTCGAGACTGCTGTAAAATCCACTTTTCGCCATGCGCGGTCGGGGTCGGAACCCGGTCGGTTTTACCGATCGGACGATGAAGCGATCCGCCGCGCCCGCGCATCACGAAGGTCAAGGAAGGAACATCAATGAGCTGGCTCGATAAACTGCTGCCGCCCAAGATCAAGCAAACCGATCCGAAAAGCCGCAAGAGCATTCCGGAAGGGTTGTGGATCAAGTGCCCGTCGTGCGAAGCGGTTCTGTACCGCAACGACGTCGAGGCGAATCTCCACGTCTGCCCGAAGTGCGATCACCACATGCGCATCAATGCGCGCGAGCGTCTTGACGGCCTGCTCGATCCGGAAGGCCGCTACGAGATCGGCCAGGAGATCGTGCCGGTCGACGCGCTCAAGTTCAAGGACAGCCGCAAGTACCCGGACCGCCTGAAAGAGGCGATGGACGAAACCGGCGAAACCGACGCGATGGTGGTGATGGGCGGTGCGATCCGCACGCTGCCCGTGGTGGTGGCCTGCTTCGAGTTCTCGTTCATGGGCGGCTCGATGGGCTCGGTGGTGGGCGAGCGCTTCGCGCGCGGCGCGCAGAACGCGCTCGAGCAGCAAGTGCCGTTCATCTGCTTCACGGCTTCGGGCGGCGCGCGCATGCAGGAAAGCCTGCTGTCGCTCATGCAGATGGCCAAGACCACGGCCATGCTGACCAAGCTGGCCGAGGCCAAACTGCCGTTCATCTCCGTGCTGACCGACCCGACGATGGGTGGCGTTTCGGCGAGCTTCGCGTTCCTTGGCGACGTGGTGATCGCCGAGCCGAAGGCGCTGATCGGCTTTGCCGGCCCGCGCGTGATCGAGCAGACCGTGCGCGAAAAGCTGCCGGAAGGCTTCCAGCGCGCCGAGTTCCTGCTGCAAAAGGGCGCGATCGACATGATCGTGGACCGCCGCAAGTTGCGCGACGAAATCGCGCAAATGCTGGCGCTGCTGCAGCGTCAGCCCGCCGACGCGGTGGCTTGATCCTTGTTTTGAGCGATCCGCGGCGCTGCGTGCGCTGCAAGCCGCAACGCTTTACCCGACGCGCCGCGAGCGAAAGCAAGCGGCGCGTTGTCATTTCCGCGATAATGCCGTTCTTTCGAAGCGGATCATTCGTGTGAACCCGCCGCCGTTGGCGGCGTCTCACGCGCAGCACCTGGCAATTTCTATCCTGATGAGTACCTTTCCCACCCTCGATGCGTGGCTCACGCACCTCGAAACTGCGCATCCGGTCGGCATCGACATGGGGCTGGACCGCATCCGTCAGGTGAAGGACGCGCTGGACCTCAAGTTTGACTGCCCGATCATCACGGTGGGCGGCACGAACGGGAAGGGCTCGACCTGCGCGATTCTCGAAACGATCCTGCTCAAGGCGGGCTATCACGTGGGCTGCCACACCTCGCCGCATCTGCTCGAGTTCAACGAGCGCGCGCGCGTGGATGGCCAGCAGGCCAGCGACGCCGAGCTGCTGCCGCACTTCGAGGCCGTGGAAGCCGCGCGCAATTCGCTCGCCACGCCCGTGACGCTCACGTACTTCGAGTTCACGACGCTCGCGATCATGCATCTGTTCGCCTCGCGCGGGCTCGACGCCGTGATCTTCGAGGTGGGTCTGGGCGGGCGTCTGGACGCCGTCAACGTGCTCGACACCGATTGCGCGATCATCACGAGCATCGACCTCGATCACACGGAATACCTCGGCGACACGCGCGAGAAGATCGCGTTCGAGAAGGCCGGCATCTTCCGTGCGGGCAAGCCCGCGATCTGCGCCGACCCGATGGCGCCGCAGTCGCTCATCGACCATGCTGAGGCGATCGGCGCCGAACTGTGGCTCTTCGGCCGCGATTTCCGCTACGAAGGGCAGCCCGGCAACGAACGCCAGCAGTGGAGCTATGTGGGCCCGACGATGCGGCGCTCGGCGCTCGCCTATCCGGCGCTGCGCGGCGCGAACCAGCTGATCAACACCTCGGCGGCGCTCGCGGGCCTCGAGTCGCTGCGCGACCGCCTGCCGGTATCCGCGCAGGACATCCGCCTCGGCCTCGCCAACGTCGAACTGCCGGGGCGCTTCCAGGTGCTGCCGGGCAAGCCTTCGATCATCCTCGACGTCGGCCACAACCCGCACGCGGCGGCCGTGCTCGCGCAAAACCTCGGCAGCATGGGCTATTTCCCGTACACCTACGCGGTGTTCGGCGCGATGCGCGACAAGGACATCGCGGGCGTGATCGAGCACCTGAAGGGCGAGATCGACCACTGGTGCGTGACCGATCTGCCGCTGCCGCGCGCGGCCACGGCCGGGCAGCTCGAAGAAGCGCTGCGCGAAGCGGGCGTAACGGACGGCGCCGATAGCAGCGTCACGCGCTACGAAAATCCCGCTGCCGCCTTCCAAGATGCGCTAAAACGTGCAACCGAAAATGATAGAATTCTTGTTTTCGGAAGTTTCCTGACGGTTGCCGGGGTCATGGCCTGGCGAAAGTCGCAGCAACACTGACCGCCCGGCACCCGCACGCCGCCCACGTAAGACAGGCCAGGTAGGCCAACAGCAAGCCATACATGGGAATTTTCTCGTTCGGCAAGAAAGATGAAGCTGACGCGCCCCGCCGGCGCGGCACCGAGTCCGGCTCCAGCCGGCGCAGCAATCAGAGCGCGCGCGTGGAGCGGCGCAGCCGCCGGCCGGACCGGTCGGGCGACGCCGAGGCGATGCTGCTCGACCCCACACTCCCTGAAAAGCAACGCGCGCGCCGCCGTCTCGTCGGCGCGATCGCGCTGGTGCTCGCGGCCATCGTGATCCTGCCGATGGTGCTCGATTCGCACCCGAAGCCCGTCACCGACGATATCGCCATCGACATTCCGAGCCGCCCGGCCGACAAGGCCGCCGCGCGCCAGCGCGACGCCGAAGACACGCAAGCCGGCGTCGCCCCCGACAATCCCGCGGCCGCCGAAGCGACGCCTGGCGCGTCGGGTCTCGCGGCCGCTTCGGGCGCCGCGGCCGCGCAGAGCGCCCAAAGCACGGACAACGCGCCGGCAACGGCCACCAAAAAGCCCGCCCAGGCGGCAGCCGCTCCCGCCCAATCGACGCAAACCGCCCAGACGCCAAAGCCCGCTGCCAAACCGGCCGCGCCGGCCAGCACGGCCGTTGCCGCGAACAGCAAGCCGACGACGGCCGCAAACGACACGGCTGACAGCAGCGACAGCAACGGCGCGAAAACCGAATCCGGCAAGCCGGCAGCGCCTCCGGGCGCGCGTTTCGCGGTGCAGCTCGGCGCGTTCTCGAACGGCACGACGGCGAACAATTGGGTAACGAAGTTGAAAGCGGCGGGTGTACCCGCATATACCGAACAGCGTAAGGAAGCAGACGGCACGACGCGCACACTGCTGCGCGCGGGCCCGTTCCCGGACCGCGCCTCGGCCACGGCGGCGATCGCCAAGGTGCGCGGCGCCGGCCTGATGGCGGGCTCGAACGCCAACGCGGAATAAGCCGTCGATGTTCACCGCATTCGACTACGCTGTAATGGCGGTGATGGGCCTGTCGGCGCTGCGCGGCGCATGGCGGGGCTTGATCGGCGAGATTTTTGGATTGATCGGCTGGATCGCGGCGTTGCTCGTGGCCTGCCGCTACGTGGACCACGTGGTGCCCTGGATTCCGGCGAACTGGCCGGGCGGGGCGCTCACCCAGTGGCTGATCGCCTTCGCGCTGATCGTCATTGCCGTGGTGCTCGTGGCCGGCGTGGGCAACGCACTGATCGGCCGTCTGGTGCAGGTGAGCGGATTGTCCGGCGTGGACCGTTCGCTCGGGATGATGTTCGGCCTCGTGCGAGGCGTCGTGCTGGTGCTGATCCTCGTCGTCCTCGGCGGGCTGACTGAGCTGCCCCAGCAGGACTTCTGGCGCCACGCGCTGCTGCGGCCCTATGCCGTGCAGGGCGTGCTCGAACTGAAACCGCTGTTGCCCGAGGCGCTCGCGGCCTACGTTCACGTCTGATCAGAAACTGATCGGACGCGATGCGAGGCGCAGCTTTCCGGCAACACTGCCCATTTGCGGCGCTCGACCGGTGTGGATGAAGCTGGGCGACCCGCGACCGATTTCGCTTTTTTGAAGGACCTGCCATGTGCGGCATCGTAGGCGTAGTTTCCCGCTCTCCCGTCAACCAGCTCCTCTATGACGCGCTGCTGCTGCTGCAGCACCGCGGTCAGGACGCGGCCGGCATTGCCACCGCGAACGGCAGCACGTTCCACATGCACAAGGCCAACGGCATGGTGCGCGACGTGTTCCGCACGCGCAACATGCGCAGCCTCCCCGGCACCAGCGGCATCGGCCAGGTGCGCTACCCGACGGCCGGCTCGGCGTCGAGCGAAGAAGAAGCCCAGCCGTTCTACGTGAACGCGCCGTTCGGCATCGTCCTCGCCCACAACGGCAATCTCACGAACTGGCAACAGCTCAAGGAAGAGATGTTCCGCGTGGATCGCCGCCACATCAACACGCATTCCGACACCGAAGTGCTGCTCAACGTGCTCGCGCACGAAGTGCAGCTCGCGACCTCGGGCCTCGAGCTCGACCCGGCCGCGCTCTTCAAGGCGGTTGCGGGCGTGCACCGCCGCCTGCGCGGCTCGTACGCGATCGTCTCGCTGATCTCCGGCTACGGCCTGCTCGCGTTCCGCGACCCGTTCGGCATTCGCCCGCTGTGCATCGGCAAGATGGAAACGCCGGAAGGCACCGAGTGGATGCTCGCATCGGAATCGGTGGCGCTCGAAGGCATCGGCTTCGAGTTCGTGCGCGACGTTCGCCCAGGCGAAGCGGTGTTCATCGACTTCGACGGCAACTTCCACTCGCAGCAATGCGCCACGGCGCCGACGCTGAACCCCTGCATCTTCGAACTCGTGTATCTCGCGCGTCCGGACTCGGTGCTCGACGGCGTGCCCGTGTACAACGCGCGTCTGCGCATGGGCGACTATCTCGCCGAGAAGATCAAGCGCGAGCTGCCCGACGTGAAGATCGACGTGGTCATGCCGATTCCCGATTCGTCGCGCCCCGCGGCCATGCAGGTCGCGAACAAGCTCGGCGTGGAGTATCGCGAAGGCTTCTTCAAGAACCGCTACGTGGGCCGCACCTTCATCATGCCGGGCCAGGCCATGCGCAAGAAGTCGGTGCGCCAGAAGCTCAACGCGATGGGCATCGAGTTCAAGGGCAAGAACGTGCTGATCATCGACGACTCGATCGTGCGCGGCACCACCTCGCAGGAAATCGTGCAGATGGCGCGTGACGCCGGCGCGACCAAGGTGATCTTCGCTTCCGCGGCCCCGCCCGTGAAGTACCCGAACGTCTACGGCATCGACATGCCCACGCGCGGCGAGCTCGTCGCGCACGGCCGCACCGATGACGAAGTGGCGCGCATCATCGGCGCCGATTACCTCGTGTATCAGGACGTGGAATCGCTCAAGCAGGCAGTGCGCGACATCAATCCGGAGTTGAAGGAGTTCGAGGCTTCGTGCTTCGACGGCGACTACATCACCGGCGACATCACGAGCACGTACCTCGACAACATCGAGACGGCGCGCCTCGCGCCCCAGGCGCAGTCGGACCGCGACGCCGCCAGCGACGCGATGGACGGCGGCTCCCGCTCGCAGTTGCACCTGCAGCTCTCGGTGGAGTGATCCCTTCGGCAAACGCGAGCGTGAGGCTCGCGTTTCCGCCGAATCCGAAAGCCCGCTTTCTGCCCACGCAAAAGCGGGCTTTTTTGCGCCTGCACGTGCAGGATTGAAGCCTGATTGTTCAGCACACGGAGAACACGAACATGGACGACACCTTCAACTTCGACACGCTGGCCGTTCGCTCGGGCACGCTGCGCAGCGAGTTCAACGAACATTCGGAAGCGCTCTACCTCACGTCGAGCTTCTGTTTCGGCAGCGCCGCCGAAGCCGCCGAGCGCTTCAAGAACGCCGAAACCGCCTATACGTACGCGCGTTTCTCGAACCCGACCGTCACCATGTTCCAGGAGCGTCTCGCCACGCTCGAAGGCGGCGAGGCGTGCATGGCGACGGCTTCGGGCATGGCCGCGATCATGTCGGTGGTGATGGCCGCGCTGCAGGCGGGCGACCACATCGTCAGCTCGCAGAGCATTTTCGGCTCGACGCTCGCCATGTTCTCGCAGATCTTCAGCAAGTTCGGCATCGCGACCACCTTCGTCGATCCGACCGATCTCGAGGCGTGGCGGAACGCCGTGCGCCCCGAAACGAAGATGTTTTTCCTCGAGACGCCGTCGAACCCCTTAACCGAAGTTGCCGACATCGAAGCCGTGGGCAAGATCGCCCGGGCGGCGGGTGCGCTATTCGTGGTCGACAACTGCTTTTGCAGCCCGGCGCTTCAGCAGCCGCTCAAGTTCGGCGCGGACGTGGTGATGCATTCGGCCACCAAGTTCCTCGATGGCCAGGGCCGCGTGCTGGGCGGTGCGCTCGTGGGCTCGAAGGCGTTCATCATGGAGAAGGTGTTTCCGTTCGTGCGCACCGCGGGCCCGACGCTTTCCGCGTTCAACGCGTGGGTGCTGCTCAAGGGCATGGAAACGCTCTCGCTGCGTGTGGAGAAGCAGTCCGGCAATGCACTCGAAATCGCGCGCTGGCTGGAGACGCATCCGGCCATCGAGCGCGTTTTCTATCCGGGCCTCGAGTCGCATCCGCAGCATGCGCTCGCCATGCGGCAGCAGAAGCTGGGCGGCGCGATCGTCTCGTTCGAAGTGAAGGGCGACACGCCGGAGCAGCAGCGCGCGAATGCCTGGCGCGTGATCGACGGCACGAAGATCTGTTCGATCACCGGCAATCTCGGCGATACGCGCACGACCATCACGCACCCGGCCACGACGACGCACGGCCGTATCACGCCTGAAGCGCGTGCGGCGGCCGGCATCACCGAAGGGCTGATCCGCCTCGCCGTCGGCCTCGAAAACGCGCAGGACGTGCGCAACGATCTCGCGCGCGGACTCGATGCGGCGCGGTAAGCGGTTTTAAGCAGCGGTTGTATCATCGTGGGTCGGGCGCTGCCCGGCCCATTTCCTTTTTCTTTTCCCGTGAGTTCGCCATGCCCATCGTTCGTGCGTTGTTCGTCTATCCCGTGAAGTCGTGCGGCGCGATCGCGCTCGACGATGCACAGCTCGGCCTCAAGGGCATCGAGTGGGACCGCCACTGGATGGTCGCCGACGGGAACGGCCGCCTCGTCACACAGCGCCAGTACGCGGCCATGGCGCGCATCGTGCCCACGTTCGTCGAAGACGGCGTGCGCCTCACCATGGAAGGCATGGGCGCAGCGCTCCATCTGCCGTTCGCGCCGCGCGGCGGCGAGGCGCGCGTGCCGGCCTCGGTCTGGGACGACGATTTCGAGGCGCTCGACGAAGGCGATCACGCGGCGCAGTGGTTCACCCAGGCGATAGGCGCGCCGGTGCGTCTGCTGCGCTTCGCGCACGACGTGACGCGTCTCGCGAGCAGGAAGTGGACGAACGGCGAAGACGCGCCCACGCAATTCGCCGACGGCTTTCCGATTCTCGTGACGAGCGAGGCGTCGCTCGCGGAACTCAACGCGCGCCTCGCGGCGAAGGGCGCGCCGCCCGTGCCGATGGCGCGCTTTCGTCCGAACATCGTGGTCGGCGACATTGACGACGCATTCGAGGAAGACTTCATCGACACGCTCGCCATCGAATCGGCAACGGGCGGCGAGGAGATCGTGCTGCGTTTCGTGAAGCCCTGCGCGCGCTGCCCGATCACGACGATCGATCAGCTATCGGGCGAGCGCGACGCGCATTGGCCCACCGAACCGCTCGACACGCTGGCCGTATTTCGCGCCGATCCGCGCGTGGACGGCGGCCTCACGTTCGGCCAGAACGCGATGGTCGTGACGGGCGCGGGCAAGCACGTGACGGTGGGCGCACGCGCCGCATGGGAATACCGCTTCGACGAATGAGGCGCGGCTGCGCGCTCAGTGTGACGGCAGCGCGCGCCACTGGCCGGGCGCGAGCCCGAAGCGGCGCGTGAACGCGTGTGTGAACGCGCTCTGGTCGCCGAAGCCCACTTCGAGCGCGATGTCGGTGAGCGAGGTGCGCGGGTCGGCGAGCAGCGTGAGCGCCGTGTCGAGCCGTAGCCGCTGCAGGTAGCGATGCGGCGTCTCGCCGAACGCCTCGATAAAAAGCTGATGAAAGCGCCGCATGCCGAAGCCGCAGTGCGCGGCGAGATCGGCAATGCGCAGCGGCTGCGCGAGATGCGCGCGCAGCCAGCGGTCGATGGGCGCGAATTCCAGGCCGGCAGCCGCGCTGAATTCGGCGCTCGCTGCCACGCCGGTTTGTGCGATGAAGGCCGCGCACAGGCGCGCCGAGGCGTCCCAGTGAAAGCGGCGCGCGCGCAGGTCGGCGCTGTCGCGCGGCGGCGCGGCCGCGGCGGCGCGCTGCGCGATCTGGCTCACGAGCTGCGTGAGCGCGGGGTCGAGGCGCACGGCGCGCGCGGTGTCGAACAGCCGTTCGGGCACCGCGAGCGTGGCCGCGGGCAGGTCGAGCACGAGCTGGCGGTTATCGCCAATGCCCATGTAGTCGTGCCGCGCGCCCGCCGGAATGAGCCACGCGGAACCACTGTCGATGCGCTCGCCCCGGCCGTTCACGGTCATCTCCATCTCGCCGTCGAGCCCGAGCACGATCTGGTGAAAATCGTGCAGATCGGTTGCCTCGATCGCGCCGTAGCGGCGCAGTTCGACGCCGGGCGCGGTGACGGGAGTGTGGTGATGCGGATTCATGATGACCGGTTGCGATTGCAATTAAGGCGAGCGCCGTGACGCGTCAAGCGGGCGTCAGACGTCGAGCAGCTCGACTTCGAACACGAGCGTCGCGTTCGGCGGAATCACGCCGCCTGCGCCGCGCACGCCGTAGCCCAGTTGCGGCGGAATCGTCAGCTTGCGCACGCCGCCCACCTTCATGCCCTGCACGCCTTCGTCCCAGCCCTTGATGACCATGCCGCCGCCCAGCACGAAGGCGAACGGGTCGTTGCGGTCCTTGCTCGAATCGAACTTCTGGCCGTCCGTCAGCCAGCCGGTGTAGTGCACGCTGACGGTTTGGCCGGCCTTGGCTTCGGCGCCGGTGCCTTCGGTCAGGTCCTCGTACTTGAGGCCGGATTCGGTGGTCACGATAGACATGAAAAACTCCTGATTCGGATAGGTTGGACCCGTCATTGTAGGCGCTTTGCCGGGCCGGGCGGGCAGCGCCTTGTCGGGCACGCCGGTTGCTCGCTAGCCGCTGCCTATAATGGGGGACCGCTCGCCCGGCTTGTGGCGAAATACGAGGGATCAGATGTCGACTTCGCAAAACCGTACCGAGCGCACGGCGCGCTTGTGCGCCGAGGCAGCGCTGTTCATGCGCGACCACGTGCTCTCGCGCGTCTCGCATGATCTGCGCAGTCCGCTCAATGCAATCCATAGCTGGGCTTACGTGCTCGAACGCAAGATCGACAACGCCGACGCCTCCGCGCAACGCGCGCTGGGCGGCATTCGCACGGGCGTGGAGCAGCAGGTTCGGCTGCTCGAAACGCTCGTCGATACCACACGCGCCGAGACGCGCAAGCTGCGCATCGAGCGCGCGCCGTTCGCCGTCGCGGCACTGATCGGCGAGGCCGTGGACGACGCCCGCGCCGCGCTCGGCGATGCGCGCGGCGTGACGTTCGCCGTGCACGACTCGACAGGCGCGGCGACGCTCGACGGCGACCGCGAACGCATTGCGCAGGCGCTGTGGCTGATGCTGGTGTTCGCGGCGGAAACGAGTGCTCAGGGCGCCAGCGTGACGCTCGCGGCGAGCGCGAGCGCCACTGCCGCCCAACTCGAAGTGCAATGGCGCGCCACGCGTGCGGCGCTCACCGACGGCGCGCTGGCGCACGTGCTGGAACCGTTCGCGCGCGCCCAGGCGAGCGAGCAGCAGGAAGCGGGGCGCTACGCGTGGGTGCTGGCGCTGTGCCACCGCGTGGCCGAGGCGCATGGCGGACGCTTCGAGGCGCCGGCGCTCGTGGGCGAGGGCGAGGAGATGGTGCTGGTGCTGAATGTGCCGCTGAGCGGCGCGTGAGCGGGGTCGAGCCGGATTGCACGTGAACGGCTGCCGCGTGAGCGGCGGGCCGGATTGAGCCCGCCACACCTTTCATTCACCTTGCACCCTTATACTGAGCGCTTCGTCCCTCGGAGCCATGTGTCTTGATCCAGCTTCTCGCCCTCATCGGGGCGTTCCTGCTCGTTGCCCTCAACGGTTTCTTCGTCGCGGCCGAGTTCGGCCTCGTCAAGCTGCGCGCCACGCGCGTGCAGGCCCTCGCGCACCAGCACGGCCTGCGCGGCCGCCTGCTCGCCAAGGTTCACGGCCAGCTCGATGCCTATCTTTCCGCGTGCCAGCTCGGCATCACGCTCGCTTCGCTCGGCCTCGGCTGGATCGGCGAGCCGGCGTTCGCGCAGTTGCTCGCACCGGTATTCGAACTGCTCGGCGTGCAATCGGCCGATCTCGTGCACGCCATCTCGCTGGTGTTCGCGTTCACGGTCATTTCGTTCCTGCACATCGTGGTGGGCGAACTTGCGCCGAAGTCGCTCGCCATCCGCCAGGCCGAGAAGATTTCGCTGTGGACGGCCATGCCGCTCTACGGCTTCTACTGGACCATGTATCCCGCGATCTGGGTGCTCAATACGAGCGCGAACGCGGTGCTGCGTCTCGCGGGCCTGTCGTCGGAGCACGGCCACGACACGCACTATTCGACCGACGAACTCAAGCTGATCCTGCGCAGCCGCCGCGCCGCCGCCCAGGCCGAGGCGCATGACGCGACGCACGAGCCACGCGGCGCAAAGAGTGCGAACGGCGCGGTGCCGCTGCTCCCCGCACCCGCCGCGAACGCCTATAGCGCCGACGAATGGAACACGCTCGCCCATTCGCTCGACTTCTCGCGCCTCACGATTTCCGACCTCATGCGGCCGACGCACGAGATGGTGGGCCTGCGTCGCGACCTGTCGCTGCGCGAGAACATGCAGATCGTGGCGCGCCATCGTTTCAGCCGCTACCCGCTGTTCGAGGACGCCGCGGGCGAACGCGTGGCGGGCCTCATCCACCTGAAGGACCTGCTGCTCGCCCGCGAGGCGGGCAACGCCCTCAGCGATCTCGGCAAGTTCGTGCGCCCCGTGCAGTACGTGCGGCCCGACACGCCCGCGCTGGCACTGTTCCGCCGCTTTCGCAAGGGCGCGCCGCATTTCGCGCTGGTGGGCCACAAGAACGCCCGCCCGGTCGGCTTTCTCACGCTCGACAATCTGCTCGGCGCGCTCGTGGGCCAGATTCACGACGAGTTTCACCAGGCCGACACCGACTGGACCCGCATGGACGACGGCACGCTGATGGGCCGCGGCAGCCTGCCGGTGGTGTCGCTTGAGCAGGCGCTCGGCATCGATATCGACGAAGGGCGCGCGGAGTCGGTGGGCGGTCTCGTGATTCATGCGCTCAACGATCTGCCCACCGAAGGGCAGCGCGTGGAGTTCGACCGCTTCGACATCGTCGTGAAGAAAATGAAGGGGCCGCGCATCGTGCTCGTGCGCGTGTATCCGAAAGATCTCGAGGACGAGGGCGGCTGAGCGCGCCTTGCGCGTAGCCTAACTGCGCGTGAGTGTGGAGAGCACCGCTACGGGCATGGCGCCCAGGATGTCGCGCAGTGCGAGCGCGCCGCCTTCGCGCACCGTGTGCGTGGCGTCGCTGAGCCAGTCGTGCAGCGTGCCTTGCGCGCATCCTTTGGGCAATTCGACGGCCGTATCTTCCCAGCGTTCCGGGGCGACGAGCGGCGTGTCGCCATCCAGCAAGCCCGCCGCGAGGCGGGTGCCGATCACGACGGCCCACGCGTTGCCGTGATGGCGCGCGAACGCGATCACATGCGAGGCCTGCGCGCCGCTAGCCGTGAGCGGCAGATAGTCGCCTTCGCGCAGCAGTTCGGGCGCGCGCGAGCGCAGCGCGAGCAGGCGGTGCACGGTGGCCAGCTTCACCTGTGCATTGCGCCAGTCTTTCAGCTTCGCGGCGGGCGCCTGCTCATCGAGTGCGGCCGCGCGGGCGGCGTAATCGACGGGCCGCCGGTTATCCGGATCGACGAGACTGAAGTCCCATAGCTCGGTGCCCTGATAGAGGTCGGGCACGCCCGGCGAGGTCAGCCGCAGCACCGTCTGCAGCAGCGTATTGAGCGCCCCGGCGGGCGCCACGCGCGCGACGAATTCGGCCAGCGCCTGCAGGAAGCCGTCGCGCCGCTGCGGTGCGAGGATATCGAAGAGAAATGCCTGGCAGTCCGATTCGTAGGCCTCGTCGGGCGAGAGCCAGTTCGTGCGCAGCTTCGCTTCGCGCAACGCCTTGAGCAGCCACGTCGAGACGCGCTCCGCCAGCGCACGCACGCCCGCTTCGTCGCCCGGGTCCAGTTCGGGCGGCCAGCAGCCCACCAGCGTTTGATACAGCATCGCCTCGGCGGCCGGTCCCGGCGACCAGGCCGTGCCGGCCGTCCCGTCGTTGCGGCGATGCGTCTGGTTCAGCGTCGACCAGGCGCGCAGCGTGGCGCTCCAGTCGAGCGCAATCTCGCTCAACACGGCGAGCCGCGCGCGCACGTCCTCGCCGCGCTTGTGGTCGTGCGTGGCCGTGGCGAGCAGTCCATAAGGACGCCGCTGGCGCAGCCGGTTCGTCGCATGAAAGTCGTGGGGCGTGCGCGCGAAATCGTCGGGGTCTGCGCCCACTTCGTTACGCGAGAGCAGGCGGCCGTAGCGATAGAGCGCCGTGTCCTCCGTGGCCTTCGCCGCGAGCGGCGCGGTGAGCTGCGAGAACAGCGCGAGCGCCGTGCGTTGCGCGATGAGCGCGTGGCTGAGCGGCGTATTCGCCGGGTTGGCGCTCGCACTCGCACTCGCACCCGCGTTCGCGCCGGCTGGCGCGGCGCGTGGCGTCCTGGCGCCGCTGCCTCCACTGTTGCCGCCGCCGCCGCCGCTGCCGGCGCTGTTCGCGGCCGGTTCGGGCGTGCGCCCGCCTAGCCAGCCATCGACCAGGTCGAGCGCCGCGAGGCTCGCGCGTGGCAGTGCGCGTCGCGCGGCGTCGAGCGCAACATCGAAATAACGGTTGTCGAGCGCGCTGCGCAAGCCGTTCGCCGGATAGATCCGGTAGATCGGAAAGTACATGGCCAGATGCGCGGCCACGCGATGCACCGACGCATAGGTGGTGTCGCGCGTGCCGGGGAGTTCGCGCGCGATGCGGTGCAGCGCGCGCGTCACGTGGTCGAGTTCCGCGGGTAGATAGGCGGCCAGCATCTCGCGGCGCGCGTCGAGCGCGTAGGCCGCGAACGGCCGGTCGTCGCCGGAGATGGCGGCCCACGCTTCGGCAAGCGGCGCCGCGCCCGCGGGATCGTGCAGCAAGGCGCCCACGTCGTTCATGAAGTCGTAGCCGGTCGTGCCTTGCACGGACCAGTCGTCGCGCAGCGTTTCGCCTTGCGCGAGGATCTTCTCGACCACGATGAAGGGCGGCGTGGCGCGCAGCGCGGCGAGCCGCTGCCGCAGGCGCTCGCAGTACTCGCGCGGGTCCGCGAGCCCGTCGATATGGTCGATGCGCAGGCCGTCGATCACGCCGTCGGCGTAGAGGCGAAACACGAGCTTGTGCACGGCCTCGAACACGTCGTGACGTTCTACACGCACGCCAGCGAGCGCGGTGATGTCGAAGAAGCGCCGCCAATTGATCTCGTCGGTGGCGGTGCGCCACCACGCGAGCCGGAAGTGCTGGCGCTCCAGCAGGCGGTGCAGCCGCTCGCGCGGCACCGGGTCGCCGCTTGCATAGGATTCCAGAACGAAGTCGATGGGGTCCGTGCCGACCCGCTCGACGAACGCGCGCAGCGCGTCGCGCCCGGCGCTGGCGCGCGCCTGGTCGTCGGGCTGGGTCGTGAGGCCCTGAAACGGCCCGGCGAGCGTGTTGAGATCGGCGCGGTTCGCGGACTGCAGGAGCGTCGCGTAATCGGTCGGGCAGATCGGGCACACGTGCGGCCCGTACTGCACGTAAAAGCGCGCGGCGGCGGGGTCGAACTTCAGCTCGATGCGGGCCGCAGCGAGTTCTTCGCCGTACTGTGCGCCGAGAAACGGCATCAGTACCTTGCCGCGCAGGGCGGGGTCGGGCGAGTGCCAGTCCACGTCGAAGTGGCGCGCATACGCGCTGTGACGGCCCCATTCGAGGATGTCCAGCCACCAGGCGTTGTGGCCGCCGCCCACGCCCATGTGATTCGGCACGAAGTCGGCGATGATGCCCATGCCGCGCTCGTGCACTTTCGCGGCGAAGCGGCGCAGCGCGCCTTCGCCGCCCAGCTCCGCGCTCACCGTGCCGTAGTCGACGGTGTCGTAGCCGTGCATCGAGCCGGGCTGCGCGGTCGTGACGGGAGACAGGTAGAGATGGCTCACGCCGAGCGCGGCGAAGTAGTCGAGCTGCGCGAGCGCGTCGACGAACGTGAAGCCGTGATGGAGCTGCAGGCGCAGCGTCGCGCGAGGGTGTGTCATGGCGTCGGCTTCTTTTCGGTCGCACCTGGCGCCGAGCTGGCGGTTGGGTTGGCGTCGCTCGCGCCTGCACCGGCGCTCGGGTCGGCCTGCGTGCGCGCGACGGCCTCGCGTGCGCGTACGACGGCTTCGACACGCGCGGCGACGGCCGCATCGGCGAACAGCGTCTCGACGGGCAGCGGCAGGCGGCGGCGCCAGTTCGGATGCTCGTCGATCGAGCCGGGCAGATTCGGCTGGTCGGACAACGCGAGCAGGTCTTCGAGCGGGCAGGTGACGAGCGGGCTGCGCGTTGCCGCGATATAGGCGAGCGCGGCATTCACGGGCGGCTCGTCGGTGGGCGGCGGTTCGGTGGCGCGCGGCGCGAGCCCGCTGTGCTGGAGCGCATGCCAGAGCGCGACGCGATCCGTCGCGCGCCGCGCGTGGTCGAGCGCGACGGGGTCGCGCCCGTCGGCACGCGGCAGCGTCTGGCCGATGCGGTTGCGCCAGTCGATATCCGCGCCGCTCCACCAGCCCGCGACGGTCGGCAGATCGTGCGTGGTGGTCGTCGCGACGCCGTGCGGGTCCCAGCGCGCGGGCGCGAGAAAGCCCTTGCCGTCGTGCTCGAACCACAGTACGCGAATGCCATACAGCCCGTGCGCGGCGAGCCGCTCGCGCAGCCCTGGCGGCACGGTGCCGAGGTCTTCGCCGATCACGATCGCGCGATGCCGCCACGATTCGAGCGCGATGAGCCGCACGAGGTCGTCGAACGGATAGCGCAGATACGCGCCGTGGCGCGCGCTTTCGCCTTCGGGCACGAGCCAGAGCCTGCGCAGCCCGAGGATATGGTCGATGCGCACGCCGCCCGCATGGGCGAAGGCGGCGCGCAGCATGTCGATGAACGCGCGAAAGCCGTTGGTGTGCATGGCGCGCGGCGAGAACGTCGTGAGCCCCCAGCTTTGCCCGGCCTGGTTGAAGATGTCGGGCGGCGCGCCGACCGACACGCGTTGCAGCATGTCCTGCGGCAGCGACCATGCGTGCGAGCCGCCGCCGTCGCAGCCCACGGCGAGATCGGCGACGAGGCCGATCGCCATGCCGGCCTCGCGCGCGCGGCGCTGCGCGCCCGAGAGCCCAAGCGCCGCGAGCCATTGCAGGAAGCAGTGAAAGTCGACTTCGCGCCGGTGCTCCTGCGCGAACGTCGCCACATCGGCGCTGCGCGGGTCGCGCAGCGGTTCGGGCCAGTCGCGCCAGTGACGCTCGCCGCCGGGGCCATGCAGCATGGCTTCCTGCAGTGCCTCGAAACGCGCGTGGTCTTCGAGCGCCTCGCCGCCCTGCGCGCAGAACGCGGCGAAGGCGGCGGCACGCGGCGAGCCGCTCGCGCGCTCGTCGGCGTCGAAGCGCTCGAACAGCGCGCGCAGCACCTTGAGCTTGAGCGGCAACGCACGCTGCCAGTCCACGAGCGGCGCAGCTTCGAGTTCGCGCCAGGCGTCGAGCGCATTCGCGGCCACGCTCGCGTCGTGCGCGCCCTTGGCGCCGAATTCCGCGGCGGGGTCGATATGCGCGACATTGACCCACAGGCGCGACGACGGCGAATAGGGGCTGAAGTGGCCCGGCTCGGCGCTGAACATCGCATGGGTCGGGCTCACCGCGAGCGCCTGCGCGCCGCGCCGCGCGCTTTCCGCGGCAAGCGTGGCGAGCGCGGTGTAGTCGCCGATACCGCCGTCGCCGTTGCGTCGGAGTCCATACAATTGCGCGGCGAGGCCCCACAGCGGCGGCACCGCGCCGCTGTCGCCGTGCCGTGCGCGCCAGGCGTCGGCGACGGTATGGCAGTGCGGCGGCGCGACCGCAATCGTCAGGCGATGATCGTTGACGGTGAGCGTGTGGTAGCCCGGCTCCGCGAGCGGCGCGAGCAGCGCGCTCTCGCCGCGCGGCGAGGTGAAGCGGCCCTCGATATGCTCGCCGCTTTCGAGGTCGATCCGATAGTGGCTGCCCGCGCGTACGGCCGAAGGCGGCAGCTCGATCGCGCTGTCGTATTCGGCGGTGATGAGTGGCGGCAGTCGCCGCGTCGACTGTTCAGCGTTGAGCGCGGAGGTGCTCTGGCGGATTTGCGTGGCGTTGGCGCAAGGCAGGCCCGCGCACTCCAGCAAGGCAGCGAGCGTGCTGTCGGGCACGCGCTGCACGGTGCCGTGCGCGTCGGTCCATTCGACCTCGAAGCCCGCGCGGGCGGCAAGGGTCGCGAGCGTTTCGCCGCGGCGCGCCGTGCTCATGCGTTGGGCTCCTCGCGATGCACGACGCGCGCGTCGTGTTCGCTCGAATACTCGGGCACGTCGCCGGTGAGCCATGCAATGCACGCGCTCTCCGGCAACACGCCGTTGTCGGCATGGTCGCGCGCCCGCGGTGGCGTTTCGAAGATCACCATACCCTCGGGCCGTGGCTCGAGCAGCACGCCGTCGCGGCCCAGGTTCAGCGCGATCGTGAGCGTTTCGCCATCGTCGAGGCACCAGCGCGCGACGAGCGCGGCGAGGCCGTTCGCGGCGTCGTCGGCGAGCACGGTCGCGCCGAGCGCGCGTGCGTGGCGCAGGCGCGGCATCAGCAAATGCGCCCGCACGCACAGCGCCGACTTGTAGAAGTGCATCCATTCGAGCCGTTCGCCGTCGAGCGGCACATCGGCCAGCGGCGACGAATTCAGGAAGGTCTGCAGATCGTTCGGATCGGGAATGCGTGCGCGGCTCGCTTCGTCGTTGAACGCGCTGAATGCCTTGAATTCGCGGCGCCGGCCTTCACGCACTGCATCGGCGAGCTGGCCGGTGAAGGCGGTGAAGAACTGGAACGGCTGCGTCGAGCCGTATTCCTCTTCCATGAAGAGCAGTGGAATCTGCGGCGACAGTAGCAGCATTGCCGTGGCCGCGCGCAGGGCGTCGTCGTCGGCCAGCGTGCGCAGCCGGTCGCCGAGCGCGCGGTTGCCGATCTGGTCGTGGTTCTGCAGGAACATCACGAACGCGGTGGGCGGCAGGTGCGCGCTCGGTTCGCCGCGCGGCTTGCCCGCATGCACGGGCGACGGGTCGCCCTGGTACACGAAGCCTTCGCCGAGCACGCGCGCGAGCTTGCCGATGGGCGAATCCTTGAAGGCGCGATAGTAGCCTTCCGACTCGCCGGTCAGCAGCACGTGAAAGCAGTGATGCGCGTCGTCGTTCCATTGCGCGCTGAAATGCGATTCGAGCAGATTGGCTTCGTTGTGCTCGTTTTCGAGCACGAGGTGCACATGCCGCCCGGGCTCGACACGCGCCTTCACGTGGTCGGCCAGCTCGCGCAGCCAGTCGGTGTTGCCGATCGCGTGCGCGGCGTCGATGCGCAGACCGTCGAAGCGATATTCCGTGAGCCAGTAGAGTGCGTTGTCGCAGTAGAAGTCGCGCACTTCGAAGCGGTCGAAGTCGAGCGCTTCGCCCCACGGCGTCTTCACGTCCTGGCGGAAAAACGGCTTGGCGTAGAGGCCAAGCCAGTTCCCGTCGGGGCCGAAGTGGTTGTACACGACGTCGATGAACATCTGCAGCCCCAGCCCGTGCGCGGCATCGACGAGCGCTTTCAGTTCGTCAGGACTGCCATAGGCCGCGTGCGGCGCGTAAGGCAGCACGACGTCGTAGCCCCAGCCGCGCTCGCCCGGATAGTCGTTGAGCGGCATGAGTTCGACGGCCGTCACGCCGAGCGCCGCCAGCGCGGGCAGACGTTTCATTACACCCTGATAGCCGCCCAGCGCGCCCACGTGCAGCTCGTAGAGCACGGTCTCTTCCCAGGGGCGTCCTTGCCAGTGCGCGTGCTGCCAGGCGTACGCGCGCGGGTCGAGCACTTCGCTCGGCCCGTGCACGCCCTGCGGCTGGAAGCGCGATGCGGGGTCGGGTACGCGTTGCTGGCCGTCGAGGCAGTAGCGGTACAGCGTGCCCGGACCGCACGGCGCCTGTGCTTCGAACCAGCCGTTGCCGGTCGGCGTCATGTCGAGCGGCGGCGCGTCTCTCACGTTCTCGAACACGATCTGCACCGTTTGGCACGACGGCGCCCAGAAGCGAAAGCGCGTATGCGGTTGCGCGTGCGCCGCGCCGATCAGCTGCGCGCCGAACGGCAGGCAATGCATGTATTGGCGGGTGTGCGGATCGTGCGAAAGCGGGGACATGGTGGATTCCTGGTTGCGTCCTGTTCCTATCCAGCGGCGGCTTCGTCCGGGCCCGCGGGGGCGCCCGGGCCGGAAGCGCCGGGCGTGCGGCGCGGGTCCGGCGTGGGCGCGTCGCCGCGCGTGCCCGCTGGCCGGTGCGTGTCGGCACGCGCCGGACGGGCGCAGAGCACGGCGAGCGCGCGCGCGGCCAGCTCGTACGTGGTGTCGGGCAGCGCGTAGGGCGCCGCGTCGGGCCGCGCGGTATCGAGCAGCACCTCCCATGCCATGTGCGGCGCGGGCGCCATGAACGTCACCGCGCCCTGCGAGGCGTTCAGCATCATTAACAATACTTCCATTTGGCCGTGGAGTCCCGCTCCCGCGCGCCGCATGGTGAACGCGCTCGCTTCCGGGTCGTGCCAGGCGTCGGGCGAGAGCGGCTCGCCGCGTTCGTCGAACCAGTCGATGTCGTGCATGCCGGGCATCAGTTCGCGCTCGCCGAACAGAAAACGCGTTTCGTGCAGCAGCGGATGTTCGCGGCGCAGCGCGATCACGCGCGCGGCGAAACGCGTCATCGCCTTGCCCTGGGGCGTTTCGGCGAGCGCCCAGTCGAACCACGAAATGTCGTTGTCCTGGCAGTACGCGTTGTTGTTGCCGCGTTGCGTGCGGCAGGCCTCGTCGCCGGCGAGCAGCATCGGTGTG
Source organism: Paraburkholderia sp. EG286A (assembly GCF_040965375.1). Taxonomy (NCBI): domain Bacteria; kingdom Pseudomonadati; phylum Pseudomonadota; class Betaproteobacteria; order Burkholderiales; family Burkholderiaceae; genus Paraburkholderia; species Paraburkholderia sp. EG286A. The sequence continues at coordinate 591,943 of NZ_JBFRCB010000001.1, forward strand.
CCGAGCGCGATGAGGAGCGTGGCCATCATCGAGCGGGCCACGCGCGCACGCGTGGCGAGGATGGCGGGGTCGTCGGTCGGACCTTCCACGCCCCAGTTCGCGCTCCAGTTTTCATTGTGGCCGTCGCGGTTTTCTTCGCCGTTCGCTTCGTTGTGCTTGCGCTCGTACGAAACGAGGTCGGCGAGCGTGAAGCCGTCGTGCGAGGTGATGAAATTGATCGACGCCCAGGGCCGGCGCTTGCGCTTGTCGAACAGGTCCGCGCTGCCGGTCAGGCGTGCCGCGAGGTCGGCGCGCTGGCCCGGCGCGCCGCGCCAGTAGCGCCGCACGCTGTCGCGAAAGCGATCGTTCCATTCGGAAAAGCCGGGCGGGTGGTTGCCAAGCTGATAGCCGCCCGGGCCCACGTCCCACGGCTCGGAAATCAGCTTGCATTGCGACAGCACGGGGTCCTGGCGCAGCACGTCGAAGAAGCCGCCGTTCGGGTCGAAGCCTGCCGGCTCGCGCCCGAGCGTCACGCCGAGGTCGAAGCGAAAGCCGTCGATGCCATATGACGTGACCCAGTGGCGCAGCGAGTCGGCGACCATCTGCAGCACGCGCGGATGCGAAAAGTCGAGCGTGTTGCCGCAGCCCGTGTCGTTGATGAAGTGGCGCTCGTCGCCAGGCACGCAGCGGTAATAGCTGGCGTTGTCGAGGCCGCGCCACGAGACGGTGGGGCCCATTTCGCCGCCTTCGCAGGTGTGGTTGTAGACCACGTCGAGCAAGACTTCGATACCCGCCGCATGAAGCTGCCGCACGGCAATGCGCATTTCGTCGGTGTCGTAGCCCACGAGGTAGCTGGGCTCGGGCGCGAAGAACGCGGCGGAGTTGTAGCCCCAGTAGTTGCGCAGTCCGCGATCGATCAGAAAGCGCTCCGAGAGAAACGCGTGCATCGGCAGGATCTCGATGGCCGTCACGCCGAGATTGTGCAGATGCTCGATGAAACGTGGCGCCGCCAGCCCGGCGAACGTGCCGCGCATGTGCGTGCGCAAATCGTGCCGCTGCATCGAAAGACCGCGCAGATGCGCCTCGTAGATGACGGTGTCGCCCCACGGCGTGTTGGGGCGCCGGTCGCGCGACCAGTCGAAGTTGTCGTTCACGACCACGCACTTGGGCATGGCCGGGGCGGAATCGCGCCGGTCGATCGACAGGTCCACGCGGTTCGAATGCGCGCGGTAGCCATAGAGCGTGTCCGACCAGCGGAACTGGCCGATGAGCTGCTTCGCGTACGGGTCCAGCAGCAGCTTGTGGGGATTGAAGCGGTGCCCGAGATGCGGCTGATAGGGCCCATGCGCGCGCAGGCCGTAGACGGTGCCGGGATGCGCGCCCGGCAGATAGCCGTGCCATACCTCATCGGTGCATTCGGGCAAGGTGTAGCGAGTGCGTTCCTTGCGGCCCGTGGGGTCGAACAGGCACAGCTCGATGCGCCACGCGTGGGCCGAGAACACGGCGAAGTTGGTGCCGAGTCCGTCCCACGTCGCCCCGAGCGGCCAGGGGGAGCCGGGCAGCAGGCGCTCAGGCGGACCGTTTGCCATGACGATGCTCCATCTGTTGTTCTTCGTTTTGCATCGGGTTCCTGATCAAATCCCGCCGCTGCGCCGGCTTAGCGGCGCAGGCGCAGGATCAGCGTGCCGAGCGGCGGCAGGACGAGTGCGGCCGACTGCGGCTTGCCGTGGCTCACCACGCTCTCCGTGGTGACGAGGCCCCCGTTGCCCATGTTCGAGCCGCCGTACACTTCGGCGTCGGTGTTGAGCGCTTCTTCCCACTGTCCCGGCTGGGGCATGCCGATGCGGTAGCCGTGGCGCGGCACCGGCGTGAAGTTGCAGATCACCACGATCTCGCGGCCCGTGCCGTCCACGCGGCGCCATGCGAGCACGCTGTTTTCGCTGTCGTCGGAAACCAGCCATTCGAAGCCGCCGGGTTCCGAGTCGAGTGTGTAGAGCGCGGGCTCGCTCGCGTAGAGACGGTTGAGGTCGCGCACGAGCGTTTGCACGCCGCGGTGCAGCGGGTCGTCGAGCAGGTTCCAGTGCGGCGTGCCGTCGTGATCGAACTCGGCCATCTGCCCGAACTCGCCGCCCATGAACAGCAGCTTCTTGCCGGGGTGCGCCCACATGAAGCCGAAGTACGCACGCAGGTTCGCGAACTTCTGCCAGCGGTCGCCCGGCATCTTGCCGAGCAGCGACCCCTTGCCGTGCACCACTTCGTCGTGTGACAGCGGCAGCACGAAGCGTTCGGACCACGCGTAGACCATCGCGAACGTCATCAGGTGATGGTGATAGCGGCGATAGACGGGGTCCTCGTGCATGTAGTGCAGCGTGTCGTGCATCCAGCCCATGTTCCATTTGAACTGGAAGCCGAGGCCGCCATCCTCGGGGCGCGCCGTGACGCCCGGCCATGCTGTGGATTCCTCGGCGATGGTGATGACGCCGGGGCGTTGCGGAACATATTGCGTTTCGTGATTGAGGCGCTTGAGAAACGCAATCGACTCGAGATTCTCGCGTCCGCCATAAATGTTGGGCACCCACTCGCCTTGCGCGCGCGAATAGTCGCGGTAGAGCATCGAGGCGACCGCGTCCACGCGGAGCGCATCCACGTGATAGCGCGTGAGCCACGCAAGACCCGACGCGACGAGGAACGCGCTCACCTCGCGGCGTCCCAGGTTGTAGATCATCGTGTTCCAGTCGGGGTGATAGCCCTCGCGCGGGTCGGCATGCTCGTAGAGTGCCGTGCCGTCGAAATCGACGAGACCGTGCGCGTCGTTCGGGAAGTGCGCGGGCACCCAGTCGAGAATTACACCCAGCCCCGCCTCGTGCGCGCGGTCGACGAACGCCGCGAAGTCCACCGGCGCGCCAAGACGCGCGGTGGGCGCGAACTGCGAGAGCGGCTGATAGCCCCACGAGCCGCCAAACGGGTGTTCCGCCACGGGCAGCAATTCGATGTGCGTGAAGCCCATGCCCTGCGCGTAGGGGATCAGGCGCTCGGCGAGCGCGCCCCAGTCGGGCGCCGGGGCGTCGGCGCCTTGCGTGGGTAGCCACGAAGGCGCATGGACCTCGTAGACCGACATGGCCGCGCGCGCGTTCTGCCGTTCGGCGCGCGTTTGCAGCCACTCCTGATCGCGCCACGCGTAGTGGTCGATCGCCTCGACGGGCGCGACGATCGAGGCCGTGCCCGGCGGGCATTCCGTCTGCAGCGCACAGGGATCGGCCTTGAGCGGCAGGACCGCGCCGCGCGCGCCGAGTATCTCGTACTTGTAACGCGCACCGGGCGCCACACGCGGAATGAACAGCTCCCAGACGCCAGCTTCGTGGCGCAGCCGCATGGGGTGACGCCGCCCGTCCCACGCGTTGAAGTCGCCCACCACGGAGACGCGCTTCGCATTCGGCGCCCAGACCGCGAAGCGCACGCCGGGTACGCCATCGCACGTCAAGGGCCGCGCGCCGAGGCATTCGAGCACCGCGTAAGGGTCGCCGTCTGCGAGGCGCACCAGCGCTTCGTGCGAAAGCTGCGGGCCGAATGAATAGGTGTCCTCGATTTCCTGGCTCACGCCCTGCCAGTCGACCACGAGCCGGTAGGGCACCGCTTCCGCGAGCGGTCCTGCGTAGAGTCCTGCGGGATGCACGAGCGAGAGTTCGCCCAGCGTGTGGGCGCGGTCGCGCGCCGCCACGCTCGCGCCCGAGGCGTTGGGCAGCCATGCGCGCACGTAGGGGGCGCCGTCCACCCAGTGCAGCCCGAGCACGGAGAAGGGATCGGAGTGGTACGCGCCGGCGAGTGCGTCGGCGTCATGGGGATTCAGCCCGGCTTGGGGTGCGCGTTCAACCATGGCCACCTCCGCCGGAATGCGATTGCGTGGACTGCGTAGGCGTGAGTCCGAGCACGCGTGCCGCCAGCGCCGCGAGACCGCGTACCGGCAGCGCGAGCCAGGTGGGGCGGTTGGCCGCCTCGTAGCGGATTTCGTAAGCCGCTTTCTCGATCAGGAACAGGTCGAGCAGCGCCTGCTCGTGCGAAGCGCTGACGAGCGTGAGCGGACCTTCGGCGACGGCTGCGCGGTACTGGCTCAGGAACGCTTCGGCCGCATAGCCGCGGAAGCGTTCGAACAGGGCGCGCTTGCGATCGACGACTTGCTGCGGCGCGTTCTCGATCGTCGATTGCGCGGCGGCACCCGCATACGAGAGCGAGCGCAGCAAGCCCGCCACGTCGCGCAGCGGCGAGGCCTTGGCGCGCCGGTATTCGAGCGCCCGCGCGGGCTCGCCTTCGAAGTCGATCAAATACGCGTCGCCCTGGGACAGCAGGACCTGGCCCAGGTGGAAATCGCCGTGGATGCGGATGCGCGCGGCCTTGGTGTCGTCGGGCACGAGTTCGTCGACCTTCGCGACGAGCGCCTTGCGGCGATCGATCAGACTGCGCGCGAGGTCGCGTGCGTCGTCGTCGAGTGTTTGTTCGTCTTCGCCCGTATGCTGTGCGACGATGTCGAGTGCTTCGTTGAGCATGGTTTTCGTGTCGGCAATCCAGTTGCGCACGTCGTCGGGTGTGGCGGCAACGGGCGCGAAGGCTTCGTCGTCGCTGGGTTGGGAGAGCATCGCGTGCAGCTCGCCCAGGCGCTTGCCGATGGTGCCGATCACCGCGCAGTAGCCCTGCACGGCTTCCTCCTCGTGCGCCTGGTCGACGCTCGTGTCGTCGTCGACGGCGAGCGCGAGCTCGTCGATCGTGCGGCGCTGATAGTCGAGCGCCCAGTCCCACGCATTGCCCTGATTGTCGATGAAACCCTGCACGATGATGAGCGTATGCGGCACGCCTGCGGGATCGACACGCACCACTTCGCCATAGAGCGGCGCCGTATTCGCGTAGCCGAGCTTCGTGAGGTAGCGGCTCATTTCCGCTTCGGGGTGCACGCCCGCCATCAGCCGGCGCACGATCTTGAGCACGAGGGTTTCCGCGATCACGAGCGAACTGTTGCTCTGCTCAGCCGCGAGCCAGCGCACTTCCGGCGTCTCGCCAAGGTCGAGCTCGTCGAGGCGCCCGGTCGGCTCGAAGCGGATCGTGCTCTGCTGCACGGTGGGCACCGTAGCGCGCTCGCGCAGCTTGCGCAGCACGCCATAGGCGAACCACGGCAGCGAGAACGCATCCGTGAGATAGCCCACCGTGCGGCCGCGCCGCACGCGCGAGAGCGCGAGCTGGATGTGCAGCGGCGTGGTGATTTCGGTGCCCCAGGTAATGGCGATCGGCAGAACGTAGCGCTCGCTCGTGCCATCCGCCAGCTCGGCCTCGATCTCCGTGAACGCGAAGCCCGCGCCGTAAATCGTCGTCAGTGCCGCGAGGCGCACGGCGCGCAGCGGCTTGTCCTTGGAGGCGAACCAGCGGCGACGCGAGAGCCACGAAGGCAGCACTTCCGATTCGAGCAGCCGCACGTTTTCGGGCGTCGCACCGGTCTGCCCTTCGCGGATCACCACGGTCACGAACTCGGGCAATTGCTCCGAGGTCGGCTGGCTCCACGAAGGCCGCTGATCGCCGGCGCTCAGGAGGAACCACAGGAAGCCGTAGGGCGGGAAAGTCAGTAGATAAGGCAGCTGCCCGATGGCCGGAAACACGGAGTCGGCCGTCATTTCGACGGGGGACATGCCTGCGAATTCGGAAAGATCGAGTTCCACCGCCTGCGGCGCGCGCGACAGGTTCGCCACACACAGGATCGGCGCTTCGTCGGGCATTTCGCGCAGGTACGCGAGAATCTTGCGGTTCGCGGGCCGCAGGAAGCGGATCGTGCCGCGCCCGAACGCCTGCTTGGCGCGGCGCGTGGCGAGCATGCGGCGCGTCCAGTTGAGCAGCGAATGCGGATCGCGGCTTTGCGCTTCGACGTTGATGGCGTCGTAGCCGTAGAGCGAGCCCATGAGCGGCGGCAACACGAGCTGTTCGGGGTCGGCGCGCGAGAAGCCGCCGTTGCGGTCCGACGACCACTGCATCGGCGTGCGCACGCCATCGCGGTCGCCCAGGTGAATGTTGTCGCCCATGCCGAGTTCGTCGCCGTAATAGATCACGGGTGTGCCGGGCATGGAGAGCAGCAGCGAGTTGATGAGTTCGATGCGGCGGCGGTCGCGTTCCATGAGCGGCGCGAGACGCCGGCGAATGCCGAGGTTCAGGCGCGCGCGCCGGTCGCTCGCATAGGTGTTCCAGAGGTAGTCGCGCTCGGAGTCCGTCACCATTTCGAGCGTGAGTTCGTCGTGATTGCGCAGGAAAATCGCCCACTGGCAGCTCGGCAGCAAGTCAGGCGTCTGCTTCATGATGTCGAGAATCGGGAAGCGGTCCTCGCTCGCGATCGCCATGTAGAGGCGCGGCATGAGCGGGAAGTGGAACGCCATGTGGCATTCGTCTTCGTTGCCGAAGTACTCCTGCACATCTTCCGGCCACTGGTTCGCTTCGGCCAGCAGCATGCGGTTCGGGTAGTGCTCGTCGATGGCCGCGCGTATGCGTTTGAGAATGCCGTGCGTCTCGGGCAGGTTCTCGTTGTTCGTGCCTTCACGCTCCACGAGATAGGGCACGGCGTCCAGACGCAGCCCGTCGATGCCCATGTCGAGCCAGAAGCGCATGACCTGCAGCACTTCGCGCAGCACGGCCGGATTGTCGAAGTTCAGGTCGGGCTGGTGCGAATAGAAGCGGTGCCAGTAGTACGCGCCGGCCACCGGGTCGTGCGTCCAGTTGGACGGCTCCGTGTCGATGAAGATGATGCGCGTGCCCTGGTACTTCTGGTCGGTGTCGGACCACACGTAGTAGTTGCGATGATTCGAGCCGGGTTTGGCGCGGCGCGCGCGCTGGAACCACGGGTGCTGGTCCGAGGTGTGGTTGATGACCAGTTCGGTGATCACGCGCATGCCGCGCGCATGCGCTTCCTGAATGAAGCGGCGCACGTCGGCGAGCTGGCCGTAGTCGGGGTGAACGTTGCGATAGTCGGCGATATCGTAGCCGTCGTCGCGGCGCGGCGAGGGATAGAACGGCAGCAGCCAGATCGCCGTGACCCCGAGGCTGGCAATGTAGTCGAGCTTCGCGAGCAGGCCAGGGAAGTCGCCCACGCCATCGTTGTTCGCATCGAAGAACGATTTCACGTGCACCTGGTAGATGATCGCGTCCTTGTACCAGAGCGGGTCGTCGGACAGCATCGACGGCTTGCCGCGCCGTTGTGTGCCGCGTTCCTCATGGTGCGGATCGTGTGCGGTCGAGTCTCGCGTGACGGTCTGCACGTTCGTTGCCACAGGCTCGTGCGTAGCGGGGTCGCGTTTCATGTCGCTCCTCCGGGCGGGAAGTCCGCGTCCAGTTCGGGATGGCCCTCGATGTGCTCATCGGCGTGTTCAGGCAGCGGTTCTTCGCGCGGCAGGCCCTTCGCGGGCTCGATGCGCCAGATCGCAAACGCTCGCGCATGCGGGTCGAGCCGCACGTGCTGCCAGCGCCCACGCCACTCGAAGCGCTCGCCCGTCATTTCGTCGATCACATTGAGGGAGGCGTGGTCGTCGAGGTGCCAGCGCTGGAACGTCGCCCACGAAAGTTCGAAGTCGGCGCCCTGCTCGTTGAAGGCATCGAGATTGATCGCCACGACGAGCACGTTGTCGCGCGCGGGCGTGGCCTTCTCGAAGCAGAGCAGCGAGTCGTTGCGCGCGTCGAGGAACGTGATGCCGAGATGCGTGTGCAGCGCCGGGTTGGCGCGCCGGATGCGGTTGAGCGTGGCGATCTCCGCGACGATGTTGCCGGGGCGATGCCAGTCCCATGCACGCAGTTGATATTTTTCGGAGTCCAGATATTCCTCCGAATTGGGCATGGCGCGTCCTTCGCACAGTTCGAAGCCGCAATACACGCCCCACAGCCCGGAGAGCGTCGCGGCCAGCGCGGCGCGGATCAGGAAGCTCGAGCGCGCGCCGGTCTGCAAATGGCGCGGATTGATGTCGGGCGTGTTGACGAAGAAGTTCGGCCGATAGAAGTCGCGCACCCCGGTTTGCGTGAGTTCCGTGAGGTACTCGGTGAAATCGCGCTTCGATTCGCGCCACGTGAAATACGTGTACGACTGCGAGAAGCCGAGCTTGGCGAGCCGGTACATGAGGCGCGGCCGCGTGAAGGCTTCGGAGAGGAAGATCACGTCGGGGTGGCGTGCGCGCACGTCGGCGATCATCCATTCCCAGAACGGCAGCGGCTTCGTGTGCGGGTTGTCCACGCGGAAAATACGCACGCCCGTGTCCACCCAGAACAGGATCGCGTCGCGCAGCGCGAGCCACAGATCAGGCTTCGAGTCGTGCGCGTAGAACTCGGGGTTGACGATGTCCTGGTACTTCTTCGGCGGATTTTCGGCGTAGCGCAGCGTGCCGTCGGGCCGCCATGCGAACCAGGTGGGATGCGCCTTCAGCCACGGGTGGTCGGGCGAGCATTGAATCGCGAAGTCGAGCGCGATTTCGAGGCCTTGCTCACGCGCCGCGGCAAGCATGCGGCAGAAGTCCTCGAGTGTGCCCAGTTGCGGATGCACCGCGGTGTGGCCGCCTTCGGCCGCGCCGATGGCGTAGGGGCTGCCCACGTCGCCGGGTTGCGCATTGAGCGTGTTGTTGCGCCCCTTGCGGTTGGCGAGGCCGATGGGGTGGATCGGCGGGAAGTACAGCACGTCGAAGCCCATTTCGCGGATGCGCGGCATCTTCGCGATCACGTCATCGAAGGTGCCGTGGCGCGATTCGTCGTCGCTCATCGAGCGCGGGAAGATCTCGTACCAGCTCGCGAAGCGCGCGGCGCCGCGCTCCGCATCCACGCGATTGACGATCGTATCGCGCGAAAGAAACGGCCGATGGCGCGCGGCGCGCACGGCCGCAGCCGTCGAAGGCGCGGCGATGATCGCGCAGCGTGTTTCGGTGTCGGCACCAATGAAGCGCTTGACGATGGCGTCGAGCGTTTCGTTGGTGCGCTTCTGGTCGTCATCGCCCGTGCCCGATGTTTCCGCGGTGGCGAGCACGAGCGCGAACAGACGGCTCGCTTCCTCGAGCTCCAGATCGACGGGCTGGTTCGCCGCGCGCTTCTTGTGCAGATGTTCCGCAAGCGAAGCGAAGTCGTCGCGCCACGCGATCACGACATACTCGTAGCGTCCGATGCGATCGAGCGGAATGTGGCCGGCCCACAGGTCGGTGCCCGCGGGCGGCACGGCCGTCATCGGCGATTCGTGCCAGGCGGTTTCGTCGGCGGCGCGCCAGAGCACGGCGGCGTCGATGCGGTCGTGGCCCTCGGCGAAGATGGCCGCGCGTACTTCGCAGCGCTCGCCCACGGTGCGCTTCGCGGCGAAGCGGCCGTGATCGACCGAGGGCTGCGCGCTTTCGATGGCGATGCGGGGCGCGGCGATCGCTTCGAGCACGCTCTTGTGTCCACTCGTGTCGGTCTTGCCGCGATCTTCGGGCGGCGCGAGGACTACGAGCGGGCTCGCGAGCGCGCGGAACATCCAGCATGCGCCCGCGGGCAGCGTGAACGTCTCGGGGATCGCACTCGCGTCGCGCGGCGCGGGCAGGCGGGCGCCGCGCAGCGTTTCGGCGTCGAGCGGCGCGAAGCGCGTGAAGCCGCCAGGCACACCGTCGAGCAGGCGCGCGAGATCCACGCGCACCGGCGCGGCGAGCGCGGGGTTGATGAGCGTGAGGATGGCGTCTTCCGCGTCGCGCAGGTCTGCGCGGTCGCCGCGCACGAGCGCCGCGACGCTGGCGCCAGGGCCATTGAGCGCGCGCAGTTCGCCGTTGGTCTGCAGCGCCCACGTTTCGCGTTGCAGCGCGTTGGCGTGCGCGACATCGGCGCTCAGATCGAAGGGCGCGCGCGCCTTCGCGGCTTCCCATGCGTGCGCGCTGTTGCCGCTGTGCGAGGTCGCTTCGTCCACGCCATATTCGAAGCCCATCGGCATGAGCCAGCCGGTGCCGAGCGCGGCCGCCGTGCGCAGCATGCGGCGATAGGCGCGCTCGACCGCGCGCGCGTCGGCGGCGCCTTCCTGATCGTGTGCGTAACGCGCGCCATAGGGTGCTTCTGGAAACGTTATCGGTGAGCCCACGCGGCGCAAGGCGGCGTGCTCCTCGACCATCCAGCTCGACGAGAAGTCCCACCAGCGCAGCGACGAGAAGGCCGCGTCGAAGCCCGCACCTTCGAGGTGCGCGAGCGCCTCGCGCGGCAGGCCCGGTGTCGCGGCGAGCCAGCGCGCTTGCGGAAAGCGCGCGCGTACGGCATCGAAGATCGCGCGCAGGACATGGGGCGGCGTGCGGTGCGGCGAGTCCACACGAAAGCCGCCGATACCCGCTTCGACGAGCGCGATGGCGCGCGCCGTCCACCATGCGATGAGCGGCGCGCTCGCGCGCTCGAAATCGGCATAGGCGACGTTGGCTTCGCTGTGGCCGTGGCGTGGGTCGAGGCGCGCGTCTTCGGGCTCGAAAGGGTGGAACCACTCGGGATGCGCGGCGTAGAGCGCGCCGTCGGCAGCGCTGCGATCGAGGACGAGATCGGCGAGCAGCGTGACGCCGCGCGATTGCGCCGCGAGCGCGAGTTCGCGCACGGCGTCGTCTGCGGAAAGCGGGCTGCCGAAGGCCGCGTTCAGGCGCGCGTGGTCGGCGACGACGCGGTCGTCGCCCGACGCGCCCGAGGCGAACAGCGCGCCGATCAGGACGTGATCGAAGCCCAGCGACGCCGCGCGGGCGATGTGCGCCGGCCACGCGTCGAGGGGTCCTGCCAGGACGGAATGGACGAAGTAGATCCGCGGCGCATAGGCGTGGGGGGGTTCCATCGGTCGTATTCCAGGTACGTCAGGCGAAGGGGATGCAAGTCGGGGTTAGCCGAAATGCGATCGCGCCGCCCGGGGGCTGCCGGAGCGTGCCGCGCTGCGCGTGGTGGACAGGCACCTGTTCAGAGTAGTGCAAGAGCAGGCCGGAACCAAACCGCTTGCGCCGCGTGGCGACTTGCGGGGGAGTCGAGCAAGGCACATGCCCATGAGCGACCCTGGCGCGCGGCGCCGCGTGCAGGCGCACGTTCGCAAAGGCTGGGCGCAAAGACGGGGGATTCGAGCGGAGAAAGCGGCGGCGATTGCCGGTATCCGTTGCAGCGGAGAAAAACGGCTCAGCTACCGACCATGCTCGCGGCGATGTTCACGCACAGGCCTAGCACAGAAACGTTGAAATAGAACGACAAAATCGATTGCGCGAGCACGCCGCGCCGCGCGCTGCGCCCGCGCAGGCCGATATCGGCGGTTTGCGACGCGCAGGCGATGGTGAACGAGAAGTACAGAAAGTCCCAGTAATTCGGCGTGAGCTTTTTGTCGGGAAACACGAGGGCGGGCTCGTTGGGATCGGAACCGTAGTAGAGGCGTGCGTAGTGCAGCGTGAAGATGGTGGGAATGAGAAACCACGCCCCGATGAGCGTGAGCCCCGTGAGCAGCGAATGCAGCACTTTCGAGGCCGTGCCGAGATCCTTCGTCGTGCCCAGCTCGATGACGATGGCGACGATGCTCGCCACCGTCGCGATGCAGATGAGAAACAGCACGGTGCCGGCGTTTTCGTCTTCGCGGCGAGCGTTCGCGCGCACGCTCTCTTCGTTTGCTAACACCATGTGCAGCCAGATCAGCACGAGGTAGGTCCATACCGTGGCGTCCCAGCCGAGCAGGACGCGCGCGGAAGTATGGATCGAGGCGGGCGCGAGCAAGCCGAGCGCGACGCCCACAGCGATAGCGATCATCAAGTGCGGCCGGTTGCGTAGTACCAGCGGGATGAGGTTCATGGCGTGGCGCGGGGTGGCGCGGGTTAGCAATCGATTGCGGCGATTCTACCGTGCGTGATCCGCCGGGGTGACGCGCTGCTCGCCGTTATGCCGGGCATGCAAGCTTTCGGTTTGTCTTATCGGGCCATAAGGGGCTATATTGCTTGCGCAACGCGGCAGCGCGCTTTCGCAGGCAGCGCAACGATGGTGCATATGCAGTGATCCGCGTTGAATGACGATAGCAAACGTTGTTGGTATGGCCTGGTTTCAGGCGCCGCCCGCGCCGGCGGCAAGCGTGTTTCGCCCCCAGCCAGGGGAACCTGGCGGGATCGACCTCATCTGGAGTGCCCATGACAGATGTGACACAACACGGGATGTCTCAGGCGCCGCACGATCTTCCCGCTGTATTCGAGCGCCTTGACCGTCCCGGCCGCAGGCGTTTCGTCTCGGGAACGTGCGCAGCGGCGCTGCTCGCCTTCGCGGCTGCCGGGCGCTCGCGCGCGCCGTTCGGCATGGGCCGCGCTTTCGCGGCGACGCCGGCGAGCGCGTCCGGCAGCGGCTATGACGCCTTCATCAAGCTATCGCAGCGCCTCACTGGCCGCACGAGCTTCGACGCCGTGCTCGGCAAGCGCGTCTATGCCGCGCTCGACCACGCGAGCAGCCAGTTCGACGCGAACGTCGCGACGCTCAACACCTGGATTCAAGGTCACGGCGGCGTGCCCTCCGATACCGTGACCGCCGCACTCGAGCCCGATCAGCCGGAACTCGCCTCGATGGTGGGTGACATCATGCGCGCGTGGTATCTCGGTCTCGTGGGCAAGATGCCGAAGGTGCAGGTGGTGGCCTTCGAAAAGGCGTTGATGTTCGACCCCGTCAACGACGTGCTCACGATTCCCTCGTATTGCCGCGACGTGCCGTTCTACTGGAAGCACAAACCCGCAGGCGAATAGCGGCGCAACGGGCACGCGCATCACGGCCGCGCCAGGCCCCCACAACGAAAGCCAAAGGATGAGATCGACAATGGCGACAGGACATTCCGCCGACGTGGTCGTCGTCGGTTCCGGCGTGGCGGGCAGTCTGGTGGCGCACCAGCTCGCCCGGGCCGGCGCTTCCGTGGTGTTGCTCGAAGCGGGGCCGCGCCTCGCGCGCTGGCAGATCGTGGAGAACTTCCGCAACTCGCCCGCCAAGGACGATTTCGCCACGCCGTATCCGTCTGTGAGCTACGCGCCGCATCCGGAATACGCGCCGCCCAACGAGTATCTCGTGCAGAAGGGCGATTATCCGTACAACTCACAATATTTGCGGCTCGTGGGCGGCACCACGTGGCACTGGGCCGCCGCCGCGTGGCGTTTGCTGCCGGCGGACTTTCGTTTGAAAACGCAGTACGGCGTAGGTCGCGACTGGCCCTATCCCTACGAGACGCTGGAGCCGTGGTATCAGCTCGCGGAAGAGGAACTGGGCGTGTCCGGACCGGACGCGGCCTACGATCTCGGCTCGCCGCGCACGAAGCCGTATCCAATGAGCATGCTGCCGCTTTCCTGGATGGATCAGCGCTTCTCGCAAGTACTGAATGCGAATGGCTTTCACGTGGTGCCCGAGCCGGTCGCGCGCAATAGCCGCCCGTTCGATGCGCGTCCCACCTGCTGCGGCAACAACAACTGCATGCCGATCTGCCCGATCGGTGCGATGTACAACGGCGTGGTTCACGCGGACAAGGCCGAGCGGGCGGGCGCGAAGCTCGTGCCGCAGGCCGTGGTCTATCGCATCGAGGCCGACAACAAAGGGCTCGTTACCGCGGTCCACTACAAGGACCCGTGGGGCAGAAGCACGCGTGTGACCGGCAAGCTCTTCGTGCTCGCCGCGAACGGCATCGAGACGCCCAAGCTCATGCTGATGTCGAAGAGCGATGCGTTTGCCCACGGCATCGGCAACAGCTCCGACCAGGTGGGCCGCAATCTCATGGATCATCCGGGCACGGGCATCACGTTCATGGCCAACGAACCGCTATGGCCGGGGCGCGGGCCCATGGAGATGACTTCGGTCGTGAACTTCCGCGACGGCGCGTTCCGCTCCGCGTATGCCGCGAAGAAACTGCATCTGTCGAACGCGGTGCCCACCATGGCCGTCACGGCCGCGCTCATCAAGAACGGCTTGACCGGCGCGGAGCTGGACCGGCAGATCCGCGAGCGCACGTCGCGCACGCTCACCATCAACAGTTTCCACGAGCATTTGCCCGAACCGCAGAACCGCGTGCTGCCCTCGGGCGAACACAAGGATGGACTCGGCATTCCGCAGCCCGAGATCTATTACTCGATCAACGATTACGTGAAGAAGAGCGCGGCGAACACGCATGAACTCTATGCGCAGATCGCGCAGCTTTTCGGCGGCACGGACATCGCGTTCGACGACACCTTCGCCCCCAACAACCACATCATGGGCACGACGATCATGGGCGCGAATGCCGCCGATTCGGTCGTCGATGCCGATTGCCGCACGCACGATCATGCGAATCTGTTCGTCGCCAGCAGCGCGGTGATGCCCTCGGCCGCCTCGGTGAACTGCACGCTGACGATTGCCGCGCTGTCGCTGAAGCTGGCCGACAAGCTGCGCCACGAGCTTTGATACGAGCCAGACGATGAAAACAGCGAAGTCCTCCACCGCGGCCACCACGAATCACGAGCGAGAGAGACGCGCGCGTGCCGCTATCGCGGCCGCGCTCTTCTGCGCCTTCGCGCTCTATATCGCGTGGCACGCGTCGCACGAATCGCGCACGCGTCCGGTCGACGAACTGCCGATGTCCACGGCGCGCGGCGACGACACATCGACGCCGATTGCGGACGCGGACAAGCCCGAACTCATCAAGCGCGGCGCCTATCTGGCGCGCATAGGCGACTGCGTGGCGTGCCATACCGCCGACCCAGGCAGGCCGTTTGCGGGCGGCCTGCCCATCAGCACGCCGTTTGGAAAAATCTACACGCCGAACATCACGCCGGACCCCGACACCGGTATTGGCAAGTGGAGCGATACCGACTTCATACGCGCGCTGCACGAAGGCATCGGCAAGGGCGGCGAGCGGCTGTATCCCGCGTTTCCATACGTCGAATTCACGCGCATGACCGAGCAGGACATGCTCGCGATCCGCGCGTATCTGAATACGGTCGCGCCGGTGCATTACACGCCGCCCGCCAACGAGCTGCGCTTTCCATTCAACCAGCGCTGGCTGATGATCTTGTGGAATCTCTTCAACTTCAACGAAGGCCGCTTCGTGCCCGACCCGAAGCAGAGCGCCGAATTCAACCGCGGCGCCTATCTCGTCGAAGGCCTTGCGCATTGCGAGGAATGCCACACGCCGCGCAATTTCATGCAGGGTCTCAAGACGACGGAGCGTTTCTCGGGCGCGACGCAAGCGGGCTGGCAGGCCTACAACATCACGCCCGACCGCACGAGCGGCATCGGCAACTGGAGCGACGACGCGCTGATCGCCTATCTTTCCACGGGCATTGCCGCGGGCCACGCCAGCGCAGCCGGTCCGATGGCCGACGTGGTCCAGCACTCGACGCAATACCTGACGCATGAGGACCTGCGTTCGATCGTGGCGTATCTGCGCGCGCTGCCGCCGGTTTCGGGCGGCGTGACGCGGCCGCGCGACGGCTGGGGCAAGCCCGCTGTGAACGACATCACCGCGCTGCGCGGCACGGCGATCACGTCCGTGAACGGCTTGCAGCTTTTCGTGGCGAACTGCGCGAGCTGCCACCACTGGACCGGCGAGGGCGTCGGGGGAAGCGCGCCGGGCGCGTATCCATCGCTCATTCATAACAGCGTCGCGGGCGCGCCGAGCCCGAACAACCTCGCGATGGTGATCCTGCACGGAGTGAGGCGTCAGACCAGGGACAGCGACGTGCTGATGCCGGCATTCGGCGATGCATTGAGCAACGAACAGGTGGCGGCCCTTTCCAACTACGTGACGACGCAGTTCGGCGATCCGCGGGCCACCCTCACGGCCGGCGAGGTCGCGGCGCTGCGTGCCCAGCCCCAGTAGCTCGCCAGCCGCGCCGGACTTTGCGCCGCGCTCGCGGCGACACGGATAGCCGCAAACGCGTATGCTGTGAATGCAGGCACGTCGCTTGCGTGTAGTCTGCTTTGTGACGCGCCTGCTGCAATCGTACTCGGTACGATATTTGGCGCTCATATGGCCCACTCACACAGCGCTATGATGAAGTGATGACGCATACACCCGACGCTCTCGTGCAGCACCATGCCGCCAACCTTGCAGGTCGCGATTTCGTAGTAGGCGATTTGCATGGTTGCGTGGAGGCGTTGCGCTATCTTTTGCGCGAAGTCGAGTTCGACACCGCGCGTGACCGGCTGTTTTCGGTGGGCGATCTCGTTGACCGGGGCGAACGCGAGCAGTGCGAACAGGCGCTCGCGCTGCTCGACAAACCGTGGTTCTACGCCGTGCTCGGCAATCACGAAGACGCACTGTGCGCGGTGGCCGAAGGGCGGATGCCGCGCAACCGCTGGTACGGCATCGGCGGCGGCTGGGCGCAGAGCGTGCCCGACGCCGAACTCGTGCACTACGCGCAACGGCTGCGCCAGTTGCCGCTCGCGCGCGTGGTGGGCGAGGGCGAAAAGCGATTCAATATCATTCACGCGGAATTTTTCGGCGACGACGCCGCGCTCGACAGCGGCCAGTTCGATTCCGACGTGCGCGAACGTATGCTGTGGGGTCGCGATCTCGTGCTCGGCACGGGCGACCCGGCGCGCTATGCGCTCTCGCTCACGTTCTGCGGGCATACGCCGGTGCGCGAAGTGCGGCAGATCGGCTCGCAGGTGTTCATCGACACCGGAGCGTTCATCACCGAAGGACGCCTCACGATGGTCGAGGCGCTCACGTCGCGCATCTTGTCGGTCTCGCAGGTCGAAGCGCTCGCGCACGGCGCGGCCGCGATCGTGCTGCCCTGAGGCCCGGCCCCTGCCGGTCTCCCGTTGGCCGCTCGAGCTACACGATGCGGTTCAACTCGAACACCATGTCGATGGTGTGCCCATTCCAGTTGTATTCCAGATACGCCGCGTGATGGCATGCGCGCAGCAGCGTCGTGCTGAGGGCGGCGAGACATTCGCCGTCCTCGTCGCGCACCGACGGATACGCAATGCCCGGCGCACGCGCCTCGCGGGCGGCGCGGCCTAGCGTCTGGCCGGCCGTGTAGTCGTCGGGCGAGAGCACGCCCGGGTCGAGCGCCGGGTCGCCGCGCAGATCGATCACCTCGCCATGCGCGATCACCGTATAGAGCCGCATTTGCTGGCGGATGGGCGGCTCGTTCGTGGCGGCGAGAAAAAGCCCCGAGTGATAGCGCGTTTCCGCCACGGCGGTGGCGCGCGAGCGCGCGCAGTAGAACACGCCGTAGGTGCCGTCGGAAAAACGGCTGCCCTGTGGATTCAGGTGCGTGAAGGCCGCCATGATCGGCCCGTAGCCGGGGCCGAAGCGGCGCTCCTCGCGCGGCACGAGGTCGAGGTCGCCGGTTTCGGTGCGCAGCCGGTCGTTGGTGAGCGCTTCGAGCGCATAGAGCGCCTCGAAGTCGTCCGCGGAAGCCACGCGGTCGAACAGGTTCACGGCGGGAAACCGGGTGGGAATCACCCTGAACGCGGGTGACCAGGTGAGCTGCGCGCTGCGCCAGCGGTCTTGCCAGTTCGTTTGCGTCACGCCCAGCCGCCTCGCATTGCGTCGAGATACTGGCGCACCGCTACGAGGTCGCTGACGTTGCCGGCCAGCATGCGGTCGAGCGCGCGCCGTCCGCCAAAGGGCGGCGCGCTGTTGGGGCGCTTGATCCAGGTGTCGGCGGAGGTGGGTTGGGGCAGGAGAATCTGCAGCGCCTTGTAGATGCCGAGCAGCAGCGAAAGGCGTTCGAGTGTGTCGCGGCCCAGCCGGGCGGTTTGCGGGGACTGCTTCCACTTGAAGAACGTGGATCGGCCCGGCGAGCCGAGCAGAATAATCTGCTCTTCGGCGCTCAGGTCCCAGTCGCGCGCTATGTTGAAGAACGCCCTGAGCCCCGCCGCCGACATTTCGGTGAGCGAGGGTTCGGCGCGGGGACGTCGCGACGGCGTGACGGAAGCAGTGGCGGGTGACATGGTGGTCGAGTCCTGAATTGAACTTTTAGTAGATATTAGTCCATATATGGATTATTGCAAGTTTTGACTCGGTATAATCCTCGCCGGACATTGGGATGGCATTTGGGGAGAGACGAGGTGCGGGCAGGCGTATTGATGGTCGCGGCAATGGTTGTTGCCGCGCCGGTGTGGGCATGGGGGCAGGGGAAGACAGCCGGAGCGCATGCAGGACAGGGCGCGCCGGCTGCACAACAGTCGCATGGCGGGCAGGCGTCCAAAGCGCGTGGCGGGCACAGCGGCGCGGCGTCGCACACAGCCGGAGGTCATACGCACGCGACGGGTTCCACCCATGCGAGCGCCCCGCGCCATGCAGCGAAGGCCGACAAGCCGCCGCACGCGAAGGGCCACGCGCCGGCGCAGCGGCACACGCCCGGCGAGGCCCACGCGGCGGCACATGCGGCGCATCATCCAGCTGCTGGCGCGGCGCCTGCGCCCAAAACCGTCACGCAAAAGCGTCCCACGCCGAAGCCGGCCGCCGTGCGGCCCGCGCCACGCCACAAGCTCGTGGTGGATGCGCCGCCGCCGCACATCCAGCGTGCGATTCCCGTGCCGCACGCGCTGCCGCCCATCCTGAGCTGAGCGCCAGCTAGCCTGTGCCGAGGCCCGACGCGAGCAATTGCAGCGTCGCCGCGGTTCGCGGCTCGCGCACCCGCGAGTGGAGCAGGACCTGCGAAACCGGCAGCGCGGGCAAACCGAGCCGTGCGCCGACGTCGATCAGTTCGCGCGGCGCGACCCGGCGCGCCAGCGGCGAGACCGCGAGCCCGGCGGCCAGCGCCGCGCCCACCGCGGCGACCCCGCCGCCCACGAACACTTCGGTCCACGCGACGCCCGCTGCGTCGAGCGCGCGAATCGCCGCGGCCCGCACCGCGCATGGCGCGGCGAGCAGCGCGAGCGGCAGCGCCGTGCCGGGCTGCCGCTGCCATTGCGGCGCGGCCAGCCAGACGAGCGGCTCCGCGAAGAGCCGGCGGGCATCGCCGCGTGGCACCTCCTCTTCGTCCTGACGCACGACGACGGCAGCGAGCCGCCGCTCGTCGAACTGCGCGAGCAGGTGCGCCGAGTGCCCCAGATGCAGCTCGATCACGAGCCCCGGATCGTGGACGCGAAGCTGGGCGAGCTGGCGGGCCAGGTTGGCGTCCGCGACATGCTCGCTCAGGCCGAGCGCGAGCCGCCGCTCGTCGCCCGAAAGCGCCCCGAGCGCGCGCTCATGTGCGCCCAGCAGGTCGCGCGCGGCGGCGAGGAACGTGAGGCCATCGGCCGAAAGCCGCACGACGCGCGGCGTGCGTTCGAGCAATTGCCTGCCCAGATGCGCCTCGAGACGCTTGAGCTTGAGGCTCACGGCCGACTGCGTGGTGTCGAGGGCGTCGGCGGCGCGCGTGAAGCTGCGCAGCTCGGCGACGAGCACGAAGGCGCGCACGGCGTCGAGATCCAGTGGTTTCATTTCAGATGGAAATGGATGAAATATCGATCTATGCCTGTTTATTATGATAGATCGCACCTAAGCTGATGTCATCTCAAACCCACCGAAGCAGGAGATCGACATGCCGTTCACTCGTATCGCGGTTCGCGCAGGCAAGCCCGCCACGTATCGCAAGGCGCTCACGCAGGGCATTCATCAAGCGCTGATGGAGGTGTTCAAGGCGCCCGAAGACGACATCTTCATGATCATCACCGAGCACGATGCCGATAACTTCGTGTTCGGCCGGCACTACCTCGGGATCGAGCGCAGCGACGACCTGGTCATGATCCAGATCGCCGTGAGCAACACGCGCGGGCAGGATCAGAAGAAGGCGCTGTTCGCGCAGATTGCCGAAAACCTCGCGCGCGATCCGGGGGTGCGGCGCGAGGACGTGTTCGTGAATCTCGTGGATGTCGCGCGGGAGAACTGGTCGTTCGGGAATGGGGTGGCGCAGTACGCGACTTGAGCGCGGAGCCTGACGCCTGACGCCTGACGCGGCCGTCAGCATGCCTCGCGATTGCTTTCGCGAGGCGGCCGCATCACCATTTCTTCTCGTCGAGCAGCCGGTCGAAAAGCCGTTCCCGCAGCGTGTCGGGCATGGCCGACAGCCCGAGCAGCGTGCTGAACGCAATGCCGCTCGCGGCGAAGTAGCGTAGCAGCGAGAGTTCGAGGTCGCGGGCCTCGGCCTGCAGCTGTTCCAGCTTGGCCGCGTCCTGGGCCTTCAGGTCTTCGAGCAGCGCCGGGCTTTCGACCAGGGCCGCGAGCACGGCGCGCGCGACGGAGTCCGGCTGGTTGATCGACTCCCTGAAAATCGCGATCTGCGCCGAAAGGACCGGTTCCGCCCGGGCCTGGCCGCCCGCCGCCAGGTGATCTTGCGCGATCTGCTCGAATTGTTCCCGCTGACGATCCAGCAGCGCGCGCAGCACGCCCAGTTTGTTACGGAACTGGTGTAGCAACCCGCCTTTGCTGATACCGCTTTCGCGCGCGAGCGCATCGAATGTCAGGCCGCCGACCCCGTCGCGGGTCAGGATCGCAAGCGCCGCGTCAATCGCCTTTCTGCGGGAAATCTCGGAACGTGTCTGGTTATCCATGGGCGTGATTGTACCCCTGCATCGCATCGTAAACAAACCGGATAGACGGTTTACATCCTCCGAGACCGATGCTACGCTTCGTCTCGTCGTGAACTCGGCCGGATGCCAGGCGGTATCCGGCAACTTTTAAAAGGATGCCTTCGTGCTCAACAACCGTCTTCTTCTCACGTCTTCGGCTTGCGTAGTACTCCTGATGTTGTCGGCGTGTGCGGGCGTGCAGCCCGTTGCCTATAGCAGCCTCGCCTCGTCTTCGCAGCTCAAGGAGAACCGGGATCACGACGCCGCGCAGACGCCATTCCGTTATGCGGCGCCGGTGCTCTGGTCGCGATATTCGCAGGTCATCGTCGATCCGGTCGCGGTGTATCAAGGCGCCGACAATCAGTTCGGCGACCTGTCGGACTCGGACAAGGACGTGCTCGCCGCCTACATGCACAAGACGTTTGCCGACACGCTATCGAAGCGTTTTGACCTGGCGACCCAGCCGTCGCCCGCAACGCTGCGCGTGAAGCTCACGTTGACCGGCGCAGAGAAAACGACGGCCGTGATCGGCCAGGCGATGCATTTCGACATCGCGGGCAATCTCTATAACGGCGTCCAGGCGATCCGGGGCGGCAAGGGGGCGTTCAGCGGCTCGGTGTCGTATGCCGTGGAGGTCTACGACAGTGCGTCAGGGCGTCTGCTTCGCGCCTATGTGACGAAGCAATACCCGAACGCGATGAATCTGCCCGCCGCGTTCGGCTCGCTGAGCGCGGCCGAAACCGGCATCGACAAGGGCGCCGATGCACTCGTCGAGCAGTTGCGCTAACGGCGAAGCCGCCTGTGGGCAAAGGGCGCCGCCGGTCCGAATTTCATCGACTTTCTCGCCAGAACTTCAACGCACCGTGAGTCTCTCCAGCTTGTTTGCATGCGCGTTCGGCCGTGCGCTCGCCTTTGCATCCCGCTTTGCAAGGCGCGTATGGCATGTCGTCGTGGGGAAGTTGTGAGTGACCGGCGGTGGTGGCACGCCGCAGTCTGGGCCGCGTGGGTTCTGGCGAACCTGGCTGGCGGCCTGCTGCTTGCTCAAGCGCTGTCGCAACGCAGCACGCGCGTCACCGTGAGCTTCGTGTCCGGCGCCGGGCTCGTCGCCGGGAAAACGCCAGTGCGATATCGCGGCGTGGTCGTTGGCCGGCTCGAGCATCTGCGTTTGTCCGCGGATGGACAGCGCGTCGATGCCGAACTGAGGCTCGATGCCGCCGGACCGCACATCGCCACGTACGGCACGAAATTCTGGGTCGTGCGTCCGCGCATCGACGTGAAGAACATATCCGGGCTCCTGACCGCCGTATCGGGAACGTGGATCGACGTCGATATCGACGCCCATTCGCTCAGGGCGTGCTACACGTTCACCGGTTTCGACACGCCGCCGGCCATCACCAGCGACCAGGAGGGCGCGCGTTTCGTGATTCGCGCCCCAACGCTCGGCTCGCTGAATGCCGGCTCGCCCGTTTATTTTCGCGGTGTGCAGGTCGGGGAGGTGCTCGGCTATTCGCTGGTGCCCAGCGGCGACAACGTCCGTATCGGCGTTTTCGTCAGGAGACCGTTCGATCGTCTGGTCACGTCCGATACGCGCTGGTGGCAATCGAGCGGCGTCGAACTCAAGCTCGATTCCAGCGGCATGCGGCTGGAGACGCCGCCGGCCGCGGCGCTGCTCGCGGGCGGCCTGGCATTCGATACGCCGCGTGGGAGCGTGCGCGCCGTGTCCGTCACGAGCGTGGAGGATTTCCGCCTCGCGGAAAGCCGCACGGACGCGATGCGCGCCAACGAAGGTCCGCCTGCCGTGGTGCGCATGCGTTTCGCGCAGTCGGTGCGAGGGCTGTCCGTTGGCGCGCCAGTCGAATTCCGCGGGGTCGGGTTGGGCACGGTCACGGCAATCGCGATCGACCTCCAACCCGAAAGCGGACGTTTCGACATGCTGGTCACGCTGAGCCTGTATCCCTCGCGGCTCGGCCGCAACTACCGCGACGCGCTCGGCGACGGCGCGGGAATGGCGGGTAAGAGCCTGCTGCACCAGCTCGTCGCTCAGGGACTGCGCGGACAGTTACGCACGGGAAGTCTTTTGACGGGGCAGAAGTACGTCGCACTCGACATCTTCCCGCACGCACCCGCGGCGCGCGTGGACACGGAGCGCTCGCCGGTCGAACTGCCGACGGTGCCCAACTCGCTCGAGGAACTCCAGGATCAGGTGTCGAATATCGTGCGCCGGCTCGACCGTATGCCGCTTCAGGAGATCGGGCGCAACCTGGACGCCTCGTTGCAGCAGTCGAATGTCCTGTTTGCACGGCTAAATACGGAGCTCGTGCCGGCTGCGCGTTCGACGCTCGAATCGGCGCAACAGGCGTTTCGTTCCGCGCAAGCGATGCTCGACGAGAGTTCGCCGTTGCAGCGCGATACGCGTCAGGCGCTGGCCGGGTTGCGGCGCACGCTGGCCAGCCTGAACGCCCTGGCCGATTATCTCGAACGCCACCCCGAGGCATTGATCTGGGGGAAGCGCGCAGACCCGTGAATCGGCAAGCCGACTACAGCGCCCGACTCACCAGCAACGGATCGACTACCCCAATCGCCTCCCCATCCCGGCTCGCATAAGGCAGCTTGTGCAGCACGAATCGCATGGCATTGAGCCGCGCGCGCTTCTTGCAATCGGAGCGGACGACTGTCCACGGCGCATCGGCGGTGTCCGTCTGCGAGAACATCGCCTCTTTCGCTTGCGTATACGCCTCCCATTTGTCGAGCGAAGCGAGATCGACGGGACTCAGCTTCCATTGCTTGAGCGGATGCACCTTGCGCTCCTTGAAGCGCCGCCGCTGCTCGCCACGGCTGACCGAAAACCAGAACTTGATCAGGTGGATGCCGCTGCGAATCAACTGCCGTTCGAACTCCGGCACCTGCTGCATGAAATCGGCATATTCCTCAGGCGAGCAGAAGCCCATGACATGCTCGACGCCTGCGCGGTTGTACCAGGACCGATCGAACAGCACGATCTCCCCCGCCGAAGGCAGATGCTGCACGTAGCGCTGGAAATACCACTGGCCGCGCTCGACTTCGGTGGGCTTTTCGAGCGCGACGACGCGCGCGCCGCGCGGGTTCATATGCTCCATGAAGCGCTTGATCGTGCCGCCCTTGCCGGCCGCGTCGCGGCCCTCGAACAGGATCACCACGCGCTGACCGGTTTCGCGCACCCACGCCTGGAGCTTGAGCAGTTCGACCTGCAGCCGATACTTCTGCCGCTCGTAGGCGCGGCGCGACATCAGATTGCGATACGGATAACCGCCTTCGCGCCAGCCAGAGGCGAGTTCCTCGTCGGGGTGGCGCGTGCGCGAGGGGCGCCAGTCGGCAGGGTTGCCTTCGAGGATCAGGCTGCGCAACCGGGCGGCTTCGTCGGGCGACATGCCTTGCATCAATGCCGCGATCGACTCGAGCAGCATGGCGGGCGGATTGTGCCCGGCGCGAGTGCGCGCGACGAGATCGTGGACAGCGCCCGCGATGGCCTCGCTCGCGGATTCGACGGCACTGTCGACCGTGCGCAACTCGGCGCTGTGGGGCGTGACGAGCGGTAGTCGCGCGGCGGGGCCGGCGGTGTCGGAAGCAGGGCACGGAATGGATTTGGGCATGGTGTCGGCGGATGCGGGGAGGGGAGCGCGTGCGGAGTGACTCGCATTCAAGGCGGATGCCCCGAAGTGCGAGCGTCAATGGCGCGCAGGAAGTCGTCGCGGCTTGACTGGCAGGGCGGCGCCGGGGCAAAAGCCGGCGCGCCGACGGCCAGCGCCAGCCCGTCAATCCAGCTGACAGCCAGCGCCGGACGCCGGCTGGTTCAGGCGTTTGCCGCCTTTTTGAGGATGAGGTAGAGCGAGTCCTTGAGTTGAAGCTTTTCCTTTTTCAGCTGCTCGACTTCCATGCCGTGCGAAGCCACGACGCCCGCTTCCATGTTCTTGATCTGCTGGTCGAGTTCGTTGTGACGATGAAAAATCCGGGCGAAATGGTCGTCCTGGATCTTGAGGCGCGAAATTAAATCTCTGTACTCAGGGAACACTCAACACTCCTTATAGACAGGCAAAATGAGAGAAATCGGCACGTAATTATTTTTCCATCGTCCAGTCGTGGCAGTCTTGACCATCATCAGACTCTGGTTGCCGGAAGGGTCAGGGACGTTACCTGGGGCATCGAGGCGCGCGCGCGTGTACCATCGATCGCGTCGTCGCAGTTCCTGGCTCTCCATCCGCTTGCACTGTTCCAAGCCGTCGCCCGACAGAACCCTGGAGCGTTCATGGATCGCGTTCTGGAAATCGTGCTGGATGTCGTGATCCCGGCAGCGCCGGATAGAAAAAGCGCAAAAAAAGTCGCCGCCGCCACGGGAGCGGCGTCCAGGGCGCACGCCAGCCCGAAACCATCGGAGCGGGCCGCCAGCCTGTGCGCGGCTTTGCCGACGCTCGTGGCGCTGCACGATGCGCACGAGCGCGTGACGACGGTCGCCTTCGACCGCGGCGGCGTCCTTGGGGGACTCGGCTGGCGCGTGGCGGTCGAATCGCGCGGCGACACGCAGCGCGTCGTCGTGTCGAGCCGGCGCGTTCACACGCCGGGGGTCACCGTGGTCGCACCGATCTTCGAGGCGGCGCTCGATGCGAACGGCATCGCGCATGCGCTCTTCGACGCCGCGCCCGAGCCGTTTCGCGAGGCGCTGGGCAGCGCGGACGATCTCGCTGCGTCGGCCACGCTCGTGGCGACGCGCAGCCGCTGGCAGTGGCCGCGTGACGGCATTGAGGTGCTGCTCACATTCGACGAAGATTTGCATGAGCCGTCGGCAGCGCAGCAAGAACCGCCGGCTCAGGACACTCACGGCGTGGATGTTGCGCACCCGCCCGACTCGCACGAATTGCACGAGTTGCACGAGTTGCACGAGTTGCGCGTGAGCGCGCCCTGGCCCGAAGGCGAGGACGAGCGGCCCATCGTCGATGTGCTGTTTGCCTGTGCTGGCGACCTGATCGGGGCGCTGCCCGCATTCGTGCGGCTGACCGACGCGCTCGAGCGCGCCAGCGCCGGCAGCGTGACCGGCGACGCCGAAGCCATCAAGGCCGAAGCCGTGGATCTGGCCGGCGCGGCCACCGCCGAGGCCGCGCTCGTGGCGATCGGGCGCAACATCAGCGCGCAGTGGTTCGGCAACGACGCGGGCGTGCGCGACAGCACGAACGGCGAGTTCATCCATCAGATGCGCGTGTCGCAGCGTCGGCTGCGCACCGCCATGCGCATCTTCTCGCGCTGGTGCGACGAGACCTGGGAAACGCGCATCGAGCCGGAGCTCAAATGGCTCGGCGGCCTGCTCGGCGATGCGCGCGACCGCGATGTCTTCGTCGAATCGACGCTGCCGGCGCTCGCCACCGCCGACGTCGAGCCGGGCCGCTGGGACGCGATTCGCGACGCGGCAAACGCGCAACGGCTCGCCGCGCGCGCGCGGCTGCGCGAGGCGCTGGCTTCGCAGCGCTACGCGCTCGCGGCGCTGGCGTGGCTCCAGTGGCTCGACCTCCTCGCGCGGCGCGCGCACGACGCCGGCAGCGCCGGGTTTTCGCTGCACCGCCACGCGAAGAAGCGCGTGCGGCGCTACTACGAGCAGCTCGCGAGCACGCAAAAGCTCACGGCCATCGACGAGGCGAGCCGTCATCGGGCGCGCATCAATGCGAAGTATTTGCGCTACACGATCGAATTCTTCGCGACGCTCACGTCGCGCCGCACGCGCATGGAGGTGGCGCGCTCGCTCGCGCGGCTGCAGAGCGTGCTCGGCGACGGCAACGACGCCGCGGTGGCCCTGCGCTACCTCGAGCGCATGGATGCCGAGCCGTATCAGCTCGGCTTCGCGCGCGGCTGGTGCGAGGCCGTCAAGCGCTATACCGCGAAGGAGGGCGAACGCCTGTTGCGCGAACTGGGCGAGCCGAAGGTGGCGCGCGGCGCCTGAGGCGCGTCTCTATAATCGTCGGCGCGGATTGGCGGATTGGCGGATTGGCGGATTGGCGGATTGGCGGATTGGCGGTTTGGCGAGCCGCGCCGAACCATCGCTCGTTTCGTCTTGTTTCGTCTTGTTTCGTCTTGTTTCGACTTGTTTTGGCTTGTTTTGCGCATGATGAATCCCACTGACCCGAACTCCCCACCTACCGGAGCCGGCCAAGCCGACACCGGTTCCACTGACACATCGACACCCGCGGAAGCGCCGGAACTGGGTCTGGGCGGCTCGGTCTGGTTTCAGTCCGGCCAGCAGATGCTGGGTGGCGCGGCGCGCATTGCACTGCTGGAAGCCATCCATGCAACCGGTTCGATCACGGGCGCCGCGAAAGCGGTCGGCATGAGCTACAAGGGCGCCTGGGACGCCGTCGACGTCATGAACAATCTCGCGGGCGAGGCGCTCGTGGTGCGCGCGACGGGCGGCAAGGGCGGCGGCGGGACGACGCTCACGCCGCGGGCGCTGCGGCTCGTCGAGACGTTTCGCGCCATCGAGCACGAGCACCAGCGCTTCATCGAGCGTGCGGCGCTCTCGCTCGGGGCCGTTTCGAGCGAAGGCGGCGATGCGCACGCTGGCGGGTTCGCGCGCGACCTCGCCGTGCTCGGCCGTTTCGCCATGCGCACGAGCGCGCGCAATCAGCTCTTCGGCACCGTCTCGGGGATCGTGCGGGGCGCGGTGAACGACGAGGTGTCGATCGCGCTGCCCGGCGGCGAAGCCATTGTGGCCACGATCACGCACGAGAGCGCCGAAGCGCTCGGGCTTGCCAGGGGCGCGCCTGTGGTGGCGCTCGTGAAGGCGACTTCGGTCGTGCTGGTCGCGAGCGCGGCGGACGCGGAGCGGCTTTCGGCGCGCAACCGGCTCAGCGGGACGATCGAGGTCGTGCGGCGCGGCGCCGTGAACGCCGAAGTGACGCTCGCCCTGCCGGGCGGCGCCGTGATCGCCGCGATCGTGACCGAAGCGAGCGTGGACGCGCTGGGATTCGCCGCAGGACAAGCGGCGACGGCCGTGTTCAAGGCTTCGAGCGTGCTGCTAGGGGTGGCCGGTTGAGCGGCGAACGACACCGGCGGCCGCCAGTCAGGCGGGTGGTTCAGGCGTGGCGCTGGGCGGGGGGCGTGAGGCCGTTGCGGGTTTGCGAGACGGGCGCGACCGGCGCGCGGTTGGGGCGGTTGGCCTTCCATTTGGCGCGCACGTAGGGCCGGTCGTGACCTGAAACCGTGAGCGCGATGTTCGTGACCCAGCGATGCGTGGGCACGTGCACGTTGTGCAATGCGACAGTCAGCGCCGCGAGGCTCAGCGCGACGACCGCCGCCGATATGCGCTGGGCCTGCGCCTGCCACCAGTAGCGCGCGAACACGAGTGCGGTGAGCGCCCCGACCACGCAACCGGTGACGGCCTCAGAAGGCGAATGAGCGTCGAGCACCACGCGCGAGAGCGCGACCGCGAGCCCCACCGCTAGCCCGATGGTCACGCCGGCGGCGCGCACGAAGGACGGCGCGCCTTGCAGCATCAGGAAAAACGCAACGGGATAGACGGCCGTGGACAACATGGCGTGGCCGCTGATCCCCGTGAAATCCAGTTCTCTTACCCCCACACCCCAGCCGAGAAACGCGATCTTGGTAAGCGTCACCAGGCCGAT
This sequence comes from Paraburkholderia sp. EG286A, assembly GCF_040965375.1. NCBI lineage: Bacteria > Pseudomonadati > Pseudomonadota > Betaproteobacteria > Burkholderiales > Burkholderiaceae > Paraburkholderia > Paraburkholderia sp. EG286A. The sequence goes on from NZ_JBFRCB010000001.1 coordinate 620,070, forward strand.
CGCCAGGCCGAGCACCAGCACCCAGCTCGCCGCCATGCGCCACGAATAGCCAACTATCAGCCACAGCGCGATCGCCAACGCGAGCGGCAGGGTGAGCCCTGCGCCGCCGAGGTTGGTAATCGAGTACCAAAGGTGAATGGGCAAATCTGGCATGAGTCCGCGCTGCCGGCTGTCAGAAGAAGGATCCTGGGGTTGCAGGTGCTTAACCGCTACTTCATAGCGACTTAACGCGCGAGCCGCCTGGCTGGCCGACACGCGCGTGAGACATGCATCCAGTATAGCTGCCCCGCATAGACGAAGGCGTGCCTCGACGAACGCACGCCCGGACAGAATCCAGCCTGTCCGATCTGCAGCGTCATCCAAATGGTGTTATTGTGCGTTGCACAACGACGGATCGCGGCAAAACGCCACGATGTGTCAGACCCTTTTACGAGGCCATAGATGACGAAAAATCTGACGAAGCTATGGGCTGGTGGCATGCGACGTCTGCTCGCCATCCAGACCCGGGCGGCCCGCGACGCCCTGAAAGGCGCGGGGATCGATACACCCAGGCCGCAGGCAATCTGGCGCGCCGCTCAGGCCGCAGCCGAGCAGGCGGCCAAACACGTCACGCCGACGCAGGCGCGCAGCGGCGCGCCGGTACGCGAGTCGCGCGTGGGTCCGCGCGCGGCCGCGTGGGCTGCGGGCGAATGGCGCCGCGCGGAGCACCTTGTACCGGCGAACGACCAGCATGCCGGGCGCTCGCTGCCTTACGGGCTCTATTTGCCGCCGGGGCGCACGACGGCGGGCATGCCGCTCGTCGTGATGCTGCACGGCTGCAAGCAGTCGATGGATTCCTTCGCCGAAGGCACCCGCATGAATCTGCTCGCCGACCGCCATGGCTTCGCGGTGGTGTATCCCGAGCAGTCGGAACGCGCGCACCCGCACCAGTGCTGGCATTGGTACGACGCGCGCGACGCGGCGGGCGGCGGCGAAGCGGCGTCCGTCGTTTCGCTGGTCGATGCGCTCGTCGAAGAGCACGGCTTCGACCGCTCGCGCGTCTATCTGGCGGGGTTGTCGGCGGGAGCGGGGCTCGCGATGCTGCTCGCGGTGCGCTCGCCCAGCCGCTTCGCCGCCATCGCGCTGCATTCCGGCCCCGCTTTCGGCGAAGCACGCTCCGGCGTGACGGCGCTCGATGTGATGCGGCGCGGCGTGCACCACGAGCCGGTGGCGCTCGTCGATACCCAACTGGGCGCGCGCATCCATCCGGGCATGCCGGCGATCGTCGTGCAGGGCGAGGCGGACGGCGTCGTCGCGCCCGTCAACGCGGAACAGCTCGCGCTGCAACTGCTGCGCCTGAACGGTCTTGCGGATACGCGTGGCGTGCGTCAGGGCGTCGTGTCGCGCGAGACCTTCAAGGACGGTTATCGCGAGCAGGATTACGAACTCGACGGTGCGAGCGTCGTGCGGCTGTGCCGCGTGGCGGACCTCGACCACGCCTGGAGCGGCGGCGACGACACCGTGCCGTTCCATTCCTCGACGGGACCGGACGCGAGCACGCTGATCTGGGACTTTTTCGAGGCCCAGCGCCGCGAGGCCTTCGACGAGGCCTACGACGCCGAATTGACACAGGACGTTGGTTAAAAGCGACTACGGGTAACTTAGGGGTTTACCCTTAGCAGGGTTTACCCTATAATGGCTTCATTCGATTCGCGGGCACGTGCCCGTCAAAGAAGGGCCAAATCATGTACCTGCTCAGCCGTCTTTTCCTGTTCCTCTCCGAAACCGCCGAAGCTCGCCGCCAGCAGCGCGAGGAAGCGTATCTCGCGCAGTCCGTCGACATCTACGATCTCGAGTTCCGCATGCGCAAGATGGATCGCGAGAAGGCCACGCGCCACCCGTCGTGGATGAACCACTACGGCTAAGCAGGAATGCTGCGCCCCGCTAACGGGGCAAAATGAAAACGGCGCCAAAAGGCGCCGTTTTTGCATGGTGCGCGTGAAGGACGTGCCGCGCCGTTCAGCGGCCCGAGTCCGGCATTTCGGCGGCCTGCTTTTCCTGCACGCCGAAGCAGCCGCGATAGGTCGCGTAGAACGAGCAATAGAGCATCGTCGTCACGATGATGAGCGCGGGCATCAGGATCGCCACCGTGAAGTCGCCGGCACCGAGCGCGCGCAGCAGCGTCGACAGGCCGATCGATACGACCGTCGAGACCGCAAACCACAGCGCCCCGTACACCATGAACGCGCCCTTGTTGCGCCAGCAGCTCACAATGCTGAAGAACATGGCCTTCACGGGCGGCACGTCGTGCCACGCCGTGAGCACGGGCGCAAACCAGAACAGCATCGACACCGGCACGTAGCAGAGCAGCGAAGCCAGCACCGCGAGCGGCACGTCGCTGTTGGCGAGCGCTTCCGCGTCGAGGTCGCCGCCGATCGTCATCAGCCGCAATAGCGCGCCGCCGTCCACGAACGCAGACGCGGCCAGCACCAGCAACATCGCCACCACGTAAATCGCCCCGAGCGCCAGCAGGTGCTTCGCCACGTTGCTGCCGTACGAACGAAAGCCGTCGATCAGAATGGTCGGGAACACCGGTTTGCCCGCGATCGTGTCGCGGCACGCCGCCATGAAGCCGACGGCCACGCCGGGCACGAACAGGAGCGGCAATACGCCGCCGATCACGGGAATGGCGGAAATCAGCGTCATCGCCAGCAAATAGGCGAAAAACAGCGTGAGAAACGCGAGCGGATTGCGGCGGAACAGCCAGATACCCTGGCGGAACCAGACGTAGCCCGTCTTCGCGGGGACTTCAATTAGTTGCATGGGCGATGGGGCAAGGCGTGATGGGAGCCCGCCTCGCTGCCGGCGAGGCGCTCGCGCAGGATGCGCTCGAAGTGGCCGGGATCGTGCGGCTTGAGCAGCTCGGCCGAGCGAGGCAGGTGGAAATCATACAGGCGCGAGACCCAGAAGCGGTACGCGCCTGCGCGCAGCATGTCCATCCAGTGGCGCGTTTCCTCGGGCGTGAACGGGCGCACGGTCTGGTAGGCGCGCAGGAGCGCGTCGGCGCGCGCGGTGTCGAGCTTGCCGGTGGCGAGGTCGACGCACCAGTCGTTGACGGTCACGGCCACGTCGAAGAGCCACTTGTCGCAGCCGGCGAAATAGAAGTCGAAAAAGCCGCCCAGCCGAACTTCGTGGCCCGGCGCGGGGTGCGAGTGCGCGAACATCGCGTTGTCGCGGAACAGGTCGCAGTGGCACGGACCGCCCGGCAGCGCCGCATAGTCGGCCGAGCCGAAGAATGCGCGCTGGTGGTCGAGTTCGGTCGTGAGGAGCGTGCGCTGGGCGTCGTCCAGAAACGGCAGCACCGTCGGCACCGTTTCTTCCCACCACGAAAGGCTGCGCAGATTCGGCTGGTCGCCGCGGAAGTCGCGGCCCGCCAGGTGCAGGCGCGCGAGCATCTGGCCCACTTCCGCGCAGTGCTCCACGCCGGGCGCGAGTTCGGGCTTGCCTTCGAGCTTCGAGACGATGGCCGCGGGCTTGCCCTGCAGCAGGCCGAAGAGCGCGCCGTCCTTGCGCGGCATGGGGTCGGGTACCGGTACGCGATGCGAGGCGAGGTGCCGCATCAGGTCGAGGTAGAACGGCAGTTGTTCGGCGGTCAGCTTTTCGAAGATCGTCAGGACGTATTCGCCGCGCGTCGTCGTCAGGAAGAAGTTGCTGTTCTCAATGCCGGACTGGATGCCGCGAAATTCGACGACATCGCCGAGATCGTAGTCGCGCAGCCATTGGGCAAGCTCTTGGTCGGTGACAGCGGTGAAGACGGCCATGCAAGAAGGTCGGTTGATTGGTAATGGCGGGTCGGCGAACGCTGCGAGGTGCTGCCCGAGGGGCTTGCAGGCGTGTCCGGCTCAGGCGCGATGGCCGCGGCCCGGCTCATGGGGCGGCGCACATGGCGTTGGCGCGGGCATGCCCCCAAATGGCAATCCCCCCCCCGGATTGGGCAGTAATGCAGGTTGATCGACGGCAGGCGCGTGCTGGCCTGGCCGTTGTTGCGCACTTGCGGCGAGGTGTCGGGGTTCGCGCTCATCGTGTAGCGCGTGCCGAAGTTCGAATGCACGTTGATCTCGACGGGCTTGCCCTTGTCGCGGAACTCGGTGATTTCGGTGCCGTTCGGGCTCACTTCGTGATAGCTGGGCACGCGCGGCACGTCGTTGATGTTGACCTTCGAGGTGACGCGTGCGGCCGGCTTGTTGTTGATCGCAGCCAGATCGGGCAGGCCCGCGCGTTCGTTCTCCGATTGCGCGGATTGTGCCTCGACGGCGGTCTTTGCGTCGTCGGCCGGCGCGGCCATGGCGACCCCGCTGAAAGCGAGCGTCACCGCGACGGCGGCAAGAAGGTGCGACTTCATGGTCTTTCTCCGATGGGATGCCCCAATTCTAGCAAATCCGGGCGCTTTGCCCCATGTCGCGCAAGCGCCGCGGCCCGCGCCCGGCGGGCGGTGCGCGGCGCTCGCGGCCCGTGCGTGGCGGGTGCTCCAAAAGCCCCGGGCGCGGCGAGGTCGGTCGCCAGAAAGTCGCACCTTCCGTGGTAATGTGGACCCATCAAACGGAGAGGCAACGAAGATGAACAACGACAGCTACCTGCGGCCCCTCATGACGCCGGCGCACGACTTCCCGGACGAATTCTTCGAAGACGCCGCCGACGCCGTGGCGCGCCTCTCGAGCATCTACGAAGCGAATACGTCGTTCCTGCGCGACGCGTTTGCGCGCTATCGCCGCGGCGAGGCGTTCGAGCGCCGCGTGCGCGCGTGCTATCCGTTCGTGCGCATTCGCACCAACGTCAACACGCATATCGACTCGCGCCGCTCGTATGGCTTCGTGGCGGGCCCCGGCGTGTTCGAGACGACCGTCACGCGGCCCGATCTTTTCGGCAATTACTATCGCGAGCAGTTGCGTCTGCTGGCGAAGAACCATCATGTGGGCATCGAAGTGGGCGTGTCGGATCAGCCGATTCCCGTGCACTTCGCGTTCGCCGAAGGCATCCACCTCGAAGGCGATCTCGACCGCGAGCGCCTCTTCGCCATGCGCGACGTGTTCGATACGCCCGATCTCGCGCAGCTCGACGACCGCATCGTAAACGGCACCTACGAGCCGGAGCCGGGCGAGCCGCATCCGCTTGCGCTCTTCACCGCCCCGCGCGTGGACTTTTCGCTGCACCGGCTCAAGCACTACACGGCGACGTCGCCCACGCACGTGCAGAACTACGTGCTCTATACGAACTATCAGTTCTATATCGACGAGTTCGTGAAGCTCGGCCGCGCGATGATGGCGCACACCGACGACGCCGACCTGCGCAACTATCGCAGCGAATACACCTCGTTCGTCGAACCCGGCGACGTGGTGACCTACAACGCGAACCTGGGCGAACAGGACGACGAAGGCAAGGCGCCCGCGCGCCTGCCGCAAATGCCGGCCTATCACCTCAAGCGTGCGGACGGCAGCGGCATCTCGATGGTCAACATCGGCGTGGGGCCGTCGAACGCGAAGACGATCACCGACCACATTGCCGTGCTGCGTCCGCATGCGTGGATCATGCTCGGCCACTGCGCGGGCTTGCGCAACACGCAGCGTCTGGGCGACTACGTGCTCGCGCACGGCTATGTGCGCGAGGATCACGTGCTCGATGCCGATCTGCCGCTGTGGGTGCCGATTCCGGCACTCGCCGAAGTGCAGCTCGCGCTCGAGCGTGCGGTCGCGGAGGTCACGAAGCTCGACGGCGTGGAACTCAAGCGCGTGATGCGCACGGGGACGGTGGCGAGCGTCGACAACCGCAACTGGGAGCTGCGCGATCATCGCGAGCCGGTGCAGCGCCTCTCACAGAGCCGCGCGATCGCGCTCGACATGGAAAGCGCGACCATCGCCGCGAACGGATTCCGCTTTCGCGTGCCGTACGGCACCTTGCTGTGCGTGTCCGACAAGCCGCTGCACGGCGAACTCAAGCTGCCGGGCATGGCCGATTCGTTCTATCGCGCGCAGGTCGATCAGCATCTGCAGATCGGCGTGAAGGCGATGGAGATTCTGCGCACGAACGGCCTGCACAAACTGCATAGCCGGAAATTGCGCAGCTTTGCGGAGGTGGCGTTTCAGTAGACGCTTTATGGCTGGCTGGCGCATGGTGAGCGCCGGCCAGTCTGTCGAATTGCGCTGTTGCCTTGCATCAATTCGGATGCCGAATCATTTGCCGGCGGTCGCTTACTGCCCGAACCCCGTCAACCCGATCAAACTCCCCGCGCCAAGCAGCCAAAGCGGGTGAATCTTCGTGCGAAACGCGAGCACGGCGCACACGCCGGTAATCGCCCAGGCGATCCACGAAGGATCGGAGGCCCTCGCGATCAGCACGGCGCTCGCGGCCACGAGGCCCGCCGTCACCGGCACGAGGCCCTTTTGCGCGATGCGCCGCCACGGGCGGTCCTTGAAGCGATCCCACGCATGCAGCGCGGCGATCGTGACGAGCGACGACGGCCCGAACTTCGCAATCGACGTGACCAGCATGCCTGCCCAGCCGGCCACGTGCCAGCCCACCAGCGTCACGACCATCATGTTCGGGCCCGGGGCGGCCTGGGCGAGCGCGAATAGCGCGCTGAACTCGCTCGCCGGCATCCAGTGGTGGACCTCGACGACCTGGCGCTGCATCTCAGGCAGGATCGTGTTGCCGCCGCCGAAAGCGAGCAGCGAGAGCTGGCCGAAGATCGCGGCGAGCGCAACGAGTGTGGCGCTCATCGCGAGCCTCCTTCCTTGCGCGCCGCGCGGGCCGCGAGCGCGATGCCGATCGGCGTGAGCACGAGCATGGTGGGCAAGAGCGGCGTGCGCAGCACGGCGATGGCCACGAAGCCGAGCGCGGCGACGACGGCCGCGGCGGGATCGCGCCGCAGCGGCAGCACGATTTTCAGCGCCATCGAGACGAGCAGCCCGGCGGCTGCCGCGGCGAGCCCGACGAACAGATGCCGCACATGCGGGTCGTCTTGCGTGCGCTCGTAGAGCACGCCGAGCCCGATCACGACGAGCGACGGACCCGCGATCAGGCCGAGGATGCCGGCGAGCGCGCCGCGCCATCCATGGAAACGCATGCCGAGCGCGACCGAGAGATTGATGACGTTGCCGCCCGGCAAAAACTGGCAGAGGCCGAGCAGGTCGGTGAACTCGCTGGCGGTGAGCCAGCGGCGCTGCTCGACGATGGTGCGGCGCGCCAACGGCAGTGCGCCGCCGAACGACGTGAAGCCGAGACCGAGAAAGCCGAGGAACAGATCGCGTACCGTCGGCGTATGCAGGCCGCCGTCCGTGCCATGTCCGGCTGCGGCGGGCGATGAGATGGGTTGTTTCATGAATGGAAGGGACCTCTGAGGCAAGTTCGGAGATTAAGCCCATTCGCGCGCGCGGCAAAACGATTTCTATGGCGCGCTCTTGTGATCTACACTCACAAGCATGGCACGCTCCCTTCCTCCCTTTCCCGCGCTGCGCGCGTTCGAAGCCGCCGCGCGGCACAACAGCTTCTCTGCCGCGGCGGGCGATCTCAATGTGACTCACGGTGCCATCAGCCGGCAGGTGGCCGCGCTCGAGGCGTGGGTCGGCGTGCAGGTGTTTCACCGGCACGGCAAGCGGGTCGCACTGACCGAGGACGGGCGGCGCTACCTCGCCGCCGTGCAGTCGGCGTTCGACGACATCGCGCGCGCAACCAGCCAGTTGCGCGACACGGGCGTGGTGCACGTATTGCGCGTGAGCGCGCTGCCTACCTTCGCGATGAAATGGCTGCTGCCGAGGCTCTCGCAGTTTCAGCGGCTCGCGCCGAACGTCGAGTTGCGCCTGTCCACCTCGAACGCCCCGGTCGAGACGCTCGAAGGCTTCGACGTGGCCGTGCGGCGCGGTCCGGCCCACTGGCGCGACTGCGAGGCCGGTCATTTTCTCGACGAGATGGAACTGCCGGTGTGCAGTCCGGCGCTGCTCAAACGCGCGCCGATTCATCAGGCGAGCGATCTTGCGCGCCACGTGCTGCTGCATTCGGACACGCGGCCCGATGCGTGGCGCACCTGGCTCGCGGCCGCAGGCGTGAAAGCCAAATGCCGCAAGAAGCAGTCGTTCGACCACTTCTATCTGGCCTTGCAGGCCGCCGTGGATGGTCTGGGTGTCGCGCTCGGCCCGCTGCCGCTGCTCGACGACGAGCTCGCGTCAGGGCGGCTCGTCACCCCGCTCGCGGGGCCGCATCTCGACGCGCGCGGCTACTGGTGGGTGGCGCGCCGCGAGGTGGCGCAAGCGCCGCTCGTCATGCAGTTTTGCCGCTGGCTGGAGGAGCAGGCGAGCGCGCGGGCGCCGCTCGGTGCATCCGGCGTGCCCGCAAGCGCGGAGCAAGCGTGAGGGGAGTGACGCGCTGAGGCGCGAGCGGTGCGCAGGCCTGCGAAAACGTCAACCGCAGGCCAGCCGCACGCCGCGCCACACGCGATGCATCAGAGGTAGAACATCCGGTCTTCGTCGGAGTCGCGGTCGCGGCGCGCCGGGTGTTCCTTGCCGGTATCTTCGGCGGTGTCCGCATCTTCGTAGAACTTGAGAACGGCTTCGAGCACCTGATCCGGGTCGTCGATCACCTGCATCAAATCCATGTCTTCGGGATTGATGAGGCCCATGGGCACGAGCGCCGAGCGGAACCAGTCGAGCAGGCCCTTCCAGAATGCGGCGCCCACCAGAATGATGGGCACATGACGCGACTTTTTCGTCTGGATGAGCGTGAGCACTTCGGCCAGTTCGTCGAGCGTGCCGAAGCCGCCGGGCATGACGATCACGGCGTCCGAGTTCTTCACGAAGGTGACCTTGCGCGTGAAGAAATGGCGGAAGCGCAGCGAGATGTCCTGCCACTGGTTGCCCGACTGCTCGTGCGGCAACTCGATGTTCAGGCCCACGGAAGGCGACTTGCCCGCATGCGCGCCCTGGTTCGCGGCTTCCATGATGCCGGGGCCGCCGCCGGAGATCACGGCGAAGCCCGCATCGGACACCTTGCGCGCGATGGTGGTGGCGAGCTGGTAGTACTCCGACTCCGGTTTCAGGCGGGCGGAACCGTAGATGCTGACCGCTGGCCGGATCTCGGACAGGTACTCGGTCGCCTCGATAAACTCTGCCATAATCGTGAACATCTGCCACGATGCGCGCGCCTTCTTGGCCGTCGCGCGCTCTTGATCTGCGAGTGAACGCAGACTCGGAATCACTTTTCTCTTGTCCATAATGCCTGAAGAACTACGCGTGGATACAAAGCTAAAGCTACAAAACGGGCTGGAAGGTAAGACCCTGTTGCTGGTCGACGGTTCTAGCTATCTCTATCGGGCCTTCCATGCGATGCCGGATCTGCGCGGTCCTGACGGCGAACCCACGGGCGCGCTATACGGCATCATCAACATGCTGCGTCGCATGCGCAAGGACGTTACGGCAGAGTATAGCGCGTGCGTGTTCGATGCAAAGGGCAAGACGTTCCGCGACGACTGGTACCCCGAGTACAAGGCCAACCGGCCTTCCATGCCCGAGCCGCTCGCTGCACAAATCGAGCCCATTCACACGGCCGTGCGCGCGCTCGGCTGGCCGCTGCTGATGATCGAAGGCGTGGAGGCCGACGACGTGATCGGCACGCTCGCGCATCAGGCCGAGAAGCTCGGCATGAAGGTCATCGTTTCCACGGGCGACAAGGACCTGGCGCAGCTCGTGACGGACCACGTCACGCTCATCAACACGATGACGAATGAAACGCTCGATCGCGAAGGCGTGATCGCGAAGTTCGGCGTGCCGCCGGAGCGCATCATCGATTATCTCTCGCTCATCGGCGACACCGTCGACAACGTGCCGGGCGTGAACAAGTGCGGCCCGAAAACGGCGGTCAAGTGGCTCGCGCAATACGACTCGCTCGACGGCGTGATCGCGCATGCGGATGAAATCAAGGGCGCTGTGGGCGGTTATCTGCGCGACGCGCTCGACTTCCTGCCGATGGCGAGAAAGCTCGTCACGGTGGAAACGGCTTGCGATCTCGCGCCACATCTCGAGTCGATCGAAGCGTCGCTTGCCACGCGAGCCGAAGCGCGCGAAGAACTGCGCGATATCTTCGCGCGCCACGGCTTCAAGACCTGGCTGCGCGAAGTCACCGAAGCGAGTCAGCAGAGCGAGACGGTGCCCGCCGCAACCAAAGGCGATGCGCCCGAAAAAGACGCGATCGTGCAGCCCGCGTTGTTCGTCGATGCGCCGCGCCATTACGAAACGATCCAGACGTGGCCGCAGTTCGACACGTGGCTCAAGCGGATCGAAGCCGCCGAACTCACCGCGTTCGATACCGAGACCACGGCGCTCGATCCGATGGTCGCGAAGCTCGTCGGCATGTCGTTCTCGACGGAACCGGGTGTGGCCGCCTATTTGCCGCTCGCGCACCGCGGCCCGGACGCACCCGATCAACTGCCGCAGGACGAAGTGCTCGCGCGCCTGAAGCCCTGGCTCGAAAGCGGGAAGCACAAGAAAGTCGGCCAGCACATGAAGTACGACGAGCAGGTGCTCGCGAACTACGGCATCGAGCTGAATGGCGTGGAGCATGACACGCTGCTCGAATCGTATGTGCTCGAATCGCATCGCAGCCACGACATGGACAGCCTCGCGCTGCGCCATCTGGGCATCAAGACGATCAAGTACGAAGAGGTGGCGGGCAAGGGCGCGCAGCAGATCGGCTTCGACGAAGTCGCGCTCGACAAGGCCGCCGAATACGCTGCCGAAGACGCCGACGTCACGCTGCAACTGCATCGCGCGCTCTATGCGCAGATCGCGCCCGAGAAGGGCCTCGATTACGTGTATCGCCACATCGAGCTGCCCACGTCGCGCGTGCTGCGCAAGATGGAGCGCAACGGCGTGCTGATCGACAGCGAAAGGCTCGAAAAGCAGAGCGCGGAAATTGCGGTGCGGCTCATCGCGCTCGAAGAGGAAGCGTATGCGCTCGCGGGCGGCGAATTCAATCTGGGCTCGCCCAAGCAGATCGGCCAGATTTTCTTCGAGAAGCTGCAACTGCCGGTCGTGAAGAAAACGCCGAGCGGCGCGCCTTCCACCGACGAAGAAGTGCTGCAGAAGCTCGCCGAGGATTACCCGCTGCCCAAGATCCTGCTCGAGCATCGCGGGCTTGCCAAGCTCAAGTCCACGTACACCGACAAGCTGCCGCGCATGGTGAATGCGCAAACGGGCCGCGTGCACACGAACTACGCGCAGGCGGTGGCGGTCACGGGCCGCCTTGCGTCGAACGATCCGAATCTGCAGAACATCCCCGTGCGCACGGGCGAAGGCCGGCGCATTCGCGAGGCGTTCATCGCGCCGCCGGGGCACAAGATCGTTTCCGCCGACTATTCGCAGATCGAACTGCGCATCATGGCGCATATCTCGGGTGACGAGTCGCTGCTCGCGGCGTTCGCGCGCGGCGACGACATTCACCGCGCCACGGCTTCCGAGGTGTTCGGCGTCACGCCGCTCGAAGTGAGCGCGGACCAGCGGCGCATCGCCAAGGTCATCAATTTCGGCCTGATTTACGGCATGAGCGCGTTCGGGCTCGCATCGAATCTCGGCATTACGCGCGACGCGGCGAAGCTTTATATCGACCGTTATTTCGCGCGCTATCCGGGCGTCGCGCGCTACATGGACGAAACGCGCATGGACGCGAAGTCGCGCGGCTATGTGGAGACCGTCTTCGGCCGCCGTCTGTGGCTGCCCGAGATCAACGGCGGCAACGGTCCGCGCCGCCAGGCCGCCGAGCGCGCCGCCATCAACGCGCCCATGCAGGGCACGGCCGCCGACCTCATCAAGCTTTCCATGGTCGCGGTGCAGAAATGGCTCGACGAACGCAAGATCAGCACGAAGATGATCATGCAGGTGCACGACGAACTCGTGCTCGAAGTGCCGGGCGGCGAACTCGCCGAAGTGCGCAAGCGCTTGCCAGAACTGATGTGCTCGGTGGCGCAGCTCAAGGTGCCGCTCGTCGCCGAAGTGGGCGTGGGCGAGAACTGGGAAGAGGCGCATTGAAGACGCGTCGAAGCGCTTAGCAAAGCTCTACTAAGTACATACTGAATGCGCTGTACCGCAGCAAAGCCGTAACTGCGCGCGCGCGATAAGGCAAGCCTCGCGTGCGTGATGTCGCGAATGCGCGCCGCAAGGGTTGCCGCCGCGCGCTCCGTCAGCCGACAATGATTTGATTGAAGGCCGGTGCCTCGCACGTCATGTTGTCGATGCATCGGCCTTTCTATCGCCTTTCGACATGCACGGAGAGTCTATGCATCGCTTTATCGTTGTGGGAGGAGGCGCAGGCGGGCTGGAACTGGCAACACGGCTCGGCGATCGTTACGGCGAAGCGCGCGCGAAGCGGGGCAAGCCGCAGGCGGCATCGATCACGCTGGTCGACCGCAATCCAACGCATATCTGGAAACCGCTCCTGCACGAAGTCGCGGCGGGCAGCATGGATCCGTTCACGCATCAGCTCGAATATCCGGCGCAGGCGCGCTGGCACGGCTTCGAGTTCCAGCAGGGCGAGCTGACCGGCCTCGACCGCGCGGCGAAGCGCATCACGCTCGGGCGCGTGCTCGACGAAGACGGCGCGGAAATGCTGCCCGAGCGCGTGCTCGAATACGACACGCTCGTGCTCGCGATCGGCAGCACGACGCACTTTTTCGGCGTGCCGGGCGCGGCCGAGAATTCCATCGCGCTCGACACCGTCGAGCAGGCCGAGCGCTTTCGCAAGCGTTTGATCGCGGCGTGCATGCGCGCCGAACATCAGGCGCCCGAAAGAGTCGCGGTGGAGGTGACGGCGGACGACCTCGCGCCGGCCATGAACGCCGGCGCCGAGCCGCGCGTGCAGGTGGCGATCATCGGCGCAGGCGCGACGGGCGTCGAGCTTTCCGCCGAACTGCGCAACACCGCACAGGTGCTGTCGGCCTATGGATTGCACAAGCTCGATCCGCGCCACGACGTAGGCATCGTGCTGATCGAGGCGGGCCCGCGCATCCTGCCCGCGCTGCCCGAGCGCGTGTCGTCGGCCACGGGCGAGCTGCTGCAGAAGCTCGGCGTGAAGCTGCTCACGAGCGAACGTGTGATCGAAGTGGCGCCTGGCGTCGTGCGCACCGCGAGCGGCAAGAACCTGCGCGCGGACCTCACGGTCTGGGCCGCGGGCATCACCGCGCCGGCCGTGCTGTCGCGGCTCGACGGCCTCACCGTCAACAAGCTCGGCCAACTGATCGTGCGCCGTACGCTGCAAACGGAACTCGATGACAACATCTTCGCGCTCGGCGACTGCGCGGCCTGCGAATGGCCGGGCCACGAGCGCGGTGTGCCGCCGCGCGCGCAAGCCGCGCACCAGCAGGCCACTTTCCTGTTCAAGTCGCTGGGCAATCTGCTCGCCGGCAAGCCGCTCGAGGAGTTCACCTATCGCGACTTCGGCTCACTGGTGTCGCTCGGCCACTTCAGCGCGGTCGGCAATCTGATGGGCGGGCTGATCGGCGGGAATATGTTGATCGAAGGATTGTTTGCCCGTTTCATGTACATGTCGCTGTACCGGCTGCACATCGCGGCGCTGCACGGCTACGCGCGCATGGTGCTCGATACCTTCGCGCACTGGCTGCGCCGCACGACGTTGCCGCGCGTGAAGCTGCACTAGGCGGCAGCACTGAGCGTCTGCATCGAGCGGTGCTTGTGTCCGGGGCGCGGCGCCATTCCGCCTGTTTCCGCTGTTTGATCTTCAAGGAGCGCTGCATGCTGAAACCCGAAGTCGATAGCCTCGTCCCGCACGTGCCGTTCGATCGGCGCACCTTCATCAAGGCGGCGCTCGGCAGCGGATTCGCCGCTGCCGTGCTGCCCGTCTCCGCGCAAACCATCCACACCGACAGCGAAGGTCTCGAAGCCGGCGAGATCGGCTTCCAGTCGAGCGGCACGCTCATCCCGGCGTATCGCGCGCAGCCGCGCGGCAAGACGCACTTGCCGGTGATCATCGTGATTCACGAGATCTTCGGCGTGCACGAGCATATCGCCGATGTGTGCCGCCGCTTTGCGAAGCTCGGCTATCTGGCCATCGCGCCGGACTTCTTCGTGCGCCAGGGCGATGCCTCGGTGTACCCGACGGTGCAGCAAATCAGCGAGAACATCGCGAGCAAGGTGCCTGATGCCCAGGTGCTCGGCGACATCGATGCGGCGCTCGTCTGGGCCGGCGAGCACGGTGGCGATCTGAAGCGCGTGGGCGTCAATGGCTTCTGTTGGGGCGGGGTCTACACGTGGCTCTATGCCGAGCACAATCCGCGCATCAAGGCGGCGGTTTCCTGGTATGGCCGCGTGGCGGGCGCGCACACGGAAAATTCGCCGCAAAATCCGCTCGATCTCGCGGGCAATCTGCAGGTGCCGGTACTCGGCATGTATGGCTTGCAGGACAACAGCATTCCGCAGGACACGCTCGAGCAGATGAAGGCCGCCATCGCGCAGGGCCCGCAGGGTGGGCGCGGCTCGCAAATCGTCGTGTACGACGACGCGGGCCACGCGTTCTTCGCGGACTACCGGCCGAGCTATCGCAAGGCCGATGCGGAAGACGGCTGGAAGCGCGCGATTGCCTGGTTCAAGGAGCACGGCGTGGTGTGACGCCGTGCCCGCTTCCGGATTCCCGGCTCAGGGGGTGGGGCCAGTCGCGACCGGCCGCGACGCGTCGGCGCTCCATTCGCTCCACGAACCGGGATAGAGCGCCGCGCCGTGCAGGCCGGCAATCTCCATCGCGAGCGCATTGTGGCAGGCGGTCACGCCCGAGCCGCATTGCAGGACCACGTGTTCGGGCGTGATGCCCGGCAGCACCGCCGTGAAATCCTCGCGCAGCGCATGCGCCGACTTGAAGCGGCCATCCGGCGTGAGATTGTCCTGATAAAACCGATTGCGCGCGCCAGGAATATGGCCGCCCACCGGGTCGATCGTTTCGTTCTCGCCGCGATAGCGGTCGGCGGCGCGCGCGTCGACGACCGTGAGTTCGTGCGTCGCGAGATTGCGGACGATGGCCTGGGCGTCCACTGTCACCTGCAGCGGCGCGCCGGCCTTGAAAGTGCCGCGCGCGGGCGTGGGCACGTCGCGCACGAGCGGGAAGCCCGCCGCCTCCCACGCCTTGAGGCCGCCGTCGAGCACGGCCACCGAGTCGTGGCCGAGCCAGCGCAGCAGCCACCATAGACGCGCGGCGTAGGCGCCGCCTTGCGCGTCGTAGGCCACGACCTGCTGGCCTTCGTTGAGCCCGCGCAGCAACAGCGTGGCGACGAGCGCCGAGCGGTCGGGCAGCGGATGGCGGCCGTTCTTGCCGGTCTTCGGGCCCGAGAGGTCGCGGTCCAGATGCAGGTATTGGGCGCCGGGCAGATGGCCCAGCGCATAGCCGTTCTCACCCGCGGCGGGGTTGGCGAGATCGAAGCGGCAGTCGAAAACCAGCACGCTGCCCGGCGCGGCGGTCAGGCGTTCGTGCAGATTGGCGGCCGAGATCAGCGTGGTGTAGTGCGTGTGGGGCATGACGGCTCCTTGAATCGTGCAAGGCCGCCCTCTCTCGCTATGCGACGGCCCGGTGCCGTCAGTCTAAACAAAAAGACGGGCCTAAGCCCGTCTTTCCGTGATGCGTTCGCGCTGCCCGACGCCGGCGCCAGGCCGCGCGTCAGATCGATCCCAGCTCGCGGCGCAGAAACTCGTGGAAGTGCTGCATGCCGTCTTCCATCGGGCTCTGATACGGGCCGACTTCGGAAACGCCGCGCTCGAACAGCGCCCGGCGGCCGGCGTCCATGCGCTCGGCGATCTCGTCGTCTTCGACGGCGGTTTCCATATAGGCGGCGCGCTCGGCCTCGACGAACTCGCGCTCGAACAGCGTGATTTCCTCGGGGTAATAGAACTCGACGATGTTGGTCGTTTTCTGCGTGCCCTGCGGGATGAGCCACGAGACCACGAGCACGTGCGGATACCACTCGATCATGAGATTCGGGTAGTACACCATCCAGATCGCGCCGAACTCGGGCGGCACGCCGTTGCGAAAGCGCAGGACTTCGTCGTGCCACTTGCGGTACGTCGGGCTGCCCGGCTTGCCGAGGTGCTTGTGCACGCCGACCGTCTGCACGCTATACCACTCGCCGAACTCCCACTGGAGGTCGTCGCACGAGACGAAGTTGCCGAGGCCCGGGTGGAACGGCACGACGTGATAGTCTTCCAGATAGACCTCGATGAAGGTCTTCCAGTTGTAGTTGCACTCGTGCACCTCGACGTGATCGAACAGGTAGTCCGTGAAGTCGAGGTGTTGCGCCGGCCCAAGGCGTGCGAGATCGCGCGCGACGTCGCGGCCCGCGGATTCGAACAGCAGCCCGTTCCACTTCTGGAGCGGCGAGCTGTTCAGGTTCAGACACGGCTTGTCAGCGAAGTGCGGTGCGCCGAGCAGTTCGCCCTTGAGGTCATAGGTCCAGCGATGCAGCGGACATACAATGTTGTCTGCCGTGCCGCGACCGTTTAGCATGATGGCCTGGCGATGCCGGCACACGTTCGAGAGCAGCTCGATTTCGTTGCTCTTGTTGCGAACGAGCACGCGGCCTTCTTTTTCGCCGGGCAACGCAAAATAGTTTCCCGCCTCGGGCACCATGAGTTCGTGCCCGACGTAGCGAGGACCCTTCTGGAAAAGCGTGTCGATTTCGCGCTTGAGTAGCGCTTCGTCAAAATAAGCGGTGACTGGCAGCTGGCTGTGGATAGACTTCAGCTGCAATGCATTGCTCAGATTGGACATTCCCACTCCCGATGAAGACGTGAAAGCAGTGAACAACCCAACCATCGAAGATTCGATTTAGGGAGCCGGCGATTATACCCGGTTACCCCGTCATGGGGTAGCTAAGTGACTGATTTTTGCCAAAATTACACCGGAAAGACGGCAGGAATTCAGGAAATATGAGACAAAGGCACGGGTAATCGGGCCTTCTGGAACCGATTTGTACTGGCCCCGAGCGTGTGGTCGAGAGGGTACACAAGCCGGGGAGCGGGTCGAAAGGGACCTTTTGCCGTAGAATGTCCGCCTTGTTTCATTCTGGCGACGACTCATGGCGAAATCCGCATCGAAAGACCGCGCTGGCGCGGGCGAAAGCGCAGCCGGGCTGGCCGAGGGCGAAGCCCTGCCCGAGAGCTACGAGGCGGCGCTGGCGGAGCTCGACGGGCTCGTTGCACGCATGGAAGGCGGCAGCCTGAGCCTGGAAGAATCGCTTGCAGCCTACCGCCGTGGCGCGGCGCTCGTGCGCTTTTGCCAGCAGCAGCTCGAAAAGGTTGAACAACAGGTGCGCGTGCTCGACGGCGAGACGCTGCGGCCCGTGCCCCTCAATACGACAGACTCCGCAGCGGGCGGAGACGACGATCTATGACATTTGACCAATGGACCCGGCAGGTACTCGACCGGGTCGAAAGCGCGCTCGATCACTATTTGCCGGCTGCCGACGTGCTGCCGGCGCCGCTGCATGACGCCATGCGTTATGCCGTGATGGGCGGCGGCAAGCGGGTGCGTCCGCTCCTGTGCCACGCGGCGGGCGAACTCACGAACGCCACGCCGGAAGCGCTCGACGCGGCGGCCTGCGCGCTCGAAATGATCCACGTCTACTCGCTCGTGCACGACGACATGCCGTGCATGGACGACGACGACATGCGTCGCGGCAAACCCACCGTACACGTCAAATATGACGAACCGACGGCGCTGCTGGTGGGCGATGCGCTGCAGTCGCAAGCCTTCGTCACGCTGACCTCGGAAGTGCTCGGTGCCCAGCACCAGGCATCGCTCGTGCGCGAACTCGCGCTGGCCAGCGGCTCGATCGGCATGGCCGGCGGCCAGGCCATCGACCTCGCGAGCGTGGGCCATTCGCTCACCCGCGAGCAACTCGAAACGATGCACCGCCTGAAGACCGGCGCGCTTCTGCGCGCCGCGGTCCGCATGGGCGCGCTGGCGGGCGAGACGCCTTCGGCGCAAAGCCTTGCCGCGCTCGACAAATACGCGGCGGCCGTGGGTCTCGCTTTTCAGGTGGTGGACGACATTCTCGACGTCACCGCCGACTCCGCAACGCTCGGCAAGACCGCGGGCAAGGACGCGAAGGACGGCAAGCCGACCTACGTGTCGATTATCGGTCTTGATGCATCGCGTGCGCTCGCGCAGCAGTTGCGCGCCGACGCGCACGCGGCGCTCGAACCGTTCGGCGCGCGCGCTCAGCGCCTCGCCGAACTCGCTGACCTGGTGGTGAACCGGGTGAGCTGACCGCGCAACCCGCCCACGCGCATGAAACGGAAGTAATGCGCAGAAAAAGTGCGGGAGCGCCAGTTTTCCTACAATGGAACGACGATGTACGACTTGCTGAAAACCATTGACGACCCGGCGGATTTGCGCCGCCTTGATCGCCGCCAGTTGCAACCGCTTGCCGACGAACTGCGTGCCTTCGTTCTCGAAAGCGTCTCGCAGACGGGCGGCCACCTGTCGTCCAACCTCGGTACGGTCGAACTGACGATCGCGCTGCACTACGTGTTCGACACGCCGCGCGACCGCATCGTCTGGGACGTGGGCCATCAGACCTATCCGCACAAGATCCTGACGGGCCGCCGCGACCAGATGTCGACGCTGCGCCAGCTCGGCGGCATTTCGGGCTTCCCGAAACGCGACGAGTCGCCGTACGACACGTTCGGCACCGCGCACTCGAGCACGTCGATTTCGGCGGCGCTCGGCATGGCTGTCGCGAGCAAGCTCAAGGGCGACAACGCCATGGGCATCGCCGTGATCGGCGACGGCGCGATGACGGCCGGCATGGCCTTCGAGGCACTGAACAACGGCGGCGTGGAAGACGACGTGCCGCTGCTCGTCATCCTCAACGACAACGACATGTCGATTTCGCCGCCGGTGGGCGCGCTCAATCGCCATCTCGCGCGCCTCATGTCGGGCCGCTTCTACGCCGCCGCACGCGCGGGCGTGGAGCGCGTGCTGCGCCATGCGCCGCCGGTGCTCGACCTCGCGCGCAAGCTCGAAGAGCACGCGAAGGGCATGATCGTGCCGGCTACGCTGTTCGAGGAATTCGGCTTCAACTACATCGGGCCGATCGACGGCCACGATCTGGATTCGCTGATCCCGACGCTGCAGAACATCAAGGAACTGCGCGGCCCGCAATTCCTGCACGTCGTGACGAAGAAAGGCCAGGGCTACAAGCTCGCCGAAGCCGACCCGGTCCTGTACCACGGTCCCGGCAAGTTCAACCCGGCCGAAGGCATCAAGCCGTCGACAACGCCCGCCAAGAAGACCTACACGCAAGTGTTCGGCGAGTGGCTGTGCGACGCGGCCGAACTCGACCAGCGCGTGATCGGCATCACGCCGGCCATGCGCGAAGGCTCGGGCCTCGTGGAGTTCGAAAAGCGCTTCCCGGACCGCTACTACGACGTCGGCATCGCCGAGCAGCACGCCGTGACGTTCGCGGGCGGTCTCGCAGCCGAGGGCCTGAAGCCCGTGGTCGCGATCTACTCGACCTTCCTGCAGCGCGCGTATGACCAGCTGATTCACGACGTGGCGCTGCAGAACCTGCCGGTCGTGTTCGCGATCGACCGCGCGGGCCTCGTCGGCGCGGACGGCGCGACGCACGCGGGCGCGTACGACCTCGCGTTCATGCGCTGCATCCCGAACATGATGGTCATGGCGGCGTCGGACGAAAACGAGTGCCGCCAGATGCTCTACACGGCGCTCCAGCAAGACTGCCCGACGGCCGTGCGCTACCCGCGCGGTGCGGGCACGGGCGTGGCGACCGTCAAGCAGATGGCCGCGCTGCCGGTGGGCAAGGGCGAAGTCCGCCGCGAGAGCAACGCGCCGGCAGGCAGCCGCATCGCGATCCTCGCGTTCGGCACGATGGTTGCGCCGTCGCTCAAGGCCGCCGAGGAACTGGACGCCACCGTGGCGAACATGCGCTTCGTGAAGCCGCTCGACGCGGACCTCGTGAAGCAGCTCGCCGAAACGCACGACTATCTCGTGACCGTCGAGGAAGGCTGCATCATGGGCGGCGCCGGTTCGGCCTGCGTGGAAGCCCTCCTTGAAAGTGGGGTTATCAAGCCCGTACTACAATTGGGCCTCCCCGACCGCTTCATCGACCATGGCGACCCGGCGAAGCTGCTGGCGGGCTGTGGGCTCGACGCAGCAGGCATCGCGAAGTCGATTCGCGAGCGCTTTCTCGACAAGGCAGTGTCCGGCAAGTCGGTGATGCGCGTTGCCTGAGGTCGATTGAGATCGCGATAGTTTGATTGGTGCGTCGCCCTCGCGGCAGCCCAATTCACATTTGAACTGGCGGGCGGGTTTCCTACCCGGCTTTCCGCCAGCAAACGCCGGCTCATGCCGGCGTTTGTTATTTGCGCGCCGCCTATGGCGCGGCTTGAGGATAAGAACATGAATCAGATGAACCCGGCCTTCGTGATGCCGGACGTCCAAAGCTCCGTCGATACCCGTCAGATCGTGATCCAGCGCGTCGGCGTGAAGGCCGTGCGCCATCCGCTCACGGTGAAGACGGCCGCGGGCGACGTCCAGCCGAGCGTCGGCACGTGGAATCTCGACGTTCATCTGCCGGCCGACCAGAAGGGCACGCACATGTCGCGCTTCGTCGCGCTGCTCGAAGAGAACAAGGCGCCGCTCGAACCCGCCACGTTCCGCGCGATGCTGGCCGCGATGCTCGCGAAGCTCGAATCGCAGGCGGGCCGTATCGAAGTGACGTTCCCGTACTTCGTGAAGAAAGTGGCGCCGGTGTCGGGCGTGGAAAGTCTGCTGGACTACGAAGTGACGCTCACGGGCGACGTGCGCAACGGGCAGACGCGCCTGTTCCTCAAGGTGCTCGTGCCCGTGACGAGCCTGTGCCCGTGCTCGAAGAAGATCTCGCAATACGGCGCGCACAACCAGCGCTCGCACGTGACGATGAACGTCGAGTTCGAAGGCGATCTGCCGGTGGAAGACCTCGTTCGCATCGCCGAACAAGAGGCGTCGTGCGAGCTGTGGGGCCTGCTCAAGCGTCCGGACGAGAAGTTCGTGACCGAGCGCGCGTATGAGAACCCCAAGTTCGTCGAAGACCTCGTGCGCGATGTCGCCGTGCGACTGAACGCCGATGCGCGCGTGATCGCCTATACGCTCGAAGCCGAAAACTTCGAGTCGATCCACAATCACAGCGCCTACGCCGTGATCGAGCACGACAAGCGCGCCGCGTAAAGCGGGCCGCACAGGTTGCGTCGTCAACAAAAAAGCCGCCCTTGGGCGGCTTTTTTGCTTCTGCGGCGGCAAACGGCTTACTGCTGCGCGAGCGAGGTCAGATCCCAGCGCGGCTTCACCGTGAACGCGTAGTCGCGCGTGGCCTGCTCGGGCCAGCGCGCGAGGCGCAGCGCGCCCGCGAGCGCGATCATCGCGCCGTTGTCGGTGCACAGCGACAGGTCCGGGTAATGCACTTCGAAGCCGCGCTTTTGCGCCGCCGCCGAAAGCGTCTCGCGCAACTGCTTGTTCGCGCCCACGCCGCCCGCCACCACGAGGCGCTTCATCTTCGTGCGCTTGAGCGCGGCGAGCGATTTCGCGGCCAGCACCTCGACGGCTGCATCGACGAAACCGCGCGCGATGTCGGCCTTGCCCTGCTCGCAGATGTTCGTGCCGAGTTTCTTCACTTGCGTGAGCACAGCCGTTTTGAGGCCGCTGAAGCTGAAGTCGAGATCGCCCGAATGCAGCATCGGACGCGGCAGTTCGACCGCGCCCGGCGTGCCGAACTCGGCGAGGCGCGAGACTTCCGGGCCGCCCGGATAGCCGAGGCCGAGCAGCTTGGCCGTTTTGTCGAAGGCTTCGCCGGCGGCGTCGTCGAGCGTCTCGCCGAGGGTTTCGTAGACGCCCACGTCGGTCACGCGCATCAGTTGCGTATGGCCGCCCGACACGAGCAGCGCGACGAACGGAAACGGCGGCGGCGCATCGACCAGCAGCGGCGAAAGCAGGTGCCCTTCGAGGTGGTGAATCCCCACGGTCGGCCGGTTCCAGGCCATGGCGAGCGCATTGGCGATGCTCGCGCCCACGAGCAGCGCGCCGGCGAGGCCGGGGCCTTGCGTGAAGGCGATGGCGTCGATGTCGCTTTTCGCCGCGCCGCTCTTCGCGAGCACTTCTTCGAGCAGCGGCAGCGCGCGGCGGATATGGTCGCGCGAGGCCAGCTCCGGCACGACGCCGCCGTACTCGCGGTGCATGGCGATCTGCGAGTGCAGCGCGTGCGCGAGCAGGCCGCGCTCGCTGTCGTAGAGCGCGAGGCCGGTTTCGTCGCAGGAGCTTTCGATGCCGAGAACGAGCATGATGTGGGGCAGGGCAACGGGATTGCGCGGCACGAGCCGCCAAAAACCGTCGCTAAATCAAGAATTAACAGAACATAAAAGTATAGCAGCGTGCGTCGTAGCCGGTTGAGGGCGGCAAGCGGCGCTCCCCGCGGACAAGCCCCGCCGCCGCGCAGGTAGAATGCGCGCCATGGAATCTTTCGACATCGCCGTGATCGGCGCAGGGGCGGCCGGCATGATGTGCGCGGCGGTGGCGGGCCAGCAGGGCCGCCGCGTGGCGCTGATCGACCACGCGCCGCGCCTCGCGGAAAAAATCCGCATCTCGGGTGGGGGGCGCTGCAACTTCACGAACCTGCAGGCGAGCCCGGCCAACTATCTCTCTCACAACCCGCATTTCTGCCGGTCGGCGCTGGCGCGCTACACGCCGCGCGACTTCCTCGCGCTGCTGCGCCAGCATCGCGTGACCTGGCACGAAAAGCACAAGGGCCAGCTTTTCTGCGACCAGTCGAGCGAGGCGATCATCGACGTCCTGCGCGCCGAGTGCGACGCGGGCCAGGTGGCGTGGCGCCGGCCGCTGCCGGTGGAAGCGGTGAGCCACGCCGACGGCGCGGGCTTCACGCTCGGCACGCCACAGGGCGAGATCCGCGCGAAAGCGCTGGTGATCGCGACGGGCGGCCTGTCGATCCCAAAGATCGGCGCGACCGACTTCGCGTATCGCATCGCGAAGCAGTTCGGCCACAAGCTCATCGACACGCGCCCCGCGCTCGTGCCGCTCACGTTCGCGCAGGACGAGTGGGCGCCCTATGTGCCGCTCGCGGGCGTTTCGCTCGAAGTCCACGTGGCGACGGGCGAGCGCAAGACCGGCGGCGCGTTCGACGAGGACCTGCTCTTCACGCATCGCGGCCTTTCCGGTCCCGGCGTCCTGCAGATTTCGAGCTTCTGGCAGCCGGGCCAGCCGATCCGCGTGAACCTGCTGCCCGAGCACGATCCGGGGGCGGCGCTGATCGAAGCCAAGGGCGCGACGAAACGCCAGATCGGCAACCTGCTCGCCGAGTGGGTGCCGGCACGCCTCGCACACGTGTGGCTGGAGGCGCATCAGGTGAAGGCCGACGCGCGGATCGCCGATCTGCCCGATAAAACGCTGCGCAAGATCGGCGAAGGGCTTGCCCAGTGGACGCTCACCCCCACGGGCACCGAAGGCTACAAGAAGGCCGAAGTCACGCGCGGCGGCGTGGACACGCGCGAGCTCTCGTCGGCGACGATGATGAGCCAGCGCGTGCCGGGCCTCTATTTCATAGGCGAAGCCGTGGACGTGACGGGCTGGCTCGGCGGCTACAACTTCCAGTGGGCCTGGGCCTCGGGCGTCGCGGCCGGGGAAGCCGCCGCCGAATATTCGCTGGGCGCTGGCTGATTTTCTGACCGATACGCCGTGCCGAATCTCTCGCGGTTGACCCCTGTCATTGTTGGCTCGGCGTCCGAGGTTCACGCTTGAATGCCTGACCCACGAGGAAAAGGAACGAAACGTGAATCGAGAGGAACAGCAGCACAGCGTGCAAATGCGCGGGCCCCTGCGGCGAATCATGATTGCCGTGGACGATTCGAAGGCATCGACGCAGGCACTGCGTTTCGCGTCGCGCGTGGTGCCGCGCGACGCCCAGGTGCGTATCGTCTGCGCGGCCGAACAGCCGGATGCGTGGAATGCGGGCGGCGCTTACACCGCGGGCGATGCGTGGATGACGGGCGCGCTCAACGCGGCGCGCGACTGGCAGGCCGACATGCTGGTGGTCGGCACGCGGCACCAGGGGCGCATGAAGCGCTGGGTCGACGGATCGGTTTCGGGCGCGCTCGCGGTTTGCGCGCCTTGCCCGCTGCTGGTCGTGCCCGTGGAGTACGAAGAAACGAACGGTCACGCGCCGCTCGCCCGTATTCTGCTGGCGACGGACGGCAGCCCGGCCTCGGCGCAGGCGATCGACGCGGCGTTGCGGTTGGCCGAGCCGCAAGCCACGTTGCGCGCGGTTTATGTCGTCGATCGCAGCAGCGTGGCCGGCGACCCGGTGCCCGGTTCGGTGCTGGAAGATGCGCTCGCCGACCTGGGGCGCAAGGCGCTGGCCAGCGCACACACGCAGCTCGACGTGTCAGGCCGCGCCTATGAAACGGCGCTCGTGGCCACCGGGCGCATGCGCGACGACGTTGCCCACACCGTGTTGCGCGACGCGCGGGACTGGCAGGCCGATCTCGTCGCGCTCGGCACGCAGGGCCGGCGGGGTGTCGCGCGCTGGCTGCTCGGCAGCGTCGCCCAGCGTGCCATCGAGATCACGCATGTGCCGTTGCTGCTGGTCGGGCCGGGCGCTGCCTGATGCTGCGCAGCCCCGCCGGGGAAGGCTCTGCGGGCGGTCGGTGCGGTTGCCGGAATTGGGGTTTCCCCCCAAACCGGCACGCGATGCCCAAATCCGGAACTGCTATACTCAATCTTCTTTACCCCCGATCCGTTATTGGAAAATGACGACCATCCGCGTAAAAGAAAACGAACCCTTTGAAGTTGCCATGCGCCGCTTCAAGCGCACGATCGAGAAGAACGGTCTCCTGACCGAGCTTCGCGCGCGCGAGTTCTACGAGAAGCCCACGGCTGAACGCAAGCGCAAGAAGGCGGCGGCGGTCAAGCGCCACTTCAAGCGTCTGCGCAGCCAGATGTTGCCGAAGAAGCTGTACTGATTCCGGCGTAGCCGTGACGCGTGGCCGCGCAGTTCGAGTGTGGGCCTCGCATCAATGTCACGGCGACGTGGACAGCCGGTCCGCGGCCTCTGGTTTCATCGCGCAACGCGGCCGCCGCTGTCCTCTGGTGTGGTCGCAACCATGTCGAATTTGCGCCAACCCGCCTGGAAGCGTTTCCAGGCGGGTTTTTGCATTCCAGCAACCCCAACGTATTTCAGGTGAGTGATGAGTCTCAAAGACCAGATCAACGACGACATGAAAACCGCGATGCGTGCGCGCGAAAGCGAACGCCTCGCCACGATTCGTCTGCTGCTCGCCGCTATCAAGCAACGTGAAGTCGACGATCGCGTGACGCTCGACGACGCCGGCATCACGGCCGTCATCGACAAGATGATCAAGCAGCGCAAGGACTCGATCAGCCAGTTCGAGGCCGCGGGCCGCACCGATCTCGTCGAGAAGGAGGCCGCCGAGCTGACCGTCCTGACCGCCTACATGCCCGCGCAGCTCTCGGACGCCGAGATCGCCGCCGAAGTGCAGGCCGCCGTCGCCCAGGTGGGCGCAGCCGGCCCGCAGGACATGGGCAAGGTGATGGGCGTGCTCAAGCCGAAGCTGGCCGGGCGCGCCGACATGACGGCCGTTTCCGGGCTCGTCAAAGCCGCGCTCTCGAAGTAAGCGCACCCGGCTCGCACGCGGCACCGGCCCGGCCCAGGGCGACGCCGCGAGGCCCGTACGTCACGCGTCTGTCACGCGTATGTCACGTATAGGGCCGCGCGAGCCCCGGCTGCCCAAGCGCGCTCGCTTCGATGATTCCGCATTCGTTCCTGCAAGACCTGCTGAACCGCGTCGATATCGTCGACGTGGTGGGTCGCTACGTGCAGCTCAAGAAGGGCGGCGCGAACTTCATGGGCTTGTGTCCGTTCCACAACGAGAAGAGCCCTTCGTTCACGGTTAGTCCAACCAAGCAGTTCTATCACTGCTTCGGCTGTGGCGCGCACGGCACCGCCATCGGCTTCCTCATGGAGCACGCCGGGCTGACTTTCCCTGAAGCCGTCGAGCAACTCGCCCAGTCGGTCGGCCTGACCGTGCCGCAAGAGCCTTCGCCCATGCGTGCCGGTGGTGGGGCTGGTGCTGGCGGCGGCTATGCGCCGGCTGCCTCGAAGGCCGTCACCACTGCGCTCTCCGACGTCATGCAGACCGCCTGCGACTACTACCGCAAGCAGTTGCGCAGCGCGACCAACGCCATCCAGTACCTCAAGAAGCGCGGCCTCACGGGCGAAATCGCCGCGCGCTTCGGCCTGGGCTACGCGCCCGATGGATGGCAGAACCTCGAATCTGCGTTTACCAATTATCGCGACGACGCGCTGGTCGAGGCGGGCCTCGTGATCGTCAGCGAAAAGCAGGACGCGCAAGGCCAGGCGCGCCGCTACGACCGCTTCCGCGACCGCGTGATGTTCCCGATCCGCAACGTGAAGGGTCAGGTCATCGGCTTTGGCGGCCGCGTGCTGGACGGCGGCGAGCCGAAGTATTTGAATTCCCCGGAAACGCCGCTATTTAACAAGGGCAGCGAACTGTACGGGTTGTTCGAGGCGCGCCTCGCGATCCGGGAACAGCGCTATGTTCTGGTGGTCGAGGGGTATATGGATGTCGTCGCGCTCGCGCAGCTGGGTTTCCAGAACGCCGTGGCGACGCTCGGCACCGCGTGCACGCCGATCCACGTGCAGAAGCTCATGCGTCAGACCGACACGGTGATCTTCAGCTTCGACGGCGACTCGGCGGGCCGCCGCGCCGCGCGCCGTGCGCTCGACGCGTGCCTGCCGCACGCGGCCGATAACCGCACGATCCGCTTCCTGTTCCTGCCCCAGGAGCACGACCCGGACAGCTATGTGCGCGAATTCGGCGCCGAAGCGTTCTCGGAGCAGGTCGAGCGGGCCATGCCGCTGTCCCAGTTCATGCTCAACGAGGTGCTGGCGGACAAGGAACTGGACCAGCCGGAAGGGCGCGCCCGGGCGCTGTTCGACGCAAAGCCGCTGCTGCAGCAACTGCCGGCGAACGCCCTGCGGGCGCAGATCATGCACATGTTCGCGGACCGCCTGGACGTGCCGTTCGAGGAAGTGGCCGCGCTGTGCGAAGTCGACGCGCGCATTGCCCAGGCGGCGCGCCAGGCGCCCGCACGCAAGGACCGGCACCTCGTGACCGGTATCGAGCGCAAGGCGCTGCGCAACCTCGTGATGCACCCGCGCATCGTGCTGCAACTGGAGGAAGAGGCCGAAAAAGCGCTGATTGGACTGACGCGCCACGGCGAGCTGTTCGAGGAAGTGACTACTCACGCGCGGGCGCTGGGCGACTCGGCGGAATTTCAGCTCCTTTCGGACCTGCTGAGAAATGGGGCCAATGCTCCAACCTTCGAGGAGATTTTTCGCGAAATTCTGGACTATGATGAAAACGTTCGGGATTTGCTGATGAAAAATCCGGAAGATGGCGCTGCAGTAGAGGAGCGCCGCGAGCAGGAGCGGCTCGTGAGCGAAGAATTGACGGCGGCAATCCTGAAAATGCGGTACGACGCCTGTTGCGATCGCCTGGACGCGCTTTCGCGGCAGTCGCGACATACGCCTGAGGAACTTGCCGAATTGATGTCACTGAATCAGACGCGGGCTGACATGAAACGTCAGCTCGGTTTGTAAGGGAAGGACCGCACAGGGGGATTATTGCCCTGCGTGCTAAAATAACAGGTTTTCAGCGGTTTGTTTTTGTTTTTTCCGGGTGGGCATAATGGGTTGGGGTAATCCGTGAATGTCCAGTTTTCCAGCAAGGGGCGGAATGGCAATGGCAAAGACTACAGGCGGAAAAAAGGCAACAGGCAAGGGCTCGACGGAGCCGACCAGCAAGATCACAGAGGCCACAGTTGCCAGTTCTTCCGCCCGGTCGTCGGGCAGTGAGTCCACCAACCGTTCTGAACCGGCTACCCGGAAGAGGTCGATGACTGTTTCGGCTGCGCGAGCAGCGCCTGTCCGTGCGGCGAAAGCCGCTACGCAGCCGGCAACGAAGCGGTCCGGTTCGAGAAGTGCAAGGGAAGTGCCTGCCGTCGAGGACGATGCGGCAGAGCGCGAGGCTCAAGCATCCACGGTTCAAGAGGCTGTTGTCCAGCAGCCGCGAGTCGAGACACTAGCCGGTACGGCGAACTCCATGACGAAAAAGCTGAATGAAGTACCCGTCGATGACGACGCAAACCAGAGCGACGACAGCACCCCCGCCGCGGGCAAGGTCGAAAAGACCACCCGTGCGCGCGACCGGCGAGCGAAGGAAAAGGCGCTGCTGAAAGACGCATTTGCGTCGTCGCAGCCCGGCACCGTCGAGGAGCTCGAGGAGCGCCGCACGAAGCTGCGTGCGCTCATCAAGCTCGGCAAGGAGCGCGGCTTCCTCACCTATGCGGAAATCAACGATCACCTTCCGGACAACTTCACGGAAACCGAGGCGATCGAAGGCATCATCAGCACGTTCAACGACATGGGCGTGGCCGTCTACGAGCAGGCGCCCGACGCCGAAACGCTGCTGCTCAACGACAACGCGCCCAACGCTTCCTCGGACGACGAAGTGGAAGAGGAAGCGGAAGTCGCGCTCTCCACCGTCGACTCCGAATTTGGCCGCACGACCGACCCGGTGCGCATGTACATGCGCGAAATGGGCACGGTCGAGCTCCTCACGCGCGAGGGCGAAATCGAAATCGCCAAGCGCATTGAAGACGGCCTCAAGCACATGGTCATGGCGATCTCCGCCTGCCCGACCACCATTGCCGACATCCTCGCCATGGCCGAACGCGTGGCGAACGACGAGATTCGCGTGGACGAGCTCGTCGACGGCCTGATCGATCCGAACGCCGAAGACACCGACGGCTTCAACGCCAAGGAAGCGGAAGAGATCGAAAACGAGGACGAAGAGGAAGAGGCCGAAGAGGAAGAAGAAGAGGAGGAGGAAGAGGACGACGGCGCGGCGCAGGCGACGGCCAACGCGGCGCAGCTCGAAGCGCTCAAGCGTGCCTCGCTCGAAAAGTTCGCGCTCATCAGCGAGTGGTTCGACAAGATGCGCCGCGCGTTCGAGAAGGAAGGCTACAAGTCGAAGTCTTACCTCAAGGCGCAGGAAACCATCCAGAACGAGCTGATGTCGATCCGCTTCACGGCGCGTACCGTCGAGCGCCTGTGCGACACGCTGCGTGCGCAGGTGGACGAAGTGCGCCAGGTCGAACGCCAGATTCTTCACACGGTCGTGGACAAGTGCGGCATGCCGCGCTCGGAGTTCATCGCGCGTTTCCCGGGCAATGAAACCGACCTCGAATGGTCGGAGAAGATCGTCGGCGAGAGCCATGCGTATAGCGGCATCCTCTCGCGCAACATTCCGGCCATTCGCGAACAGCAGCAGCGCCTGCTCGATCTGCAGGCGCGCGTGGTGCTGCCGCTCAAGGACCTGAAGGAAACCAACCGCCAGATGGCGGCCGGCGAACTCAAGGCGCGCCAGGCGAAGCGCGAGATGACCGAGGCGAACCTGCGTCTCGTGATCTCGATTGCGAAGAAGTACACGAACCGTGGCCTGCAGTTCCTCGACCTGATCCAGGAAGGCAACATCGGCCTGATGAAGGCGGTGGACAAGTTCGAATATCGTCGCGGCTACAAGTTCTCGACCTACGCGACGTGGTGGATCCGTCAGGCCATCACGCGCTCGATCGCGGACCAGGCGCGCACGATCCGCATTCCGGTTCACATGATCGAAACGATCAACAAGATGAACCGCATTTCGCGGCAGATCCTGCAGGAAACCGGTCTCGAGCCGGATCCGGCAACGCTCGCCGAGAAGATGGAAATGCCGGAGGACAAGATCCGCAAGATCATGAAGATCGCGAAGGAGCCGATCTCCATGGAAACGCCGATCGGCGACGACGACGATTCGCATCTGGGCGACTTCATCGAGGACAACAACACGGTGGCGCCTGCCGACGCCGCGCTGCACGCCTCGATGCGCGATGTCGTGAAGGATGTGCTCGACTCGCTCACGCCGCGCGAGGCGAAGGTGCTGCGCATGCGCTTCGGTATCGAAATGAGCACCGATCACACGCTCGAAGAGGTGGGCAAGCAGTTCGACGTGACGCGCGAACGCATTCGCCAGATCGAAGCGAAGGCGCTGCGCAAGCTGCGCCACCCGAGCCGTTCGGACAAGCTCAAGTCGTTCCTTGAAGGGAATTGAGTTTGATTAGTTTTAATGCACAGAAGTCATGTGCAAGATGGCCAGGCCGACCCGCTTTCGTGTAGTATGTCGGCCTGTCGTCGAAAAGCCCGGCCTTTGGGTAGACCGGGCTTTTTTGTTGATACGTCATCGTTGTTTCGTTTTGTCGCTACGCTTCGTAGCTTCGTGGGCCGGACGCCGTGTTGGTTGCAGGCAGCGGACTCATAATCCGCCTCCGAAAGGACGTCGTGGGTTCGAACCCCACCCGGCCCACCAAGGGTTTCAGCGATTGCTGCCCTGACCGCCACCAGAACTCTCTCATCTGGTCGGCCTGAACTTTTCCCCTCGCCTTTTCGCTCTTGCCTGATTGTCCCGGGCTCACCCCTTGCCGCCGATAAAAGCCGGCAGGGCGACGGCCGTTGGCCATCCATCACCAGGGACATTCCTGGGGCGGCTTTTTGGGATCCAGCTTGACCTCGCGTATTCCTGTGTGTGAATATTCATTCACCGCAGTGAATTTTAGTGCGTGCGCTCACGTTGAGCCAGAACGCAGGACATCACCGTTCTCCACTGTCAGACACCACTTGGCAATTCACCAATCGGCATCAATCAGTCAGTAGTACAGATCGAAATGGACACTCCTTCATCTCCAGCAGCTGGATCCCTGCACGGCCTGCGCGTCGTGGACCTGTCCCGTGTTCTCGGCGGCCCCTACTGCACGCAGATTCTCGCCGACCACGGCGCAGAAGTGATCAAGATCGAGCCGCCCGGCGGCGACGAAACGCGCGGCTGGGGGCCGCCGTTCGATGGCGAGACCGCTTCGTACTTTCAGGGCGTCAATCGCAACAAGCTGGGCGTCGTGCTGGATCTCACCCAGCCGGCGGAGCGCGAACGGCTGCTCGCGCTGCTCGAAACGGCGGACGTCCTCGTCGAGAACTTCAAGATCGGCACGCTCGAGCGCTGGGGGCTCGGTTACGACACCGTGCTCGCCACGCGCTTTCCCCGGCTCGTCCACTGCCGCGTGTCCGGCTTCGGCGCGGACGGTCCGCTCGGCGCCTTGCCCGGCTATGACGCGGCGATCCAGGCGATGACCGGGCTCATGAGCGTCAACGGCGAGGCTGGCGGCGCGCCGCTGCGCGTCGGCGTGCCGATCGTCGATCTCGTGACGGGACTCAATGCGGCCCTCGGCGTCCTGATGGCGTTGCGCGAGCGCGAGGTAAGCGGGCGCGGCCAGTTCGTCGAATCCACGCTGTTCGATTGCGCGCTCTCGATCCTCCACCCGCACACGCCCAATTACTTCTATTCGGGCAAGGAGCCGCGGCGTACCGGCAACGCCCATCCGAACATTACGCCTTACGACATGTTCCACACCGGCAGCGGCGATATCTTCCTCGCGGTCGGCAACAACACGCAGTTCGCAGCGCTCTGCCGTCTGATCGATGTCGCGCACCTCGCCGACGATCCACGCTTTGCCGACAATCGCTCGCGCAGCCAGCACCGGAACGAACTGCGCGCGCAACTCGAACAACGTTTCGCCGGCTGGGATGGCCCACAGCTTGCCGACCTGCTCGTGCGCCACGGCGTGCCCTGTGCGCCGGTGCTCGGCGTGGGGGCGGCGCTCGCGCATCCGCACGTTGACCACCGCGCAATGAAGGTCGAGATGGGGACCTACCGCGGCATCGCCTCGCCGATCAAGCTGGGCCGCACGCCGGCCACTTACCGGAGCGCGCCGCCGGCACTCGACGAACACGCGGCGCAGGTCTTCGGCGAACGAACACGCGAGACCTAGCCCGCGCATCGACAGGCAGCCGGACATAACCACAACGGCGGCGCACGCAACGCCGCGCAGGAGACAGCAATGGCATCCACCCACGAGGCAAGCAGTCGTACGCACAGGGAGACCGGTTCATGCTCGCGCTAATTGGAACGCTCGCGATCATCGCCCTGTTCACGCTGATCATCACGAAGCGGCTCTCGCCGCTCGTCGCGCTGATCGCCGTGCCGATCGTCGCCGCACTCGCCGCGGGATTCGGGCTCTCCACCGCGAAATTCATTGTTCACGGGGTGCAGAACATCGGTCCGGTTGCGGGGATGTTCGTCTTTGCGATTCTTTTCTTCGGCATCCTGACGGATGCGGGCATGCTCGATCCGATCATCAACGGCGTATTGCGCGTGGTGGGCTGCCATCCTCCACGCATCGTCATGGGTTCCGCACTGCTGGCGCTGCTTATCCACCTCGATGGGTCGGGCGCCGTCACGTTCCTCGTCACACTGCCCGCGATGATGCCGCTCTATACCCGCCTCGGCCTCGACCGCCGGATTCTCGCGTGTGTCGCCTCGATGGCCGCGGGCGTCAACTTCCTTCCCTGGGTCGGGCCCATGCTGCGCGCTTCCGCGGCCCTGCATATTCCGGGCACTGTGATCTTCTATCCGATGATTCCCGTGCAGATCGTCGGCCTGGTTTTCGTGTTCGGCACGGCGTACGTGCTCGGCAAGCGCGAGGAGAAGCGCTTTGGCCTCACACGCGAGCATGCCGCCGGCATTGCCGCCACCCCGCGCGTGCTCACGCCGGAGGAACTCGCGTTGCGCCGGCCCGAGCGCTTCTGGATCAATCTGGTGCTCACGCTGGTCGTGCTCGTGACACTCGTGTCGGGCGTCGTCGATCCCATGGTCATGTTCATGATCGGCACGGTGCTGGCGCTGGTCATCAACTATCCGGATGTGAACCAGCAGCGCGAACGCGTCGACGCGCATGCGAAGGCGGCCCTGATGATGGCGAGCGTGCTGCTTGCGGCGGGGGCGTTCACGGGCATCATGACCGGCACCGGCATGCTCAATGCCATGGCCGAAGTGGTCGTGCAGCATGTGCCCGCCGATCACGCGCGCCATATGCCGTTGGTGCTGGGACTCGTTTCGATGCCGCTCAGCCTGCTGTTCGACCCCGATTCGTTTTACTTCGGCATCCTGCCGGTTCTCGCGAAGAGCGGGGAGATGCTGGGCGTGCCGTCCGTGCAGATGGCGCAGGCGGCGCTGCTCGGTCAGATGACTACCGGCTTCCCCGTCAGCCCGCTCACGCCGGCAACCTTCCTGATCGTCGGCCTGACGGGCGTGGAACTCGCCGAGCATCAGAAGTTCACGATTCCATTCCTGTTCGCCGCCACGGTGCTGATGGTGTTCACCGCGGTGCTGGTGGGCGTGTTCCCGCTGTAACACCGTATTCGTTTATGCCTTGAGAGGAAGTCCGCATGAATTTCAACCTCAATGAAGACCAGCAGTCGATCGTCGCCGCAATCGAAAAGATCTGCGAGCGCTTCGACGACAGCTACTGGCTCGAACGCGACCGCGAAGGTGGCTTCCCGCACGACTTTCACCGCGCACTCGCCGATGCCGGCTGGCTTGGTATAGCGATGTCGCCAGAGTTCGGCGGCTCGGGGCTCGGCATGACCGAGGCGGCTCTGATGATGCGCACGATCAGCGCTTCCGGCGCGGGCCTTTCGGGCGCGTCGGCCGTGCATATGAACATCTTCGGGCTCAATCCGGTGCAGGTGTTCGGCAGCGAAGCACAGAAGCAGCGGTTTCTTCCGCCGCTCATCGAGGGCCGCGACAAGGCGTGTTTCGCTGTGACCGAGCCCGACGCCGGCCTCGACACGACACACCTGAAAACCCAGGCCGTGCGCGATGGCGATCACTACGTGCTCACCGGCCGCAAGATCTGGATCTCCACAGCGCAGGTCGCGAACAAGATGCTCATCATCGCGCGCACGACGCCGCTGGACCAGGTGGCGAAGCCGACCGATGGTCTGAGCCTTTTCTATACCGACCTCGACCGCACGCGCGTCGAAGTCCGCGAGATCGAGAAGATGGGCCGCAAGGCCGTCGATTCGAACATGCTTTTCATCGACGGCCTGCGCGTGCCGGTGGACGACCGCATCGGGGAGGAGGGCAAGGGCTTCCATTATCTGCTGCATGGCCTGAATCCGGAGCGCATCCTGATCGCTTCGGAAGCGGTCGGGCTCGGCCAGGCGGCGCTGCGCCACGCAACGCAGTATGCGAAGGACCGTGTCGTGTTCGGACGTCCCATCGGGCAGAACCAGGCGATCCAGCATCCGCTCGCGCAGGCGTGGATGGCGCTCGCGGCGGCGAACCTGATGGTGATGAAGGCCGCCACGCTGTACGACGCGGGCGAGCCGTGCGGCGCCGAAGCCAACGCCGGAAAATACCTCGCCGCCGAAGCCGCGTTCCAGGCGTGCCAGACGGCCATTGCCACGCTGGGCGGCATGGGTTACGCGAAGGAATACCACGTCGAACGCTATTTGCGGGAGTGTATGATTCCAAGGCTCGCGCCCGTCAGCCCGCAATTGATCATGTGCTTCATCGCGGAGAAGGTGCTCGGGCTGCCGAAGTCTTACTGAACCGTGCAAGGGGGATCGCGCCGCCTTGCGATCGAATGCCCGACCCAAGCCCGACCCACGCCCGATCCATGGACGTCAAACTCGTTGCCCGCACGCTCGACCTGTTCGAGCTCTTCGCCGCCGAACAGAGGCCACTGGCGCTCGCCGAAATGGCGCGGCTTCTGGAGGTGCCGTCGTCGAGTTGCCTCGCGCTTGCCCGCACGCTCGTGAGCCGCGGCTATCTCTACGAAGTGCGCAAGCGGGGCGGCTACTATCCCACGCGGCGTCTGCAACTGCTCGCCAACGCGATCAATGCCGTCGATCCGGTGGTGCAAATGCTGCATCCCCGGCTTGTCGAGCTGCGCGACGCGACGGGAGAAACCATCGTGCTTGGCAAGATCCATGGCACGCAGGTCATCTATCTCGACGTGGTCGAATCGGAGAAGGCCGTGCGCTATGCCTGCGCGCCCGGGTCACTGCGCCCGTTGCATGCGAACTCGATTGGCAAGGTGATTTGCGGCGAACTCGATGCGTCGACGCGCGAAGCACTCTGCGCGAAGCTCCATTTCGAGCGATTCACGGCTGCCACGGTCGCCGACTGTGCCACGTTCATCGATCAGGTCGGCGCTGCACATGAGCGAGGCTGGTACGCGAATATCGGCGAGAGCGCGCCCGAGCTTTCGGCGGTGGCCGTCGCTCTCGATTTCGGCGGCGACCTGTACGGTCTCTCGATTGGCGGTCCGACCGAAAGGATCCGCGAGCAGCTGAGCGAGCACGTGGCGACGCTGACCACGGCGAAGCAGCAGATTCTTTTGACCTGGCAAAAAAGCGAGGCGGACTGAGCGGCAGCGTTGTGACGTTGCTGGTCGAAGTACCCAGGTGACCGGCGTTGCGCCTGCGCTTTACCCGTGCGTGTCGACCCACGCCTTTGCCCATGCGATTCCCGCGTCCTGCGCTTCTTCCTCCGAATCGAACAGGTCGAGGACGCCGGAAGTGCAGATGAGCTTGTTACCCTGGATGATGGTCCCGCCACCCGCGTAGCGCTCCGGCGTCAGCAGCTCTGCCTGTTGCGCGATGGCGTGACCCCACAAATCGTAGCCTTTGTATGTCTCTCGTTCCATCTTTCTCGTGCCCGAAGACGGGAGCCGTTGCCTATCTCGTTCTCATCTTAACTTCTCTCATCGACGAGGGCATACCGTCAAGCGCCGTGGCGGCAGCGTGCGCCGCCGAATCGCCGGCCAGGCAAGGCTTTCGACATGTCGGCGTTGTTTAAGCTCGATTTAAGTGACGCTACGTACTCTTCGAAAGAATCCTTGAGTGGACAACGACTCGAGGCATCCATAGATGCGAAGAGGTTCAAATGGTGTACCTGATTACCGATCTGACGATGGTCGAAAGCTACGGCCGCATCAAGGCTGACAGCGGCAAGGACGCGCTGGAAGCGTTTGCGCTCAGCAACGGCTTCGTCAACCTGATGGAGTTCGCCTCCGCCCGGCCCACGTTCGTCAACGACTTGATGGCTGTTCAACTGCAATAAGGAATACTGACGTGGCCATGACTTTGGGGCAGGCCCTCGTGCACGCTGAGCAGCTGGAAGTCTACGGGGTGATTTCCAGAACGGCGCAGGCGCTCATCCGGCTGAAGCAGGAGTACCGCGAGGTAGTCGGCGCGGAAAAATACGAGCAGATTATCGAGGAAGCGGGCCTGGCGCATCCGGACTCGCAGTGACCCCGGGGCGCGCCGGTCGCTACTTTTGCGACTCGAGCATGTCGAGGTTGGCTTGCGCGGTCTCCTCGGGATGCATCGAGCAGTAAGCGTCGAAGAGGGTCGAGCATAGTTGCGCGAGTGCCGCGAGATTCACAGCCTGGCCCGCATGTTCAACTTCCCCGGCGTTGAGTATGTCGTCAACGACGGGGGCGAGACGGCGCAGTCGCCGGAAAGTCTCCGCATCGATTTCCATTGCACTTCTCGTGTTCAAGCGCCAGGGCGCACTCGACAAACCCTTACGGTAACACTTCAACGACGCGCCCGCAGAATGCGACTTCGGCAAAAGCTGAATACCCGACGCTGATCTTACCCTTTGGGGCGATGTTGACGCGTTGCACAATCAAGACACACGCCAGTCAGATTCGGCCGCAGCGTCAGCATGGCGCTGAAGTGTCGGATCTTCCGATATGGCCCGATAACGGGCGCAAGATCGGATCCATCTACACTGGGTAGTTTATTGTGCAATGCACAGAAACAACGGCTTTTCACCGGCCGACAAAGGGAATACCCTTAGAGAATTCCCCTATCGGAGGCTTGTGGTTGTGTCGACTCTTCTCGAGCAGGACGGGCTGGTAGCGACCTGGCGTCGGATGCACCCCAGCGCAGATTCCGGGGCGTGGGAATGCTGTGAACTCGACGGCCGCGGTGAAGCGGTGCCGCATCCTCAACCCTCGGCACGGCGCCAGATCGTTCTCACCGACGTGTACTGCCAGATCGCCGAGCAGATCGGTCACGTGGCGGCGATGTCGGTTGCCGTGGCGACGCCGTCATTTGGCATCCGCGTACCCGACGTCGTCTGGATGCCGCCTGAAAAGTGGGAAGGGTTTGACCGGGACGATCCCGTTCCGTTTGTGCCGGATCTGTGCGTCGAGGTGCTCCTCGACCGCAAGTATGCGCATGACATCGGCGCGCGGGTCAGGGCGTACCTGGAGGGCGGCGCCCAGGAGGTCATCGTCGTCGGCCAGCGCGGAGAGCTGCAATTCTATGGCGCCAATGGACTGCGGCAAACTTCGCAGTTCGGCATCACGCTCACACTGGAGCGGATGTACTTCGAAGCGTTCGCTCCGTCTTCGCACTGATCCAAACGTGAGCGTCGGCCGACGCTCACCACTCCACCAGCAGTACTGACTAATCCAGCGCGAAATCCGCCGGGGCCTCCGGCTCCCTGGCGTAACGGAACACGTTCAAATCGTCGTGCTCGATAGCGGGCTTTCTACCTGAAATCAGGTCGGCGAGTAGCTGCGCCGAACCACACGACATGGTCCAGCCAAGCGTCCCATGGCCCGTGTTCAGGAAGAGGTTGGGCACGGCGGTGCGGCCGACAATGGGCGTGCCGTCCGGCGTCATCGGCCGCAGCCCGGTCCAGAACGTCGCCTTCGATGTATCGCCGCCGCCCGGGAACAGGTCGTTCACACACATTTCGAGTGTCTCGCGGCGGGCCTCGCGCAGGCGCTTGTCGAACCCGACGATTTCGGCCATGCCGCCCACGCGAATGCGTTTATCGAAACGCGTGATGGCGATCTTGTAGGTCTCGTCGAGGACAGTCGAGACAGGGGCGCGTGCCTCGTCCACGATAGGCGCCGTGATGGAATATCCCTTGAGCGGGTAGACCGGAATCTTCACGAGGCCTGACAGGAAGCTCGTCGAATACGAGCCAAACGCGACAACGAACGCGTCGGCGTGAATGAGCCTGGTTCCGTGACGCACGCCAACGACCTTGCAGTCTTCGACGACGAGCGTATCGACGGTCGTGTTGTAGCGGAACGTGACGCCGGCCTCCGCGGCGAGAGCGGCAAGCCGGGTCGTGAACAGTTGGCAGTCGCCTGTCTCGTCGCCGGGCAAGCGAAGACCGCCGGTCAATTTATGCGAGGCCGCGGCGAGGGCCGGCTCGGCCCGCGAGAGTTCGCTTGCAGTGAGCAACTCGTAGGGAACGTTCGCCTCTTTCAGCACGGCGATGTCCTTTGCCGCGCCGTCGTACTGCTGCTGCGTCCGGAAGACCTGCAGCGTGCCGCCGGTCCGTCCTTCGTACTGGATACCGGTTTCCGCGCGCAGCGCCATCAGGCAATCGCGGCTGTACTGCGCGAGCCGCACCATGCGGTTCTTGTTGATGGCGTAGCGCTCCGCCGTGCAGTTCTGCAGCATCTGCCACATCCACTGGAGCTGGAACTGCTTGTCCGCGTCATCCGGGCGGATGGCGAGCGGGGCATGCTTCTGGAACATCCATTTAACGGCTTTGAGCGGCACGCCAGGGGCCGCCCACGGCGCCGCGTATCCCGGAGAAATCTGCCCGGCGTTCGCGAAGCTCGTCTCTAACGCGGGACCTTGCTCGCGGTCGATGACAGTGACTTCATGACCGGCGCGCGCCAGATAGTACGCGCTCGTCACGCCGACGACCCCGCTACCCAATACCAGAACTCGCATATCCGTCGACTCCCCAGCCAGGAGGCCGCACATATCTGACAAACGCTGCCGGTATTCGATCCGGCAGCCGATGATTGAATGCTAGCGACATGCGAGCAGTTTTCAATAATGCGCACATATCTGACAAACGCTGCCGGTATTCGATCCGGCAGCCGATGATTGAATGCTAGCGACATGCGAGCAGTTTTCAATAATGTTTAGTTGGCCCTTTCTGGTTGAAATAGCCATGCCGACTGGAGGAGGCCGGATGTTTTCAAACCGGCTTCACG
Source organism: Paraburkholderia sp. EG286A (assembly GCF_040965375.1). NCBI lineage: Bacteria > Pseudomonadati > Pseudomonadota > Betaproteobacteria > Burkholderiales > Burkholderiaceae > Paraburkholderia > Paraburkholderia sp. EG286A. The sequence continues at coordinate 659,169 of NZ_JBFRCB010000001.1, forward strand.
GCTGAGGCATTGTTTGCGAAATACGCGAACAGTATTGGAAGGAATCGGGACAAAATAATCGATGTGTGCATATACACTCTAGCCCATCGATGTCGCGGTGAAGGAAGCAAGCTCCGCGGCTTCGCCCCTGTCACGTCGGACAAGCAGTGATCGACGTGACTTCCCATCATTCTTCGGGTCAATCATGTCCAAGCTCTTTTCTGAAGTCAAAGTCGGGCCTTACACGTTCTCGCACCGCGTCGTTCTTGCACCGCTTACCCGCATGCGCGCCGAAAGCGGTGCGATTCCCGGCCCGCTGATGGCGGAGTATTACGCGCAACGCGCTTCGGCCGGCGGCTTCCTGATCGGCGAGGCCACCATCGCTGCGCCGAACGGCAACGGATACCTTGGTGCGCCTGGCCTGTACGACGATAGTCAGATTGCGGGCTGGAAGCGCGTGACCGATGCCGTCCACGCGAAAGGCGCAAAGATTTTCCTGCAGCTCTACCACGCTGGGCGCCAGTCGAATTCGGAGCTGCAACCCGACGGCGGGCGGCCCGTGGGTGCCTCGGAAGTGCTTCACGGCGGCGTCGCCTACACGGACGCCGGCTGGGTTCCGAATACGCCGAATCGCGCCCTGGAGACGGATGAAATCGCGGGCATCGTCGAGAGTTTTCGCGCGGCGGCGGCTCGCGGCGTCGCGGCCGGCTTCGACGGCGTGGAACTGCATGCCGCCAACGGCTATCTGTTCGACCAGTTCCTGCAGGACGGCAGCAACAAACGGACGGACGTCTATGGCGGTTCGTTCGAAAACCGCGCGCGCCTGTTGATGGAAGCCACCCGTGCTGTGATTTCCGTGTGGGGAAGCGACAAGGTTGCCGTGCGCCTTGGGCCGAGCGGGTCGTGGGGCGATATGTCGGATAGCGATCCTGTCGGGCTGTTCACGTATGTTGCGCAAGAACTCGCGAAGCTGAATCTCGCGTACCTGCACCTCATCGAACCCCGCATTCTCGGCAATGTCGAAAACGAGGCCGCGGATCCGGATCCGGTTGCTGCCCAGCTCATTCGCAAGCACTATGCGGGCACCATCATCGCGGCCGGCGGCTTCGACGGCGAAAAGGCCGAAGCGATTCTGCAGGCCGGCGATGCCGATCTGGTTGCATTCGGTCGTCACTTCATTGCGAATCCCGATCTTCCGGAGCGGCTCCGTCGCAAGCTGTCGCTCAACCCGTATGACCGCCCGACATTCTTTGGCGGCTCACACATCGGTTACACGGACTACCCGTTCTATCGGTCGGAGGCACAAGCGATAGCCTGAACCAGGAGGCCACCCAATTGCGCGAACTCGGCGCGATATTGGGCTCGTTTCGGGCAATTGGTTCAGCGCGTCTACGCCTACACTGTCTTTCATGGAGCGAGACGTTGGCTTCATCCCGGGATTCCCCTCCTGCGGTCGAGTTGGACCATACCGTGTACCCGTTGCAGAACAGCAGTCCGGCAGTTGTCGTCGTAGGTGGCAGAGTTGAGCGGTTAATGTCGAAGCACCATGCTGTCAAATCAATCAGGAGTGCAGGGCAACTCGTAGTTGAAGTGCAGATTATCGTGCAGTTGAAGAGCAGGGCATCACGCAGTTGAAGTGCGGAACACCACGCAGTTGAAGTGCAGGGCAACACGCAGTTGAAGTACCGCGTCATTCAGGCATCATGTGATTGCAAGTCCAGGCCGCTTACATCGGAACGGGTGTGAGCGGCCGCCGCGCATCGGCCGGGGTGTCGTGTACCGAATGCCCGTTTCCGGCCGAACATTGATTCGCTGCGCCATTAGCGCTACCTTTACGTCTATCCTGGTCGTCGAGTTCCAATCAACGCGGGGAGAGTCGTTTCGTGAAGAGAGCGTGGGTTTTCCCTTGCGTCGTCGCCATGAGCGCGATCCTTGGCGGATGCGGCAAGGAGAGTTCGCGAAACGCCACCGAGGCGTCGGGCGCCTCCGCGAGCCAGGCGCCGGGTCAGCCGGCGCAGGGCGCAAGCGGTACTCCCGCCGCATCGGGCACGCAAGCGCCTGGCGCGCTGGGCACCGTCACCAAGACACAGTTGCCGGGCGAAGCGGCCGAGACACTGCGGCTGATCAAGGCGGGCGGCCCCTTTCCTTTCGCGGACGACGGCGTCCTGTTCCGTAATACGGCGCAATTGCTGCCGAAGCATCCGCGCGGCTACTACCACACATACACGGTGCGCACCCCGGGCATGACGGATCGCGGGCAGCGCAGGATCGTATGCGGCGGACCGCGCAAGCAGACCAGCGACTGCTATTACACCGACGACTACTACGTCAGTTTCAAACGCATTGCCGAATAAAGGCGAATCCTGATCCTCGTAGTTGACGACGCCTTGCGGCCTCTCGCCTCCGCCTGCCGCCATGCCCCGCCGTGGCTTAACGAAACACTCAACGCGTCGGCGTTTTAATTCAATAGTCTAAGTATTTACCCTGGTGTCGAATACTAACTTCGTTGCTGCAGCAAACGCTGCGGCCAAACCGAAGTTAGAAGGGTAAGAACATGAACATGTCGATCAAAGCCGTTTTCGTCACCGCCGTCGCTCTGCTTCCCGCGCTCGCATTCGCGCAGTCGAACGAGCCGCTCACTCGCGAGCAGGTTCGCGCGCAACTCGTAGAACTCGAAAAGGCTGGCTACAATCCGCTCGCCGATTGCACGGGGGAATGCCCGGAAGGCCTGCTCCGTGCCGAGGCGCGCGTCGCGCAACAACGGGCCAATGCAAACGCGGGCTATGGTCCCGGCTTGAATGGCACGGTCGAGTCCGGGAAATGAGCGGGTATCACGCTGACCGCAGCTTCACCGCCACGCCTTAACACTACGCGCAAACGTCCGGAAAGATTCAAAGACTGGCTGGCGGTGATGCACCAGAAAAAATTCGGTTCCCTAAATAACTATGCGATGCATTCTCACTGTCTCAGGATCCATTCAGGGACGAACGTACGTGCGAAGATTTGATTGAAGCCTATGCACAGGCACGCGCGTTCAGACTCCATCGCCATACGACATCCCCTCGCACAGCGCGAACTTTAACCGTTCACTCAATCGCTACGCTTTTTTTCTCAATAGACCTGCAGCGGCGCGCTGGCAAAATTTCGTTGCGTTACAAAGAAACCTAAAAGCTGGCCCACACCGAGACAGTGACTGATTTCAGTTTGCTGCCAAGGCGAATCGAGGCCCAATACAAGGAGACAGCAACGATCATGAAGTACACGACCGCAATATGTGCGTGCGCGGCGCTGATGAGCATTGCGCCGACGTGGGCACGAGCTGAAGACGAGAGCGCGGCCGAGAGTCAATCCATGGGTGCCAGCTCGGTCACCATGTACGGGTTGATCGATCAGGGGGTGGAGTACGTCAACAACGTGGCCCAGGGTAAGCATGCGACCACGCACACCGTTCGCACGGGAGATGGGACGGCCACGTCCTACTTCGGGATTCACGGTATCGAAGATATCGGCGGGGGCACGAAGGCCATCTTCGATCTGCAGGGCGGCTTTCAGCCGAACAATGGCGCTTCCCGGCAGGGCGGACGCCTGTTCGGACGCCAGTCGTATGTGGGTCTCGACGGGCCGTACGGTCGTCTGACGTTCGGTCGCCAGTACACGATGCGCTTTTTCGCCACCTCGTTCATCAATCCATTCGGCACCGGTGCGCAGGGCCTGACCACGCTGGATAACGGCATCGCCAATGCGCGTGCCGACAACTCCGTGAGCTACCGCTTTTTCCTCGGCAGCCTGGAGGGTGGCGTGAACTATAGTTTCGGACGCGATGCCGTGGCCGGAAGCGGTGCTGCCGCCTCGAATTGCCCCGGCGAAACCACCCCTTCAAACGAATGCCGCGAATATTCGGCAATGCTCAAGTACGACGCGCATACCTGGGGCGTGGCAACTTCCTATGAGCGCAACTACGGGGGCACGTCCGCGACATGGGGCGGTCTCACGTCGCCGAAACTCACGGACAGCCGTTTCACGTTGGGCGGTTACTTCAAGATCAAGGACGCGAAGTTCGGCTTGGGCTGGATCCGGCGCGATGACGAAGGCATCGCGACACCCAAGAGCAACCTGTTCTGGGTGACCGGCATCGTGCCCGTGACGCCCTTCATTTATGTGGACGGCATGGTGGCGGATCTCAAATACGATCATTCGCACAACAGCGCGCTGGTGTTCGTCTTGCGCGGCGAATATTTCCTGTCGAAGCGGACGTTCCTCTACCTGACGGCCGAGCATATTCATAACGACGGCAACCTCGCGCTCGCGGCGACGACCATTACGCCCGTGCCCACGCCCCCGGTTGGCGGCTCGCAGATCTCCGTCATCGCCGGTATCCGGCACACGTTCTAACGCACAGAGCAGGTCACACGCAGAGCCGTTGCATCAAGTGAACCCCGAAGTCCGGATCGTCGATCCGGTCTTTGGGGCTTTTTTTATGGGGGAAGCCGGAACTCAGGCGTGCAGTTGCGCGGCTGCATTGGCGGCCGACATGTCGGCCACGGCGTCGAACGGCTGCTTCTGCTGCAGGATGCCGAGACCGATGTACATGTCCTGCAGATAGCCGATGTCGTCGCTCGTGAGCGTCAGGTCTTTCGAGTAGGGGCGCTGCGTCTCGTTGAACGTCCAGATCGCCTGGGCCGATGCCTTGTCGAACTTCTTTTGCGCGTGCTTGCGCGCTTCGAAGAGGGCATCGCGCGAGGCCGGCGACATCAGGAATTCGTAGAGCGCGCCGTAGGCCGCCATCACGGCGACCATGCCCTCATGCTTGTCGCGGATCGCGGAGTTCGAAGCATAGGCGGTCTGGAAAATGCATTGGGGTAGCGCTTGCCACATGTTGGCGTCGTCGAGTACCACGAGCCCGTCGCGATCGTTCAAATGCGAAATGCTGGAGCAGCAGGCGTCGACTTCGCCCTTGACGACGGCTTCATGGCACGCGTCGTTGCTGCCTTTATCCACGAAATTGACCTGCGTAGCGTCGATCCCTCTTTCTTTCATGAGCTGCAGCATCAGCGAATGCAACAAGCCGCGAGCCGGGCCGACAGCAACCGTCTTGCCCTTCAGGTCGGCGAGCGTATGGATGCCCTCGGGCCTCGCGAAGACCGTCAGTGCGCATTTCTTCATGCCTGCGCCGACGATCTTGACGTTCGCGCCGCGTGCGATGCGCGACAACACCAGGTTGTAGCCGGAGACCATGCAGAGGTCCCCGTCGCCGGCTGCGATGGCATTGAAGGGGCCCGTTGCGCCGGGGATCTCGACGATCAGCGCATTCACGCCGAATTGCCTGAAATAGCCCAGTTCGTCCATCAACGCATTGAGCGTGGCGTTCTCGAGCCCAGGGTTGCTGACGATGCGGAGCTGCGAGGAAGCGCCGCGCGCGAGATAGGGCGCGGCGAGCCCGGCGGCAGCGATGCTCAGGCCGAGAACGCCGGCGCTGCGCAAGAAGCCGCGTCGAGTGAGGGTTGTCATCAGGTGTCTCCCTATGCCGGTTGAGCCGGCTAGTCGTTGTGATGGATTCGACAGTCGCCGCGGGCGCGGCAAAAGACAGGGAATGCCGTATGCGCAATGACGCGCAGCGTGATCCTGCCTGCGAACCCGACCGTGCGGCAATTGAGTAAAATGGCCACAGGCTTAACCAGATCGTAAAACGGGGAGAGGTACGCGACGTGTCGGCGCTTGACTGGTACTTGCAGATCAACCTGAAGGCACGGCATTTGCACCTTCTCGCGGCAATTGATACCTACCGCAATCTCACACAGGTGGCAGATGTTACCCATGTGACGGTGCCTGCCGTCTCGAAGGCGCTCGCCGAACTCGAGCGCGGGCTCGGTCTCACGCTGTTTTCCCGCACCGCGCAAGGCCTCGTGCCCACGCCCTATGGCGACTGCCTGATTCGCCACGCGCGGGAAATGCTGACCATCCTCCATCAGGCGCGCGACGAGTTAAAGGCGCTGAGTTCCGGCGCCGAGGGCAAGGTGCATATCGGCATGCTGCCGGCTTCGGCTTCTGTATTGTTGCCGCAGGCGCTGGGCCTGTTGAAGCAGCGTTCGCCCGGCACCAATGTGGTGGTGATCGAAGGCACGACGGCCTCGCTGCTGCCCGAACTCTGGCAGGGCAAGCTCGATCTGGTCGTGGGCCGTCTGCCGGCTCCCGATACGCTCGGCAGCTTCGAGGAGAAGGAACTGCTCGAGGACCCCGTGACGCTCGTGACGGGGCGCCACCATCCGTTGGCGCGCAAGAAGCACCTCAAGTGGGAGGACCTGCATCCGTATCCGTGGATCCTGCCGCCACCCGGCTCGATATTGCGTGACCCGCTGGAGCGCGCGCTCGAAGTGCATGGCGTGCCGCTCACGAGCAACTACATCGAAACGCTGTCGATTCACGTCGTGCGCGCGCATCTGCAGGTCTCCGATTTCGTCGCGGTGATGGCCGACACACCCGCCAACGACCCCACCCAGCCGCTCCATACGCTGCCGTTGAGCCTGCCGCGGCTGCTGCGCCCGGCAGGCGTGCTGTGGAACCGCAATCGGGGCCTCACGCCGAGCGCGCAACTCATGGTGTCGTGCCTCGAAGAGGCGGCACAGCATCTTGACGCGAAGAGCCACGCCGAGCCGTAAGCGTCTTTCGAACGATCGTGCCCTCCGCCCGCAATCCCATGCGGGCGCCTCCCCAGCCTTAACCCCTCGCAAGCCTTAACCGTTTGCTCAAACCTCGGGCATATTTTCTCAATTCATTCCCTCTCGACGGGCTGGCAGAATTTCACTGCGTTCACTCGATGTTGAACGCAGACGTCGCGATTCACGCTACGGGACTGCAATGGTCTCAGGCTTGCCACGACGGCGCATCGCGAAACATGACCGGAGACAGGGACGACCATGAAGTTCACGACCGCAATACGCGCTTGCGCGGCGCTCATTTGTTTTGCCGCGATGGCGATTGCCGGACCCGCATATGGTCAATCGGTCGAAGACTTCTATCACGGCAAGATCCTGACCATCGTCGTGAGCGCCGACGCCGGCACGCCGACCGACATCATCGCGCGCCAGTTCGCGCGCTTCTTCGTGAACTACATTCCCGGCAAGCCCCGCGCGGTGGTGATGAACGTGGTGGGCGCAGGCGGGATGGTTGCGGCCGCATCGCTTCAGACCCGCCAGCCGAATGACGGCACCGTGATCGGCTTCCTGCAACGCAATAACCTCTATATTCCGCTGCTCGATCCGCGGCAGAACCGCTTCGATCCGCGCAAGGTGCGGTGGCTCGGCAGCCTCAACAAGGTCCAGTACTGCATCGTTTCCATGACGCGCTCCGGCGTCACCACGGCGGACGATCTCACGAAGAAGAAGATGTATATCGGCGCGACGGGCTTCGCGAACGAGGACAGGACACTGCCCGCGCTGCTCGACGAGTACCTGGGCGCAAAGATGAGCATCGTGCCGGGCTACACGGGGCGCGGTGAAGTGTATCTCGCGATGCAGCGCGGCGAAGTCGACGGCTGGGCCTCGACGATCGACGGCCTGCAGCAGGGCGAGCCGGTGCGCATGCTCGCCAACGGCAAGATGAAGGTGTTGCTGCATCTCGGCTGGAACAGTCCGGCGCCCTTTACCAACGTTCCCAACCTGAGCACCTATATCACCGATCCCGACGTGAAGGCGCTGTTCAACCTGTTCCTGCTGCCGTTCAATGCGGGGCGGCCGATCGCGGTGCCGCAGGGCGTGCCTGAGGATCGTCTGGATGCGCTGCGCGCGGCCTTTGCGAAAACGATCGCGGATCCCGCGTTCATCGAGGCCATGAAACGTTCAGGCTACCCAATCGATCCGATCGACGGCAGCGCGGTGGAACAGATCGTCAGCAAGCTGTACGCGACGCCCCAACCGCAGATCGAGAGCGCACGCAAGCTCATTTTCAGTTCGCACTGAACACACCGAAACAGAGAACGTCATGAACCTGCGGGTGCGTGACAGTCGTTCACCGAGAGGTTAAATCGCATGACACCCGAAATCATCGACATTCATCCCCATATCATCTCGACGGATACGGTTCGTTATCCTGTCGCTCCGCAGCACGGTCATCGCTCGAAGTGGTCTGCGACGCGTCCGGTCACGTTCGAGCAGCTGGTCGCCGAGATGGACGAGGCCGGCGTTGCGAAGGCGGCGATCGTGCATTCGTCGACGACTTACGGCCACAACAACGGGTATGTGGCCGACAGCGTGGCGCAAGATCCGAAGCGATTCACCGGTGTCTATTCATTCGACGTGATGGCGCCCGACGCATTGAAGACCTTCGATCACTGGCTGGCCAACGGCATGGGCGGCATCCGGCTCTTCACCGGCGGCGCGACGCATCAGACCGATGGCAGCTGGCTCGTCGATCCCGCGACCTTCCCGATCTGGGAGCGCTGCGCCGAAATCGGCATGACCATGGTGGTGCAGACCACCCCTGAGGGCTTGTCGATGGTGGCCGAACTGGCCACGCGTTTTCCCACAGTGAAGATCGCGCTCGATCACTGCGGCAGACCCGATCTCGAAGACGGCCCTCCCTACGCGCGCTGCGCGGCGCTGTTCGATCTGGCGAAGTACGACAACGTGTACCTGAAGATCACGCCGAAAACGTTCGATCTCGCGCAGGCGGCGCCGGGCGGGGCAGAGGCGTTTTTCCCGCAACTGGTGAAGGTGTTCGGCGCGGATCATCTGGCCTTCGGCTCGAACTATCCGGCTTCCGCAGGTCCGCTGAAAACATTGATCGAGCAGGGCAGCGCATGTTTCGCGGCGCTGAGCGAGGAAGAGCGCGCATGGGTTTGGGGCCGCACGGCGAAGGTGCTGTATCCGTCGCTTGCCGACTGAAGTCGACTGAGCGCGCAACGAGGTCGAAGACTCCGGCCATTTCATCAGGATGACGCATGGAATTTTTCAACGACGCAACGGTAATGGCAGCAGGCCATGCGCTGTCGACGCTTCTGCAATTCAACCGACTGATCTTCCTCGTATTCGGCGTCATGGTCGGACTGGCGATCGGATTGCTGCCGGGCATCGGAGGGCTGACGGGCTTTGCATTGCTGGTGCCGTTCACCTACACGATGGACCCGTATGCGGCGTTCGCCATGCTGCTCGGCATGGCGTCGGTCATTACGACTTCGGACGTGATTCCCGCCGTGCTGTTCGGCGTGCCGGGCCATGCCGCTTCCCAGGCGACCGTGCTGGATGGGTTGCCGATGACGAAGCGCGGTGAAGCGTCGCGCGCGTTGAGCGCCTGCTATACGTCCTCGTTGATGGGCGGTTTGATCGGCGCCATCATCCTGGCGATTTCGCTGCCGCTGGTGCGCCCGTTCGTTCTCTCGATCGGCACCCCCGAAATGCTGGGGCTCACGATATTCGGCGTGTCGATGGTGTCGGCGCTGTCGGGCAACGCGCCGCTCAGGGGCGTGGTCGCAGCGTGCTTCGGCATTCTCGTCGGCATGATCGGCACCAATGTCGAGACCGGACAAATGCGCTGGACGGGCGACCTCCTTTACCTGCAGGACGGCATTCCGCTGGTGCCGATCATTCTCGGCATCTTCGCGCTGCCCGAGTTGTGCGAACTCGCGATCCGCCGTACCGCTATCGCCGACAACGTGCAATTCAGTTCGCGCGAGGGCATGCGGCAGGGCGTGATCGACAGTCTGCGCAACTGGTTCCTCGTCCTGCGTTGCGGCGGCCTCGGCGCGATCCTCGGGGTCGTGCCGGGCATCACGGGCGCGGTGACGGACTGGATCGCCTACGGTCACGCGCTGCAGACCTCGAAGGGTGCAAAGGAATCCTTTACGACGGGCGACGTGCGCGGCGTGATCGCGCCGGAAGCGGCGAATAACGCGCGCGAAGGCGGCAGCCTCGTGCCGATGCTGTCGTTCGGCGTGCCGGGCGGCGCCGCGCAGGCCATTTTGCTCGGGGCGATGATGGTGCACGGGTTCATTCCCGGCCCCGACATGCTGACCAGGCATCTGGACTTTACCTATTCGATGGTGTGGTCCATCGCGCTTGCCAATATCTTCGGCGCGGGCCTGTGCTTTTTGCTCAGTGGGCAATTCGCGAAGATTTCGACGCTGCGCTACACGTTGATCCTTCCGGTCATCATGCCGATCATCTACGTCGGCGCTTTCCAGGGCTCGCGCAGCTGGGGCGATCTGTTCGTCCTGCTGATCGCCGGGGTGATCGGCTGGACCATGAAGCGCTTGCGTTGGGCGCGGCCGCCGCTGATCCTCGGTCTCGTGCTCGGTACGCTGATGGAGCGCTACATGACGATCTCCTTCGTGCGCTACGGCACGGACTGGCTCACGCGCCCGGTCGTCATGGTGCTGCTCACGCTCGCCGCGCTGGTCTTCTTCAAGCCGTTGTTCAACGCGCTGCGCAGCGGCGGCCTCGCGCGCATGCGGCCGAGCGGCAAGATCGTTCTGAAGCTCGAAGACCTGGTTTATGTGTTCTTCATCGGCATCGGGGTCTACATGCTGGTGACGGCGCAGAGCTGGTTGCTGATGGCGAGGATCGGACCGACGGTCATTGCGAGCATTCTCGTCATCGCCGGCACGCTCAGTCTCGCCTACAAGGTGTTCGTCATCCCGGCGCAGGCAGGCGCGGCGAAGGCCGACGGTGGCATTCACATGGACGTATCGAGCGACCACGGCGAAAAGCTCTCGAACAAGGTGACGCTGATCCGCGCCGCCCGGTTCTTCGGCTGGTTCGTGGCATTCCTTGTATGCATGTCGCTAATCGGCATGATTCCCACAGTGCCGATCATGATCGTGGCGTTCATGCGCATAGAGGGCGGCGAGTCGTGGAAGCTCAGCCTGATTCTCGCGGCTTGCGTGACGGCGCTCATCTACGGCGTGTTCGACCAGATCATTCATATCCCCTGGCCGAGCAGCCTCTTTTAAAGCGGCGATCGAGACGATGCGAGAGGGTGCCTTGCACAAGTGCCACTTCCGGTTTCTTTGGCGGACGCACGACAACGAGATTCGATGGGTTTGTCGTACATGCGGTGTGCTACTGCTTCGCGGAAAACTCTACGAGCCATTGTGAGCGCTAGCGCGCGGCACGCTGCGAATTCATATTGAACATGGGAAGGAACTGGAATGACGAAGAACCGGCTTGAACGTATCGATCCGGAGAAGGCCACGGACGATCAGAAGAAAGTGATTGCGCGACTCGGCGAGGGGCGAGGGCGTATCCCCACACCGTTCAACATCTGGCTGCACAACCCGAACCTCGCTGGCGGGATGGAGATCATCGGCACGCACGTCGATCGTTCGCCCGTGCTCAGCGAGGCCGAAAGCGAGGTGGCGATTCTGTCGACCGCCGTCTTCTGGAATGCGCCCTATGTGATCGCCAATCATCGCCGGCATGCGTTGAAGGCAGGCGTACCCGAGACCGTGGTCGCGGCGATTCTGGAGAAACGCCGGCCCGAGGCAGGCGACGATCGCTTTGGCCTCGTCTGCGATGCGGTCTGCGACATCCTTGCGGGCGGCGCGATCGACGACGCGCGTTTCGACCGCTACGACGCCGGACTCGGCCGTGCGGTGATTGCGGAACTGCTAGTTACCGTGGGTTACTTCACCTCGATTTCGCTTGGCATGACGCTGCACGCGCTCGAGCCCAAGGACTGACCTGAAGGATCCGGCGGCGAACGCGCTCAACGGTCGTTCGCCGCCCTGGAATACTGCTTTAACGAGCTGGTGAAACCGCGGAGGACCACGACGTGTCCGCTCTCGACTGGTACCTGCAGATCAACCTGAAGGCGCGGCACCTGCGCCTGCTCGTGACGATCGACACATACCGCAACCTGACCCAGGTGGCCGACGTCACCCATGTGACCGTGCCTGCCGTCTCGAAGTCGCTGGCCGAACTCGAACGGGGTCTCGGCCTCACGCTGTTTGCACGTACGGCGCAGGGACTCGTACCGACGCAGTACGGCGATTGCCTGATTCGCCACGCGCGCGAAATGCTGACCATCCTGAATCAGGCCCGCGACGAATTGAAGGCGCTCAGTTCGGGTACCGAAGGCAAGATCCATATCGGCATGCTGCCCGCCTCGGCCTCGGTGCTGCTGCCGCAGGCGCTGAGCCTGCTGAAGCAGCGCTCGCCGGGCACCAACGTGATGGTGACGGAAGGCACGACAGCGTTGTTGCTGCCCGAACTCTGGCAAGGCCATCTCGACCTCGTGGTGGGCCGCCTGCCGCCACCCGATACGCTCGGCAGCTTCGAAGAGAAGGAACTGCTCGAGGAACCCGTGACGCTGATGACGGGCCGCCACCATCCGCTGGCCCGCAGAAAGTCGCTCACATGGTCGGATCTGCGTCCCTTTCCATGGATACTGCCGCCACTCGGCTCGATACTGCGCGACCCGCTGGAGCGCGTGCTCGAAGCGCATGATGTGCCGCTGACCAACAACTACATCGAGACGCTCTCGATTCACGTTGCGCGTGCGCATCTGCAGATTTCGGACTTCATTGCGGTAATGGCGGGCACGCCGGGTGGCGATACGGCCCAGCCGCTTCATACGCTTCCGTTAAGCCTGCCCCGCCTGCTGCGGCCGGCGGGCGTGCTGTGGAATCGCAATCGCGGTTTGACGCCTAGCGCGCAACTCATGGTGTCGTGCCTCGAGGAGGCTGCAGAGCGGCTCAGAACGGGGGCAGGGACAGCAGCGCGAGCGATGGTGCAGTCGGTCAAGCCCGGCCGGCCACAGCTGCCTACCGAGACGCATTGAGACGCACTAAGACGCATTGAGCGGCCTGAAAAGCCGCCCTTAGCCATTCGCTCAACATAACCGAAGCCTCAATCTCGAAGCCGAGCCTCGAGGCGCATTTACTCCTTCGATCCAGGCCCGTCACGGCATCCAGCCATTGCGTTCGCCGGGACCTTTACCGAATGGTTAAGTCACCCGCAGGTTAATTCAATAGACGGAAAACCGGCGCGGAAAGATCATCTAGCCAACGAGATCACCTGAGCAGCCACGCCGCTTTCCCGCAATGGGCATGCAGCAGCGACGCGAAGCAGGTTGAATCGATTGTCCAGGTCCAAGGAGACTAAATTGACCAAGAAAGTCCACCTCAAGCTCGCGATCGCCGAGCATCCGCACACCGCTGCCATCCGTAACGGCTCCATTCCGATCGAAGGCGTCGACGCCGAATTCATCACGGTTCACCCGCAAATCGGCGCGTTCCGCCGCATGGTCCGCGACGTCGAATTCGACGTGTGCGAACTGGCGCCGACCACGTACATCATCGCGCGCGCCTATGGTGCGCCTTTCGTTGCGCTGCCGATCTTCGTGGTCCGCCGCTTCCATCACTCCGGGCTGCTGGTGCGTCCGGATGCCGGCATCAAGACGCCGAAGGACCTCGAAGGCAAGAAGGTCGGCGTGCGCGCCTATTCGGTGACGACCGGCGCATGGACGCGTCAGGTGCTGATGGACGAATTCGGTCTCGATTCGTCGAAGGTGACGTGGGTGGTCGACGACGAAGAGCACGTCACGCAACTCGAGCTGCCGCCGAACGTGATTCATGCGCCGGCCGGCACCTCGCTCGCCGAGATGATGGCCAAGGGCGAACTCGTTGCGGGCTTTCATGGCAACGCGGGTATCGGCCGCACCGGCGACCCGACGGGCGGCTGGAAGGAAGTCGAGGCCAACTACCCGGACCTGTTCCCGAACGCCGGCGAACTCGAAGCCGAGTACTACGCGCGCACCGGCGTCTACCCGATGCACGGCACCATCGTCGTGAAGGATTCGGTGCTGGCCGAGCATCCGTGGGTCGCGAAATCGATCTACGACGCGTTCGACAAAGCCAAGAAGGACTGGCTCGCGAAGCTCGACGCGGGTGAACTGACCGACAAGAAGAACAAGAAGTACGTAGAACTGCAAAAGATCGTTGGCCGCGACCCGCTGCCCTACGGCATCGAGGAAAACCGCAAGACCATCGAAGCGCTCGAAGCGACCGCGTTCAAGCAGGGCCTCACGCCGCGCCGCATGAGCATGAACGAACTGTTCGTCGATCCCCGCGCCTGAATGGTGCGCTGAACTCCGCACGGAAGAAAACATGATCATCGATTGTCACGGTCACTTCACGACCGTTCCCGCCTCGTTCCGCGACTGGCGCGCCAGGCAGATCGCCGCTGCCAACGATCCGGCCAACGCGCCGCCGCTTGCGGGCGCGCACGTCAGCGACGACGAGATCCGCGAAGGCGTCGGCAACGGCCAGTTGCGCCTGCAGAAAGAGCGCGGCGGCGACCTCACGCTGTTCTCGCCGATCGCCGGCCTGATGAGCCACCACCTCGGCAACGAGCGCACGAGCCTCGAGTGGGCCGAGGTCTCGAACGATCTCGTGCGCCGCGTGTGCGACATCTACCCGGACAACTTCGCGCCCGTCTGCCAGTTGCCGCAGTCGCCGCTCGCGCCGCCGAAGAACTCGGTTGCCGAACTGCGCCGCTGCGTCGAGGAAATGGGCTTCGTCGGCTGCAACCTGAATCCGGACCCGAGCGGCGGCTACTGGACCGGCAAGCCGATGACGGACCGCGAGTGGTATCCGCTCTACGAGGCGCTGTGCGATCTCGACGTGCCGGCCATGATCCACGTCGCCGCTTCGTGCAACGCGTGCCATCACGGCACCGGCGCACATTACCTGAACGCCGACACGTCGGTTTTCATGCAGCTGCTGCAGGGCAACGTGTTCAAGGACTTCCCGACGCTGCGCCTCGTGATTCCGCACGGCGGCGGCGCGGTGCCTTACCACTGGGGCCGTTACCGCGGCATGTCGCTGGAGATGATGGACCGTCCGCTCGAAGGACTGCTGAACAACATCTTCTTCGACACCTGCGTGTATCACCACCCGGGCGTGGAGCTGCTCACCAAGGTCGTGCCGACGAGCAACGTGCTGTTCGGCTCGGAAATGATCGGCGCCGTGCGCGGCCGCGATCCGAACACCGGCGAGTACTTCGACGACACCAAGCGCTACGTCGACGCCTGCACGGCACTGAGCGACGCGGACCGCCACGCGATCTTCGAAGGCAATGCACGCCGCGTCTATCCGCGCCTCGACGCGCACCTCAAGGCCAAGGGTCTGTAACGAAGCCGATAGCTGAACGGACATCATGAACTTCATCGACATTCATCCTCACATCATCTCGGACGATGAGAAGCGCTACCCGCCCGCGCCGCTGTTCGGCAAGCGCTCGGACTGGTCGCAGGAGCGCCCCAACACCGTCGAGGCGCTGATCAAGGCGATGGACGAAGCCGGCGTTTCGAAAGCCGCTGTCGTGCATTCGTCGACGACCTACGGTTTCGACAACAGCTACGTCGTGGACGGCTGCAACCAGTACAAGAACCGGCTCGTGGCCGTGGGCTCCGTGGACATGCTGGCCGACGACGTGCCTGCCGTGATCAAGGGCTGGGCCGACAAGGGTCTTGCCGGCCTGCGCATCTTCACGGGCGGCTCGACCAAGGACTTCGATCCGAGCGAGCTGGACAATCCCAAGTCCTTCAAGGCATGGGAAATGCTCGCGGAACTGCAGTTGCCGATGTGCATCCAGACGGGGCCGATCGGTCTGCCCCAGGTGCGCATGCTGGCGGAGAAGTTTCCGGGCGTGAACATCATTCTCGACCACCTTGGCCGCCCCGACGTGCTCGACGGCGCGCCGTACGCGAATGCCGCGAGCCTCTTCGCGCTGGCCGATCTGCCGAACCTCTACATGAAGCTCACGCCGCGCATTTTCGGCGACGTGAAGAAGGAAAAGGCCAGCGCAGAGACGTTCTTCCCGCGCGTGGTCGAAGCCTTCGGCGCGCAGCGCATGGCATGGGGCTCGAATTTCCCGACCTCGCCCGGCAAGCTCGGGGAGATTCTTGCCACGGCGGAAGAAGGGCTCGCTTGCCTCGGTGCGGAAGACCGCGCCTGGATTTTCGGCAAGACCGCACAGAAGCTGTACCCGGCTCTAGCCTGATCGAACATTGCCAACCGCGCGTGCGCCGCGACTGCCGCGGCGCCGCGCAGCGAGAAAGAGAGATTCGCATGTCCACTAATCGTCTGAACAGCATCATCCGCGCGTTCGAGTCGGGCAAGGCCGCGCATGCGGCCTTCGCCAAGCTCGACAAGCAGACCGCCATCGAAATGAGCGATTCGCCCTATGACGGGCTCGTCTTCGAGATGGAGCACAACCCGTACGACGTGGCCGCGCTCGGCGACGCGCTGCAATACATGCTCAGCCGCAAGCAGATCGCCGAGTCCGCATCGGTGGCGCCGAAGGTCACGCCGATTGCGCGCATTCCCGCCAATGGCGTGGAGATGAACCAGAGCTTTGCCAAGCAGGTGCTCGATCGCGGCGCCTACGGCGTGATCTGGCCGCACGTGGCGACCGTCGAGCAGGCGTATAACGCGGTGGCGTCGTGCCGCTATGCACGGCCGAAGCACGCGCCGCTGTACGAGCCGAAGGGCGTGCGCGGCGACGGTCCGGCCAACGCGGCGCGCTACTGGGGCCTCAGCATGGCCGACTACTACAGGAAGGCCGACGTGTGGCCGCTCGTGCCCGAAGGCGAGATTCTCGTGGGTCTGATGTGCGAGAGCACGCAGGCGATCGAGAACCTCGACGACATGCTCGCGAATGTGCCCGGCATCGGCTTCATTCTCATCGGTGAAGGCGACCTGAGCCAGGAACTGGGCTTTCCGCGCCAGTACGAGCACCCCGAAGTCATCGACGCCATGCGCCAGATCGTCGAGACCTGCAAGAAGCACAACGTGATCGTGGGCCACCCGCACGTCACGGCCAAGAATCATCGGCGCCTCTCGGAAGAGGGCTACCGCTTCCTGATGTCGGCGCCGCAGCGCACGTACGGCGTGGTCGGTCTCGCTCGCGATATGGCAGGCTACTGATGAACGGCGCCGAAAGTCTCGTCGCGACCCTCGTCGATCAGGATGTCGACATCTGTTTTGCGAATCCCGGCACTTCGGAGATGCACTTCCTGGCGGCCCTCGGCAACAACCCGGGGATGCGCAGCGTGCTGTGCCTGTTCGAGGGCGTCGCCACGGGGGCGGCCGACGGCTGGTACCGGATGAAGGACAAGCCGGCCTCGACGCTGCTGCACCTGGGCCCCGGTCTTGCGAACGGCCTCGCGAACATCCACAACGCGAAGCGTGCGTCGTCGGGCATGGTCAATGTCGTGGGCGAGCATTCGGTGTCGCATCTCAAGTATGACCCGCCGCTCACCTCCGATATCGAGGGCCTCGCGCGGCCGCTGAGCCACTGGGTGCGCCGCGCCGAATCGGCGGACACCATCGCGTGGGACACGGCGCAAGCCGTGGCCAAGGCCAGCGAGCACCCGGGGCAGATCGCCACCTTGATCCTGCCGGGCGACACCTCGTGGCAGCGCACGGAAGCGGAGCCGGTGCTGCCGCCGGCGGCCGTGACGCGTCGCAAGACGCCGGGCGCCGCGCGTATCGAACATGTCGCGCGGGTGTTGCGCTCCGGCGAGCCGACGCTGTTCATTCTCGCCAACAAGGCGACGCGCGGCGCGGCGCTCGAGAAGGCCGGCCGTGTGGCCTCGGCCACCGGCGCGCGGCTGGGCTCGCAGTTCTTCACCGCACGCATCGAGCGCGGCGCGGGCCGCGTGCCCATGGCGCGTATTCCGTACGCGGTGCCGCAGGCCATGGCGTTTCTCAAGGACTTCAAGCACATCGTCACGGTCGAGACCACCGAGCCGGTGGCCTTCTTCGCCTACCCGGACAAGCCGAGCCTGCTCAAGGCCGAGGGCACGCTGGTGCACGCGCTGGTCGAGGCCGACGAGGACAGCGAACTCGCCTTCGACATGCTGCTGCAGGCACTGGGCGCCGCCGATGCGACTGCGCTCTTGCAACCGCGCATCGAAACCCCGGTGCCGACGGGCGCGCTCAATCCCACGAGCATCGCCCATGCGCTGGCTGCCGCCTTGCCAGAGCACTGCATCGTCGTCGATGAATCACTCACCACGGGCCGTGAATCGATGAGCCTGACCATGGGCGCGCGGCCGCACGATCTCATCAACAACATGGGCGGCTCGATCGGGTATTCGACGCCCGTGGCAACCGGCGCGGCGCTCGCGTGCCCGGACCGGCGCGTGTTCTGCATGGTCGGCGACGGCAGCGCGATGTACACGATCCAGTCGCTGTGGACCCAGGCGCGCGAAGGGCTGAACGTCACGACGATCATCTTCGCCAACAACAGCTACGCGATTCTCAAGGCCGAGTACGCCAACATGGGCGCGGGCACGCCGGGCGAACGCGCGCTCTCGATGATCGACATCGACAAGCCGCGCATCGACTGGCTCGCGATGGCGAAGAGCATGGGCGTGCCGGGCAAGGCCGTCGAGACGGCCGAGGACTTCTACAAGGCGATGGTCGATTCGACCCGCGAGCCGGGTCCGTGCCTCATCGAGGTGCGGCTGTAATTCGGCTTTCGTTCGGCATTAACACGCGATTTCAAGAAACAAGCATAAGGAGAGACATTCATGACAACGACGCTGACTGGCGTGCCGACGTTGCGCACCAATCTGGCCGAATACGCGGTGACGAAGGCAATGCGCGATGGGCGCGTGGCGTCGGATCTCGT
Organism: Paraburkholderia sp. EG286A; assembly: GCF_040965375.1. Lineage (NCBI taxonomy): Bacteria > Pseudomonadati > Pseudomonadota > Betaproteobacteria > Burkholderiales > Burkholderiaceae > Paraburkholderia > Paraburkholderia sp. EG286A. The sequence continues at coordinate 677,780 of NZ_JBFRCB010000001.1, forward strand.
GACGCTGGACTTCTGCGGGCCGACCCCGGCGCACAACGGCTTCAAGGCCATGGTGCGCGAGAACAAGTTCGATGCGGGCGAACTGGCGATCGTCACGTTCCTGCAGGCCAAGGCCTATGGCAAGCCCTACGTCCTGCTGCCGGCGCCGATTTCGGGGCGCTTCCAGCATCACTGCGCGGGCTTCAACATCGACTTCGGTCATCTGGATCCCAAGGATATCGAAGGAAAGAAGGTCGGCGTGCGTACCTACACGCAAACGACCGCACTCTGGATTCGCGGCATCCTGCGCCATGAATACGGTGTGGATCTCGACAAGGTGACCTGGATGACGCTGGGCGACGGGCATCTGGCCGAGTACAACGATCCGCAAAACTGCCAGCGTCTGCCGGCCGGATCGTCGATTCCGGAGATGATGCTCGAGGGCGAACTCGCAGCCGCGCTGCTCGGCGAAGACATGCCGAAGGACGAGCGTGTGCGCACGCTGGTGCCGGACGCGCATGCCGCCGCGAAGGACTGGTTCGCGCGCACCGGCGTCGTGCCGATCAACCATATGTTCGTGGTGCATGAAGATCTGTCGAAGGCGCGCCCGGACATCGTTCGCGAACTCTATCGCATGGTCGCGGAAAGCCGCTCGCTCGCCGAAGGCGTGCCGGCCATTTTCCCGCCGATCGGGCTGGAGGCGAACCGCAAGGGGCTGCAACTGGCGGTCGATTGGGCGCTCGACCAGAAGATCATTCCGCGCCGTCTCACGGTCGACGAGTTGTTCGACGACGTGACCGGCAGCCTGGGCTGAGCCAGGCAGTCATCGGAGACGACGGGTGGAGATCACAGTACGAAAAGCGGCGCGCACGGAGAATCGCTGGGGCATTCTCGTGCTGCTCGCGCTCGGTCTGATGATCTCCTTCGTAGACCGAACGAGCATGTCGGCGGCGCTCGCGGATCGTCACTTCGTGCACGAATTCGCGCTGACGCACGTCGAGCGCGGCTGGCTCGGCTCCGCCATGTTCTGGTCTTACGGGTTGTTGCAGATGCCCATGGGCTGGGTGGTCGACCGCTATGGCGTGAAATGGCCTTATACGGTCTGCTTCCTGCTGTGGTGTCTCGCGGCGGCGGCAACGGGTGTCGTGACGACACTGTCCGCGCTGATTCTCGTGCGCCTCTTGATCGGCGTTGCCGAGGCGGTGGTGGTGCCCGCCACCTATCGCTATCTCGCCAATAACTTCGACGAGGCGCACAAGGGCACGGCGCTCGGCATCTACTCGATTGGCGGCAAGATGGGCCCGGCGCTCGGTGCGCCGATCGCGGCGTGGCTCATCGCCGTCAGCTCGTGGAAGACCATGTTCGTCGTGACGGGTCTTGCCGGCCTGGTGTGGCTGCTGCCGTGGCAACTGATGCTCAACAACGATTTCCCGTCGAAAGCCGAGCTTGCGGTGGCGAAGCGCCGGGCGGCCTCGGTGCCGCTTCGCAACCTGCTGTCGAGCCCGGTGGTGTGGGGCGGGCTGATCACCAACTTCTGCTACAGCTATTTCGTGTTCTATTGCATGACGTGGATGCCGGCGTATCTGGTGGAGCAGCGCGGGCTCTCGCTGCGGCAGTCGGGGCTGTATACCTTCTTCAGCTTTGCTGGCATCGCGGTCGTGGCCGCGTTGGCGGGGTGGGCCGCGGACCGGTTGATCGCGCGAGGCCATGACGCGGTCGTAGTGCGCAAGTCGTTTATCGTGGCCGGCTTTATCAGCGGTACGACGGTGTTAATGGGCGCCTATGCGCGCTCGCCGCAAATGGCGTTGTTCTGGAATATCGTGTCTCTTTCATTGCTGGGCCTCGTGACCGCGAACAACCTCGCGCTCGTCAAGCTCACCTTGATTCCCAAACCGGCGGTGGGCCTGAATACGGGCTTGCAGCAAGTGGCCACCAGTCTTGCGGGTGGCGTATCCGCCAGTCTTTCCGGCTGGTTGCTTCATGTCGGGCGCAGCTACACGCTGCCCATGCTGGCCATTTTCGTGTTTCTCATTCTGGGCGCGACGAGCACCGTGGTGTTGCTCCAGCGGAAATGGGCGCCGAAAGTCAACGAGAGCGAGCCCGAAGCGCAGCACCCGGACAGGATCGGCCTTCCGTAGCCTCTGCTTTATGCCAGAAGAAGTTTCTAAAAATCACCTGCACGTGGACCACGTGCATGGCTGGAAGTCCTTATGAGCCACGCTAACGAAACGTCCCCGCCGGCGCTGGAGGCGTCGACCGGCATGATGCCCTTGCTGCGGCACGCATCGCTCACGCGCTTCCTGATCGCGCGCGTCGGTTCCATCACCGCCCAGCAGATGCTCATGCTCGCGATCAGCTGGCATATGTACGACCTCACATCGAGTGCGTGGTATCTCGGTCTCGTCGGACTCTTTCAGTTCATTCCCGGGCTCGCGACTACGCTGGTCGCCGGGCATTGCGCCGATCGCATGCATCGCGGCCAACTGGTCGCGATCTGCCTCGCCGCCCAGGCGGCCATCGGCACCATGCTCGCCGTGTCTTCCATGACGCACGCAGTGACTCGCGAACTGCTGCTGGGTCTCTCGCTCGTGCTTGGCGCCATCCGGCCGTTTCAGATGTCGGGTCAACAGGCACTGTTGCCGATGCTCGTTCCGCAGCGCCTGCTGGCAAGGTCGATGGCGCTCAGCACCGTCGTGCAGCAGGTGTGTGTCATAGCGGGGCCGGCGTTGGGCGGCTTGCTGTTCGCAACCGGCGTGAACGCGCTCTATTTCACCTGCGCGGCGCTCTTTTGCGTGAGCGCCGCCATGTATGCCCTGATACGTTACGACCACGTGGCGCCGCCGCGGGAGCCCGTGACGGCCGACACCGTGTTTGCCGGCCTGCGCTTCGTCTGGAGCCATCCGCTCTTGCTCGGCGGGATTTCGCTCGACCTCTTCGGCGTCTTGTTTGGGGGCGCCACGGCGCTCCTGCCGGTCTACGCGAAAGAGATTCTGCACGTCGGGCCGCAAGGTCTGGGCTTGCTGCGCTGCGCGCCTGCGGTGGGCGCGCTCTGTGTCGGGCTCATGCTATCGCGGCGTGCGATCGGCAGCGGGGTCGGCAGGAAACTGCTCATCGCCGTCGCGGTGTACGGCGCTGCGATTGCGGCGTTTGGGATTTCCCGCTCGTTTCCTGTCTCGCTGCTTCTGCTGGCGATATCGGGCGGCGCCGACACGATCAGCGTGGTCGTTCGCCAGACGCTCATTCAGCTGGAAACGCCGGACCGCATGCGTGGACGCGTCGCGGCCGTGAACACGCTTTTTATCGGCGCAAGCAATCAACTCGGCGAATTCGAATCCGGTCTGACGGCGACGGCATTTGGTGCGGTTGGCTCGGTTGTTCTCGGCGGATGCGCAACCATTCTCGTGAGCGCCGCGTGGAGTCAGTTGTTCAAGCCGCTGGCCAGACGCGAAACGCTGCATTGACGGCACCGTGCACACCGTACGTTAACCCTTCGGTTAAACCCTCAACGATTAACTTCAATGGACGAGATGCGGCCCGCAACCGATGATGATCCTACCGTCCTGACTTCCCCCGTTGAAGCCAGCCAGATCGGATCGTTTGGTGTTGGCGCACGAACGAAATTGCTGCGTAAAGCTTTGTGGATTCGCCAACACGTCCGCGAAGCGCGGAGACGCTTATGAGCGGTCAGCGCACATCCCTTCGCGCCCTGGTCAACGACTGGTTTGGAAATGGGGAAAATCTCAGCGTCACGCGACCCGGTCGCTCGACGAAGATGCCGTGGCGGGCAGTACAGGTCGAAGTCGCACGTTCGTCTGGAACGTTCGCGATCGTCTTCTTCCGACACCATGATGGCTCATGGTGCGTCTATCCACCTCCCATTGCCCGGCCTGTAGTTAACTGGCTATTCAACTAGCCGCCGAGCGGGCGCCAAGGCGAAGAACAACTACACACAACGCGTTCCAGGAAATCGACATGACTATGAATGGCGACATGCTTATCGGCTTCTCTTCGGTGCGAGGCACCGAGGGCGAGCAGCGGGCATTCAATCCGGCCAGCAACTCGGAAATCGCAGACCCGGTGTTCGGGATGGGCGGCTCTGCCGAGGTCGAGCGAGCGGCTTCACTCGCAGCCGCTGCTTTCGACTCCTACCGAAATGCCCCGCTCGCACAGCGCGCGGCTTTTCTCGAGGCCATTGCCGAGAATATCCTCGCGCTCGGCGACGAACTGATCGAACGCGCGCAAGCCGAGACGGGGTTGCCTGCCCAGCGCCTTCAAGGCGAGCGGGCACGCACGGTCGGACAGTTGCGTCTGTTTGCCAAGGTCGTGCGGGATGGCCACTTTCTCGCCGCCACGATCGATCATGCGCAGCCCGCGCGCGAGCCGCTGCCGCGTGCGGATCTGCGCCTGGCAAAGGTGCCGTTGGGTCCCGTTGCGGTGTTCGGCGCGAGCAACTTCCCGCTCGCATTTTCGGTTGCGGGAGGGGACACGGCCTCCGCACTGGCTGCGGGTGCACCCGTCATCGTGAAGGCGCACAGCGCGCACCTGGGCACGTCGAAGCTCGTAGGCTGCGCAATCCAGAAAGCCGTCAAGGAACAGGGCCTGCCCGAGGGCACGTTTTCGCTGCTGTTCGGCGCCGGTCGCAAGCTGGGCGAAGCGCTGGTCTCGCATCCGGCAATCAAGGCGGTCGGCTTCACGGGTTCGCGGCAGGGCGGACTCGCGCTGATGCGGCTCGCGAACGCGCGTCCCGAGCCGATTCCCGTGTACGCGGAGATGAGCAGTATTAATCCGGTCTTTCTGTTCCCGCACGCGCTCGCGAACCGGGCGGAGGCGATCGGCAAGGCGTTCGCCGATTCCCTGACCATGGGCGCCGGTCAATTCTGCACGAACCCGGGCCTCGTGCTCGCCGTGGACGGTCCGGACCTCGACCGCTTCGTCGAGGCGGCGGGAGCGGCGCTGGCCTCGAAGCCGGCCCAGACGATGTTGACGCCCGGCATCTTCGACGCCTACTGCAGCGGCAAGCAAAGCACGGGCGCCGTGGCGGGCGTGACGAAGGTGGCAGAGGGCGAGCCCGCCGGTGAGCGCGCGAATGCCGCGCAGGCGGCGCTCTATGTGACCGATGCGGCGCGCCTGCTTGCCTCGCCGGAACTGGAGGCCGAGATGTTCGGTCCGGCCTCCGTCGTGATCCGTGCGCGAGATTTCGGCGAACTGCTCGAAATCGTCGAGCATCTCGAAGGACAACTGACCGTTACGCTGCAAATCGATGCGGCCGATCTCGCCGATGCGAAGCGCCTCTTGCCCGCACTCGAACGCAAGGCCGGACGCATTCTGGCGAATGGCTTCCCGACCGGTGTCGAGGTTTGCCATGCGATGGTTCACGGTGGCCCCTATCCATCGACTTCGAATGCGATGTTTACGTCGGTGGGGGCCGCCGCGATCGACCGCTTCCTGCGTCCTGTCTGTTATCAGGACTTGCCGGATAGCCTGCTTCCCGACGCGTTGCAGGCAGCCAATCCGCTGGCTGTCTGGCGTCTGGTCGATGGCGCACCCGTTGCACCGGTGTAACAGGCGCGTACGGCGGCAGCCGTTCGCGAGGTAACGCAAAGCCGTCAAGCCGGCTTGTGAAAGGGCGATGCAACTGTATAGCGGCATCGCCCTTTCTTTGCGACGTTTCAATGCACACCAGGTTCGCTGAATGCGCAACTCACCTGGCAAACTTCTCGCAGATATCGTTCACGGCGCTGCACACGCGCGCTACGTCGGCTTCGGTCATCTGCGTGAAGAGCGGCAGCGTGACCGTGCTTGCGCCAAAGCGCTCCGCGTGCGGGAACATGCCCGTCTTGAAACCACGCTCGCGGTAGAGCGTGAAAAGATGAATGGCGGGGTAGTGCGCGCCCGAGCCGATGCCGCGTTCCTTCAATTCGGCCATGAAGCCGGCTCGATCGATGGTGAGCTGGTCGAGTGGCAGTGTGATCTGAAACATGTGCCAGTTGCTGTTGGCGAAATCGGCGAGTGGCAGGCCCATGCCGAGCTTAACCGCCGCGCCGCCCTCGAGGCGTGCGAAGTACGCGCGCGCGAGGGCGCGCCGCTGCGCCGTGAAGCGCTCGATGTGCTTGAGCTGACCGAGCCCGACGCGCGCGGCGACATCGGTAAGGTTGTACTTCCCGCCGAGCACGTCGCAGTCCATACCATCGAAGCCCGTGCGCGTAATGCCTTGCAGACGGTATTTCTGCGCGAGCACGGCTTCAGCCTCGTCGTTGAGGACGAGTGCGCCGCCTTCGATCGACGTGAGGTTCTTGTTGGCGTGGAAGCTGAACGAGACGATGTCGCCGATCGCTCCGATGCGCTTGCCGTTCCAGCTCGAGCCGAACGCCTGCGCGGCGTCCTCGATCACGCGCAGCTTGTGCTGGCGGGCGATCGCGTAGAGGCGGTCCATGTCGACGGGCAGGCCGGAGAGAAAGACCGGGATGATGGCTTTGGTCTTCGGCGTGATGGCGGCTTCGAGCTTGTCGAGGTCGATGTTGCGTGTAACAGGATCGATGTCGGCGAACACGGGTGTCGCTCCTACCTCGTAGATCACGTTGCTCGTGGAAACCCACGACGCGGGCGTAGTGATGACTTCATCGCCCGGGCCCACGCCGGCAATGCGCAAACCGGTTTCGAGCGTCGCCGTGCCCGAGTTGAAGGTGCGCACGGGACGGCCACCGCAGTATTCGGAGAGCGCCGCTTCGAACGCCTGGTTCTGCGGGCCGGTCGTGATCCAGCCCGAGCGCAGCACGTCGACGACGCCCTGGATGGTCTCCTCGTCGATTTCGGAGCGCACGAACGGCAGGAACGGAAGGGACGACTGCGAAGATGACTGACTCATGAATGCTTGACTCGTTGTACTGAAAAATGAAATGAGGTGCGCGGTGGTTCGCGAGTGAATGTCCCGGCGATTCGCGCTTTCGTCCAAAGGCATGACCGCAATTGTCCGTTACTCTCGACCGTGGAGACAATCCCCTTAAAAAAGGGGTTTTTACAAGGTGATACATGAAACTGGTCCATCAACTTCCGCTGGCGCTGGGCGCCGCGTTGCTGGTCGCTTCGGGGGCGGGGCTATTCGGCGTATTGCAGATGAACCGTGCGGCGCACACCTATGAGCGGCTCGTTTCGGTCGACGATGCACAGGCGCGCGAGGTGGACGACGCGCTGGTCGCATTCAAGAACCAGGTGCAAAACGGCAAGGATATTCTGGTGCGAGGCAAGGACCCCCAGCAATTCAAAAAGTACTGGGGCGCATTCCAGAAATACGAGGACACAGCTCAGACCATAACGGAAAAGCTTGCACGCGAATTGCCGCCCGGTGACGCGCGCGAAAAGATCGAGCGCTTCAACGCGTTGCACAAGCAGATGGGCGCATCGTTTCGCGCGGCGCTCGGAAAGTTCGAAGCGTCGGGCTTCGATATCGGCGTCGGCGATCGCGCAATCGACGGCATCGACCGCGATTCCGCCATTACGCTGCGCGAATCGGGTGAGGCGATCGTTGCACGGACCACCGCTGCCATCGCGCTGGCAAAAGCACGGCAACGACGCGCCATGGTGGCGAGCGTGAGCGTCATGGCGATCATCGTGCTTGCGGGTGTCGCGGCTGCATTGAAATTCTCGCGCGCGATCACGCGCAAGCTCGGTGGCGAGCCCGACGACGCGCGCGAGGCCGCCCGCCAGATCGCGAGGGGCAACCTCAACGTCGACTTGCATCTGCGCCCCGGCGATACCGACAGCCTCATGGCCGCCATGCACGCGATGACGGTGGCGCTCGCGGGCATCGTCGAGCAGGTGCGCACGAGCAGCGACGCCATCGCGACCGGGTCGGCGCAAATCGCGTCAGGCAACGCGTATTTGAGCCAGCGTACCGAGGAGCAGGCGAGCGCCCTGCAGGAAACCGCGGCGTCGATGGAGCAGTTGAGCGCCACCGTGAAGCAGAACGCCGCGAATGCGCTCGAGGCCAGCGAACTGGCGACCGGCGCATCGTCGATTGCGGTCGAAGGGGGAAACGTCGTTGGATCCGTGATCGAGACGATGAGGGGCATCAACGAGGGTTCGCGCAAGATCGGCGAGATCATCGGCATCATCAACGACATCGCGGCGCAGACCAATATTCTCGCGTTGAACGCGGCGGTGGAAGCGGCGCGTGCGGGCGAGCAGGGCCGTGGCTTTGCCGTCGTCGCGACGGAGGTGCGTTCGCTTGCGAAACGCAGCGCGCAGGCTGCCCACGAGATTCGCGGATTGATTACGTCCAGCGTGGAGCGTGTCGATCAAGGCAGCGCACTCGTCGACGAGGCAGGCGCGACGATGACGCAGGTTGTCGCCGCGATTCAGCGCCTGAGCGTGCTCGTCGCCGAGATCAGCCATGCGAGTGCGGAGCAGAGCACCGGTGTCGGGCAAGTCGGCGAAGGCGTCACCCAGATGGATCAAACCACTCAGCAAAATGCGGCGCTGGTCGAAGAGAGCGCCGCTGCTGCCGAGAGCCTGAAACACCAGGCGGCCAATCTTGTCGACTGCGTCGCGCAATTCAGGCTTTGAGGAAGCTTTGAAGCGCGAATGGCGGCGCCACGAAGCGGCGCCATTCGCATTGCAGGGCGTTATTTCACGAACGCAACGCTGGTGGGATCGGGGACATCGGCCGACTGCCCGCTGGCGGAGACCTTGCCAGTGACGCGGTCGATGTGGAATACGCTCACATTGCCGCTGCGCTGATTGGCGACGAACAGCCACTTGCCCGATGGGTCGATCGCAAAGCCCCACGGTTTCTCGCCGCCCGAAGGCGTGCGCTGCACTTCGGCGAGCTTGCCGGTGGCGCCGTCCACGCGATAAACGACCAAGGCATTTTCGCCGCGGTCTTCGACATAAACGAATCGACCGTCGTGGCTGAGCGCCATTTCGGCCCCGCTCTTCGCGCCTGCGAAGCCTTCGCTGCTAATGGGCAGTGACTGCACGAGCGTAAGTTGGGCCTTCGACGCGTCCCAGCGCAACACCATGAGTTCCGCGCTGAGTTCGGTGAGCACATACGCATAGTCTCCCGATGCACCGAATGCAACGCGCCGTGGGCCGCTGCCCGGAGGGGCGACGAAAGCGCGCGGCGAGTCGCCGTCGAGTTGCGTCAGGGCATGAGTCTTTCGATCGAAACCATAGATGAACACGCGATCGGAGCCGAGGTCGGGAACGAGGGCATAACGGCCGGACGGGTCGACCGTGACGCCGTGTGCGTGTGCACTGGTTTGACGCGGGTTCGGGCCCGAGCCGGTCTCCGCGATCGTCGATTCGAGCGTCCCGACGCTGCCGTCGCGGTTGACCGCTACGCTCGATACCGACCCGCTGTTGTAGTTCGCGCCGAGCAACGTAGAGGACGGGGTATCGAAGCGCAAGAACGTGGTGCCGCGCCCGCCCGTGAGCACGTCGTTGATGCGCGCGAGCGAGCCGGTGCCGCGATCGACCGCGTATGCCGTAATGCTGCCTTCCTTGTCGCGGTCGTCGTCGACGGCGTACAGGACGGGCAATACGGGATGCGCGGCGACCCACGTGGATTTGAGCCCTTGCGCGACCGGACCGATGGGGGTGAGTGCGCCGGTGGTCACGTCGAAGCGCAAGGCGGTGATTTGCTGGTGCAGCGTGCCCACATAGACGTATTCCGTGCCGGCGGTCGCCGGCACGGTCGCGGCCATCGCTTGCGCCGAGAACGCGCATGCGGCAAGGCTGGCCAGAATAGTGTGCCGCGCCGTGCGCGCGGGCTTCACGAGTTGCGCCATATTCGAATTACCCGGAGTAAGAATGGGAGTGAATCTTTGGCCGCTTCCCTGCAACGGGGAAGCGGAAAACCGGAAAACGCGAAAAGGGTATTCGCAGCGCCTGGGCGGGTCCCTGCACAAAAGCCGGATTCGCTGGCACTTTTGAGTGGAACCAGGGAAGATCCCGGTGCGAGAAGCGCGGTGTGCGACGCTTGGGGAAAGGTGCGGAAAGGAATCGCAGCAGACACCTTGGGCCGCGGAACCTCGAAGCTATCGCCGCGCGTCGCTGCGAAACTGGCTTGGCGCCTGCCCGACTTCCCGGCGAAAGAAGCGCGTGAAATACGCGGCGTCTGCGAAGCCCAGCCAGAACGCGATCTGCTCCACCGACATGTCGCCGAAAATGAGTTCGCGTTTCGCTTCGGTGATAATGCGCGCGTGAATCATCTTGGTCGGGCTTTTTTCCGCGGCGGACGCACATGCGGCGCGCAACTGCACGAGCGACACCGCCAGCATCGAAGCGTACTCCTGGAGCGGCAGATTGCTGCGGTAATGCTCGTCGATCAGCTTGCGGAAGCGCTCCACGAGGCGCACGTCGTGGCGCGGCGCGCTGTCGTTGACGGTCTGCTCGTGGCGCGCTTCGCGAATCAGCGTCAACAGCAGCATCGTCAGCAAGGCTTCGGTACCGGTGACCTGGCCCACCGCGTCGGACTCCACTTCCTGCTTCAGGCGCTGAATCAGGGTGTAGAACTCGCTGGCGGCGTCGGCGCTATGCGCGAACGGGATCATGCGCGGCGAGGACCAAAGCGCGATGAACTCGTGAAGCTTCGCGTTGACCTGCGTGAGATAGGACACTTCGATCGTGACGACCCACCGGTCGACATCGATTTCATAGTCGAGACCGTGGATGCATTCGGTGGGCACCAGCAGCGCGCAGGGTCCTTCGAACGGCACGCTGCGGCCCTCCAGATTCATGACGCCGCGGCCGTTGCGCACGAAGATCAGTTGCCCGTACGCCGGATGGGCGTGGGGCTCGGTGCGCCAGCGCCCGCGCTCGGTCACGTGGCCGACGTGCACAAACCAGTTTTCCTCTTCGGGCCGCTCGACGTAAAGCCGCACCTTGGGAACCGCGGTCAACCGGCCTTCACCGGTGGTTTTGCGCGGGGGTTTGCTGATCATTGCACCGTGTGCCATGCGGTCTCCTGGACGGCCATTCAGGCGAGGCCGCCATTGCGATTGGAAGTTCGCCTGAACGCAGTACCTTCAGGCCGGGCACGCGTGCGAATTTCTCGGTTTACCCCTTGAAAAAGGGGCGGTGGATATCGTCATATTTTTTCATGGATTGGCCGCCAGGCGCATTGCGATATACCCCGAGACCGGCACCGGAACTTTACGGCGCCGATCCCACCCCGAGATCAGAAGGTATGCACCATGCCAAGGATGACGCCGCGCGTATTCGAACCCGGCGCCACCGTGACCCCGCCATAGGCGGTGCCGTTGAGCGTGAAACTCGCCTGATTGCGGTTGTTGATGAACCCGGCCGACGCGTACAGCGTCGTGCGCTTCGACAGATAGTGCTCGTAGGTCATGCCGATCTGCTGGGCGTTGTTGCCCTTGCCGGTGCGGTCGTGCACATAGCCGTACATCAGCGCGAGCTGGTCCGCCGGGCTGAAGTTCCAGGAGCCGGAGCCTTCATACACGTCACGCTTGATGCTGTTGTCAGTCTGATGCTCCGTGTGATACGCGAGATAGAAGCGCGCCGGGCCGACGCCGACCGAGGCGCCCGCGTTGAACACCTTCAGTGTCGACGTGCCGGTGGCGTTGTCCGCCTGCTCGTAACCCGCCGCGATTCTGAACGGGCCGTTCTCGTAGCGCGCGGCCGCGTTGTAGAACTGCAGGCCGTTGCTCGGCTTGGTCGCGGCGTCGCGCATCGCGACCATGAACTGCGCACTCAGCCCATAGACCGTCGGTGTGAAGTAGGAGATCGCATTGTTGACGCGAATGGTCAGCGAGTTGAAGTTGAGCATGGGCGAGCCCATGCTCATCACCGCGACCGGATCGAGCTCCCGGTTCAGGAAAATATACTGCGGCGTGTTTTGCAGGCCAAAGCGCACTTCACCGAAGCCGCCCGAGAGCCCCACCCACGCCTGCCGGTTGAAGGCTTCCGCGGAATTGGCGGCGGCGCCGGTCATGGCGGAAAAGCCCTGCTCGAGCTGGAAATTGACGTGCAGCCCGCCGCCGATATCCTCGCTGCCTTTCAGGCCGTAACGGCTTGCAAACAGGCCGCCCGAGGTGGCGCGTACGACGGCGCCGTTGCCGCCGTTCTGATATTCGATGGCGTTGTCGATCACGCCGTAGAGCGTGACGGACGACTGCGCATGAGCGGTAGTAAAAAGGCAGGCCGACGCGATGCCGGATGCCAGCATCCACACTTTCTTCATTCTTGTCTCCAACGTTACTTATAGTTATTGCGCTCATTGACCCGTAGGCGCGGGGGCGTTCGTCTCCAACGTTTGAAATAATTCGTAAAACTAATCAGTAAATTCAGAATTCCAGGGAACAGACATTGCTGACGTCGCTGACCCCGTCCTCGAAGCCTGTCCTGCCGCAGGCGGGTCAGTACCCCGCCATTTCGCGCGCCGCACCGACCACGCCATAGCTGCGCGTGGGCGCCGACATGAGGAAGCGATAGCCTTCCTGAATCAGCCGCTGGTGATTCTTCGCCGTGACATGCGGATTGCCGACCACGACGTTGTGCGTGTGGCAGGTCTCGACGATCCGGCGCATGGCGTCGAGCACTTCGGGGTGTTCGTACTGTCGCGGGAAGCCCAGTTCCTGGCTGAGGTCGCCTTCGCCGATGAGGATGAAGCCGATGCCCGGCACATTGGCGAGGATGTCGTCGAGGTTCTCGATCGCCTGCGTGCTTTCGCACATGAGGCCCACGAGGATCTCGCCGTGCGGGGCGAGCGGCCAGACGTCGGCCTTCTCGTAGTACTCCTGCATCGACAGCCCCCAGTAGCGCGCCGCATTGGCCGGGCCGTCGCCGCGCACGCCCTTGGGCTCGTAGAGCGGGGCGTGTTTCGGGCGGGCGTAGCGGCACGAGGCCACCGCGTTATAGGCCTGCTCGACGGTGGCGATGTGGGGCCACACGACGCCGTACGTGCCGCGATCGAGCACCTGCTTGGCGAAGGCCTGGTTCATCTCCGCGCCGTTGGCGGGAATCCGCGCGATGGGCGTGACGCGCGGCGCGACCGACCCCGACTCGGCGATCTGCTTGCGGTTGAGCATGTACTGCATGGCGTCGCCGAGCGCGGCGACGTCATACGGGTTGTGCTCCATTTCGAACACGACGCCGTCGTAGGGCGCTTCGCTCATCTCGATGGCGGTTTGCTTGTCGAGCTTGGAGAACGCAGCGAACGCGGGCTTGCCGGATTCGAACGCACGAATGATGCCGTTCAGGCGGGTGTTGCTCATCGGTCTGTCTCTCATCCACGGAAGTGAAAAGGGCGGGGCGTCCGGCTCACTCGTCTGCTTTCCAGTACATGAAGCCCATGCCCTCGCCGGTGCCGGCGGGCGTGCGCCAGCAGGGGACGTAATCGACCAGCGTCATCTCGGCGCCGGTCTCTTGCACCGCTTTCATCACGCTCACGTAGAGCTTGATTTCAGAGGTGCCGGATTGATATGAGCGGTCGTCCACGGCGGCGAGGCCGTCGTAGTCGTAGGTCGCCAGCATCTTCATGATGCGGTGGTCGAACTCCTCGTCGTTCACGAAGTGCGAGAGTCCGCCCGAGGCGAAGATGCCCACGCGCACGTCTTCGGGCCAAGCCGTGATCGCATCGCGCAGCACGCGGCCGAACTCGATGCAGCGCGACATCGAAGGCTGCGTCGGCGGGTAGAAGCAGTTCATGATGATCGGCACGTGCGGCGGCGGATTGTCGTCCATGATCTGGTGATAGACGAAGCTGTACGCATGCGGCACGACCGGGTAATCGGGGAGCGGCTTCATCCACACGTTGTCGGGCCATGCGAACAGATCGGCGAGATCGAAGCCGTTCGCCTGGAAGTGGTTGATCAGGTACGCGGCCAGTTCCGGGTGGCAATCGTGCGTGACATGATGGTCGGGCGCGTAGACGGATCGCTGCGGCGGACCGTTGTGGACTTCCTCGCCGCTGAAGATCGCGATGGAAGGCGAGAAGTCCGTGAAGATCTCCTTCTGGTCCTTGCCGAGAATGATCGCCACGTCGATCTTTGCGTCGCGGTACGCGGCCGCCATCTTGTCGAGCGCGGCACGGCAGCGCGCGGCGCGCGCCGTGCGCTCTTCGAGCGTGAGGAACGGCGCGAACGCGGCCTCGCGGTGCGCTTCAAGTTCGGGGTAAGTCCACGTGCGGTTGCGGAACCACAATTCCGGATTGTTGCGGTCGCGCTCGCCGTTCTTCAGCCAGTCTTCCGGCGCCTGGCCGAGCATGCCGCTGTGCGGCACCGCCATCCCGAATACGATCTTCGCCATGTAGGTTGTTTCCAGTTTTACAGTCGGTCGCCACGGCCAAGGCCGTTGGCGTTGTTGAAGTGACAGGCGCTCTCAGGCGGGCGCCACTGTTTCTTTGCTTTGGACTACGATGGTTCGTTTGCCGCGAGGATCACGCCTCGCGCAGTTCGCGCTGCGGCTCGCTGACCTTCGGCGCCCAGTCGGGGCGATAGAGGATCGCCGTGGCCGCCGCGCCCACCAGCAGGAACACGAAAATCACCATCATCGGCAGGTCGTAGCTCCCGCCCACATGCAGCAGCCAGCCCGAGAGGCTTGCGGCCACGCCGCCTGCGAGGCTGGTCGCGACCTGCTGCACGCCGGTCACGAGGCCCACGGTCTGTTTGGGGATCAAGGTGAGCCGCGACAGCACGAGATTGTTCGCGGTAGTCAGGCCGAGCAGCGAAAGCGACAGCACGTTCCAGAAGAGGGCGGTTTCGAGCGTGTTCGCATAGGCGCCCAGCAGGACCGTGCAGCCGCCAAAGAAGCCCGCGATGATGAACGCCTTGCGCACGAAGATCGCATTGCCGCCGCGCGCGATGATGCGGTCCGCCGCCCAGCCCGCAATGGCCGCGACGATCGCGATGCCGGCGAAGCTGAAGAACGTGAAGATGCCCGATTTGCCGATCGACAGGCCGCGCTGCTCGACGAGGTAAGCGGGCATCCACGTCATGCAGTAGAACGTGAAGTAGCCGTAGCAGAAGTTCGTGATCATGCCGCCCCACACCACCGGGCTCGACAGGATGCTGCCGAAGCTCACCGTGCGGGCGCTGCGATTGGCCTGGCGCACGGTGTCGCGCGAGGGCAGGTCGTTACGCACGAGGAGCAGCCAGGGCACGAGCCAGAGCAGCCCGACGAGACCGGTGGCGACGAACATCGCCTTCCACGAATAGTTGACGATGAACCACGCGGCGACCGGCGCGCCGATTGCCGGGCCGAACTTGTTGCCCATGGCGAGAACGCCCACGGCGAGGCCGCTCTGGCTTTCGTGAAAGTTGTTGCGGATCCAGCGGTAGCTGGCCGGGATCACGATCGCTTCGGCGATCCCAACGAGCAGGCGCATGACGACGAGGCCTGCCAGCGTCGTGACGGCGCCCATCAGCGCAGTGGCCGCACACCACAGTGCAAAGCAGATCGCATAGGGCCATTTCACGCCGTAGCGGTCGGAGATCCAGCCCATTGGCACCTGAAAGAGCCCATACGACCAGAAGAACGCCGAGTTGATCCAGCCGCGGTCGACGTTGGTCAGCGCAAAGTGCTGGATGAAGTGACTATCCGCAAGGACGCTGGAAATGCTGGTGCGGTCGATAAAGGACGTCAACACGCCAATCGCGAGCAGGGCGAGCACGCCCCAGTTGCTCACGACGCTCGATTCTGTTTTGCTCGTCTCCATCTGCTTTTTCGTACCTCGATCGATTCTGTTACATGGCCGGACGGCGCGCAGGTTGCGTATCGCCCGACCGCAATGGGCGCCGGCTGGCGGCATCGGCTCAGACCAGCGCCGGATACAGCTTGAGTGCCGTCTTGCCGAAAATCCACGCACGGTCGGCCGCGTTCAGGCATTGCAGCCCGGCCTGCGCCGTCGCAAGAATGTCCTGCAGCGTACCCGGCGAAGTGGGAAAATTCGACCCCCACGCCATACGCTGTGCGCCGAAGGTGTCGACCACGCGCGGGAAAAACGTCTCGGCGCTCGCGCGCTCCTTTTTCACGTCGCCGAAGATGCGCGGCGTGAGCTTCAGGAAAATGTTCTCGTACTGCGCGAGGTCGAAGAGGCTCTGCGCCTTCGCGTACGGCGCGCCATCGGTTACATCGGGGCGGCCAAGGTGGTCGAGGACGATGGGCACGCCCGGAAAGCGCCTGGCGAGCGCCGTGACCTGCGGCAGACCGACCGGACCCGTCTGGATGCACATCGGCAGCCCGAGGTCCGCACACAACTCCCACGCCGGAAAGGCGCGCGGATCGTCCAGCTCGCTCGGGTCGAATTCCTTCGTACTGCCACCGGTAAAGAGGCGCAGCCCTTCGAGGCCGCGCTCGACCCATTCGCGAATGCGCTGCGGCGCGTCGGGCTGCAGCACGTCCACGGAGCCCACGGCCACGAGGCGATCCGCATAGCGCGCGCAACTGTCGGCCACATAGCTGTTGTCGAACCCGTAGGTGGTCGACGAATGCACCACCGCGGCCTTGCCCACGCCGGCTTCGTCCATCGCGGCGATCAACGTTTCGACGGTGGTGGGGCGCTCCTGCGACCACTCCGAGCGCTTGCCGAAGAGGGGCGCGGGCGGATAGCGGTCTTCGTTGCCGGAAATGATGTGCGGGTGAATATCAACGATTGGGGATGGCATGGGTGTCCCGGTTGTTTTTCGAGTGCCTGCAGGAGGAGCGAAAATCATTTGCCGCGCGCCTTCAGCCGTGCGTCGAGTCGCGGATAGACGCGGCGGGCGTTGCCTTCGAAGATCCTGAAGCGGTCCTCGTCGGTGAGCGCCGGGCAGGCGTCGAGGTAGCGCTTCGTGTCGTCGAAGTAGTGGCCCGTGCAGGGGTCCTTGCCGCGCACCGCGCCGATCATCTCCGAGCCGAACAGTACGTTGCTCGACGGGATCACCTTCGTGAGCAGTTCCACGCCCGGCTGGTGATACACGCACGAATCGAAGAAGATATTGTTCAGCAGTCCTTCGAGCGGGCGGTCGCGCATTTCGAGCGACATGCCGCGGTAGCGGCCCCAGTGGTAGGGCACCGCGCCGCCGCCGTGCGGAATCACGAGGCGCAGCGTCGGGAAGTCCCTGAACAGATCCGACTGCAGAATCTGCATGAACACCGAGGTGTCCGCATTCAGATAATGTGCCCCGGTGCCGTGGAAGCACGGGTTGCACGACGCGGCCACGTGGATCATGGCGGGCACGTCGAGTTCGCAGAGCGCCTCGTAGAGCGGATACCACTCGCGGTCCGTCACCGGCTTGCCGGTCCAGTAGCCGCCGCTCGGGTCCGGGTTCAGGTTGCAGCCCACGAAGCCCATCTGCTCGACGCAGCGGCGCAGCTCCGCCACGCTGTTGGCGGGCGCCACGCCCGGTGACTGGGGCAACTGGCAGACCGGCGCGAAGTTGTCCGGGAACATCTCGGTCACGCGGTAGACGAGATCGTTGGAGATCTCGGCCCACTCGAGGCTCGTGCGCTCGTTGCCGAGGTGGTGGCTCATGAGACCGGCGATCGGCGAGAACAGTGTGAGGTCGCTGCCGCGTTCGCGCTGCAGCTTGAGCTGGCCGTTGCCGATGGCTTCGCGGATCTGCTCGTCGCTGACCCAGGCGCCGGCGCGCGAAGGGGCATTGGTCGGGTCGTTGGCGAATTCGACCTGGGTGGCGCGCCAGTTCCTGAACGAGGCGGGAACGGTCGTGAAGTGGCCGTGGCAATCGATGATCATGGTCTGTTCCTGCGGATCAGCGGGCCGGCGGGTCGACGAACAGCTCGTTCATGCTCATGCGGCGCGGCGTGAGCCCCTGCTTGAATGCGGTCGCTTCGAGCGCTTCGATGGTCTTGCGGTTTTCCTCGATGCCGTAGGGCAGCGGGTCGTGGCCGACGATCTTGCGCAGTTCCAGATATTTCTTGTCCCCGGCGCTGACGGCTTCGCCGGCGTCGAGACGCGCGAGCCATTCCTGCTTGGCCTGCGCGAAGGCGTCGTAGAGCGATTTCGCGATCCACGGATGCTCGGCGAGCACCGAGTCTTTCACGACGATGGTGCCGTGCATCGGATAGATGCCGGTGCGCGCGTAATACTCCTTTTCGAGGTCGGCGGCGTGCGGCAGCAGGTCGGGGTAATCGGCCTCGACTTCCTTCCAGCCGCCCGTGGGTGCGCCCGTGCGGCCGATGCCGGCCGCCGCCGCGAAGCCCGCCGCGAGTTCGCCGCTCGCCATCATGTCGGCAAGCGAGCTGCCGGCCGGCGCGTGCACGACGTTCGCGGGCAACTCGAGTTGCGTGACGTGCTCCTCGTCGTCCACGACCCACGTGACTTTGGACGAATCGAGCCCGAACTCGTCGATCAGGACCTGGCGCGTCCAGACGCCCGTCGTGACGGAGTAGGCGCGCACGCCGACCTTGCGGCCTTCGAGGTCCTTCGGGTGCTTGATGCCGGCTTCGGGGCGCACGAGCAGGCCGCCGTGGTGGAAGCGGCGCGTGACGAAGATGGGCAGGCCGACGAAGGGCGCGCCATAGGCGCGAGCGATGATATAGGTGGTCGGGGCCAGTTCGCAGACGTCGAACTCGACGTCGCGCACCATGCGGCGGAATGCGCCGATCTGCGGCTGGACCGTGACGAATTCGGCGTCCACGCCCTCGATGGGGATCGATCCGTTGCGAATTGCCGAGGTATGCGGGTGTTCACCGACCGCAAGTTTGAGCCGCACTTTCTGAGCCAACATCCTTCTCCCTGAATTTTTGCCGTCTGGGGCCCGGATAGGGGGCGGCGCCGGACGGAACACTTCGATGGAGAGAGAATATTTGACCTGACCAGGCGCGTCCCTATACAAAAGGGAGATTCGATGGCACTTTTTGCAGCTGGATAGCGGGAGGCTGGCGGGGCATTAGCGTTTTCCCGCACGTGCCGCCATGCATCTCTGCCTGCCCGCCGTTCGATTTCTTGCAGGGTCCTGGGTGTGCCCGCGCCCGGGCTGTCCAAACCGTCAGGGTGTGGGCGCTTCGGAAATTAATCGGATAACTAAGCATTTCGAGGCGTCGGCGCATGCCGCATTGCGGGAACGAAATCGAATCGCCCCCGTTTTTTTCGTCAGCATTTCTGCGCCGTTCCCCTTAAAATTGCCTGATCCTGCTGTACCGGAGCACTACCATGGAACGAAAGAAAGCTGAACACATCCTGCTCGAAGCCGACGAAATCGCCGGCCTGGTTCTCAACGGCTTCGACATGACGATGGAAACCGACGCCGGGCGCGCGCTCTACGATCGTACGTTTAACGCCTATATCCACAACGAAATCGGCGATTTGCCCGTTGGGGAGCTGTACGACGCCTTGAACGGCTCGCCCGGAGCCTTTAACGCCACCACGCCGCATTGAGTCGGCGCCCCGCCAGATAACCACGAACGAGCCACGCTGCGAATACGCAAGAACTCGCAGCATGGTCTCCTCTTGTCGTTACCCGTTCACTTCACGTCGAACGAGTAATGTCCGGTCGTGCGGTGCCCATCGGCGGCAACCGCGACCCACACCACCGAATACTTGCCGGGCGTCAGTGCGTTCAGCGCAACCGACATGCGCTTGCTGTTGCCCGCATCGACCTTGGCCTTCTCGCGAATGACGGATTTGCCCTGCGCGTCGGTCACGTCGATGGAGCTGAAGGCGGGCTCGAGCCCGTCGTCGAAGTCGATCACGACCGCGTTGAGCGTGGCCGGCGCGGTCGATCCCGCGGGCGGTTCCTGATGCTTCGGATAAGCGTGCGCCCACGCGAGGTGGGCGGCGAGCAGCGCGATCGAAGCGACGGCCGTGCGCAAAGTAGCGAGTTTCATGGCGATATTCCTGTGTGATTGTGCTGGCTTACTGGAACAGCGGCTTGCCGATCGTGCGCGGCGCGACATCGTCGAAGAAGATGTGCACCTGCGCGAGGATGCCGACGTGTGAGCCGCTTGCGCGGTTGATCGGGATCTGCGCTTCGATGCCGAGCTGGCCGTAACGGTTCATCCAGATGAAGCCGGGGTTGACGGTCCCGGTCGTTTGTCCCTGGCTGCGCGAGAGGGGCACTTCGACCAGCGGGATCAGGTTGGAAAACGGCTGCGGCAGGCCGAGGTCGTGCACGTGTTGTTGCAGGTAGGGCAGGCTGTACTGGAACGTGAAGCCATAGTCGAACGAGTTCGGCTGGCCGCCGCCGGTCGTGAACGACGGTCCCGCTTCGCCCGTGATGGCGATGGGCCGCAGCCATGCGAGCGAGTCGGGCAGATCGCCCATGCCCTTGCCGGCGAAGACCGTGGGCGAGATCGTCGAGAAGTTGTTGGCGATCGCGCGGCTGCCCGTGCCGCCGAGTTCGGCGTTCACGCCGACCGAGGTCATGAATTCATGCGCGTCGTTCACGTAGAGCAGGTACTTGAGCCCCACGCCGAAGTTGTCGAAGCCGCGCGCGGTGGGGTTGTTCTGCATGACGTAGCCGCCGTCCACCGAGAAGGCGAGCCGCGGCGTGATGAGCTTGTCGTACTCGAAGCTGAACGTGTTGATGCTCTGGTCGCCGGCGTCGCCCGGCACGCGCTGGTGCCCGAATTCGAAGTTGGCTTCGTCGCCTACGCCGGGGTCGTCGACGGAGAGCGTGGAAGGGAACACGCGGTCGCCCGCGATGGCGTGCGCATGGGCCGCGCACGGTCCGAGCAGCAGCGCGCAGCCGAGGAGCCGGCTCAGTGCGCGAAGGTTGGCAAGAACGCCCGGCGCCATGCGGCTGGAAGGCGATTGGTCAGACATGAGTTGTCCTGTCGAGGAGCGAGGCGCGCGCGCGAGCCAGGGCGGCGCGCGGGCAGACCCGGCGACACGCTGGGCGCATCGTCCGGGATTGGCATGATCGATCGAGTCAGGACAGGGGTGGGGCGCGTGCGTGGATGTGGCGCGCGGGCGCGACGAGGCGAACGCTCTCGAACTGCGCCGCGATACGTGCCTGCACGAGCCGGCCGACGACGAACAGCGCCACGGGTACGCCGGACACGACGGGCAGGTGCGCGAAGAAGCTGCAATAGCCGCAGTCCTGCATGTCGCCCGACGTGGCGTGCGCGCCCGCCGTGCCGCTCGCGCCGTGCACGTGGTGCTCCATCGAAGGCATGCCGCAGGGCGCGCGTTCCACCGTGCCGGGCGCCATCTGCATGGCCTGGGCGGCAAGCAGGTGCGAAACCACGGGCGCGAGCGTCGCCATGAGGAGCGCAAGCGTCCCCAGTAGACTGCCCAGCCTGAGATGGAATCGGCGCACGGCGTGAAGTGGCGGAAATATTGCGGGGATTATGCCACGCAGACCGCACCCCCGCCGCGCCGCTTACGGCAGCGCCGCCCGTCAAAGCGTCGCGGCCGCGCACGTGGCGTGCGAGGCCGCGATCGAGCCCGCGCGAGGCGGGCATGCAGCCGGCATCAAGCGATCAGGCGCGCAGGCCGACCGTGTGCCGCAATTCCTGGTAGCTGCGCAAGCCCGCGACGCCCAGTTCGCGGCCGATGCCGCTCAGGCCGAAGCCGCCCCAGCACACTTGCGGAAAGATCAGTTGCGGGGTGTTGACCCAGACGAGCCCGGCGCGCAGCTGCGCCTTGTAGCGTCGCGCGGCCTTGTCGTCGCTCGTCACGACCGTGGCGACCAGTCCGTAACGCGTATCGTTGGCGAGGGCGATTGCTTCGTCATCCGAACGGAATGATTTCACGCACGCGACCGGGCCGAAGATCTCGTCGGTCCACAGCACGTTGTCCGCCGCGGGCTCCGCAATGACGACGGGCGCCATGAAGAAGCCATCGGCGCAGGCGGGATCGAGCTGGCCCGCGAACGCGATCTGTGCACCGGCTTCGACGCCTTGCGCCACGAGCGCGGCCACGCGCGCGTGCTGCGCCGCGCTGATGAGCGGTCCCATCGCCACGTCCGCGCCCTGAGGCGGCGCGACCACGACGGCTCGCACCGCGGTTTCGAACGCGGCCATGAACTTGCGATACACGTTGTCGTGCACGAGGATGCGCGCAGTGGCCGAGCACATCTGCCCGGCGTTGGTGAACGCGCCGCCCACCGCGAGCGAGACGGCCTGCGCCACATCGGCGTCTTCGCGCACGATCAGCGCGGACTTGCCGCCCAGTTCGAGCGTGAGGCGCTTCATGTCCTGCGCCGCGGCCTGCATGACCTTGCGGCCCGACGCCGTGCTGCCGGTAAACGAGATCTTGTCGACGAGCGGATGCGCCGTCAGCCAGGCGCCGACTTCGCCGCCGCCGTTGACCACGTTCACGACGCCATCGGGCACGCCCGCTTCGCTCACGATTGCGGCGAGCATGTGCTCGGTGGGGGAGGTGAATTCCGAAGGCTTGATGACGACCGTGCAGCCCGCGGCCAGCGCGGGTGCGAGTTTCCATGCCGTCGTGACCATCGGGAAATTCCACGGCACGATCAGCGCCGCGACGCCCACCGGTTCGTGCATGCGTTCGGCCAGCAGCGCATCGTCCGGCAGCGCGACCGGTTCGGCGGCGAACACCGACGCGTCTTCGCACAGGCCCGCGTAATAGTTGAACGTCGCGATGGCGTCGCTCACGTCGAGGTCCGCTTCGAACGGCGGCTTGCCGCTCACCTGCATCTGCATGGCAGCGAGGCGTGCGCGGTCGGCTTCCAGCAACTCAGCGATCTTGCGCAGCAGCTTGCCGCGCGCGGCGGGCGTCGTGTGCCGCCACGCGATGAGTGCATCGTGCGCGGCGTGCACGGCGCGATCGACCATCCCGGCTGTGGCGTGCTCCTGCCAGCCGATCGTTGCGCCCGTGGCCGCATTGCAGATGCGCGTGCACACTTCGTTGTCCGCCGCGCAGAAGGTTGCGCCCGCAATCGTGGCGGCGGGCAGCACAAAGGCCTCGCCGTCGATCCGACGTTCGGCGATTTGACGTTCATTTTTCGTAGCCATGATGTGTCTCCTCGCGCCCTAGCGGTAAGCCACGCCGGGCATGATGCAAAGCATTTCGAAGGCCAGATTCGCGCCCACGAGCGCGGTCGTGCCGGCCTGGTCGTACGGCGGCGAGACTTCGACGAGATCGGCGCCCACCACGTTGAGCCCCTTCATGCCGCGCACGATTTCGAGGCCCTGGTGCACGGTCAGTCCGCCCACCTCGGGCGTGCCGGTGCCGGGCGCGAAGGCGGGATCGAGCCCGTCGATATCGAAGCTCAGATACACGGGCGTGTCGCCCACGCGCTCGCGCACCTCTTCCATGAGCGGCGCGAGCGAGCGGTTCCAGCAGGCCTCGGCCTGCACGACGGTGAAACCCTGCTTGCGGCACCAGTCGAAATCTTCGGCGTGATAGCCGGTGCCGCGCAGGCCGATTTGCGTGACCTTGTCGCATTGCAGGAGGCCATCCTCGACGGCGCGGCGAAACGGCGTGCCGTGCGCGATCTTTTCGCCGAACATGGTGTCGTTGACGTCGGCGTGAGCGTCGATATGGACGACCGCGACCTTGCCGTACTTCTTGTGCAGCGCGCGCAGGATCGGCCATGCGATCGTGTGGTCGCCGCCGAGCGTGATCGGGCGGCAGCCCGTCTCGACAATGCGATCGTAGGCCGCTTCGATCAGACGAATCGAATCCTTCAGGTCATACGGGTTCGTTGCGACGTCACCGATATCGGCCACCTGCAGCGAATCGAACGGCGCCGCGCGCGTGGCCATGTTGTACGGGCGCAGCAGCACCGATTCCGAGCGGATCTGGCGCGGCCCGAAGCGCGTGCCCGAGCGGTTCGAGGTGCCGATATCGAGCGGCACGCCCACGAAGCAGACGTCGAGGCCCTCGGTGGTCTCGGCCTGCGGCAGGCGCATCATCGTGGCGATGCCGCCGAACCGCGGCATCTCGTTGCCGCCCAGCGGCTGGTTGAACTGGCGCTCCATCTGGTGTGTCTCCGATCGTTAGAGTCAAATCGATCGGGCGATGGTAGGGGAGATCCCGCGCGGCCAGATATGGAAGTTGAGATGTTTACATCGATGGAAATCGATGTATGCAAGCCCTTAATCGGTCAAACGCCGCGGTTAAACGGCCTGCTTAAACCGCGGCGTGGCCCCAGGCGATCAGCTCGCGCTTGGTGCGCACGCCCAGTTTCGCGAAGGCGCGCTTCACGTACGACTCGGCGGTAGCGACCTGCACGCCCTGGATCTGTGCGGCTTCGGGCACGGTCTTGCCCGTGATGAGGTGGGCGCAGGTTTCGTATTCGCGTTTGGACAGGCGCACGTTGTCTGCCGCGATACGCGCGTCGAACTGCGCGAGCGGATGCATGAAGGGAGCCGCATGGGCGATGCGCCGGGCCGCGCTCGTGGAGGCGTGCAGTTCGAGCAGCGGAAACAGAAACTCGCTGACGCTGCGAAAACGGTTCATTTCCACGAGCGTAAACGGCGGTTCGCGCAGACCGCGTTCGAGCGCGATGGAGTCCTGCGCGTGGCGCGTGCCGCGAGCGAGCACGCATTCGTGGGCAATGCGCGCCTCGTCGAAGAGCCGCTGGCGGAATTCGCCCGGCGGTATCGCGCCGATGTCGCGCACCACCAGCATCGTGCCGAGCTTGCCGCGAATGCCCGCGAACAGCGGATCGCTTTCGTAGAAGCGGTCGTAATACAGGGTCATCACGTCCGAGATCGCGCCCGAATCCATTCCGACCCCGCCACTGCCGATCCATTCGCAACGAAAGCCCGTGGGCATCGTGCTGTCCGCGCGCGAGCGCTCGATATGCACGACATTGACGGGCACGACTTCGTTGAGCAGCAGCGTGAGACGCGGCACGAAATCGGGCGTGCCGACGGCCTCGATCACGTTGCCGAGGGTCTTGAACGAGAGCGGAAAGTTCGGTTGATCGCGGTTCAGCGCGGGGACGTTGAGCAGCATGGCACGCCCATTCGTAATGGCTGATTCATTATAGCCGAAGGCTATTGGCCGCCAAAAATGCCCAAATCGGGCAGCAAAACACCGCTTGCCCCCCCTGAGGGGGGGCATACCGCAACGGCGCCAGTCGGTAACTTTGGCGTCACTCAATCAATCAACCGGAAGCGACGCAAATGAGCAAACTGATTCAGGACATCGTGCCGCTGGGCGCTGGCATCGGCGAATTCACCAGGCTGGAATATGGCATGGACGAAAGCGACTGGCGCGCGACCGTCGGCAAGAACAATAACTATGTGATCGGCTGGTGGGAAGGCAAGGTCGGCGCGGTGGACTTTCCGGCCACGACCGCCGACGAAGCGGTATGGCTCGTGGAAGGCAAGATCGCCCTGACCGACGCGAACGGCGCCCGCAAGGAATTTGCGGCCGGCCAGGGCTACCTCCTGCCCGCCGGCTTTGCAGGCCGCTGGGAAACCCTCGAAGACGCGAAGAAGTTCTACGTCGTGCTCGAACAGGCCTAAGGACCATGGCGGGCTGCCTCCTGCGGGAGGCGGCTCTGTTTCTCCCGTTCCGCGCAGTGAAGCCAATCATGAGTACCCCTGCAGAAGTTGAAGTCGAATCGCGCCCGGGCGTCACGCTCGGCGTGCAAGAGGCGCTTTCGCGCACACGGTTCTTTCCGTACTGGCTCGACAACCCCGCCGAGCCGCCGACCGAACCCAGGCTCACCGCCAACGTGGAGGCCGACCTGCTGATCGTCGGCGGCGGCTTCACGGGGCTCTGGGCCGCCGTGCAGGCCAGGGAGCAGATGCCGCATCTGAACGTCGTGCTGATCGAGGCGGGCAAGGTTGCGCACGGCGCGTCGGGCCGCGCGGGCGGCATCATCTCGACTTCGGTGATGCATGGACTGCCCAATGCCGTCCGGGTATTCCCCAACGATATTGCGCAACTCGAAGAATTCGGCCATCACAATCTCGACGGCTTCGAGGAAACGCTGAAGCGCTACAACATCGACGCCGACATCGAATGGAACGGCGAAATGACCGTGGCGGTCGATCCCGAGCATATCGAGCATTTGCGCGGCGACTACGAGCTGCACCAACGCTACGGGCACGACGTCGTGCTGCTCGACGGCGAAGCGACGCGCGAGCAACTCGATTCGCCGTTGTTCGCCGGCGCGCTGTGGTCGCGCAATCGCAGCGGCATCGTGCATCCGGCCAAGCTTGCGTGGGGCCTGAAGCGCGCGGCGCTTTCGCTCGGCGTGAAGCTCTACGAGCACACGCCGCTCATCGATGTCATCGACGAAGGCCAGACTGTTTACGTGAAGACGCCCGAAGGCAGCGTGCGCGCACCGCGCGTGGTGTTCGGCAGCGGTACGGCGAAGGTCGGCATTCCCGATATCAACCGGCGCGTGCTGCAGGTGCGCGACCACGTGCTCGCCACCGAACCGCTCACCGAAGAACAGCTCGCGCGTATCGGCTGGAAGAATCGCCAGGGCATTTACGACACGCGCACGCAGCTCAATTACTTCCGCCTCACGAAGAACAACAACATCATCTTCGGCGGACTCGTGAGCTATCACTTCGACGGCGATCCGAATCCTCCGCAGGACCAGAAGGCCGAGACCTATTATCGGCTCGCGCAGGCGTTCTACCGCACCTTCCCGCAGCTTGCCGACGTGCGCTTCTCGCATGCGTGGGGCGGCCCGATCGACTACTGCTCGCGCGGCTCCGTGTTCGCGAAGCGCTATCTGAACGACAAGGCCGTTTTCGTGGCGGGCTACACGGGTTTTGGCGTGGCGGCGAGCCGCTTCGGCGCCTTCATGGGCCTGAATATCCTGTTCGACCGCAACAGCCCCGAGCGCGCGCTCGATATCGCCAACCAGAGCCCGACTTATATCCCCCCGGAGCCGGTGCGCTGGCTGGCCGCCAAGGTGACGTTCCATGCGTTCGACGGCGCCGACGCCGAAGGCGGCTGGAAGCGCGCGTGGATCAAGGGTATCAAGGCGATGGGCTTTCCGATGTGAAGGATGAGCGGCATGTTCTCCAATACCTCCGATCTCGACCTGCGGCTTATCCGCGTGTTTCTCGCCGTGGTGGACGCGCGCGGCATCACCGCGGCCGAAGCGACGCTCGGTGTGCGGCAGTCCACCATCAGCACGCAGCTCTCGGCGCTCGAAGCGCGCGTGGGCTTCAAGCTCTGCGAGCGCGGGCGCGGCGGCTTTCGTCTCACGTCGAAGGGCGAACGTTTCGTGCCCTCAGCGCGCGCGCTCGTTGCGGCCACCACCGAGTTCGTCGCGCGGGTGCGCGATATCGACCGCAAGCTCGTCGGCACGCTCGGCATCGGCCTGATTGGCCAGGCTTCGCATGTCGAGAACGCGCGGCTCGCGGAAGCGATCGGCGCATTCCGCCAACGCGATCAGGCCGTGCGCTTCACGATGAAGGTCGCGGCGCCGCAGGAACTCGAGGAAAGCCTCGTCAACAATCACCTCGACATTGCGATCGGCTACTTCTGGCATCGCGTGGCGGGCCTCGACTACACCGAGCTGTTCAACGAGCGCCAGGTGCTGTGCTGCGGGCGCGGGCATGCGCTGTTCCACCATGCCCCGCACGTCAATGTCGATGACCTGCGCGAGCACGACTGGGTCTGGCGCAGCTATCCGATACCGGAGGAGCTGGCCGGTATCGGCGACCGGCAGGTGACGGCGATTGCCGACAGCATCGACGCCGCCACGGTCCTGATCCTGTCGGGCAGCCATATCGGCTATCTGCCTGCGCATCACGCCGAGCCGTTCGAGCAGCGCGGCCTCATCCGGGCGCTCGGACGCACCACGTTCGGCTTCGACGTGCCGATGCATCTGGCCGTCAAGCGCAGCGCGGCGGAAAAGCCCATCGTGCGCGCGTTCTGCGACGATCTGCTGGGCGTCTATGGGCAGCATGCCGCCGTGCCCGAAGCGCTCGTTGAATGAAAGAAGCGCTGCGCGCCATACATTGGCTGCGCGAGATGTGAACGTATGGAATGCAGAATAATTAGCCCACTGTGATCGATTAAAGTGGGCGAGAGACGTTGATAGTGCGTTGACCGGTTGCTTGCAAACACAACCAGATCGGCGCGGCAAGGAGTGAGACAATGAGCAATAACAGCATTACCCAGATCGAAACATTCGGTTTCGAACGCATTCCCGATGCGTCGCGCTACGCGCGGCCCATCGATCTGTTCCGGCTGCTGTTCGGCGGCTGCAATACCTTCTCCACCTCGGTGCTGGGCAGCTTTCCGGTGCTGGTCGGCCTCTCGTTCAAGGCCGGCGTGTGGTCCATCGTGCTCGGCGTGCTCGCCGGCACCTGCATTCTCGCGCCCATGAGCCTGTTCGGTCCGCGCAACGGCACGAGCGATCCTGTTTCGTCGGGGGCGCACTTCGGCATTCACGGGCGGATCGTGGGCTCGTTCCTCGCGCTGCTCACGTCGATCGCGTTCTTCGCACTCGCCGTCTGGAGTTCGGGCGACGCACTCGTGGGCGGCGCGCACGACATGGTCGGCGTGCCGGTCAACACCTGGACGCTCGGCACGGCCTACATGGTGTTCGCCGTGCTCGTGGTGGTGGTGTGCATCTACGGCTTTCGCTTCATGCTGTGGGTGAACAAGATTGCCGTGTGGGCAGCGAGCCTCATGTTCGTGGTGGGCGCCTTCGCGTTTGCGGGCGCGTTCGATCCCGGCTACGCCGGCACGCTGCACGAGGGCGGCGCGGGATTCTGGGTGGCCTTCGTGAGCGCCGTGCTCGTCGCATTGAGCAACCCGGTGTCGTTCGCCTCGACGCTCGGCGACTGGGCGCGCTACATTCCGCAACACACGCCGCGCCACCGCGTGATGGGCGCCGTATTCGCCGCGCAGATCGCCACCTTCGTGCCGTTCTTCTTCGGCCTCGTCACGGCCACGCTCATTGCAACGAAGGCGCCGAGCTATATCGCCTCGAACGACTATGTGGGCGGGCTGCTGGCCGTGTCGCCGCGCTGGTTTCTGCTGCCGACCTGTCTCATCGCGATCATCGGCGGCATGTCCACTGGCACGACCGCGCTCTACGGCACCGGCCTCGACATGTCGAGCATGTTCCCGAAGCTCCTGAACCGCGTGCGCGCGACCATGCTGATCGGCACGCTGGCCATCGGCTTCATCTTCGTCGGCCGCTTTGCGTTCAATCTCGTCGAAAGCGTCTCGACGTTCTCCACACTGATCTGCACGTTCAGCTGCCCGTGGATGGCGATCATGGTGATCGGCTTCATGACGCGCCGCGGCCACTATCTCGCCGACGACCTCCAGGTCTTCAATCGCGGCGGCCGTGGCGGGCACTACTGGTTCACGCACGGCTGGAATCTGCGCGCGATGGGCGCGTGGCTGCCGGCGGCGTTCCTCGGTCTTTCGTTCGTGAATCTGCCGGGGCAATTCGTCGGTCCGCTTGGCTCGCTGGCGGGCGGCCTCGATCTGAGCGTGCCGGTTTCGCTGGCGGTGGGCGGCATGATCTATGTCGTACTGCTGACGATCTTCCCCGAGCCGGATGCCGTGTATGGCCGGGAAGGGCGCCGCTTCGTGCGCGGCGGCGCGCGCGGGCAAGCCGACGGGACCGTTATGCCGGTTCATGCCCCGCGCATGCGCGAAGAGCAGACGGCTGGCGCGGTGCGTGAACTGCAGCGCAGCCCGGAGTACGCCGAGTAAGTTCGCAAGCACCGGGTCGCCTCGCCGGAGGCCGTTGCGTAGAGACCGGGTAAGATCACGGCTTTGCGCAGCGCGTAAGGAGGCGATCTTGCTTCGTTCACTCGTGAGGGGCGGTGCCGGTGCTCTGCTGTTCGCCATCGCCCTCAGCAGTCCCGCTATTGCCGCCGAACCCGCCGCCGGCAGCGACGCACAAATCCGCGAAGCCGCGCTTGCGTTCATGCGCGAAAACGGCATCCCCGGTCTCGCGATCGGCGTCGCCGTGAACGGCACGGAGCGCTTCTACAACTTCGGCGTCGCGTCGAAGGAAACGGGCGCGCCGGTCACGAACGAGACGCTGTTCGAACTCGGTTCGATGAGCAAGACGTTTGCCGCCACCCTCGGCGGGTGGGCGCAGGTGACCGGCAAGCTTTCGCTCGATGCGCCGGTGAGCACCTATCTGCCCGAGATGCGCGGCACGCCGTTTGGCGCGCTGACGCTCGTCAATCTCGGCACGCACACCGGCGGCGGCTTCCCGCTGCAGGTGCCCGACGAAGTCACGAACGACACGCAGCTGACGGCGTGGCTCGAGGCATGGCGGCCGCGCTATCCGGCGGGCACGCAGCGCACCTATGCGAACCCGAGCATCGGCATGTTCGCGCGCATCACGGCGCAGCAGCTCGGTATGAGCTACCCGGATGCCGTGGAGAAGCTGCTCTTTCCGAAACTCGGGCTCGCGCACACGTTCATCCGCGTGCCGGCATCGGAGCGCGCGGCCTACGCGCAGGGCTACAACAGCAAGGACGCGCCGGTGCGCCTGAATCCCGGCGTGCTCGCCGACGAAGCCTACGGCGTGAAATCGGATACGCGCGACATGCTGCGCTTTCTCGAAGCGAACCTGGGCCAGGTCGTGGTGGAGCCGGAGTTGCAGCGCGCGCTGGAGGCCACGCATGTGGGCTATTTCCGCACGGGGCCGTTCATTCAGGACCTCGTATGGGAGCAATACACGCAGCCGGTGGGCCTGAACGATCTCGTGAAAGGCAACGCGAACGTGATGGTGCTGGAGGACAACCCGGCCACGGCGTTGATCCCGCCGCTGCCGCCGCAGCCCGACGTGTTGCTCGACAAGACGGGCGCGACCAATGGTTTTGGCGGCTATCTGGCGTTCGAGCCTTCGCGCAAGACGGCCATCGTCATTCTCGCCAACCGCAATCACCCCACCGAGTCGCGCGTGCGGTTCGCCTATCGGGTGCTGGAACTGGTGCAGGGCGTCCCTGCACCTTAGGCCGAATCGCTCGTCGCCCGCGCGGTTCGGCTGGCGGGCGCATTCGTGCTGGTCGCCGGGCTGTCGTGTGCAGGCAGCCCGCTCACCGCAGCCGTGAGCCCGCGCCCGCCCGGGTTGTTGCGCAGCGTGAACGTCAGGCCATGACGCTGCGCGATGCGCGCCACGATCGAGAGACCGAGCCCGCTGCCCGTGCCCTGGGCATGGTCGCCGCGAAAGAAGCGGTCGACCACGCGTTCGAGATCGGCTTCGGGAATCCCGGGCCCGTTGTCGATGACTTCGAAGCCGAGCGCGTCCTGCGAACGCGTGAGCACGAGATCGATCTTGCCGCCTGCCGGTGTGTAGCGAATCGCGTTGTCGAGCAGGTTGTTCAGCAGGGTGTTCAGGCCGTGCGCGTCGGCGTTCACGTTGCAGATGCACTCGGGCGTCACGGGCGGCCGCGACTCGAGGCCCAGGTCGATGCCTTTCTCTTCCGCGAGCAGCGAGAAGTCGCCGATGGCCTGCTCGCCCAGCCGCCGCAGGCTCACGACAGTGGCGGGCGTACTCGCTTGCGCATCTTCGCGCGCGAGCGTGAGCAATTGCTGCACGAGGCGGATCGTACGGTTCAGGCGCGTTTGCATGCGATCGAGCGTGCGCGGCTCGCCGTTCAGCGTGCCGTCGTGCAGCGCCGCCTGCCATTGCAGCTTGAGCGCGGCGAGCGGCGAGCGCAGCTCGTGCGCCGCGTCGGCGATGAAGGTGCGCTGCGCCTGCGAGGCCGTATTCAGGCGGTCCAGCAGATCGTTGAGCGCGACGACGAGCGGGCGCAGTTCGACGGGCACCGAGCCGTCGAGGCGCAACGGCTCCAGTTCATGCGCCGAGCGCGAAGCGAGCAGCGCCGACAACGCGCCCACCGGCGCGAGGCCGCGCGTCACCACGAACAGCAGCAGCACGATGGCCACCGGCACGAGCAGGGCGAGCGGCCACAACGTATGCAGCGCGAGGTGCAGCGCCAGCCCGTCGCGCACGGAAATGGGCTGCGCGACCTGAACGAAGCGGTCCGGTTGCGCGATGCCGTACACGCGCCAATGCACCTCGTCGTGCTCGATCGTGCGAAAGCCCGTGGCCTGGCGCGGCAGCACGGGCGTTTCCTGCGAGCGGTAAACCAGCTTGCCGTCGCGGTCCCAGATCTGGATGAGAATGCGGTCGTCGGCGATCTCGTCGAAGCCGGGGCCGGACTGCTCCACCTCGCGTGCCGTCGCGGCGCTCGCGGGCATGGATTGCGCCACGGCATGCAGCTCGTAATCGAACAGCTCGCCCGCTTCTTCGCGCGCACTGTGAAAAATGCCGAAGCCGGCCACGAGGGAAGCGGCCGCGAATCCGCAGATGAGCCAGCCCAGCAGGCGGCGGCGGATGGAGTTCATTCCGATCTCTTGAGCCGGTAACCCACGCCGCGCACGGTCACGATCTGGTCGGTGCCGATCTTGCGGCGCAAGCTGTGCACATGCACCTCGATCGCGTTGCTGCCGACTTCCTCGCCCCAGCCGTACATGCGCTCTTCGAGTTCGGCCTTCGTGAACACGCGCGCAGGCTGCTCGATGAGCACGCGCAGCAGCGCGAATTCGCGCGGCACGAGCGCGACGCTTTCGCCGTCTTTCGTCACCTCGTGCGCGGCGGGGTCGAGCGCGAGGCCGCTGTGCGTGTAGACGGGCTGTTTCTGGCCCGTGCGCCGGCGGAGCATGGCGCGCGTGCGGGCGGCCAGCTCGTCGAGATCGAAGGGCTTGATCAGGTAGTCGTCGGCGCCGGCGTCGAGCCCGGCGATGCGGTCCGTCACCGAGTCGCGCGCGGTCAGGATCAGCACGGCCGCTTCGCCGCCCTTGCGGCGGTAGCCGTTCAGCACCTCGATCCCGTCCTTCTTCGGCAGCCCGAGGTCGAGCAGCACGAGGTCGTACACGTCGTTGTCGAGCGACAGCTCCGCTTCCCGCCCGTCGCGCGCCCAGTCGACGGCATGACCCTCGCGGCGCATCGAATCGAGCACCGTTTCGGCAATCATTTCGTCGTCTTCCACCAGCAACAGGCGCATCGCTCGCTCCCCCAATTTCCAGCCTTACATTGTCGCTCATCCCGGCTTAACCGGTGCTTAAGCGGCACGCTGAAAGGGAGCCTGGCAATCAGTCGAGGAGTTTCAGCACATCGTCATAAAGTGTGCGCGGCACCGTCACGCCATCGCGTTCGCTGCGCTCGCGCGCCTCGAAACGGCGCTGCGACGGCAAGCGCGCGCCCTGATCGGTGATGGCGGCGAACAGCCGCTCGGCGCGCGCCTGGCCGGCTGCGTAACCGTCGTCGCCAAAGCGCCGGGGATCGATGGCGATGACGAGTTCGCCATGGCAAGGGCTCGCGCCCGCACCGCCGTCGAAGGCCTGCGACTCCATGCTCGTGAGGTCGCCGATCAGCGCGCCCGCGAGCAGCTCGATCATGGCCGCGAGCGCCGAGCCCTTGTGGCCGCCGAACGTCTGCATCGCGCCGTCCAGCGCGGCGCGCGCGTCGGTGGTGGGCTGGCCGTCGCGGTCGAGCGCCCAATGCGGCGGAATGGGCTTGCCCTCGCGCGCGTGGAGTTCGATGTCGCCGCGCGCAATCGCGCTCGTGGCGAAGTCGAACACGAACGGCAGGCCGCCTTCGCGCGGCCACGCGAACGCGAGCGGATTCGTGCCGAACACGCCGCGCGTGCCGCCGGCCGGCGCGACCCAGCTATGGCTCGGATTCATGGCGATGCCTACGAGCCCTTGCGCCGCGATGGCTTCGACTTCGGGCCACAGCGCCGAAAAATGAAAGCAATGATTGATGGCCATCGCCGCGATGCCCTGGCTGCGCGCTTTCTGCGCCAGCACGGGCAGGCCGTTTTCGAATGCGAGCAGCGAAAAGCCATAGTGCGCGTCCACGCCCAGCACGCCGGGCGCGATATCGCGCAGCGTGGGCTCGGCGCGCGCATCGACCTTGCCGCTCTTGAGCGAGCGTGCGCAGACGAGCAGGCGATAGATGCCATGCGAATGGCATTCGTCGCGCTGGCCTTGCGTGATGACGCGCGCGATCGCATCGGCGTGCGCCTCGGACATGCCGTGCCGCAGCAGCACGTTACGCGAGAGCGTGAAGACTTCGTCGAGCGTGAGGACGATGGTGGCGGACATGGCATCCCGTGTAAAAAAACAAACCGGGCCAACGTGGCCCGGTTTCGGTGATTCGAATGAGGATTGGGAGAGAGGCGCGCTGAATGCGTGACGCTTACAGACCGACGTCCGGCAGGGCGGGGCGCGTGGCGAGCGCCTTCTCGACCACGGCCTTCACATGCGCGAGCGCTTCGCCTTCGAGCGGCAGGCGCGGCGGCCGCGTGACCGCGCTGCCGCGGCCCACCAGTTCCTCGCACAGCTTGATGCATTGCACGAGGTCCGGGCGCGCGTCGAGGTGCAGCAGCGGCATGAACCAGCGGTACAGCGCGAGCGCTTCGTCAAAGCGCTTTTGCTTGGCGAGGCGGAACAGCGTTTCGCCTTCCTTCGGGAACACGTTCGACATGCCCGAGACCCAGCCTTGCGCGCCCACGGCCACGCTTTCGACCACCACGTCGTCGAGGCCCGCGAACAGCACGAAGCGGTCGCCCACGGCGTTGCGCAAATCGATGAAGCGGCGCGTATCGCCCGACGAATCCTTGAAGCAGACGATATTTTCGCAATCCTGAAGAGCGATCAGGATGTCGGGCGTCACATCGTTCTTGTAGATCGGCGGATTGTTGTAGACCATCACCGGCACGTCGGTGCTGGAAGCGACGGCGCGGAAATGCGCGGCCGTTTCGTGCGGCTTCGAGGAATACACGAGCGCCGGCATGACCATCACGCCGTCCACGCCCACGCGCGCCGCTTCTTTCACGGTCTGGCGCGCGAACGCCGTGGTGAATTCGGCGATGCCCGCGATCACCGGCACCTTGCCGCCTGCCGCGTCGCGCGCGGCTTCGATCACTGCGATCTTTTCATGCGTCGCGAGCGAGGTGTTCTCGCCGACGGTGCCGCACACCACGAGGCCCGACACGCCGTCCTTGACGAGATTGCTCACCACCCGGTGCGTGGCGTCGATATCGACCGAGAAGTCCGCCTTGAACTGCGTGCTGACGGCGGGAAACACCCCGCTCCACTGGATAGCGCTCACTGTGACTCACTCCTTGAATGCGTAGCGGCTCGCGCCGGTACCTGTTGAATATGAGTGAAGTATCGCTGTCCAGATCGTTTGACGCTTGGGGCCTTTCGCGCCTCAAAAAGACGAAATCTGCATAGTCCAGCGCTTTCTTAAAGCAGTCCAGGGACAACCCTGGGCGCGAGGCTCAAGCGCCGGACGCCTGCGCGCTTGCGGGCGTTTGCAGCAGCGCGCGATACTGGCTCGGCGTGACGCCCACCGTGGCCTTGAACTGCCGCGTGAATGCGCTGTGATCGTTATAGCCGCACTGCGTGGCGATGTCGGTGATGCTCAGGTCGCTCGCGAGCAGCACCGAGGCCGCGTCCAGACGCGTTTTCAGCAGCATCTGGCGGGGCGTGAGGTGAAAGATCTTGTGGAAGTAGCGCTCGATCTGCGCCACCGACATGTTGATGAGCTTCGCCAGGTGCGCGAGCTTGAGCGGTTGCGCATAGTTGTCCTGGATGTACTTCGCGGCGACCGCGAGCCGTTGGTAAGCGGGATGCGTGCCTTCGGCCGCCTGCAGATCGCGCGAAATGCCCGCCACGCCCAGCACGCGGCCGCGCGCGTCGTGCAGCGGGACTTTCGAGGTGAGACACCAGCCCGGCTGCCGGCCCGGATACAGATGCAGTTCGAGCTGGTCGATGAGACTGCTGTCGAGCCGCACCACGGCCTGGTCCTGCGCGGTATAGCTGTGGCCGAAGCGCGAGGGAAAGACCTGCTCGGCCGTCTTGCCGAGCAGCGCGCGCTTTTCCTTGAAACCGCAGCGCGCGGCGAGCGTGGTGTTGGCGATCACGTAGCGCGCCTCGTGATCCTTCACGAAGAACACCACGTCGGGCATGGCGTCGAACAGCGGTTCGAGCATGATGAAATGCGCGACCATCTGCGCAAACGTGGCGTTTTCGAGGGCGGCGGGCAGGACCAGTTCGGGCATCGCGAGGCGCTTGGGGCGGGATCGGCGGAAAGTACCATTGTGCCGATTTGCGCACGCGCGCGCATCTGCAACAAAAAACGGCTGTGGCGCTATTGCGCCGTTTCTGCGTGCAGCAAGGTGTCGATGCGCGCGGGCGAGAACGGCGGGCGCTGGCCGTTTCGCGGCCAGCCGAAGCAGAACGCCGCCGCCTCGCCGCAAATCTTGCCCTGGCAGGGGCCCATGCCGCAGCGCGTCTGCAGCTTGGCGTCGCGCCACGACACATGGCGCGCGACGTCGCGATACGCGACGTCCTCGCAACGGCAGAACACGGTGTCGGGCTGCGGGAGCGTCCGCAACGCGGGGGCGAGTTCGAACGCCGCGTGCAGGCGCATGGCGAAACGCCGGTCACGCTCGCGTTCGGCGAACAGGCGCCGGGCGTTCGCGTGGTCGCTGAGCGCGGCGTACGCGGCGATGCGTCCTTCCACTGCTGCGAGTTCCATGCCGCCCACGCCCGTGCATTCGCCGGCCGCGTAAATGGCTTCGGCGGAGGTCTGCTGCCACTCGTTCACGGCGATGGCGGGAGAGCCCGCATGGGTTTCGAGGCGACAATCCAGCGCCGCGCCGAGGCCCGTATTCGGCACGAGGCCATAGGCGCACGCGATCCGGTCGCAATCGACCAGCATGTCGTCGTTGCCGCGCCGCACGCGCGCCTGCGTCACGCGCGTCATGCCGATGGCTTCGGCAACGTACGCATCGCACCAGTAAGGCGTGGCGCGCAAGTCGAAGCGCATGCGCAGCGCCTGCGCGAGCTTCGCGGGCGTATGGACGAGGCCAGCCGCGAAGCGGCGCACCGCCTGGGGCGGCGCCTGCTCGACGATGGCGGCGATCGTTGCGCCATGCTGGCGCGCGGTCACGGCGGCGGCCCACAGCAGCGGCCCGCTGCCCGCGATGACGATGCGTTCGCCGCGCACGGGCATGCCGCCCTTGATGAGCGCCTGCAAGCCGCCCGCGCCCGTGACGCCCGGCAAGGTCCAGCCGGGATAGGGCAGGAAGCGCTCGCGCGCGCCCGAGGCGACGATGAGCTTGCCGTAAGCGAGCGTGAGCGCACGGTCGGGGCTTTCAGCGAGCAGTTGCCGCCCGGGCAGCGCCTGCACGATGCGGGTTGCGCTCAGCAGCGTGACGTTGGTGCGTGCGGCGAGGGCGTCGAGCACGACGCGCGCGGGGCCAGTGGCGCGATGACCGGGACCCTGACGCCAGATCTGGCCGCCGGGCAGCGCATTGTCGTCGACGATGCCGACGCTCGCGCCCGCCTGTGCAGCGATGCGCGCGGCGTTCAATCCGGCCGGTCCGGCACCGATGATCAGGATATCGAACTTCATGGTGCCGAATTCCCGGTGACGACCTTCATGCCCGCGACGCAAACCGTCTGGCAGGCAAGCCGATGCGGCACGCCGTCGATGGTGACGCGGCATTCCTGGCAGATGCCCATGCCGCACAACGGCCCGCGCAGCGCGCCGCTCACCGAACGCCGCGTGACGGGCGCCGCGTGTTCCGCATGCGCGGCAATGGCGAGGGCGGCGGCAACCGAGCTACCCGGCGCGACGCCCACCTTGCGCCCGTCGATCGTCAACGTCGTATTGGCTTCAGGCATGCACGGCCCCCTGGTCAGCGAAGCGCGCGGGAAGATAGGGCGTCGCGTCGATCTCGGCGGCGCGTCCGAGCATTTGCGCAGCAATCAGCTTCGCGGTGCCGAGCGCCGTGGTGACGCCGAGGCCCTCGTGTCCGGTGGCGAGCCACGTGGACGGATGGCTGTCGTCGTCGGCGAACGAGGCCGCGGGGCCGATCAGCGGCATGCCGTCGCTCGATGCGGGGCGAAAGCCCGTCCATGCGCGGATCGCATTGAGCGCAGGCAGTTGCGGCAGATATTCGGCGGCGCGGCGCAGCATGCGCGCGAGGATCGCCGGCTCGACGGCGGGGTCGGTGCTGTCGAACTGGCGCGACGAGCCGATCAGCAATTGCCCGGTCGGCCGCGGCTGCACGTTGAACGCCACCGAGGTGCCGCTCGCGTTGTGCGCGCTCTTGATATAGCCGAGTTCGAGAATCTGGTGGCGAATCGTGCCGGGATAGCGGTCGGTAATGAGCAGGTGGCCCTTCTTCGCCTGCAGCGGCAGGCGCGGCAGTAACTCGAGCGCCTGGAGGCCGTTTGCGATCAAGACTGCGCCAGCGCCGACGACCTCGCCATCGGCGAGGTGCACGCCCGCGCGATCGATACGCGCGACCTGCGTTTGCGTGCGGCACGTCAAACGTCCGCTGACCGGCTGCTCGAGCAACCATGCCGCTACGGCAGGCGCATAAACCACGGCGTCGTTGTCGACGATCATGCCGCCCACAAGGCCCTTGCGCAGCCCCGGTTCCGCTTCGCGCAACTGGCGCGCGGCCAGTATCGAGCACGCCACGCCCTGGCGTTGCAGCGCCTGCTGACGCGTCTGCGCGAGCGCCAGTTCTTCCTCGTCGGCGGCGACCCAGAGCGTGCCGCAGCGCAGGAACGCATGGCGCGCATCGAGGCGCGGCGCGAGCGCGTGCCACAGCGCCAGCGACCATGCGCTCAGCGCGAATTCGGCGGGCGTGTCGTCCATCACGACGAGGTGGCCCATGCCGGCGGCCGTCACGCCGCCGCCTATGCCGGCGCGCTCGATGACGAGCACGTTCAGGCCCTGCGCCGCGAGTTCGTGCGCGCAAGCCGCGCCCACGATGCCTGCGCCGATCACGACGACATCGTATTGACCGCTCGACCCTTGCATCACGCGGGAATGCCCCACGCGAACGGATCGTCATCGGAGAAAATCAGTTTGGATTCCGCGCTAATATGCGCGCTGCCGCGTATGCTCGGGCGCACATGGCCCGCGGGGAGATCGGGCGTGATTTCATAGCAGGCTTCGAACACGCTGCCGATGATGCTTTCCTGGCGCCACTGCGCACCGGGCGCGAGCGTGCCGTCCGCTGCGAGGCACGCGACCTTCGCGCTCGTGCCGGTGCCGCACGGCGAACGGTCGTAGGCCTTGCCGGGACACAGCACGAAATTGCGGCTGTCGATGCCCGCGACGTCCGAGTGAGCGAACAGTTCGATATGGTCGATCAGCGCGCCGTCCGCGCCGGTGATGCCGTTCGCCTCGAGCGCCTGGCGCATGGCCCACGTGGCTTCGGTGAGCGCTTCGACGTTGCGCGCTTCGAGCGTCAGGTTGTGGTCGGCAACGAGGAAGAACCAGTTGCCGCCCCAGGCGATGTCGCCGTGCACGCGGCCGAAGCCGGGCACGTCGAGCGGCACGCCCTGGCGGTAGCGATACGCCGGCACGTTGCGCACGGTGACGCTGCCGTCGGCGTGCAGTTCGGCTTCGACGTTGCCGACCGGCGTTTCGATGCGATGCACGCCGGGCGCGATGCGCCCGAGATGCGCGAGCGACACGATGAGGCCGATGGTGCCGTGCCCGCACATGCCGAGAAAGCCGACGTTGTTGAAGAAGATCACGCCCGCGGAACAGGACGGATCATGCGGCTCGCATAGCAACGCGCCGACCATCACGTCGGAGCCGCGCGGCTCGTTGACGACGCCCGCGCGCACGCGGTCGAAGTCGCGACGGAATACGGCGAGGCGTTCGGCGAGCGGGCCGCGGCCCAGTTCGGGGCCGCCGGCGATCACGAGGCGCGTGGGCTCGCCGCCCGTGTGGGAGTCGATAACGGTCAGGGTTTTCATGGCGACAATCGTAGGTCGCGCCATTTTGGCCGTCTTGCTCGAACGACCCATGCGCGGTGACGATTTCGGCATAGTGCGCCGGGCGTGAATGCGCGGCGCTCCGGGGGAACCCTGGCGCGTGCTTTCTTCAGTCTTTCACGAGCGCCAGTTGCTCCAGCTGGCGCACCACTTCGGCGCGCAGGCGCGGCGGCATGTTCTGGTAGCCGAGCAGGTCGGAGATCCACAGGCCGTCCGCCGCGAGCCGGCAGATCATGAGCCGCGCGGCGGCTTCGAGCGGCAGCGGGTCGGGGCGCGTCCACTTGCGCATGGGCGCGGCGTAGCGCTCGCGAATCGCGGGGTCCGTCATCATCGCGGCCACCAGCACGCGCAGCACGTTGGTGCTGGCAGCGGGGCTCGTTTCGTCGAGCGTGGTGTGCAGGTAGGCGCGCGCGGCGGCGCCGTGTTTCGGCGCGCCCTGCGCCACGCCTTCGTCGATGCGCGTGTGCATCTGCTGCTCGAAGCGCGTGAGCGTCTGCTCGAAGAGCGCATCGAGCAAGCCCTGCTTGTTGGCGAAGTGATACTGCAGCGCGCCCTTGGTCACGCCCGCGCGTTCGGCCACGGCGTCGAGCGTCACGGCGGGCACGCCTTGATCGGTGGCGATATCGGAAGCCGCTTGCAGCAACTGCGCGCGCACCTGGACCGGGGCTTTCTTGCGGCGCGTGCCGGCGGCGGGCGCCGCGTCCTTGCGTGGGGAACGGGACTTCGGGGCCGGAGAGGCCGGTGGAGCCGAGGGGGCCGCTGCGTCAGCCGCCTTCGCGCTGCGCCTTGTCGCGCGCGCGGGCGCCTTGACGGAGGAGTCTTTCATGGCGGCGATCATACCATTGCAGGCGTCGCTGCTAAACATTCCGTACGGATGGTATGATCCGCCGATGAAAAATTCCAACCCGCCTTTTACCGCCTCTGCAGCCGCCATGGCGGCGCTCGACGCCTCGATCGTTCGCGGCCGCGAGGCGCTCGTGCGAGAGCAGGACGCCGATGGAAGCTGGTGCTTCGAACTCGAATCGGACGCCACGATCACCGCCGAATACATCCTCATGATGCATTTCATGGGCAAGATCGACGTGGTGCGTCAGGAGAAGATGGCGCGCTATCTGCGCGCGATCCAGCGTTTGCAAACGCACGGCGCATGGGACCTCTACGTGGATGGCGCGCCCGATGTCTCGTGCAGCGTGAAGGCGTACTTCGCGCTGAAGGCGGCGGGGGATTCGGCGAATGCGCCACACATGGTGCGTGCGCGGGAGACCATTCTGAAACTCGGCGGCGCGGCGAAGTCCAACGTGTTTACGCGCATTCTGCTCGCCACCTTCGGTCAGGTGCCATGGCGCGCCACGCCGTTCATGCCGATCGAATTCGTGCTGTTCCCGAAGTGGGTGCCCATTTCGATGTACAAGGTTGCCTACTGGGCGCGCACGACCATGGTGCCGCTGCTCGCGCTCTGTTCGCTGAAGGCGCGCGCGGCCAATCCGCATGATGTGTCGATTGCCGAACTGTTCGTGACGCCCCCCGACGAGGAGCGGGAATACTTTGCGCGCGGCAAGGGCATCCGGCGGTTCTTTCTCGCGGCTGACCGGGTGCTGCGCCATCTCGAGCCGCTGCTGCCGCGCGCGCTGCGCCAGCGCGCCATGAAGCACGCCGAGGCCTGGTGCGCCGAGCGCATGAACGGCGAGGACGGCATGGGCGGCATCTTTCCGCCGATCGTCTACAGCTACCAGATGATGCAGGTGCTTGGGTATCCTGAGGATCATCCGTTGCGCCGCGATTGCGAGAATGCGCTGGAAAAGCTGCTCGTCGAGCGCCCGGACGGCAGCGTGTATTGCCAGCCGTGTCTCTCGCCGGTGTGGGACACGGCGTGGAGCACGATGGCGCTCGAGCAGGCGCGCACGGTCGCGCCCGCCGATCCGGCGTCGGCCGCGATCAGCGACACGGAACTGCAGCAGCGCATTGCGCGCGCGTACGACTGGATTGCCGAGCGCCAGGTGGAGGACGTGCGCGGCGACTGGATCGAGAACGCGCAGCCCGACACGCCGGTTGGCGGCTGGGCCTTTCAGTACGAGAACCCGTACTATCCCGACATCGACGATACGGCCGTGGTCGCCGCCATGCTCCATCGGCGCGGCCTTGGGGAGGCGCGCAAAACGGGCGTGGACCCGTATGCGGCGCGTGTCGCGCGCGCGCTCGACTGGATGCGCGGCCTGCAATCGCGCAACGGCGGCTTCGGGGCCTTCGACGCCGATTGCGACCGTCTCTACCTGAACGCGATCCCCTTCGCGGATCACGGCGCCTTGCTCGACCCGCCTACCGAAGACGTGTCGGGCCGCGTGCTGCTGTGCTTCGGCGTGACGGGCCGAGAGGAGGACAAGGCAGCGCTCGCGCGCGCCATCGAGTACGTGAAGGCCACCCAGCGCGCCGACGGCAGCTGGTGGGGCCGCTGGGGCACCAACTACATCTACGGCACGTGGAGCGTGCTGGCGGGTCTCGCGCTCGCGGGCGAGGACCCGAAGCAGCCGTACATCGCACGCGCGCTCGCGTGGCTGCGCGCACGCCAGCACGCCGATGGCGGCTGGGGCGAGACCAACGACAGCTATATCGACCCGCGTCTGGCGGGCACCAATGGCGGCGAAAGCGCGTCGAACTTCACTGCGTGGGCGCTGCTCGCGCAAATGGCCTTCGGCGACTGGCAATCCGAATCGGTGCGGCGCGGCGTGGCGTATCTGCTATCCGTGCAGCAGGAAGACGGATTCTGGTGGCATCGTTCGCATAATGCGCCGGGGTTCCCGCGCATTTACTACCTCAAGTATCACGGGTACACGGCCTATTTCCCGCTGTGGGCGCTGTCGCGTTACCGGCGGCTCGCGGGCGGTGCGGTCGTGGTGCGGGAAGCGGAAGAAGCCGCGCTCGCAGTCTGAATGCGACGCGGGGCGCAAGCGCCCCGCGCGGTTCGCTTAGCGCGACTTCGCCAGCGTAATCGTTTCGAACAACTCATAATTTCCGGTCGGCGTCTGATCCGCACCCGGCGCGTGATAGTAGTTCATCGTGATCGTCGTCTTGCCGCCGTGCGTGCCGGGATCGACGTCGAACACCGCAATGCCATAGCCCGTGCCCGTATCGCGCTGCGCCGACCAGATCGCGTCTTCGAGCGCATCCGCCGTGGGGCGCGCAAACGTGCCCGCGGTCGTGCCCGCCACCGGGTGGTTGGGCTTCGTGAATATCTGGGCCTGCGGATTGCCGTTGCCGGCATCCACGCCATACACGTCGAGCGGCGCGCTTGTGCCGCCGCCGCCCAGGATCAGGTGGATCGTGCCGTGGCTCGTATCGTAGGTGTTGCCCGTGCCCTGGGCGTGCGTGACGGGACGCGGCTGAAGCGTGTCGACGCTCGCGC
Source organism: Paraburkholderia sp. EG286A (assembly GCF_040965375.1). NCBI lineage: Bacteria > Pseudomonadati > Pseudomonadota > Betaproteobacteria > Burkholderiales > Burkholderiaceae > Paraburkholderia > Paraburkholderia sp. EG286A. Next base: position 720,823 of record NZ_JBFRCB010000001.1, read on the forward strand.
CGGTCTTCGCATCGACGCCCGCGTGATGATTGCAGCCGCGCACCGGGTAGCTGCGCTCGTAGTCGTGATCGTGGCCGCACACCACGAGGTCCACGCCATAGCGGTCGAAGAGGGGCAGCCACGCTTCGCGTATGCCCTTGTCCGAGCCGTTGCCCGTCTTCGACGAGCTGAGCGCGTCCTGGTGCATTTGCACCACGATCCAGTCGATATCGTCGTCCTCTCTTGCCTGCTTCAGGGTTTGCTCGAGCCAGCGCGTCTGCACGCCGTTACTATAGCCGCGCACATAGAACGACGTGCCCGGCTGAACGGGCGCGTTGCCGGTGCTGGCGGCGGGCACGAGCGGCGTGGGGCCGGCCACGAACGCGGCGGCGTCCTGGTAGACCACGTCGTCGGCGTCGAGCGAGACGAACAGCACGTTGCTCACGCGGAAGCTGTACCAGCGGCCCGAAAACTGCGTGCCGTTATGCGGCAGCGTGTAGCGCGTGAGATACGAATTCAGACCCTGCGGGCCGTTGTAGAACTCGATTTCGTGATTGCCGGGGCACGGCATCCACGGACGATTCGCCGACGACGTCTGATTGTTGTTGCCGAAGTCGCGCCACACATCGGTCTGGTGCGCGGGATTCAGGTTCGCGTAGCAGAGGTCGCCATTGAGCAGATGAAAGAGCGGCTGGAAGCGCTCCACGGCCTCGACGGCGAAGCGGCTTTGCGGCGACGACAGCACCCAGCCCGTATTCGGCGTGGCGAGGTCGCCGTAGCTCGTGAAGCGGAACTTGGCGCGCCCGCGCGGCGCCGTGGTGAAGCTCGACGAAAACGGGCTGCCCGCGTGGCTGTCGTTATCGGCGGTGACTTCGTAGCGGTAGGTCGTCGCCGGCTCCAGCCCATGCAGCCGAGCGTGATACGTGAAGACGACGACGCCGGTGAGCCCGTCGGTATAGGTGCGTTGAACGGCGTGCACCGTCTCGCGTTTGCCGCGATCGGCGCTGTAGATCACGCGCGGATTCGTCGAGGAGGCGAGCGATGCCCACGACACGACGACTTCGCGTGTCGGGTCTTCGCCCCAGGTGAGATGGATCTGCTCGGGCGTGCCGTCGGGCGTGGCGGCGTCGGCTTTCGCGCTGCCCGCGAAAGCGCCGGCCGCGCTTGCGAAGCCGGAAGCCCCGGCAAGCTTGAGGAAGCCGCGGCGCGAGACACTGGCGCCGCTTTCGGTGGATGCATTCTCGGGGATGTCTTTATTCGTCATGTCGTCTCGCCTCGGGAGCAGAAGGCGAAGCCTGCGCTGGCGGACTTGCATGACTGACGCGCGCGGGCGCAAGCATCGCAGGGTGAGTGTCTGCGCAACGATGGCGCGCTTGCATGACCTGGCGATGACACTGCCCTTATTTTACGCAGCACGACGGGCCGCGCTTGCATCGCGCGGCCCGCGCTCACCCGTTAAGCATGGGCTTAGAACTTCAGGCGCATGCCTGCTGCGACGACTGCCTGCGTATTGCTGGACGAAGCCGCGAGGTTGTAGATCGACGCATTGCCGAGTACCGGAATGCCTTGCGCACCGGAAACGCGCTGATAGACGCCTTCGAGATATACGTCGGTGCGGCGGCTCAGCGCGTAGTCGGCCTGCAGCATGAACTGGTTCCAGTGCGGCGACGCGTTGCCCTCCGCACGGCTGACCGAGCCGTCCGTATACGTATAGGCGCCGCCCAGGCTCAGTTGCGGCGTGAGCGCGTAACGCCCGTTCACTTCGAAGTTATTGAACGTCAGGTAGTCGGCGTCGAACGCATTGAGCGAGCCGCCCTGGGCGATCTGCGTGGGCTCGGCGACCATCGTGCGCGTGAACACGAGGCCCACCTTCGCCGGCCCGATCGTATAGCTGCCGCCCGCGCCGAGCGTGCGCGTGCGTGCCGCCACGAACATCGGATCGTTGTCGGTGCCGCTGCCGGCGCTCAGCGCGCCGTTGGTGGTCGAACCGGGCTCGTTGCCCTGGAAGTACGCCACGGCCAGGTTGATCGGGCCGCCGTTCCACGAAGCGCCCATCGTGTAGGCGTTATTGTTCGCGAAGCCGCCGCCCTGGTTGCTGAACGCGTAGGCGCCTTCCACCTGGAAGCCCGCGTAGGTCGCGCTGCGGAACTTGACGGCGTTGTTCATGCGCACGTCGTTATTGAGGTTGTCGTTGTCGAACGGGTGCATCGCGATGTTGCCGCCGAAGCCGGAGCCGGTGGCCGACATGGGCGCGATCATGTCGACGAGCGCGTCGTACTGGCGCCCGAGCGTGAGCGTGCCGTACTGGTCGCTGGAGAGGCCCAGCCACGCCTGCCGGCCGAACAGATAACCGCCGTTGGAGCCCTTGCCGTTGACGACCGAGAAACCGTTCTCGAGGTCGAAGATCGCCTTGAGCCCGCCGCCCAGGTCTTCCGTGCCGCGCAGGCCCCAGCGGCTCGTGCTCACGTTGCCGGACTGCATGCCCCACGTCGTGCCATGACCCGTGGACGACTTCTGATTGCTGACGTAGTCGAGGCCCGCATCGACCGTGCCGTAGAGCGTCACGCTGCTTTGTGCGTGAGCGCTCGTGCAGGCCGCGGCCGCCGCGAGCGCGAGGAGATTCAACAACGCTTTTTTCATTTCGGTTCCGTTGAGAAGGAGAATGCTTCGTGTGTGGCGGAACCGGAAATTTAGGCGAGGGCGATTACGCAAACGTGTCGAAAATGGCCCCTAAAATGAAACTTCGTTCAGGTTCTTGATACGTTCTGTTCATGGGGAAAATCGGTCGTGATATGTGGTTGATAAGTCAACCCTATGCACCGCGGCTTTCAGTATGCGAGCGCGGCATGATGGGGCCCGGGGCAGCGCCGGCGCCCCGGGCGTGTTTTGCGCTTCGGTCAATCGACGATCTTCTTCGTGACCACGAGTGCGATCACGAGGAACACCACGCACAGCACCACGAAGATAAAGAACAGAATCTTCGCAATCGCGGCCGCGCCGGCCGCGATACCCGTGAAGCCAAACAGGGCCGCGATCACGGCGATCACGGCAAAGAACAGGGCCATTTTTAGCATGATCGGTTTCCTCCTCGCGTGAAGGCGCCGCCACATGGGCCGCGCTGCTTGATGGACGACAGCGCACCCGTTCAGCAATCGATGTGCCCAGCAGGGGCGCCTGGCCGGGCGAGAAAGAAAAACGGCCCGGCGTGCGGAGGCACACGCCGGGCCAACACGGCGCCGCACAGGGGAGCACGGCGCCGTCGAGGGTCGAAAACGAACTGAATGGTCGCGGGACTGCAGGCGCGTTGCGCTTACAGGTAGGAGGTCCCGTCGATATAGGCCTTGCGCCAGCGCACGATCTTCACGCTCTCGAACAGCCCGACGTGCGTGAACGGATCCTGCGCGATGAAGCGTTCGGCTTCCTCGCGGGTTTCGAGGTCGACGATATAGATGCCGCCGCCCGCGCTGCTGCCGTCGTCGTTGAGCTTCGCGCCGCAGGCCAGCAACAGCGCCTTGTTTTGCGCGAGAAACGCCAGATGTGAATCGCGCTCGCGTGTCCGCACTTCGGCGTGACCGGGCTTGTCGAACGTTTCGATCAGAAAAGGCATAGGGCGTTCCTCTCAGTTGGGCACGATGGCCGACGGATGCTGGGCGAGCGGCGTCACGCTGATCTTCAGGAACGGGAAGAGCGGCAGCGCGGTAAGCAGCGTATGGAGTTCGTCGTTCGATTCGACATCGAACACGCTGTAGTTCGCGTATTCGCCAGCCACGCGCCACAGGTGGCGCCACTTGCCTTCTCGTTGCAGCTTCTGCGAAAACGCTTTTTCCTCGGCCTTGAGGGCGTCGGCGAAGGCGGCGTCGGTGCCGTGCGGAATCTGCACCTGCATGTGCACGAGAAACAGCATGGATAGTCTCCGGTGAGGATGGGGTTCAGTAAGGGGCGCCGATAAGTGCCAATCAGCCCCAGGCGAGAATCGCAACCGAATACACGATGCCGATCCAGAACATCATGATGACCGTGTAGCCCATGATGTCCTTGAGCTTGAGCTTCGAAAGCGCGAGCGCAGGCAGGATCCAGAACGGCTGCACGAGGTCGTTCCAGGCATTGCCGAGCATCACGGCCGTGGAGGTATGGCCCACGGAGGCGCCGATGGTCTTCGCCGCTTCGATCATGAACGGTCCCTGGATGACCCAGTGGCCGCCGCCCGAAGGCGCGAAGAAGTTGATGACGAACGAGCTGATCAAGCCCCAGAACGGCAGCGTGGCCGGCGTCGCGATCTTCACGAAGGCTTCGGAAAACGTATTGACGAGACCCGAAGACGCCATGATCGCCATGATGCCCGCGTAGAACGGGTACTGCAGAATGATGCCGCTGATCGTGCGAATGCCTTCGTTGAGTTTCTCCACATAGCGGATCGGCGTGCCGAGCAGCAGGATGCCGAGGAACAGGATGAAGAAGTTGATCAGGTTCAGGTCGATCGAGCCGCCCTGCACGAAGTGCAGCGCGACATAGCCCATGCCGATCAGGCCGATCACGTAGCTCAGCAGACGGCTGTTGTTCAGGCGGTTGGCGAGCGTGTTGCCTTCGTCGAGATCCACGCCGAGCGCCGCGGCCTTCTGCTGCTTTTCTTCCTGGGCGCGGTTGATTTCCTTGATCGGCTGACCCGGCTTGGGGTGCAGCCATGCGTTCAGCAGCGGCAGCGTGATGAGGGTCACGAGGCTCGTGATCAGCATGGTGGGCGAGAAAATCGTTTCGGATAGCGGAATGACACCCATCTGCGCTTCGAGCGGATGGCCCTTGGTGGAGATCAGCACGGGAATGCTGGCCGAAAGCCCGAGGCCGTAGAGCGTAAAGCCGCTATACGCCGAAGCGATGATGAGCGGGTAGTGCACGCCCTTCACACGCAGCGCGAGCTTGCGCGCGACGATGCCGCCCACCACGAGGCCGAAGCCCCAGTTCAGATAGCTGCCGATGCCGCCCACCAGCGTGGCGACGATGATCGCCATGCGCGGATCGTTCACGCGCGCCACCAGGCGGTTCAGAAAGCGGTCGGTGAGCGGCGCGGTTGCGAGCACGTAGCCCATCGCGAGAATCACCGCCATTTGCGTGGTGAACGCGAGCAGCGCCCAGAAGCCCTTGCCCCAGCTCGTGGTGAGGGCCGTGACGGCTTGTCCCTGCACGATCACGGCAAGGGCCATCGTCAGCAAGGTGAGGCCGATCGCGAAGACGAACGGATCGGGCAAATACCGGCGCATCAGCTCGGTAAAGAAAGCGGTGACTTTCTGCATGGAAGTGTCTCTATCTGAATCGTAATAGTTGTCGGGTCTCTTCGGCTCTCGGCGCGTGCGTTCGACGCGCTTATGAGTCGTCGTGGCTTGGGGTCTTGCGATGGCGGGCGAGATGCATGAGCTGGCGGTCGCGCCAGCCCACACGTTCGTTCCATTGATCGAGCGGCAACGCCGCGCGTCTCGCCGCCTCGACCTGGGCGACGAGTTCGGGCGTCCACGGGTCGTGCTGGCCGCGTTCGGCGCCCATGCGCGCGTACGAGGGGCCCATCTTCTGCGCATGCGAGGCGATGCCGCCGCGCGTGTTCAGATCGACGGTCTCGAACGGGCCGATCACCGACCAGCGCGGGCCGAGGCCTTCGCGCATCACGGTGTCGATGTCTTCCACCGACGCCACGCCGTCGCGCACGAGGCAATACGCTTCGCGCAGCACGGCGCCTTGCAGGCGGTTGAAGATGAAGCCTTCCACTTCGTGCTTCACGCGCACGGGCTTCATGCCCGCTTCGGCGTAGAGCGCGATTGCGCGCGCGGCCGCCGCTTCGGACGTGAACGGTGCGGGCACGACCTCGATCACGGGCACGAGGTAGGGCGGGTTGCCGGGATGGGCGACGAGGCAGCGCGCGCGACCGGGCAGCGTAGCGTCGACGAACTTCGAAGCCGCGAGAAACGACGAAGCGCTCGCGAGGATCGCTTCGGGCGGCGCGGCGCGGTCGAGCTGCGCGAAGAGCTCGCGCTTGAGTTCGGCGCGCTCGGGTGCGCATTCCTGCACGAGATCGGCTTGCGCCACCGCGGCCTCGAGCGTGTCGACGATCGCGACGCGCGCGGCGATTGCCTGCGCGCTTTCGTCGAGCAGGGCGTATTGCGTGAGATCGGCGAGGCGCAGCGCGATCTCTGCAGGCGCGGCGGCGCGGCGTGCCGCGTCGGGATCGTAGAGGCGCACGCGCCAGCCGGCCCGCGCAAAGCAGATCGCGAACGCCACGCCGATGCTACCCGCGCCGACGATGCCGGCGCGTCGCGGTTCGCAGGCTTGCACAGGCGTTTCGGGGGCCGCCATCGTCAGACTCCCGCGACGCCGACGGTCATGCCGCCGCACACGTAGAGCACCTGGCCGGTCACGAAGCCGCTGCGCGCGTCGAGCAGATACGAGGCCGCGTGCGCGACATCGTCGGGCGTGCCTACGCGCTTGACCGGCACGGCATTGATGATCGCTTCGGTGCGCGGCGCGCCGGGCGGATTGGCGCGGTCGAACAGCTCGGTGCGAATCGGGCCCGGGCCAATCGCGTTCGCGGTCACGCCGAATGCGCCGAGTTCGAGCGCCCAGACGCGCGTCATGCCGATCAACGCGGCCTTGGTGGCCGAATAGGCCGTACGCAGCTCTTTGCCGAGCGCGGCGCGCGACGACATGTTGACGATGCGGCCGAAGCCCGCCGCCTTCATGCCGGGCAACAGCGCCTGCATGCACTGCTGCGCGCAGCGCACGTTCAGCGACCATGCGCGTTCGAGTTCTTCGAGCGACTGGTGCTCGGCGTCGTTGGGCACGACCACGCCCACGTTGTTGATGAGGCGCGTGATCGGGCCGCCTTCGAGCGCGCGGGCGAGTGCGGCTGCCGTGGCCTCGATGTCGGAGAGGTCGGCGATGATGCCGTCGCCCACGCGGTCGATCACGACGGCCTCGTAGCCGTCGGCCTCGCAACGCGCGGCGCAGGCGGCGCCGATGCCGGCAGCGCCGCCGGTAATCAAGACTCTTTCTTTAGCCATGTCTTTCTGGAATACGGATAAAACAGAGGATAGCGAAGCAGTTCGTCAAACCGTGGCGACAGGCGTGACGGGCGAGCCCATGGCGCCCGGCAGCCGCAGCGGCGGCGCGGTGAGCATGAAGCGCGAGCGCTGGTGCTCGCGCAGCCACTGGGCGAGATCGCGCAAGTACCAGAGCTCGCCCAGCGGCAGGCCAAGCTTGAACAGGCAGTGGTGATGCAGCGGCATGAGCGGGTGGTCGCCGGGTGCCGCGGGCGCACGCGCGGGATAGCGTTCGACGGCGTAGTTGTCGGCGGCGAGCGCCGCGATGCCCGAATCGGTGATCCATTGCAGCAGGCGCTCGTCGCGCCCGTCGAGTGCGCTGCAGTGGCTCGACAACACGGCTTCGTCGGGCTGGCGGTTCATTTCGAGCACCATCTCCGCGAAGCCGGTGCGCAGCACGAGCATGTCGCCGCGCTCGACTTCCACGCCGTCGGCCTCGATCACGCGCATCAGGTCGTCGTAGCCCACGGTGCGAAAATCACGGCCAAAATGCGCGGCGAAATCGATCAGCACGCCGCGGCCTTGCATGCCCTTCACGGCAAGATGCTCGATGCCGAGCACATCGGCATGGCTATGCTCGCCGCCGCACGCGTGAGGCGCGAAGTTGTCGTCCGCGCGATATTCCATCGGGCCGACCACGTCCACGTTAGCGCGATAGCCGTTGTAGTAGACGCTCTCGGCCACGCCGTCGCCGTTGGCGTCGAAGCGTGCGCCCACGTGCGCGAGCGAATCCCACTGCGTGGAGTACTGGAGCGAGAGCAGCACCTGATCGTCGCTCACCACGTCGGTCGCACCCGCTTCGTTGCGAGCGAACGGGAAGTTCACATAGGGCAGGCCGTCGCGGAAGGTGGGACGCAGCACCGGCGGATGGCGGCGCACGTTGAGCTTGCTGTCGCCGGGAAAGTCGAGCGGCAGCGAAAGGGTGAACGTGAGACCCGCGCGAATTTCCTGCGCGCCTTTGAGCACCTGCTCGGCGCCGATGAGATTGGGGCGCCCCAATTGATCGTCGGGACCGAAGTCGCCCCAGTTCGAGCCTTCCGGCCGGTTGTTCCAACGCATGCTTGACCCTCCACTTCAGGAATTCCGCGCTCCGCGCCTCGCTGCATTCAGCGCCCGAGGCGCCTGACGTGCCTCACGCCGCGAGCAGCGTTGGCGGGATTTGCGCGTACACCTCGAGCAGCGCCTTCACGGCGTTCTGCTCGTTCTTGAGAAGACGCGCCTTGGGCGCGCCGATGACGAGCGCAAACGCCTCGCCATGAATCAGGAAACCGCGCGCGAGGCCGGCTACGTCCTCCACGCTCTCGCCCGTCGAGCGATGCCAGCCGTCCGTCACGCCCTGCTCGACGTCGCGCTCGAACGCACCGCGGTCGATCACCGCGCCGTTGGCCGAGTGCAGCTGCGGCTCGCAACTGTCGAGCAGTTTGCGGCGCGCGGCCGGGGCGAGCGCGCCGAGCAGCGCCTTGCCCGCGGCGCTCGCAATGGTCATGAAGCCGCCCGGCTCGTCGCTGTAGCGGATCTTCTGGCGCGACTCCATGACGTCGAGATAGACCACGCGGTTGCCCGCAAGCGTGGCGAGCGCGGCGGTCTCGCCGGTCGCGTCGCGCAACGCGGAAAGCAGCGGCTGGAACATCAGCGTGAGCGGGTCCTCGCTGCAGATGTCGCGCGCCACGTGCAAGAGACGCTGCGTGGGGTAGTAGCCCGCCTTCACGCCCGGCGCGTACAGATAGCCTTTGGCCACCATCGTCTGCAACAGCGCGTGGCAGCTCGACAGCGGGATCTCGGTTCGACGCGCAATCTCGCTGTAGATCATCGGTTGCCGGACTTCGGCAAAGAGGTTGATCACGTCGAAGACGCGCACTGCAGTTTTCACATCCATGAGAGTATTATCGGCATACCGATAACCAGCTGACAATACGATAACGGGTAAACACCTAAATCGTCGCGACAATCGAGTCCGCGCCCGTTTGCGTTCGAGCACTTGCGTCTTCGCATTTCATAACGTATCGTTTTGATACGTTATGATTCGAGCCGTTAGGAGGCAACGTGCATTCACGCTTCGACCGTTTCAAGGCGACGCCGCTCGCCAGCCAGCTGGAAGCCTTGATCGACGCGCCTGGGCGCTATGTGGAGTACGCGGTGCTGTCGCGCGTCGGCGTGGCGGCGATTGCCGCCGTGGCCGAGGAAATCGCGCAGAAGTTTCCGGAAATCGGCGCAGACACCACGGCGCGCCAGTACTGCGGCGCGCTGGTGGCCGAGGTGATGCGCCGCCACGGCCACGAAGTCGCGCAGGCGCGCGGCCGTGTGAGCGGGGCGCTGTTCAGCTATGGCGCGGTGTTCAGCGCGCAGCCGGTCGTCTTGCCGTTCGACGCGGTGATCGAAGCGCTCGCAACCATGCCGGAACGCTTCGAGGCGCTCGTCGAGCGCGTGCCTATGGGTCTATGGGCGCGCCGGCCGGGCGGCACGGGCTTCTCGTTGCTCGAACACGCATGCCATTTGCGCGATCTCGACGCCGTTTTCGCCGAGCGCTTCAGCGTCGTACGCAAGGCTCAGCTGCCGGAAATCGCATCGGTGAACGGCACGGCGATCGCGGAAGAACGCGAATACATGAAGCAGGATCTCGTCGCCGCAATGGGCGAATTCAGCGAGGGGCGGCGCCGTCTATGCGCCTCGCTCAAACGCCTCACGCCCGAGCAGCGCTTGCGCTGCGGGCTGCGCGACGGCGTACGGCGCATGACGCTGGAAGAACTCGTGCGCGAGCTGCTCGACCACGACCGCACGCACGGTCTGGAGCTGGAAGAGCTCGAAGGCGAGCTGCAGGAAGCCGCTTAACCCCGCGCCTTCTCCGCCTCCTGATACAGCTCGCGCAGCGACTGCCCGAAAGTGGCGTCGACGTCGCGCAGCACGCCTGCGCGCGTGAACATCGCCACCGGCGGCAGCGTCCAGTCGAGCGTGTACGGCACGATCGCCACGCCCGCGAAGTGCACGAGTTCCTCGGCAATATCGGCGGGCACGATCGACACGGCGTTCTCGTTCGTGCTGATCATCTCGCCGATCAGCCGCGACGTGTAGCTCTCCACGATCGGCACGGGCGGCGCCACGCCCGCATGCAGGAAGAGGTCGGAAATCTGCTCGCGGATAGGCGTGTGCGGCGCGCCCAGGATCCAGTCCAGTTCGACCAGCTTTTCCCAGTCGAGCTTGCCGCGCGCGAGCCGCGCCGCGAGCCGGCGGCTGGCAATGAGCCGCGGCTTTTGCTGATGCAGCACCTCGAAGCGCAACTGCGAGACGTCGACAGCCGAAGACGCGCGCCCGATCACGATATCGAGCGTATGGTCGCGCAGCTGCGGCAGGAGCGCGTCGCTCGTGCCTTCGTGAATCGTCATGGTGACGCGTTGCGGCAGCCGCGACTGCGTGAGGCGAATGGCGGCGGCGAGCGTGCGTCCCGAGATGAACGGAATCACGCCCACGTGCACGCGCGTGGCGTGGCCGGCCACCACGGCTTCGATGTCGCGCGCGAGGTGGTCGAGGTCGTGCAGCATGGCCTGGGCGCGTGCGAGCACCACGTTGCCGAGCGCCGTGGGCGTCATGCCGCGCGGCGTACGGTCAAACAGCGGCGCGCCGAACATGCTCTCCATTTCAGCCAGCGCGTTGGTGACGGCGGGCTGGCTCGTCGCCATGTGTTCCGCCACGCGCGTGAGCGAGCCGTGCTGGCGGATCTGCAGGAGCAGGACCAGATGGCGCATTTTCAGGCGCGTATTCAACCGCCTCGTCACGTCGTCAATGCTGAAAGACACGATTCCCCAGGGTATTACCAAAAAATGATGGCCCCATACTAAATCAAAATGGACACGTTATGAGGGCTCTCTAGAATCGCCTCATTCGAACACGACCGCCGCGCCTTCCGTGCGCGGGGCACACCACCAGAGTGAGGAACATGAACAAGACCGATCGTCAGGCCGCCCTCGAATATCACGAATTCCCCACCCCGGGCAAGATTTCGGTGACGGCCAGCAAGCCGCTCGTCACCCAGCGCGACCTCGCGCTCGCCTATACGCCGGGTGTGGCCGTGGCCTGCGAGGAGATCGTCGACAATCCGCAGAACTCGTTCCGCTACACGGCGCGCGGCAATCTGGTGGGCGTGATCACGAACGGTACGGCCGTGCTCGGTCTCGGCAACATCGGTGCGCTGGCCTCCAAGCCGGTCATGGAAGGCAAGGCGGTGCTCTTCAAGAAGTTCGCCGGCATCGACGTGTTCGACATCGAAATCACCGAAAGCGACCCGGACAAGCTCGTGGACATCATCGCGAGCCTCGAAGCCACCTTCGGCGGCATCAATCTGGAAGACATCAAGGCTCCCGACTGCTTCACGGTCGAGCGCAAGCTGCGCGAGCGCATGAAGATTCCGGTCTTCCACGACGATCAGCACGGCACCGCCATCACCGTTTCGGCCGCGTTCATGAACGGCCTGAAGGTGATCGGCAAGGACATTTCGAAGGTCAAGGTCGTGACCTCGGGCGCGGGCGCAGCGGCGCTGGCCTGTCTGGACCTCATGGTGGATCTGGGCCTGCCGCTCAAGAACATCTGGGTGACCGACATCGACGGCGTGGTCTACCAGGGCCGCACGACGCTCATGGACCCGGACAAGGAACGCTTCGCGCAGGACACCTCGGCGCGCTCGCTTGCCGACGTGATCGAAGGCGCGGACGTGTTCCTCGGCCTGTCGGCCGGCGGCGTGCTCAAGGCCGAAATGGTCAAGAAGATGGCGGACAAGCCGCTGATTCTCGCGCTCGCCAACCCCACGCCGGAAATCTTCCCCGAGGTCGCGCTCGAAGCGCGCCCGGACGCGGTGCTCGCCACGGGCCGTTCGGACTTCCCGAACCAGGTCAACAACGTGCTGTGCTTCCCGTACATCTTCCGCGGCGCACTCGATGTCGGTGCAACGACCATCACGCGCAACATGGAAATCGCGGCGGTGCACGCCATCGCCAAGCTCGCGGAAGAAGAGCTGAACGATTCGGTGGCGGCCGCCTACGGCGCCTATGATCTGCGCTTCGGCCCGAAGTACCTGATTCCGAAGCCGTTCGACTCGCGCCTGATCGTGCGTATCGCCCCGGCCGTCGCGAAGGCGGCGATGGAAGACGGCGTGGCCACGCGCCCGATCGACGACTTCGGCGCGTACACGAACGAGCTGCAGCAGTTCGTGTATCACTCGGGCGCGTTCATGAAGCCGATTTTCGCGGCCGCGAAGCAGTTCGTGCGTGACGGCGGCAAGTCGCGCATCGTGTTCGCCGAAGGCGAGGAAGAGCGCGTGCTGCGCGCCGTGCAGGTGATCGTCGACGAGAAGCTCGCGCGTCCGATCCTGATCGGCCGTCCGGAAGTGCTGCTCGCCCGCATCGAGAAGTTCGGCCTGCGCCTGAAGCTCGGCGAAGACGTGGAAGTCACGAACCCCGAGTACGACGAGCGCTTCCACCAGTACTGGACGACCTATTGGGAACTGCGTTGCCGCGACGGCATTTCGAAGGAAATGGCGCGCGTGGAAATGCGCCGCCGCCTCACGCTGATCGGCGCAATGATGGTGCGCCTGGGCGACGCGGACGGCATGGTGTGCGGCACGGTGGGCGCGTATCACGACCACCTGCGCTTCGTCGACGAGGTGATCGGCAAGCAGCGCAACGCGAATACGTATGCGGCGATGAACATCCTGCTGCTCGACAAGCGCACCGTTGCGATCGTCGACACGCACGTGAACGACAACCCGAACGCCGAGCAGATCGCCGAGTTCACGCTGGCCGCGGCACGCCAGATGGAATGGCTGAATCTGCAGCCGAAGGTCGCGCTGCTCTCGCGTTCGAACTTCGGCTCGGGCAGCTCGGCTTCGGGCACGAAGATGCGCGAAGTGCTCAAGCTCGTGACGGAAACGAATCCCGATCTGGAAATCGACGGGGAAATGCACGGCGACTGCGCGCTGGACGAGGCCCTGCGCCTGCGTATCCTGCCGCATTCGAAGCTCAAGGGCGCGGCGAACCTGCTCGTGTGCCCGAACGTGGACTCGGGCAACATCGCCTACAACCTGCTCAAGACGGGGGCGGGCAGCAACGTGGCGGTCGGCCCGTTCCTGCTGGGCGTGAACGCGCCGGTGAACGTGCTGACGTCGAGCTCGACGGTGCGACGCATCATCAACATGGCCGCATTGACCGTGTTGCAGGCGAACCGCGACTGAGTGCAGGCACAGGACGCACGCAGTGCGTCCCGATGAAAAACGCGCGATGGCTTCTGGCTGTCGCGCGTTTTTTCTTTGGCGGGTCAGGGCGCCGTTGCGGCGAGCTGTTCGTCGATCAGGCGGCGGGCCTCACTGTAGCCGCCCATCAGGGCGTCGATATCGGAGTGGAAGGGCAGCCCGGCGGCGTTGTCGATTTTCAGGGGCGAGGGCGAGGCGGGCTTGTCGAGTGCCGTGATACTTACCACCGCTGCATAGCGAGGCCGTTCGATTTCCAGGCGCTCGAGCGGGACCGTGCCATTTGCTTCGACGCCAACGCGGATTGCGTAGCCGCGATATTCATAGGTGCGATTCATGACTGCATTGCCGTACGGATTACAACCTGCAAGGGTACGGCGTGCGAGCTTAAGTCAACCTTAGGTAAGCACTGAATGAACCGGAAGAGACCTTTCTGCGTTGCGCACGAATCGAGGCAAGACGAAAGGCGCTGAAAGGCGTTGGTCGGTAAGGTGCGCAAAGAATTATCGTCCGACGATAAAAGCGTTATCGCAGGCGCCTTTCCTTAAGGTTCTCTTCAGCTTGGGGCAGGCACGATCCCATGATCGCTGCCCAGCTTCGCGCGTTGCCATGCGTATGACATTCGCGAGGCGTAGGGTGTAACCAGCCAGACTCGATATCGTTGTCCGCGCAACTTTCTGGAGTGCAGCCCCATGAAGCCGCCGACCGATCGCCTGCACGCCTACCTGTTCGTCGCTTCACTTTCGGCGATCCTCATTCAGGTCGCCGTGTTCATTTCCATTCTCCTGCTGCACGTGCCGGAACGCGCCTTCGAGTCGTCGCCGTTTCGCGTCGCCGTGGTCGCGGCCATAGGCGGCGTGCTGCTCGTCGTGCGCCGGCAGGCGCGGCGCGCCACGCGCGAGGCCGAGTTCCGCAACCGCAGTCAGGCGAAGCTGCGTGCCACGCGCGCGGCGTGCGCCTCGAAGCGCGCGGCCCGTGCGCCGCTGCGCGCGCGCCATATCCGCAACGCCATGATGGCGGCTGCGCACCGCTCCAGCGCACGTTGAGGCACCGGGCGCGCCAGCGTCAGCCGTCCACCGGCGGGGCGGGCATCTCCAGATTGAGCTGGTAGAACGCGGCATCGAGCCAGCGTCCGAACTTGAATCCTGCTTCCTTGATCGTGCCCGAGTGCGTGAAGCCCAGCTTGTCGTGCAGCGCGATGCTGCCGGCATTGGTGGCGTCGATGCAGCCGACGATCACGTGAATCTGTTCCTCACGGGCGCGGCGGATCAACTCGAGCAGCAGGCGCTCGCCGAGGCCACGGCCGCGCTGGTCGCGGTGCACGTACACGCTGTGCTCGACCGTGTACTTGTTGGCGGGAAACGCGCGAAACGTACCCCAGCTCGCGAAGCCGAGCAGCGTGCCGGCTTCGTCTACGGCGCCCACCACCGGAAAACCGTTCGCGCGCTTGGTGCCGAACCACGTGACCATCGCTTCGGGCGGACGCGGTTTGTAGTCGTACAGCGCGGTCGAATTGACGATCGCGTCGTTGAGGATCTCGAGAATCGCCGAGGCGTGGTCCGTTTCGTTGCAATCGATGAAGCGTACGCCATCGCTGCGTGAGTTCGAATTCATGGGGAATCCTCTTTAAATGTATAGGGTGAAAGATCGCGGCGTATGACGCGGGTTCAAAGACCGCTTGCGTCGCAAATGGCGACGACGTAGCGCGCGGCCTGCGAGCCCGGATTGCTGAAGATGAGCGGCTGATCGAGCCGCATGGCGAGGCAATCGCCCGCGTGAAGCGCATGCCGGTCAGTGCCCAGTTCCACGTCGATCCGTCCTTCCATCACCCAGACCTGCTGGTGAATCACATTCTCGCGGCTGCCCGTTTCGTAGGCTACGCGCGCGCCGGCCGGGAAATCCACTTCGACCAGCTGGATCGGCGAGGGCCAGTTGGGCGGCGAGACGCTCCGGCGCGTATAGCCCGACTGCGGGTCGCGCCACTGTGCCTGCTGTGCGCGGCGCACCAGCGGCTCGGCGGGCGTGCTCTCGCCGCTGGCGCCGAACAGGCTCGCCATCGAGACCGACAGCCCCGCCGCGAGCTTTTCGAGCACTACGGCCGTGGGGCTGGCGGCGCCGCGCTCGATCATCGAGATCATCGAACGGCTCACGCCGCTGCGCGTGGCCAGCGCGTCGAGCGTGAGGCCGCGCGTGGCGCGCAGGTCGCGCACGCAGCGGGCAATGCGCTCGTTGATGCCGGCGTCGGTCGGGGTATCCATGGGGTTTGTTTCCAAGATGATGGAGACATTATCCAGTAAATTGGAAATCGCGGTCAATAAAAAGCGTGCGGCCCAGTATCAGGGCCACACGCTCGGCAGGGTTATGCCTTTTCCGGCAGGAACCAGTTCATCACAAGCGCGCAGATGCCGCCCGTTGCGACGCCCGACTCCAGCACGTTCTTGAGCGCGTGCGGCAGGCTGGTCAGAATCTCCGGCACCTGCGAGACGCCGAGGCCCAGCGCGAGCGACACCGCGATGATGAGCAGGGCGCGGCGGTCGAGGCGCGTGCCCGCGAGAATGTTGATGCCCGAAGCGGCCACCGCGCCGAACATCACCATGGCCGCGCCGCCCAGCACGGGTTCAGGTACGGCCTGCAGCACGCCGGCCACGGGCGGGAAGAGGCCCAGCACGACGAGCATGCCCGCGATCCAGAGGCCGACGTGGCGGCTGGCAATGCCGGTGAGCTGGATGACGCCGTTGTTCTGCGCGAACACGGAGCTGGGAAACGTGTTGAAGAAGCCCGCGAGCAGCGAGTTGAAGCCGTTCACGAGCACGCCGCCCTTGATGCGCCGCATCCACACGGGGCCTTCCACCGGCTCCTTCGACACCTTGCTGGTGGCGGTGACGTCGCCGATCGCTTCGAGCGAGGTCACGAGGTAGATGATCAGCATGGGCACGAACAGCGACCACGAGAAGCCCAGGCCGAAATGCAGCGGGGTCGGAATCTGGAACAGCGCGGCTTCGCGCGCGCCGGTGAAGTCGAGCCGGCCCATTGCGCCCGCAACGATGTAGCCGATGGCGAGGGCGATGACGAGCGCCGTGCTGCGCACCCAGACGACGGGCACACGGTTGAGCACGATGATGGTGCCGAGCACGAGGCCCGAGAGCGTGAGGTTCTGGATGCTCGCGAAGTTGCCCTTGGCGATGGCGCCATAGCCGCCGCCCATGCTGATCAGGCCGACCTTGATGAGCGTGAGGCCGATCAGCAGCACGACGATGCCGGTGACGAGCGGGGTGATGAGCCGCTTGATGAAGGGCAGGATGCGCGACACGGCCATTTCGACGAACGAACCCGCAATGACGACGCCGAAGATGGCGGCCATCACGGTTTCGACGGCCGTGCCCTGCTTGACCATCAGGCTGCCGCCCGCGATGAGCGGGCCGACGAAGTTGAAGCTCGTGCCCTGCACGATGAGCAGGCCCGCGCCGAGCGGCCCGACGCGCTTGCACTGCAGGAACGTGGCGATGCCGGAAATCACCAGCGACATCGAGACGATCAGCGTGGTGTCGCGGCTGGAGACGCCCAGCGCCTGGCAGATCAGGAGCCCAGGCGTCACGATCGGCACAAGGATCGCGAGCAGATGCTGGAGCGCGGCCACGAAGGCGATGGTGGGCGCGGGGCGGTCGTTGGGGCCGTAGACGAGGTCGTGGGTGAGTTCGGTGTCGTGCGCGTCGCGGGTAGCGGCGGGCGAGGTCGATGGAGCGGAGTGCATCGGGCGCGGCGGGTGAAAAGGGAAAGCGCAGCATTTTAACGGAAGCTCCGGGGGAACCCTGGGCGCGCCTGCTTCAGGGCGCGCCCAGTAGCCCATGCTCGCGTCCCGCTACTTGCCGTTGCGCTCCCGCGCCTGCTCGGCGAGCGCCTTGTAGTCGTAGGTCGGATAGAACTCCGTGCGATAGCCGCCCCACGCGGTCTGCTCGATCGCGCGGTTCACCTCGCGCAGCCGGTCGGCGGGCACGCGCAGCGTCACGACCTGGCCGATCCCCATCATCACGTACCACGAGACCACTTCGATGCCGGGCGGCGGAAAGGCCTTGTAGAAGCCCTGTTCCGCGAGCTGCTGATTGATCTTCGGCAGCGGCTTCGACTCGTCGTGCTTCAGGAAGATCGTCAGGAGGAAGGTGCCGTCGCCGGCGGGCGTGGCGGGGGCAGCGGGTGCAGCAGGGGGCGTAGCGCCGGAGTTCGTTTGCGCGGCGACGGGCAGCGGGGCCCACAGCGGGGCCAGCATGGCGGTCACGGCGGCGCCTGCTATCCATTTGCGTACGGCATGCATCGGCTTTCTCCTGATTCGGGTGGGCAAGCCCTTACAATAGGTCGGTCCTCACTTGCCTGCCAAACGAGCCAATGACACGAGATCCTCGCCTCACCCTGAACGCGCGCCAGCAGGAAATGCTCGAATGGGTGCAACGCGACGGCTTCGTCACGGTCGACGATCTCGCCTCGCATTTCGACGTCACGCCGCAAACCATCCGCCGCGACGTGAACTGGCTCGCCGACATGAATCTGCTGCGCCGCTATCACGGCGGCGCGAGCCTGCCCACGAGTTCGGAGAACGTCTCGTACAGCGCGCGGCAGCACATGTTCCATGATGAGAAGCGCCGCATCGCGGCGCTGGCGGCCCAGCACATTCCCGATCAGGCCTCGCTCTTCATCAACCTCGGCACCACGACCGAGGAAGTCGCGCGCGCGCTCAATCATCATCAGGGCCTGCGCGTCGTCACGAACAACCTCAACGTGGCGAGCGTGATGAGCGGCTACCCCGACTGCGAAGTGATGATCACGGGCGGCGTCGTGCGGCCCTGGGACAAAGGCATCGTCGGCGAGCACACCATCGACTTCATCCGCCAGTTCAAGGTGGATTACGCGATCATCGGCACCTCGGCCATCGAGACCGACGGCACGCTGCGCGACTTCGACACGCGCGAAGTCCGCGTGGCGCAGGCCATCATCGAGCATGCGCGCACGGTCTATCTCGTAGCCGACCATTCGAAGGTCGGCCGCCCGGCGCTCGTGCGCCAGGGGCATCTGAGCCAGATTCATGCGCTCTTCACCGACCAGCCGCTGCCCGAGGAAATGAACGAGGCGGTGCTCGCAGCAGGCACGCAGGTTCACGTCGCCGCGTAAGCCGCGGGATTCTCGTCCGCGCTTTTTTCGGACGCGTCGTCCGCGCGTTTTCTCCGTCTTCGATCTGAAATCCGGCGCGTTTCGCGAGTGGGCGGGGTGTTGCCCATCGGGCGCGCGTGCAAACGCGCAAGGCCCCGTTTTCATTCGCGCCTGACGACCGTTCGATACTGTTCGGTGCATGTTCGTTTACGCACTGCTTTCGGTCAATTTCCCGTAAAACGAACCTTTACTTTTTCGTTCATGTTCGATAAATTTCGAATTCGAACATTTCGAGGTTCGTTTTTCTTTCAGGGACACAGCAGGGTGACTCAACAGAACCGGTACGATCTGCTCGTCGTGGGCGGCGGGATCAACGGCGCGGGCATCGCGCGCGACGCGGCCGGCCGCGGGTTGTCGGTGCTCCTTTGCGAGCAGGACGATCTCGCCTCGCATACCTCGTCGTCCAGCACCAAGCTGATTCACGGCGGCCTGCGCTATCTCGAGTACAAGGAATTCGGGCTCGTGCGCAAGGCGCTGCAGGAGCGCGAAACGCTGCTGCGCGCCGCGCCCCACATCATGTGGCCGCTGCGTTTCGTCATGCCGCACATGCCGAATCTGCGGCCCGCCTGGCTCATTCGCATGGGCCTGTTTCTCTACGACCATCTCGCGAAGCGCGAATTGCTGCCGGGCTCGCGCGGCATCGACATGCGCCGCCATGCGGCCGGTGAGCCGCTCATCGACTCGATCCAGCGCGGCTTCGTGTATTCGGACGGCTGGGTCGACGACGCGCGCCTCGTCGTGCTCAACGCGCTCGACGCGCAAGAGCGCGGCGCGCAAATCCTCACGCGCACGAAGCTCGTTTCCGCCGTGCGCACGAACGCCACGAACGGCACGGATAGCGAATGGCAGGCGCTGCTGCGCCGCCCGGACGGCAGTACCTTCGACGTGCGCGCCCGCGCCATCGCCAACGCGGCCGGGCCGTGGGTGGGCGAAGTGCTCCACGGTGCGCTCGGGCGCGGCGCGCAACACAGCGTGCGGCTCGTGAAGGGCAGCCATATCGTCACGAAGCGCCTGTTCGAGCACGACCACGCGTACATCTTTCAGAACCCGGACAAGCGCATCATCTTCGCGATTCCGTACGAGCACGACTTCACGCTCATCGGCACGACCGACGTGGAGTATCACAACGACCCCGCGAAGGTCTCGATCGACGGCGACGAAACGCGCTATCTGTGCGAGTCGATCAACCGCTATTTCAAGCGCAAGATCTCGCCGGCCGACGTGCAATGGACCTACTCGGGCGTGCGTCCGCTGCTCGAGGAAGAGGGCGCGGAGAATGCGTCCGCCGTCACGCGCGACTACAAGCTCGAACTCGACGAAACCGCTGGCGCGCCGCTGCTTTCGGTGTTCGGCGGCAAGATCACGACCTTCCGCAAGCTCGCGGAAGAGGCTTCGGACATGCTGTGCCGCGTGCTCGATCACGCTGCGCCTTCGTGGACGGCGGGCGTGCCGCTGCCTGGCGGCGATATCGCGAACGCGCGTTTCGAGCCCTTCGCGCAGGACTTCGCCAGACGCCATGCGTGGCTGCCCGCCGCGCTGGCGCGGCGCTACGCACGCGCATACGGAACGTGCGCCGAGCGGCTCCTCGACAACGCGCAATCGCTCGCGGACCTCGGTGCCGAAGTCGCGCCGGGCATTTACGAAGCTGAATTGCGCTACCTGCGCAACGCCGAATGGGCCACGCGCGCCGACGACGTGTTGTGGCGCCGCTCGAAGCTGGGCCTCCATGTCGCGCCGGGCACGCTCAACGGCGTGGCCGCCGCAATCGATCACTGGTTTGCCGCAACAAGCGCGACGGCGACCGCGCAGCACTGAAGTTCGCCGGCAGCACGCAAGGTAGGTCACGCACCCCCACGCGCCGTCCCCGCGGCGCGTCATCACAACTAGTACAGACGGAGATGAGAGACATGCAGGAACAGTACATTCTTGCGCTCGACCAGGGCACCACGAGTTCGCGCGCCATGCTTTTCGACCGCCAGGGCAACATCGTTTCGGTTGCCCAGAAGGAGTTCGAACAGATTTATCCGCAGCCGGGCTGGGTCGAGCACGATCCGCAGGAAATCTGGTCGACCCAGGCGGGCGTTGCCGCCGAGGCCGTGACGCGCGCCGGCATGAACGGCACCAACATCGCCGCGATCGGCATTACGAACCAGCGCGAGACGACGATCGTCTGGGACCGCGAGACGGGCCATCCGGTCTATAACGCCATCGTGTGGCAGGACCGTCGCACGGCCGACTTCTGCGACTCGCTCAAGGCGCGCGGCCTCGAAGAGAAAGTGCGTGCGAAAACAGGTCTGCCGATCGATTCGTACTTCTCGGCAACCAAGATTCGCTGGATTCTCGACAACGTGCCCGGCGCACGCGAAAAAGCGCGTCAAGGCAAGCTCGCGTTCGGCACCGTGGACAGCTGGCTCGTGTGGAACTTCACGAAGCACGAACTGCACGTGACCGACGTGACGAATGCGTCGCGCACCATGCTCTTCAATATTCACACGCGCCAATGGGACGACGAGCTGCTCGACGCGCTCGAAATTCCGCGCAGCATGCTGCCCGAAGTCCGTTCGTCATCCGAAGTGTATGGTCCGACCAGGACCACGGTGTTCGCCTCGAAGATTCCGCTCGCCGGCATCGCAGGCGACCAGCAGGCCGCGATGTTCGGCCAGATGTGCACGAGCACGGGCATGGTGAAAAACACCTACGGCACGGGCTGCTTCCTGATGATGAACACGGGCACGAAGCCCATCGAGTCGAAGAACAACCTCGTCACGACGATCGCATGGCAAATCGGCGACGAAGTCAACTATGCGCTCGAAGGCAGCATCTTCATCGCCGGCGCCGTGGTGCAGTGGCTGCGCGACGGCATGGGCATCATCAAGAGCGCGCCGGAAATCGAAGCGCTCGCCGCAAGCGTGCCGCATACGGACGGCGTGTACCTCGTGCCGGCGTTCGCTGGCCTCGGCGCGCCGCACTGGAACGCGCACGCACGCGGCACGCTGTTCGGCGTGACGCGCGGCACGACCTCGGCGCATCTCGCGCGCGCGGCGCTCGATTCGATCGCGTACCAGTCGCTCGACGTGCTGGCGGCCATGGAAGCCGATTCGGGCATCAGCGTGGGCGAGCTGCGCGTGGACGGCGGCGCGAGCGCGAACAATCTGCTCATGCAGTTCCAGGCGGATCTGCTCGGCGTGGATGCGGTGCGCCCGAAGATCACCGAAACCACGGCGCTCGGCGCGGCCTACCTCGCCGGCCTCGCGACCGGCTACTGGCAGAACGTGGGCGAATTGCAGAGCCAGTGGAAGCTCGACCGCCGTTTCGCGCCGTCGATGCAGGGTGCGCAGGTGGACGCCTGTCGTGCGGGCTGGCAGCGTGCGGTGCGCGCGGCCAAGGCCTGGGCGGACGACTCGCACTGAGCAGCGCAGTCAGTTTTACAACCTACAAGCATAACTAATTAACATAACCCGCAGCGGGATCGCATGCGCTTCGTGCGCATGCACCGCGCGGGCAGAGAGAGACTACGACAATCATGTCACCCTATATTGCGGAATTCATCGGCACGGCCATTCTCGTGCTGCTCGGTAACGGTGCCGTTGCAAACGTGCTGCTGGCAAAAACGAAGGGCAAGGGCGCCGACCTCATCGTCATCGTGATGGGCTGGGCCATGGCCGTGTTCGTGGCGGTCTACGTGACCGCTTCGTTCAGCGGCGCGCACCTCAACCCGATCGTCACGATCAGCCTCGCGCTCGCGGGCAAGTTCGCGTGGTCGAAGGTCGGCGGCTATATTGCGGCGCAGATGCTTGGCGGCATGGCGGGCGCGCTGCTCGTGTGGCTTGCCTATCGACAGCACTTCGCGAACGAAGCCGACCCGGATATCAAGCTCGCGGTGTTCTGTACGGCGCCCGCCATTCGCAGCAAGCGCCACAACGTGTTGACGGAAGCGATCTGCACCTTCGTGCTGATCCTCGGCGTGCTCTATCTGGCTTCGCCGCAGGTGGGACTCGGCGCACTCGACGCGCTGCCCGTGGGCCTGCTCGTGCTCGGCATCGGCATTTCGCTCGGCGGCCCGACCGGCTACGCGATGAGCCCGGCACGCGATCTCTCGCCGCGCATCATGCACGCGCTGCTGCCGATTCCGGGCAAGCGCGACAGCGACTGGCGCTATGCGTGGATTCCGGTGTTCGGGCCGCTGGCCGGCGGTGCCGCGGCGGCCGGTCTCTATCACTACCTGCACGCCATGCACTGACTGCGCTGACCGAGTTGCCCCGTAACGCGCCTGCGCGACAGGCGCGTTGCAGTGCACCAAGCCCGCGTACGCCCCGGCGTTCGCGGGCTTTTGTTTTTCTGCGTACCCACGACGCATCACGCGACAAAGGGCGCGATCCGGTTTCGCTATCGCCTCATGCGGCTTTCGGATTGTTCGGCTATCGCGGCACCCCTATATTGGCTGTCAACGATCCATTCCAATATCAGGAGACGCCGCATGAAGCTGGTCCGCTGGGGCAGTAAGGGAGCTGAAAAGCCGGGTGTGATCGATAACGAGGGGCGCGTGCGCGATCTCTCCGGCGTCACGCCGGACGTGGCGGGCACGGGCCTCGGCGCGGCCGCGCTGCGCCAACTCGCCGGCTGCGATCTCGCTGCCTTGCCGCTCGTTCCCGCCAACACGCGCCTCGGCCCCTGCGTGGGCGGCGTCGGCAAGATCGTCTGCGTGGGCCTCAATTATTCCGACCACGCCGCCGAATCGAACATGCCCGTGCCCACCGAGCCCGTGCTCTTCCTCAAGGCAACGAGTTCCATCACCGGCCCCAACGACGACGTGCTGATTCCCCCGGGCGCGACGAAGGTCGACTGGGAAGTCGAGCTGGGCGTCGTGATCGGCGAAGCAGCGCGCAACGTGCCGCGCGAGCGCGCGCTCGATCATGTGGCCGGTTATTGCGTGGTCAACGACGTTTCCGAGCGCGCGTGGCAGATCGAGCGCGGCGGCCAGTGGGACAAGGGCAAGGGCTACGACACCTTCGCGCCGCTCGGCCCCTGGCTCGTCACGCGCGACGAAGTCGCCGACCCGCAGGCGCTCGACATGTGGCTCGAAGTCGACGGCAAGCGGTACCAGAACGGCAACACGCGCACGATGATCTTCGACGTGGCGACGCTCGTTTCCTATATCAGCCAGTTCATGAGCCTGCAGCCCGGCGACGTGATCTCGACGGGCACGCCGCCCGGCGTCGGCATGGGGCAGAAGCCGGAGCCGATCTATTTGCGCGCGGGACAGACCATGCGGCTGGGCGTGAGCGGCCTGGGCGAACAACAGCAACGCCTCGTGGCGGAACAAGGAGGGCAGGCGCAATGAATCAACTGGATCTGAACAATCGCGTGATGGTCGTGACGGGCGGCGCGCGCGGTCTGGGTTATGCCGTGGCGCAACGCGCACTGCGTTCGGGCGCGTCGGTCGCGCTCTGGGACATCGACGCCGAACGGCTCGAACGCGCGCGCGCCGAATTGTCGGAACTGGGCAACGTCTCGGTGGTGACGGTGGAACTGACCGACGAAGCGTCGGTCGAGGCCGCCGCACAGCAAACCGTGAAAACGCACGGCGCGATTCACGCGCTCGTGAACAGCGCGGGCATCACGGGCGGCAATGGCCTCACGTGGGAACTGCCCGTGGACGTGTGGCGCCGCGTGATCGAAGTGAACCTGATCGGCAGCTATCTCACCTGCCGCGCCGTGGTGCCGCGCATGATCGAGCAGGGCTATGGGCGCATCGTCAATATCGCCTCCGTGGCCGGCAAGGAAGGCAATCCGAACGCTTCGCACTACAGCGCATCGAAGGCCGGGCTCATCGGACTGACCAAGTCGCTCGGCAAGGAACTGGCCACGAAGGGCGTGCTCGTCAATGCGGTGACGCCGGCGGCGGCCAAGACCGAGATTTTCGATTCGATGTCGCAGCAGCATATCGACTACATGCTCGCGAAGATCCCGATGAACCGCTTCCTCATGCCGGACGAGGCGGCTTCGATGATCGTGTGGCTCACGACGGAAGACTGCGCGTTCAGCACCGGCTCGGTGTTCGATCTTTCGGGCGGGCGCGCGACTTACTGAAGCGGGAAGCAGGACCCGCGCGCATCGGCCGGATAACGCGCGGGATCACGATAACGGCGCGGTGGTAATAGAAGAGCGCCGACAGGAGACATCGATGTCGATCGAGGCACCTACCCTGGCACCCAAGCTGGCAACTACGCTGGCAGAAGCCGCGGGCCGCAAGGCCATGCGCCGCCTTTTGCCTTTCCTGCTCTTGATGTATGTGCTCGCGTTTCTCGACCGCGCGAACATCGGCTTCGCGCAAAAAGCGCTGTTGCACGATACGGGTCTTTCGGACGCGGCATTCGCGTTCGGCGCGGGCGTGTTCTTCGTCGGCTACGCGCTCTTCGAAGTGCCGAGCAATCTCGCGCTGCACCGCGTGGGCGCGCGGATCTGGATGTGCCGCATCATGGTCACGTGGGGTTTGATCTCCGCGGCGATGGCGTGGGTGCAGTCGCCCACTTCGTTCTATGTACTGCGCTTCCTGCTGGGCGTGGCCGAAGCGGGTTTCTTCCCCGGCATCATCTATTACCTCACGCAGTGGTTTCCGCAGTCCTCGCGGGCGCGCGCCATCGGCCTGTTCTATTTCGGCGCGCCGCTGGCGTTCATCTTCGGCGGACCGTTGTCGGGGCTTCTGCTCGAGATGCACGGCACCTTTGGGCTCGCGGGCTGGAAGTGGCTCTTTCTCGTGGAAGGCGGCCTGGCCTCGGCCGTGGGCGTGTGGGCCTTCTGGTATCTCGTCGACAAGCCCGCGGACGCGCGCTGGCTCTCCGCCGACGAGCGCCGTGCGCTTACGGGCGCGATCCAGCTCGACGCCCGTGAAGCCGCCGCACACGGTCCGCGCGATGCGCTCGCCGCGCTGTTCGACCGCCGCGTGCTCGCCTATGCCGGCATCTATGCGCTGATCCAGATGAGCGTGTACGGCGTGATCTTCTTTCTGCCGCAACAGGTGGCCTCGCTCGTGGGCGCCTCCGTGGGCTTCAAGGTGGGCCTGCTCGCGGCTGTGCCCTGGCTGTGCGCCGTGGCGCTCACGTGGATCGTGCCACGCCGTGCGGACCGTCTCGGAGGCCATCGTGCATGGGCTGCGCGTCTGCTCATGATGTCGGGTGTCGGCATTGCCGTGTCGGGCCTGGCGGGAGGCCTTGGCGGCACCGCGGGCGCAATCGTCGCGATGCTCGGCCTGTGCTGCGCGGCGAGCGGCTTCATCGCGGCGCAGCCGCTCTTCTGGACCTTCCCGGCGCGCGATCTCGCGGGCGCGGCCTCGGCCAGCGGCATCGCGCTCATCAATTCGCTCGGCGGTCTGGGCGGCTTCATCGCGCCGATGCTGCGCGCCGCCGCCGATCGACACTTTGCTTCCCACGCGGCGGGCCTCGAACTGCTCGGTCTTGCGAGTATTGCCGCCGCGCTGCTCATTCTTGTCGTCGCGCCGCGCGCCGTTGCGCCGGCGGCTCGCTCGTTCGAGCCGCCCGTGCGGCGCGCGCGCTAATCCTTTACCCAGGAGCTACGTAACATGGCCATGCCAACCATCAAACACGTGCGAGCCTTCACCGTGCGCGGCGGCGGCGCCGACTATCACGATCAACCCGACGGCCACTGGATCGACGACCATATTTCCACGCCGATGGCGCGCTATCCCGAGTATCGTCAGAGCCGCCGCTCGTTCGGCATCGACGTGCTCGGCACACTCGTCGTGGAAATCGAGGCAAGCGACGGCACCGTGGGTTTCGCCGTGACCACGGGCGGCGAGATCGGCGCATTCATCGTCGAGAAGCATCTCGCACGCTTTCTCGAAGGGCAGCGCGTGACCGACATCGAAAAGATGTGGGATCAGATGTACTACGCCACGCTCTACTACGGCCGCAAGGGCGTCGTGCTCAACACCATCTCGGGCGTCGATCTCGCGCTGTGGGACCTGCTCGGGCAGATCCGCAAGGAGCCCGTGTATCAGCTGCTCGGCGGCCCCGTGCGCGACGAATTGATGTTTTACGCTACCGGCGCGCGCCCCGATCTCGCGAAGGAAATGGGTTTCATCGGCGGCAAGCTGCCGCTGCTGCATGGTCCGGCCGAAGGTGAGGAGGGCCTCAGAAAGAACCTCGAACTGCTTGCCACGATGCGCGAGCGCGTGGGCGACGACTTCTGGCTCATGTACGACTGCTGGATGAGCCTCGACGTGCGCTATGCCACGCGCCTCGCCCAGGCCGCGAAAGAGTACGACCTCAAGTGGATCGAGGAGTGCCTGCCGCCCGACGACTACTGGGGCTATGCCGAACTGCGCCGCAATGTTCCGCGCGGCATGATGGTTTCGACCGGCGAACACGAGGCCACGCGCTGGGGCTTTCGCATGCTGCTGGAAATGGGCTGTTGCGACCTGATCCAGCCCGACGTGAACTGGTGCGGCGGCATGACCGAACTCATCAAGATTTCGGCGCTCGCCGACGCGCACAACGTGCTGGTCGTGCCGCACGGCTCCTCGGTGTACAGCTATCACTTCGTCGTGACGCGCCATAACTCGCCGTTCGCGGAATTCCTCATGATGGCGCCGAAGGCCGACAAGGTGGTGCCGATGTTCACGCCGCTGCTGCTCGACGAACCGGTGCCGGTGAAAGGACGGCTCAAGGTGCCGGACGCACCGGGCTTCGGCGTGCGGCTCAATCCGGACTGCAAACTTTCGCGGCCATACACGCACTGAGCGCGCCGAACGCGCACCAGGCGAGGCGCATCACAAGCTACGAGGAGAAACACGTGCTGCTCAAGGACAAGGTGGTGATCGTCACCGGCGGTTCGCGCGGCATCGGCCGCGCCATTGCGATTGCGAGCGCCCGCGAGGGCGCCGATGTCGCGATCAACTACTGGGGCGACAACGACGCCTCGTACGGCCGCCGCTCGGCGATCGACGAGGTGCTGGGCGAGATCGAGCGGCTAGGGCGCCGCGCGATCGCGCTGGAAGGCAACGTGGCCGCGCCGCAAACGGGCGTGGATCTCGTGCGCCAGACGGTGGAGCGCTTCGGCAAGGTCGATGTGCTCGCCAGCAATGCGGGCATCTGCCCGTTCCACTCGTTTCTCGACATGCCGCCCGCCGTGCTCGAACGCACGATCGGCGTGAATTTGAACGGCGCGTTCTACGTGACCCAGGCCGTTGCGCGGCAAATGAAGGAGCAGGGCACGGGCGGCGCGATCGTGGCGACGAGTTCGATCAGCGCTTTGGTGGGCGGCGGCATGCAGACGCACTACACGCCCACCAAGGCCGGCGTGCATTCGCTGATGCAGTCGTGCGCGATCGCGCTTGGACCCTATGGCATCCGCTGCAATTCGGTGATGCCGGGCACCATCGCCACCGACCTGAACGCCGAAGACCTCAGCGATGAAGGCAAGCGCGCGTACTTCGAAAAGCGCATTCCGCTCGGGCGGCTGGGCGCGCCCGAAGACGTGGCCGAATGCGTCGTGTTTCTCGCCTCGGACCGCGCGCGCTATGTGACGGGCGCCGCGCTGCTCGTGGACGGCGGGCTATTCGTGAATCTGCAATGAGCCCAGGGCCAGCGTTTCAATGAGGAGCGAGCACGGTCGCGTGCGAACCATCGTGAGCGATATCGTCCATCTTGAAGGGCTGCGAAAAGCGCCGCAGCAAGCCGACGAAATGCTCGGCCGGCTCGGCGAGCGGCTCGTTCTTCCGTGTGAGCACGCCGTAGCCCGGCAGGCTCTTGCCGATTTCGAGCGGCAGCACGACGAGCAGCTTGCCGCGCACATGGTCGCGCACGACCGACTCGGGCAGCATGGCCACGGCGTCGAAGCTTTCGAGCAGTTGCAGCGTGGCGAAGATCGAGGCCGACTCGGTGAGATTGGCGGGCGTGCCGAGACCGGCGCGCGCGAGTTCGCCTTCGAACAACTCACGCGCGGGACTCGTGATGGGCTGCGCCACCCACGGCCAGTCCATCAGTTCCGCGAGCGTGACCTGTTCGCGCCGCGCAAGCGGATGGCGCGCGCGCACCACGAGCACGAGCGTTTCCCGCGCGATCGGCTCGAAGCTGAAGTCGTTGTGCTGCAGCGGCGTGGTGAGGCGCCCGAGGGCGAGATCGACTTCGCGGCGATGCAGCAGCTGCACGACCTGGTCGCTCGTTTCGCCGAGAATGCGCACGTGCAGCAGCGGCCGTTCGGTCTTGAGCGTGGCGACGGCTTGCGCGAGCAGGTCGGGCGCGGCGCCCATGATCGCGCCCACGGTGAGCTGGCCGTGACCGCCGCGGCGCTTCACGTCGAGGTCTTCGGCAAAGCGCGTGAGTTCGGCGAGCGCGCGGCGCGCGTAGGCGAGCGTGACGACGCCGAGCGCGGTGGGCTGCATGCCGCGCGCGTTGCGCTCGAAGAGCCGGAAGCCAAATGCTTCTTCGATGTCGCTCAGCATGCGGCTCGCGCTGGGCTGGGCCACGTTGATGGCGTCGGCGGCCTGATGAACGTTGCGCGCGTCGTCGAGCGCGACGAGCAGGGCAAGGTGCTTGAATCTGAGCCGGTTGACGAGTGCGACGACGGAAGTGTGATGGTTCATGGAGCGATCCGGTTTGTGCATCGCCCGATCCCAACATCGGATTGGTTGGCTATCGATGCGGGAATTATAGTCGGATCACAACGCAGCTAACCACGTAAAAAACGCGTGCCATCGCACGCTGCGAAGCCAGGGCAAATACCGAGTCAACGCGTACCCCTGGTCACATAAGCAGCGAAGGCGGCATAAGCGCACGACGTAACAAGGCTGGACGGAGACACGATCATGGAGACAATGGCGTTTCGCATGCAGCTCGATCCCGGCAAGCGGGACGAATACGAGCAGCGTCACCGCGAAATCTGGCCCGAGCTGGCGAGCGCGCTGCGCGACGCGGGCGTGAAGAATTACCGCATCTTTCTCGACGAAGCGACCCACCATCTCTTTGCCGTGCTCGAACGCCGCGACGATCACACCATGGACGCGCTGTCCGAGTTGCCCGTCATGCGCAAATGGTGGGATTACATGGCCGACATCATGCAGACGGATGCGCACAACGTGCCGCTGCAACAGCCGCTCGTGCAGGTCTTTCATTTGCCTTGAGCTCACGCGAGGAACATGCCATGCAGGTCGTCGATCCACACGTCCACTTCTGGAACCTCGATACGCATCATTACCCGTGGCTCGCGAATCCGGGTACGTCGTTCGTCTGTGATGCGCGCGAACTCAAGCACAACTATCTGCCCGCCGACCTGTTGCGCGAGGCCGGCGACATCGACGTGCTCAAGGTCGTGCACGTCGAGGCGAATCACGATCCGGACGATCCGGTGGAAGAAACGCGCTGGCTGGAAGGGCTCGCGGACATTGCCGCGAACGCGGGGGAGGCGCGCGCGTTGCCCGACGCGATCGTCGCGGCCTGCGATCTCAGCTCGCCCAATGCGCCCGCGGTGCTGGAGGCGCATGCGGCGTTTGCGCGTACACGCGGCATTCGCCAGATTCTCAACGTTCACGAGAACAAGCTCTACGACTACGTGGGGCGGCATTACATGCATGAGGCCACGTGGCGCGAGAACTTCGCGCTGCTGGAGAAGTACGGTCTTTCGTTCGATCTGCAGCTTTATCCGTCGCAAATGGAGGAGGCCGCCGCACTCGCGCGTGCGCATCCCGGCATTCAGCTCGTGATCAACCACGCGGGCATGTTCGTCGACCGCAGCAGCGTGGCGGGCTACCGCGCGTGGCGCGACGGCATGCGCCTGCTTGCGGCGTGCCCGAACGTGGCCGTGAAGATCAGCGGACTGGCGATGTTCGACCATGCGTGGAGCGTCGAAAGCCTGCGCCCTTATGTACTGGAGACGATCGACGCATTCGGCGCGGAGCGCGCGATGTTCGCCTCGAACTTTCCGGTCGACCGCCTGTTCGGCGGCTATTCGAAGCTCTGGCAGGCGTATGCGTCGATCGTGAGCGGCGCGAGCGAGAGCGAACACACGGCGCTGTTTCGCGGCAACGCGGAACGTATCTACCGCATTTGAGCGTGCGCGCAACGACAGGGAGACAGGCGTGGAAGCAGAAGCAAACAGCAGGGCCGATGACACTCCGCGGCTCGAACTGCGTAGCGCGAGCAAGGCGTTCGGGCGCGTGCGCGCGCTCATCGACGGCAGCTTGAGGCTCATGCCCGGCGAGGTCCATGCGCTGCTCGGCGAAAACGGCGCGGGCAAGTCGACGCTCGTGAAGATTCTCGCGGGGGTGTATCAGCCCGACGGCGGCGAGATGCGCATCGACGGCGTGGAGCGCGCGTTCGCGACGCCCGCCCAGGCACGCGACGCCGGTATCGCGGTGATTTATCAGGAGCCCACACTGTTCTTCGATCTGTCGATTGCGGAGAACATTTACATGGGGCGTCAGCCCGTGGATCGCGTGGGCCGTATCGACTACGACACGATGCATCGCGAGGTCGCGGCGCTGCTCGAATCGCTCGGCGTCGAGCTGAAGCCCGAACGGCTCGTGCGCGGCCTGTCGATTGCGGACCAGCAGGTGATCGAAATTGCGAAGGCGCTTTCGCTCAACGCGAACGTGCTCATCATGGACGAGCCCACGGCCGCCCTCTCGCTGCCCGAGGTCGAGCGGCTCTTTACGATCGCGCGCACGCTGCGCGACCGTGGCGTGGCGATTCTCTTCATCACGCACCGGCTCGAAGAAGTCTTCGCACTCACGCAGCACGTGACGATCATGCGCGACGGCGCCAAGGTGTTCGACGCGCCCACGGCGACGCTCAAGACCCAGGACATCGTCGCGAAGATGGTGGGACGCGACCTCGCGACGTTTTACCCGAAGGCGGACGTGCAGCCGGGCGAAGTGATGCTGCGCGTGCGCGGCCTCACGCGCCGCGGCGTCTTCAAGGACATTTCGTTCGACGTGCGCGCGGGCGAGATCGTCGCGCTCGCGGGACTCGTGGGCGCGGGGCGCAGCGAAGTGGCGCGCGCGATCTTCGGCATCGATCCGTGCGACGCGGGGCAGGTGCAGATCGCGGGCAAGCCGCTGGCCTCCGGCATGCCCGCTGCGGCCGTGAAGGCCGGGCTCGCGCTCGTGCCCGAGGACCGGCGCCAGCAAGGTCTCGCGCTCGAATTGAGCATTGCGCGCAACGCCTCGCTCACGGTGCTCGGGCGGCTCGTGCGCTTCGGCCTCATCTCCACGGGGCGCGAGGTGGAGCTGGCCGGCCAGTGGGGCAAGCGCCTGCGCTTGAAAGCGAGCGATCTGAACGCACCCGTGGGCACGCTCTCGGGTGGCAACCAGCAGAAGGTGGTGCTCGGCAAGTGGCTCGCCACCGGGCCGAAGGTGCTCATCATCGACGAACCGACGCGCGGCATCGACGTGGGCGCGAAGGCCGAAGTCTACGGCGCGCTCGCGGAACTCGTGAAAGAGGGCATGGCCGTGCTGATGATTTCGAGCGAACTGCCCGAAGTGATCGGCATGGCCGACCGCGTGCTCGTCATGCACGAAGGCCGCATCACCGCCGACATCGCGCGTGCCGACGCCAACGAAGAGCGCATCATGAGCGCCGCGCTCGGCGAAACCAACATTCATCTGGGGCACGCCGCATGATGCGCCATTCCACTTCTCCTCATCCCCTGCACGGCGGCGAGCCGCGCCCGCAGCGGCGCAACGCGGGTGCGTGGGCCGAAGCGCTGGCGCGCAGCCGCGAGACCACGCTTTTCGTGGTCCTGCTGCTGATCGTGGGCGGCACGGCGCTCGCGCGGCCGCAATTCCTCAACCTGCAGAATCTGCGCGACGTGCTGCTCAACGTCTCCATCGTGAGCTTGCTCACGGCGGGCATGACGATCGTGATCCTGATGCGCCATATCGATCTCTCGATCGGCTCGACGGTCGGCATCAGCGCCTATGGCGTGGGCAGTCTCTACGTGGCGTTCCCGCACATGCCCGTGCTCGTGGCGCTGGTCGCTGGGCTCGCCATCGGACTCGTGGCGGGCGCGATCAACGCGCTGCTCGTGGCCGTGGGACGCGTGCCGTCGCTCGTCGCGACGCTTTCCACGCTCTACATCTTCCGCGGCGCCGATTACGCGTGGGTGCATGGCGGCCAGATCAACGCCACGAGCCTGCCCGACGCGTATTCGCGGCTCGCCACGGGCTCGGTGCTCGGCATCCCGGTGCTGGCGCTCATCGCGATCGTGCTGCTGGCCGCGCTCTCCGTGTATCTCAAGCAGTTCCGGCCGGGCCGCGAGTACTACGCGATCGGCTCGAACCCGGAAGCGGCGCGCCTTGCCGGCATCAACGTGGAACGGCGCGTCGCGACGGGCTTCTTGATCAGCGGCGCGATTGCGGGCCTGGCGGGCGCGCTGTGGCTCGCCCGCTTCGGCACCGTGGACGCGAGCACCGCGAAGGGCATCGAGCTGCAGGTGGTCGCGGCCGCCGTGGTCGGCAGCGTGGCGATCACGGGCGGCGTGGGCACGATACTCGGCGCGACGCTCGGCGCGCTCGTGCTGGGCGTGATCAGCATCGCGCTCGTGGTGCTGCACGTCTCGCCGTTCTGGGAGCAGGCGATCCAGGGCGCGCTGATCGTGGCCGCCATCGCCGCCGATACGCTGCTCGCCCGCTCAGTGGCAAAACGCATGATGAGGAAACGCGACCATGGCTAAGAACGCCCCGAAACCCGACGCCGCGCTGCTCACGCGCAAGCCCGGCCTGCCGCTCAGCTGGGAAGCGCTGCTGGTCGTCATTCTCATTGCATCGCTGGTGGCGGGGCGCGTGCTCTCGCCCGTGTTCCTCACGGGCGCGAACATCAGCAACGTGCTCGCGGACCTCACCGAAGTCGCGCTCATGGCCTTGCCGATGACGCTCATCATCGTCGCCGCCGAGATCGATCTTTCGGTGGCCTCGGTGCTCGGCGCCTCGAGCGCCTTGCTCGGCGTGCTCTGGCACATGGGCTTGCCGATGCCGGTCGCCATGGCGCTCGTGCTCGTGGCAGGCGGCCTTGCGGGCCTCTTCAACGGGCTCGTGATCGTGAAGCTCAATCTGCCTTCGCTCGCGGTGACGATCGGCACGCTCGCGCTGTTTCGCGGGCTGGCTTACGTGTTGCTCGGCGACCAGGCGATTGCCGACTTCCCGCCGGGTTACACGCTCTTTGGCATGAGCAACCTCGGCAGCACGTTCATCCCGTTGCCGTTCCTGATCGTCGCGGCGTGCGCCATCGTGTTCACGATATGGCTGCAGGCCACGGCGTTCGGCCGCAGCCTCTTCGCGATCGGTGCGAACACCACGGCCGCGTCGTTCTCGGGCATCGACGTGCCGAAGATCAAGCTGCGCCTCTTCGTGCTCTCGGGCGTCATGAGCGCGCTCGCGGGCATCGTCTATACGCTGCGCTTCACGAGCGCGCGCGGCGACAACGGCGAGGGCTTCGAGCTTTCGGTGATCGCGGCGGTGCTGTTCGGCGGTGTGAGCATTTTTGGCGGGCGCGGGTCGATGTACGGCGTACTGCTCTCGCTCCTGATCGTCGGTGTACTGAAGAACGCGCTCACGCTCGTCGACGTATCGAGCGAAACGCTCACGATCGTGACCGGCGCGCTGCTGCTGGCTTCGGTGCTGATCCCG
Source organism: Paraburkholderia sp. EG286A (assembly GCF_040965375.1). Lineage (NCBI taxonomy): Bacteria > Pseudomonadati > Pseudomonadota > Betaproteobacteria > Burkholderiales > Burkholderiaceae > Paraburkholderia > Paraburkholderia sp. EG286A. The sequence continues at coordinate 754,955 of NZ_JBFRCB010000001.1, forward strand.
AATCTCGCCGCGCGCTGGCGCACGATGCGCGACCGGCGCGCGCTGGCGCGGGCGGCGTGAACGTGGTGTGAAGAGGCAAGGAAGTCAAGAGGCAGTCAATCAGCCGGACGCGTCCGGTACCCATCGAGGAGACGATTCATGAGAAAGCCAGTACGTCACATGTGCACGGCCCTGCTGTGCGCGATGCTAGTGGGAGGCGGTGTCGCGGCGCATGCGGCCGGCATCAAGGAGGGGGTGAAGATCGCGTTCGTGCCCAAGCAGATCAACAACCCCTACGAGGTGATCGCCGATAACGGCGGTCTGGACGCGATCAAGGAGTTCAAGGGCGAGGGCAAGGCGGTCGGGCCTTCGGACGCGGGCGCGTCCTCGCAGGTCTCGTACATCAATACGCTGACCACGCAGCACCAGGACGCGATCGTCATCGCGGCCAACGATGCGAATGCGCTCGTGCCGTACTTGAAGCGCGCGATGGACCAAGGCATCAAGGTCGTCACGTTCGACTCGGACACGGCGCCCGAAGGGCGGCAGATCTTCGTGAACCAGGCGAACGCGGAGAGCATTGGCCGCGGCCAGATCCAGCTCGTTTCGAAGCTGATGGGCGGCGAGGGCGAGTTCGCAATTCTCTCGGCCACGCCCAACGCGACGAACCAGAATACCTGGATCAAGTGGATGCAGGAAGAGCTGAAGAAGCCCGAGTATTCGAAGATGAAGCTCGTGAAGATCGCCTACGGCAACGACGACGACCAGAAGTCTTTCGTCGAGACGCAAGGCTTGTTGCAGGCGTACCCGAACCTGAAGGCGATCGTTGCGCCCACCTCGGTCGGCATCGCGGCGGCGGCGCGTTATATCTCTTCGTCGCCGAGCAAGGGCAAGGTGGCGGTGACGGGCCTCGGCACGCCTAACCAGATGCGCGCGTTCGTGAAGAACGGCACCGTGAAGGCGTTCCAGCTTTGGGATCCGGGTGCACTCGGTTACCTCGCCGCGTATGCGGCAGCCAATCTTGCTTCGGGCACGATCACGGGCAAGGAAGGCGAGTCGTTCGAGGCGGGCAAGCTGGGCAAGCGTACGATCGGCAAGAGCGGTGAAGTGATTCTCGGGCCGCCCACGACGTTCGATGCTTCGAATATCGATAACTTCAACTTCTGATTCGCGTTGCTGGTTTGATCGATGTGGAATGCCAGACGACCCGGCCTTGCCGGGTCGTTTGTTATTGGCCGTTCGAATCGGGCTTCGGGCTCGCGCGCGGGGGCAGGGGCTGAGGCTCGGCCGCCATTCCCTCCACTGGGTACAGATTGAGAAACGACCTTGCCTCGTCCATCGAACGGCTCGCCAGCCAGTTCTCATACTCGGAGGGCGGCACGATCACCACGGAACGTTTCTCGTCCCCGGGTTTGTGGAAACGCTTCATGAGCGGATGATCGCTCGCGTTGACGGTGAGCATCGTGAACGAGTACGCCTTGCCGGCCTCGCCTTCGTCCCACTCGCGCCATAAGCCGGCAATGGCGAACGGCGCGCCATCGGCAAGACCGATGCGCCAGCGCACCGCCTTGCCGGTCTCGTAGCTCGGCTCGAAAAATGCCTCGCAGGGAATCAGACACAGCTGCAGCTTCTTCCACGCGCCGCTGAAGCTGCGCTTCTCGCCCACCGATTCGGCACGCGCATTCATCGTGTCGAACACTTTCACACCGGGCGGAATCTGTTTGCGCGGCACCATGCCGAAGGTCGCGAGCAGGGCTTCGGGCGCCTCGGGCACAGTGTGCGATGGGCTCGCACGGCGGATCACCGGCGCGGCATAGTCCTTGAAGATCTCGTCGCGCCACGGGTCGTCCGGCGGCAGGACACCGTAATGCCTGAAGAGGTAGTCACGGCGTGCGGCGGCGTAGTTCGTGCACATGGTCGTCTCTCCGTCCCGTCCTTCAGAATCATTCTGACATGTGATAGGCTGTATAAATATACAGTGTTTTGGGGCGGAAAATGGGACGGGATCATCGTCACTTCCCTCCGCTCACGGCGGCGGAGCTGGCTGAAATCTACGACCGGCATCCCTTGCCCGTCGTACTGCGGTTGCTATGGGAAATCCACCGGTTGCGCTCCACCATCAGCCGGGCGAACCAGATCCGGCTCACGATCGGCACGCGCGTCGGTAAGGCGAATACGCCTGCGGGCATGTGGGAGCGTTTCGAACAGGAACTCGACGCGGAGCCGTGTTTGACCGATCCGCTCACGGCGCGTCAAAAGGGTTTGCTGCACGAGGGCGAGCCCGAAGGGCGGCTGAGGCGCAGGCGGCGCAACGGCGATTGAGGGTTGGCCTGCACTGCGGAGCTTCAAAGATAGAGGGCTCTCTCGAAAATGCCGGCGTGCGGGGTTTCATCTCCCATCATGTGGGCTCGCACACGCTTGCCAACCATTCGTATGGCACGCTGAAATTTGGCTGTAAGTGGCGCTTGTTAGAGTCCATGAAAGCAGTTGTCTTTCGTGGCAGTCAACACAAGAGCGACTTCTCATGGCCATTCTCCGCGCATGCTGGTTCGTTCTGGCGCTGCTTCTCAGTGCTCCCGTCTGGGCCTACCAGACACGTGTCGTGTCGATCCCCAGCGCCGCAATGGAGCGCTCGTTCGACGCGACCGTCGTCTTGCCCGACGACTACGCACGCGGCAACCACGCAGCGCGCTTTCCGGTGATCTACGTGCTGCACGGTTCGGGCGGCAGTTATGCCGACTGGACCTCGAACACCCGCATCGGCAAGCTCGCCGACCGCTATCACGTAGTGCTCGTGATGCCGGACGGCGGACACGAGAGCTGGTATATCGACAGCCCGTTCGATCGCAGCAGTCGTTATGAAACGTATGTGGGCAGCGAGGTCGTGTCGTATATCGACATGCATTTCCGCACGATCGCCACGCGCGAGGCGCGCGCGATCACGGGTTTGAGCATGGGCGGTTTCGGCGCGCTGCGCATCGCGCTGGACCGGCAGGAGACCTTCGGCGCGGCCGGCAGCATTAGCGGCGCGGTCGATCCGCGCAACTGCGAAGACGAGCCCGGTATCGATCACGTGTTCGGCGATCCCGCGCGGCACGCGTCGTTCTGGAACAGCAATGCGATCGTGGATAGCGCACAGGACTTCGAACAAGCCCATATCGCGCTGACCATCGACTGCGGCGTGAGCGACTTCTTCGTGCAATCGAACCGCACGCTGCATGAGAAGCTCGTCGAACTGGGCGTGCCGCACGATTACGCGGAACGTCCAGGCGGCCATACGTGGTCCTACTGGTCGAACTCGATCCGCTACCAGGTGCTCTTCTTCGCCACGGCGTTCCAGCGCGCCGGCTGGCATCCGCAAGTGGCGTGACGCATCACGAAGCGCGCGCTTTTCCGGCGCGCGCGCGTGTTTGCCAACGTCTTTTCAACCTCATTCCGTCACACCATTTCCCGCGAAGCCCTGCCCGGTCTCGGGCACCGCGCTTGCTGTCATGATCCTGCAGGGGCGGGCGCGTCGATCCGTCCTGCTCAACCAGATGCCGGGCATCAGGCGACCGCACGCGGCGCCGGGGCGCGGCGACCACCCTTGAGCCGGTTCGCACCGGATGCAGGAGGACGTCATGCTTCAATACGCTGTCATTTTCTTTATCATCGCGATCATCGCGGCCGTGTTCGGTTTTGGCGGCATCGCGGCGGGTGCGGCATCGATCGCCAAGATCCTGTTCTTCATCTTCCTCGTGATCTTCCTCGTCACGTTGGTGCTTGGCGTCGTGAGACGGGGCTGATCAACGAACCCCCTTGTTGCAGTTGAATCGCAGCCCGCTCGTGCGGGCTGCGTTTTTGTATTCGACAGCCGCGTCCGGATACTTCGTATGACGAATTAACTAATCTCGCTGGCAGCCTGATGCATCACGCGATCGTATCCACCACGCCGCCGTCCACGCGCAAGGCCGCGCCCGTGGTTGCGGACGCCTCTTTCGAGCACGCGTAGACGATCATGTTCGCCACTTCCTCCACGCTCGCCGCGCGCCGGATGATGGAAGAGGCGCGATGTGTCTGCACGAACTGCGCGGCGACTTCCTCGACGGTTTTGCCCGAAGCGGCCACTTCGTCCTTGAGCATGTGCGTCACGCCATCGGAGAGAGTCGGGCCCGGCAGCACCGAATTGACCGTAACACCCGTACCCGCAAGGCGCTTGGCGAGGCCGCGTGCGAGCGCGAGTTGCGCGGTCTTCGTCATGCCGTAGTGGATCATGTCGCCGGGAATGTTCAATCCCGATTCCGACGAGATGAACACGATGCGCCCCCAGCCGCGCTCGACCATGGCATTCGCATAGGCGCGCGAGAGCCGTACGCCCGACATCACGTTCGTTTCGAAGAAGCGCAGCCACTCGGCGTCGGGAATTTCGAAGAAGTCCTGCTGCTGAAACACACCGAGATTGTTCACGAGGATGTCCACCTGCGGATGCGCTTTCACGAGCGCGTCGCATCCCTGGGCACTGGAAAGATCGCCGACGAAACCCTGCACGCGCGCGCCGGGCGCGGCGGTACGCAGCGCCGCTTCGGCTTCGCGCACGTTTTCGGTGTGACGGCTGCTGACGATCACGTCGGCGCCCGCGAGCGCGAGGCCCTTGGCCGCGGCAAGGCCGATGCCCGCAGCCGAGCCGGTGACGAGCGCGAGTTTTCCAGTCAGATCGATTTTCATGCGGGCTCCTCGAGGAGAAGGCTGGCCACGCTTGCGAACGCCCATTGAACGTGTGTCGAACGTTCTGGACGCAACGTCGCGCGCGGCCATTGTGAAGGGAACGGGCAGTGTACTGCGCAGGCGCTCCGGATGCGTTCTGAGGCGCCTCACGCGCCCATTGCCGGATCGCTCACGCTGTCCCTGCCGGTTTCCACCCGGCCCGCGAAGCGCCTTAGCACGCCGTTCTCCGCCCTCAGCGTGAAGTCGTACCAGCCGCCCGAATCCGCGAGCGCCCAGTTCGACTGAACCTGCTCGCCGGCGCGCAACGCGTAGGTCCAGGGGCCGTCGCTGCGGTAGGCATTGGCCGCCAGGCTCACATTCGACGCCGCGCTCGCGCGGTTCGCGATGCTCAGCACGAGTGCATTGCTCGCGGCGTCGTAGCGCACGCGCACTTCGGGATTGGGCCCATGCGCCGCCGCGCGCACGTTGCCCTCGAAGGCGCGATGAAAACCGTTCGGGCCAAGCACCCACAGGCGGTATGCACCGTCGTCCGCGGCGCTGGGCGTCCACGTGTCGCGCAGGGTCTTGCCGGCTTCGACGGTGTAGCGGCGCGGCGACCTGTCGAGATGAAGCGTGTCGTACACGTGAAAGACGGCGCCGGCTTTGCCTTCGTTGCCGAACTCCAGCTGAACCTTGTGATGACGCCCATCGACGCTCGCATCCACGTCGAGGCGGTACGGCAGCGCGCGCGAGGGCCGCGCCTTGCGCGCCTGCTGCGGCAGGGTCTGCATATCGGGCTGCGGCACGGGCACGGGCTTGAGCGCGTTCTGCTGCTTGTTCAACGCATCGGCGTCGGCCTTCGTGGGCGCGGAAAACGCCTGCACGGGCTTTTCGTTCGGTGTGCCGAAGTTGAATGCCGAGGTGAGATCGCCGAATACCGCGCGCCGCCACGGGCTGATATTCGGTTCGCGCACGCCGAAGCGCGTTTCGATGAAGCGCAGCACCGACGTGTGATCGAAGACTTCGGAGTTCACGTAGCCGCCCGTGCTCCATGGCGAGACGACGATCATCGGCACGCGCGGCCCGGGCCCGAACGGCAAGCCGTCTGGCTTGACCGGCTTGCCGTCGCCGGGCGGGTTCGGCAGGGTGAAGTATTCGTGGCGCGTGGTGGCCGTGGATTTGCCTGCGTACTCGCCGTCCTTGATGGGCGAGGGCGGGCAAGGCGGCGGCATGTGATCGAAGAAGCAATCGTTCTCGTCGAAGTTCACGAAGAGCACGGTCTTGCTCCAGATGTCCGGGTTGCGCGTCAGCGCTTCGAGCAGCTTCTGGAGATAGTAGGCGCCCTGGCCCGGTGTCGAAACGGCGGGGTGTTCGGAATAGGCCTGCGGCGCGATGATCCAGCTCACCTGGGGCAACTGGTTCGCCGCGATGTCGTCATTGAGCGCCTGCAGGAAGCCGCCATCGGGCATGGTATTGCCGACGCCCTTATAGAGCGGCTCGCGTGCGTCGAGCGCCTCGGTCCACGGCACGTTGGGCGAGCCTTCGATCGTCTCGAGCACCTTGCGATAGCTCGCGAATCCGACGAGCGGATTGTCGGTGTAGTTATCGGGCTGGTTTTCGTAAACCTTCCATGTCACGCCTGCGGCCTGCAGGCGCTCCGGATACGTGGTCCATTTCAGGCCCGTGGACGGCGCACCGATGTTGTCCCAACCATTGTTGTCGACCACGGCATAAGCGGAGGCCGTGGGGCCGTTGGTGCCGGTGAACAGAAAGAGCCGGTTCGAATTGGTGCCGCCGTGCAGCGAGCAATAGTAGGCATCGCAGATCGTGAAGGCGTTGGCGAGCGCGAAATGAAACGGCAGGTCGGAGGCCTGAAAGTAGCCCATCGAGGCATCGCCCTTGAACTTGGGCCAATGCGTCATGCGGCCGTGGTCCCAGGCCGCGTGGGCGTCGGCCCAATTGTGCGCGCCGCCCGCGAGCAGCGCGTTGCCCTTGCGGCTGTCCAGGTAGAACGGCAGCAGCGTGCGTGTGCCGTCGCTCTGTTGCCACACGTTGTCGCCGTCGGGCAGGGGAATCGTGATGCGGTCCGAGAAGCCGCGCACACCGGGCAGCGTGCCGAAGTAGTGGTCGAACGCGCGGTTCTCCTGCATGAAGACGACGATATGCTGCACGTCTTCAATCGTTCCGGTTGCGTTGTTGGCAGGAATGGCCAGGGCACGCTGGATGGCGGGCGAAGCCAGGCTGAGCGTCGCGCCCGCGGCGGCGGCGCGAAGGAAATCACGGCGGTCCATCGAAGTCATGGTGGGTTCGCGTTGTTGTCGTTGTGCTCGCGACCATTAGCATGACACGTTGGCGCCGCCGCGGGCGCTCGATGAACGATTACGGGTGCGCGTGCGCGCCCGTCAGAGCTTCACGCCGCCGGCCTCTGGCGGCTCGCGCCCCGGCTCGTCCAGCGGCAGTCTCGCGGCGTCGTCGCTCCAGTACGGCTCCCGGCCGTAGTACTGGTGCACGGAACTGGCCCAGGTGCGATCGGCCATCGAGGGCCATTCGCCTTTGTCGAAGCCCGGTGCGTTCTTCACGCGCTCGGAGTTGAGCGCAATCACGAAGCACTTGCGTGCCGCGTCGAGCGTGAGGGCATTCCACGGCACCGCGAGCAGCTTGTCGCCGATGCCGAGAAAGCCGCCGCTCGACATCACCATGTAGGCGATGCGGCCGCTTTCCACGTCGAGCATGATCTCCTTGACCTTGCCGACTTCGTCGCCGTCCGAACTCATCACGCGGTCGCCGTCCAGCGTACTGGCCGCCATCACGTCGGGGCCGGGGCCACGCGTGTCCGACTGGTCGCGGCCGACGATACGTGCACCGTCGCGTGCGCCTTCGCCGCTGGGCGACGCTGAACCGATCGGGGTTTGCGAGTAGGCCATGATGTTCTCCTTGTTCACGATGAAACACGCACGCCGGGGGTCTCCCGCGCGGCGCGCGCCGGTTATGCAGCAGATTGCGGAAGTTGAGGGCGCAACCATGCGCCCTGGCGGTCGTGGTGGCTCGAAGGAAGATTCAGCTGCTCTTGCCGCCGCCGTCCAGGCCGGCGCCTTTGCGCCACACTTCCTTGCCTTGCTCAGAGAGCTCGCCGCTGCTGTGGGTGGCGTCGGGCTCGGTGCCGTGTACGGCCATATCGCCGCCTGGCGGCTCCGTCGCGCCTTTCTTCTCGCGCTTGCGTTGCGCCACGCGCTCGTCGTGCGAGCGGCCTGCGTATTCGCTCATTTCGACCTCCCTCGGTTATGCGCATCGCATGACGACGCAATGCGGCTAGGGTTCGATCCCGTGCCGGCCCGAAATGGACCGGCCACGCCGATTCCACAGCATCGGTCATGCCGTGGCGCGCGAGACGCGGCTATCGATCGAGAACCGGTCAGGATGCCGAATCAAGGAAACGCCCGCGAACCGCAGCGTTGGGCGCGCCGGTGTCGCGTCAGTCGCTACAACGAGGATGTAAATCGTTCATGCGGCGCAGGAGGCAGGTGGCTCGAGCCTGTCAGGGCGTGGCGACCCGGTGGAGGATGTCGAGCAGTTGCGAAACCGCGAAGGGCTTGCGCAGGAAGCCCACGACGTCGGCGTCGGGCGGCAGGGTGACGAGCGCGGAGACGAGCACGAGCGGCACACCCGCGAGCTTGCTGCTGCGCTTCATTTCGCGCATGAGGGAGAGACCGTCCATGCGCGGCATCATGCAGTCGGAGATCACGACATCGGGAGGGTCGTCGAGCGCGCTTTGCAGGGCATCCGAACCGTCTGCGGCAGTTCTGACCCGATAACCTTCCTGCCCGACCAGTTCCTTGAGCGCGTCGAGCGCGTTCGTGTCGTCGTCGACTAGTAGTACGGTAGCCATACGTTTCTTGCGTGAGCGGCCCGGCAGATCGTGGCGGCTGGGCCTTTGTTCTTCGCGATCGCGTCGCGGCGGGCCGAGGGTGTCCGGCGGCCGTCCCGCAGCGCGCAATTTCTGTTCCCGCGGCGCGCAATTGCGATCCGCGCTCGGCATCGTCGCCGTTTCGTTCGTCATCCTTGCGTCGCCGCGCCGCGTTGCGCGGTCGAGCCGCGCGCGCCCAGTTGCGCCGCGACGATGAGTGCCGAGACTTCGGCAAAGCTGCCGAACGCCTCGTCGGGCAAGCGGCGCAGGGCGTCGATCACGTCGCGCGGCGCGCCGCTGCGCTCGGCGGTTTCGATCAGCGTGGCGGGGTGCGCGGGCCAGGTGACGCGTTCGAGGGCGTGCAGCACGCGATCGCTCAGCGCCTCTGCATTCGAACGCGCCTCGTCAGGGGTGTCATATCGTGCGGCTTCGCAAGCGGAAGCAGGCTTCATCGGCTCCTCCTTCGAAGATCGCGACGTCTCCCGCAGTTGCCGTTCCCGGCGCCCATTACCTGTGCGCGCCGTGCACCGTGGTTACGGGCTGGGAGAGGACGTGGCCGCGCGCACGTCCTCCCGGGCGATCGGGCGGCCGTTCAGGCGGGAAGCTTGTCGGCGAGCACGTCGGCGCGGCGGATCTGCGGCGGCGCGGCCAGCAGTTCGCCTGCGCGCGCCATCAATGCCGCGGCCACCTGGCCGTTCAGATGCGCGCTGCGGCCGGCTTCGTCGTCGAATGCGTCGAAGATCGCAAACGTCGTGGCGTCGAAGCGCACGCCGAACCAGGCCGGCGTGCCGGGCTCCGCATCGACCAGCGGCTTCGCACTCGCGAGAAATGCCGCGAGTTCCTCTTCCTTGCCGGGCTGCGCGTGCAGCTCGACGTACAACGCATGCTGGGTCATGACATGGCTCCTGTTACGTCGTGGCGTCTCAGGCATGGTCGCGGTCCTGCGGGGCGTTCGTCAAGCGCCAGGAGGGCGCGGCGGGTTTTTCCCGCCTGCTGCGTGCAGATTACGATTCGTAGTCCAAATAGAGCCCGGGGGTTTCATGGTTTTGTCTGACTACGCCGGGGGCACCGGCGCGCTTCGGCCGGCCAGCCATGCGGTTTTGAATAAACCTTCTACACGCGGCCAGGGCGAATGTTTTTCAAATTGATGCCGTAAACTCAGGCATATCTTCAGACCACGCTGTACATGCTAGATCCGGTCAATATCCTTCTCGTCACGGTGCTTTCGAGCATCATGAGCCTCGCCATTCTCGGCTCGCTGCGGCCTGCGGGTATTCCCGGTGTCGGGCGGTGGATCGGCGCCTATTTGATGGCCAGCGTGGCGCTCCTGCTCGCGGGCCTGCAACGGCTTGGTTTTCCCATCCTCACCGTGTTCGTTTCGAACACCTTGCTGGCGCTCGCGGTCGTGCGGCTGCTCGAGGGCTGCCGTCAGTTCTTCGGGCTCAAGCCGCGTGTGCCGCTCGCCTACGCGGGAACCGTTGCGCTCGCAATGGGTATTGTGTGGTGGTATTGGGTCACGCCCAGTCTCGGCGCGCGCGTGGCCGTCGTCTCCGCATTTCATGCGGCTATCTACGCGTCGCTCGGCTGGCTCTCGCTGCGTTGCCGCCCGCCTGAGCGCCCCGTGTACAGCTATCGGTTCGTGACCCTCGCGGCGTGGCTGGGCGCGTTCGCGCACGCGCTGCGCGGGGTGATGTACGGCAGCGGCTTCGTGAAGCAGTACGGGCTGCTCGACTTCACGCCGCTCAACGTCGCGTGGCTCGCGCTCGGCATTCTCGTGCTGCCTGCGCTTTCGATCGGCATGGTCCTGCTCGCGCACGATCGCATGGCCGAGCGGCTCGAACGCCTCGCGAACCAGGACGAGCTGACCGGCGCACTCACGCGCCGCGCCTTTCTCGCTCAGGCGAACGCGTCGCTCGAAGCCGCGCGCGAGAAGGGCCAGCGGGTCGCGTGCGCGATTGTCGATATCGATCACTTCAAGTCGATCAACGACCGCTACGGGCACGCCACAGGCGACCGCGTGCTCGCGCAGTTCTGCCGCGTCGTGAAGGGCGGCGTGCGCGTGGAGGACTTGTTCGGCCGCCTCGGCGGCGAGGAATTCGCGCTGCTCTTCGTGGGCATGACCCGTGACGATGTCGTGACGCGTCTCGATGAATTGCGCGTGTTGACGCTCTCCGTGCGCCGCAGCGCCGACGCTCACGCCCGCGAATCCGGCGAGGAGCCCCACGACGGCCTGACGTTCAGCGCCGGCGTGGATGAACTGCGGGCGCAAGACTCGCTCGCCACGTTGATGGCGCGCGCCGACGCCGCGCTATACGTCGCCAAGTCACGCGGGCGCGACCGCGTCGTGGCCATCTGACGATTCCGTCGCTCTCCTCCACGCAATCTATGCGTGGTGAATCAGCGCTCGCGCCCTTTCGCGGTGCGACGGGCAATCCTTGTCGAAACTCCATGCGCTACGCATAGTTGCGCAATGCGAGGCGCTTAACAGCGCTGTTTTTAAACGATAATTATCAATGGCGCGACTGACGTTGCGTGCAGCGTGAAGGCGCTTTCGCTGCATGACGTGCATGTCCAGGTGGCCTGCGTGGCGCGCCTCAAAAATTTTCGGGCGGGCGTTTCTTCCCTTGTAACCAGTGGCGATCACGCGAAGCGGGATTCGTGCGGATATGAAGGCGCCTGCTCCCGGCGCCCCGCGCCCGCATTGGTTTTCTCTCGAGCGCGCTCTGGCGCCGCCGGCCGTGACCACTCCCCGCCGCGCGCCGCGACTCACGCGCTCGCCAGTCATTGCATCAGCCACATTCATAAGTCCGCTGCCGGAATGCGCACGTCAGGCCTCATCGCGCGTGTCGTTTCGTTGCGGGCACATTACGGGCCTGCCTTTCGGAATCCTTCCTGACCAGACAAGTCGCCTCCGGGGCCGGCCTTTAACCACAAGGAGCCTGAGATGAAAGTTGGCAGCAACTGGCGTAACGCACATAACAACGACGCGGCATTGCCCGCATTCCTCGCAGCACGTGTCGATCGCTACTACACCGAGCGCGTGCAGGAAAGCTGGGCCGGGGGCCACATCATGAAGGGACGTGTTGCCGATGCTGATGCCTTGCACCTTTCGAGTAATGACTACCTCTCGATTGCACGCCACCCCGAGATTCTCGATGCAATGTGCATGAGTATCCGCTCGGAGGGCAACGGGCTCCTGATGTCCGGTGTGTTCCTGCACGGCGACGACTGCCCGCAGCTCGCGCTCGAAGACCGCTTCGCGTCATACATGGCGGCCGAAGCGAGCGTGCTGTGCCAGTCGGGTTTTGCCGCGAATACGGGGCTGATCCAGTCGATCGCCAATGCGCAGACGCCAGTGTACGTCGACATGATGGCGCATATGTCGCTGTGGGAAGGCATCCGCAGCGCCGGTGCGCGGGCGATTAGTTTCTTCCACAACGATGTCGATCACCTCGAGCAGCGCATCCAGCGCTACGGGGCCGGGATCGTGATCGTCGATTCGGTGTACAGCACGAACGGCAGCGTGGCGCCGCTCACGGCGATCGCCGAAGTGTGCGCCGAGCACGACTGCGTGCTGGTCGTCGACGAGTCGCATTCGCTCGGCACGCACGGCCCGCACGGTGCGGGCATGGTGGCCGAGCTCGGGCTCATCGACCGCGTGCATTTCCGCACCGCGAGTCTCGCGAAGGCGTTTGCCGGGCGCGCGGGCATCATCAGCTGTTCGCGGCGTTTTCAGGAGTATTTCAAATGCGAGGCGCTGCCCGCCATTTTCAGCTCGACGCTGCTGCCGCATGAAACGGCGGGTCTCGCGGCGACGCTCGACGTGATCGAGCGCGAAGACTGGCGGCGTGCGCGTGTCGCGGCCAACGCGCGTTACGTGCGCTCACGGCTGGCCGAGCTTGGCTACAACCTGAACGGCAGCGAAACGCAGATCATCGCGCTCGAAGCCGGGCCGGAGCCGCAGACGATCGTGCTGCGCGACGCGCTCGAGGCACGCGGCATTTTCGGTTCGGTGTTCTGTGCGCCCGCCACGGCGCAGAACCGCTCGCTCGTGCGGCTCTCGCTCAATGCGGCGCTGTGCGATGAAGAACTGGAGCGGCTCGTCGAAGTGTGCGCGGAGATTCGCGACGAGGTGCAGATGTGGAACTGGCCGTCCACGCGCCGCAACGAACGCAACGCGGGCCGTGCGCGCATGCGTCTGCCGCAGGCCGTGGTGAACATGCCGATGGTGGCCGTGGCGGCCTGAGCCGTGCGCGATTGAGGCGGCATGGAGCGAGACTGCGGTAGCGTGGGGTGCGCCCGGCTATCAGGGCGAGTCCCACGCCGCCTGGATCTCGCGGTCCAGCTGGTCGAGATGCCGGTCGTAGGGCAGCACGTTGTCGAGCGCGAGCCCCGCCGGCTTCTTCACCACGGCGTAGAGATAGCGGCGGTCGCCGTGAAACTCCGATGCGGGGTGCATATACGGCTGCCATTCCGCGCACTGTGACGGGTAATAGCCTTCCGTGCGCCAGAAATAAGGCAGGCTGCGACGGCTGTCGAGCTCGGCCAGAAAGCTGATGGGCGCACCTTGTTCGACGGCGATTTCGCGCACGCCGCGCAGCGATTCGTCGGTGTGAATGACGAGCAGGTACGCGGTGCCGACACCGTCGAACATCAGGAGTCCGTGCGGTTGATACGAGAGATAGTGCTCGACGATGCCCAATGAATCGGCAATGCCCTTCACGTGCGCGGCGAGCGCATGGTCCTTGAGGAAGGCATATTCGGAAACGGCGAGCGCGTCGAGCACCGTGCTGCAGCAGCGGTCGAAATACGCACGCTGCATATCGTCGATCGCCTGGTTCAGCGTTTCCACCGCATCGACTTCATGCTTGCGGATGAAGCGGTCGATCAGCCCTTCGTTGAAGCTCTTCACGGCCACGTGCTCATCGGCTTTGCCGGTCAGCACGATTTTCCTGATCGACGGGTCGGTAATGCGGCGGCAAAACTCCATGCCGTTGAGTTCGGGCATGTCGTAATCGACCACCACGACCGAAACCGACTCGAAGCGCGAAGCGTTATGTACGAGACTACGTATCGCATCGACGCGCATGGCGATGACCTGGTGCGCATCGTTTTCTTCCGTGCGGTCCAGATAGGGGCTGAAGATAGGCTCCGCCGCGCGGTCGTGCGGCGTACGGCCGTTGAGGAATTTCAGCGCCTCGGAAGGCGAACTGAACAGGCGGAAGGCCAGGTCGGGGTCGAGTTGCAGGCTCAGGTTCGAAAGGAACGCGGCGCTGTCGTCGACGAAGGCGACGGTGGTCGGATAGGAGAACGGCTGAATGGCTTTCGTCATGGCGCAGGGAATGTCAAAACGAACTCGGTGTATTCGCCTTTTACGGAAGAGCAGGTGATTGCTCCACCCATCGCTTGCATGACATCGCGGCAGAATGCCAGCCCGATTCCTGCTCCGAGCGTCACGTCATCGGTGGCGGTTGTCGAAGTATAAAAGCGCGTGAAGATGTGCGGCAATACCTCAGGGGAAATACCGGTGCCCGTATCGCTGAAAATCAAACGATTGGCCCTTTGCCCTGATTCAAGACGAATCGAAATCTGCGCGCCTTCGATGCTGCCCATATGCCGGAAGGCATTTTTGAGCAGATTGAAGAGCACGTGAACGGTTAGCATTTCAGATCCGTGGAATTCGAAATCGGGGCGCAGATTGCAGATTACCCGACGCCGGTCGCCTTCGCGAAACGGAAAACGCGCGAGCGCGGTTTCCACGCAATGTACGATCGAACATATCGTTGCGTTTTGCATGTTGCCGCCCGTGAAGCGCGCCGTGGCGAGCAGCATGTCGATGATCGCATTCGAATGCAGTGCTTCCTGTTCGATGCGGCCTACCACGCCTTGCAGGGAATGCAGATGCGCCACGCGTATTTTGGGTACCGGCAAGCGGCTGCGCTGGGCGAGTTGATAGGTGTCGAGCAGCGCGGGCAAATAGCGCATGAGGCCCGCGGCGCCCACGCGGATCGCCACGAGCGGCGTGCGCAGTTCGTGCGCCACGCTGCCCGCCGTGGCCAGCATGGCGCGCTCCTGTTCGATCTGAATGCGGTCCTGATCGTAATTGGCCACCGCGCCGATCGCCACCGCGAATGAAAAGATCGCCAGATGCGTGAGGTAGTTCGGCCCGAGCACGATGGGGTAGGTGGTGAGGCAGTACGCGACCACCGCGAGGCTGATGCCCACGAGGAACTGCAGCACGAGCATGAGCCAGTCGAGCAGCAGCACCATCACGAACGCCGCGATCAGCGCGCTTTCCACCCACACTTCGTTGCCGTTGTTCTTGAGCAGCATGAACGTAAAAAAGAACGGCAGTGCGTAGAGCGTGCAGAAGTACCAGTACCACGGCAGCAGCTTTTTCAGCGCGGCGGGCCAGCGCTCGAACGCGAGGATCGGTATGAACAGAAACGAGCCGATCAGGCGCAGCGTGAGATTTTCATACGGCTGAGGAAAGAGGTCTTTCCAGACGTAGTAGTAAAGCGGGAAGCCCACGCTCGCCACCACGGCGAGCGGGCGCATGCGGCGCTTCACGTATTGCAGGTTGCGCAGCGCGGGCGCGAAGGCGCGCACGAAGCGCGGACGCATCGACGCCCAGGCTCGCCTCAGTCGCACCGAGGTTCTTGAAACGTTCATCAGGATGGAATCGCTCATCGTTCTGGCCGGCGCGCGTGATCCGGCCGGTCTTCTTGCGTCTCGCTTTTTTGGTGCCCCGTTCTGCCATTGGGTTCGCGTGGTCGGACCCCGTCTCCACCCCGCAAAGAAAGACAATATCACCAAAGGATTGCAGCGATGAGGCGGGTTTGGCCCTTAGTTCGGCCTGCGATGGGCTTCGGCGCCGCGTTGACGGGGGAATGTTATGCGCGGTGCATCGATTCGCCCCTGTCTGGAGGCGTTCGATGGGCGCAGGAGGGTCTTGCGGGGGCGCTGGGGTGTGTTCAGGCCGTGGGCTTGCGTGGTGCGGAAACGAATTGCTCGATGCTGTCGTTCAGCGGCTGCGGCGCGTCGCGATGCGGGGAATGGCCGCCCTGCGTGAGCGCGTGGACGCGCGCGTGCGGCACGGCCGCGCCGATCGCTTCGACTTGCGCCATGGTGCCGTAGTGGTCGTCGAGCGCCTGCACGGCGAGCAGCGGCACGCGAATCGACGCCAGCTCGCCGACGATGTTCCAGGACCGGAAGGCGGGATCGAGCCAGATATCGTTCCAGCCGTAGAATGCGGAATCGACATCGTCGTGATAGCGCGCGAGCTTTTCGCGCAAGCGGGTCGTTTCGTACGCAACCTTCGCCTCGCCGATGCTATCGACTGAAACGTCTTCGACGAACACGTGCGGCGCAATCGCCACCGCGCCCGCGAGTGCTTCGGGGAAAGCGGCGGCGTAGAGCAGGGCGATGGTGGCGCCGTCGCTATGACCGATCAACCACATGCGCGCGCGGTCGGCCGCGCTCACGCCAAGCGTGTCGAGCAGCGCGGGTAACACGTCGCGCGCCTGCGCCGACATGAAATCGACCGGCCATTTCACGCCTTGCGCGCGTGGTGTGGAACGCCCGTAACCCGGACGCGAATAAACGAGCCCGCGCATGCCGAGGCGCTCGCAAAGCGCGGCGGGCCAGTCTCTCCACATCGCGATCGAGCCGAGACCCTCGTGCAGGAACACAGCGAGCGGCGCGTCGCTGGCGGCCGCGGCGATCCAGCGATATTCGATGCGCAACGCATCGCGCGTGGACGTGGCGGGCAGATCGGCGAAAGCGCTTTCGTTCATGGCGTTTGTCACTGTCACGACTGAAACTGCTGACGCAGCCGGAAACGCTGGATCTTGCCGGTCGCCGTTTTGGGCAGGTCGTCGACGAACAGAATGTCGCGCGGATACTTGTGCGGCGCGAGCCGCGTTTTCACGAATGCCTTCAACTGGTCGGCCAACGCGTCGTGCGCGGTTTCCATGGCTGTTTGCTTGAGGACGACGAACGCGCAGGTCTTCACGAGCCCGCCCTGATCGACGCCGATCACGGCCGCTTCGAGCACGGCTTCGTGCTGCATGAGCACCATCTCCACTTCGATGGGCGAGACATACTGGCCGCTCACCTTGAGCATGTCGTCGCTGCGGCCCGCATAGACATAGGCGCCGCCCGGCAGGCGCCGGTACTTGTCGCCGCTCCTCACCCAGTCGCCGAGGAAGGTCGCGCGCGACTTCTCGCGATTGCACCAGTACATCACGGCCGCGCTCGGCCCGCGGATGAAGAGGTCGCCGATCTCGCCGTCGGCCACGAGTGCGCCGGTCTCGTCGCGCAGTTCGATTTCGTAGCCGGGCACGGGGCGGCCCGTGGTGCCGTATTCGACCGCGCCTGGCCGGTTCGAGAGGAAGATGTGCAGCATTTCCGTGGAGCCGAGGCCGTCGAGAATGTCGCTGCCGAAGTGCTCCCTGAAGCGCTCGCCCAGTTCGCGCGGCAGCGCTTCGCCCGCGGAGGTGCACACGCGCAGCGCGACGTCGGCGCGTGCGGGGAGATTGGGTGAGGCCATCATGCTCGCGTAAAGCGTGGGCACACCGTAGAACACCGTGGGCCGGTGCTGCACGAGGCGCGCGAATACGGCGCTGGCGGTGGGGCGTTCGGCCATCAGGATCGTGGTCGCGCCGACCGAGAGCGGAAACGAAAGGCCGTTGCCGAGGCCATAAGCGAAGAACAGCTTGGCTGCCGAAAATACGATGTCGTTTTCGCGTATGCCGAGTATCGGCTTCGCGTAAGTCTCGACGGTCCAGTAGAGATTGGCGTGCGTATGCACCGTGCCTTTGGGCTTGCCCGTCGATCCCGACGAGTACAGCCAGAATGCGATGTCGTCACAACCCGTTTGCGCGGCGCGCGGGGCGGGCTCGGCGCGTGCGATCAGATCGGCGAGGACGTGTTGGGGTTCGTGAGAAATGGACTGCGACGCAGGCAGGGAAGCGGGCTGCGAAACGATTAACTGGCAGTCCTCACATTGGGCTTCGGCCAGCGCGGCGCTCACGGCGGCCAGCACCGCGCCCGACGCGATCGCCACGCGCGCACGGCTGTGCGTGAGCATATACACGTAGTCGGCCGGTGTGAGCAGCGTGTTGACGACCACCGGCACGATACCCGCATAGAGCGCGCCGAGAAACGCAATCGGCAGCTCGACGGTGTCGAGCATCACGAGCAGAACGCGCTCTTCCGTGTGGACGCCTAGCGCGCGCATGGCGGCCGCGAAGCGGCGGGCCTGCGTTTCGAGTTCGCCGTAGTTCAGCGCGAGCGTGTCGTCGATATACGCGGTTTTCGCAGCGCGCGCGGCGTTGAGCGAGAACAGGTGTGTGGCGAAGTTGAATTGCGCGGGCGGCGGCGCGGCCGCGGCGTGTTCCTGCGACGCTGCTGGGATGGGCACGGTGTTGTCTCCGCTCAGTCTGATTCGATCCGATTTGTCGTCGATCAACCTTTTCGCGGAAAATTAGCCGTTAGCAAAATGCATGTCAAGCACTATAGTACACAAACACGGGTTCAGGGATTCCCTAAGATGAAGCAAACTTACATTGCCGAGCCGCCGGCGGAAGCCGCCGACGACGCTTCGCGCGGCGAGCGCACCGAACGCGATCCGTTCCTGACCGCCATGGGCGAGCGCGTACGCATGCTGCGCGCGCGGCGCGGCATGACGCGCAAGACGCTGGCGGCGGAAACCGGGCTCTCGGAGCGGCATCTGGCGAATCTGGAGTCCGGGGTGGGGAATGCCTCCGTGCTGGTGCTGCGGCAGATCGCGACCACGCTGAACTGCCCGCTCGCCGAGGTGATCGGCGACGTCACGACCTCGTCGGCGGAATGGCTGCTGATCCGCGAGCTGCTGCAGGGGCGCGATCCGGCGGCCTTGCAGCGCGCGCGCGTGGCGCTCGCCGAGATGTTCTCGCACACGAGCGCCGACCCGCACCGCAACGAGCGCATCGCGCTCATCGGCCTGCGCGGCGCGGGCAAGTCCACGCTCGGGCGCATGCTCGCGCAGGAGCTGAAGGTGCCGTTCGTCGAGCTGACGCGGGTGATCGAACAGCTGGCGGGCTGCCCGCCTTCGGAGATCCATTCGCTGTATGGCGCGAGCGCTTATCGCCGCTACGAGCACCGGGCGCTCGAGGCCGTGATCGCGGAGCACCCGCGCGCCGTGATCGCCTCGCCGGGCGGCCTCGTTTCCGAGCCCGCCACGTTCAACGTGCTGCTCGCGCATTGCTTCACGGTCTGGCTGCAGGCCGCGCCCGAAGAGCACATGCGCCGCGTCGTGGCGCAGGGCGACCTGCGGCCCATGTCGGGCAACTCGGGCAACAGCGAGGCGATGGACGACCTCAAGCGCATCCTGGCCGGCCGCAGCGAACTGTATGGCCGCGCCGACATGACCTTCGACACCAGCGAAAAGACGCTCGCCGACGCCTACCTGCAACTGCGCGACCGGCTCGCCGCCCGGCTGGCCGCGGAGGCGCCCCGCATCGAGTGAGTGGCGGGCGCGGACTGCGGCATCGCGGGTTTACCCCTTTCATGCATTAAAATGCACTAATGTACTTTACATGAGCAATCCATTGCACTATCGTTCATTGAAATGATGTGTAGACAGGAGACGCTCATGGCCGCAGCCGAAACCGCCGTCGCCCCGCAGCGGGTCGATTACCGCACCGATCCCTCGCAGTACCGGCACTGGAAGCTCACGTTCAACGGCCAGGTGGCGACGCTCGGTATCGACATCGCCGAGGACGGCGGCATTCGCGACGGCTACAAGCTGAAGCTGAACTCGTACGACCTCGGCGTCGATATCGAACTGCACGATGCCCTCCAGCGCATCCGCTTCGAGCATCCGGAAGTGCGCACGGTCGTGCTGACCAGTCTGAAGGACCGCGTGTTCTGCTCGGGCGCCAACATCTTCATGCTCGGCCTCTCCACTCACGCCTGGAAGGTCAACTTCTGCAAGTTCACCAACGAAACGCGCAACGGCATGGAAGACTCGTCGCGCCATTCGGGCCTGAAGTTCATTGCAGCCGTGAACGGCGCGTGTGCCGGCGGCGGCTACGAACTCGCGCTCGCCTGCGACGAGATCATGCTCGTGGACGACCGGTCGTCGTCGGTGGCGCTGCCGGAAGTGCCGCTGCTCGGCGTGCTGCCGGGCACGGGCGGCCTCACGCGCCTCACCGACAAGCGCCGCGTGCGCCATGACCGCGCCGATATCTTCTGCACCGTGGTGGAAGGCATTCGCGGCGAGCGCGCGAAGGCCTGGCGTCTCGTGGACGACGTCGTGAAGCCGAACCAGTTCGGCCAGGCCGTGCAGGCGCGCGCGCTCGAGCTGGCCGCCGCGAGCGATCGTCCCGCAGACGCGCAGGGCATTGCGCTCCCGCGCATCGAACGCGTGGAGCACGACGGCGGCCTGAGCTATGCCACCGTCGAAGTGGCGATCGACCGCGCGAAGCGCATCGCGACGTTCACGGCCAAAGCGCCCGCTACGGCGCCTGTTTCGGATCTCGAATCAATCGTCGCCGCCGGTGCATCGTGGTGGCCGCTGCAGTTCGCGCGCGAGCTGGACGACGCAATCCTCTCCATGCGCACCAACGAGCTCGACATCGGCACGTGGATTCTCAAGACCGCAGGCGACGCCCGCACCGTGCTCGCCGCCGACGCCGCGCTGCTCGCGCACCGCGACCACTGGTTCGTGCGCGAGACCATCGGCATGCTGCGCCGCACGCTGGCGCGCATCGATGTCTCTTCGCGTTCGCTGTTCGCGCTGATCGAGCCGGGCTCGTGCTTCGCCGGCACCTTCGCCGAACTCGCGTTCGCCGCGGACCGCACGTACATGGCCGCGCTGCCCGCGAACGAAGACGAAGAACCGGCCATCACGCTCTCCGAAGCGAATTTTGGGCTCTATCCGATGGTCACGCATCAGTCGCGCCTTGCGCGGCGCTTCTATGAGGAAACCGAACCCCTCGATGCCGTGCGCGCGAAGATCGGTGAAGCGGTCAAGCCTGTCGAGGCGGAGCGCCTTGGCCTCGTGACAGCTTCGCCCGACGACATCGACTGGCCCGACGAAATCCGCCTCGCGCTGGAAGAGCGCGCTGTCATGTCGCCCGACGCGCTCACGGGCCTGGAGGCGAATCTGCGCTTCAACGGGCCGGAGACCATGGAAACGCGCATCTTCGGCCGGCTCTCCGCGTGGCAGAACTGGATCTTCAACCGGCCCAACGCCGTGGGCGAGAAAGGCGCGCTCAAGGTGTACGGCAAGGGCAGCAAGGCGCAGTTCGACGTCGCCCGCGTTTGATAGCCGTCTCCGCCAAGGCGTTTGCCACAAGGAACCGCAATGTCCACGATCAATTACAGCGAAAAGATCCCGAACAACGTCAACCTCGCCGACGACCGCGCGCTGCAGCGCGCGCTCGAACAGTGGCAGCCGAACTTTCTCTCGTGGTGGGGCGACATGGGCCCCGACGGCTCGCACGGCTACGACGTCTACCTGCGCACGGCGGTGAGCGTCGACGCGGGCGGCTGGGCGCACTTCGACCATGTGAAGATGCCTGACTATCGCTGGGGCATCTTCCTCACGCCGGGCGATGCGGACCGCAAGATCCATTTCGGCGCGCACAAGGGCGAGGCGGCGTGGCAGGACGTGCCGGGCGAGCACCGCGCGAACCTGCGCCGCATCATCGTCACGCAAGGCGACACGGAGCCCGCCTCGGTCGAGCAACAGCGCCATCTCGGCCTCACCGCGCCTTCCATGTACGACCTGCGCAACCTGTTCCAGGTGAACGTGGAGGAAGGCCGGCACCTGTGGGCGATGGTGTATCTGCTGCATCGCTACTTCGGCCGCGACGGTCGTGAGGAAGCCGAAGCATTGCTGGAGCGCCGCTCGGGCGACGACGACAACCCACGCATTCTCGGCGCGTTCAACGAGAAGACGCCCGACTGGCTGGCGTTCTTCATGTTCACGTACTTCACCGACCGCGACGGCAAGTTCCAGCTTTCGGCGCTGTCCGAATCCGGCTTCGACCCGCTCGCGCGCACGACGAAATTCATGCTGACCGAAGAGGCGCATCACATGTTCGTCGGCGAGTCGGGCATCTCGCGCGTCGTGCAACGCACCGCGCAGGTCATGAACGAACTGAAGACCGACGACGTGAACCGTTTGCGCGCCGCGGGCGTGATCGACCTCGAAACGATCCAGCGTTACCTGAATTTCCACTACTCGGTGACGATCGACCTGTTCGGCGCCGATCACTCGTCGAATGCCGCGACCTTCTACAGCTCGGGACTGAAGGGCCGCTACGACGAGACCAAACGTGACGACGACCACCAGCTCGAAGGCCAGCAGTACCGCCTGCTCGACGTGCAGGACGGCAAGCTCGTGGAGCGCGAAGTGCCGATGCTCAACGCGATGAACGAAGTGCTGCGCGACGACTACATCAAGGACTCGATTGCGGGCGTGAACCGCTGGAACAAGGTGCTGGAAAAGGCTGGCATCGATGCTCGCCTCAGCGTGCCGCACAAGGCCTTCAACCGCCAGATCGGCACCTTCGCGGGCGTGCGCGTGTCGCCGGACGGCCGCGTGATCGGCGAGACCGAATGGGCCACGAACGAAGCGAAATGGCTGCCCACCGCGGAAGACCGCGCCTACGTGGCCTCGCTCATGGGCCGCGTGATCGAGCCGGGCAAGTTCGCCAACTGGATCGCGCCGCCGGCCATGGGCATCAACCGGCAGCCGATCGATTTCGAATACGTACGCTTTAACTGAGGGGAGCGGCGGCGCGCAGCCACGCGTATGCGCGCCGCGGTGGGAGACAATCATGAACGGTCCGCTACCCGTGGAAATTCTCAGGCAACACCTGATCGATCCTGAAATTTGCATACGCTGCAATACGTGCGAGGAAACGTGCCCGGTCGACGCGATCACGCACGACGGCACCAACTATGTGGTGAAGGCCGATGTCTGCAACGCCTGCATGGCGTGCGTGCCGCCTTGCCCGACCGGCGCGATCGACAACTGGCGCAACGTGCTCAAGGCCGAGACGTACAGCATCGACGAGCAGTACACGTGGGACGAGCTGCCCGCGCAGAATCCATCGGTGGGGGCGCCAGTCGTTGCGCAGGAAGCGGGCGATGCGGCGAGCGTTGCACAAGCGGCGCCGAATGCCGCCGATGCACCGGTGGGCGGCTCCGACATGGTGCGGGGCTCGACCGTGCCGCCGTGGTCGGCGGCGCGCCCCTATGTCCAGCTCTACACGCACAAGGCGCCCACCACGGCGACCGTGGTCGGCAACTATCGCCTCACCGACGACGCCACCGAAAGCGACATCCATCACATCGTGCTCGACTTCGGCACCATGCCGTTCCCGGTGCTGGAAGGCCAGTCCATCGGCATCCTGCCGCCGGGCGCGACCCCTGAAGGCCGGGTCCATCACGCACGCCAGTATTCGATTGCGAGCCCGCGCGACGGCGAGCGCCCCGGCTACAACAACGTTTCGCTCACGGTGAAGCGCGTGACGCGCGATCACAGCGGCAACGCAACCGATGGCGTGTGCTCGAACTATCTCTGCGATCTGAAGAAGGGCGACGTGGTGACCGTGATCGGGCCGTTCGGCAATACCTTCCTCATGCCGAACCATCCGAACTCGCATCTGCTGATGATCTGCACGGGCACCGGTTCCGCGCCCATGCGCGCGATGACCGAATATCGCCGCCGCCGCAGGCTCAAGGGCGCCACCGGCAAGCTCATGCTCTTCTTCGGCGCGCGCACGCAGCAGGAGTTGCCGTACTTTGGACCCCTGATGAATCTGCCGAAGGATTTCATCGACACGAACCTCGCCTTCTCACGCACGCCGGGCCAGCCCCGGCGCTATGTGCAGGACGCCATGCGCGAGCGCGCCGTGGACGTCGCGCAACTGCTCAAGGACGGTAACACGCATGTCTACGTCTGCGGCTTGAAGGGCATGGAAGATGGCGTGCTGCAGGCGCTTCAGGAGATCGCCGAAAAGCACGGCATGGGCTGGGAGGCGTTGTGGGAGCGCCTCAAGCGGGAAGGGCGGCTACATCTCGAGACGTATTGAAACGTTCGGTGCAATGAATCGAGGCCTGAATCGAAACAGGTGAGAGGTTCGCGAAAATTTAAGCACGATCGTTCGAAAGGCGTTACGATGGCGCATCGCATAGGCGCACACAGTCACGAACAGACGCGCGCCATAGACGGAGATCGCCTCGATGAACCTCGTTGCTGAAATGCCCGCCGGACTGACCGGCGTCGAACAGTTGCAGCGCATGCTGCACGGGAGCCGTGGCCCGGCCATCGGCGAAACGCTCGGCTTCAGGCTGGTCGAAGTCGAGGAGGGCCGCGTCGTGTTCGAGGGCACGCCCGGGCTGCACGTGTACAACCCCATCGGCACGGTGCACGGCGGTTATGCGGCCACGCTGCTCGATTCCGCGTGCGGGTGCGCCGCGCACTCGCGGCTCGGCGCGACTCAGGGCTACACCACGCTGGAACTGAAGGTCGCGTACCACCGGCCCATGACCGCCGACACCGGCACCGTGCGCGCAGAAGGGCGTGTGCTCAGCATCGGCCGCCGCGCGGCCTTCGCGGAGGCCAGCATCACGGATGCGCAGGGCAAGCTCTACGCGTCCGCCACTTCCACCTTGCTCGTGTTCGACCGCTGACGCAGCGCGAGCGATGCATGAGCGGCGCGCGCTAGATCGCTGCGCGCGCCTTGTCCTCGATGAGCCGCACGAGCGTCTGCAGCATCCGGTTCGCGGGCGTGGGCACGCCAAGCGCCGCGCCGCGTTGCACGACATAGCCGTTGAGATGATCGATCTCGCTGAGCTTGCCGCGCGCGAGGTCTTGCGCCGTCGACGAGTATTGGCCCGGCATGGTCTGCGCGATGCGCGTCACCGCGCTGTCCATGTCCGGCGGCAGCGTCACGCCGTCGGCCTGCGCGACGGCCATGCATTCGCCCACGATGTCGCGCATCGTCTCGCTCACGCCCGCACCCTTCACGAGACGCCCATAAGGCAATTGCGTGATCGCCGAAAGCGCGTTGTACGCGCAGTTCACGATCAGCTTCGCCCAGAGCGCGCCGCGCACATTCGGTGAGATTTCCGTGGGCACGCCGGCGTCGATCAGTGTGCGCGCAGCGGCGTCGCTCGAACGCGAAGGCTCGATCACCAGCTCGCCGCGGCCGTGATGCCGTACGTGGCCCGGCCCCGCCATCTCCGTGGCGACATAGACCACGGCGGCCGCCACGTCCTGCGGGATCACCGTGCGCAGGCGCTCGGCGTTATCCGCGCCGTTCTGCAATGTGAGCACGAGCGTGTCGGCGCCCAGGTGCGGTTTGATCGCGGCGCCCGCGCTTTCGGTATCGGTCGACTTCACGCAGAACAGCACGAGGTCCGCGCCCGCCACGGCGGCGGCTTCGGTGCTGGCCGTGAGATGCGGCGCGCCGATGCGCTCGTCGAACTGCTGCGCTTCGAGGCGCAGCCCGTCGCGCGTAATGGCCTCGACATGCTGAGGCCGGCCGATCAAGACCACATCGTGTCCCGCGCGCGCGAGCATGCCGCCGAAAAAGCAGCCTACTGCGCCTGCGCCCATGACGGCGACTTTCATTTGCGTCTCTCCTGTGTGGCGTGCTTCGTTGCCTGAAATGTCCCGCGGCGTGCCGGTGCGTTCAGCGCAGCTCGAAGCCGAGGGCGTTGAGCGCGTCGCGCAGGCGGTCGCGGCCGTGCAGCGACTCGCGGCTGCGCCAGCGCGCGAGCGATCGCACGGTCCAGCCTGCCGCGCTCAATCCCTGGGCGGTCTGGAAGCCGCCCATGACTTCGTCGTAGCGGGCAATCGCGGCTGCCTGCGAAGGCGCGTCGTATTGCTCGCGGTGGAGCACGACCTCCTGCGGCAGGCGCGGCTTCACATCCGCAGGGCGAGTTTCGTCGGGATAGCCCACGCACATGCCGAATACGGGGAGCACGCGCGGCGGCAGGCCCAGTTCCGCGGCCACCTGCTCAGGCTGATTGCGGATGCCGCCGATATACACGGCGCTCATGCCGAGCGATTCGAGCGCGACCACGGCGTTTTGTGCAGCGAGCGCCGCGTCGATCATGCCGACGACGAGCGTCTCCATGTAGTGCAGACCTTCGACGCTCGCCCCGCTGCGCGCGCCGGCCGCTTCGAGGCGCGAGAGGTCCGCGAGCCACACGAGAAAGAGCGGCGCGGCGCGAACGTGCGACTGGCCGCCCGCAAGCTCGGCGAGGCGCGCCTTGCGTTCGGGGCTTTCGATGGCAACCACGCTCCACGTTTGCAGGTTCGACGAGGTCGAGGCCGATTGCGCCGCGGCGATCAGCGTTTCGAGCGTGCCAGCGGGCAGCGGACGGTCTGCGTAGTTGCGCACCGAGCGGTGCGCGAGCAGCGTGTCGAGCGTTTCGTTCCAGGCCGGCAGCGGCGCGGACCACGGCGTGCCATAGCGCGCTTCGAGGGCGCGCACGGCATCGGCGAGATCGGCAGCGGGTCGTGCGGGCGTGGTGACGGTGGACATCGGGTTTCTTCTCCGGCAAATGACAGTGGATGCGTGGCGCTGAAATTCGGGGCGCCAGGCGCCGTATGGTACATGGGACGGGCGATCGGCGCAGGCGTTCATCGGCGCGGGCCCACGGACCCACGGGCGCGCCAGCAGAGTTCTTGCGTGACCGGTATCATCAAAGGCTGCGCATGCGTTCGAAAGCGACCTGCTTCGTGCGGCGGCGCCATCTTCCGCTTTCCCCTGTCTTCGGCAGCCCTGTCTGCCCCTTCTTCCGGGAGGCCTTCCCATGTCCGTTGATTCCCCGAATGCGTCGCCGGTCTGGTTCGTGACCGGCTGTTCGACCGGCTTTGGCCGCGAGCTCGCCCGCGCGGTGCTCGCGCGCGGCTGGCGTTGCGTGGCGACCGCACGCAACAAGGCGTCGCTCGACGATCTCGCGCCCGAGGCCGGCGACTGCCTGCTGCCCGTCTCGCTCGATGTGACCGACGCCGCGCAAATCGACGCCGCCGTCACGGCCGCGCAGAAGCAGTTCGGCGCGATCGACGTGCTCGTCAACAACGCGGGCTACGGCTATCAGAGTTCGATCGAGGAGGGCGAGGAGCGCGAGATCCGCGCGCAGTTCGACGCCAACGCGTTCGGCCTGTTCGCGCTCACGCGCGCGGTGCTGCCGGGCATGCGCGCGCGCCGCAAGGGCCACGTCGTCAACATTACGTCGGTGGCGGGGCTCGCGGGCTTTCCGGGTTCTGGCTACTACGCGGCCTCGAAACACGCCGTGGAGGGTTTCTCCGATTCGCTGCTGGCGGAAGTCGCGCCGCTCGGCATCAAGGTGACCTGCGTGGAGCCGGGGCCGTTTCGCACGGACTGGGCAGGCCGCTCGCTCGTGCAAACGGCGAACCGTATCGACGACTACGCCGAAACGGCGGGCGCGCGGATGCAGCGCACGGCGCAAGGCAGCGGGCATCAGCCGGGCGATCCGGTGCGCGCGGCGCAGGCGATGATACGCATCACGGAAACCGACAAGCCGCCGCGGCATCTCGTGCTCGGTGCATTCGGCGTCGATGCGGTGGCGAACCGCTTGCGCGCGGCGCTTGCCGATATCGAGGCGTGGCGCGAGTTGAGCCTCGGCACGGACTATCCGGCGAAGAGTTGAGCCGGCGGCTCACGCCGTGGCGATCATCAGCGTGCCGGTTGCCACGAGCGCCCCGCGCCAGAGCCAGTCGAAGTTGATCCAGCCTCGCCGCAGCACGCCAAGACCGAGATACTCGTAGGCGAGCAGCGCGATGACGGCCGTGGTGGCGAGCGTCGTGGCGGTATGCAGCGCGGTGAACGCAAACGAAAGCGCAAGCGGGTTCGCAAGGCCCGCCGCGCTGCCCGCCCCACCGCACAGCGGCAGCATGGCGGGCATCAGCATGAGTCCCGCGCCGTGCAGCGTGGCCATTAACGCGGACCACGCCACAAGCCCGGCAAAGCCCACGGTCATCCCCACGCGCACGCGGTGCCGATGCCCATACGCGTACTGCCATGCGGCCCACGCGATCAGGAGTGCGCCCAGGCACCCGTGCAGCGCCGCGCCCGGCAGATGCGCGCCCAGCGCCGCCGTGGAACTCGTGAATAGCAGAATGGACGCGGCGTGACCGAGCGCGATGGGCGGCAAGGCGAGCAGCAACGCCGTGCGGCTGCCGCGCTGCAGCCCGAGCGCGGTCGCGAAGAGCCAGCCCATCGCCGGATTCACGCCGTGGAAGACGCCGCTGCCCACCACGGCTGCCCAGGTGCCCCAGTGCGCGCCGAAGACCTCCTCCATATCGTGCTCCGCGCTTATGGGTAGCAGTACGAATCGGATGAGCAGTCGCCGCCTTCGAGCCGGATCTGGTGCGGCCGGTGCGACTTCGGCCATTTGACGAAGAAGCGCTCGTCGAATTCGAGCCCGCCTTCGGGCGCGGCGTCGAGTTTCACCATCCAGCCGTCGATGCCTTCGGGATAGAACTGCGCGTCGATCGCGCCATACAGCGAGTTGCTGAAATAGACGCGCCGGCCGTCGCGGCTCACTTCCACCATTTGCGGGCCGCCGTTCAGCGCGCGTTCGGGCGCGAATGGATGCGCCGCGCGCGCTGCGATGCCGCCGATGCGCACGCAACCCGTCAGGCGCGCATTCTCAGGGTCCGACACATCATACTGGCGCAAATCGCCCGTTCCCCAGCACGCCGCGTAGAGGAAGCGGTCGTCGAGCGAGAGCGCGATATCGGTGACAAGCGGCGGCACGGCCGCAAATCCCTTGAGCATGGGCGGCAGATGCTCGGGATCGGCCGGCTCGGCCGGAATTTCGATGATCTTGCGTGCGGCCCACTGGTCGCCGTCGAGATACCACTGCCAGATCGAGGCCGAGAGGTCCTTCAGGCTGATCACGGAGTTCACGAAACCGTAGGGCCGCGTGGGGTTGTGCGCGGGGCGCAGCTCGAACACGAGCTGGTTTTCGGCGCCGAAGTCGAGCACCTGCTTGTGCTGGCGCGTGTGCAGATCCCAGAAGTGCAAACGATGGCCATACTGGCCGCCGAGCAGGACCTCGGGCACGAGGCCGTTCTCGAAGGTCGCGGGCAGCCCCCACTCGCTCGTCACGAGCGTGTCGTAGCCGAGGTGCCACCAGCCGTCGTAGGCGAGCTGCTGCGGGCCGCGGTCGATCTCCCACTGGCCGAGAATGTCGAAACTCTCGTGGTCCATCAGGAAAACGCCGCCGGGCGCCTCGCCCTGCGCGTTCGCAAGCGACGTCACATAAATGCCATCCGGCCCGCAATGCACGGTGTGCGGACGCGTGTAGCCCGCGCGCTGCGCGACGCTCTCGGGCTCGTGCACGCGCGCGATATGCGGGCGGCGCGCGTCAGGCCGGGTATCGACGATATGAATGCGCGAGGAGCGCAGCCCGGGCACGACGAGATAGCGGCGCTCGGTATGCGCGTGGGGGGCGTTGGGGCACAGGCACGAACTGCAGGCATTCCAGCCGAAATGGTGGAGCTCGTCGCCGACGTTGGGCATTGCCAGCCGATGCACGATGCGCCCGAATTCCGGCGAGCGCGGGTCCAGATCGACCACGTCGAGCGAATCGGGCACGCTGCGCGTGGGGTCGAAGCTGGCGACGTATGCCAGGGTCTCCGGCGGGGCTTCGCCTGCCATGCGCGCAGACGGGTAGAAGGTCGGGTCCGGTTGCCACGTCGCCATTGCTGCCCCCTCATCGAAGATTCGGAAGAGTTCCTATCATGCATCAGAGTGGCACAGTGCGTTGCACACGTGTTCCATATTCCATCCGGATAGAAGCTTATGCATTGAAGCAATGAAAGCCGATTAGGTGCGCTGCGGGAATAGTAAATTCGCTTTTGCAGCATTTATTCGCGAGGCCAACGTTCCTAGACTTGTAGCCAACGGATGCAGACAAGCAACTGCGCCGATTTCAAGTTACTGGAGGTTAGTCATGAGAACGCTCATCAAGGCCGTTGCGATCGCTGCCGTGCTTGCAGTGCCGGCCATTTCGTTTGCACAGTCGCAAGGCACCAATGGTCCTGTGACGCGTGCGCAAGTGCGTAGTGAACTGAAGCAGCTCGAAGCCGCGGGTTATCGTCCCTCGGTGAACGATCTGTATTACCCCGATGATCTGCAACGGGCCCAGGCGCGCGTGAACGCGCAAAGCGGTGGGGCCGTTGCGCAGGCAACCGGCTATGGCCCGGCTACGAGTGGCTCGTCGCAAAGCGGTGCGCGTACCGATGGCGCGGTTAGCAGCTATTCGCCGCCGGTATATAACGCGCATTGAGTTTGACCGCGGCAGGAAGCCGATTCATGCCGCATGATGACTATCAGCCCGCAACGGCGCGAAGGCGCACCGTTGCGGGCTGATTCGTTTCCCGCCTGCGCATGCGGCACACAGAGCGGCCACGTTCAGTCTCAGTCTCGCGGCGCCGCACGCTCGACTATCCACAGGCGCGTGGACTCGAGGATCTCGTTCGATAGCGCGGGATCGTCGCACAGCCGCGCAAGCACGACTGCACCCACCATCGCGGCCCAGCCGCCGATCGCCGCCTGGCGCGCCACCGCGGCGCCGGCGCCGTTCATACCCCCGCTCAGACGCTCGATTTGGCGCTCCAGACCGGCCGCCATGACGGCGCGCGCTTGCGGCGTTTGCCGCGCGGTTTCGGCGGCGAGCGCCGCGGTCGGACAGCCGTCCGCCACGTTGTCGCGATGTTCGGCACTGAGGTAGCGCGCCGCATAGCGCACCAGATCGGAATCGCCGCCTTCGCCCTGGGCAAAGACGTGGGCGAGCGTTTGCGCGATCAACTCGTCCTTCGACTTGAAATAGCCATAAAAGCCGCCGTGCGTCAGCCCGGCGGCGCTCATCACGTCCGCGACGGTCACCGCATCGTAGCCGCGCTCGCGAAAGAGCCGGCCGGCGGCTTGCAGGATCTGCTGGCGATTCATTTCCACCTGTTCGCGACTGACCCTCATTGTTCTCTCCGCTTTCCATCATTCGACGCTTGACATTATACATGATGGTCATCATGATTCCGTTTACATGACGTTCATCATGTAAACGGAATCCCCAAGGAGAAGTTTCGATGTCTGCTAAACCTGCTGTCCTGATCACTGGCGCGTCCACGGGTATCGGCGCCGTCTACGCCGACCGTTTCGCAAAGCGCGGTCATGACCTCGTGCTGGCGGCGCGCGATCGCGCCCGCATGGAAGACCTCGCGGCGCGCCTGCGCGAGCGCGATGGCGTGAACGTGGAAGTCGTGCGCGCCGATCTGGCCTCGCACGCCGACCTTGCGCTGCTGGAGGCGCGCCTCGCCGACGACGCACGCATCGGTGTGCTGATCAATAACGCGGGTGCGAGCCTGCCGGGCACCTTCGTCGAACAGGGCCCGGACGCCGTGGCCGGCCTCATCGGTCTGAACGTCACGGCGGTTGCGCGCCTCGCCGCGGCAGTCGCGCCGCGTTTCGCGCGCGAAGGCAAGGGGGCGATCGTGAATGTCGGTTCCGTCATTGGCCTCGCACCCGAGTTTCGTTCGAGCGTGTACGGCGCGACGAAGGCGTTCGTGCTGTATTTCTCGCAGTCGTTGAATCTGGAACTCGGCGGCAAGGGCGTGTACGTGCAGGCCGTCGTACCCGGCGCCACGCGCACCGAAATCTGGGAGCGCTCCGGCAAGGACGTGAATGCACTGCCGGCCGTGATGGAAGTGGACGATCTCGTCGACGCGGCGCTCGTGGGCTTCGACCGGCGCGAGACGGTGACGATCCCGCCGCTGCCCGACGCGCAGCAGTGGGACGATTACGAAGCCGCGCGGTCTGCAATGTTCGCGAACTTCGGCCAGTCGCAGCCGGCGGCGCGGTACCGCGAAGCCATGTAGTCCGATGTATTGCGGGCGGCCAGTGGCCGCCCGCGGTCCATGGCGAGCCGCGAGGCGCGGCCGCCGTCCCAGCGCATCCTCACTCCCACTCTCACCGGCTCGCGTCCGCAAGCCCGGCTAGCCTCTTCCCCGCAGTCCTCCCTTCGCCTTAGCCCGTTCGCAATTTCAGCGGTTTCCGATATCGCGATTTCCCGATTCGCGGCAAGCTGCGCGCCGGCGCTCGCGTTCTTCGCGAGCCGCCCGCATGGGGGCGCGGGCGGCCATTCCTGGCGCGCGGGCGCGCGGCGCCCTGTACCATTCACCGCACGCCGCCCGGCAATGGCCACGCGGCGCGCGTGCAAACGAGGACCGGTCGATGCAACGAATAACACGAACAACTCGCGGGTGGTGGACGTTGGCGCTTGCCCTGGTGCTGGGCTTGAGCATGGCGTGGGCGTGGCGCGCCTATGCCGCGCGCGCGGTGAGCGTGTCGCCGCAGGGCACCGTGGCGCAGGTGCGCCAGGTGGTGGTGAAGTTCGACGAGGCCATGGTGGCGTTCGGGGCGCCCGATGCGAAGGACCCCGCGCGCCTGCAATGCAGCAACGCGGCGGCCAGCGCGGGCCAGGGTCGCTGGATCGACGGGAAAACGTGGGCGTACGATTTCGCCGCCGATCTGCCGCCCGACGTGCAATGCAGCGTCACGCTCGTCGACGCGCTCAAATCGCAGGCGGGCAACGCAGTGACGGGCGTGCGCCGTTTCACGTTCTCCACGGGCGGCCCGTTCCCGCTGAGCGTACGTCCCTACGGTGGCGAAATAGAGGAAAACCAGGCATTCGTGCTGAAGCTCAATGGTCCCGCCACGCCGGCTTCCGTGCGCGAACACGTGTGGTGCGAGTCGGGTGGACTCGGCAACCGCATTCCGGTGCAGCCCGTCGATGCGTCCACGCGCGCGGCGCTGCTCAAACACTTCCGGCTCGAAAAGGACAGCGGGAGCGTGCTCACGCTCACCTGCCAGCAAACGCTGCCCTCCAGCGCGAAGATGCAGCTCGTGTACGGCAAGGGTGTGCTCGGACCGAACGGCACGCCCAACGACGTGGAGCGCCGCTTCGATTTCACGGTGCGCGAGCCGTTCACCGCGAGCATGAGTTGCGAGCGCGAGAATGCGAAGGCGCCATGCACGCCGCTGCGGCCCCTGCGCATCGACCTGAGCGCGCCGATTGCGCGCGCCGACGCGCAGAAGTTCCGTCTGCAAGGGCCGAAGGGGGAGGTCGCGCCGACTTTCCGCCCCGATGACAAGAACAACGAAGTCAGTTCGATCTCGTTCTCCGCGCCGTTGCCAGAGCGCGCGACGCTCACGATCACCGCACCCGCCGGCCTCGAGGACGTCAGCGGGCGAGCGCTCGCGAACGCCGATCTGTTCCCGCTGCATACGGCGACCGCGCCGATGCCGCCGCTCGCGAAATTTCCGTCCTCGACCTTCGGCATCATCGAGCGCTATGCGGAGCCGGGCACGCCGCCGCTCGTGCCGGTCACGCTGCGCAACGTCGAAGCCGACCTGCACGTGCAGGGGCTCAACGCGGGCGAGGCGAAGTTCGCCAGGCTCGCGGTGCAGTCCGATGCCGACATGCGCCGCTGGATGCGCCTCGTCGACCAGTTCGACAATTTTGGCATGAGCGAAACGTCGATCGACAAGCTGATGCCGGGGCTGCTCGCGCGCGCGAAGTCGCCCGTGGTGATTCCGCGCACGACGGGCGAGGGTGACGACGACGCGAAGGCGCGCATCATCGACGTGCGCTCGCTCTCGCTGCTCGACGGCCAGTCCGGCGTGCAGACCCTCACGCTGCCCAAGGCCGACCCAAAGGCGTTGCGGCCGTTCGAAGTGGTGGGCATACCCGTGCCGAAGCCGGGCTTCTACGTGATTGAACTCGCTTCGCCTGCGCTGGGCGCGTCGCTGCTCGGCAAGCCGGCACAAATGTACGTGCGCACGGCCGTGCTCGTCACCAATCTGGGCGTGCACTTCAAGCAGGGTCGCGAGAACAGCGTGGTGTGGGTCACCTCGCTCGACAAGGGCGAGCCGGTCGCAGGCGCCGACGTGCATGTATCGGATTGCAATGGCGAGACGATCGCCACGGGAAAGACGGATTCCCATGGACTCCTGACGATAGACGGGCCGCTGTCGAATCGTCGCGACTGCGGCGAAAACAGCTTTAGCGGGCTGTTCGTTTCGGCGCGCATCGACGACCCGAAAACGGGCCCCGACATGGCCTTCGTGCAATCGGACTGGAATCGCGGCATCGAGTCGTGGCGCTTCAATGTGCCGACCGACACGAGCCTGCAGCCCACGGTGCGCGCGCATACCGTGTTCGACCGCACGCTGCTGCGCGCGGGCGAGACGGTGTCGATGAAACACTTCATCCGCGCCCAGACGATGCATGGCTTCGCGCTCCCGCAGCAGTACCCCACGCGCGTGACGATACGCCATACCGGCAGCGGGCAGACCTGGCATCTGCCGCTCAAGTGGGCCGCCGACCATACGGCGGACTCGACCTTCGTGTTGCCGCCCGAAGCGAAGCTCGGCGAATACGACGTCTCGCTCGACGACGGCGACGCGAACGCGAACGCGAGCACGGCCAGCGACGGCAACGACAAAGCGGACAACAGCGCGGACGCCATTCATATGAGCTACGACAGCGGCAGCTTCCGCGTGGAAGCGTTCCGCTTGCCGGTGCTCAAGGGCACGATCGCGGTGCAGAACGAGAAGACGTCGCCGCTCGTCGCCGCTACCCAGGCGAGCGTGGCGGTGCAGATCGATTATGTGTCGGGCGGCGCGGCTTCGAATCTGCCCGTGCAGGTTTCGGCGCTCGTGAAGGACACGACGCCGTCGTTCGCCGGCACGTACAGCGATTTCAGTTTCGCGCCGTATGTGAGCGCGAACCAGGCCGACAACACGTCTGAAGACGAGGACAGCGGCCCACGGGAGGACAACGAGGTCGCGAAGCTCGTCGCCGACAAGGAGCCGCTCACGCTCGACCGCAACGGCGCAGGCACGCTCGTGCTGAAGAACCTGCCGGCCGTGGACGCGCCGAAGCGCCTCGCGCTCGAAGCGACTTTCGCGGACCCGAACGGCGAGGTGCAGACCGTCAGCGGCGCGGCCACACTCTGGCCCGCTGCCGTGGTGGCGGGCATCAAGTCGGGGCATTGGGTCTCCGTGGGCAATACCGTGCCGGTCACCGCGCTCGCGCTCGATCTGCAGGGCAAGCCGCACGCGGGCGTGAAGCTCGAAGTGCGCGGCGTGGCGAAGATCACGACGACTTCGCGCAAGCGCATGGTGGGCGGTTTCTACGCCTACGACAACCACACGGAAACGCGCGATCTCGGCACGCTGTGCAGCGGCACGAGCGACGATCACGGCTTGCTCACCTGCGACGCGAAGCTCAAGGAGGCGGGCAACATCCAGCTCGTGGCTACGGCGCGCGACGGTGACGGCCATGCCTCTACGGCGACGACCTCGGTATGGGTCACGCGCGAGGACGAACTCTGGTTCGGCAGCGAGAACACGGACCGCATCGACGTGCTGCCCGAGAAGACGAGCTACGAACCCGGCGAGACCGCGCGCTTCCAGGTGCGCATGCCATTCCGCTTCGCGACGGCGCTCGTCGCCGTGGAGCGCGAGGGCATCATCGAAACGCACGTGGTGCAACTCGACGGGCGCGACCCGACCGTCGAACTGAAGGTGAGCGACGCGTGGGGGCCCAACGTCTACGTTTCGGTACTCGCGCTGCGTGGGCGCATTCACGAAGTGCCGTGGTATTCGTTCTTCACCTGGGGATGGAAAGCGCCGCTCGAATGGGCGCGTGCGTTCTGGTACGAGGGGCGCCAGTACGAGGCGCCCACGCCGCTCGTCGATCTTTCGAAGCCGGCTTTCCGTTACGGGCTCGCGCAAATCCGCGTGGGCGACGCGGCGCACCGCCTCGCGGTGAGCGTGACGCCCGACGCGAAACGCTACGCGGTTCGCGCGACGTCGCACGTCCAGTTGCGCGTGCAGTTGCCGGGCGGCCAGGCGGTGCCGGCGGGTACGCAGATCGCCGTGGCGGCCGTGGATGAAGCACTGCTCGAACTGATGCCCAACCGCAGCTGGGATCTGCTCGACGCCATGCTGCAGCAACGCGCCTACGGCGTGGAGACGGCGACGGCGCAAATGGAGATCGTCGGGCGGCGGCACTTCGGGCGCAAGGCGGTGCCGGCGGGCGGCGGCGGCGGGCATGGCGCGACGCGCGAACTCTTCGACACGCTGCTCTACTGGAACCCGCGCGTCACGCTCGATGCGAAGGGCGAGGCGCAAGTGAGCGTGCCGCTGAACGACTCGATCACGCGTTTTCGCATCGTCGCGATTGCGGCGAGCGGGGTGGCGCGCTTCGGCACGGGCAGCGCGACCATCGAGAGCACGCAGGACCTGCAGCTGATCTCGGGCCTGCCGCCGCAGGTGCGCGAGGGCGACACCTTCCGCGCGCAGTTCACGCTGCGCAATACGACCCCGCGCGCGATGAAAGTGCTGGTCACGCCGAACGTGCCGCCGCTCGCGCTTGCCGCGCAGAGCGTGAACCTCGCACCCAATTCCTCGCGTGAGATTGCGTGGACCGTCGCGGTTCCCGACGATCTCGCCGAAGCGGAACGGCCCGCGCTCGCGTGGAACGTGAGCGCAACGGAGCAGGGCGGCGCGCATGCGGCTGATGCGGTGAAGCTCGCGCAGCAGGTGAGCGCGGCGATACCCGTGACGGTGCAGCAGGCCACGCTCGCGCAGGTGGACGGCACGCTCTCGATTCCCGTTGCGCCGCCGGCCAACGCGAGCATGACGCGTGCCGGCACGGTACGTGGCGGCATTGCGGTGTCGCTGCAGCCGAAGCTCGCGGACGGCCTGCCCGGCGTGCGCCGCTGGTTCACGCGCTACCCGTATTCCTGCCTCGAGCAGCAGACGTCGATCGCGATCGGCTTGCGCGACCCCGCGCGCTGGCAGGCGGAACTTGCGCGCCTGCCGGTGTATCTGGACCGCGACGGCCTCGCGAACTACTTCCCGCCCGCCGACGACAGCGCGAGCCGTGGCAGCACCGCGCTCACCGCGTATCTGCTCACGGTGAGCGACGAGGCGTCGAAGCTCGACCCGCGCTTCGCGCTTCCCGACGCCTTGCGCAGCAAGATGGTGGAGGGCCTCACGCGCTTCGTGGAAGGCCGCGTCGAGCGCAATGCGTGGGCGCCGCGCCGCGACCTCGATCTGCGCAAGCTGGCCGCTATCGACGCGCTGTCGCGCTACGGCGCGGCGAACGCGCGCCAGTTCGGCTCGATCGAGATCGCGCCGAACCAGTGGCCCACGTCGGCGGTGATCGACTATGCGGAAAGTCTCGCGCGCATGCGCGACGTGCCGGATCGCGCGGAGAAACTGGCGCAGCTCGAGCAGATCCTGCGCGCGCGGCTCACGTGGCAGGGCACGCAGCTGACCTTCTCGACGGCCGCCGAAGACGACTTGTGGTGGCTCATGACGGGCACGGAGGTCAACGCGGCGCGCCTCGCGCTGGCCTTTGTCGACAACCCCGCGTGGAAGGAGGAAATGCCGCGGCTCGTGGCGGGCCTGCTCGCGCTGCAACGCAACGGCGCCTGGAGCACGACGACGGCGAACGCGTACGGCTCGCTCGCGGTCGAGCGCTTCTCGCGCGTGTTCGAGCACGATCCGGTGACGGGCGCGACGAAGATCCAGCTCGGCGATACGTCTCGCCTCGTCGGCTGGAACGCGGCGGCGCAAGCGGCGGCGCAAGCGGCGTCGGGCGCCAGCGGGGCCACGGCGGCGACGCGCAATTCGCCCGCGCGCAGCACGCTGCTCGCATGGCCAAAGCAGAACGCGGCCGTGCCCCTCACGTTGACACAGGAAGGGAGCGGCAAACCGTGGGCCACGGTGGAAAGCCTCGCGGCGGTCGCCTTGCGTGCGCCGTTCGCGGCGGGCTATCGCATCACGAAGACCATCACGCCGGTGAGCGCCGCCGTGAAGGGCGTGTACACGCGCGGCGACGTCGTACGCGTGCGCCTCGACATCGACGCGCAGACCGACATGACGTGGGTCGTCGTGAACGACCCGATCCCTGCGGGCACGACGATCCTGGGCTCCGGACTCGGGCGCGATTCGGCCGTGGCGACGCAGGGCGAGAAGCAGGACGAGAACGGTCCGTGGCCCGCGTTCATCGAGCGCGGCTTCGACGGCTATCGCGCGTACTACGAGTTTCTGCCGAAGGGCAAGGTCACGGTGGAGTACACGGTGCGGCTCAACAACGTCGGCACCTTCGGGTTGCCGCCCACGCGCGTGGAGGCGCTCTACGCGCCGGCCACGTTCGGCGTCGCGCCGAATGCGCCGGTGGTCGTGAAGGCGGCGCCATGAGCGGTCCCTACGCGCTCCGGCATCGCGCGGCGGGGGCACTCGGCGTTGCCGCGCTGTGCCTCGTGCTGCTGCCGCTGCCCGCGTTCGCCCTGCCGACTTTCGATGATGTGCGCGGCCAGTGGCAAAGCTCCGACTGGGTGCTGCTGGCGCGCGACGGCACGCCGTTGCAGCGCACGCGGGTGGAGCATACCGCGAGGCGTGGCGACTGGGTCGCGCTCGCCGACGTGTCGCCGGCGCTGCGCGAGGCGATCGTCGTTTCGGAGGACAAACGATTCTACGAGCACAGCGGCGTGGACTGGCGCGGCGCGACTGCCGCCGCGTGGGCGAACCTCTGGAGTACACGCACGCGCGGGGCATCCACGGTCACGATGCAGCTCACGGGCCTGCTCGACGACGACCCGAAGCACTCGGGCCAGCGCTCGCTCGCGCAAAAGGCCGTGCAAGCCGTGGACGCGCTGCGGCTCGAACGCACCTGGCGCAAGGACCAGATTCTCGAGGCGTATCTGAACCTCGTGCCGTTCCGCGGCGAGACCGTGGGTCTTGCCGCGCTTTCGCAAACGCTCTTCGGCAAGGCGCCGTCGGGCCTCGACGAACGCGAATCGGCCGTCGCCGCCGCGCTGATCCGCGCGCCCAACGCGCCTTATACGAAGGTCGCCACGCGCGCGTGCCGCATCCTGCGCGACATGCATGCGGCGAACGTCGATAACGGCTGCCCGAATCTCGATGCCTTCGTTCAGATGGCGTTCGCGCGCCCGGCCATCGCTGCCGACGATCCCTCGTTCGACGGGCGCAGCGAAAACTCGCCGCAGCTGGCACCCCACTTCGCGCGCCAGATCGCCAACGCCGTGCATCCCGCGCCCGGCATGCGCGTGCGCTCGACGCTCGACGCGAACCTGCAACGCTACGCGCGCGACACGCTCACGCGCACGCTCATCGAACTCAATGCGCGCGCCCATCCGCGCAATGTGCAGGACGGCGCGGTCGTCGTGCTCGACAACGCAACGGGCGAAGTGCTCGCGTGGGTCGGGTCGTCAGGCGGCCTGTCGAAGGCGCGCGAGGTCGACGCGGCGCTCGCGCTGCGCCAGGCGGGCTCGACGCTCAAGCCTTTTCTCTACGCCGAGGCCATTGACGAGCGCCGCGTGACGACTGCCTCGCTGCTCGACGACGCCCCGCTCGATCTCGCGGCGGGCGGCGGCCTCTACATGCCGCAGAACTACGACAAGGGATTCAAGGGCTGGGTGAGCGTGCGCACTGCGCTCGGCTCGTCGCTGAACGTGCCGGCCGTGCGTACGCTCGTGATGGTGACGCCGCACCGGTTCGCGAAGACGCTCACGGCGCTCGGCCTGCCGCTCACGCAGGCGGGCGACTACTACGGCTTCAGCCTCGCGCTGGGCAGCGCGGATGTGAGCCTCGTCACGCTCACGAACGCGTATCGCGCACTGGCCAATGGCGGCGTCGCGAGCCCGATCGCCGAATTGCCTGCGCCTGCGCAGGCCGCATCGAATAGCGCGTCAAAGCGGGTTTTCAGCCGCGAGTCCGCGTTCATCGTCACCGACGTCCTCGCCGACAACAATGCGCGCACGCGCACTTTCGATTTCGACAGTCCGCTGGATACGCGCATGTTTTCCGCGGTCAAGACGGGCACGAGCAAGGACATGCGCGACAACTGGACCGTGGGCTTCACGTCGCGCTATACGGTGGGCGTGTGGGTCGGCAACGCGGATGGCTCGCCCATGTGGGACGTGTCGGGCGTCACGGGCGCGGCGCCGGTGTGGGCCGCCATCGTCGGCTATCTGCATCGGCGCATGCCGAGTGTCGCGCCGGCCGCGCCGCCGGGCGTCGAGCGCGTGCGCGTGCAGTTCGCCAATGCCGTGGAGCCCTCCCGCAACGAGTGGTTCATCGCGGGCACGTCTACGCCGCTCGTGGGTCTCGCATCGAATGCCGCCGATCTCGCGCGTGGGCCCGCGCAAATCGGCAGCCCCGTGGACGGCACCATTTTCGCGCTCGATCCCGACATTCCCGCGCAGCGTCAGCGCGTCTGGTTCGAGCGTGCCACGGGGTCGAGCGCGCGCGTGAACTGGCGCCTGGACGGCAAGGCGCTGGGCGGCGCCGCGCGCGTCGCGTGGCTGCCCTGGCCGGGCAAGCACACGCTCGAACTCGTCGATGCGAGCGGGCAGGTCACCGATACCGTGCGCTTCGAGGTGCGCGGCGCGCTTGCGAAGCCACAGAAGTCGATGCGCGCCGACGCCGCGCAAAGCGGCGTGGCGCGCTGAAGGAGAGGCCAGCTTAATTCGCGGGCGCAGTCGCGGCGGTGGCCGCCGGTGCCGCTGATGCCGGCTGGCTGCCTTGCGCCCCTTGCTGCTGCAGCGTTTGCTGATTGCCTTCCCAGCCGCCGCCGAGCGCGAGGAACAACCGCACCTGGTCGAGCGCGACCTGGCCTTCGGCCGCGGCGACCTGTGCGTGCACGGTGGTGAGCGTGCGCGTGGCGTCGAGGTCGGAGAGGAACGGTTCGCGGCCCGCCGCATAGAGACGATGCGTTTCGTCCGCCGACTGCTGTGCGGACGTATAGGCCGTGCGCAGCGCATCGGCGCGCTGGTCGTCGGCGGCATAGGTCGCGAGGCTCGACTGCGTTTCGCGCAGCGCGTTGAGCACGACGCCGTCGAAGTGCGCGAGCGCGCCGCCCGTCGCGGCCTCCGCGGCGCGCACGCGGTCGCGCTGGCCGTTGACCGGGAAGGTCCAGCTGATCAGGGGTCCGAACGACCACGCATTGGTCGCGGGGGTGAACAGGTCGCTGGTCAGGCCGATCGTGCCCACGCCCGCGCCGAACGTGACGTCGGGGTACATCGAGGCGATCGCCACGCCAATGCGCGCCGTCGATGCCGCGAGCTGGCGTTCGGCCTCGCGCACGTCGGGGCGGCGCTTGAGGAGCCCGGCGCCGTCACCGACGGGAATCGGCTGCTTGAGCCTGGGCAGGCGTTTGCACGCGAGCGCGGCGGGCGGCAGGTCCCTGGGCGCGCGTGCGAGCAGCATGGCGAGCTGATACTGGGCCACGCGCCGGCGTCCCTCGAAGCGCGGGATATCGGCGGCGATCGTGTTGGCCTGGGTCTGCCCGCGCGTCACGTCGGGCTGGTTGCCGCGGCCCGCGTCGCGCAGGCGCTTCGTGAGCGCCACGCGCTCGTTCTGCAGCTTGAGCGATTCCTGCGCGATCTCCAGTTCCTCGGCGGCCGAGCACGATTCCACGTAAGCCTGCGCCACGTTGGCGACCACGGTGATGCGCGCGAGATCGGCTGCGGCTTCGACGGCTGCGTCGTCGGCGCGCGCGGCTTCCACGCCGCGCCTAAGCTTGCCGAACAGGTCGAATTCATACGAGATGTTGACGCCGAGGTCACCCAGCGTCGCGACAGGCACCTTTTCGAACAGGAGGAATTGCTCGCCCGACACCTGCGCGCGCTCGGCCGCGGCATGTGCGTTGCCCGAGAAGCCGCCCTGTGCGTTGGCGACGTCGACGGCTGCACGCGAGCGCGCGAGATTCGCCGCCGCCACGCGCAGGTCCGTGTTCGACTTCAACGCTTCCTGCACGAGTTCGTTGAGCGTGGGGTCGTCGTAAAGCTGCCACCAGTTGGCGGGCACGCCCAGTTGCGAGACGGGCGCGCGGTCCGCGCCGTCGATCGGGCCTTGCGCGAGCGGCGCATTGACCACGGCTTCCTGCGGCACGTGGTAGTTGGGACCGAGCGTGATGCACGCGCCCAGCGCGAGCGTGAGCGGCGCGAGCGCGAGGTTGGGCCAGACGTTGGGCGAAAAGCGGCGGCGCCAGAAACTACGGCGTGTCATTGCGAAGCTCCGGCAGCCTGGGAAGCGGTGGGGGCGCTCGCACCCGTGGCGGGCTGCGAAGCGACGGCGCCGCTGGCGTTGTTCGCGTGGGCGGCCTGGCGGTCGTTGTTCGCTTCGGTGCGCACGGCCACGGTTGCCGTGCGGCCCGCGATCATGCGGAAATCGGCGGGCACTTCGTCGAGCGCCACGCGCACCGGAATGCGCTGCGCGAGACGCACCCAGCTGAACGCCGGATTCACGTTGGGCAGCAGGTTCGGCGCCGCCTGGCGGTCGCGGTCCTCGATCGCCGCGACGATGCTCTGCACATGACCACGCAGCGGGCGCGTCTCGCCCATCACCGTGATCTCCACGGGTTGGCCGATCTGAATGCCGTGCAGGCGCGTTTCCTCGAAGTAACCGTCCACGCGGAACGAATGCATGTCCACGACGGCGACCACCGCGCGGCCCGCCGTGACGTACTCGCCGACACGCGGCGCGCGGTCGTTCAAATAACCGTCCACGGGGCTCACGATCGTCGTGCGCTGAAGATTGAGCCTGGCGGTGTCGACCTGGACCTGGGCGTCGGCCGCTGCGGCTTCGCCCTGATCGACGCGCGTGCGGCTTTCCTCGAGCGTTTCCGCCGCCACGAGATTGCCGAGCGCGATATTGCGCGCGTATTCGCGCTTCGCCTGGGCGAGCGTGGCCTTGCGCTGCTCGAGCGTGGCCTCGGCGAGGCGCAGCGCGAGCGAGTAGCGCGCCTGGTCGATCACGAACAGCACCTGGCCTTGCTTGACCTGCTGGTTGTCGGCAACGTCGACGCGGGTGATGAGTCCGCCCACGTCGGGCGCGACCTGGATCACGTCGGCGCGCACGCGGCCGTCGCGCGTCCACGGCGAGAACATGTAGTAATTGACGATGCGCCACAGCACGAGGGCGGCGACCACGACGACGATGAGCGTCAGCAGGATCTGTCCTGCGGAGAACCAGGTTTTTTTCACGTTCACGTTAATTCACGAAGCGATGCGACACGATGATGACGGCAGCCAGCACGAAGACATAGATGCCGAGATCGAAAATGGAACGATGCCACACGAGCCGGTAAAAGCCGACGCGCGTGAGCACCTTGCCGATCACGACATTGATGAGGTACGCGATCAGCATCAGCACGAGCACGGCGGGCACGAACACGCCAAAGATATCGATTTCGCCGATCATGATGCGGGTTTCGAAAAAGGATGAGAGGGACGCGCGCTCATGCCGTGGCCTCCGGGTTGGAAGGCGATTGCGCCGCAAGCGCCGGATAGAGCGCGATGCGCAGGCCCACCAGCGCGTGCAGCGTGTCGCGCAGCCAGCGCTGCGAGACGAGCGCGCGCGGCGCGGGCTGGGCATCGGCGTCGGCAAGCGTGGCGGGCGGCAGTTGCGCGCGCGCGCGAGCCGCGACGCGTCGCATGGCGTCGTCGATGCTGGAGAGCAGCGCGGACGGGGCGTCCTGGCGCTCGCTCGCACGCGCGCAGCGCGCATAGTGGTCGCTGACGCCCGCGAGCACGCGGTCGATCGCGTCGGGCACGTCGCCGTCGAGCTTGTGGCGCGAGCGCCGCAAATCGAGCGAATTGAGCGCGATACGCAGGTCGCGGAAGCTCTCGATCGACGGATGGCGGTGCTCGTCGGAAGCGGCGAGACGCGGAATGAGCTGCATGAGGCGATCGACCATGCGCGAGGTGAGATTGCGCTGGTCCGCGATCGGCGTGGGCGATGCCGAGAGCGCGACGTCGCTCCAGCTCGAGCGCAGGAGGCGCCGCGCCGCGAGTTCGGCGCCGAACGGGCGCGTGACGCGGGTCCACAGATAGGCGAACAGCAGGCCCGCCACGCCGGCAATATTGCTGTTCAGGAAGACGAAGAAGTCCGACTCGTAAGCACTCTGCACGCTGATGAAGGTGGCCGTGTTCACGGCCACGAGCATCGTCACCATGTTGAAGGCCGGGCGCGGAATGAGCGTGCCGATCAGGATGAACGGGCCCGCGAACAGCAGCACGAGCATCGCGAAGTCGTGCACCTTGGGCAGCGCGACGAATAGATAAAGGCCCGCGAATACCACGCTCGCCGCGGTGGCGAGGAAGAAGCGGAACACCAGCGGCGCGGGCTCGTCGGATGCCGCAAAAAAGCAGCAGGCCACGGCCGCGAGGGTCACCGCGCCCGCGCCGTCGTGCCAGCCCGAGCTGACCCATAGCCAGCAGGCCACGAGAATCGCGCTCACCGGCACGAGGCACGAGAACAGCATGAGGCCGCGATCGTAGAAGCGTTCGGTGCCGCCAAGG
This sequence comes from Paraburkholderia sp. EG286A, assembly GCF_040965375.1. Classification (NCBI taxonomy): domain Bacteria; kingdom Pseudomonadati; phylum Pseudomonadota; class Betaproteobacteria; order Burkholderiales; family Burkholderiaceae; genus Paraburkholderia; species Paraburkholderia sp. EG286A. Next base: position 798,967 of record NZ_JBFRCB010000001.1, read on the forward strand.
CGCCAGTGACGATAGCGCGGCCGCCACGAGCCGATTTTTGCTTCGTGCGCGATGAGCGCGCGCAGCGCGCGGCAGTCCTGCCACACGTCGATCACCTGGCCGAGCCGCCAGAGCGCGTTCGAGAGCAGCGCGCCTTCCCAGCTCGAAAGCGCGTCGCGCGCGGGCTGCAGCGTCGCGATGCGCTTGCGCAGATTCTCTGCGGTCGGGTCGCCCGCGTCGTCGTGCATCTCGGCGGCGCGCGTGGGCAGCGGCTCGTCGAACCAGCGCGCCGCGTCGGCGAGCAGGCTGTCGAGGCCCTCCGGCCACACGTGCAGATCGCGGCGCAGCGCGACGAGCGGGTCGGCGAGCGCGGAGATCATCGGCAGAAAGAGCTGCATGCGTCCGCGCAGCGACTCGGCGCGCTCGAGGATCTCGGGGTGCGTGTGGTCGTAGCTCAACTGGCTCAGCAGGAATTCGAGCTGGTTGACCGTGGCGGCGAGACGTTGACGGCAGGCCGAAAGCGCCTTGCCCGCAATATGGCCCGAGAGCGTTTCGCTGCCGTACCAGGCGGCGTCGCGGAACCATGCGTCGGCGCGCTCGATGAGCGTGGGCGCGAGGCGGCTAGGCAGGATGTTGCTGCCCACCACGCTCGCGCAAATGATGCCGACCGTGATTTCCTGCGTGCGCGCGATCGCCACGTCGAACACGGTGGTGGGATCGGTTACGGTGGGCAGCGCGATGAGCGGCATCGTATAGCCCGCGAGCATGAACACGTAACTGCGCGCGGTGCGGTCGGAGATCGCCAGATAGAGCAGCGTGCCCGTCCAGGTCGCGACGATCGCGCTGAAGAGCAGCGGCGTTTCGACGAAGGGCGGCACGAGCGCGATGGCGGCGGCCGCGCCGAGCGCGGTGCCGAGCGCGCGGTACAGGGCCTTCGAGCGCGTGGCGCCCACGAACGGGTTCGAGACGATGTACACGCTGGCCATCGCCCAATAGGGGCGCGGCAGCTGGAATTTGAGCGCGATATAGAGCGCCAGCATCGACGCGGCGAAGGTCTTGACCGAAAAGAGCCAGTCGCGGATGGAGGGGTAGGTCATGAGTCCGCTGTCTGCTTTCAGTCGTGTAAGGGCCGGTCAGCCTGGTCTGCGGGGGGAACTGCGTTGAACGCGTTGAGCACGCGCAGCGTCGCTTCGAGGTCGGCGCGGCTCACGCCTTTGAGCACGCGGGCGCGCAGCGAGCGCAGCTCGTCCTCCATGCGCTCGGTCACGGCGCGGCCTTCGCTCGTGAGCGAGATCGTTTTTGCGCGGCGGTCGTCGGGGTCTTCGTCGCGGCGCACGAGGCCCGCGGCGCAGAGCTGGTCGAGCAGGCGCACGAGCGAAGGGCCTTCGATGCCCACGTGCTCCGCAAGCGTCACCTGGCGCACGGCTTCGCCAAGGCGCCCGGCGGTGAGCAGCGGCGCGGCGCATGCCTCGGAGACGTTGTATGCGGTGAGGGCGCCGTGCGTCGTGCGCCGCCATTTGCGTGCCGCCACGACGAGCGTGCTGCTGACCGCAAGGCGTAAAGTATGAAGATTCGACATCGGCGGATCATAGCCCAAAGCGATTCGATAGCAAACTATCTTTTTCTTTCGCAGCGCTACGAATCGGATGGTATGCGACTCGTCGGCAGCCTGCTTTCTATCTGATGCGTGGTGATGCGTACGGCCAACAGTGCGCGCGGCGCATGGCTCTTTTAGCGCTGTTTTATACGCGCTTAACTATTTGACCAGCGGGAAAGCAGGGCGGGAAGCTGCACCATGTCGGTGAATACGTGCGCGACGCCTGCCTCGAGCAGCGCCTGCGCGCTGCTGTGGCCGGGCTCGGGCGGGCTGTAGCCGAACACGGTGGCGCCCGCGGCGAGGCCCGCGCGCGCGCCCGTGACCGTGTCCTCGATCACGGCGCAGCGGGCGGGCGCCACGCCGAGGCCGGCCGCCGCCGCGAGATAGACATCGGGATGCGGCTTGCTGCGCGGCGTTTCGTGGCCGCTGTAGATATGCCCTGCGAAGCAGCCGAGCAGGTTCACCTTGCGCAGTTGCAACTCGACCTTGCGCCGGTCCGCACCCGAGGCGACGGCGATGCGCCCGTTCATGGCCGCGTACACCGCACGCACGGCCGCGGGCGCGCCCGGGATCTCGACGAGATCGCGCTCCAGCGCTTCATTGCGGCGCGCGCGAAAGCCTTCGAGCCAGGCGTCGGTAATCGCGAATCCCGTATGCGCTTCGATGCGCGCGGCTTCGTCTTTCACGGCCTTACCAACGAAGATGCCCATGGCTTCGTCTACCGTGAGCGTCCAGCCGAGTTCGCCCAGCATCTGCGTGAGCACCACGTGCGTAATGCGTTCTGAGTCGACGAGCACGCCGTCGCAGTCGAAGAGGATGGCGTCGAAGGGGATGGGGGACATCGTTTGCCTGCGGTTGCTTTCAGTTGCCTGCGGTTGCGTCATGCGGCGCGCATCGGGATCGCGCACGCAAGAGCGCGATGATAACCGGGGTCGCGTTTGCGTGGGTTTTTCGCGGGCAAGATGCGGAGGCGGCCCGGGGCGGCCCGCCGTGCAGGGTGCAGCGTTGGTCGGCCCGTGCGAAACGATGGACAATAGCGTACCCAATCGCTACCCCACCGCTCTGATGTCCACCGACGAAAAGACCCCCAACGAACTCCCCGGCCGCGCCAACTACACACAATTCGCCGACCGTTACGCGGAGCGGGCGCCCGTCAAGCCGCACAACGCGCTCTACGAGCGGCCCGCCACACGATCGCTGCTAGGCGCGGTGGCGGGGCTCGACGTGCTCGACGCGGGCTGCGGTCCGGGCATCGTGAGCGCGGAGCTGGCGCGCGAGGGCGCACGCGTGCAGGCCTTCGACGTCACGCCCGCGATGGTCGAACTGGCGAAGGCGCGTTGCGCTGGCCTCGCCGTCGACGTCGCGCAGGGCGACCTCGCGCGGCCGCTCGCATGGCTCGCGAGTGCTTCGGTCGACCGCATCGTGTGCTCGCTGGCCCTCGACTACGTCGAGCACCTCGCGCCGACGTTTCAGGAGTTTCACCGCGTGGCGCGCCCCGGCGCGCTGCTGGTGTTTTCGATGTCCCATCCCATGCGCGACTGGATCGACACGCGCACGCGCGGATCGCGCACCTACTTCGAGACGACGCGATTCGGCCTGCATTGGGGCGGCTTCGGCGAGCCGAAGCCGTGGGTGGAAGCGTTCAGGCGCCCGCTTGCCGATATCTTCAACGCGCTCATGGAAGCGGGCTGGGCCATCGACCGTGTGCTCGAGCCCATGCCACAACCGGAAATGAAGGCGGTGTCGCCGGCGCTGCACGCGGAACTGGCGCAGGCCCCGGCGTTCATCTGCGTGCGCGCACGGCGCGTTTGAGGGGTCGAGCGGCGCCTGGCGCCGCAAGCGCTTAGCGTCGCGCTTCGCGCGAACCGGCCGAAAGCGACTCTTCGAGCGCGGCAACCCCGGCGGGCAGATCGACTTTCACGCCGAGATCGCTCATCGTGCGGCCAAGCGCGTGCACGGTGCGAAAGAGGTTGTGCTCGCGGCACTGCTCGCCCATCTGCCCGATGCGAACGATCGGGAGACCGAACGATCCGGCGATCTCCACCTGGTATTGCTGCGAGATGTGATTGCACACCTCGCGTGCGGTGACGCCCTCGGGCAGCTCGATGCCGACCACGGAATTCAGGCGGCACGTTTGCGGCGTGTAAAGCGCGAGGCCCAGCGCGCTCACGCCGCTTTGGAGCGCGAGCGAGCAGCGCAGGTGGCGCGCAAAGCGTTTTTCCAGCGTTTCCGTGCACACGAGGCGCAGCGCTTCGTGCAGCGCCAGCACGCCTGAAACGGGCGCGGTGTAGTGATAGCCGGCGTTGTGCCAGAAGTTTTCGGCGAGCATGGCGTCGAGGCACCAGTGCGTGTTCGGCGCGGTGCGCGTGCGCACGCGCTCCCAGGCGGCATCCGAGAAGGCGATGAGCGACACACCAGGGATCGAGGAGAGGCCCTTCTGGCCGCCCGTGATGACGACGTCGATGCCCCAGGCGTCCATTTCCAGCGGCATGGTGCTCAGCGTGCAGACGGCGTCCACCACCACGAGCGCGCCGGCGGCCTTGGCGAGCTGCACGATTTCCTTGAGCTCGCGGTTCCATACCGTATTGGAGGTTTCGCCGTGCACGATCGTGACGACGGCGGGGCGCGTGCGCTCGATGGCTTGCGCCACGGCTTCGAGCGAGGCGATCTCGCGGTTCGCCACGTCGAGCGTCGTGACCTCGGCGCCCACGCGGCCCGCCATTTCGGCCATGCGCTGGCTGAAGAAGCCGTTGACGATGGAGAGCACGCGGGTGCCTGGCCACGCGAGGTTCGAGATCGCCATTTCCATGGCCGCCGAGCCAGGGCCGGCCACGCCGAGCACCCAGTTCGAACGCGTCTGGAACACGTAACGCGCCATCGTCTTCACCTGGTGAATGACGCGAGCCATGGTGTCGCCGAGGTGATTGATGACGACGGTATTGGCCTTGGCCACGGCGTCGGGAATCGGCACGGGGCCCGCACCCATCATGAGGAGCGGTTCCTCGGGCAGGATGCGGTCGAGCGTTTCGACGCTGGGGCAAGGCACGGGCGCGGCCTCGGCCGCTGCCGCCGCCGCCGCTGTGCGCGAAGTGGCCAGCGGGTCGGGGTGGAGCGCGTTGTCGTTCATCTTGAGTACCTGGTTTTACCTGAAGAGGGTTGCGTGAGACGCGCGCGATCGGCGCGCCATCAGGCAGTGTTGTGCGGCGCGGCAGCGCTGGCCATGTACAGTTGCGCGGAATTTCGCTGAACAGTCGTATGGGCGGCGCTGCGGTCCGCTGCGGCATTGCGGCAGCCACCCTATAATCAATCGCATCGCCAGATAATGCAAGGAAGACAGCGTATGTCGCAATTCGCCGTGGACAACCCGTTTCTCGAAACGCTCGGTGTGAGCGTCGCGCAGTGGCGCGAGGGCTACGCGGAGCTCGTGATGCCCATCGACGCCTCGAAGCTCAATCGCCAGGGCGTGCTGCAAGGCGGCGCGATTGCCACGCTGCTCGACGCCGCTGCGGGCTACGCGGGGCTCTTCGCGCCGGTTGGCGACCCGCCGCGTCATGGCTTTACGCTCTCACTCACGACCAACTATCTCGACAAGGGGCTTGGCCAGTTCGTGCGCGCGAAGGGCTTTCTGGAGCGCGGCGGCCGTTCGATCTTCTTTGCGCGCGCCGAGGCGTGGGTGGACGATCGTTTGCTGATCGCGAGCGCGCAGGGGACGTTCAAGTATTCGTATCCGAAGCAGGTGTGATCGAGACGTCTTCCGGTTGAATCGGTATCCGAATTAATTTCGCTGAAAAGCCAAAGCCCGCCGCTTCGACCGAAGGGCGGGCTTTTTAACGCTGCGCGCGGACACTTATCCCAGCAGCAGCGCGTCGTCGTCGAGCTTCTCGTGGCGGGTCTGCTCGAACATGCGCAGCAGGTCCGGCACGTCGAGGCCGCGGCGCGCATCGCCCGACACGTCGAGCACCACCTGCCCCTGGTGCAGCATCACCGTGCGCTGGCCGTAGTCGAGCGCCTGGCGCATGCTATGCGTGACCATCATGGTTGTGAGCCTGGCCTCTTCCACGATGCGTGCGGTCAGCTCCAGCACGAACGCGGCCGTTTTCGGATCGAGCGCCGCCGTGTGCTCGTCGAGCAGCAGGATGCGCGAAGGCTGCAGCGACGCCATCAGCAGACTCACCGCCTGGCGCTGGCCGCCCGAAAGCAGGCCGATGCGATCGGTCAGGCGATTTTCCAGGCCCAGATTCAGGAGGCGCAGCTTCGCGCGAAACAGTTCGCGATCCTGTTTTTTGAGCGCGGGGCCGAAGCCGCGGCGCTTGCCGCGCGCCATCGCGAGCGCCATGTTTTCTTCGATGGTGAGCGCCTCGCAGGTGCCGGCCATCGGGTCCTGGAACACGCGTGCGACGAGATGCGCGCGGTCCCAAGCCTGCTTCTTCGTGACGTCCTGGCCGTCGATGGTGATCGTGCCGCCGTCCACCCTCTGGTCGCCGCTGATCGCGTTGAGGAAGGTGGACTTGCCCGCGCCGTTCGAGCCGATCACGGCCACGAACTGGCCGCTCGGGATTTCGAGCGTGAGGCCGCGCAGCGCGCGTGTTTCGATCGGCGTGCCGGGGTTGAAAGTCAGTTTGAGGTCTTTGGCGCTGAGCATCTCATGCCCTCCCGTTCTTGCGGCCAAACAGCTTCTTGCGCGTCGCGGGCAGCACGAGCGCGATCGTCACGAGCACGGCGGTGACGAGATTCAGGTCCTGCGACTTGAGGCCGATGAAGTCGCTGTTGAGCGCGAGCGCAATGAAGAAGCGATAGAGAATCGCGCCGAGCACGGCGGCGAGCGTCGTGAGCATGAGCCGGCGCGCGGGCAGGATGCTCTCGCCGATGATCACGGCCGCAAGCCCGATCACGATGGTGCCGATGCCCATCGAAATGTCCGAGCCGCCCTGGGTTTGCGCGAAGAGCGCGCCGGCCAACGCGACGAGCGCGTTGGAGAGCGCCATGCCAGCGAGCGTCGCGCGGCCCGTGGCGATGCCCTGTGCGCGCGCCATGCGCGGGTTCGCGCCGGTTGCGCGCAGCGCGAGGCCGTATTGCGACGAGAAGAACCAGTCCACGCCGAACTTCGCGGCCACGACGACGACGAGGAGCGCGAGCGGACGCAGCACGTAGTCGGGCAGCCAGGCGGGCTGGATGAGCGTGAATACCGTCGACTCGGAAATGAGCGGCACGTTCGGCGCGCCCATCACGCGCAGGTTGATCGAATAGAGCGCGATCATCATCAGGATGCTCGCGAGCAGATCCATGATCTTCAGGCGCACGTTGAGCCAGCCGGTGATGAAGCCGGCGATGCCGCCCGCAACGATCGCACAGGCGGTGGCGAGAAACGGATCGTGACCGGCCGCGATCAGCGTGGCGGCGACGGCGCCGCCCAGCGGGAAGCTGCCGTCGACGGTGAGGTCGGGGAAGTTGAGGATGCGAAACGAGATCAGCACCCCGAGGGCCACGAGACTGAAGATCAGGCCGATCTCGAGCGCGCCCAGAAGCGAGTAGAGGGACATGGGGAAGAATCCTGTTGCGGTCTGCGGCGGCGGTGCGCCGGAGTCGACGCGCGGCGCACCGCCCGGATGGGGTGGCGCGCCGTGGCGTACGTAAGTGGCCGTTATCGGGCCTGGCAGTGTGACTGCGTGCGATGCGCCATGCTGGCGCCCACGCCGGCGCCTTACTTTACGACCGTGGTTGCGTCCTTGAGCAGGTCGGCGGAGAGCGTCACGCCCTGCTTTTGCGCGGCAGCCGGATTGACGAACAGTTGCAGCTTGCTGCTGGTTTCCGAGGCGATCGCGCCGGGCTTTTCGCCCTTGAGAATACGCACGACGACCTTGCCCGTTTGATGGCCGAGGTCGCTGTAGTCGATGCCGAGCGCCGCGATGGCGCCGCGCTTCACGCTGTCCGTATCGGAGGCGACGAGCGGGATCTTCGCGTCGTTGGCGACCTTCACGAGCGCTTCGTAGGCCGAAACGACGTTGTTGTCGGTGTTCGTGTAGATCACGTCAACCTTGCCGATCAGGCTCTTCGCTGCGGGGCCGATGTCCACGGTGCGCGGCGCGGCGGCTTCCTTGAGCGTCATGCCCTGTTGCGCGAGCAGTTCCTTGAGCGCCTTCACGACGACGACCGAATTCGCTTCGCCGGGGTTATAGACCATGCCGACGGTCTTCGCGTTGGGCACGACGCGCTTGATGAGCGCGACCTGCTTGTCGAGCGGCAGCTTGTCGGACACGCCGGTCACGTTCGTGCCGCTGGGCGTCCACGTCTTCACGAGCTGCGCGGCCACCGGATCGGTCACGCCCGAGTACACCACGGGCACGGACTTCGTTGCGGCCACAACGGCTTGCGCCGAAGGCGTTGCGATGGCCACGATCGCGCTCGGGTTGTCGCCCACGAACTTGCGGGCGATCTGCGCGGCGGTGCCCGTGTTGCCCTGCGCGCTCTGGTATTCCCACTTGAGGTTCTTGCCGGCGTCGTAGCCCGCGGCCTTCAGTTCGTCGCGCACGCCGTCGCGGATCGCGTCGAGCGCGGGGTGCTCGACGATCGACAGCACTTCCACGGTCGCGGTTTCGGCGGCGCGTGCGGCGGGCGAAGTCAGCGCGAGTGCGGCGGCGCCGGCGATCAGGGAAAGGGTGGCGGCAGCGGCTGCCTGCTTGAAGGTCTTCATTCTGTTTGATCTCCCCCGAGTGCTGGGTTCTTGCGGTTTTTTCGGATCTGCACGGTGCAGCGTCGCCGGCTTCACGCGTGGCGCGAGAGCACGCGGCATGCGCCGTAGTGGTGCATGCGGGCGCGGCGAGGGAGCGAGGATACCACCGTCCCTTGCGGGGCTGGAACGCGGTGCCGAGGCAGTGAGGCGGGCGCGCCACGGTGTCGCGCAGATTAATTCGAAATCACTCGATTCGATTATGAGAAAAATCCGCGCTTCGGCGAGAGCTTTCGCGTTTTCGGATTGGAGGGCGGAAAGTGGAGTGATGCGGAATTTATGGCGCCAGATCAATCTGCATAAATATTCAATTTTAAGGTTTTCGTAATATTTATCCTTTTGGATCAATGATTTGGCGCATTTTGCATTTAGGGTATTCCCGGTTCATGGAGAATGTGGTGAGCGCCTTTATTGCGATAAAAAATTAATAGTGAATTTTCTCGTAAGGTGCGATTCAGTGATCAGATTTCGCTGTAATTAAATTAATGATCGAGAGCGCGTTAAAATCAGGAAATCCAGTCATTCCATACACCCGCGCCAGCCGGTCATCCTGGCGTGGGAAGGGGGCCGCCACCGGCCTGAAAGGCCATTTTCCCGAGCGTTTTCAAGCGCTTTCCAGCATGCCCCTCTATTGACCGATGTCAAAACTCAACTCGATATCCGAAAAAACCCTTGGTTGCGATGAAATGGGATTATTGATAGCATCCGCGGGTCGCTGATTCAGGCCGGTCCACCTTTCCGGTATGAATTGCAGCGAACGGGGCAGGCGGAATGCTTGCGCAACAGAGTCTGTAACTCAGCAGTCTCTCCGAACTCAGCCGCCTACCAGGGCGCTGATACACGCCGGGCCCCGTCACGTCTTTTTTCTCTGGTGCTCGTCGTGGTTGTTCCCCATTGAAACTCATTGGGGCGCTGTTCGTTTGCGCAGGTCATTCCGTCTGACCGGTTGACCCGAAAACAATCGAGGAGCTCCTGATGATGTTGTTGTCCCGCCTTACCTCCGTTTCCGTGGCCGCCGCGCTGCTCGCCTTTGGTGCAAGCGCAAACGCCGACACCGTGAAGATCGCCATTGCCGGCCCGTTCAGCGGCCCGGTCGCCCAGTACGGCGACATGGTCAAGGCGGGCGCGCTGACTGCGATCGAGCAGATCAACGCCGCCGGCGGTGTGAACGGCAACAAGCTCGAAGCCGTCCTGATGGATGACTCGTGCGAGCCGAAGCAGGCTGTCGCCGTCGCCAACAAGATCGTTTCGCAGCACATCCAGTACGTGGTCGGCCACGTCTGCTCGGGCTCGACGATTCCCGCTTCGGACATCTACGAGAACGAAGGCGTCGTGATGGTCACGCCGTCGGCCACCGCGCCGCAGCTGACCGAAGGCAAGAAGCGCCAGTTCATCTTCCGCACCATCGGCCGCGACGACCAGCAAGGTCCGGCTGCTGCCGCCTACATCATCAACAAGGTCAAGCCGAAGAAGGTCGCGATCCTGCACGACAAGCAGTCGTACGGCCAGGGCATCGCCACCTCGGTCAAGGCCGCGCTCGACAAGGCGCACATCCCCGTCGTCGTGTTCGAAGGCATCAACGCCGGCGATTCGGACTACTCGGCAGTCGTCACGAAGCTCAAGTCGCAGGGCGTGGACTTCGTCTACTTCGGCGGCTACCACCCGGAAATGGGCCTGCTCATGCGCCAGTCGCGTGAACAGGGCGTGAAGGCCACGTTCATGGGTCCGGAAGGCGTGGGCAACAAGGACGTGACGGCCATCGCCGGCCCGGCTTCGGAAGGCATGCTCGTCACGCTGCCGGCCGACTTCGCCTCGGACCCCGCCAACGCCAGGCTCGTGAAGGCCTTTGCCGACGCGAAGCGCGACGCCAATGGCCCGTTCCAGATGCCGTCGTACGCAGCAGTCGAAGTGATCGCCGACGGCATTGCCGGCGCGAAGAGCACGGACCCGACCAAGGTCGCGGCCTACCTGCACAAGAACGCGTTCAACACGCCGATCGGCAAGGTCGAATACGACGCACAGGGCGACCTGAAGTCGTTCCGCTTCGTCGTCTACACGTGGCACAAGGACGCTACCAAGACCGCCGCGAACTGATCCCGGCGCTGCACGCTGCCAACGCCCCGCCTTTCCTCGTGGCGGGGCGTTTTCATGGCGGTTGTGCGCGCAACTAAAAAAGGGTTGGTACGGTTCCAAAGGTCTCTCATCGGCTTCACGGCCGCGGGGCTTACGCATGAATGATTTTCTTCCTCAGTTCACCCAGCAGCTCGTCAACGGGCTCACGCTGGGTGCGATCTATGCGCTGATCGCCATCGGCTACACGATGGTCTACGGCATCATCGGCATGATCAACTTCGCTCACGGCGAGATCTACATGATCGGCGCCTATGTGGGCCTCGTCACGCTCACGGCGATCGGCACCTCGGCGGGTTATCCGCTGCCGCTCGTGCTGGGCGCGGCGCTCATCGTCTCGGTGGTGGTCACCGGGCTCTACGGTTTCGCGGTCGAGCGCGTGGCGTACCGGCCGCTGCGCGGCGGGCCGCGCCTCGTGCCGCTCATCTCCGCCATCGGCATGTCGATCTTTCTGCAGAACTACGTGCAGATCGGGCAGGGCGCGCGCGACGTGTCCGTGCCGATGCTCATTTCCGGCGCGCTCGACTTCAACATGGGCGGCAACTTCGAAGTGACGGTTCCGTACTCGCGCATGCTGATCGTCGGCGTGACGCTCGTGCTGATGATCGCGCTCACGCTCTTCATCTCGCGCTCGCGCATGGGCCGCGCGTGCCGCGCCTGCGCGGAAGACATGAAGATGGCGAACCTGCTCGGCATCGACACGAACCGCGTGATCTCGTTCACCTTCGTGCTCGGCGCCATGCTCGCGGCGGTGGGCGGCGTGCTGATCGGCCTCACGATCGGCAAGCTCAATCCGTATATCGGCTTCATCGCGGGCATCAAGGCGTTCACGGCCGCAGTGCTGGGCGGCATCGGCAGCATTCCGGGCGCGATGCTCGGCGGCGTGCTGCTCGGCCTCGCCGAAACCTTCGCCTCGGGCTACATGCCTGCGGAGTACAAGGACGTCGTGGCCTTCGGCCTGCTCGTGCTCGTGCTGCTCTTCCGTCCCACCGGCCTGCTCGGCAAGCCGGACGTCGAAAAGGTGTGAGGTCGAAATGAGTCAGACTGTTTCGGTTCGCGTGGCCGCAGAGGGCCCGTCCTCGTCGCAAACGGTGAAAGGCGCGCTCGCCGCCGCCGTGGCGACCATCATCCTCACGGCCCCCATTCTCGGCCTGCAACTCACGCTGGACGGCTATCAGGTCGTGCTGCAGCAGCACTGGCGCCCGGTGTGGATCGCGGCTGCCGTGGTGTTCGTGTTTCAGCTCGTCAAGCCGATGTTCGTGCGCGCCACGAGTCAGGTGCGCTTGCCCCGGGCCCCCGCGCTCGGCGCGCGCCAGCAGCGCGTGGCGATCTGGGTGCTGCTCGCGTTCGGCGCGGTGTTCCCGTTCCTCGGTTCGCGCGGCGCGATCGACGTGGCGACGCTCGCACTCATCTACGTGATTCTCGGCCTCGGCCTCAATATCGTGGTGGGTTTCGCGGGTCTGCTCGACCTCGGCTACGTGGGCTTCTATGCGGTGGGCGGCTATACGTATGCGCTGCTCAACCAGTACTTCGGCTTCACGTTCTGGGAATGCCTGCCGCTCGCCGCGCTCGCCGCGGCCACCTTCGGTTTCGTGCTCGGCTTCCCGGTGCTGCGCTTGCGCGGCGACTATCTCGCCATCGTCACGCTCGGCTTCGGCGAGATCATCCGCGTGCTGCTCAACAATCTCACGAGCATCACGGGCGGCCCGGATGGCATCTCGAGCATTCCCAAGCCCACTGTGTTCGGCTTCGAAATGGCCCGCCACGCGAGCGTGGAAGGCGCGAAGACGTTCAACGAGCTGATCGGCATTGAGTACAGCGGCGAGCACATGGTGATCTTCCTGTACCTGCTCGCGCTCGTGCTGGTGGCGTTCACGCTGTTCGTCACGAGCCGCCTGCTGCGCATGCCGATGGGCCGCGCCTGGGAAGCGCTGCGCGAAGACGAGATCGCGTGCCGCTCGCTGGGTCTGAACCCCACGCGCATCAAGCTCTCGGCGTTCACGCTGGGCGCGTCGTTCGCGGGTCTCGCTGGCGCGTTCTTCGCGGCGCGCCAGGGGCTCGTCACGCCCGAGTCGTTCACCTTCATCGAATCGGCGCTGATTCTCGCCGTGGTGGTGCTGGGCGGCATGGGCTCGCAGCTGGGCGTCGTGCTCGCCGCGATCCTGCTCACGGCGCTGCCCGAAGTGGCGCGCGGCTTTGCCGAGTACCGCATGCTGATCTTCGGTCTGGTGATGGTGCTGATGATGATGTGGCGTCCGCAGGGCCTGTTGCCCGCGAGCCGTCCGCACGTGGAGTTGCCGCAATGAGCGCACAAGCGTTGTTGAAAGTAGCCGGCCTGCAGATGCGCTTCGGCGGTCTGCTGGCCGTGGACGGCATCGACTTCGACGTGCGTCCGGACGAAGTCTTCGCGATCATCGGGCCGAACGGCGCGGGCAAGACCACGGTGTTCAACTGCGTGGGCGGCTTCTACAAGCCCACCGCGGGCGACGTCGTGCTCGAAGGTCACGCCATTACCGGCCAGCCGAGCCACCAGGTCGCACGCCGCGGCCTCGTGCGCACGTTCCAGAATATTCGCCTCTTCAAGCAGCTGACGGTGCTGGAAAACCTCATGGTCGCCCAGCACCTGAAGGTCAACCGCAACATGCTGAGCGGCCTGTTCGCGACGCCCGCCTATCGCCGCGCCGAGCGCGCCGCGCTCGAGCGCGCCGCGTACTGGCTCGAGCGCGTGGGCCTGAAGCCGGTCGCGAACCGCGAGGCGGGCACGCTCTCGTACGGCCATCAGCGCCGGCTCGAAATCGCGCGCTGCATGATCACCGATCCGCGTCTGTTGATGCTCGACGAACCCGCGGCGGGCCTGAACCCGCAGGAAAAGGTCGAGCTGCAGCAGATGGTCGATGGCCTGCGCAACGAGTTCGGAATTTCCGTACTCCTGATCGAACACGACATGAGCCTCGTGATGGGCGTGTCGGACCGCATCCTGGTGATGGAGCACGGCAAGCCGATCATGATCGGCAAACCCGACGAAGTGCGCAACGACCCGCGCGTGATCAAGGCCTATCTCGGAGAGGACTGATGCTGAAGCTGGAAAAGGTCCATACCCACTACGGCGCGGTGGAAGCGCTGGCGGGCGTGTCGATCGAAGTGAACAAGGGCGAGATCGTCACGCTGATCGGCAGCAACGGCGCCGGCAAGACCACCCTCATGATGACCGTGTGCGGCACGCCGCGCGCTTCCGCAGGGAAAGTGACGTTCGAAGGCGAGGACATCACGCGCATGCCCACGCATGAAATCATGCGCAAGGGCATGGCGATTTCGCCGGAAGGCCGCCGCGTATTCCCGAGCCTCACGGTGCTCGAAAATCTGCAGATGGGCGGCTTCTTCGCCTCGCAGCACGAGATCGATGCGGGCATCGAGCACGTGTTCAAGCTGTTTCCGCGCCTGAACCAGCGTGCGAAGCAGCGTGCGGGCACGATGTCGGGCGGCGAGCAGCAGATGCTCGCCATCGGCCGCGCGCTCATGAGCAAGCCGCGTTTGCTGCTGCTCGACGAGCCCACGCTCGGCCTCGCGCCGCTCGTGATCGCGCAGATCTTCGACATCATCCGCACGATTCGCGAAGAGGGCGTGACGGTGTTCCTCGTCGAGCAGAACGCGAACAAGGCGCTGCATGTGGCCGATCGCGGCTATGTGCTCGAAACCGGACGCGTGGTGCTCGCCGACAGCGCCGACAATCTGCTCGCCAACGACAATATCAAGCGCGCCTACCTGGGCGGTTGATCGTCGCGGACAAGACCGCACTGCGGCCCGCGCCATCCACGTTCATCGAACGCGGGAGGCGCGGGCCGCTTCTTTTTGCGTCGACGAAATGTCGGATCAATCGCCGCGTGCAATCGCAAGCTGCGCGATCAGGCGCATCAGCTCGGCCTGGCGGCGCGTGGTGGTTTTCGCGAACACGTGATGCAGATGCGTGCGCACCGTCGAGGGCAGCACCTGCAGCGCTTCGGCCACGTCTTTCGGGTTGAGGCCCTTGCCGACCTCGCAGGCCACCCGTGCTTCCGCGGGCGTGAGGCCGAACAGCGCGATCAGGCGCGTTTCCACGCCGCGCCGCGACGATTGCGGATCGATCACGATGAGCATGGCCGTGCCGGCGCGCGCGCCGTGGGCGCAGTAGTCGGCGTGACGGTGCTCGCCTAGCGGCGAAACGAGCGCGTGCAGCGGCTCGTCGGGCGGCTGGCGGGCGATCAGCATTGCGCCGCCGCTGCGCCCGCGCACGTCGCGCCCGGCCGCTCGCGCGATCAGCGAGCGCAACTGCTGGGTGGCGGCAGCCGTGGTGGCGCTGAGTGCGGCGTGTTCGGTGCGCAACCCGTTTGCGCGGGCGAGCTGCGCCGAGGCGGCGCGATTCGCGAACACGATGTGCGCGTCGGCGTCGACGATCAGCACGCCATGCGCGAGCGCGTCGAGTGCGTCCGCAGGGGCATTCGCGCTTTGATCGCGCGAGGCGAGCGTGCGGGCCGTGTGCCGCTGCACGCGCAAGGCATTGCGCAGATGCGGCAGCAGCGTGCGCAGCGCGTCCAGTTCGTCCTCGCTATAGAAGCGCGTTTCATGGCGCAGCGCGCCGAGTACGGCGGCCATATCGCCTTCGCGCAGCACGTTCGCGAAGGCCACCGTGTAGAAGCGCTGCGGGCGCACCCACTCCTGCACGAAGGCGCTGCGTTGCAGACTCCCCTGCGGGTGGATCATCGTGTCGGTGACGAGCGTGCCGGCGGCCCAGCGGCGCACCTGCGGCACGAGCGGATCGAAGCTGCCGTAGTGCTGCGCGTACGATTGGGCAAACGAAGCGTCGATGCCGTCCCACTCGGCGAGCGAGAACGTGCTTTCGGGCGGCAGCATGGTGAGATTGACGTGTTGCGCACCGATGCGTTGCGCAATGCGCGCGCACACATCGGGCCAGCGTTGCGCGTCGAAGCCGGCATCGTAGATCGCGTCGATCAGGCCGCCGGTATCATCCGGCTCGCCGTACCGCTCGCGCGCGCTGTGTGCCACAGTATCGATAGCCGCGGCGTGTGCGGCCGTGGTGGGCCCCATGATGGTCTCCGGGCTGAAATTTATTAACGGCAGAAGGCCTCAGGGCAGGCCGCGCGAGGTTGCATATAGGGCCATGTGGCACTGCAGCGACGCGAGGGGGCGCTCAGGGCGCAAATCCACGTTTGCAAACGGCAGGCGGGAGGGGATGCACTGCAACATCCCGAGTTACCTATTCTGAATGAATAGACGATAAAACCTACGATTCGCTTTCGTCGGGAGAGATTTCGGGTTTCGTTACACCCGATGCATTCCGGGTACTGGACAAGCGCGCCGCGCTCACGATAATTGAGCGTCCAAACAGGCGCGCCGCACGGGGAAAAGGCGGTGCGCGCCAGTAAAAGTCAGAGATAGCGGAGAGTCTTTGGATGTCTGAAGAGTACGAAGTGCATGGGCCGCACGACCACGCGGTCGAACACGCCGCGGCGGGCCATGGCGGGCACGGCGAGGGCGATCCGTTCCCGGGCCGCATGGCGGTGATGACGGCCATCCTCGCTTCGATTGGAGCGATCTTTGCCTATCAGAGCGGCAACAGCGAGAACCAGGCGCTCTATTACAAGAACGAAGCGGCGATCCGCAAGACCGAAGCCGCGAATCAATGGGCCTACTATCAGGCGAAGGGCGAGAAGCAGAATCTCGCGGAGCTGGGCGCGCAACTCTCGGCGCTCGCGCCGAATTCGGACGCCGCGCAGAAGCGCTTCGCCGCCGACGCCGACCGCTATCGCCAGCAGAAGGAGCCGATCCGCGCCAAGGCGGAGGCGCTCGAAAAAATCGTCGAGCAGGACGATGCGCTGAGCGAGCACGTGCTGCACGGCCATCATCGCTGGGCTCAGGCCACGACGCTCATCCAGATCTCGATCGCGCTCACGGCGATTACGCTGCTCACGCGGCGGCGCTGGCTGCTCAATACGTCGGTGGGCGTTGCCATCGTCGGGGTGGGGCTGGGCGCGTTGGCGTTCTTCGGCGGCTGAGCGCTCACCCGCCGCACACGATCGCCGTGAGCAGCAGCGGCACGACCGATTGCACGGTCGCGTCGCTGTTGGCTTCGCGCACACGCGAGCGCACCTTCTCCGCGGGCGCGGACACGACCACGCCGTAGAGCGGCGAGGTGATCTCCTTGCCGGCGCCGCGCTTGAAGAGCGTGTCGTCGCGGTCGTAGCCGAGCACCACGTAGATGGGGAAGCCGAACGCGCTCAGGCGGGTGCCGCGCACCGGGCTGAACGCGTTCACCGAATTCGCTTCCACGCGGCTCGGCTCGGGATCGATGGATTTTTCGTCAATCAGCGACGAAATGAACGTGTGGGGATCGGACTTGCAGTCGAACTGCTGGTCGTGCGCGGCGGATTGCGTGGATTGCGCATGCGCGGCCACCGGGACCAGCAGGGCGGCAAAAGCGGCAAGGCCGCTCAGCGCGTTCCGCAGCGTGCTGGCCGGGAACGCGAGTATCACGGGAGTGTGGCGCTTGGTCATGGCTACGAGCAGCAATGCCGGGAGAAGACCGGTTGATTCCATTCGACAGCCGGACTTCGTTCGTGTTCAAAGCTTACGGCACATAAATTGCGCGGGCGGTGCGCCCGCGCACATCTGCATACCGGATCGGGGCGGCTAGAGCATCGACTTCGCCTGGCTCAGGATCTTGTCGCAGACCTGCTTCGTGGCCTCCTCCTTGAGGCCGCCGCCCGTGAGGTCGAGTTTCTGTCCGTTGCCGGCCGTGAGGATGCCGCTCGTGCCCTGCGTATAGCCGCTATCCGTCGTGTTCGCGCCGCCGGGCAGCTTGCCGAGCAGCGAGTCCTTCACGTTGCTCGCGGCGTCGGCGTTCAGGTAATTGTTCTTGATGCAGTACTGCAGCACGCCGGTGACATTGCCGAGACTGTTCGAGGTAAGCGAGGGCGCCGAAAGCGAGTTGCCGAGGCCGCCCAGATTGCCGAGCGCGCCCTGTGCCGAACCGCTGTTGCTGCCGCCCTGGTTGAGCAGGTTGCCGAGCTGCGCCTGTGCGGCGCCCCAGGGGGCGAGCAGCCCCACGGTCAGGGTGACCATCAACGCCGTGGCGATGCGGGGCGTGGCGACGCGCGGCGTGGCGACGCCCGGCGTTGCGACGCCCGGAACAGAGGTTTGCATACACGAATCTCCGTGGTGGTTCAGTGCGCCCTTACTATAGACGGATTCGTTTACCCGGCTTCGCTACGTGACGCCGCACGAGCGTTCGGTTAGCGGCGGTGCAACCGGTGCGAAGTGCGACCGCCGGGTCTCGCGTGAAGGTTTCATGATGCGTCTGATGATTTCATCGCCATGTCATTTGTTGCGGGCACAACGATAGCGCTGCAGGAGCAAACCTGGCATCCGCCGGGGCGGATGTGTCTTAAGTGGTATGCATGCGTTCGGAATTGTGAGGGCACACGGCGTGTGCCGGCTACGCAACGATTGAACCTGTTACAAGTGTATCTACGCTGTAAAACACTGCGTTTTCAGGCCTTTTTCGGCGATCTTCGCGGCTATTCAAGGTGGAGATTGTTTCTAACCGTAACACTTATTACGGCCCTCCTCATCGGCTGGTTTCAGGTGGTATGCTTCCTGCACAAATTCTCCCTTGCACGAGTGAGACCACGTGTATTGCGTCAATACAGTGAAAGAACGCACTGCCAGAGTGCGCATCGCGACGCAAATGAACACGTCATACAAGCATATGGTGCAACCGAGCTAGCCAACGCGGGCAACAAGATCCGCAAGCCAGTGCTCCGTCACTGCAGCCCCGGTCCGGCTGCGTGGAGAACAGCATGAATTTCGAAGAACTGAGCGACGACGAGTGGATGCAGGTGTCTTCGCTCGTGTCAGATGAACCTCCAATCAGACTCAACCGGCGCGGCCGCCCTCGTGCCGAGCCGCGCGTCGTGGCCAATGCCGTCCTCTGGATTCTCACCACCGGTGAGTCGTGGTCGCGCTTGCCCGCGCGTTATCCGTCCGGGCCTACCTGCCGTCGTCGTTTCGAGGAATGGCACGGCAGCGGCACGCTGATCGAACTGGTCGAGCTGCTCTCGCAGCGCGGCCGCAAGTTCGTTTATGTGCCGCAGCCGGCGCAGGCCGATGCGCAACCCGTTGCAGTCGCAGTCGAGGAAGTCGCCGAGGACGATGGCCAGCCGGCCGTGTTCTGGAAGAGCCCCGAAGCCTGGCAGGCGCCCGCTGCGCTCGCCGACGCGCCGCTTGCCGATCCCATGGAAAGCATGATGCGTCAGCTCGCGGGCGGCGAACCGGCATTGCCCGTTTCGATCGACGCGCCTGTCGTGTCGGCCGCAACGAGTGCAACGACGGTTGCGAGTGCGACGCGTTCGCAGAGCGATGGGCCGTTCGCACCGTTCTCGCCTTCCCGCGTGAGCAAGCCCGTTGCGACCCGCGCGATGCCGCGCGACGCGTCGCATCGCAGCGCGCACCCGGCGGGCGGCGTGGTGCAGGTCGCGGAATGGCGCGGCTACACGATGAGCCTCACCGTGCAGCCCGTGCGCAACCGCATGTTCCGCGGCGCCGTGGAAATCCTCAAGGACGGCAAGCGCATCGAGCGCTCGGGCCTGATCGGGCCGCCGTTCCAGGATCGCGAATCGGCACGCAATTTCGCCTTCGACTGGGCGCGTGAATGGCTCGATCGCGAAGGCATGGCCGAGTCCGCGTCCGGCGCTACGTGGCCGGGTTCGCCTCTCGCCAAGCATGCCGCGTCGAAGGGCGCTGCACAGAGCGCTTCGCAAACGGCGTTGCCCGGTGCCGCACCGCACGCGCCCATCCAGGCGCCAGGCGTGACGCGCGGCGATCCGTCCAATGCCGCCGCCGCACGCGCATTGCCTGCCGCCGTGCCGGGCAGCGTGCGGCTCGCGCCGCTGCCAGCGCCGGTACAGCGTTACACGGCTACGGGCGCACTGCTCACGGGCAGTGAAGCGCGCGATGCCAATACGTCGTCGTCCGGCACTGCCGAGCGACGCACCGTCGGCACCACCGGAACGCGCTACCGCACGCTTTCGCGCTGATCCTGCAAGGCCGCGCGCATTGCGCGCGCGGCCTTCCTGCATTGCCTCTCCTGCTTGCTTCACTGCCTGCCGTACTGATCGTCGAGACGCACGATATCGTCTTCACCGAGATACGAGCCCGACTGCACCTCGATGATCTCGAGCGGCATCTTGCCGGGATTTTCCAGTCGATGCGACACGCCGAGCGGGATGTACGCCGACTCGTTTTCCGAAACGATGAAGCGTTCTTCCCCACGCGTGACGAGCGCGGTGCCGCGGACGACGACCCAATGCTCGGCGCGATGGTGATGCATCTGCAGCGAGAGGCGTGCGCCCGGTTCGACCACGATCCGCTTGACCTGGAAGCGCTCGCCGCTGTCCACGCTGTCGTAGTGACCCCACGGGCGATGCACGAGGCGGTGCGCCACGGCTTCGGTGCGGCGTTCCTGCTTCAGGCGCTGCACGATCTTCTTGACGTCCTGGGCGCGCGAGCGGTCGGCGACGAGCAGGGCGTCCGGGGTCTCCACGACCACGAGGTCCTTGGTGCCGAGGCAGGCCACGAGCCGGCCGTCCGAATGCGCGAAGGTATCGCTGGCGCCTTCGAACATCACGCGGCCGTGCGCGACGTTGCCTTCGTCGTCTTTGGGCGAAACCTGCCAGACGGTGTCCCATGAACCGAGGTCGGTCCAGCCGGCCGTGAGCGGCACGACCACGCCGCTTGCGATCGTCGGGTCGCCGGCGAGCGGTTCCATCACGGCGTAGTCGATCGAGTTCGAAGGCGAACGTGCGAACGCTTCGCTATCTACGCGGAAGAAGTCGCCGTCTGCCTTGCCGTGCTCGATCGATTCCGCGCAGGCGGCGTAGATGGCCGGATGGAAGTGGCGAATCGCCTTGAGCCAGGTCGATGCGCGCACGATGAAAATGCCGCTGTTCCACCAGTAGCGCTGCGAAGCGACGTACTGCTGCGCCAGCTCGAAATAGGGCTTCTCGACGAAACCGTTCAGACGGCGTGCACCGTTGGGTTCGGCGTTCGCGAGCGGCTCGCCCACGTGAATGTAGCCATAGCCCACTTCGGGATGCGTGGGCACGATGCCCATCGTCACGATCTGGCCGTTCGCCGCGTGCCGCACGCCTTCGGCCACGGTGTTCTGGAACGCTTCGAGGTCGGCAAGCGCGTGGTCGGCCGGCATCACCACGAGAATGCCGTCTTCCTGCTTCGCGACCACCGACATCGCGGCGATCGTGAGCGCGGGCGCCGTATCGCGGCCCACTGGCTCGAGAATCAGACGCGCCTGCTTGCCCGCCGCGCGAACCTGGTCGGCGGTGGTGAAACGATGTTCTTCATTGCAGACGATCAGCAACTCCTCTGCGAGCGTCACGCGCTCGGCGAGCGCATCGAGGCGGCCCGCGGTGTTGGCCAGCAGCGACTGCTCGCCAACGAGGTTGATCATCTGCTTCGGATATTGCTCGCGCGACAGTGGCCACAGCCGCGAGCCCGCGCCGCCCGCAAGCACCACAGGGCATACCTGCAATGCACTGCGCGTTTCGGCACGCGTCTGCGACGCGTTTGCCGATGCCGTAGCGGAACCCGTATCCGTCATCTCGCTCTCCTGAAAAAGGTATCGGTGATGCGATTTGTAGCATGCTTAAAATCGTCATAAATCGAGTCGTAAAGAAGAAAACGGAAAATATTCGAATTAAATTTAAATCACGCTTCCGTCACAGCGAAATTCCGATAAAAAATTCAATAAAAATTCCGCTGCCGGCCGCCGCAATTTCTTGTCGGAACCCAAAATCAGGCGTCCAGGCAGGAAAAATCTGCCGGAATGGCCGGGGTTTTGAGCCAGTGTGGGTGTGAGCTTCGGCAATCTTTGCCGACAAAAGTCGCGAAAAATTGACCCGAAAGGGGCGAAACAATTGGAGATACTTTTGAGGCTTGCGGCCGGAATTTTTATCGCGCCTTATTAGGGTTTATTCGGATCAGAATTCGCGACGCCAGACGTTTTTCGCGGCGACGCAGTCCCAGAAACTTTTGAAGCGACCGGCCATGATTTGCAGTGCGTGGCCGCGTTTCATTTTTTAAACCCGAGGTGCCGGACATGCTCAGCGTTCTAGCCAGAATTTTCGACGTTGCCGCCATTGCCGCTGGAGCGCTGCTCGCGGCCGCCTTGCACCGTGGCCAGTTCGTGCCGCTCACCGACGCGGAGAGCGTGGCGCTCGCGTTCAACTGCGTGCTCGCGATCTGGATGTTCCCGGCGTTCGGGATCTACAAGTCGTGGCGCGGCAAGTCGCTCTACGTCCTCTTTGCGCGCGTGTGTGCCGCCTGGCTCGCCGTGGAGGGCACGGGCATCCTGCTGAGCTTCAGCCTGCACCGCGCCGATTCGCTCTCGCGCCTGTGGCTCGCGTACTGGGTCGTCGCCTCGGTGGCCCTGCTGATCGTCTCGAAGGCGCTCGTGCACATGGTGCTGCGGGGCATTCGCCGCGAGGGCTACAACCAGAAGGCCGTGGCGGTGGTGGGCGGCCCGCGCTACGGGCGCTTCCTGATCGAGCACATGCGTTTTCACCCGGAAGCGGGCTTTCACCCGGCGCTCGTGTTCGACGAGGACAGCGACGCGGACGGCGACGCGGCAATCGACGGCGTGCCCGTGGAGCGCAACCTCCAGGCGATGCTCGAATTCGTGCGCAAGAACGAGGTCCGCGAGCTGTGGCTCGCCTTGCCGATCACCAAGGAGCGCACGATCCATCGCATCGTCACGGCCTTGCGCAACGACTTCGTGAACATCCGCTTCATTCCGGACGTGCGCAGCCTGTCGTTCTTCAGCCAGCCCGTGGTCGATCTGCTCGGCGTGCCGGCCATCAATCTGGCGGCCTCGCCGGTCACGGATCTGCGCGTGCTGCCCAAGCGCTTGTTCGACATCGTGTTCGCGGGCGGCGTGCTGGTCGCGCTGGCGCCGCTGCTGGCGGTCATTTCGCTCGCCGTGAAGCTCACGTCGAAGGGTCCGGTGTTCTTCAAGCAGCGCCGCAAGGGGCTCGATGGCAATGAATTCGAAATCTACAAGTTCCGCTCGATGAAGGTCCATGCGGAAGTCGCGGGGCAGATCACCCAGGCGCGCCGCAACGATCCGCGCGTGACGCGCGTGGGCGCGTTCCTGCGCCGCACGAGCCTCGACGAGCTGCCGCAGTTCATCAACGTGCTCAAGGGCGAGATGTCGGTGGTGGGTCCGCGCCCGCACGCGCTGGCCCACGACGACATCTACAAGGACCTCGTGCGCGGCTACATGGCGCGCTATCGCATCAAGCCGGGCATCACGGGCTGGGCGCAGGTCAACGGCTTTCGCGGCGAAACCGATCGCGTGGAAAAGATGCGCGACCGCGTGCGCTTCGATCTGCACTACATGCAGCACTGGAGCTTCGCGCTCGACCTGCGCATCGTGGCGATGACCATGTGGAAGGGCTTCGCAGGCCAGAACGCATATTGAGGCGAAGCGAGTGCGCGCGATGCAGGTGTGCGCAACGTTTCGCGTGACATGAAGAATCAATCACTTTTGAGGTGGGCATGAATCTGACGATCATTGGCAGCGGTTATGTGGGTCTCGTGACGGGCGCCTGTCTTGCCGACATTGGCAACGACGTGTTTTGCCTCGACGTCGACGAACGCAAGATCGACCTGCTCAATCAGGGCATCGTGCCGATTCACGAGCCGGGCCTGAAGGAAATCATCGAGCGCAACGTGCGCGCGCGCCGGCTGAAGTTCTCGACCGACGTGGAAGCGGCGGTCGCGCACGGCGACGTGCAGTTCATCGCCGTGGGCACGCCGCCCGACGAAGACGGCTCCGCCGACCTGCAATACGTGCTGGCGGCCGCGCGCAACATCGGCCGCCACATGACCGGTTTCAAGGTGGTGGTGGACAAGTCCACGGTGCCGGTCGGCACGGCCGCGCTCGTGCACGACGCGATCGCCTCCGAACTGCGCAAGCGCGGCGAGAGCCACATGTTCTCGGTGGTCTCGAACCCCGAGTTCCTCAAGGAAGGCGCGGCAGTCGAGGACTTCGCGCGGCCCGACCGCATCGTGCTCGGCTGCAACGACGACGTGCCCGGCGAGCGTGCGAAAGAGGTCATGAAGCGGCTCTATGCGCCGTTCAACCGCAATCACGAGCGCACGCTCTACATGGACGTGCATTCGGCCGAATTCACCAAGTACGCGGCCAACGCCATGCTCGCCACGCGCATTTCGTTCATGAACGAACTCGCGAATCTCGCCGACCGCGTGGGCGCCGATATCGAGGCCGTGCGCCGCGGCGTGGGCTCGGACCCGCGCATCGGCTACGACTTTCTCTATGCGGGCTGCGGCTACGGCGGCTCGTGCTTCCCGAAAGATGTGAAGGCGCTCATGCGCACTGCCGAGGATTTCGGCGAGCCGCTGCAGATCCTGCGCGCCGTGGAGTCCGTCAATGAAGCGCAGAAGCAGGTGCTCGCACAGAAGATCGTTACGCGCTTCGGCTCCGACCTCACGGGCCGCACGTTCGGCGTCTGGGGGCTCGCGTTCAAGCCGAACACCGACGACATGCGCGAGGCGCCGAGCCGCACGCTCATCGCCGAACTGCTCGCGCGCGGCGCCACGGTCAAGGCTTACGACCCGGTCGCGACCGCCGAGGCGCAGCGCGTACTCGCGCTCGATCTCGCGCACGCGCCGGAACATCAGGCGCGGCTGTCGTTCGTGAACGACGCGATGGAAGCCGCAAGCGAAGCCGATGCCGTGGTGGTCGCCACCGAATGGAAGGTCTTCAAGGCGCCCGACTTCGAAACGCTCAAGTCGCAGCTGAAGATGCCGATCGTGTTCGACGGCCGCAATCTGTACGAGCCGTCGGCACTGCAGGAACTCGGCATCGAGTACCACGCCGTGGGCCGCGCCAGCGCGACCCAGGCAAGCCGCGCACGCGCCGAAACCGCCGCAACGCAGGCAGTGGCCTGAGCGTTGCCGGGCTTCGCGCATAGCGTCATGTAAAGGAAGGGAGTCACGCGATCATGATCAAGAACGTGCTCATCGTCTGCCACGCCAACGTCTGCCGCTCGCCGGCGGCGGAACAGCTTTTTCGCGAGCGTCTGAGCGAACAGACAGGTTCACGGCCGGAATCGTTTCAATCGGCGGGCCTGCGTGCGCGCGATGGGGACGACATGGACCCCGTGATGCAGTGGCTCCTTGCCGAGCGCGGCATGAAGGTGGGCGAGCATCAGTCGCGCCGCCTCACCAGCCGCCTCGTGCGCTCCGCAGACCTCGTGCTCGTGACCGAGCGCCGCCAGGTCGCCGCGGTCGAGCGCATTGAACCCACCGCGCGCGGCAAGGTGTACGCGCTCGGTAATTGGGAGAACTCTGATGTCAGCGATCCTCATGGGCTCCATGAGTCCGCGTATCGCCAGAGTCTTGAATTGATGGATCGTATGGTTAAGGGATGGTTGAGCCGAATATGCCAATGACAAAACTGAAACTGACGGCTGTGGTCGCGTTGAGCGTCTTCGTTTCCGCGTGCGCGACGGCGCCCGGCAATTATCTCGACACGTCGAGCCTGAAAGAACAGCCGAACAACCAGCCGCAGCAGCAATTCAACGTGACGCTCATCACGCAGCAAGTCGTGCTGCAGCAGGCGCAAGCGGCCGCAGCCCAGCCGAAGGCGCCGCTGCCGCCCTCGAAGTTCTCGAGCGCTGCCGACTACACCTATCACATCGCGCCGCAGGACATTCTCGGCGTGACCGTGTTCGATCACCCCGAGCTGTCGACGCCGCAGGGCTCGACGTTCTCCACGGGCGGCAACACGACGCAGACGGTGGGTCAGGCGCTCACGCAGCCCTATACCAACGCGCTGCCGGGCCAGGCCGACCCGTACGGACAGACCGTGGCCAAGGACGGCACGATCTTCTTCCCGTTCGTGGGCCGCATCATGGCCGCGGGCAAGACGCCCGGCCAGATCCGCGACCAGCTCGCGTCCGGCCTCGGCCCCTACGTGAAGAACCCGCAGGTGGACGTGCGCGTGCTCGCGTACCGCAGCCAGAAGGTGCAGATCACGGGCGACGTGAAGACGCCGGGCCCGCTCTCGATGAGCGACGTGCCGCTCACGCTGGTGGACGCCATCACGCGCTCGGGCGGCACGACCGACAACGCCGACATCAACCGCGTGCGCCTCACGCGCCACGGCAAGCTGTACATCCTCGATGCGAACCGCATGCTCGACGGCGGCGATTCGACTCAGAACGTGCTGCTGCAGGACGGCGACGTCATCAATATTCCGGATCGTTCGGATAGCAGAATTTTCGTGATGGGCGAAGTGAAGACGCCGCTGCAGACGAACCTGATTCGCGGCGACCTCACGATCGCCGACGCGCTCACCCAGGCGGGCGGCATTCTCGATACCGACGCGAACCCGCGCCAGATCTTCGTGATGCGCGGCATGAAGGACAACCCGACGCAGCCCGAGATCTACCGTCTCGACATGACCAAGCCCGACGCGATCATGCTTTCGTCGCAGTTCCAGCTCAAGCCGCTGGATGTGGTGTACGTGGGCACGGCCGCTTCGACGACCTTCAACCGTGTGTTGCAGCAGGTGCTGCCGACCATCCAGACCGTCTTCTATCTGAAGCAGATCGCGAAGTAACAGCGTGATCGAAACGCTTCGAAAGAGGATGCAGGAGCAACACCTAAACAACGGGATTGAATCGTGACCATACAAGCCAATAGCCAGGCGGCCCCGGCGGCCCGCACCGAGGAAGAGGACGTCGTCCTCGGCCAGTTGCTGCGCGTCATCATCGACGACATCGGCTGGCTCATCGCGATCGCGGCGGCGGTGATCGCCATGGCCGTGTTCTACTGCTTCATCGCCAAGCCGGTCTATACGGCCGACACCCAGGTTCGCGTGGAGCCTTCCGACTACACGTCGCAGGCCCTCACGCAAACGCAAACCGGCGCGAACATCAGCTCGGGATCGTCGACGGGCAGCCTGCCCACCGACGCCGAGATCCAGATGATCAAGAGCCGCAGCGTGGTCGAACCGGTGGTGAAGCAGTTCAAGCTGAACACCACCGTCACGCCGGTCATGCTGCCGTTGATCGGCAGCCTGTCCGCGCGTCTCGCGACACCGGGCACGCCCTCGCGCCCGTGGTTCGGGTTGAGCAACTGGCTCGGCAACTTTGCGTGGGGCGGCGAAGTCATCAACATCGACTCGATCGAGGTCACGCCCGAGCTCGAAGGCAAGAAGCTGTCGCTGACCGCCCTCGACAACGATCGCTACGTGATTTCGACGCCGGACGGCGCGCGCCTGCTCGAAGGCACGGTCGGCCAGGTCGAGCAGGGCGGCGGTGTCAAGCTGCTCGTCAACAAGCTCGTTGCGCGTCCGGGCACCCGCTTCAATGTCGTGCGCCTGAACGACCTCGATGCGATCAGCGGCTTCCAGAACGCGATCCAGGTTCAGGAGCAGGGCAAGCAAACGGGCGTGATCGACATCTCGCTCGAAGACAACGACCCCGAGCACGCGGCCGCGATCGCGAACGCGGTGGCGCAGTCGTACCTGCGCGAGCACGTGGCGACCAAGCAGGCCGACGCGAGCAAGATGCTCGACTTCCTGCGCAGCGAACAGCCGCGCCTGAAGTCGGACCTCGAGAACGCCGAAGCGGCGCTCACGGCTTACCAGAGCAAGTCGGGCTCGATCAACGCGAGCGACGAAGCGAAGATCTATCTCGACGGCAGCGTGCAGTACGAGCAGCAGATCTCGGCGCTGCAACTGCAGATCGCCTCGCTCCAGCAGCGCTTTGGCGACCAGCACCCGGTGCTGATCGCGGCGCGCCAGCAGCTCGCGCAACTGCAGGGCGAGCGCGCGAAGTACGACACGAAGTTCCGCGACCTGCCGGCCACGGAAGTGAAGGCCGTGCAGTTGCAGCGCGACGCGAAGGTGGCCGAGGACATCTACGTGCTGCTGCTCAACCGCATCCAGGAGCTTTCGGTGCAGCGCGTGGGCACCGGCGGCAACGTGCATATCGTCGATCCGGCCCTGCGCCCCGGCAAGCCGTCGAAGCCCAAGAAGCTGCTGATCGTCTCGGCGGCGTCGCTGCTCGGCGTCATTCTCGGCACGGGCTTCGTGCTCATGCGCCGCAACATGTTCAAGGGCATCGTCGATCCGGATCAGATCGAGCGCTCGTTCCAGCTGCCGGTGTACGGTCTCGTGCCGCTTTCGCCGGAGCAGCTGGCGCTCGAAAAGCGCGCCCCGGTGCGCGGCGGCACGCGTCTGCGTGAAGTGCTCGCGAACTCGCGCCCCAAGGACCTCACGGTCGAAAGCCTGCGTAGCCTGCGCACCTCGCTGCAGTTCAGCGTGATGGACGCGCGCAATCGCGTAGTCATGCTGACGGGTTCGGTGCCGGGCGTGGGCAAGAGCTTCCTGACCGCGAACCTCGCCGTGCTGCTCGCGCATTCGGGCAAGCGCGTGCTGATGATCGACGGCGACATGCGCCGCGGCGCGCTCGAGCGTCATCTGGGCGGCCCCCAGGAAAACGGCTTCTCCGAGCTGCTCTCGGGGCAGATTTCGCTGGACGAGGCAATTCGCGCGACCGAAGTGGACAACCTGCACTTCATGTCGTGCGGCCGCCGTCCGCCCAATCCTTCCGAGCTGCTGATGTCGCCGCGTCTGGGCCAGTACCTCGAAGGCCTGTCGAACCGCTACGACGTGCTGCTCATCGACACGCCGCCGGTGCTTGCCGTGACCGACGCCGCCATCATCGGCGGCCATGCGGGCTCGACGTTCCTCGTGCTGCGTTCGGGCATGCACACCGAAGGCGAAATCGCCGAGGCGCTCAAGCGACTGCGCAACGCCGGCGTGCGGGTGCAGGGCGGGGTGTTCAACGGCGTGCCGGCGAACACGCGCGGCAACTACGCCTATGGCTACGCGAACGTGCGCGAGTACCTGAGCGCATGACGCAAACGCCTCCATCAAGCACAGCAAAGGAGAACTCGCGATGAAAGTGACCGTGCTCGTGCCGACCTATCGGCGTCCTGACGATCTGTCGCGCTGTCTTTCGGCGCTGCTGCGCCAGCAGCGCGCGCCCGACGAGATCGTGGTGGTGGCGCGCGCCGACGACGAGGCGACGCACGCGTGCCTCGCCGAACACGTCACGCCCCGCGTGCTCAACGTGGCGGTGGCCATCGTCGAGGAACCGGGGCAGGTGGCGGCGCTCAATCGCGGCATCGAGGCCGCGACGGGCGACGTGATCGCCATTACCGACGACGACGCCGCGCCGCGCGCCGACTGGGTCGCGCGCATCGGGGCGGCCTTCGAGGCCGACCCGAAGCTCGGCGCGCTGGGCGGCCGCGACTGGGTGCACGAAGGCGGCCGCATGATCGACGGCGAGCGCACGCTGGTGGGCAAGCTGCAGCGCTCGGGCCGCATCATCGGCAACCATCATCTGGGCGCGGGCGGCGCGCGCGAAGTCGATCTGCTCAAGGGCGCGAACATGAGCTACCGGCGCGCGGCGATCGGCGACCTGCGCTTCGACCGCCGCCTGCGCGGCACCGGCGCGCAAACGCACAACGACATGGCGTTCAGCATGAGCGTGAAGCGCTCGGGCTGGAAGCTCGTCTACGACCCGCTGGTGGCCGTCGACCATTACCCCGCGCCGCGCCCGGGCGAAGACCCGCGCAACGCGCAGACGCTCGCCTCGATCCGCAACGCCGCCTACAACCTGCATCTGATCCTGCTCGGCCATCTCACGCCGCTGCGCCGCGAAACCGCTTGGTGGTGGTACGCGCTGGTCGGCACGCGCGTGTATCCGGGCCTCGTGCATACGGGCCTGAGCGCCGTGCGCGGCGATTCCGCGGGCGCGGCGTTCGCACGCTGGCGCGCGGTGCGCGGCGGCGCACGAGAGGCGCGCCGCGCGCTCGTTTGAGCGGCGCGGCCAACGACTACAGGGAGGACCCCGAATGAGCGGTACGCAAGTCCACGTCCACCTTTTCTATGGCGCCGATCCGCGCCGCTATCGCAAAGGCGAGAACATCGGCAGCCTGTACGGCTACCATCACGCGGAATCTGCGGAATTCGCCCTCAACTACGCGCAGGACGCGAGCGAGAGCACGCCCATGCGCTTCATGCGGCGCGCGCTGAAGGCCGCGGCCGGTTTCGACTTCATTCATGCGTGGCGTAATCGCCGCGCCATTCTGCAATCCGACGTCATCTGGACGCACACCGAGCAGGAGCATCTGGCCGTGGCGCTGGTGCTGCTGATGAACGCGAAGAAGGGCGGCGCGCGCCCGCTGCTGCTCGCACAAAGCGTGTGGCTGCTCGACCGCTGGCCGGGCTACGGCGCGCTGCGCCGCGCGATCTACCAGCGGCTGCTCAAACGCGCCGATCTGCTCACCACGCTCGCGAGCGAGAACGCCGCGCTGTGCGGCGAATATTTCGGCCGCGAGGCGCGCCACGTGCTCTATGGGCTCAATACCAGCGACTTTCCGCTGCGCCCGCCTGCGCAGTGGACGCCGCATACGCCGGTGCGCGTGGCCGCGATCGGCAACGACCGCGACCGCGACTGGACCACGCTCGTCAGCGCGCTCGGCAACGATCCGCGCTACCAGGTGCGCATCGCCACGCGCCGGCGCATGCCGGCCTCGGCGCGCGCGGACAACGTCGAAATCGTGCGCGTGTCCGGCATCAAGCAACAGCATGCGCTGTATGACTGGGCGGACATCATCGTCGTGCCGCTGCGACCCAACACGCACGCTTCGGGCATCACGGTGATGCTGGAAGCCGCGGCGCTCGGCAAGCCGATGATCGCGACGAAGGTCGGCGCGCTCGAAGACTACTTCGACGACAACGCCGCCTCGTATGTCGAGCCGTTCAACGCCCAGCAGCTGCGCGACGCGGCGAATGCGCTGGCGGCCGACCCGGCGCGTGCGCTCGCCCAGGCGCGCGAAGCCTGCGAGCAGCTGCGCACGCGCGATCTCACGACGCAGCACTTCGCACGGCAGCACGCGCAGCTCACGCGCGAGATGCTGCACGAGCGCGACGCGCGCAACGGCGAGTCGATCGCGAGCGAACCCCAAGGCCGGGGCGTCGCTGCGCGCGGGATGTGATCATGGACGTCACGACCGCTATCCCCGCACCCGCGCCGGCGAGCCAGCCGGCCCGCCGCCGCGGCGGCCTGCGCGGCCTGTTCAGCCGCGATACGCTGCCGCCGTTCGCGTTGTGGCTATTAACGGCGCTGCTGATCGGCGCGCACCAGGGCACCGTGCTGACGCTGGCGTTTCCCGTGCTGTCGATCGCGGTGGGATTCTGGCTCTACTTCGTGAACCCGGTGCGCTATATCGGCTTCATGTGGTGGCTGTGGTTCCTGAGCCCCGAAGTGCGGCGCCTCGCCGACTACGGCAAGGGCGGCTTCACGCCGACCAGCCTCATTCAGGTCGCGCCGCTCGCCGTCACGATGATCAGCGGCATTTCGCTGCTGCGCTACTACCCGATCCTCGGGCAGCGGCGCGGTCTGCCGCTCCTGCTCGCGCTGCTCGGCATCGGCTATGGGTTCGTGGTGGGCGTGGTGGGGAGCGGCCCCGCCGCGGCCGTCTATGACCTTGCCAACTGGATCTATCCGTTCCTGATCGGCTTTCACATCATGGTGCTCACGCGCCAGTATCCCGAGTGCAGCAAGACCATCATCAACACCTTCATCTACGGCATGCTCGTGATGGGCGCGTATGGTCTCGTGCAGTTCTTCATCATGCCGCCGTGGGATGCGATGTGGATGATCGGCTCCGACATGAACTCGCAGGGCGACCCCGTGCCGCTCGGTGTGCGTGTGTTCAGCACGATGAACTCGTCGGGTCCGTTCGCGTTCGCGATGATGGGCGCGATGGTGTTCGTGATGGCCGCGAAGCATCGGGTGCGCTGGGTCGCGGCGGCGTTCGGCTTCTTCTCGTTCGCGCTCTCGCTGGTGCGCTCCACCTGGGGCGGCTGGGCGATCGCCATGGTGATCCAGCTGATGAAGTCGAGCAACAAGGTGCGCATTCGCATCATCGTCAGCGCGATCGTGCTGGCGGGCGTGTGCGTGCCGCTGCTCACCTTCGGTCCCGTGGCGGACCGCATGCAGCAGCGTCTGAATACGCTCGTGAACCTGAAGGACGACCAGAGCTACGAGGCGCGTAACCAGTTCTATGCCGACTTCGCGAAGAAGGCCTTCACCGACGTGACGGGCGAGGGCCTCGGCGCCACCGGCGCATCGACCAAGCTCTCCAGCAATAACGGCCAGCTCGGCCAGTACGGCAGCTTCGACAGCGGCGTGATGAACATTCCGTTCGTGCTGGGCTGGCCCGGCACGCTGCTCTACATGTCGGGCGTGCTGTGGCTGCTCGTGCGCGCGGTGCGCGTGTCGATGCGTTTTCCCGAGGACCGCTACGTGTGCGCGTGCCTGAGCCTCGCGGTATCGATCTTCGCCATGCTCGTTTTCACCAACTCGCTCGTGGGCACCGGCGGCCTGCTGCTCTTTTCGAGCGTGTTTTCCATTCTCAGCGCGGGGCACTGGGCGAAGCTGCAACGCCAGGCCCTTACCACGGAGGTCTCCGATTGAGAGTCGCAATCGTCACGCATGTCGTGCGCCACAATGACGGCCAGGGCCGCGTCAATCATGAAATCGCGCGCGCCGCGCTCGACGAGGGGTTCGAGGTGACGCTGGTCGCCTCGCATGTCGCGCCCGAGTTGCTCGCCCACCCCAAGGTGAAATGGGTCAATGTGCAGCCTTCGCGCGCGTGGCCCACCAACCTGCTGCGCCAGCAGGTATTCGCGGTGAAGAGCGCGCTGTGGCTGCGCCGCAACCGGCGCGCCTACGACGTGCTCCATGTGAACGGCTTCATCACCTGGGCGCACGCCGACGTCAACACCGCGCACTTCGTGCACGGCGGCTGGGCGCGCAGCAAGTATTACCCGTTCGGGCTCACGCGCGGCGTGTGGTCCGCTTACCAGTTCGTCTACACGCGCGCCAATGCGGTGCTGGAGCGCTGGGCGTACCGGCGCTCGCGCGTGATCGCGGCGGTTTCGCGCAAGGTCGCCGATGAAATTCGCGCGTCGGGCGGCAACCCTGTCGAGCGCCTGGACGTGATCTACAACGGCGTGGACACGCGCGGCTTCTCGGCCGCGAGCGCGGACCGCGCGAAGTTCTCGCTGCCCGCCGAAGCGTTCCTGCTGCTGTTCGTGGGCGATCTGCGCACGCCGCGCAAGAACCTCGGCACGGTGCTGCACGCCATGAAGCAGATGCCCGAACACGTGCATCTGGCCGTGGCGGGCTACCTGCCGGGCAGCCCGTATCCCGATCTCGCGCGCGAGCTGGGCATCGAGAAGCGGGTGCATTTTCTCGGCCTCGTGCGCGAGATGCCCACGCTCATGCGTTCCGTCGATACCTACGTGTTTCCTTCGCGCTACGAAGCAATGAGCCTTTCGCTGCTCGAAGCGATGGCGGCGGGCCTGCCCGTCGTCACCGCGCGCACGGCCGGCGGCGCGGAAATCATCACGCGCGATTGCGGCATCGTGCTCGAACACCCCGACGACGTGCCGGCGCTCGCCAACGCGGTGAAGACGCTCGCCGCCGACACGCCGCGCCGCCTCGCGATGGGCGAGGCCGCGGCGGAACTGGCCACGCAGTTCGGCTGGGCGCGCATGGCGGCGCAGTACATCGCGCTCTACCGGCAACTGGCCGGCGACGCGAGCGAGGCCGTACGCCGCGAAGAACCCGCGTTCGCTGCTGCGACGCTGCCGGGCGGTCAATCGCTCCAGCGCGCAGAAACCCCCTGATAACCGCATACATGCAGAATAAGGACACGCGATGACCACACAATCCATTCAATCGCTGCAGATCGGCATGCACTGGTTTCCCGAGCGCGCAGGCGGTCTCGACCGCATGTACTACTCGCTCGTCGGCGCGCTGCCCGGCGCGGGCGTGCGCGTGCGCGGCGTCGTGGCCGGCTCGCCCAAGGTGGCCCAGGACAGCGGCGGCGCGATTCACGGCTTCGGCTCCGCTTCGCGCTCGCTGCCGTTTCGCCTGATGGACGCGCGCCGGGCGCTGCGCAGCGAGATTCGCCGCCACCGTCCCGACGTGATTTCCTCGCACTTCGCGCTCTACACCTTCCCCGGGCTCGACGTCACGCGCGGCATTCCGCAGGTTTCGCACTTCCAGGGGCCGTGGGCCGACGAAAGCTTCGTGGAAGGCGCGGCCACGCTGAGCCAGCGCATCAAGCACTCGCTGGAGCAGTCGGTGTATGAGCGCTCCTCGCGGCTCATCGTGCTCTCGAAGGCGTTCGGCGACATTCTCACGCGCCGCTACGGCATTTCGCCCGAGCGCGTGCGCATCGTGCCGGGCTGCGTGGATACGGCGCATTTCGACCCGGCCTGCACGGCGGCGGAAGCGCGCCTGAAGCTCCAGTTGCCGCAAGGCCGTCCGATCATCCTCGCGGTGCGCCGCCTGGTGCGCCGCATGGGCCTCGAAGATCTCATCGACGCGATCAAGATGGTGAAGCAGCGCCACCCGGACGTCCTCCTGCTGATCGCGGGTCGAGGCCGTCTGGAGTCCGAACTTCAGCAGCGTATCGACGAAGCCGGGCTGGCCGACAACGTGAAGCTGCTCGGCTTCGTGCCCGACGCGCACCTGCCTGCGCTCTATCGCGCGGCCACGCTGAGCGTGGTGCCGACGGTCGCGCTGGAGGGCTTCGGCCTGATCACGGTGGAGTCGCTTTCCGCGGGTACGCCGGTTCTGGTGACGCCCGTAGGCGGTCTGCCCGAGGCGGTGGCGGGTCTGTCACAAGACCTCGTGCTGCCGAGCACGGGCGCGAACGCGATCGCCGACGGCATCGACGGCGCGCTCTCGGGCCGCATCAAGCTGCCGGATGAAGAGGCATGCAAGGCGTACGCGCGCGAGCACTTCGATAACGCCGTGATCGCGAAGCGCGTGGCCGGTGTCTACGCGGAAGCGATCGCCGCGCACTGAAGCGGGTCGATCGACCCAAAGAAAACCGCCGCTCGGGAGAGCGGCGGTTTATTTGTAGAACAGAGCAAGCGAGCAGGGCGCTACTGCGTTTCGGGCACGCGTTCGCGCGCTTCTTCGTACATCCAGCGCAAGGTTTCTTCGAGGTGCTTGCGCGAGCTGTCGCCGACGATGGCACGCAGCTTCGCGTTCGACCCGATCAGCTGACGCACCTCGTTGGCGCGCACGAAACGCGGATCGACGTGTACTTCGATCTCGTAGCCGGCGATGCGCGCCAGCATGTCGAGCAGCGCGCCGAGCGTCTGGCCGGTGCCCGAGCAGACGTTGACGATGGCGCCGCGCGGCGCGACTTCGACGAGCCGCGCATAGGCGTTCACCACGTCGCGCACATCCGAGAAGTCGCGCGCCACGTGGAGGTTGCCAAGCGAAATCTGCTTGTCGCCGCGTGCGTAGTGATCGACGATCTTCGGAATCAGGAAGTCCGGCGACTGGCCCACGCCCGTGTAGTTGAACGGGCGCGCGATGATGATCGGCAAGTGCGCCTGGAAGCGCCTCGCGACGTATTCCATCGCGAGCTTGCTGACTGCATAGTCGTTGGCGGGCTGGGGCTCGACATGCTCGTCGATCACGCCGTTGGTGGCGTTGCCGTAGACGTTCGCGCTGCTGGCCAGCAAGACGGCGCGCGGCACGTGCTTCTGCTGCGCGAGCGCCTCGAGCAGATTGCGCGTGCCGACGACGTTCACGACGTAGGTGCGCGCCACGTCGCTGTCGGCCACGTGGGCCACTGCGGCGAGATGCACGACCACGTCGGGCTGCACGGATTCGAGCGCATGGGCGATCGCGGCGCGGTCGAGCAAGTCCGCTTCGATGGCGGTGGCGCCGAACGGGAAGGCTTCCGCGTCCAGCGATTCGCCCGTCCGCACGGTGCCCCACACGCGGTAGCCGTCCGCCGCGAGGCGGGCGGCCATATAGCGGCCCGTAAAGCCGCCAATGCCCGTGATGAGCGCGCGCGGACGGCTAGCGGGATCAGAATGTGTCATGGCGTTCGTTGCGCGCAAGGTCGGCCGCTACCATCATCTGGCAGAGCTGCTCGAGCGAAGTCTGCGGTTTCCAGCCGAGCTTTTCCTGCGCCTTGGTCGCGTCGCCGATCAGCAGATCGACTTCGGCGGGGCGGTAGTAGCGCGGGCTCACGCGCACGAGCGTGCGGCCCGTGGCGACGCAGATGCCGGTTTCGCGCTCGCCCTTGCCCGACCATTCGAGCTGGAAGCCGGCGGCGGCGAAGGCCATCTTCACGAAGTCGCGCACGGTTTCGGTGCGGCCGGTGGCGAGCACGTAGGTGTCGGGCTCGTCGGCCTGCAGCATGCGCCACATGCCTTCGACGTATTCGGAGGCGTAGCCCCAGTCGCGCTTGGCGTCGAGGTTGCCGAGTTCGAGCATGTTCAGCTTGCCAAGCTTGATCTTGGCGACGCTGTCGGTGATCTTGCGCGTGACGAACTCGCGCCCGCGCAGCGGCGACTCGTGGTTGAAGAGAATGCCGCTCGTCGCGAAGATGTCGTAGGACTCGCGGTAGTTGATGGTGGACCAGTGCGCGAACAGCTTGGCCACGCCATAGGGGCTGCGCGGATAGAACGGCGTGTCCTCGCATTGCGGGATCGCCTGGACCTTGCCGAACATTTCGGAGGTCGAAGCCTGATAGAAGCGCGTCTTCGGATTCACGACGCGAATCGCTTCGAGCATGTTCAGCACGCCGATGCCGGTGACTTCGGCGGTCGTGGCGGGCTGATCGAACGACACGCCCACGAAGCTCTGGGCGGCGAGGTTGTAGACCTCCTGCGCCTGGGCGCGTTCGACGAGGCGCAGGGTCGAGCCCGCGTCCGTGAGGTCGTGTTCGACGAGATCGAGCGACGGATGGTCGAGGATCCCCAGCTCGTTCATGCGCCAGAAGTTGACGGAGCTGGTGCGGCGATACGTGCCGGTGACGTTGTAGCCCTTGTCGAGCAGAAGGCGCGTGAGGTAGGCGCCGTCCTGGCCGGAAACACCGGTGATGATCGCTTTGCGACGTTCGTTCATGTGATGTGCCTTTGAAGTGTCGAACGGGATTCAGGAATTACGATTGCGGGCTCGACTGGCTCACGCGTGCGGTGAGGTCGACCGGCTCAGCCGCTGAGCGGCGGCGCGGGCCGCGTGTGAGGCGGCGCTCGAAGAGGAACCAGCTCGCGCTTGCATAAGCGAGCGTGAGAACGAGCGCGATCGCGGCGCTCTTGATGCGGCCGTAATGGAGCGGCCACACGGCATAGAGAATCGTGAGGTGAATGAGGTAGATCGTGTAGCTGATCGTGCCGACATACACGAGCACCGGGTTGGACAGCAGGCGCCGCACGATGCCTTTCGACTGCAGCGCGAACACGACGATGGAGGTGCAGAGCACGAGCGAAACGCTATAGAGCATGGCGTTCGAGAGCGGCGTGTTCATGCCTCGAAAGCGCGGGTAGTGCAGATGCAGCCAGGCCAGCACGCCGAGCGCCGCGAAGAAAAGCACGGCGGCGGGCCACTTGAAGGGCTCGAGCGCATTGCGGTCGCGGCGCACGAGCACGGCGAGCAGCGCGCCGGCGGCCAGCAGGTCCATGCGGAACGGCGTGAGGTAGTAGATCGGCCAGTACGAGTCGAACCACGGCGTCGCGACGGCGCGCAGCACCGGCACGACAAAGATGAGCGCGGCGGCCACCACGGCCATGAGCCGTTGCGGCAGGAGCAGCACGACGAAGGGCCACACGATGTAGAACTGCTCTTCGACGGCAAGCGACCAGAGGATGTTGAGGCTGTCGTGCCCGCTCTGGCCGAGTGCGTCGCCGATATTGGTGGCGAAGAATGCGTACCACGGCCAGTAGTGCGCCCAGCCGAAGCCGAACAGCAGCGACGAAACGATGAGCAGCAGCAGGTAGGGCGGCAGGATGCGGCGCACCCGGCGCGCATAGAAGTAGCTGAAATACGATTGCCCGCGCGCCTTGCGCTCGAGCAGGATGCCGGTGATGAGAAAGCCGCTCAGCACGAAGAACAGGTCGACGCCCATCCACAGCGGCGCGCGCAATGCGTGCTGCGCGAACACGGCGAGCACGGCGAAGGCACGCAGACCGTCCAGCTGGACGATGCGGTGGGAATGGCCGGCGGGGCCTTGTTGACTGACGGGGCGGCTAACGGTCATCGATTCTCCGGTGGGTTCATGCATGCGCGATTGCTTCGCGGTTCATTCTAGAAAGAATTAAATGTTCAAAAAGCCGAAATATATTGATTCCGGATTTTTAAATTTAAATGCCGGAATTTGCGCGATATGAAATGCGCATTGCCGAATGGAAATCGGGTTGGACCCGCCGGACACGGCGTCGCACGGGCTTTCCGGCGTGGTATCGGTGTTTGGGAATTTATTTCCGGATGACTCAGAAATGGGTCATAAATACTGAATTTTTTTGAATTATTTTCCCTTTTTTGGAGGCGATTTTTCACCGGGTTTGTACGGCATGATCCTGGCAGATTGCCGTCATCAGACCGGAGGAATTTGCCTTGCCGTTATCGAATCCCGATCGCCGCTTGCGCAGGACGTTGGCACTGGCCGCGATGTGCACGTTTATCTGCACGTCGTCGGTTCAGACCATCGCCGCGCCGCAACTCAATGTGACGACCTCGTGGATCGGCAATAGCTTTGGCAACGGCCAGGGCACGTGGATGCAGATCAACGTGACGGCCATCGCCGTCACGCCCGAAGGCAAGGTGTTCACCAACGCGCCGTGGGACGAGAGCGGCGCCGAGATCAGCGCGTACCAGGACGGCAAGCCGCTCGGCTTCGCCGGCGGCACGCATGGCTGGGGCGGCGCAGGCGGCAACGCCGTGGCCGTGAATCATCGCTATCTGTATGCGGCGGTTGGCGTGGGCAACGAGAAGGGTCATCTGGTCGGCAGCGGCATCTGGCCTGCGAAGGGCAGCCAGTGGT
Source organism: Paraburkholderia sp. EG286A (assembly GCF_040965375.1). Taxonomy (NCBI): domain Bacteria; kingdom Pseudomonadati; phylum Pseudomonadota; class Betaproteobacteria; order Burkholderiales; family Burkholderiaceae; genus Paraburkholderia; species Paraburkholderia sp. EG286A. The sequence continues at coordinate 837,441 of NZ_JBFRCB010000001.1, forward strand.
ACGGCATCACGCGCCGGCCGCTCGACGAGCCCAAACGCGCCGCCGCGTTTCAGGCTTCGCCCGATCCGCTCAATCCGCATGCGCAGCTTTCCGCGTCGTTCCTGAAGATCAACGAGGTGCCCACCGGCACGCATGCCGATATCGGCGGACTCGCCGCGACGGATTCGACGCTCTATGTGAGCAACACGCCGATGAACCGCATCGAGGTGTACGACGCGAGCTCGATGCAGCGCAAGGGGCAATGGGACGTGCAGGCGCCGGGCCGCATCGCGCTCGCGGCCGACGGGTCGGTGTGGGTGCTGACGGGCGCCGAAGCGGGCAAGGGCGGCGCTCACGCGCGCGTCGAGCATTACTCGGCGGACGGCAAGCGCCTCGACGACACGCTCGCGCTGCCCGACGATTCGGTGCCGGTGGATCTCGCGTTCGATCCGCAGCAACGCCTGCTGATCGCCGATAACGGGCCGCGCCAGCAGATCCTCATCTTCACGCGCAACGGCAAGACGTGGACGCAGAGCGCCACGCTCGGCGAGCGCGGCGGCATTTTCTCGGGCGTCGCGGGCCGGCCGGGTCCGGGCCGTTTCAACGGACTCACGGGCGTCGGCACCGACGCGCGCGGGAACATCTACGTTTCGACCAACGGCGTTGGACCGCAGCACGAAGACAACATCGGCGCGGGTCTTGGCGCAACGCTGGAGGCCTATACGCCTGCCGGCAAGCGCTTGTGGAACCTGGAAGGGCTGCTGTTCGTGGATGGCGCGTGGGTGGACCCGCAGCGCCCCAGCAGCGTCTATACGGGCAACAAGCGCTTCGAACTCGACTTGTCGAAGCCGCCGGGGCAGGACTGGAAATATGTCGGATTCCTGTCCAATCGGTTCCGCTATCCCGACGATCCGGTCTTTCACACCGACCAGTGGCCGGGCCTGCCGACCGCGCGCGTATTGAACGGGCACACGTTCCTGTTCCTCACCGACATGTACGCGGACCACCTGAAGATCTACCGCTTCGACGCGCAGCGCGACGGCGAGACCGCGATCCCGTCGGGCTTCATCGCGGGCCGCGGCCGCGGGGTGCAGAACGTGCCGAACGCGCCGCCGCCCGGCGGCGACTGGATCTGGCGCGACGCGAACGGCAATGGCGCCTTCGACGCCGACGAATTCACGCGCAATCCGGGCCGCGACCATCTGGCGGGCGGCTGGGGCTGGTGGATCGACACGCGCGGCGACATCTGGCGCGCGCGCGACGACAAGGGCATCTGGCGCTTCCGCTTTGGTGGGCTCGACGCGAAGGGCAACCCGATCTACTCGTACGACAAGCTCGACAAGTACGCCGTACCCGCGCCGTTCACCGAAGTGCATCGCGCGATCTACGAGCCGCAGACCGACACGCTCTACGTGACGGGCTACACGGCCGATGCGCCCCACGAGCCCGGCTTCTGGAAGGAAGCGGGGCGCGTGCTGGTGCGCTACGACAAGTGGTCGAGCGGGCACCCCGAGCAGCACTACATGCTGCGCCTGCCGTGGGACCCGAAGGCGAAACCGCCGGTCACGCCCGCGGGGCTCACGGTGGAAGGCCAGTACGTGTTCGTGGTCGAGCCCGCGGGCAACGTCCACGTGTACGACAAGGACAGCGCGAAGGAGATCGGCACCTTCGGCCCCGGCGCGGAAGTGGGCAACACCTCGGGCTGGGTCGACGTGCCGTTCGGCATCACCGCGCATCGCGAAGCGAACGGCGAATACCTCGTGTTCGTCGAGGAAGACGCGCGCGGCAAGGTGCTCATGTACCGCTGGAAACCGGCCTGACCCGCTACGGGCCACGCAACTGGATACCTAATGGATAAAGGCATACTGCGCAACGTCGCAATCAATCTGTTCGGTCTCGTGCTGCCGACCTTCGTGTCGCTCGTCACGGTGCCTTCGTATATCCGCCTGCTCGGCGTGGAGCGCTACGGCGTGATCGCGCTCGTCTGGACCCTGATCGGTTACTTCAGCGTGCTCGATCTCGGCATGAGCATGGCCGCGCAAAACCAGATCTCGAAGGCGTATGCGTCGAAAGACGCCGACGCCTGCGAGCGCGTGTTCTGGAGCGCGTTCTGGCTGAACTTCACGACCGGCGCGATCGGCGGCCTGCTGATCTATTCGGGCGGCGCGCTCTATACCGCGTATTTCACGCACGTGACGCCCGAATTGCGGCACGAAGTCTATCTCGCGCTGCCCTGGCTCGCCGTGGCGATTCCGGTGGCGAACGTCTCGTGGGTGTTCGCGGGCGCGATCAACGGTGCGGAGCGCTTCGGCATCTACAACACGAACCAGACGCTCGGCACGTTCCTGTTCCAGCTGCTGCCGCTCGCCGCCGCCTGGGCCTACGAGCCGAATCTGCAGACCGTGCTGGCCGCCGCCGTGTTCGCGCGTCTCGCCGCGGCGATCCTGCTTGGCCGTTCGGCGCTGCGCGTGCTCGGTATACGCAAGGTGCGCGGGCCGCGCCTCGATACCTCGAAGGCGCTCTTCAATTTCGGCGGCTGGATGCTGGTCGCGAGCATCACGACGATGGTCGCGGATTCGCTCGACCGCATGATGCTGGGCGCGGGCCTTGGCGCGCGCTTCGTCACGTACTACACGGTGCCGCAGAACCTCGTCACGCGCCTGAACATGGTGCCCAATGCGCTCGTGCGCACGCTGTTTCCGCGCCTTTCCGCGCTGGGCCGCGAGCATGCCGATGAAATCGCCGCGCAGTCGCTGCAGTTTCTCAATGCCGTGTTCACGCCCATCGCCATCGGTGCGATCGTGGTGCTCCAGCCTTTCCTGCATGCGTGGGTCGGGCCCGTGATCGCCGAGCATGGCGCGCCGGTTGGGCGCGTGCTGATCATCGCCGTGTGGCTCGTGGGGCAGGCGGGCGTGACGCGCATTCTCATCCAGTCGCAAAACAATCCTGCCGCCGCTGCGCGCGTCGGGCTCGTGGAGCTGCCGCTCTTTGCCGGTCTGCTGTGGCTCGGCATCTCGCGCTTCGGCTTGCCGGGCGCGGCCGCCGCCGTGCTGTTTCGCGCCCTGTTCGACTACGTCGTGCTGCTGTGGCTTTCGCGCATTCATAGCCGCACGATCATCGTCGATATGTTTGCCCACCTGAGTTTTCTCGCCGCTGCGCTCGCTTTTGCGTGGTGGCTGCCGGACGCGCTGTACGCAATCGGCGCCGGTGTCGTGCTCGCGCTTGCCAACGTGGTGTGGTCCGTTGCGACCACGCCGATGCTGCGCGGCTACGCCCGTTCCCTTCTCTTTCGACTGAATTCACGGAAAAGCGCATGAGTCACGAACTGATCGACGAAGCGGCGCCGTCCGAAAGCGCTGCCGCGCCCATTCAACGGCGCGACGCCACCAAACCGCGACGCCCCGAAACGGGCGCCGTCATGCCGCTGCGGCCACTGCGGCCGGCGCTCGCCGCAGGCCGTGCGCCGCGCGTGGCCATCGTGCACGACTGGCTCGTGACCTACGCGGGCGCGGAGCGCGTGCTCGAGCAGATCCTGGCCTGCTTTCCCGATGCGGACCTGTTCTCGGTCGTCGACTTCGTCGATGCGAAGGACCGCACGTTCCTGCGCGGCAAGCGCGCCACGACCTCGTTCATCCAGAAGCTGCCGGGCGCGCGCAAGCGTTATCGCGCGTACCTGCCGTTCATGCCGCTCGCCATCGAGCAGCTCGACGTGTCGGGCTACGACGTGGTGATTTCGAGCAGCCACGCGGTGGCCAAGGGCGTGCTCACGGGACCGGACCAGTTTCATATCAGCTACGTGCATTCGCCGATCCGCTATGCGTGGGACCTCCAGCATCAGTACCTGCAGGAGTCGAGCCTCACGCGCGGGCCGAAGTCGATGCTCGCGCGCCTGATCCTGCACTACATCCGCAACTGGGACGTGCGCACGGCGAATTCGGTGGACCAGTTCGTCGCCAACTCCGAGTTCATCGCGCGGCGCATCCAGAAGGTGTATCAGCGCCAGGCCGAGGTGGTTTATCCGCCCGTGGATATCGATGCGTTCGAGCTGGAGACCACGAAAGAAGACTTCTATTTGACCGCCTCGCGGCTCGTGCCGTACAAGAAGATCGACCTGATCGTCGAGGCGTTTGCACGCATGCCCGAGCGGCGCCTCGTGGTGATCGGCGATGGCCCCGACATGCACAAGGTACGCGCGAAGGCGACGCCCAACGTGGAAGTGCTGGGCTATCAGCCGTTCGCCGTCCTGCACGACCGCATGCGGCGCGCCAAGGCGTTCGTGTTCGCAGCGGAAGAAGACTTCGGTATTTCCGTGGTCGAGGCGCAGGCTTGCGGCACGCCCGTGATTGCATTCGGCAAGGGCGGCGCCCTCGAAACGGTGCGCGACACCGGTTCGCGCCCCACGGGCCTCTTCTTCGAAGAGCAAGACGCGGACGCGATCATCGACGCCGTCGAATCGTTCGAAGGCGATCCAGGCCGATTCCGCGCCGAGGATTGCCGCGCGAATGCCGAGCGCTTTTCTTCGCGGCATTTCCGCGAGCAATTCTTTGCGCGCGTGGCGAAGGCGGTGCCGGCGATTGCGCAGGCGGGCTCGGCACACGGCGCGGCTCCGTACGAGATCGAAGCGGACGCAGCGGACGCGCCGCGCGTGCTCGCCATCGACCAGAGCGGCGTGCTGGGCGGCGCCGAGCTATCGCTGCTGGAAGTGGTGAAGGGCTTGCGCTCGCGTATCGACGTGCTGCTCTTCAACGACGGTCCCTTCAGGGAGGCGCTCGACAAGGCCGGTGCGCGCGTGGAGGTGCTCGATTCGGGCGCGTTGAACAAGGTGCGCCGCGATGGCGGCACCGCGCCGCGACTGGGCGTGCTTGCGGGCATCGCCGCGCTCGTGCGCGAGACGCGCCGCCGCGCGCGCGAAGCCGACGTGCTTTACGCCAACACGCAGCGTGCCATGGTGATCGGCGTGCTCGCGGGCAAGCTCGCGCGCAAGCCGGTGGTCTGGCATTTGCGCGACATTGTTAGCGACGAGCATTTCGGCCGCGTGCAGCGTGCCGTGATCAAGGGCTGCGCGAAGCTGGGACTCGCGCATGTGATCGCGAACTCGCATGCATCGGCGAAGGTGTTCGCGCAGCTCACGCGCTTTGACACGAAGCGCATCGACGTGGTGCACAACGGCGTGGATGAATCGCCGTTCCGTGCGCTTGCGCGCGTGCCGCAGGCTCAGTTGCGGGCGCAAATCGGGTTGCCCGAGGATGCGTTCCTGATTGGTGCTTTCAGCCGTCTTGCGCGCTGGAAGGGCCAGCATGTGCTGCTCGAAGCGTTGCTCGACGAGCCGCGTGCGCATGCTGTGCTCGTGGGTGCGCCGCTGTTTGGTGAGGATGCTTATGCCGCGGAGCTGCGTGCGTTCGTCGAAGCGAACGGGCTGCAGGAGCGTGTGCATTTTCTCGGCTTCCGGCATGACATTGCGGCTTGCATGCGGGCCGTGGATGTCATCGCGCATACGTCTATTACGCCTGAGCCGTTTGGGCGGGTGGTCGTTGAGGGGATGCTGGCGCAGCGGCCTGTGGTTGCTTCTCGCGATGGCGGGGTGACTGAGATCGTCGAGCATGGTGAGAGCGGGTTGCTCTGTACGCCGGGTGATGCGAAGGAGCTGGCTGCTACCATCGGCAGGCTGCACGATGACGCTGCGTTGCGGGAGCGGCTTGCTGTGCGAGGGCTCGCTACTGCCCAGGAGCGGTTTGGGAAGCAGCAGTATGTTGATGCTGTCGAGCGGGTGTTGGATGGGGTTGTTGCTCGGGGTAGGTAAGTTTTTGCTTTTTTAGGCCTTTGTCGCGGCTTCTGGCCGCTTTGGCCTTTTCTTGTTTTCGCGTCGGTATACAAGTGTTGCCCCTGTGCGGGGCGGCACCTACTATCTTTGTCCCCCAAGGGGACTTCCTTCGGGGCGCACGGCAAAGAAAAGTAGGCAAAGAAAGCCGCTCAAACCGCTAGCGCCTGCCACCGTTCACATCTCGTCGTACATGGTGAATGGCTCCGGAGCGTCCGTCACCTCGCACCACCAAAGTGAGTGACAAGGCAGTCATTCATCCCGCTGCTCGCTGCGCGCGCTGCGGTCGGGTCTGCAAGAGAAACCAGTGGGCATTTCAGGCTTCGCGATAATGCACGCGCCCCAACGGGTTTTGGTTATGCCCTTCGGCGCGCGCAGCGCCGCCGGAAGTATGAGCGCCTTGTCACTACCTTTGAAGGTGCGAGGTGACAGACGCTCCGGAGCCATTCACCATTTACGGCCAGATGCGAACGGTGGCAGGCACTGGCGGTTTGAGCGGCTTTCTTTGCCTCCTTTCTTTGCCGCGGCAAAGAAAGGAGGTGCCGCCCCGCACAGGGGCAACGCTGGCACACCGACGCGAAAACAAGGAAATGCCAACAAAGAAGCTCAAGCGACAACCCGCTTCCGAAGCCGAGCAGCAGCATTGAGCGCGGGCTTCTCGAAAAGCCGATAGAACACCCATCCAACGGGAATCACGGCCAGCGTGAACCCAAACGAAGGCCATATCGAAGTCTGCAGTTCCGAGCGGAACAGTAGCGACCCGAGCAGCACAAAGAGCGGCAAGTGAATGAGATAGAGCGAGTAGCTGAAATCGCCGATCCTGGAGAACAGCGACTGCAGCAACCCAGGCGAAGCAGGCGCAGGCCGCGCAAGCGCTTTGACGAGATAGCAGGCAAACGCGCAAGCCCAAAGCTGAAACGCCCCAAACTGCCCGAAGTGAAACGCCACACAACCGGCGACAGCAAAAAGCGCCGCAGCAGGATAGGCGAACCGAAAGCCAGAAGACCCGCGCAAACGCACTTCGGCGATCCATGCGCCGAGCATCCACGAGAACCAGTACGAAGTGAAAACGATGATGTCATGCCGCTCCAGCGTCAACGCGGAAACGACGTTGATGAGGGCCACGGCGGCGAGCACGACATTCAGGCCAAACCGGCGCCGCGCAGCGAAGAGCAGCGGATACAGCAGGTAAAACTGCACTTCGAGCGAAAGCGTCCAGAGCGCGCCGTTCGACCCATACGTCTTACCGGCCACGCCCTGCAGCGAGAACAGGTTCACGAAGAAATCGCGCGCCCCGATCTCGTTGATCTTGTGGCTCACCGGAAGCAGCGAGAGGCTGACCGAATCCACTGCCAGCGTGAGCAGCAACGCGGCGAGCAGCACCGGATAGATGCGCACGAAACGCCGCAGCCAGAACTGCCGCGCGTCGAGCCGGAAATCGGGGTTCGAAAAGAGCCGCGCGGCGCCGCTGCGGTGAATGCAATAGCCGCTGATGACGAAAAAAATCGGCACGCCCGCCGATCCCCACGCAATCGGGAACGTCAGCCACGCGGCAACGGTGCCGGGGCTCGCGAGGCTGGCATGCAGCTGGTGGAACGCGCCCATGCCGATCCAGGTGACCTGGCGGCAATGGAAATACGCCACCAACAGGGCCGCAAAGCCACGCAGGGCTTCGATCAGATGCTCGCCGGCCAGCTCGCGGGCCGCGGCCGCGGGTCGCGCTGCAGGGGCAGCGGCGGCGGGCAGGGCGGATGCAGGCGGCATGGCGGTTTGGAGTACGGGATCGCTCATCGGTGTCAGCCGGTCCTTGGGGAGAGTACCCGGCGATCTTAGGGGCGCGCGCGCGAGGGAAGTAAGGAAAAGATTTTCAAAATGTATTCGTGATGAAATGAGAAATGGAGAAATAAATGGATTGAAAAACAAAGCGGTTTATTTATCGAATTTGGAATGCTAGTTTGAGTGCGATCGACTATGGTCGCTGGAGAATCCGATGAACCTGCACTTGCTGGCCGGCGTGGCCGTGCTGTTGATACTCGTGGGGGTGTCCGCGTATCGCGAGGCGTTGCGCAATGAGCCCATCCGGCGCGCACGCACGCGCTCCGGCGCCTTGCCGCCCGTCGACGAGGCGGAGTAGACTGCGCCCGAACAGGACGCGTCATTGACACAAGACGGAGCAGGAAATTCATGCCGATCCGGCTGGAATTATTCGGTGTGAATGGCAATAATTTCCGGTGTTATGCCGGAAGCGAGTCATCCGAATTTATTGGCCTTTTTTTATTCCTTAAAAGGCGCTAAACAATCTCATTCAACACAAGAATCTGCCACGGCAGAACCTCGGGGAAGTCGGCTTGCCTCGCTGCGAGACCGAGACTCAAACGAACGATCTGGGAATGGACATCATGCTGAAAGTAACCAAAGCGGTATTTCCTGTTGCAGGCCTTGGGACGCGCTTCTTGCCCGCCACCAAGGCGAGCCCGAAGGAAATGCTGCCGATCGTCGACAAGCCGCTCATTCAGTACGCGGTGGAAGAGGCGATCGCTGCGGGGATTACCGAAATGATCTTCGTGACCGGCCGCAGCAAGCGCGCGATCGAAGACCATTTCGACAAGTCGTACGAGATCGAATGCGAACTCGAAGCCCGCAACAAGCAAAAGCTGCTCGACGTCGTTCGCAGCATCAAGCCAGCCAATGTGGACTGCTTCTACGTGCGCCAGGCCGAGGCGCTCGGTCTGGGCCACGCCGTGCTGTGCGCGGAAAAGCTCGTCGGCGGCGCGCCGTTCGCCGTGATTCTCGCGGACGACCTGCTCTACAGCCCCACGCCGGTCATGAAGCAACTCGTGAACACGTTCAATCACTATCACAGCTCGGTGGTGGGCGTCGAATCGATCGCGCGTGAAGACAGCGCGTCGTACGGCATCGTCGACGGCCGCGAATGGGAAGAGGATGTGTTCAAGCTGTCGGGCATCGTCGAAAAGCCGGCGCCGGAAGTCGCGCCGTCGAATCTCGGCGTCGTGGGCCGCTACGTGCTGATGCCCACGATCTTCGAACATCTGCGCGCACTGAAGCCGGGCGCAGGCGGCGAACTTCAGCTTACCGACGCCCTGCAGTCGCTGCTCACCGAAGAACAGGTGCTCGCGTACCGCTATATGGGCACGCGTTTCGACTGCGGCAGCAAGCTCGGCTACCTCAAGGCGACGGTGGAGTTCGCGCTGCGCCATCCGGAGGTCAAGGACGAGTTCGAAGCCTATCTGCAGGCGCATCTGCCGGCGGCGCTGCCCGCTGCAGCATAAAACTCCATAGCGCCACAATCACGCTACGGGGTACTTCAAGCGCGCGGGCTCGACGCCCGCGCGCGTTTCGCCCATCTCGCATCACGTCCCGACATTCTCCGCGACCTGGCCTTCCCGCGTCGCCGTGACAACTTTGCAATCGTCACCGGTGTATAACGGTTCTGGCGGGCATGCCGAATGCGCTCAGCGCGTCGTTTGCGTTCGTGCTGCGTGCCGGGCCGCTCGCGCGGCGGCCATGCTGCGTGAATATCCCAACGATTCTGTACGGCATTCCGGGCCGGTTTGGCGCGCGGAACTCCCGTCATTCAACGCGTGTCCGAAGGCCAGAATCCAGGCACGCGCTTCAAGGAGGAGCAACCGTCCATGACCAGGCACCTTCCCGTGGCAGGCAGTGAACATCCCGCGCCCGCTGGCGCGCAGTGCGTCGGCGCTTGCGACCCGGCGGAGCGTTTCAGGATCGTGCTGATCCTGCGGCGTCAGGCGTCGGCAGAATTTCACGAGCTGGTGGACCGGCTCGCCGCGAACGATCCCGCCGCGCAGCCGGTTTCGCGCGAGGAATACGAGCGGCGCTTTGGCGCCAGCGCTGCCGACATCGAACGTGTCGAGCAGTTCGCGAGCGCGCATGGGCTCACCGTGGATCAGGCCGATGCCTCGGCGCGCCGCGTCGTGCTCTCGGGCACGGTGCAGCAGTACAACGCCGCCTTCGGCATCGACCTGCAGCGTTTCGAGCATCAGGTCGGCAAAACCACCCATCACTTTCACCAGCCGAGCGGCCCCCTGCACTTGCCGGAAGACATGCACGAGGTCGTCACCGCCGTGGTGGGGCTCGACAATCGCGCGAAGGCGCAGCCGCACTTTCGCATCGTGCCGACGAGTCTGACCAACGCGCCGGCAGACGCGCCAGGCACACCCGGTGCGCCCATCCGTCCGCCTATCCGCGCCGCGCGCGCGGTGACCAGATCGTTCACGCCTTTGCAACTCGCGGAGCTTTACAGCTTTCCCGCGGGCGACGGCAGCGGCCAGTGCATTGCCGTCATCGAAATGGGCGGCGGCTATGACACGGCAGACCTCAGCGCGTATTTCAACGAGTTGGGCGTGAGCGCGCCGCGCGTGGAGGACATCTCCGTCGATCAGGCGACGAACGCGCCGACCGGCGACCCCAACGGCCCCGACGCCGAAGTCACGCTCGACGTCGAGATCGCCGGTGCGCTGGCGCCCGGGGCGCTCATCGCCGTCTATTTCGCACCGAACAGCGAGGCAGGTTTCGTCGATGCGGTGAGCGCCGCGCTGCACGACAGCCAGCGTAAGCCTTCAGTCATCTCGATCAGCTGGGGCGCGCCGGAGTCGGCGTGGTCGCAGCAAACCCTCGGCGCGCTGAACGACGCGCTGCAAACGGCTGTCGCGCTCGGCGTGACCGTGTGCGCGGCTTCCGGCGACAGCGGCTCGTCGGACGGCGTGAGCGACGGCGCCGATCATGTCGACTTTCCCGCGTCGAGCCCTTACGCGCTCGGCTGCGGCGGCACGCACATCGCGGCGTCGAACGGACGTATCTCGCAGGAAACCGTGTGGAGCGAAGGCGATAACGGCGCGACCGGCGGCGGCGTGAGCGCGACGTTCGCGCTGCCGGACTGGCAAAAAGGCCTGCGCGTCGTGCGCGGCAGCGGCGGGGCGGGCGCGTTGGTGCGGCGCGGCGTGCCCGACGTCTCCGCCGACGCCGATCCGGCCACGGGCTACGAAGTGCGCGTGGCGGGCGCGGATACGGTGGTGGGCGGCACGAGCGCCGTCGCGCCGCTGTGGGCGGCGCTGATCGCGCGCATCAACGCGGCGCGCGGCACGCCCGTGGGCTTCGCGAACGCGAAGCTCTACGCGCAGCCCGGCGCCTTCAACGACGTGACGAGCGGCAGCAATGGCGACTTCTCGGCGGCGCCGGGCTGGGACGCCTGCACGGGCCTCGGCACGCCGGTGGGCAGCAAGGTGGCAACCGCGCTCGGCTCGGCGTAGGATGAGCGCGGCACGCCGCCGCGACGCGAGTTGAACACGAGAGCCAGGCGGCGGGCGCGATGCGGGTTGCATGAGAGGTTGCATTCGAAGTTGCATTCACTGTCTCAAACGCACACACACAGAAAGTGGAGACGACATGAACGACGAAGCGCAGTCCACCAAGGGCAACGGCGGTGCTCAAGGGGCCAGCCCCGCGAGCGGCAACGGCAAGCATCGCTCCCAGGCCGACCAGCCGTGCTTCGATCCCACCGCTTACGGCAACGGCCCCGACGACTTCGTCACCGACATGACCGAGAACGCCGCGGTCACGCACCACGCCATCCAGATCGGCAAGGAAGTCATTGCCTATACGGCGACGGCGGGTCACCTCGTGACGGTCGATCCGAGCAGCTCGCAGCCCAACGCCAAGATCTTCTACGTGGCGTTCACGAAGGACGGCGTGCAGGCGCAGGACCGTCCCGTCACATTCTTCTACAACGGCGGCCCGGGCTCGTCTTCCGTGTTCGTGCTGCTCGGCTCGTTCGCGCCCAGGCGCATCAAGACCTCGATGCCGGGCTTCACGCCGCCCGCGCCCTATACGCTCGAAGACAATCCGGACAGCCTGCTCGACAAGAGCGACCTCATCTTCATCAATCCGGTGGGCACGGGCTATTCGGCCGCGATCGCGCCGCATCACAACCGCGACTTCTGGGGCGTGGATCAGGACGCGGATTCGCTCAAGCAGTTCATCAAGCGCTACCTCTCGGCGAACGATCGCTGGAATTCGCCGAAGTTTCTCTATGGCGAGTCGTATGGCACGGCGCGTAGCTGCGTGCTGGCCTACCGGCTGCACGAGGACGGCGTGGATCTGAACGGCATCACGCTGCAGTCGTCGATTCTCGATTACACGCAAGCCGGCAACCCGGTGGGCGCGCTGCCCACGGCGGCCGCCGACGCGTGGTACCACAAGCGTCTCGGTGTGACGCCCGCGCCGAAGGACCTGCAGGCGTTCGCCGCGCAGGTCGCGCAATTCGCGCGCACCGATTACCTGCAGGCGCTGTCGAAGTTTCCCGATCCGAACGACAAGAGCATTCCGGCCACGCTCAAGACCTTGTCGCAATACACGGGCATCGACACGCAAACGCTGGAGTCGTGGAATCTCGACATCGCCTCGTACGACAGCCGCGGCAATTCGCTTTTTCTCACCTCGCTGCTGAAGGACAAGGGCGTGGCGCTCGGTTCGTACGACGGCCGCGTGACCGCCATCGACACGGGCATTGCCGGCAACATCGACCCCAACTCGGGCGGCAACGATCCCACCATGACGGCCGTGAGCGGCGTCTATACGGCGATGTGGAACAGCTACCTGAACGAGCAGCTCAAGTTCCGCACGAACTCGTCGTTCACGGACCTGAACGACCAGGCGTTCAAGAACTGGAACTTCGGCCATATCGATCCGACGGGCGCGCAAAAGGGCGTGGACGCGCAGGGCAATATCGTGCTCTACACGGCCGGCGATCTCGCGGCGGTGATGGCGCTGAATCCGGATTTGCGCGTGCTTTCGGCGAACGGCTACTACGATTTCGTCACGCCGTTCTACCAGACCGTGATCGACCTGCAGAAGATGCCGCTGCTCGACCAGAAGGTGCGCGACAACCTGAGCGCGCGCTTTTATCCTTCGGGTCACATGGTGTATCTCGACGCCGGCTCACGCACGGCGCTCAAGGCCGATCTCGCGAAGCTCTATCAGGTCGCCGTGACGGACCGCCCCGCGGTGGCGCGCATTCGCGCGCTCCAGCGCATGAGCACGATGAGCACCATGCATCATTGATCTTTTCGCTGGCACCGGCGCAGGCGTTTGCACGCGGTTATGGCGTGCGCCCCTGCGCCATGGCTTCGAGACACGCGCGCGCGTCGCCCTGCACGAGACGCGCCGCGCACGCGATCATCAGGTTCTTCGCCAGGCCGAAATCTTCCACCAGATAGCCGCGTTCGCACACGCGCCCCTGTGCGTCGGGCACGGACGGCACGCGTTCGATGAGCGTGCCCTGGTCGGATGAGTAGGCCCAGATTTCCTTGCCGAGTGCGGCCGCATAGCCGATCTCGAAGGCGGTGCCCGAGTCGGGCTCGCCGGGGCCGCGAAAGTCGTTGACGTTTGCCATCACGATATCGGCGGCGCGGATCGATTCGACGTTCGCGCGATAGATCCACGCGGCCTGGCGCGGGCCGTCGAGGTCCGCTGGCGCCTGCGCGTCGAGCGGATAGACGCCCTCGAAGCCGAATTCCGCACACGCGGCGACGAGGCGTGCGCCGTGCTCGAGCGCATCGCGCCGGAAGACGTCGAAGCCGGCGAGATACACGCGCGGGCGGCGGGGCAGCGGGGTCGAATTCATGGCGCGCGGTCCTCCAGTGCAAGGGGTTCGTCGAGACCCCGGTTCGACGATTCTAGCGCCTGGTCCCGCGCGCACGAGATTTCGTGCGTCTTCCTGTTGCTTACAAACGATTGACAACATTTGTTGCCTCTCGCTACGATCATGCACTTTGCATCGTGCCGTGCGCCGTTGTGCGGCATCTGGATTTGCACCATGTTGGAGACCATGAATACGATCGCCGGTGGCCAGTCGAAGGCCGCATTACAAAATCTCGAGACGCGCGCCTATTCGAAGGCGACGTTGCGTCTGCTGCCGTTTCTCTTCCTCTGCTATGTGGCCGCGTATCTCGACCGCGTGAACGTAGGCTTCGCCAAGCTCCAGATGCTGAGCGACCTGCAGTTCAGCGAAACCGTCTACGGTCTCGGCGCGGGCATTTTCTTTATCGGCTACTTTTTCTTCGAAGTCCCGAGCAATATCCTCATGCACCGCGTGGGCGCGCGTGTGTGGATCGCGCGCATCATGATTACGTGGGCCGTGCTTTCGGCGGCCACGCTGCTCGTGCAGACGCCCACGCAGTTCTATTTCGTGCGCTTCCTGCTGGGCGTGGCCGAGGCGGGCTTCTTCCCCGGTATCGTGCTCTATCTCACCTACTGGTTCCCGGCCGCGCGCCGCAGCCGCATGAATGCGCTCTTCATGATCGGCATTCCGATTGCGGGCGTGCTGGGCGGACCGCTTTCGGGCTGGATCCTCTCGGCCTTCACTGGCGCGAACGGCTGGACGGGCTGGCAGTGGCTCTTCCTGATCGAAGCGGTGCCTTCGCTCGTGCTGGGCGTGATTACGCTGTTCTATCTGCCCAACGGCATTCGCGCGGCGAACTGGCTCTCGGACGACGAGAAGGCCGTGCTCGAACGCAATATCGCGCAGGACCAGGCGGGCAAGGGCCACGCATCGATCGGCTCGGTGTTCGCCAATGGCCGCGTGTGGCTCATGGCCGTGATTTACTTCTGCTGCATGATGGGCCTGTACGGCATCAGCTTCTATCTGCCCACGCTCATCAAGGCGAGCGGCGTGAAGAATGCGCTCGACGTGGGCCTGCTCACCGCCATTCCGTACGCCTGCGCCGTGTTCAGCATGCTGTTCGTCGCGAAGAGCGCCGACCGCACGGGCGAGCGCCGCTGGCACTTCGCCATCGCCTCGCTGGCATCGGCAATCGGCCTGTATTTGAGCACCGTGTTCGGCAACAATGTGCCGCTCGCCATGCTTGCGCTTTCGGTGGGCGCGGCCGGCATGCTCGCCACGATGCCCGTGTTCTGGACCTGGCCGAGTGCGATTCTTGCGGGCGGGTCGGCTGCCGCCGCCATCGGCATGATCAACTCGATCGGCAATCTCGCGGGCTTCGTGAGCCCGTCGATCATCGGCTGGATGAAGGACGTGACGCACAGCACGAACGCGGGCATGTACTGCGTTTCGGCGGCCATGGTGCTGGGCGCGGTGCTGGCGCTGCTGCAGCCGAGGAAACTCGTCAACGGCTGATCGCATGCGCCGTGACGATTGCGCGGCATGAGCGATGAAAGCAGCGGCCATGCCCGCTGCTTTTTTTCATGATCGGCTTAACATCGCGGGAAACGCCTGGTATTTCCCGCATGTTGCGCGATGATCGATTGTGGCGACAAATGGATGCTTCGACCGCTCGAAATCACGGCGGCAGACGAAGCATGACGACGAGGACCGACCCATGAACCGACTGAAGCGGCTGTCGCTGGCTTGCTGGGCCATCGTGCCGTGTCTCTCTCTGCTGCAGCCGGCGGCCGCCCAGGTCGCGCAGCCTACGCTCGAGAAGATCCGCTCGGCGAACATCATCGCCATTGGTTATCGCGAGACTTCGGTGCCGTTCTCCTACGTGATTGGCGACAACCAGGTGATCGGCTTTTCGCAGGACATCTGCGACAAGGTGATCGACGCCGTCAAGCTCAGGACGAAGCACCCGAACCTGCAGGTGCGTTTCATTCCCGTCACTTCGCAAAACCGCATTCCACTCGTGCAGAACGGCACCGTGGACCTGGAGTGCGGCGTCACGACGAACCTGAAGGCGCGCCAGGCCCAGGTGAGCTTCTCCAATACGTTCTTCGTCGCGACCACGCGCCTGCTCACGCGCAAGGACTCGGGCATTCACGACTTCGCCGATCTCGCGGGCAAGACCGTACTCACCAACCAGGGCACGACGTCCGAGCGCATCTTGCGGCGCATGAACATCGACAAGCAGATGAACATGCGCATCATCAGCGCGCGCGATTATGGCGAGGGGCGCGCCACGCTCGAGTCGGGCCGCGCAGTGGCCTACATGATGGACGACGTGCTGCTCGCCGGTACGCGCTCGCTCACGGCGAAGCCCACCGAATGGGTGATCGTGGGCACGCCGCAATCGTCGGAGGCCTATGCCTTCATGATGCGCAACGGCGACCCCGAGTTCCGGCAACTCGTGAACGACACGATGGCGGCGCTCATGAAGAGCGGCGAAATCAATGCGATGTACGCGAAGTGGTTCGAGAAGCCGGTGCCGCCCAAGGGCGTGAACTTCGCGTTTCCGATGAGCGAACAACTGCGCGCGCTCTATGCCGCGCCGAACGATCGCGCCTTCGACTGATTGCCGTGTGCACGTGCGAACCATGAGATGATCTCGTTCCTGACGCGGCGGACGGCGCGGGCGGCTCATGGGCGCGAGGGTTCACGCGTGCGTATGAGTCATGGCCGCCGATGCGCGCGATGAATCAATCAACGGGTAGACAGCGGAAAAAGCGGGAGCGGACATGCAAGAAGACGGCAGCACGGTGGTGATCGTTGGGGCTGGGCACGCGGGCGGCAACGCCGCGGCGCTGCTGCGGCAATACGGGTTCGGCGGCCGCGTCGTGCTGGTCGGCGAAGAACCGGTGCCCCCTTATCACCGGCCGCCGCTCAGCAAGGCCTATTTGAAGGGCGAGGCCGACATCGAGCGCCTGTGGCTCAAACCGCGCGCGTTCTACGACGAGCAGCGCATCGAGCTGAAGCTCGGCGCGAGCGCGCAGTCGCTCGACCGCGCGAGCCGCACGCTCTCGCTCGCCGACGGCAGCCCGCTGCAATACGACAAGCTGATTTTCGCCACTGGCTCGACGCCGCGCGCGTTGACGGTGCCGGGCCACGATCTCGCGGGCGTGATCGCGCTGCGCTCGCTCGCCGACGCCGATGTGCTGCGCGAGCGCGTGAAACCGGGCGAGAAGCTCGTGGTGATCGGCGCCGGTTATATCGGCCTCGAAGCGGCCGCGGCGGCGCGCCAGCTCGGCCACGAGGTCACCGTGCTCGAAGCCGCGCCGCGCGTGCTGGGCCGTGTGACGGGCGAGACCGTTTCCACGTTCTACGCGAACGAGCATCGCGCGCAGGGCGTGGAACTGCGCCTGAACGCGAAGATCGAGGCGCTCGTGGGCGAGGACGGCAAGCTCACCGGCGTGAAGCTCGCGGACGGCGAGATCGTACCCGCCACGCTCGCGCTGGTCGGCATCGGCATCCTGCCGAACGAGGCGCTCGCGAAAGCAGCGGGTATTACGTGCGCCAACGGCATTCAGGTGGACGACGACGCGCGCACGAGCGACCCGGACGTCTTTGCGATCGGCGATTGCGCGCACCGGCCGCTTGCGCACTATGGCCGCGCGGGGCGCCTGGAAAGCGTGCACAACGCCGTGGAGCAGGCGAAGCTCGCGGCCGCCGCGATCGTCGGCAAGCCGCGCCCCGCGTGCGACGCGCCGTGGTTCTGGTCCGATCAGTACGACCTAAAGCTGCAGACGGTGGGCCTGCTCGAAGGCCATGACCAGGCCATCGTGCGCGGCGACCCGGCCGCGCGGCGCTTCGCGGTGTACTACCTGAAGGACCGCGTGCTGCTCGCGGTCGACGCCGTCAATTCGATGCCCGATTTCCTGTGCGGCAAGAAGCTCGTGGGCAAGGGCGTGAAGCTCGACCTCGACGCGCTGCGCGATCCGGCCACCGACATGGGCAAATTCGCCGCGGCGGCGCTCGCCTGAGCGGCCAGTCGAACGATGAAGTCAGGGGGCGCGCGACGCCCCCGCTATTTTCGCGATCGGGAGACGCTGCGCGCCGGATCAACACGCTCCGCAGCCCGATCGCCCGCCGCCTCCCTGCGTCAATCCCTCTCCCGGCGCCCCAGCGCGGCGTCCAGTCCCGTGCTTCGCCCCGTGCTTCGCCCCGCGCTTCGCCCCGCGCTTCGCCCCGCGCTTCGCCCCGCGCTTCGCCCCGCGCTTCGCCCCGTGCTTTGACCCGCATTGTCACGAGTCTCGGCTAGAATGCGAACGCGGCGCCGCCCATGAGGCGGCTCAATTCGATCAACAAGCCGCGTCAACCGGTGTTCGCGCTCGTCCGAACGCCGCCACTCGAGGAGAGTGACGCAATGGAACAACGCTCCCGTTTTGGGGCGAGCCTGCTGCCGTACCTGCTCGTCGGCCCGCAGCTTGCGGTGACCGTGATCTTTTTCCTGTGGCCGGCCGGGGTGGCGCTGCTGCAGTCCACCCAGGCCCAGGACGCCTTCGGCACATCGTCGGTCTTCGTCGGCTTCGCCAACTTCACGCGGCTCCTGCGCGATCCGCTCTATCTGGCCTCGGTCCAGACGACGCTCGTGTTTACGGCGCTCGTCACGTTCGGCGGCCTCGCCATTTCGCTGCTGCTGGCAGCCATGGCGCACCATGTGACGCGCGGCAAGCGCTTTTATCAAACGTTTCTGATCTGGCCGTATGCGGTCGCGCCGGTCATTGCCGCCGTGTTGTGGGGTTTTCTGTTCAACCCGAGCATCGGCCTCGTGACCTTCGCGCTCGCACGCTTCGGCGTGACGTGGAATCACGCGCTCAACCCGGGGCAGGCCATGACGCTCGTTGTGATCGCATCGGTCTGGCAGCAGATCAGCTATAACTTCCTGTTCTTCTACGCGGGCCTGCAGTCGATTCCGCAATCGCTGTTCGAGGCGGCCGCCATTGACGGCGCGGGCCCCGTGCGGCGCTTCTTCGGCATTGCGTTCCCGCTGCTTTCGCCCACGAGCTTTTTTCTGCTCGTGGTGAACGTGGTCTACGCGCTCTTCGACACCTTCCCCGTGATCGATGCGGCAACCGGTGGCGGGCCCGGCCAGGCCACGCGCACGCTCGTCTACAAGATCTTCGACGAAGGCTTCCGGGGCCTCGACATCGGCAGTTCGGGCGCGCAGTCGGTCGTGCTGATGGTGATCGTGACGGCGCTCACGATCTTCCAGTTCCGCTTTATCGAACGACGGGTGCAGTACTGATGGTCGAGAATCGTAAGTACTTCAACCTGTTCTGCCACCTCATGCTGCTGCTCGGTGTGGCGGTGGTGGCCTTCCCCGTGTACGTGGCGTTTTGCGCTGCCACGATGAACGAGAAGGAAGTCTTCTCGGTGCCGCTCTCGCTCGTGCCGGGCACCCATCTGTTCGCGAACATGGCCACCGTGTGGAACGTGGGTACGGGCAGTGCGGCGAGCCCGTTCGGCGTGATGCTCATGAACAGCGTCATCACGGCGCTCGTGATTTCGGTGGGCAAGATCGCCATATCGATCATTTCGGCCTATGCGATCGTGTTCTTCCGCTTTCCGTTCCGGCGCCTCGCGTTCTGGCTGATCTTCGTGACGCTCATGCTGCCCGTGGAAGTGCGCATTTTCCCCACGGTGCAGGTCGCGGCCACGCTGCATCTCACGAACACGTACGCGGGTCTCACGCTGCCGCTGATCGCGTCGGCCACGGCCACGTTTCTGTTCCGCCAGTTCTTCCTCACGCTGCCCAACGAGTTGATCGAGGCCGCGCGGATCGACGGCGCGGGGCCGCTGCGTTTCTTCTGGGACGTGGTGCTGCCGCTTTCCAGAACGAACATCGCATCGCTGTTCGTCATCACGTTCATTTATGGCTGGAACCAGTATCTGTGGCCGATTCTCATGTCGAGCACGGCTTCGATGACGACCGCCGTGGTGGGCATCAAGAGCATGATTTCGAGTGGCGACGCGGCCACGCAATGGCATCTCGTGATGTGCGCGACGATGATCGCCATGCTGCCGCCGCTCGTGGTGGTGCTGGCCATGCAGCGCTGGTTCGTGCGCGGCCTCGTGGACGTGGAGAAATAAGCATGAAGGCAATTCGGGGGACGGCATGGCGGCATTGAGCATACGGGGCGTCACGAAGTCGTACGACGGCGCGCAGCAGGTGTTGCACGGCATCGACGTGCAGGTGGCGGACGGCGAATTCATGGTGCTCGTCGGCCCGTCGGGCTGCGGGAAGTCCACGCTGCTGCGCATGGTCGCGGGGCTGGAGACCATCACGTCGGGCGAGATCGCCATCGGCGAGAAAGTGGTCAACCGCGTGGAACCCAAGGATCGCGACATCGCCATGGTGTTCCAGAACTACGCGCTTTATCCGCACATGACGGTCGCGCGCAACATGGGCTACAGCCTCAAGCTGCAGGGGCTCGACCGCGCGACGATCGATTCACGCGTGGCGGCGGCCGCCGAAATCCTCGAACTGGGCGAGCTGCTCGAGCGCAAGCCGCGCGAGCTTTCGGGCGGCCAGCGCCAGCGCGTGGCGATGGGCCGCGCGATCGTGCGCGAGCCGTCGGTGTTCCTGTTCGACGAGCCGCTCTCGAACCTCGACGCGAAGCTGCGCGTGCAGATGCGCCTTGAAATCCAGCGTCTGCATGCGCGCCTGCGTACGACGAGCCTGTACGTCACGCACGACCAGATCGAGGCGATGACGCTCGCGCAGCGCGTGATGGTGCTCAACGGCGGGCGCGCGGAGCAGATCGGCACGCCCAGCGAAGTGTACGACCGGCCCGCTTCGATGTTCGTCGCGAGCTTCATCGGCTCGCCGGCCATGAACCTGCTGCGCGGGCGTGTGAGCGACGACGGCCGGCGCTTCGAAATCGCGGGCAACGGGCCGCATTTGCCGCTCGGCGATGCGCCGGCCTGGCTGCCGAAGGGCGCCGAATGCGTGCTGGGCGTGCGGCCCGAGCATATGCACGCGCGCGGCGCCAACGAACCGGTCACGCTCGAAGTCGAGACCTGTGAACTGCTCGGCGCGGATAACCTCGCGCACGGCCGCTGGGGCAGCGCGGATGTGGTGGTGCGCCTGCCGCACGAAACGCGGCCCACGCCCGGCGAGCGGCTGGCGGTGCACCTGCCGCCGGCGCGCCTGCATTTCTTCGATCCGGCTACCGGCAAGCGTTTGGGCTAGGCCGCGCCTGCCGATGCCGACACCGCGGCCTGCGCGCGAAAGCGGCGCTCGCCGCGGTCCCGATTGTCGTAAACTGTCGCATCGCGTGGGCGCAATGCCGCCTGCGCCATTCGTATCGGCAAGTGCCGGCGCATACCGGCGCGTACCGGCACCAAACACGAACAGGCGACATGGCCGCAATTCCTTTTCTCCGCTTCCTCGCCCCATCTGCCCAACCCGCGCGTAACCTGTGTCAGGCGCGCCGGAGCCTCGCTTGAGCGCGCGCGAACTGCCCACCGGGCTGATGCTCGTCCACGGCAATCAGCCCGAGCGCATGCGCGACCTGATCGTGAGCTGGATCGGCCAGAACCCGATCGCGCCGCTCGAAAAGGAAATGTTCCTCGTGCAGAGCAACGGCATCGCGCAGTGGCTCAAGCTCGCGTTTGCCGCCGATCCCGAGGAGGGCGGCTGCGGGATCGCGGCGGCGTTCGAAATGTCGCTGCCGTCGCGTTTCCTGTGGCAGGTGTATCGCGCCGTGCTCGGCAACGACGCCGTGCCCGCGGTCTCGCCGTTCGACAAGTCGCGCCTCGTCTGGCGTCTCATGCGTATGCTGCCGGCGCTGCTCGACGAGCCGGGCTATCAGCCGCTCAAGCGCTTCATGGCCAACGACGAGGACCAGCGCAAGTGCTTCCAGCTCGCGCAGCGCGTGGCGGATCTGCTCGACCAGTACCAGGTCTATCGCGCAGACTGGCTCGCAGCGTGGGCCGCGAACGAGGACGTGCTGATCGACGCGCGCAACGTGCGCACACCGTTGCCCGAGGAGGCGCGCTGGCAGGCGGCGCTCTGGCGCGCGCTGCTCGCGGACGTGGGCGCACAGGCGCAAGACGGCATCGGCCTGCGCGACACGGGGCGCGCCGCCGTGCACGAAGCGTTCATGGCGCGCGCGCAGTCATGGCAGGAGGGCGAGGCTCGGCCGAAAGGCTTGCCGCGCCGGCTCGTGGTGTTCGGCATTTCGAGCCTCGCGCGCCAGTCGGTGGAAGTCCTCGCGGCGCTCGCGCGCTGGAGCCAGGTGCTGATGTGCGTACACAACCCCTGCATGCACTACTGGGCCGACATCGTCGCCGACCAGGACCTGCTGCGCGCACGCCACGCGCGCCAGCGCCGCCGCGCGGGCGCACCGAACCAGCTCGACGAGGCGCAGCTGCATCTGCATTCGCAGCCGCTGCTCGCGGCCTGGGGCAAGCAGGGGCGCGACTTCATCGGCCTGCTCGACGAATACGATAGCGACGAAGCGCGCGAGACGTACACGCCGCATTTCACGCGCATCGGCCAGCGCATCGATCTGTTCGACGGCGAAGACGCGCTCACGCTGCTCTCGCAATTGCAGGACGACATTCGCGATCTGCGGCCGCTCGGCGAGACGCGCGAGCACTGGGAACCGGTCGATGCGCAGGAAGACGAATCGATTCGCTTTCACATCGCGCATAGTGCGCAGCGCGAAGTGGAGATCCTGCACGACCGCCTGCTCGCCGCATTTGCGGCGGACCCCACGCTGCGTCCGCGCGACGTGATCGTGATGGTGCCCGACATCGAGGTCTACGCGCCGCATATCCAGGCCGTGTTCGGCCTGCTCGACGGCAACGATCCGCGCAGCATTCCGTTCAGCGTGGCCGACCGCGCGCAGCGCGCGTTCGATCCGCTCATCGGCGCGCTGGAAATGCTGCTTGCGCTGCCGTACTCGCGCGTGACGGTGAGCGACGTGCTCGACCTGCTCGAAGTGCCGGCCGTGCGCGCGCGCTTCGGCATCGACGCCGAAGACGTGCCGACGCTGCGCAACTGGATCGACGGCGCGAATATCCGCTGGGGCCTGCATGCGGGCCAGCGCGCGAGCCTCGGGCTCCCCCAGGCCGACGAACTCAGCGCACCCAACAGCTGGGCGTTCGGTCTGCGCCGCATGCTGCTGGGCTACGCCGCGGGCGAGCGTGCGGGCGCATGGCGCGGCATCGAGCCGTACAGCGAAATCGGCGGGCTCGACGCCGCGTTGCTGGGCCCGCTCACGCGCCTCGTGGATGCGCTCGATCACGCATGGCGCACGCTGCGCGAACCGGCCACGGTGGAAGCGTGGTGCGAGCGTCTGCGCGCGTTGAAGGCGGCCTTTTTCGCGGCGCAGGACGAAGACGCCTACACGCTCGACCGCCTCGACGGCGCGCTCGAAACATGGCGCGAGGCCTGCGATGAAGCGGCGCTCACGCAGACCCTGCCGCTCGCCATCGTCGCGGAAAACTGGCTCGCGGCGCTCGAAGGCGGCGGCCTCTCGCAGCGCTTCTTCGCGGGCGCGGTGACTTTCGCCACACTCATGCCGATGCGGGCGATTCCGTTCCGGTGCGTGTGCCTGCTCGGCATGAACGACGGCGACTATCCGCGCAGCCGCACGCCGCTCGACTTCGACCTCATGCGCCGCGACTATCGTCCCGGCGACCGCTCGCGCCGCGAAGACGACCGCTATCTGTTTCTCGAAGCGCTGCTCTCGGCGCGCGACCATCTGCATGTGTCGTGGATCGGGCGCAGCGTGACCGACAACACGCCGCGCCCGCCTTCGGTGCTGGTCGGACAGTTGCGCGATCATCTGAAGGCCGGCTGGCGGCTCGAAGGCGACGAAGACAACGATGGCGAAGCGCTGCTCGACGCGTTGACCATCGAGCATCGCCTGCAGCCGTTCAGCCCGGACTATTTTCCGCCGCGGCCGGAAGAAGCGACGCTCTACACGTATGCGCACGAGTGGGGCAAGCCCGCCCAGATGCGGCCCGCGGCTGAAGCGAACGCCGAAGTCCTCGCGCCGACTGAACGCGACGAGCCGCTGTCGATTCGCGAACTCGGCGAGTTCCTGCGCGAGCCGGTTCGCAGCTTCTTCCGGCAGCGTCTGCGCGTGGCTTTCGAAAGCGAGGACGCGGCGAGCGAAAATCACGAACCCTTCGAGGTGGATGCCTTGCAGGCGTGGCAGCTCCAGGACCAACTGATCCGCGCACAGGTCCTGGCGATGGAGCGCGGCGAAGACGATCTCGAACCGGCCGCGCTGGCGCGCCTCGAGCGCATGCATCGCAGCGGCGACCTCGCGACCGGCGGCTTTGGCGAGGTGATCGGCGAAGAGCTGCTCGCGCCCATGCCCGAGTTGTTCGCCGAATATCGCAAGGCGCTCGCGCGCTGGCCCGAACCGCTCGAGCATCAATACGAAATTCGTCTCGATGCGACGCGGGAAGGCCGCATCGTCTCGCTCGACGACTGGCTCGACGATTTGCGCGCGGGCCCGGACGGCGCGCTCGGCCGTGTGATTCTGGAGCCGGGCACGCTCGTGAAGGACCACCGCTATCGCAGCGACCGTCTCGTGCCTTATTGGGTCGCGCACGTGGCCGCGCAGATCGCGGCCGGGCCGGTGACCACGGTGATCGTGAGCAAGGTGGGCGTGGTGGAGTTCGCGCCGCTCGACGCGCAGGTTGCGCGCGACTATCTGCTCGCGCTGCTGGCCGCATGGGACGACGGCGCGCGCCGGCCCTTGCCGCTCGCGGTGAAGACCGCGTTTGCATGGCTGCGCAAGTTGCCCGATCCATTCGACGGCACACGCGCGATGGTGCCAGCCGAAGCGTGGGAAGCCGCACACGTGGCCTACGAGGGCAATGCCCGCACGCCGGGCGAGTGCGAGACGAACGCGTATTTGCGCCGCGCTTTCCCCGATTTCGACGCGCTCGTTGCCCACGACGATTTCATCACGCTTGCCACGACGCTGCTGCTGCCGGTGAGCCGCGCGCCGCTCGCGTCGTCGCGTGCGAAGCGGGGCTCGAGCGAGGCAGGAGAGACGGCATGAATCCGCTCGGGAACATGGACGCACAAGTCCTGGAGCCGCTGCGCTTCCCGCTCTACGGCAGCCGCCTGATCGAAGCGAGCGCGGGCACCGGCAAGACCTTCACGATCGCGATGCTGTACGTGCGCCTCGTGCTGGGGCACGGCGCGCTCAACGCAGCAAGCGACGAAGCGGATTTCGATGACGAGACGCGCACGGCAGGCCGCGCGCTCACGCCGCCCGAAATTCTCGTCGTGACCTTCACCGACGCGGCCACGAAGGAACTGCGCGAGCGCATTCGCGCGCGCCTCATCGAAGCCGCCGAATGCTTCCGCGTCGAGCCCGAAGACGTGCCCGGGCGCGAGCCGGGAGAAGACCTGTTGCACGACCTGCGCGAGGACTACGCGCCGGAGCAGTGGCCCGCGTGCGCGCGCCGCCTGCAACTGGCGGCCGAATGGATGGACGAGGCCGCGGTCTCGACGATCCACGGCTGGTGCAACCGCATGCTGAGCGAGCACGCGTTCGACAGCGACAGCCTCTTCTCGCAGACGCTCGAAACCGACCAGACGGAATTGCGCGCCGAAGTCGTGCGCGACTACTGGCGCACCTTCATGGCGCCCCTCGACGCGGCTAGCGCCGCCGAAGTGAGGGCATGGTTCGCGAGTCCCGACGAATTGCACGACGCGATACGCGGGCTGCTCGCGCACGCCGATCTCTTGCCCGATGCATGCGACCCCGGCGCGGCGCTCGCAGACGCCCGCCAGCGCGCGCGCGACGAACTCGAAACGCTGAAGGCGCCGTGGCGCGTCTGGATCGACGAGGTCGAGGCCTTGCTCAACGCGGCGCGCGCCGCGAAACAGTTCGACGCCAGAAAGCTCAATTCGAAGCACAGCGAAACATGGATCGGCAAGCTGCGCGACTGGGCCAACGATCCCGAATCCGCGCATCCGGGCTTCGACGACAAGGCCGCCGCGTGGACGCGCCTCACGCCCGCCGGTCTGGCCGAGATCTGGGTGAAGGGCGAGCCGCCCGAGCATGCGGCCTTCGTGGCAATGGAAAGCTTGCGCGAGTCGCTGGCTGCGCCGCCCGAGGCGAAACAGGACCTGCTGTGTCACGCGGCGCGCTGGGTGGCGAAGCGCTTCGAGGAAGAAGAGGCGCGCCGTTCGCAAATGGGCTTCGACGATCTGCTCACGCGGCTGCGCGCGGCGCTGCTGCGCGAGAACGGCCCGCGTCTCGCGGAAATCATCCGCAAGCAGTATCCAGTCGCGCTGATCGACGAGTTTCAGGACACCGACCCGGTTCAGTACCAGATCTTCGATACGGTCTATCGCATCGCCGAACACGACGCCGAAACGGCCATCGTCCTGATCGGCGATCCGAAGCAGGCGATCTACGCGTTTCGCGGCGCGGACATCTACACCTACCTGCGTGCGCGCCGTGCCTGCGAAGGGCGGCTCTACACGCTCAAGAAGAATTTCCGCTCGACGCGCGCCATGGTCGAGGCGGTGAACCGCTGCTTCGAAGCGGCGGAATCGCGGCCCGAGGGTAGCGGTGCGTTTTTGTTTCGCAGCCCTGATGGACGCGAAAACGCGTTGCCGTTCGTGGCTGCCGATGCGCATGGGCGGCCCGAGAAGCTGGTTGCGGCCGGTGCGGCGCTGCCCGCACTCAACGTCTGGTGGATGCCGCCTCCCGCGGATGGCAAGCCGCTCAGCAAGGGCGCGTACCTCGCGGGCATGGCGGGCAGCTGCGCGACCGAGATGGTGCGCCTGCTCAATCTCGGCCAGGAGCAGGCAGCGGGTTTCTCGGGCGAACGCGGCATGCGGCCGTTGCAGCCCGCCGACATGGCGGTGCTCGTCAACAACCGCAGCGAGGCGCAGGCGATACGCGAAGCGCTGGCCGCACGTGGCGTGCGCAGCGTCTATCTCTCGGATCGCGACTCGGTGTACCAGACGCCGCAGGCCGAGGAACTGCGCTTCTGGCTCGCGGCCTGTGCCGAGCCCGACGACGGCCGCCTCGTGCGCACGGCGCTCGCCACGCCCACGCTCGGGCTCGCATGGTCCGAACTCGACCGGCTCGGGCACGACGAGATCGCGTGGGAGTCGCGCGTGCTGCAGTTTCGCGAGTACCGCGAATGCTGGCGCCGGAAGGGCGTGCTGCCGATGTTGCGCCGCTTGTTCAACGACTTTCACGTGCCGCAGCGCCTGCTTGGCGAGGCGGCTGGCGCAGGGCTCAATGGCGAGCGCGCGCTCACCAACCTGCTGCATCTCGCCGAACTGCTGCAACAGGCGAGCACGCAGCTCGACGGCGAGCACGCGCTGATCCGCTATCTCGACGAGCAGCGCGAAGACGAAAGCGCGGGCGGCGGGGGCGACGCGCGCCAGTTGCGTCTGGAAAGCGATGCGGGACTCGTGCAGGTGGTCACGATCCACAAGTCGAAGGGCCTCGAATATCCGCTCGTGTTTTTGCCGTTCGCGTGCGCGCACCGCGCCGTCAAGCCCGACGACGTGCCGTTCAAGTGGCACGACGACGAAGGCGAATTGCGCGTCACGCTCGAGGCCGACGCGCGCGTGCTGCGTCAGGCCGATCGCGAGCGCCTCGGCGAAGATCTGCGCAAGCTCTACGTCGCACTGACGCGCGCGCGTTACGCGACGTGGGTCGGCTATGGACCGGTGCAGGGCGTCGAGGCGAGCGCGTTCGGGTATCTGGTGGGCGGCGGCGCGGCCATTCCTGCTCAGGAAACCGAAGCATGGCTCGACACGTTGCGGGGCCCGTGCACGGACATCGTCGTCGCGCCTGCGCCCCACGCGCGCCGCGACGTGCTCGCGTTGCGCGACACCGGCGCCGTGCGCGGCGAGGCGCGCACGCTCGCGCATCGCGAGCGCGAACGCTGGTGGATCGCGAGCTATTCGAGCCTGAAGACGCTCGAAACGTCGATCGGTTCGGGCGTGCCCCTCGAAGCGGACGATGCGCGCAGCGCGCCCGACACGCGCAGCGAGGACGTGTTCCTCGAACTGCTCGAGGCGAGCGTGCCGCCCGAGGACGACGAAGCCTTCGCCAGCGCGGGCCAGACGCTCGTCGCACCCGCGCTTGCGCCGATGCACGGGTTCGAGCGCGGCGCGGACGCGGGCACCTTCCTGCACGAACTGATGGAATGGGCCGCCAACGAAGGCTTCGCCGAAATCGCACAGGACGAAACGCGCGTGCGCGACATGGTCGCGCGCCGCTGCAGCGTGCGCGGCTGGTCGCACTGGATCGAGACGCTCACGGCGTGGATGCTGGAACTCGTGCGCACGCCGCTGCGTCTGCCGGACATCGAAGGCGAGCGCGTGGCGCCCGTGGCGTTCGCGGCGTTCGAACCCGGTGCGTATATGGCCGAACTGGAATTTTGGGTCACGGCGCATGCCGTCGATACGCTCGCAATCGACGCGCTCGTCACCGCATTCACGCTGGACGGCGAGGCGCGTCCCGCACTCGACGCCGCCACGCTCAACGGCATGCTCAAGGGCTTCATGGATCTCGTGTTCGAACACGAAGGCCGCTATTACGTGGCCGACTACAAGTCGAACTGGCTCGGGCCTGACGATGCGTCGTACACGAGCGCGAAGATGCGCGCGCAGATCCTGCATTCGCGCTACGAACTGCAATACGTGCTCTATCTGTTCGCGCTGCACCGGCTGCTCAAGTCGCGCCTGCCCGATTACGACTACGACCGCCACGTGGGCGGCGCCGTGTATCTGTTCCTGCGCGGCGGCCGCGCGCCGGGGCAGGGGCTGCATTGCGAGCGGCCGCCGCGCGAGCTGATCGAACGACTCGACGCGCTGTTCGCGCGTCGCAACGCGCTGGAGGATGTGGCATGACGAGGCGCCGCACGAAAGGGCAGGACGGCCTCACCGGCGATCTGTTCGAGCATCTGGAGATGCCGGAAGCCGCGCCGGAACCGAGGCCAGTGGCCGCACGCGAAACGGCCGGGCAAATGCTCGGCGTGCTCGACAATTGGGTCGAGCGCGGCTGGCTCCGTACGCTCGATGCCGCCTTCGCACGCTTCTTGTGGACGGAAGCGCCGCACAGTCCGCCGTTGTTGCTGCTGGCGGCTGCGCTTGCGAGCCATCAGCTTGGGCGCGGTCATGTGTGTCTCGACCTGAAGGCCACGCTGGAGGATCCGGCGTTCGCGCTGTCCCTGCCGCCCGACGGGCCGCAAATGCTGGCCGCGGTGCCGGCGCAGCCGCCTGCCGAAGTGCTCGCGGGCGTGACACTCGCGCAGTGGCGCGCGGCGCTCGCGGTGCCCGATCTCGTGAGCGAGGAGACAGCGGTTGCCGACGTGGCGCAAGGCAATGCGCCGCTCGTGCTGGCGGGCACACGGCTCTATTTGCGGCGCTACTGGCAATACGAGCAGGACGTGCGGGAGGGCATCGAGCGCCGCCTCACACGCGCTTCGCAGCTCGAAGCCGCGTTGCCGCTCGATATCGCGCGCGCGGCGCTCGATGCGCTGTTTGCGCCACGCGCCGGTCAAGTTGCGCGCGCCGCCGACTGGCAGAAGCTCGCCTGCGCGCTCGCCGCGCGCAGCGCGTTCAGCATCGTCACGGGCGGGCCGGGCACGGGCAAGACGACGACGGTCGTGAGATTGTTGGCACTCCTGCAGACACTCGCGCTCGGCCGTGCGGAGCAGGGAGCGCGTGCCGCGCGGCCGTTGCGGATCCGGCTTGCCGCGCCCACCGGCAAGGCCGCGGCGCGTTTGAACGAATCGATCGCGGGCGCGGTGGAGCGGCTGCCTTTCGACGCGCTGCAGGCGCACGTCGACGCCGTGGCGCTGCGCAACGCGATTCCGACCGTCGTGACCACGCTGCATCGCGTGCTCGGCACGCGGCCCGGCAGCCGGCGCTTCAGGCACGACGCCGCGAATCCGCTGCCCGTGGACGTGCTCGTGATCGACGAGGCCTCGATGGTCGACCTCGAGATGATGGCCGCCGTGCTCGACGCGCTGCCGCCCTCCGCGCGGCTCATCCTGCTTGGCGACAAGGACCAGCTCGCTTCGGTCGAGGCCGGGGCGGTGCTGGGCGAATTGTGCGACCGCGCGCGCGAAGGGCACTACACGCAGGCGTCGCGGGCGTGGCTCGAAGCGGCCACGGGCGAGCGCATCGACGCGGCCATGCTCGACGCGCACGGCCTGCCGCTCGACCAGGCCATCGCGATGCTGCGCGAGAGCCATCGTTTCGCATCGGAGAGCGGCATCGGCGCGCTGGCCGAGCTCGTCAACCTGGGCGATGCGGTGGGAGTCGCGAAGGTCTGGTCGCGCGGTTATGAGGATCTCGCGCGCCTCGTGTGTCCCGCCGATGATGACGGCCCGTTGCGCTGGCTGATCGTCGATGGCCGCGTGGGCGAACACGGCGCCGCGCACGCGCAGCGCCAGGGCTACCGCCACTACCTCGAAACGATGCGCACGACCCGGCCCGAGCCCGGCGCGACGCCCGAGGCGCTTGCCGGCTGGGCCGCTGGCGTGCTCAAGGCGCATGGCGCGTTTCAGCTGCTGTGCGCGCTGCGGCGCGGTCCGTGGGGCGTCGAAGGCCTGAACCGCCGCGTGGCGCGTCTGCTGCACGAAGAAGGACTGATCGACCCGCACGGCGACTGGTACGCGGGCCGGCCCGTGCTCGTCATGCACAACGACTACGAGCTCGGGCTCATGAACGGCGATATCGGCATCGCGCTGGAACTGCCCGTTGCGGCGGGCGAGCCGCCCGTGTTGCGCGTCGCGTTCCCGGCCGGCGACGGCTCGGGCGGCGTGAAGTGGGTCTCGCCGAGCCGGCTGCAGGGCGTGGAGACGGTGTTCGCGCTCACCGTCCACAAATCGCAGGGCTCGGAGTTCACCCACGCCGCGCTCGTGCTGCCCGATACGTACAGCCCCATCCTCACGCGCGAACTCGTCTACACCGGCATTACGCGCGCGCGTTCGTTCCTCACGCTCGCGGTGCCCGAGGGGCGTTCCGTGCTCGATCGCGCGGTGCTCGCCAAGGTGCAGCGCGCCAGCGGCCTCATGGCGGGACTCGCGCGCGACGCTCAGGCTGCGTGAACCTGCGTGAGAGGCGGGCAAAAAACCGAGGGCCGCTCATGGCGGCCCTCGACTCATGCTGATGCGGCTCGCGGCTTAGACGATCGTGAGCGTCACGTCGATGTTGCCGCGCGTGGCGTTCGAGTACGGGCACACGATGTGTGCCTTGTCGACGAGCGCCTGGGCAGCCGCGCGATCCATGCCGGGCAGCGAAATCTTCAGTTCGACTTCAATGCCGAAGCCATTCGGAATCTGGCCGATGCCGACATTGCCGGTGATCGAGACATCGGCGGGCAGGGCAATCTTGTCGCGCGCCGAGACGAACTTCATCGCGCCGATGAAGCACGCGCTGTAGCCCGCGGCGAACAGCTGCTCGGGGTTCGTGCCGTCGCCGCCCGCGCCGCCGAGTTCGCGCGGCGTGGTGAGCTTGAGATCCAGGTTGCTGGCGGGAACGACGGCGCGGCCATCGCGGCCGCCGGTGACGTTGGCTTCGGCGCGGTAGAGGACTTTTTCGATCGACATGACAGGCTCCTTTGAGCAAAGACGGTTCGTTGAAGGTACGGCGGAGTACGGCATTCAATTTAGTGGTGCAAGGCGACAGCCATGTGCACCAGGGTCCAGCAGAAGAGCAGCGCTTGCGAATTTCCGGTCGTCAACTTCTGCATTCTATCTATTACCAGATAGATTTCCGGCCGTCGAAACACGTTCATGATGCTCCTCTTTCTAGCTATCTATCAGAAGATAGAATTCGCGACCCAATAAAAGGGCGATGAGCCGCCCCGTATTACAGGCCAGAGTACGTTACTGAGCCACGCGCCACATGGCTTCGACATCTTCGAGGCGCGACTTCGTGTGGAACAGCCGGCTCGCCAGGACGCTGCCCTGCAAGGCCGCGAACAACGTACGGGCCGAGCTTTCCGGCTTGCCCCGCACGACCAGCGTGCCTTCTTTCGCGCCTTGGGCCAGCACCTCGGCCAGCCAGCTTTCGTTGGCGCGGAAGAACGCCTGCACGGCGTGACGCACGGTTTCCGGCAGCGACTCGATGTCGGCGGCGAGCATGCCGCACAGACAAATCTGGTTGCCGTCGCCCAGCGTCTTGCCGAACAGCCGCGTGTACGTAGCGAGCTTTTCGCGCGCCGGCAGCGCCGCGTCGATCGACTGCAATCCCGCCATCACTTCGCCGCTGTACTGGCTCACCGCTTCGAGCACCAGGTCGTCTTTCGACGGGAAGTAATAGTGGATGCTCGACGTTTTCACGCCCACCAGCTCTGACAGGTCGCGGTAGCTGAACCCGTTGTAGCCGCGCAGCATCATGAGGGTGATGGCGTGGTCGAGAACTTGCTCCCGCACTGTCAGCTTCGTGTTCATGGGCTCTAATATATCTACTGGAAGATAGATTGTCAAGCGCCTCACGAAATAAATTCCGGTGCGCCGGGCGCGACCTGCTGGCCGCGTCCGGCGGGGCGACGTCAGATCCCGCGATGCCCGGCGCTGAAAATCAGGCGCAGACCCAGCGCCCCGATCGCGCCGGCCGCAATGCGGTCGATCCAGCTCTTGGCGCGCAGATAGAGATCGCGCGGACGCTGGCTCGAAAAGCACAGCGCGACGACCGTGTACCAGCCGGTTTCGATCGCGAAGACGAGCGGCGGCAGCGCGAAGTAGCACCACAGCGGCGGGTTATGCGGCAGCAGCGCGACGAAGATGCCGCCGTAGGCAATGGCCGTTTTCGGGTTGCTCAACTGGGTGGTGAGGCCGCTCCAGTACGACTTGCCGGGGCGCTCGTCCGGTGTGGCCGTTCTGCTCACCGTGACGGGCGAGCCCGCGCCGCGCCAGATGCGCGAAGCGATGTAGAGCAGATAGACGCCGCCCGCGATCTTGAGCGCGGCGTACAGCCAGGCCACGGTGGCGAGCAGCGTGTAGAGCCCGGCGAGCGCGATGCCCGCGAAGCAGATCGCACCCGTGCCCATGCCGAGCGCGGTGGCGACGCCGTCGCGGCGCGAGAGACCGATCGAGTTGCGCGCGACGAGCACGAAGCTCGGGCCGGGACTCATGGCCCCGAGTAGAACAGCGAGGAGAATGCTGGCAACGGCGGCGAGGGGTGACATGCTGGCGGCTCCATGCGGGAGGGAATCCCGCACACTAACATGCGCGCGGAGGCGCCGCGTGGATTCCCCACTGGCGCCGCGGGATCGTGCCCGCCGCCTGAATAGTGCTTAGTTATCTTGAGCGATTGGGCTTGTCGCGCTCGCGATTCCAGTGGCGCAACAGCACACGCGTCTGTTCCGCGATGCTCACCTTCAGAAAATCGGCCTTTGCCCTGTCGATGTCGTCCCAGCCGAGCATCGTGAGCGTGGAGCGGCGCGCGATGAAGAACAGCAGAAACTGCCCATACAGGCTGAACATGCGCACCACGGTGAGCGGATCGTCGGCCGGCATGCCGGTAATGCGTTCGAGCAGTTCCACGTTGATGGTGTTCAGCGGCGAGCGCACACGCTCACGCAGGATTTCCGAGCCGATCTCCGGTTCGCCGCCGCCCTGTTCGCGCGCGAAGAACAGGCGCTGGTCCGGCCCGTGTTGCTTGACGAAGGAACGGTCGGCCACGGCCGACTGGATGTCGAGGAAGGCGTCGATCAGCGCTTCAGTGTCCGCATTGCGCTCGAGCGCTTCGCGCGCGCGCTGCACGGCCGGCTCGAACGACTGCCACGATTCGTCGGCGATCGACTCCGCGCAGGCGCGGTAGAGGCCTTCCTTGTTCTCGAAGTAATACTGCAGCGCCGGTGCATTCACGCCCGCGCGCGCGGCGATGTCGCGCGTGGAGGCGCCGTCGAAGCCGTGCTGCCCGAACAGGCTGATGGCCGCCTCGATGATCTTGCGACGTGTCTCGTCGCCACGCGCATAGCCTCCTTCGGGCGAACGTCGCAGTTTCTTACCTTCGCTCATGCATTTCCTTTCGTATCCCTGCGAAATATAACACTTGACACAATTTTTCCAGGTGGAATAATTTTGCCGACTGGAATAAATTGAGAATCAACAACATGTCTACGACTGCAGGCGCGCCCGGACGCGACGTGCCGGACGCCGCCGCTGCACCTGCGCGCAGTGGCGCGAAACGAACCCTTCTGATCCTGCTGGGACTGGCGGCGCTCGTCGCCGCGGCGGTGTGGCTGGGCCACTGGTGGGTCGTCGGGCGCTTCATCGAATCCACGGACGACGCCTATCTGCAGGCCGACAGCGTGACGATCGCCCCGAAGGTGAGCGGCTATGTGACGGACGTCTACGTGGCCGATAACCAGGCCGTGAAGGCGGGCGACCCGCTCGTAAAGCTCGACGCGCGCCAGTATCAGGTGGCGCTCGACCAGGCGCAGGCCACCGTCGATGCGCGCACGGCGGACATCGAGCATGCGCAGGCGCAGATCGAGCAGCAGAAGGCGAACGTCGCTCAGGCACAGGCGCAGCAGGAAGTCGCCCAGGTGAGCCTGCGCCACGCGAACGACGAAGTGGCGCGCTACGCGCCGCTCGCGGCCACGGGTGCGGAAACGACCGAACGGCTCGCCGAACTCAAGAGCGAACGCGACAAGGCGCAGGCCACGCTCGCCGCCGACGCAGCCGCCGTCACGTCCGCACGCTCGCAGATCTCGGCGCTGAACGCCCAGCTCTCACAGGCGCGCGCGCAGCTCGAGGCAGCGCGTGCGAACGCCGCGCAGTCGCAACTCGACCTCGACAACACCGTGGTGAAGAGCGCGCTGGCGGGCCGCGTGGGCGACCGTAGCGTGCGCGTGGGCCAGTACGTGCAGCCGGGCACGCGCATGCTGACCGTCGTGCCGGTGCAGCGCACCTACCTCACGGCGAACTTCAAGGAAACGCAGATCGGCCGGATGCGCGCGGGCCAGCCCGTGGAGCTGCACGTCGACGCGCTGCCCGGCCACACGCTGCACGGCGTGGTGGACAGCTTCTCGCCGGGTACGGGCGCGCAGTTCGCGCTCTTGCCGCCTGAGAACGCCACCGGCAACTTCACGAAGATCGTGCAGCGTGTGCCGGTACGCATCCGCCTCGAAACCGGGCCGGAAACGCGCAGCGTGCTGCTGCCGGGCATGTCGGTTACCGTCGATGTCGACACGCGCTCCGCGCGTGAGGACGACCGCCGTATCGACCAAGAGAACCACCGTGGCTAATACGGCTCGCGCAGCGGTGCCGCATCCGCATGGCGAGCGCGCGAGCGCGGCCGACTGGATCGCCGTCGCGGCGGGTGCGCTGGGCGCATTGATGGCCACGCTCGACATTTCCATCACGAACTCGGCGCTGCCGCAGATCCAGGGGCAGATTGGCGCGACGGGCACCGAGGGCACGTGGATCTCCACGGGCTACCTGATGTCCGAGATCGTGATGATTCCGCTCGCCGCGTGGCTCACGCGGGTGTTCGGACTGCGAAATTTCCTGCTCGCGAACTCGGCGCTCTTCATCGCCTTTTCGATGATGTGCGGCTGGTCGACCACGCTCGGCATGATGATCGCCGGGCGCATCGGCCAGGGCTTCACGGGCGGCGCGATGATCCCGACCGGGCAGACCATCATCCGCACGCGCCTGCCGCTTTCGCAGCTGCCCGTGGGCATGACGGTGTTCGGCCTGATCGTGCTGCTCGGCCCGCTGCTCGGGCCCGTGGTGGGCGGCTGGCTCGCGGAGAACATCAGCTGGAGCTGGTGCTTCTTCATCAATCTGCCCGTGTGTCTCGCGCTCATCACGCTGCTTCTCGTCGGCCTCGAACCCGACCGGCCGCACTGGGAAGCCTTTCTCAAGGCGGACTGGCTCGGCATTACCGGGCTGGCAGTGGGCCTGAGTTCGCTGACCGTCGTGCTCGAAGAGGGCCAGCGCGAACGCTGGTTCGAGTCGAGCTTCATCGTCACGCTCACGTGGGTCTCGCTCGCGGGCATGGTGCTCATCGCGCTTTCGCAGTTCACCGCGAAAAAGCCGATTCTGCGCCTGTCGCTCATGCGCAATCCGCGCTACGCGAGCGTCATCATCATCGTATTCGCGGTGGGCGCGGGGCTTTACGGCATTTCGTACCTGCTGCCGCAGTTTCTGAGCCTCGTTGCCGGCTACAACGCGCAGCAGTCCGGCGCGATCATGCTGCTTTCGGGCGTGCCCGCGTTCCTCGTGATGCCGATTCTGCCGCGCCTGCTGGGCAAGGTGGACTTTCGCATCCTGGTGGTGTCCGGGCTGCTGCTCTTCACGCTGAGCTGCATGCTCGACATTTCGCTCACCGCGCAGAGCGTCGGTCACGATTTCGTCTGGTCGCAGCTCGTGCGCGGCGTGGCGCAAATGCTCGCGATGATGCCGCTGAACCAGGCCTCGATGGCGGCGGTGTCGCGCGAAGATTCCGGCGACGCGGCCGGGCTCTACAACATGGCGCGCAATCTGGGTGGCTCGGTGGGGCTTGCGATCATCGGCACGCTCATCGACCGGCGCGAAACCTTCCATACGGCCGTGCTGCGCGAATCGCTCAGCGCCAATTCGGTCATCGGCCAGGAGCGCGTGGCCGCGAGCGCGGCCAGCTGGTTCACGCAGACCGGCGACATGGCGCACTCGCAACTGCAGGCGCTCGGCCAGATCGCGGCGCAGATCACGCAGCAATCGATGGTCATCACGTACTCCGAAACATTCTGGGTGCTCGGCATCGCCCTGGCGGCGTGCGTGCCGCTCGCGCTCCTGCTCAAGAAGCCGCAGCCTGGCGCACAGGCGCCGTCCGGCGGCCACTGAAGATTATCACTGACTCATGACGGCAACCCGTTACTTCCGACTCTCCTATGCCGCGCTGAGCGCGTGCGCCGCTGCCTGCGCGCTGGCCGCCTGCACCGTCGGCCCCGACTATCACGGCGCACCGGCGGTCGCGCCCGAAGCGGCGAACGCCACATCGTTCCTGCGCACGCCCGCGCAAGGCGTGACGCCCGCACGCGCACCGAGCCAATGGTGGCTTGCGCTGAACGACCCGCAACTGAACACGCTGATCGACGCGGCGCTCGCCCACAATCCCGATGTGCGCGCGGCGCAGGCGCGTTTGCGCGCCTCGCGCGCGCAACTGCAGCAGCAACGCGCCGCCGAGCTGCCGAAGGTCGGCGCGAGCGCGGCGGCGATCCGTATGCGCCAGCCGAACCTGAGTGCCTTGACATCGTCGAGCAGCAGCTCGGGGCAGGGCGGCTCTTCGGGCGGCGGCCCGATCACGTTCTACACGGCGGGCTTCGATGCCTCGTGGGAAATCGACCTGTTCGGCGGCACGCGCCGCGCCGTGGAAGCGGCAAGCGACGAGGCCGATGCCGTGGACGCCGATCTTGCGGACACCCAGGTATCGCTCGCGGCCGAAGTCGCGCAGGCCTATATCGACCTGCGCGACGAGCAGCAGCGCCTCGCCATCGCGCAGCACACGGCGCAGCTGCAGCAGGAGATGCTCACGCTCACCGAGCAGCGCCGCGCGGGCGGCACCGCGGCCGAGGTGGACGTGGAGCGGCTCACCACCCAGGTGGAAAACACGCGCTCCACGATCACGCCGCTCGCGGCGCAAGTCGAAATATCGCTGGATCAACTGGCGGTGCTCACCGGCAAGGCGCCTGGCGCGCTCGATGCGGAACTGGCACAGACGCAGCCGCTGCCCACGATGCCCGCCAGCGTGCCCGTGAGCGATCCCACCACGATGCTCGCGCAGCGCCCCGATATTCGCGCGGCGGAGCGGCGTCTCGCCTCGAGCAACGCGCAGATCGGCGAGCACGTGGCGGACTTTCTGCCCAAGCTCACGCTGTTCGGCGACCTCGGCTTTACGGCCGCGGAGCCGGGGCACCTGTTCCGCAAGAGCAATTTCAGCTGGGTAGGGGCGCCGTATCTGCAATGGAACGTGTTCGACTTCGGGCGCACGCTGGGCGCGGTGCACGGCGCGCAAGCGTCGCGTGACGAAGCCGAAGCGCATTACGAAAAGGCCGTGCTCGCCGCATTGCAGGACGCCAACGCGTCGCTGTCGCGCTATGGCTATCAGCGCGAGCATCTGGTGACCTTGCAGAAGGTGCAGGTTTCCGCCGAGCGTTCCGCGACGCTCATGCGCCAGCGCTACCGCGCGGGGGCGTCGAGCCTCGTCGATCTGCTCGACACGCAACGCACGGAGTTCGCCGCGCAGCAGAACGTGGTGTCGGGCCAGGCCGATTTGCTCAAGGACTTCGTGTCGCTGCAGAAGAGCCTCGGTCTCGGCTGGCAGACCACCACGACGGCCACGGCCGCGACCGCCGCTACGCCGGGCTAACCGGGTTCGGCGGGCGCATGCTCGTGCGCGGCCGGCTCGCGATAGCCGAGCCGCGCCGAGATCGCCGCGCCTGCGCGCTTGAGCAGGGCGACGTAGTGCGCTTTCGTGTCCGCGCCGCAGCGCATGGTCGGAAACGAGATCGAGAGGCCGGCGATCACATGCCCGAACCGGTCGAACACCGGCACCGCCAGGCACTGCAAACCGTCTTCCTGCTCTTCGTTGTCTTCGCCGTAGCCTTGCTCGCGCACATGCGGAAGAATGTTGAGCACCGCGTCGGCGGAAGTGAGCGTTTTCTGCGTCGACTTCCTGAATTCCACATGCGACAGCGTTTCCTGCGCGTCGGCGGGCGGCATGAACGCGAGCAGTACCTTGCCGATCGCCGTGCTATGCAGCGGATTGCGCCGCCCGATGCGCGACTGCATGCGCAGGCCGTAATCGCAGTCGATCTTGTGAATGTAGATGATCGCGTCTTCGTCGAACGCACCGAGATGAACCGCTTCACGCGTGGCTTGCGCAATGCGCCGCATCTCGATGTCGGCCTCGCGCACGAGGTCGACGCTTTCGAGCGCTTTCGCGCCGAGTTCGAACAGCCGGATCGTCAGACGATAGCGGTCCGTTTCAACTTCCTGCGCGACGTAGCCTAGCGCCTTCAGCGTTTGCAGCACGCGGTGCACGGTGGTCTTGGAAAGCGCAAGGCGCTGCGAAAGCTCGCTGATGCCGATCGGCCCGTTCTCGCCCAGCGCGCCGAGGATCGCAAACACGCGGCCGATCGACGAAACCGATTCGCCTTTCTCCGTGCCGCCGTCCATTTCGTTCATTGCGTGCTCCTGTGCGCTGCGCTGCCCCTTGCCCGGATTTGCCGTTTTTTCTACGCCTGCTGCCATCGTCGCTGGTCCATGTGACTCCCTGACGGGAGCATACCGCGTCCCGTGCGCGCCGCGTGGGCTAGCGCGCAAGCCAGCCGCCGTCCACGGCGAGCGTATGGCCATGCACGTAATCGGCTGCCGCCGAGGCGAGAAACACCACGGGGCCGGCGAGATCGTCCGGCTCGCCCCAGCGCGCGGCGGGAATGCGGTTGAGGATCTCGCCGTTGCGCTGGGCGTCCTCGCGCAATGCGGCCGTATTGGCGGTCGCCATATAACCGGGCGCGATCGCGTTGACGTTGATGCCGTGGGCGGCCCACTCGTTGGCGAGCAGGCGTGTGAGGCCCAGTACGCCGCTTTTCGAGGCCGTATAGGAGGCCACGCGGATGCCGCCCTGAAACGACAGCATCGACGCGATATTGATGATCTTGCCGCCGCCGCCCTGCGCGACGAACCGGCGTGCGGCCGCCTGGGCGAGAAAGAACACGCTCTTGAGGTTGACGTCCATGACAGCGTCCCAGTCGTCCTCGCCGAAGGCGAGGGCGTCTTCCCGGCGAATCACGCCCGCGTTGTTCACGAGGATGTCGATCCGTCCACAGGCTTCGACGGCGGCGCGCACGATGTCCTCCACGGGCGCGATCGAGCCGAGGTCGGCGCGCACGTCGACGAAGCGGCGCCCGAGGGCCGCGACACGCGCGGGCGTGTCGCCGGGCTCGCCCCTGCAAACGCCGACGATGTCGCAACCGGCCTGCGCGAGCGCGAGCGCCATGCCCGCGCCGAGGCCCGTGTTGCTGCCGGTGACGATGGCGATCTTGCCGCTGAGATCGAACGGATTGAACGTGCTGGATGTCATGAATGCGCGGCCCTCGTGTCGTAGGTCGATGCCGGTGTGGAGTTCAGCGCAGATCGCGTACGGCGAGATGGTCCATGTCGCCGAATACCTGGTTCTCCCCGACCATGCCCCAGATGAACGTATAGGCGCGCGTGCCGACGCCCGAGTGGATCGACCAGCTCGGCGAAATCACGGCCTGTTCGTTGTGCACGAGGAGGTGCCGCGTTTCGTGCGGCTCGCC
This sequence comes from Paraburkholderia sp. EG286A, assembly GCF_040965375.1. Classification (NCBI taxonomy): domain Bacteria; kingdom Pseudomonadati; phylum Pseudomonadota; class Betaproteobacteria; order Burkholderiales; family Burkholderiaceae; genus Paraburkholderia; species Paraburkholderia sp. EG286A. The sequence goes on from NZ_JBFRCB010000001.1 coordinate 877,213, forward strand.
CATCATGTGGAAGACGGCGGCGTCGTCGGCGACGTTGAAATAGAAGTACACCTCCATGCGCCGCTCGTGCGTGTGGCACGGCATGGTGTTCCAGAGGCTGCCGGGTTCGAGCTTGGTCATCCCCATCGAAAGCTGGCAGGTGGGCAGCACCTCCGGCACGATGAACTTGTAGATCGTGCGCCGGTTGCTCGTGGCCGCCTCGCCGAGCGTTTGCGGCGATGCTTCGGATAGCGAAATGGTGCGCGTGGGATACGCCGTATGCGCGGGCGCGCAGTTGAGGTAGAACTTCGCGGGCTGCGCCGGATCGTCGCTGCCGAATGCGACGGCCTGCGTGCCCTTGCCGATATAGATCGCTTCCTCGTTGCGTACCGCGTGACGCACGCCGTCCACGTCGACCCAGCCGTCGCCGCCGATGTTGATCGCGCCCAGTTCGCGCCGCTCCAGCAGATAGCTCACGCCGATCGACTTGCCGAGCGCGGCGCTCACCTCGACGGCGCGCGTGGCGGGCATCGCGCCGCCCACGATGATGCGGTCCACGTGGCTGTAGGTGAGCGTCAGCGCATCGGGCTCGAACACGCGTTCGATCAGGAACTCGCGGCGCAGTCCTGCCGTGTCGAGCGTCTTCGCGTATTCGCTGTTGAGGCTTTGTCTGACTTCCATGCCATGTCTCCGTCGGATGGGCGGTGCACCGTCTCTCGTGGACTATAGTGCAGATTCGCATTTTCGGAATAGCGGTCCGGAAATGTTGCGACGCCATAGTGTGTTTGGCAAGCGCTCTGCCCACATAGTGAGGCGTTAGCGGGTAAACGTGGACGATTTTCCACGTAAAAATCGGAACGGCGTTCCTTTCACGCTGCTATCCTGTTTCCGGAAAGGGAGCACCGCGAGAAAAAAGCCGGACGCGCCAACGTGCCGATCCGGCAGCCGGATGCAAAGTCCACGGAGGAGGCATGAAGCTCAAGAAGGCCATAGACCGCATACCAGGCGGCCTGATGCTGGTGCCGCTGCTGCTCGGCGCCTGTGTTCATACGTTCGCGCCGGGCGCGGGCAAATACTTTGGTTCGTTCACCAATGGATTGATCACCGGCACCGTCCCGATTCTCGCGGTGTGGTTCTTCTGCATGGGGGCGACGATCGACCTGCGTGCGACCGGCACCGTGCTGCGCAAGTCCGGCACGCTGCTGGTCACGAAGATGATCGTGGCCTGGGTCGCCACGCTGGTCGCCGCGCATTTCATCCCCGTCGACGGCGTGAAAACCGGGCTCTTCGCCGGGCTCTCGGTGCTCGCCATCACGACCTCGATGGACATGACCAACGGCGGTCTCTACGCGGCCGTCATGCAGCAATACGGCACGAAGGAAGAGGCGGGCGCGTTCGTGCTGATGTCGGTCGAGTCGGGGCCGCTCGTCAGCATGATCATCCTCGGCGCGACCGGCGTGGCCTTTTTCGAGCCGCGGCTTTTCGTGGGCGCTGTGCTGCCGTTTCTGATCGGCTTTGTCCTGGGCAATCTCGATAGCGATCTGCGCGAACTGTTTGGCCGCTGCGTGCATCCGCTGATTCCGTTCTTTGGATTTGCGCTCGGCAACGGCATCGATCTCAACGTGATCGTGACGAGCGGCATCCCGGGCGTGGTGCTCGGCCTCGGCGTGATCGTCGTGACCGGCATTCCGCTGATTCTTGCCGATCGCCTGATCGCGGGCGGCAACGGCGCGGCGGGGCTTGCGGCTTCGTCCACGGCGGGCGCGGCGGTGGCGAATCCGGCCATCATCGGCGAGATGATTCCTCGCTTCAAGCCGCTCGTGCCGGCGGCAACGGCGATGGTCGCCACCGCCTGCCTCGTGACCGCGATCCTCGTGCCGATGCTCACGGCGCTGTGGGTGCGCCGGCGCAGCGCGCGCGAGGCGCTGCTTCAGGAACTCATGGAACCGCCCGTGCCGCCCGTGGCCGGGCGCGACGCGCACGTGTGATTCACAGGCAGGGCTCCTGCGCGCTTTGCCCGCGCAGGAGCCTCGCGTCAGCTGCGTGCCTCGCCGCGCGCCATGCTGGCGAGCACGCCGTCACGGCGAATGAGCGCGTGAAAGAGCGCGGCGCCCAGATGCAGCAGCACGGTCGCGTAGAGCGCCATGGCAAGCCACGTATGCGCGGCGCGCAGCCATGCATAGAGCGTGACGTCGTGCGGCACGATCGGCGGCAGGTGCACGCCGCCGAACATCACGATGGGATAGCCGCCCGCGGATAGCATCGACCAGCCGATCAGCGGCATGGCGATCATCAACGCATAGAGCACGAGATGCGAGGCGTGCGCGCCGAGGCGCTGCCAGATGGGCAGATCGGCGGGCAAGGGCGGCGCGCCGCGCGTGAGCCGCACGGCCACGCGCAGCAGCACGAGCGCGAGCAGTGCGATACCCAGCGGCCGGTGGAGCGCGAGCAGCGTGTCATGCAGCCGCGAGACGGTCGAGACCATCCCCACGCCGACGAACAGCATCGTGACGATCAGGACTGCCATCGACCAGTGCAGCAGGCGCTGGAGCGCGCTGAAGTGTTGGCCCGGTTGTTTCATGGCTGCGCGCCTCCATGCGTTGGCGCGAGGTTGGCTTCCTCGCGTGTGCGTCGATTGAACGAAACGGCATACGCTGCCGAACGGGCGGCGAGCAGGGGGTCGTCCGAAGGCTTCAGGCCGTTGGGCAGGATGGTCGGATCGTAGTTCACGTCGCGGCACATGCCGTTGGCTTGCGGTTCGGCGCGCTGCAGGACCAGCGTGCCGGCGTCGATCTGCTGGCGGTCCGCGGGCCATGACTGCGTGGCGTCGTTCGTGGGGTCGCCGGGTGCGGCGACCGTGAGCACCAGATGCCAGCGTAGCGGTCCTCCGGCGAAACGCGTGGTGAAGTCGTCGGCGAGGAAGTTCGGATCGGCTTTTTCTGCCGGCGTTTGCGGTGCATAAGCCACCTCGGGCACGGTCTGCCAGCGCACGGCATGCTGGTTGCCGGCGGCATCGGTCGCGATGAACGCGTTGACGCTATAGAACGCTGTATTCGCGAAACTGGAGGCGGGCGGGTGCGCCTTCAGCCACTGGCGGAACGGCAGCGTTTCCGGGTTAGCCTGGAAGAAGGCGTCGAGCTTTGCGGGGTCGGGCTTGCCCGTTGCCGGGTCCGGTTTCGAGGCGACCAGCTGGCTATAGAACTGCTTCGGGGTGCGAACGACGAAGATCGGTACGGAATTCATGCCGGTGCGCCACTGCTCGCCGTCCTGCAACTGAAACAGCAGCGCCATGCTGCGCACGGGCGTGCTCGCATCCGGCGCGGCCGGGTTGCTGCCGGGAATGGCGAAGCGTCCGATCACGGGCGTACGTCCGGGTGCGAACACGGCCGCACGCGAGACCTGCGCGCCGTTGCCGTTGCTTTCGAACCAGCCTTCCACGCAGAGCCCCTTGGCGTGATTGCGCCGATAGCCCGTATGGATGCCGTAGTTCGACTCGAACGTATTGATGATATGCGGCGCGGTGAGGCGCTTCGGCGTGAGCCAGCCGGCCGTCCATGCAAATGCCGCGCCAGCGCAACCCACCACCACCGCAATGGCCGCGAGCCGGCATGGCACGCAGATCGGGGCGCGGTTCACGGGCGGGCTCCGCTGCCCGCGCGCTGCAACGCATGCGAAAGCGAAAAGTGTGCGAGTGTATGCATGATGGATCCAGTCGATGGCCCGAGGGGCGTTACTGGCGTCAACAACACGTCACTGCGTTTTATTCCATGCGCGAAGCGAATTCGTGCAACCATGCCGAGGCGGTCGTGCTTACAGCGCTGAAAGCGATGGACAGGCGAGGTGCGCGAAGGAGAGAGCGATGCTGACTGGCGGCTGTTTATGCGGCAAGGTCCGCTACCAGATTTCGGCTGCGCCGGTCGGCAGCACGGCATGCCATTGCGTGGATTGCCGGCGCGCATCGGGCGCGCCGTTCGTCGGCTGGCTCAGCGTGCCGTGGAGCACGTTCCGGCTCGTTGCGGGCGCAACGAAAACGCATGCGTCGAGTCCGGGTGTCGAGCGCGCATTCTGCGCCGATTGCGGCACGCCGCTCACCTACCGGCACGCGGCGTTCGCGGGCGAGATCGACGTCGCGACGGGCACGCTCGATCGTCCCGACGACGCGCCGCCCGACAATCACAGCTGGACCTCGCAAAAGCTGGCCTGGGTGCAACTCGCGGACGGCCTGCCGCAATATCCGCGTGCGCTTCCCGGACCGTAAGCCGGGAAAGCGCGCGCGTTTTCAGCGTGCAGCGATCAACGATGCTCGGTCACGAACTTCGTGACGAGATAGGCTTCCATCGCCTCGCTGCCGCCTTCCGAGCCATAACCCGAGTCCTTCACGCCGCCGAACGGCGTTTCCGGCAGGGCGAGGCCGTGATGGTTGATCGACAGCATGCCGGTTTCCACGTCGTCGGAGAGGGCGGCCGAGGTCGCGCTCGAACGCGTGTAGGCATACGCGGCGAGACCGTATGGCAGACGGTTCGCTTCGACGATCGCGTCCTTGTAGCTCGAGAAGCGCGAGATCGGCGCGATCGGGCCGAACGGCTCTTCGTTCATGATGCGCGCGGAAAGCGGCACGTCGGTGAGCACGGTCGGCGCGAAGAAGTAGCCTTCGCGGCCCACGCGCTCGCCGCCCGTCAGCACCTTCGCGCCCTGTTCGCGCGCGTCGGCCACGAGGCGTTCCATCGCGGCGAGGCGGCGGTCGTTCGCGAGCGGGCCCATCTGCACGCCGTCTTCGAGACCGTTGCCCACCTTGATCGCGCGCGTCGTCGCGACGAAGTGCTCGACGAACTCGTCGTATGCAGCGTCTTCCACCATGAAGCGCGTGGGCGAGATGCACACCTGACCCGCGTTGCGGAACTTGGCGCTCGCGAGCAGCTTGGCGGCACGCGGCACGTCGGCGTCGGCGAACACGATGGCGGGGGCGTGGCCGCCCAGTTCCATCGTGGCGCGCTTCATGTGCTCGCCGGCCTTCGAGGCGAGCAGCTTGCCCACCGGCGTCGAGCCCGTGAACGAGATCTTGCGGATCGCCGGATGCGCGATCAGGTACGACGACACTTCCGCGGGCACGCCGAACACGAGGTTCAGCACGCCGGCGGGCAGGCCCGCGTCGGCGAACACCTTCACGAGTTCTGCGCAGCTGGCCGGCGTTTCTTCCGGTCCCTTGAGCACGACGGTACAGCCCGAGGCGAGCGCGGCCGACACCTTGCGCACGGCCTGGTTGAGCGGGAAGTTCCAGGGCGTGAACGCGGCGACCGGACCCACCGGTTCGCGCGTGACGATCTGGCGAACGGCGTCCGAACGCGACGGGATCACGCGGCCATAGGTGCGGCGGCCCTCTTCGGCGAACCAGTCGATCGTGTCGCCGCCCGCGAGCGTCTCGAGCTTCGCTTCGCCGAACGGCTTGCCCTGCTCGCGCGTCATGATCGCGGCGATGTCGTCTGCGCGATCGCGCAGCAGTTGCGCGGCACGGCGCATGAGCTTGCTGCGCTCGAGCGGCGAGACCTTGCGCCATTCGCGGAAGGCGCGCTCGGCTGCGGTGGCCGCATCCGAAAGATCCTGTTCGCTTGCGAGGCTCAGGCGGCCGATTTCCGCTTCGGTCGCGGGGTCGATCACAGCAATCGTCTTCGCGCCGGCGCGCCAGGCGCCGTCGATGTAGATCTGGGTGTCGGGATAGGGCTTCACGCTGGAACTCATGATGGGACGATCCTTGTCAACGGTTCAACGACAGGCGCCCGCCCGCGCGCACGGCAATGCGCGCGGGCGGGCGCCGGAAAATGCGGAGCGCCCATTGTGCCACCGGATCGCCGAGGCTGCAGGGCGTGCCATTGCGAAGGGTGCGTTGGCCCCTTTTACCCACACTGTGAGACGGAACGGATCTTCTGCGCAAAAAAAACGGCGCCCGAAGGCGCCGCAAATAGGGAAACAGAAAAGAAATCGTAAAACCGCGTCTTGCTCTGGGCTCAGCTCAGCTTCGTGACCGGCGCAACGGCCGCGGGGTCGCTGATGCTCGGCCGGCCGTTCTCGATGTGGCCGGCGAAGCGCCAGGCGAACGTCGCGTCGTCGCGGCTCGTGACCGTGAGGTCGTACCAGTGATGGCTCGAGGCGAGGACCCAGACTTCGTCGATTTGCGCGCCGGCCGGCACGACCACGTTGCGCTCGTGCGCACCATAGGCGTTGTCGCTCACGTTCAGGTGCGCGACGCTGCTGCCCGCGTTCGAGAACCTGAGGAAGAGGTTGCCGTTGGCCACGTCGTAGTGCGCCGTCACAGCGGGCGCCGGGGCGCGGCCCGACTTGCCCGGACCCGATTGCGCGGCCGTGCCAGCAAAGCGGCGCAGGAAGCCGTTCGGGCCATGGACCTCGAACGCATAGACGCCGTTCGTCACGGTGAGGTCCCACGTGTCGTCGAGCGCCTTGCCCGCTTCGACCGTATAGCGCCACGGGCCGTCGCTACGGTTCGTGCCGTAGACGTAGAAGTGCGCGCCCTGGCGGCCCTTGTTCGCGAACGTGATCGACAGCGTGTTGTTCTGCGCTTCGGCCTTCCCGTTCACATGTAGCTCGTAGGGCAGCGCGCGCGCGTAGCGCACGCCGGGCTCCTGCGCGTCGATCGGCAGCGGCGTGGCCGGCACCGTGGGTGCCGAGTTGGCCGAACACTGGTTGTCGGCGAGCGCCATGTAGTTGCTCGTGTCGGGCAGCGTCGGCATCGTGGCGTCGGGCGTGCGGAAGTCGAAGCACGTGGTGAGGTCGCCGCACACCGCGCGGCGCCATGCCGTGATGTTGGGCTCCTGCACGCCGAAACGCGCCTCGATGAAGCGGATCACCGACGTGTGGTCGAACACCTGCGAGCAGACGAAGCCGCCCTTGGTCCACGGCGAGACGACCGTCATCGGCACGCGCGGTCCGAGGCCGTAGGGCAGGCCGTCGGCGGTGTACTTGCCGCCGCGGCCCGCCGGGTTGATCACGTTGTGAATTTCGCCGTCCACGCTCACCGTCGACTTGCCCTGCGTGGACGTCGTGGGCGGCTGCGGCGGCACGATATGGTCGAAGAAGCCGTCGTTCTCGTCATACATGATGAAGAGCACAGTCTTGCTCCACACATCGGGATTCGAAGTCAGCGCTTCGATGATCTGCGAGGTGTATTCCGCGCCATAGGCCGGCGCGTATTTCGGGTGCTCCGAGAACGCCGCCGGCGGCAGCAGCCACGAGACTTGCGGCAAATTGTTCTGGAGTACGTCGTTTTTGAGGTCGGCGATGGTGCGCACCGTCTGCGCGCGCTGGTAGAGCGCCGAACCGGGCTGCGCGTTGATGAAGTTCGCGAAGTTCTGCAGGATGTTGGTGCCGTAGTTGCCGTTCAGCGGGTCGCTGCCGTTCGTGCCCTGCTGGTAGATCTGCCAGGAGATGCCGGCGGCCTGCAGGCGCTCGGGGTAGGTCGTCCACGAAAGCTCCTGGTACGTGGGCGGCACGTCGCCATCCACGAAGTCGTTGTTGTCCAGCAGCGGGCCGCCCATCGTGCCGGTCGGATCGACCATGCCGGTCATCAGATACGAGCGGTTCGGGTGCGTCGGGCCAGGCAGCGAGCAGAAGTAGTTGTCGCACACCGTGAAGGCGTCGGCCAGCGCGTAGTGGAACGGAATGTCCGCGCGCAGGTAGTAGCCCATCGTCATGTCGGTCTTGTACTGCGGCCACTGGTTGTACAGGCCGTTGTTGATCGCGTACTGCGTCGGGTACCACGAGTGGTCGAGGTCGCCCACGCATTGCGCGCTCGTCTTGAACGTGTCGAGGTGGAACGGCAGTACGGGTTTCGTGGCGTCTTCCTTCGACGGCTGATACCACACCGGCAGGCCGCCCGGCAGCGGAATGGGCAGGCGGTCGTTATAGCCGCGCACGCCGCGCATATGGCCGAAGTAGTGGTCGAACGAACGGTTCTCCTGCATGAACACGACGATGTGCTCGACATCGCGGATCGTGCCCGTGCGCGAATTGGCCGGAATGGCCAGCGCATTGCGGATCGATTCGGGAAGAACGGTCATCGCTGCGGCGGCGGCGCCCGATTGCGCGACGGTCTGCAGGAAACGGCGACGGCTGTTTGACGTCATTGTTGCTCACCTTTCTGCTTGGGGTTGGAGTGTCGTGCCCGACGGCGTACTCGCACGAGGGCACGCAGGTGCAATGCTTCAATGGCTGGATGTTGCTGGACTGCTGGAATCGTTGCCGTTGCTGGCCTGGGTCTGCGTGCTGTCTCCAGGCGCGTAGCTCAGGACCGGCGTGACCTGGTCGCTGTCGGCGGCGAGGCTGGCCTGTGCGCCTTGCACGGGGTCGTTCGCGGTGTTCGTGGCGGTTGCCGCGTTTGCGCCATAAGCGGGTATGGCGCTCGGGTTCGTCGAGGCGTTAGCCGACGTATTCGCCGACGCATTCGTGTCGGTCGGCAGCGGCGATATGCGCGCGCTATTCGCCAATGGCGATTGCGTTGCGGCGCTCTGGCTTTCCGATGGATCCGGCGTCGACGAAGCCGCCGACGAGCCGTAGCCCGGGCCGCATGCATCGAGCATGATGGTTGCGAGTACAACGATCGCCGCGGTCGACAGGGTCGTCGACACGCGGTTTTGAAGGCGTATTCTCATGTGCGCATCCGTTCTGTGGGGATGGGTCGCGCACAGTTTCGCCGTCGATGAAGAAAGAATTGTGAAACGCACGAAAACGTTTGCAGGCGATGGATTTCCTTTGCAAACGTGCCGTGCGAAAACCAATCGCTGCCGATTGCCAGCTAACGAAATGCTTTCACTTCGCAGAGCCGTTTTCGTGGGCGGGACGCAGCACATCGGTCGCGCGATGCGGCATCTCGACTTGATCGATCAGGAACACTTCGCCGCGCGAGTGCTCCGCGCGCAGCGGCAGGATCGCCTGATAGGCGCTGGAGCGATACCACGCGCGCGCGATCTCGCGGCTCGCGAATTCGATCATGATGAGGTCGCCGGAAAACTTGCCCTCGAGCCGCTCCACGCGGCCTCCGTGAATGATGAAGCGGCCGCCGAAAGGGGCGAGCGTGGCGTCGATCTTCTCCAGATATTCGACGATGGCGGGGCAGGGTTCGACGTCGCGCAGATGGGCAATGGCGTAGGCGGTCATGGCAGGTCTCGTGAGCGTGAAAGGTGGGGTCCGCTTGCGAGAATAGGGCGCGCCGGGCAGGGAATCGATTACCTGGGAGGTAAAGACCGCGGGTGCGGCAGCCCTTCCTCTCGATTAATCCTCTCTCGAAAGGCTTTTTTCTTGACCTGTATCGGGCTAAGGCACGATTTACCCAATTCCCATTGCATCTTGATTGCACAGGAGATTTCCCTCGGGTAGAACTGTGGGTTCGCCGTTCTAATCGCGCATGGCTGTTCAAATGGCCCGGTTGTGGCGCGAGGCTCATTCGCTTTTCCAGGGAGTATTTCGATATGCCAATTCCTGCTCATTTATGGCTTAAAGATGATGGTGGCGCAGATATCAGGGGCTCGTCGACGGTCGAAAGTCGTGAAGGGAGTATCGAAATCATCAGCTTCAGTCATGGAGTCAACCTTCCCGTGGACAGCATCGCCGGAAAAGTTACCGGTGCGCGCACGCATGCGCCGATGGTGATAGAGAAGGAATTTGATGCCTCCAGCCCTTATCTTTATAAAGCAGTATCATGAGGGCAAACGCTGAAATCAGCGGAAATAAAGTGGTATCGCATAAATGACGCCGGCAAGGAAGAGGTGTATTTCATCATGCTCCTGGAGGGTGTGAAAATCACCGGTGTCAATCCCGGTATGGTTAATATCAAGCTGGCACAAGCATCCGCGCTGAATCACGTTGAATGTGTTTCCATGATGTACGATCGCATCACGTGGCACTACACGGATGGAAATATAAAACATACCGACGCATGGACTGAGCGCTGATTATTGGGAGAGGCGTCAAATGGCCCTGCAAGGAAAATTCCTCGTGAACAACGCGCCTTTCTCACCTTTGGCGATTTGCGGAGTCGGAACGTTTAGTGCGTTCTCGGGTAACGGTATATATCGTAACCGGGGAGGGTGTACAGCAATTCCGGACAACGGTCCGATCCCTTCCGGTCGATACTGGATAGTGGACCGGCCTAAAGGCGGTATCGGATCGCAGGCCTGGACCTGGACAAAAGATGCGTGGAATACCGTCACTGGCATCCCTTCCCATCATTCGGAGTGGTTCGCGCTCTACCGCGACGACGGCAAGATTGACGATTTCACGTGGGTTAAAGGCGTAGAGCGCGGACACTTCCGCTTGCATCCGGCTGGAGGCCGCGGTATCTCGTTAGGCTGCATCACTTTGCCGAGTTATGCCGATTTCGCGAGGATCCGGCAGGCTCTGTTGCACACGCCTGCCGTCTCGGCTCGTGACTCGGGACTTCGCGCATATGGAACCATCGAGGTAATAGCATATGGCGACACTTGCCCGTAGGCTCGCTAAAGCGGCATTGATTATCGGATTGTTTTTGCTTTCCGTTCGCTACGTCCATACGTATCCGCTGCGGATGCCTGAGAGTCAGCTTTCCGTATGGCTATCTGTTTCAAACCGCATGGGTATCCGGGATCCGGACGATCTCTACATTCCGGTGATGCTCATTGCAGAACTCGTCGTTACGCTCTTTCTATATGCGACGATCGTCAAAATCTGGCGCTACTACTGGACAAAGCGCCGGGGCATGACGGCCCGAGGCTAACCGTAACGACGTCGGAGTGCGATGTTGGTGAGAGGAGCGTCGAGCGCTGTGATCTGCTCAGGTTCGAGCGGCGATGTCCATGCAAATGTCTATTGTGGCGCGGGTCAATCGCCTGGCATCTCTGAGAGTAAAATACCCACCATCCGCACTCCGGATCGAGACGCTTTCGTTTTCCGCCATCGCCGCCATGAACCCGTCACCCGAGAATAAACCCGCGCGCAAGCAGCCGCCCACGTGGCTGCTGAACACCCTCACGGCGCTCGTGGGTGTGCTCACGCTCGCGCTGGGTATCGGCTGGATCGTCTACAAATGGGTCGTCGATCTGGAGATTCCGTACTTCGCTATTCCGCTCGTGATGTGCGTGCCGGTGATCGCCGCCGTGGCGTTCCGCAACATCTGGGATTGAGGCGCGCGAGCGCCTCCCTCATCCCCCGAAATCCCGCGAAATTTCAAACGCCGAAGCGCTCCGCGCACGCCGCGCGCACGCGCTCCACGACGGCGCTCCACGCTTCGTTCATGCGCTGGCGGAACAGGCGCATCGTGCCCGGATACCACGGCGAGTCTTCGCGCTCGTGCATCCAGCGCCAGTCGAGGTCGTACTGCGGCAGCAGCACCCAGCACGGCTTGCCGAGCGACGCCGCCAGATGCGCCGTGGACGTATCCACGCAGATCACGAGATCGAGCTGCGCGATGATCGCCGCGGTATCGACGAAATCGTGCACGTCGCTGCCGAGGTGCAGCAGCGGCAGGCTCGCAGGCGGATTCTGTGCCTCGTCTTCTCCCTGGCCTTTTTGCAGGCTCACGAACTGCACGCCCGGCAGGTTCCAGAGCGGGGCGAGCGCGGCCAGCGAGGGCAGCGAGCGGTGCGTGTCGTTGAAATGCTTCGGGTTGCCCTTCCAGACGATGCCGATGCGCGGGCCCGGCGCGAGCGTGGCGAGGCGCGCGCCCCAGTGCTCGACGAGCGCGGGCTCGGGCGTATGGACGAGCGGCGCGGGGATCGTCTCCAGCGTCGTGCCCAGGCGGTGGGGCACGCTGATCGGACTCACCCAGTAGTCGAACTGGCCGGCCGCCGCCGCGCCGGCTTCATGGCCTAGCACGGCGTCGATGCCGTCCACGCCGCGAAAGAGCCGCTGCAGGGGCGGCTGGCAGGCGAACGCGACGTGCGCCGCGCCCTGTTCCTTGAGGACGCGCGCATAGCGTCCGAATTGCAGCATGTCGCCGAGCCCGTCCTCCTGCCACAGCAACAGCGATTTGCCAGCAAGTGGCTCCCCCTGCCAGCCGGGACACTGCAGCAGACGCTGCGTCGCGTGATGCACGAAGCCGGGCATGGTGTAGCGGCACTCGTAGCGCGCGAAGCCTTCTTCGAAGCGGCCCATGCTGATGAGCAGCGTGGCGAGGCGGAATTTCGCATCGCCGTATGCCGGGTTCGCGTCGAGCGCGCGGCGGTAGCCGGCCTCCGCTTCGTCGAGCCGGCCGTATTCCTTGTGCAGGCTCGCGATATTGAAGTGCGCCTCGGCGAAATCGGGCCGCACGGCGATGGCTTCGTGGAGCACCTCGAGCGCTTCGGCGCGGCGCCCGAGCGCCATCAGCACACAGGCGAGATTGTTATAAGCCTCGACGCGGCCCGGCAGGCGGCGCAGCGTCTCCCGATACGCCGCCTCGGCCTCGGGCAGCCGCTCGAGCGTATGCAGCGCGACGCCGAGGTTGTACTGCGCTTCGGCGTGATTCGGCGCGAGTGCGAGCGTCTGGCGAAAAGCCACCTCCGCCTCGGGTACGCGCTTGAGGTCGGTGAGCACGCAACCCAGGTTGTTCAGCGCATCGATGAAATTGGGGCGAATCTGCAGCGCGAGGCGAACCGCGAGTTCCGCTTCGGTGAGCTTGCCGGACGCCTTGAGCAGCGTGGCGAGATTGTTGAGCGCCTCCGGATACTGCGGGTGGATCAGCAGGGCCTGGCGAAAGGCCTCGGCGGCTTCGTCGCCGCGCGCCTGATCCCGCAGCAGGGTGCCCATTGCGTTGTACGTCTTCGCATGGCGCGCATTCGCGGCGATGGCGCCGCGAAACGCGCTTTCGGCTTCCGCGTGGCGGCCTTGTCCCTGCAGCAGGAGGCCGAGGTTGTAGTGGGCGTCGGCGTGCGTGGGACAGTGCGCGAGCACGGCGCGAAAGGCGGCTTCCGCTTCGGCGTGGCGCGTCTGGCGCTGCAGGACGACGCCCAGGTTGCTGCGTGCGTCGGCATCGGCGGGCGTGAGGCTCAGCAGCCGTTCATAGAGCACCTGGGCCTGATCGAGGACGCCGAGCGCCGCAAAGAGTGCGGCGAGGCCGCTGTACGCTTGCGCGAAGTCGGGCTTTGCCGCGAGGCAGCGCTGCCACAGCGCCTGGGCGCGCGCCGCGTCGCCCGTGCCCATCGCGCTCAGGGCCGCGAGATGGAGCGCCGGCGCGAGCGCGGCGTCGTCCGTTGCCCCGGGTTGGCCGCCGACATGCGGTTCGAGCAACGCGAGCGCGTCGGCGAAGCGGTGCGCTTCGCAGTGCGCATTGGCTTCGCGCAGGATGTCGTCGAGGGCGGGCGCGAGGGGCGTCGAAATGGTCACAGTGAAAATCGTAAGAGACGGGGCGCGGCGCGTGGGCGACACGGACAATGCGGCAGTGTCGAGATTACGACAGCTCGTGCTCAGTCAACGGCGCGAATTGAGCGCATCCGGTGCGCTTATTCGGGCGATAAGCGCATCTGGCCCGCAAAAGCTTGCAGATGGCTTGCAAAACGGAGCGAGCACCGGGGGTAGACCGTAGGAGGGCTTCGGGGGGCGCTTGCGCGCGTAGAACGGGGGATCGTCACCGTGAGCCGATCTCCCCGTTTGATTCGAATTCCGAACGATTCATCATCGCGCGCGCCGCACCAGGCCGCGCGCGATGCCACGCATCAGGGCACCAGTATCTGCCGCCCGACCACCTTGCCCTGCACGAGCGCTTCGAACGCCTCGTTGATTTCCGTGAGCGGCCGCGTGGAGACGGGCGAAGGCTGCATCTTGCCTTCGCGCATCAGCGTCACGAGTTCGCGCAGCTCGGGCAGCGTGCCCACGTAGCTGCCTTCGATCTTCAGCGGCCGCATCGGGATGATCGGCAGCGAGACCGTGAGGTCGCCGCCCATCAGCCCGACGATCACCACGTGGCCGCCGCGCGCGCAGGCGTCGAGCGCGAGCTTGACGGTGGGCGTCGCGCCCACGAGGTCGAGCACCGCGCGTGCGCCGCCGCCCGTCGCCGCGATGATCTGTTGCACGGCGTCGTCCGCGCGCGCATCGATGGCCGCGAGCGCGCCCGCCGCAAGCGCGGCTTCGCGCTTGGCGGGGTCCACGTCCACGACAATCGCGCCTTGTGCGCCCATCGCCTTGAGCACTTCGAGCGCCATCATGCCGAGGCCGCCCGCGCCGATCACGACCACAGGGCCTTCGTGGATGCGCGCGCCGAACTTCTTCACGGCCGAATACGTCGTGACGCCCGCGCAGGCGAGCGGTGCGGCCTTGACGGGATCGAGGCCGGCGAGATCCACGAGATAGCGCGGATGCGGCACGATCACGTAATCCGCGAAGCCGCCGTCGCGCAGTACGCCAAGCGACTGCGGCTTCGCGCAGATATTCTCTTCGCCGCGCTGGCAGGCCGCGCATGCGCCGCAGCCGATCCACGGATGCACCACTGCCGACGTGCCCGCCGCGAGCGCTTCCGGCGCGCCTTGCGCGTCGGGGCCGAGCGCCGCAACCTCGCCGCAGATTTCATGGCTCGGCGTGAGCGGCAGCTTGATGCCGCGGTCGGCGAGCGAGAGCTTCTTGCCGCCGCCCAGGTCGTAATAGCCTTCCCAGATGTGCAGATCGGAATGGCACAGGCCCGCGGCCTTCACACGCAGCAATACCTCGGTGCCTCTGGGCTCGGGCACGTCGCGCTCGACCAGTTCGAGCGGCTTGCCGTGATGGATAACGCAGTAACAGCGCATTTGCATCGATGTCTCCGTGAGTGTTGTGTACGGCGGCCAGACACAGCCAGGCGATTGCGGCGTCTTTGCATCATAGCCGATGCGATATGAATTCGTCCGATCGTTCTATTTTGCTGATGCGCGCTTGATTTGTCAGAAGGCAGAGATGCGCATTCGGTGCAGATCGTTGCATAGCTAACTATATTGGGTTATCCTGTGGCCATGTTCGATCATTGCCTTTACTTCAACACCACGGCGCTCGCGCGGCGCCTGGAGCGCGAGTGGGCGCAAGCCTTCGAGCGCTTCGAGCTCACGCCGCCGCAGGGTTTCATGCTGCGCGCCGTGCTGGAGCGTCCCGGTTTGCCGCAGCGCGAACTGGCGGAGCTGCTCTCCATCGCGCGGCCCACGGCCACGCGCGTGCTCGACGGCCTGGAGGCGCGCGGCTACGTGGAGCGTCAGCGCACGGATGGCGACGGCCGCGAAGTGGCGATCGTGCCCACGGCGCAGGCCATCGCGATTCGCGAGGCGCTCAATGCGGCGAGCGCGACAGTCGCGAGCCGCCTGAAGCGCACGCTCGGCGGCGAGGCGTTCGTGGATACGGTGTCGCGCCTGCGCACGGCGCGCGCGACGTTGGGCTGATCTCGGGCTGAAATCGCGCGGCACGCGTTATGCGCAGCCACGCTTTAGAAGGGCATTAAAGAGTAGGGAGTGGCATCATGCGGCGCATCGGCGCTTTCTGTCTTTCAACCTGGCTTGCGGCCGCGGTTCTTTTTCTTGGGCGCCATTCGGTGCCCTTGATGGCGCTCAGCGGTGTGATCGTATTCGCCGGCTTCGATCTTTTTCGTCCGGATTCGGGCGACCAGTAAAGCCGTGCTGCGAGCGCCCCGCATGATGCGGGGCGCTCGCGGTCCTTCGCATTACATCTCTTCGGCCCACGACATGCTTTCGCGCGCGAGCAGCGCCGACGATGCCGCCGGCCCGAACGTGCCCGCCGTGTAAGTGCGCGGGCGGTCGTTCAGTTCCTTCCAGCCGTCGAGAATCGGCTCGACCCACGTCCATGCGGCTTCCAGTTCGTCGCGGCGCATGAAGTGCGTGAGACGGCCGCGAATCACGTCGATCAGCAAACGCTCGTAGGCTTCCGCGCGGCGCTCGGGAATGGCCTGCTGCAGGTCGAGATTCAGGCTCACGGGCAGCATGTTCATGCCGCTGCCCGGCTCCTTCGCGAGCATCTGCAGCTGGATCGACTCTTCCGGCTGAAGCTGGATCACGAGACGGTTGCCGTAATTGCGCGGGCCGCTCGGGAAGATCGAGAACGGCAGGTCCGCGAATTCGATCACGATTTCCGACTGGCGCTTCTGCATGCGCTTGCCCGTGCGCAGGAAGAACGGCACGTTGGCCCAGCGCCAGTTGTTGATATGCGCGCGCAGCGCCACGAACGTTTCCGCCTTGCTGTCGGGCGGCACGTTGTCTTCCTGCAGATAGCCCTTCACCGGCTGGCCGTCCACGGCGCCCGCCGCGTACTGGCCGCGCACGGTGTCGCGCGCGATATCGGCGAGCGACATGGGGCGCAGCGAGCGCAGCACCTTGAGCTTTTCGTCGCGCACGGCGTCCGGGTCGAGCGAGACGGGCGGCTCCATCGCCACGATGCACAGCAGTTGCAGCAGGTGGTTCTGCACCATGTCGCGCAGCGCGCCCGTGTGATCGTAGAAGCCCGCGCGGCTGCCCACGCCCACCGTTTCCGCCACCGTGATCTGCACGCTGCGGATATACGGCGCCTGCCACAGCGGCCCGAAGATCGGGTTGCCGAAGCGCAGCACCATCAGGTTCTGCACCGTTTCCTTGCCCAGATAGTGGTCGATCCGGTAGATCTGCGATTCGGAGAAATGCCGGCCCACCGACTCGTTGATCTCCTGCGCCGAGGCGAGATCGTGGCCGAGCGGTTTTTCGAGCACTACGCGCGAGCTGCCGTCGATCAGGCCGCCCGCCGTGAGGTTGTCGCAAATCGTCGTGAACAGTTCCGGCGAAGTCGAGAGATAGAACACGCGCAGGGCATGCTCGCGCGACGCCGCCTTCAGGTTCGCGTAGTTGCCGGGATCGTTCACGTCGATGATCACGTACTGGAACAGGTTCAGATAGCGGTCCCACGCTTGGGCATCGAACGCTTTCGCGTCGATGAACGGACGCGACTGCTCTTCCATGAACTTGCGATAGTCGTCGATCGTCCAGTTCTTGCGGCCCACGGCGATGATGCGCGTTTCCGGCGGCAGGTTGCCGTGCAGGTGCGCCATGTAGAGCGCGGGCAGCAGTTTGCGCGCGGCCAGGTCGCCTCCGCCGCCGAAAATGATCATGTCGACGGGCTGTTCGGGCAAGGCTTGGGCAGGCTGATTCGTCATGGCAGGTCGGAGGTGACGCGCGCTCGGGCAGCGTGGTTGAGCACGACCGCTAGCGCGCGGTTGCAAAACCCGCACCCGGCGCAAGAGCGGGGCGCGGCGAAAACGCTAATGGTGCATGGTTTCGCGCGAGTTTGCACGCATGGCGCGAACGAGGCGTCGCGCGAGACGTTTATCGTCGATAAACCGACCGGCCGTTCATGCATCGCCTGGCAGCGAGCCGATCCTCACCCGAGCCCCGGCACCGCCACGCCCAGGGTCGTGAGCACCAGCACGAGATTGAGCGAGAGCACCGCGGCCGCGCCCGCCACGGCTGCCGCAGCCGTGAGCGCGCGGTTACGATGAGACCCCATCACGTCGCCGCGACCCGTGAACCAGACGAGCGCGGCCATCGGGAACGGCAGCGCGAGGCTCAGCACGACCTGGCTCATGACGAGCGCGTCGGTGGCGTTCACGCCCAGCGCCACCACGATGAAACTCGGCACCATCGTCACCGCGCGGCGCAGCCACAGCGGAATGCGGAAGTTCACGAAGCCTTGCATGATCATCTGCCCCGCGAGCGTGCCGACCACCGAACTCGAAATGCCCGAGGCGATCAGCGAGACGAGGAAGATGCTGGCCGCCGCCGCGCCCAGCAGCGGCGCGAGCGTGCGGTAGGCGGTCCCGATTTCGGCGACATCCGCGTAGCCCTGGTGGAACGCGCCGGAGGCCATCACCACCATCGCCATGTTGATGAGCCCGGCCACCGAAAGCGCGACCACCACTTCGACGTTAGAAAACTTCACGAGCCGCTTGCGCTCGGCGTCGTTGCGCGCGAGCACGCGCGCCTGGGTGAGCCCCGAGTGCAGAAAGAGCGCATGCGGCATGACCGTTGCGCCGATGATGCCGACCGCGATCGTCACGGCTTGCGCGTCGGGCAGGCGTGGCGTGGCGAGGTGGCGCAGCAGGCTTTGCCACTCGATCGGCGTGATGAAAAGCTCCAGGACGTAGCAGATGCCGATCACGCCGACGAGCGCGCCGATCAGTAGTTCGAGTGGCCGGAAGCCCGCGCGCTGGAGAAACAGCAGCGCGTAGGTCACGACGGCCGTCACTGCCATGCCCGCGAGCAGCGGCAGATGAAAGAGCAGCGCAAGGCCGATTGCGCCGCCGAGGAATTCGGCGAGATCGGTGGCCATGGCCGCGATCTCGCTCACGCCCCACATGAGCCACACGAGCGGCGCGGGCAGGCTGTCGCGGCACAGTTCGGCGAGATTGCGTCCCGTGGCGATGCCGAGCTTCGCGGAAAGCCCCTGAAACAGCATGGCGATGACGTTGGCGAGCAGCACGACCCAGAGCAGCGCGTAGCCGTAGCGCGCGCCGGCCTGGATGTTGGTCGCGATATTGCCGGGGTCGATGTAGGCCACCGAGATGACCACGGCCGGACCCGCAAGCGGCAGCAGAAGGGCGACGCCGCGGCGGCGTCCTTCGAGCGCTTCGCGCACCGCGGCGGCCGTGTTGCGGGTGAGGCCGTCGGGGGCGCGCTGCGCCTCGTCATCGCGGGCGCGATGATCCATGCAACTTCTCGCGCGTGCCGGGGTCTCCAGGCGCAGCCCATCGCCCTGTGGCACGCATCGAGCATTTGTGAATACGTTGAAATTGCGTCATCGGAATCGGGCCCTCACGCGTTAAGCAGGCAATCCGCGCGCCTGCCTTGGCGCTATCTCAGCACAAACCGGCGCGGCGCGCCTTCGCTGCTCTCTTTCCCTTACGAAATGCCTGAATTCCCGATCTTTTCGTTTACACCGGTTCGTATGAAAAAACCGTTCGCGACTGCGCTGCTGATGGGCGGCCTCGCATGGGGCGCGCTCGCCCACGCCGACGACAAAGTCATCGTGCTCGACTCGGGCGAGGCGAAGCTCTCGCTCATCGATCAGGCGAGCCGCACCGTGGTCGCCACCGAGCCCACGGGCAAGGAACCGCATCACCTGATGATCACGCCCGACGGCAAGTCGCTCATCGTCGCCGATTCGGTGTCGAACGACCTGCTGTTCCTCGACCCGCATACGGGGCAGGTACAGCGCCGCCTCGAAGGCATTGAAGATCCGTATCAGCTTGGCTTCTCGCCCGACCACAAATGGTTCGTGACCGCCGGCCTGCGACTCGACCGCGTGGACGTCTATCACTACGACGGCCAGAACCTCACGATCGCCAAGCGCATTCCGCTCGGAAAGACGCCGAGCCACATCACGTTCGCCTCCGACAACAAAACGGCGTTCGTCACGCTGCAGGACACGGGCGAAGTGGCCGCCATCGATCTGCCGACGCAAACGGTGCTCTGGAAGCTGCAAGTGGGCAACACGCCCGCGGGCCTGTGGATGACCCCGGGCGACAAGTACCTGCTGGTGGGCATGACGGGCGAGGACAACGTGGCCGTGGTGGACTGGCACAACCGCACAGTCGTGAAAAAGATCCAGACCGGCCGCGGCGCGCATAACTTCCGCAATCTGGACGATGGCAAACATATCGCCGTGTCGAATCGCGTGGAGAGCACGATCAGCATTCTCGACTACACGACGCTCACGAAGGTCGCCGACATCACGGGCCTGCGCCCCGGTCCCGACGACATGGAACTTTCGGCGGACAAGCGTTACCTTTGGGTGACGTTCCGTTTCGCGAAGCACGTGGGCATCATCGACCTGAACACGCGCAAGCTGATCGACACGATCGCGGTGGGCCGCTCGCCGCACGGCATCTACTTCGCGAACAGCGCGCCGGTGTACGCGCCGAACCCGGACTGATTGAGGAGTCTCGATGCTCGATACGCTGATTTCGCAGGCCGACAACCTCGTTTCGTGGCTGCAGACGCTCGTCTACGTGGACGTGGTGCAGCCGATCTTCTACAAGGTCGGCCTGATGGGCTACGACGAGGACACCTATGACGCGCTCTACTGGGTGATCGTCGGCGTGCTGCAGATCTGCGCCTCGTATGTGCTGCTGCGCCCGCTCGAAGCGCTGCGGCCCGCGGAAGACTGGGGCGATCGCCGCGCGCTGCGCGCCGACGTCTGGTACACGTGGATCGCGAAGCTCGGCATTCTGAACATCGCGTTCTTCTTTTTGCTCACGCCCGTGTTCAATCACTGGCAGAGCCTGATGGCGATCCACAACATACCGAACATCGAAGTGGATAGCCTCTGGCCCGGCGTGACCGACAAGCCGATCGTGTCGTTCCTGATCTATCTCGTCGTGCTCGACTTCGCGGGCTACTGGTATCACCGCTGGCAGCACCGCTTCGGCGTGTGGTGGGAACTGCACGCCGTGCATCACAGCCAGCAGCAGATGTCGCTGTGGTGCGACGATCGCAATCACTTCCTCGACGACATCGTGCAGGCCGCGTTCTTTGCGGGCATCTCGCTCTTTATCGGCGTGCCGCCCGCGCAGTTCGTCGTGCTCGTGGCCGTGAGCAACTTCATGCAGAGCGTGCAGCACGTGAACGCGCGGCTCGACTTTGGCTGGCTGCTCGAGCGCATTGTGGTGAGCCCGGCGTTTCATCGCCGCCATCATGCGATCGGCTATGGCCACGAGGGCACGCGCTATGGCTGCAACTTCGGCGTGCTGTTTCCGTGGTGGGACGTGATGTTCCGCACGGCGTCGTGGAACAAGGAGCATGAGCCCACCGGCATTCGCGACCAGCTGCCCGCGCCGCACGGCCGGGGCGCGAACTATGGCGAAGGCCTGCTCGCGCAGCAGTGGTTTGCGCTCGTGCGCATCGCGCGGCGCCTCGCGGGCAAGGGGTATCCGCTGGGGGACGCGGCGCGCTGAGCTGCGCGGCGTTCGTTGGGGTTCCTCGTGCGAGGCGGTCTTCGGGCCGCCTCGTTGCGTTTCAGGGTGGCGTCCCGGGATGCTGTTTCAGGATACCGACGGCGCGCCGGATGCGATAATCGCGCATTCATCCCCCACACATGCATGATGCGCGCGTCAAAAGCGCAGTTGGAGAACATCTTGAGCCGTATCGACAATCCGCAGCACGACCAGGAGGTCGGCGTGGCCGACGCCACCCAGGACACGACCCGCATCGACGACACGCGCATCGGCGCCGTGCGCCCGCTCATCTCGCCCGCGCTGCTGCTCGACGAGCTACCGGTGCCGCAGGAGACGCAAACGCTGGTCGAAACGAGCCGCAGCGAGATCGCCGAGGTGCTCGCGCAGCGCGACGACCGGCTCGTGGTGGTGGTGGGCCCGTGCTCGATCCACGACCACGACCAGGCGATCGAGTACGCGAAGCTGCTCAAGGCGAAGGCCGATACGCTCGAGGACGACCTGCTGATCGTCATGCGCGTGTACTTCGAGAAGCCGCGCACCACGGTGGGCTGGAAGGGCTATATCAACGACCCGCGTCTGGACGGCAGCTTCCGCATCAACGAGGGCCTGCGCGCCGCACGTCAGCTGCTGCTCGACATCAACGCGCTCGGCCTGCCCACGGCCACGGAATTCCTCGATCTGCTGAGCCCGCAATTCATC
This sequence comes from Paraburkholderia sp. EG286A, assembly GCF_040965375.1. NCBI lineage: Bacteria > Pseudomonadati > Pseudomonadota > Betaproteobacteria > Burkholderiales > Burkholderiaceae > Paraburkholderia > Paraburkholderia sp. EG286A. The sequence goes on from NZ_JBFRCB010000001.1 coordinate 898,796, forward strand.
GCCGACCTCGTGGCGTGGGGCGCGATCGGCGCGCGCACGACCGAAAGCCAGAGCCACCGGCAGCTCGCCTCGGGCCTTTCATGCCCGATCGGCTTCAAGAACGGCACCGACGGCGGCGTGCAGGTGGCCGCCGACGCCATCGTCGCGGCGCGCGCGAGCCATGCGTTCATGGGCATGACGAAGATGGGCATGGCCGCGATCTTCGAAACGCGCGGCAACGACGACTGCCACGTGATTCTGCGCGGCGGCAAGAGCGGGCCGAACTACGATGCGGCTTCCGTGGCGGCGTGCTGCGCGGCGCTCGCGAAGGCGGGGCTGCGCGAGCAGGTCATGATCGACTGCTCGCACGCGAACTCGAACAAGGCGCATCAGCGCCAGATCGACGTGGCGCGCGATATCGGCGAGCAGCTGGCGGGCGGCGACAAGCGCATTGTCGGCGTGATGATCGAGAGCCATCTCGAAGAGGGGCGCCAGGACCAGAAGCCGGGCGTGCCGCTCAAGCGCGGCGTGTCGATCACCGATGCGTGCATCAGCTGGGCGCAGACGGCCCCGGTGCTCGATGGGCTGGCCCAGGCCGTGCGCGAGCGCCGCAAGGCGGGCTGAGGGCGCTAACGCCCCTTGCGCGACCCTTTCTTCGCAGACGTTGCCCGCGGCGCCTCTTTCACCGGCGCCGCCACTCCCACGCTCGCATTCAATTGCTCGAGCCACGAAAGCGCATCGGCATAGGCGAGAAATTGCTGCAGATAGCCCGGCGACACTTCTCGCATCAGCGAGAGCGCGCGATGCACGAGGCTGCTCGAATTGAGCGGCCCCGCGTTTCTGGGCACCTGATCCAGCGACTGCCGCAACTGCTTTTCGGAGCGCACACGCGACCACGTTTGCCGGAAGTATTCGACCAGTTCCGGGTCCGGCTCGTGCCGCACGCGCGTCGCCGGTTGGGCGGGTTCCGCGCGCGCAAGCGAATCGACGAGGCGACCCAGTTCGCTTCTCTGCGTATCTGTGTCGAGCCCGTGCGTGATTTTCGATGCCTCGCGCGCGAGGTCGTCTGAAAAGGCTTTCAGTAGTTGTGCGAGTCGCGCGTCGATGAGCCGGCGCGCTTCGCCCGCGTGTGCGGAGGCGCGGCGTTCCAGCGCCTCGATGAAGTGAAAGCGCACGGGGTCGAGCTGGTCGGCGCCGCGGGCGCGCCAGGCATCGAGCAGGGCGCGGGCGTCGGGCGCAGCGGTTCGTTCGACCTGCAGGCCCGCATCATTGCGCATGCTTGCCCTCGCCGACGGCCGGCCGCGGCACCGGCGCAATCTCCACGCGGCGGTTCTTCGCGCGGCCAGCTTCATCCGTGTTGGCGCTCACCGGCTGCTCCGAGCCGAACGCGGCCGCGAACACCGACGACGCGGGAACGCCCGCGTCGACGAACGAGCGCGTGACCGTCAGCGCGCGTTCGGCCGACAGCTCCCAGTTGTCGGCGAAGCGGCGGTTGCCTGCGTGCACCTGCTGGTCGTCGGCGAATCCGCTGACCATCAGGATTTCGTCGCGGCTCTTCAGGTACGCCGTGAGCGGCCCGGCGAGGCTCTTGAGCAGATCGTGGCCTTGCGGCGTCAACTGGTCCGAGTTCAGCGCGAACAGCACGCTGCCGCTAATGCCGATGCGTCCATTCACGAGCGTCACGCGCCCCGCCGCGAGCGGGCCCGCGAGCGCCTCTTCGAGCGTCTTGCGGCGCTCGGTTTCGGCCTTGCGCTGCTTCACCTCGTTGGCGAGCCGGCTCGACAGTTCGAGCTGCATGCCGACCACGCCCACGAGGATCAGCAGAAATGCGCCCAGCAGCACCGACATCAGGTCGGCGAACGCGGGCCAGACCGGCGCAGCGGGGGCCGCGCCGCCGTCGATTTCGTCGTTCATGCCGCGTCCACTCCGGCGGTGGCGCGCTGGCTCGCGAGCTGCTGCAGGTTCTCGACGATCTGCTTCTGCGACAGCATGCTCAGGTCGATGACCTCACGCGCCTGCGCCACGTAGTAGGCGAGCTGGTCGTCGCTGCGCGCGAGCGACTTGTCGAGCGCGGCCTCGATGCGCTCCAGGTGCGCCACGAGCTTGTCGTTCGATTCGCCGAACACGCTCACGGCCGCGCCGAACGCGTCGCCGAGGCTCGCCACTTCCACGGCGCTGCCGCTGACCTGCGCGGCGATCGCGCCGAGCTTGCCGCTCTGGGTTTCGACGCTCGCGCTGAACTGGCCGCCCACGCGCTCGAGCAGATCCGACGACGTGGAGACGAGCGCGTCGATCGCCGAGCGCTGCTCGGTGGAGGCGCGGTTCACGGCGTCGAGCAGCGTTTCGAGCGTGGCGAGCAGGCGGTTGCGCTCGTCGAGCATCGCGGTGTCGCGGACCATGCTGTCCGACAGTTTCTGGCGCAGCTCGGCGATGACTTCGGCCGCGGCCTGCGGTGCGGCCGATGCGGCCCGCACGAGGCTGCCGATTTCGGCGATCGTGCTGGCGTTATGGGCCTGCGATTGCGTGGTGATGTCGCTGGCGGCCTGGGCGAGCGTGGCGCAGATTTCCTGCTGGCGCTGCGCGGTGGCCGCGCTCGTGGCTTCCCATTCCTCGCGCAAGGCGGCCGACATCGTGGCGAGCGACGCGCTCCATGCTTCGAGGCGTTGCTCGTCGCGCGAGGAGATTTCGGCGTGCAGGTTTGCGGCGGCCTTCGGCGCGTCGGCGGCGGCATCGACCAGACGATCGATCTCGGCAATCGTCTTGCTGGCCTGCTGCTGCGATTGCGTCGCGATTTCGTTCGCGGTCTGTGCGAGCGTGGCGCAGATTTCCTGCTGACGTTGCGTGGTGGCCGCGCTCGTTTCTTCCCACTCCTTGCGCAGCCCGGCGGCCATCGTCGCGAGCGACGCGGTCCACGTTTCGATGCGCTGATCGTCGCGCGCGGAAATTTCCGCGTGCAGGTTCGCGGCGGCCTTGGGCGCTTCCGAGGCAGCCTCGACCAGACGATCGATCTCGGCGATCGTCTCGCTGGCGTGCTGCTGCGATTGCGCGGCGATATCGTTCGCGGTTTGTGCGAGCGTTGCGCAGATTTCCTGCTGACGTTGCGCAGTTGCCGCGCTGGTTTCTTCCCACTCTTTACGCAGCCCGGCGGCCATCGTCGCGAGCGATGCGGTCCAGGTTTCGATGCGCTGATCGTCGCGCGCGGAAATTTCCGCGTGCAGGTTTGCGGCGGCCTTCGGCGCTTCCGAGGCAGCCTCGACCAGACGATCGATCTCGGCGATCGTCTTGCTGGCGTGCTGCTGCGCTTGCGCCGCGATGTCGTTCGCGGTTTGCGCGAGCGTCGCGCAGATTTCCTGCTGACGTTGCGCCGACACCGCGCTCGTCGCTTCCCATTCCGTGCGCAAGGTGGCGGCCATCGCCGCGAGCGCTTCAGCCCAGCTTGCGAGCCGCGCTTCGTCGCGCGCGCCGAGTTTCGCCTGCAGGTCCGCGTGGGATGCATCGACCGCACGCAGCAGCGACGCCGAGTGCTGTTCGAACGCGGCCGCTGCCGTGGCGAGCGCCTGCTGGTTGCCCGCGGCGAGCTTCTCGCCGGCGCGTTCTTGCTGTTCGAGCGCTGCCTGCCACGCCTGCGACATCGTTCCCGATGCGCTTTCGAAGCGCGTCGACACGCCATCGAGCAGGCCCGAGGCACGTTGCTCGAAGCTGGCGTTGAAGCGCTCCAGCGCGCCGCCCAGGTCGGCGGCAAGCGCCTCGTTGGTCTGGCGGTGCTGCGCGAGCGCGCGGTTCCAGATGTCGGCGACGTTTGTCGTCGACGCCTCGAAGCCGCGCGCGAGCCCTTCGAGCTGCTGCTGCACCGCCTGCGTGAGCGCGCCCTGCATCGACGCCGATTCGCGCGCGAGCCCCGCCATGGTCGCTTCGACCACGGGCTGCAGCGCCGCGCCCGCGGCGCGTGCGCTTTCGGCGGCGCTCGACTTGAGCGACTGGCCCACAGAAGCCGCGAGGCGGCTCCAGGCGGCTTCGGCGTTCGCGGCAAAGGCCTGTTGGGTCGCGATCTGCTGTTCGTGCTGCGCGGCGCCCTGGCGTTCGATCAGCGTCATCAGCGCGCCGAGTTTGTCGACCAGCGCGGGCATGGCGTCGGCCTGGCGCTGCAGCAGCTTGAACGAGGCTTCGCGCTGATGGGCCGGCGAGAAGGCGCGCAGCGTCGTCGCGATCTTCACGTCGAGCTGCTGCCCGGCTTCGATGCGTTCACGGCGGCAAAGCGCCGAGAGCAGGCCGAGCATGGCGGAGGTGGCCACGCCGGCGATCGAGGTGCCGAACGCGAAGCCGAGGCCGTTCACCGGCGCGGCGAGCGACGCGCGGATGGCATCGAGGTCGGTGGCGCTTTCCAGCGCCGCGCCGGTGCCCTTGAGCGTGACGACCATGCCGAGCAGCGTGCCGAGCATGCCGAGCAGCACGAGCAGCCCCGTGAGATAGGGCGCGAGCGCCGGGCCCGGCAGGGCCACGCGCTCGCCTTCGATGCGCGCGCGCACGGCGTTGCGCAGGCCCGGATGCAGCGTGTCGAGCCAGCCGGCCAGGCGCGCGGGCGGCGCGTTCAGTTGCGCGATGGCCCGGGCGAGCGTGGTCGTGGCCTGCTGGAAGCGATAAAGCTCCCAGGCGCCCGTGACATAGCACGCGCCGATCAGCAGCGTGACGGCGCTCGCAAGCGGGTTCGTGACCGCGTAGCCGGCGCCGATCCAGCACACGGCGGCGAGACCGACGACGAAGACAACAGGTTCAATGCGAAAACGGGACATAGCGCGGGACATAGCGTTTGGGTTAGCTGGTGCGAAGGGCGGCAAGCAGCCCCTCCACCGGTTGAAACCGAATCTCAAGTTCGGCGAGCAACACGCTCTGCATATCTTTGCGAAAGCCGGCGAGCCAGGCGTGCGGCGCCGCGCTTTCTCCGGCGGACTCCGCCGCGGCCGCTGCGGCTGCACGCTGCCGCTCGAAATGCGCGCCGAGCAGCGCGGGCACGCCGGCGAGCAGGCTGCGCTCGCGCGTGCCGAGCGCCTGCTCCATCACGGCGTCCACCGTCGCGAGGCGCGCGAGCGCAGGCGCACGGGCGGCCAGCGCGGCACGCAGACGGGCGCGCAGCGCGGCGATGTCGGTCTCCATCGCCTGCTGCAGGGCGAGGTAGCGCTGGCGGAAATCCGCGAAATCGGGTTCCACATCGGCAGGCTGGCTGGCGGCCTGCGTGCGTCGTCCGTCGCGCCGCGCAGGCGCACCTTCGCCCGCAATGGCCTTTCTCAGCGTCGCGCGCACGCGCTCGCTCTGGCTTTGTTCGGCGCTGGCGCCCACGCGCGTGGCTGGCTCGCCGCCCGGCGTCTGGACGCTCAGCGCCGTTGAAAGCGCGATGGCGTCCGTCCAGCCGAGCCACTGGCTCAGCTGGTCCGAGATCGATTGCCGGGATTCGGGCACTTCGGCGTCGCCGAAGCGGGCAAGTAAGCGAACGAGCGTCGGGCCGCTCAACGCGAGGCGCTGCGGGGCTAGCACTTTTCCACCTGGGCAAAAAACCCGCTAGTTTACACGCCCGCGAGGGGGCGGCCGGCATCGGCCGTCTGCCGGCCGCCGGAACGACGGCGCGGCGGCTCGTGAAAGCGCGGCGCCCGCGGGCGCGAGGCCGCGCCGCGCGGGGGCTTCAGGCGCCTGAGCCGTCAGGCCTTGGCGCTCTCGGCCAGGATCTGCTGGATCGCCTGCTCGAAGGTTTCGACGGGCTGGCCGCCGCTGACCAGATACTGCTGGTTGAAGATGATCGCCGGCACCGACTGGACACCGGCCGCCTGGTATTCGTGCTCTTCGGCGCGCACCTCGTCGGCATACTGGCCGCTTTCGAGGACGGCGCGCGCTTTGTCTGCGTCGAGCCCCACGGACTGCGCCGCCGCGACGAGCATCGCATGGTCGCTCGTGTCCTTGCCTTCGCCGTGATACGCGCGCAGCAGCGCGAGCTTGAGCGGCAACTGCTTGCCTTCGATGGCGGCCCAGTGCAGCAGACGATGCGCGTCGAAGGTGTTGTAGACGCGCTCGCGCGGCCCGAACGCGAAGCCGACGCTCGCGCCGCGCTCGCCGATCATGGCCTGCGTTTCGGCGATCTGCTCGGCCGTGCGGCCGTACTTCTTGCCGAGATACTCGACCACGGATTCGCCGCCGGGGCCCATCTGCGGATTCAGTTCGAAGGGGTGCACGACGATCTGTGCGTCGACGGTGTCGCGCAGTCGTTCGAGCGCGAGGTTCAGCGACGAGAGGCCGATTGCGCACCACGGGCACGCGATGTCGGAGACGAAATCGATTCTGAGCGGTTGTTTCATGGCTTTCCTGATCCGGTTGAACGCCGGGCAACTGAGGCGCGGTGCAGCGCGGGTGCGCAAGCAGCGTGCGCACCCGGCGGGGAGGATTCGTCAGTTCATTCGTCCATCATACGGGCTTTGACCTTCTTGCCCTTGACCTTGCCCGCGTTGAGCTTGCGCAGCGCGTCGCGCGCGATGCTGCGCTCCACGGCCACGTAGGTCGAAAAGTCGGTCACGTTGATCTTGCCGATCTGCGAGCCGCTGAAGCCGGCTTCGCCGGTGAGCGCGCCGAGCACGTCGCCGGGGCGGATCTTTTCCTTGCGGCCGCCCAGGATCTGCAGCGTTTCCATCGGCGGCAACAGCGGCTCGTTGCTGGCGGGCTTCAGTTCCGCGAGGGGACTCCACTCGACTTCGCGCTTGAGGGCCTGTTCGATGCCGCCCACGCGGCCCATCTCGTCCATGCTCGCGAGGCTGAGCGCCCAGCCGTCCTGGTCGGCGCGGCCCGTGCGGCCGATGCGGTGCACGTACACCTCCGGGTCGGGGGTGACGTCCACGTTGATCACGGCTTCGAGCTGCGCGATGTCGAGCCCGCGCGCGGCCACGTCGGTCGCCACGAGCACGGAGCAGCTGCGGTTGGCGAACTGGATCAGCACCTGATCGCGCTCGCGCTGGTCGAGCTCGCCGTGCAGCGCGAGCGCGTGAAAGCCCTGCGCGCGCAGCACGTCGAGCAGGTCGCGGCATTGCTGCTTGGTGTTGCAGAACGCGAGCGTGCTCACGGGGCGGAAGTGGTTGAGCAGCATGCCCACGGCGTGCAGGCGCTCGTCTTCCGTGACCTCATAGAAGCGCTGACGGATCTTGCTGTCGTCGTGATGCTCTTCGAGCTTGACTTCCTTCGGGTTCCGAAGGAATTGCTGGCTCAGCTTCGTAATGCCTTCGGGATAGGTCGCCGAGAAGAGCAGCGTCTGGCGCTCCTTGGGACATTGGCGCGCCACGGTGGCGATGTCGTCGAAAAAGCCCATGTCGAGCATGCGGTCGGCTTCGTCGAGCACGAGCGTATTGAGCGCGCCGAGCGCGAGGTTGCCGCGCTCCAGATGGTCCATGATGCGGCCCGGCGTGCCCACGACGATATGCGCGCCGTGTTCGAGGCTCGCCGCCTGGGGACGCATGGGCGTGCCGCCGCACAGCGTCAGCACCTTGATGTTCTCTTCGGCGCGCGCGAGGCGGCGGATTTCCTGCGTGACCTGGTCGGCCAGCTCGCGCGTGGGGCAGAGGATCATGGCCTGCACGTCCTGACGGCGCGGGTCGAGGCGCGACAGCAGCGCGAGCGAGAAGGCCGCCGTCTTGCCGCTGCCAGTCTTGGCCTGGGCAATCAGGTCGTGGCCCGCGAAGGCGATGGGCAGGCTCGCGGCCTGGATCGGCGTCATGTCGACGTAACCGAGGCGCGTGAGGTTCTCGAGCATGGCGGGCGCGAGCGGCAGCTCGCTGAAGGGCTGGGCTTGCGTAGGAGTGGCTTTGTTTGTCATGACGGGGTCTCGCGCCGGACGGGTGAGGGCGACGCGGCCGTTCGGTAGAAGTGGCGTCGATGCGGGTGGTGCGCGCGCGATGCGCGCGAGCGTTCCGGGATTTTAACGGATGCGCGCGCTCGCGCCCGCGCGCGTGCCGCGCGAGGGGCGACGGCGAGCGCCGCCGAGCAGGCCGAAAATCATTCGTTTGTTAATCGTGATTTCGCGCAATAATAATCGCCGTATATAGCAATAATGCACGCGCGCGATATGACTAAGATCATGGTCATAAAGTTTCATCGGCCGCGAAGATTTTAATCTCGCGAAATCACCTGCAATTAATCCACTTTCCACAATAATCGAATTTCCGCGCCGAAGCGGGCGTCGCGTCCTTGCCACACGGCCTATCTGTGCCGATCTAAGTATTACTCCGTATTTCCCATTTGCCACAATGACTTACGGATTATTATTCCGATATTTCCAGATTCAGCAAATAACTGTTACATCGTTTGCCAAGGCGATTTAAAGCCATTGACACGTAGACTTCGCCCGGGATTGCCGGTGTGGCTCCAATACCCGGAGCCGCGTCAGCGCGGTCTGAATGTCATAAGGAAAGTCATGAAGAATACTTTGATTATCGCGGGCGTCCTCGGCGCATTCGCAGCCTCCGCTCACGCACAAAGCAGCGTTACTCTCTACGGCGCACTGGATGCGGGTATCGTCTACGCGAACAATGCAGGCGGTCACGCCGCATGGAACCAGGGTAGCGGCACCGTCGGCGACACGTACTTCGGCCTGAAGGGCAGCGAAGACCTGGGCGGCGGTCTGCATGCGATCTTCACGTTGGAAAACGGCTTCAACCTGAACAACGGCAAGGACACCGAGAGCGGCACGATGTTCAACCGCCAGGCGTTCGTCGGTCTGCAAAGCGACCGCTTCGGTACGCTGACGCTCGGCCGTCAGTATGACTCGATGGTCGACTACCTGGCACCGCTCTCGGCAACCGGCAGCGGCTACGGCAACAACCTCGCGGCTCACCCGTTCGACAACGACAACCTCGACCACTCGTTCTCGATCAAGAACTCGGTCAAGTACCAGAGCGTCAACTACCAGGGCTTCAAATTTGGCGGCCTGTATGGCTTCAGCAATGACGCCGGCCAGTTCGCGAACAACCGCGCATGGAGCGCAGGCGCATCGTACGGCAACGGCCCGCTGAACTTCTCGGCTGCCTACCTGCAGATCAACAACACGCGCACCGGTAACACGAACGGCGCGAGCTCGGCATCGAACGGCAACAACTTCAACCTGTCGGCTCAAACGCAACGCACGTTCGGCGCAGGCGCGAACTACAACTACGGCCCGGCAACGGTTGGCTTCGTGTGGACGCACACGCAGTACCAGAACCTGATCGCCGGCGGTCAGGGCGGCACGACGTTCTCGATCCCCACGGGCACGAACCTGCACCTCGACAACTTCGAGCTGAACGGCGCCTACGCACTGACGCCGGCTCTCGCCCTGAACGCGTCGTACACGTTCACGGACGGCAAGGTCACGGGTTCGAACGGTTCGGGCGATCCGAAGTGGCACACCGTCTCGCTGACGGCTGACTACTCGCTCTCGAAGCGCACCGACGTCTACGCCGGCGCTGTGTACCAGCACGCTTCGGGCGAACTCGGCGACGCCGGCGCGAACGTTGCGATGATCAACACGCTGTCGCCGTCGACCTCGCAGAACCAGGTCGCCGCAACGGTGGGTCTGCGTCACCGCTTCTAAGCATCGTTGGCTCGCTCCCTCGTGGAGCGACGCAGCGCGGAACCCGATCGGCCGGTCGGGTCCCGCGCAGCACGCGGGCGAATCTACCCGAGGCCCGCGGTTTCATCCGCTTTCTACCTGAAGCACGACCGGTTCGCGGTGCGTGGCGCGCTCATGAGGCGCGCCACGGCTGCGAACCGGTTCTCTTTTGTGGCTCAGGATTTTGCAGCCGCCGCAGCAGCGGTCGCAGCCGCAGGCACTGCACTTGCCGACACGGCGACGTCATTCAGCACGTCTTCCGATGCCCCCCGCACCCGCGAAACCCACAGCACCGCCACGCACGTGAGCGCCGCGGCAATCCACCCGTTTTGCCCGAAGCCGATGATCGCGCCATGCGCGCCATTCGTGAGCCACTGGCCGCCCAGCCACGCGCCGATGCCCGTGCCGAGTGCCTGCACCGCGCTGTTGGCGCTCAGGAACGCGCCGCGTCGCGCGGGCTCGGGAATCGTCGTGAGCAAGGCCTGCATCGGTACCATGCGGCCCGACATCGAGATCATGAACAGGGCGAAGAACGCCACGAGCGCGAGGAACGGCAGCGTGGGCAGATGCGTGACGAACAGCACCGGCACGAGCGAAACGAGTGCCATCACGCGGAACACGCGGCGCTTGCCGTAGCGGTCCGCGAGACGGCCCACCGCGCGCGAGGTCACGAACGTCGCCGCGCCGCCCGCCATATAGAGCCACGAGAGCTGCTGCGGCGCGATGCCATGATTGCCGACGAGCATCGGCGCGATGAACGGGATCACGAGCATGTGCCCGGCCATCATCGTGAAGGTGAGCGCAAAGGCCTTCAGGTGACGCGGCAGTGTGAGCAGTCGCCAGAGGTTCGGCAGCACGTGCGCGAGCGGCGTGCGCTGGCCGAGATGCGCCGTGAGCGAGGGCACGACGCGCGAGCCCGCGAGCCAGATCGCCACCGAGAGCACCACGAGCAGCATGAACGGCGCGCTCCAGCCGTAGTGCGCGCCGAGCAGCACGCCGGCCGGCACGCCCGCGATGGCGGCGATGGAGAACGCCGTCATGATGACGCCCGTGGCCGCGCCGCGCCGCGCGGCGGGAATCACGTCGCTCACGATCGCCATCACGATCGAGCCGAGCACGCCGCCGGTGAGACCCGCGAACGCACGCGCGGCGAGCAGCAGATGAAAGTTCGTGGCGAGCGCGCAGGCGAAATTGGAGAGCGCGAACAGCGCGTAGGCCACCTGCAGCAGGCGGCGGCGATCGAAACGGTCGATATACGTCGCAGCAAGGAGTCCTGATAGACCCGAACAGAGCGAATACGCGGACACGGCCGTCGCGAACGCCGCGGGCGTGATCGCGAACGCGTGCATGATCTGCGGGCCGAGCGGCATCATCACCATGAAATCCATGATGACGGTGAACTGCGTGAGCGCCAGCAGCCAGAGCAGGGTGCGTTCGCGCAGCGGTGTGAGAGAAGTGGTCATGTATGGGCTTGGCGCCTGAAAGTAAAAAGGCGCGGCAGTGTTGCCGCGCCAGCGTGATCGATCAGTCGTCGATCGTTTCGTGGGCCCCCTGCGCGCCGCGGCGCCAGTAGGCGGAAGCGCGAATGCGCTTCTTGTCGACGCCGCGCTCGTTGCACAGATGCGCGCGCACCGCGCGGATCGCCGAGGCTTCGCCGGCGGCCCAGACGTAGCCCTCGCCCGGCGGCAGCCACACTTCGGACACGCCGTCCACGAGCGGATGTTCCGACTCGCTTTCGTCGCGATAGCACCACGTTGCGTAGAGATCGGCGTCGGTGGGCAGTTCGATGCGGGCCTCGCGATTCGCCACTTCGACGACCACCGCTACACGCGCGCCGGCCGGCAGCTCCGTGAGGCGGCGCTGAATGGCGGGCAGCGCCGTTTCGTCGCCGATCAGCAGATGCCAGTCGAAGCCCGTGGGAATCACCATGGAGCCGCGCGGGCCGCCCACGCCGAGATACTGGCCGGGCTGCGCCTGTGCCGCCCATGCCGTGGCCGGACCGGCTTCGTGCAGCGCGAATTCCAGATCGAGTTCATTCGCCTGCGTATCGAAGCGGCGCGGCGTGTAATCGCGCGCCGCGGGGCGCTCGACGCCTTCGGGGAACACGACGCCGTCGGGACCCAAAGTTGGCAGTACTGGCTTTTCCTCGCCGGCGGCGGGAAAGAACACCTTGATGTGATCGTCGAACGACGCCGAGACGAAGTCGCTCAGATCGCCCGTGAGCGTCACGCGGACGAGCGAGGGCGAGAGCGCCGTGACGCGCGCCACACGCAACAATCGGAACTTCAGCGGGTGACGCACACGGACGACTTCGAGTTGGGACGGGTTCTGCATGTAGGGCTCCGATGATGTTGGGGTGGCGCGGCGCGGGCCGCCGCGTGGCGCGTGCAAGCGGACGGTCAAACGTCGCTGTTGTCGCTGCCGGTTTCGATCTCCTCGGTGGCGCGCGCAAGAATCGCGGCGATGCGGCGCTGCTCTTCCGGCGCGGCGTCGGTGCGGCGCAGCAGCGCGCGCTTGAGCGCGCGGCGCGCCTCGATCAGCTCGCGCACCCAGGCGCTGCCTTCGGCCGGATCTTCGCCGGCCATGGCGCGGCGCATGACTTCCATCTTGCGGCCGAAGTGCGTGAGTTTCGCGAGGATCAGGTCCGCGCGTTCGCGGTTGGTCTCGAGGTACGCGCGGCCTTCGGGCGAAAGCTCGTAGCGCTTGCGGTTGCCTTCGAGCGTCACGCTCACATAGCCCAGTTCTTCGAGGTACGTGAGGGCCGGGTAGACCATGCCGGGGCTCGGGCTGTAGAAGCCGTTCGAACGCGCGTCGAGTGCCTTGATGAGCTCGTAGCCGTGGCTCGGGCGCTCGGCGAGCAGCACGAGCAGCATGAGTTGCAGGTCTTCGGACGTGAACTTGCGGCCACGGCCGAAACCGTCGCCGTCGCCGAAACCGCCGAAGCCGCGGCCGAAACCCTCGCCGAAGCGATCGCCAAAATCGCCAGGACCTTCGCCGCCGCGATGGCGGCCCATTGCGTGGCGCAGCGCATGCAGCGCCTGCATGGCCGGGTGGCGGCCGCCGAAGAAGTCGCGCGGATCGCGCGCGGGGTGGCCGTGACGGCCGGTGTGACCAAAGTGCGGATGGTGGCGCATAGGGCCTCTTTGTCTGGTGAGTGTCTTAAAACATGTCTTAAGATATATATCGTAAGAGTGTTTGTCAAAGAAAATATTTGGGTTTATCGGCGCACAACAAAGTGTGCGGGAACGCAAAAATTGCGTTTCAGGAACAACAAAGTGTGCGGGAACCGCGAAATTTGGTGTGCAGCGCACAATTTTTCGCTAGTTTTGCTATCGAGAGGTAATTTTGATAGCGCCGGGGTTTGCACAAATGACATGCAGATTGGGCGCACTGCGGAACACTGGTTCGAGCGGCATCGCTTGTCAGTAAATAGGGGCATATTTAAACCGACGCGCTCGCGTGTTTGGCGCGCCGAAGGCGGTTCTCAGCTCTGGATGGACTTTCAAAAATTAGTGTGAAGGCGAGTAGGGCATTCGCCTCGACAATCGCGCACTTCTGAACTGCCTTTTCCATTCGGCGCGCTGTTTCTGGTTTGGCGCGCTTGAATAAAAAGGCCGCCGGAGAAGGTGTTTGCTGGCGGCGCTATATGGAGCTTGTGGCGAGGGTGCTCGACAGTTCACGCGATGAACTGGAGCAACCGTCTTTAACCTGGCTAGAGGGCGAGCGCCTCCTTGAGAGGTCGCCTGACGTGCAACCTGACTTACCGACTCCGATACGGTTAACCAGAGTGGGATAGCTGCGGCGGATGTAAATAACAGGCCGGCGACAACCGTCACGGGGGAAGCGAACGCATCAACAGGCCGGTCATGCCAATTGGCGTCGGGACGTTGCAGCGTAAGAGACGTAAATGATGCGTCGCAAAGTATCTGGTAGCTCAAAGAAAAAGCCACCGGGGTCTGCACCCAGATGGCTTCAGTTTCGTGTTTTGTATTGTCTGGTTATCAATCGGACGGAGCGCTGCTTCGCACATCGATCAAGTTAAACCACGCTGAACTGCTCGCGACGAAAAGCAACGCCGATCCCGCGCCAAACGCAACGTAAAGCCAACTCAGCAGGGGAGCTTTGTGCCTCGCTTCGAACGTCAGGCTGGTGAGGGTCCAAAGAGCAAAGGCGGTGAGTACAAATACCCGTGCAAACTTCTTACGGCGAACAATTGCCACGATGACAAACAGCCCCAGGGCAAGCGCTGCGGCCCACAATGCGCCAAATAGCACCGCTCCCTTCACTTGAGCTGGCGTGAGCGTAAGTTCCGCGAACGAAACAATGGCCATCCTGATCAATGCGTAGACCTGAAATGCATACGTGGGAAGGATGAGAAGCAACGCGAGGACCACGGTTCGCGGTGCGTCTTTATTGAAGCGGCGAAGACTGTCTACCAGCAAGGTTTTCTCCCGTCCGTTTCGTGAGCGGCAAGTGTCGCCGGAGGTGTTTGACAACTCAAATGCCACCATAGCCAGGCTAAACAGCAGGGTGAGCGCGCTCCAGCAAACCCAATGAATTTTCATTGTGCGCAGAGTCCTCTGCGGTTCCCTGATGAGGGTCGCCTAGCGAATCTCGCCCAACCAACTAAGTACGGTCGCATCGATGGAGGTACATCCTGTCGGTAACTGGGCACTAAGAATGTACGGTCTCACACGGAACTACCTTTGCGAAACTGCAACGGCCGCTTGTGGGCCGGCTACAGCCTGTGCGCAATCGGTCTCCACGGCAATCCGAGAAGATCCTAAAAGAGCCGCTACATCGCGCGGTGCTCGGCGTTTGGTCCGGAAAGCTATCTGGATGGCAGCGGTATTTGTTGTGTTCGCAACCGTACAATCTTCGGCGCGAGAACGACGCCTTGGCATGGTGGTTCTGACAATTGCTGACAGTGGCGCGACGCCAATGCACATAACATTAAGTTATGTATGCATTCGGATAATAAATATGGTTCCGCTTCCCCTTGCTTTCTTGGCCTCGATCCTTTTTTGCGCAGCCCTTTGTGTACTCGGCCTGCTGCTGCTCGGTTGTCCGATGTAGGGTATTTGGGATGGGAGCGAGAACCGCTATCCGGAGCGCCCGCGAGCTAGTCCCTTGTGGGCGGCTTATTTCGGCGGGCAATCAAAAAGGCTCTTCGCAGATCTCCGGGCTAGGGCTCTGTTCGACCCTGAAGAGACCTACGTCTATGCCCAGATCAGCGGCAACTTCTGGCGAGCAACGGCCGTTCGACCATTTGAATACATGAGGTGCGTGCAGCAAGCAAACGAACAGGCCCTTCAGGATGTCCCGGACGCTGGATCGGCAAAGAATACGCACCCACGCGCTCATCTTTCGGCCTCGTCTGTTTGCAACACCGACTTCTAACGATTTCCGACAAGCCAGTCGGCAAACACACGTATCCTGCGGATACCGGTCACTGGGAGTGTGACAGCAGCTGGTGCGCTCCACGCTTTGACCACACTTAACCTCGCGACGTAACATACAGCGGCCCGAACCGCCAACGTCCGCTGTGGTGATCGTGCTTCGGGTCGCGCTCCTGCGCCGCTTATGGTCGAAGGCAACTCGCCCGCAGGCAATCAAGTCTTGATTGGACGATGAGTGCCCTTGGTGAGCCTCTGCCGCTTGGAGGGAGGCGACCCATCGTCGTCTGAATCATCGTCATCCCCGCCTCTCCTGAAGAGACCCCGAATGCGGTCGACGTCATCGTGGAAAGCGATGTAGATCGGCAGGTGATCGCTCTGACACTCCCGCCAATCCGGATCAACAATATCGCTGACTTGGTCCGAACCTCCAGGGGAAGGCATAACACGGCGGCTTGAGGAGCCCGGGATGATCCGGCCCGCCTGGAATGAATTACCGATCGAATTGCTAACATAGGCCTTGTCGAGCGGTGAGCCGGATCCCTTTGCACTTGTCGCGCCGAGCGAAGGCGTTTGGTAGTTACTGGGGTTGCGGCTACGCGAGGCGCCAGGAGTTCTCGTTCCGTAAGTGTTCATATCGCCAATCACGCAGTGCACGCCATCCGACTGGGCTGCGTTAATGGCTCTGACCGCGTATGCACTACGGGCAGCAATGTCAAACGGAGCGTGGCAAGTAGCAATCTTCATCCGCTCCCTGTCCTCCTGTGCGTCGAAGACGACAAGAGGGTTGGTCCGGGTAATCGAGTATGTACCTTGGCCGACGTTGACATCTACACCTTTGACGTTGCTGACTACGACACCTTCACGCGAGATGATCACTATGTCGCCTTGCGAACTACCCTTACTCTCGTGAAGGTGGCCGCGCCACGATGACTCGCATCCACGCGGCTGAGATTCCTTGCGGCGCGACCCGAAGTCGCGTAGCGATCCGGTAGGCTCCTGAATCACAAGCAAGCTGGTTCCCCATCGCTCACAGTCCTTCAGTACCTGGTCGAACGGAATATTCCTCGACTTAGCCATATTCCAACTGACGACAACCATGCGGAACCTCCCGGCGACGTTGCGTTTTTTGTACTACAGGTCGATCGGCCCTCAATGACAGGGCCACCCTTAAAACACGCAACTCCGGCTCGTTATTCCGGCGCTCGCGCCGCGGCCAATCCCAGCACAATCTCTAGAAGCGCTGCCTGTCACCATCCGAAAAAAGATCGACCATTTCCTGCGAAAGTTCACGGCGTGTACGTCCTGCTGTATCTCCGCCAAGCCCGGCCCTAACGTGCTTCGACGAGGGAGCTGATCAGCGTGCCAGGTTTCTCGCGTGCTGCCTCGGGCACATCAACCTCCGCGATACATGGGATCGATGCTGTCGCCCGGTGCGCGCTTGCCGGACTGAGACCTCGCCGATGCGCTGCCGCTGACGCCGCGATGATTCTTGTGAACCACGCTGCTGTAGGGCGATGACGTCGTTTGACCGCTTTGCGTTGGTGGCGCTCCGCTGTCGGAGCGAGAGTCGGATGCAGGTACGTAGTCGCCTGCGAAAGCAGGCGCGGCCAGCGATGCTGAGCATGCGACCCAAAGGGCGATGAAAGTTTTCGCGTTCACGGGAACTCCAATGATTGAGTCGCGGACGTTGCGCGAGCAAGCCCCACCGGAGATGGCTGTCGTGCCCCTCAGGCGTTGGTGCCGCCGTCGACGGTGAGGCTTGCGCCGGTGATGTAGCTGGCCTCGGGGCCGGCGACGAACGCCACCATCGCGGCGACGTCGTCGACGTGGCCGAACCGCTTCAGCGCGGTAATCGCGATCTGCGGCGGCGCAAAGTCGCCGGTCGCGGGGTTGTTATCGGTGTCGATCGGCCCCGGCTGGATGTTGTTGACCGTGATGCCGCGGGGGGCGACCTCGCGAGACAGGCTCTGGGTGAACATCTTCACAGCGCCCTTGGTCGCGGCGTAGGTCGCCAGGACCGGCATCATGTTCCGCTCGCCGACGCAGGAGCCGATAGTGATGATGCGGCCGCCCGCCTTCAGGTGCTTGAGCGCGGCCTGGGTGGCGGCGAACACGCCGCGCAGATTGGTGCCGATCACGCGGTCCATCTCCTCGAGCGTGGTCTCCTCGAACGGCTTGGGGATGAGTATGCCGGCGTTGTTCACCAGAATGTCGAGCCGGCCGAAGGTGGAGACAGTCTGTTCGACCGCGGCCGTGACGGCCTTCGCGTCGGCGGCGTCTGCCTGGATCGCGATCGCCTCGCCTCCGGCGCTTTCGATCTCCTTCACCACCCGGGCGGCGGCCTCCGCGTCCCGGATGTAGGTGAACGCCACCCTGGCGCCGTCGGCGGCCAGCCGTCTGGCGATCGCGGCGCCAATGCCGCGCGAACCGCCAGTGACGAGGGCGGTCTTGTTGGTCAGTTTTGCCATGGGACACTCTCCTAAAGATTTTAGATTCCGTGACGCTATGCGCGTGTGCATCCGTGCCCTGAGACCTCGTACATAGCGGGTCTCTAACGGAGAACAGTCGGATTGGACAATCTATTCCGCATTTGCCGCACTCAGGACGATGGTTACTCTCCCTGTCTTTCTGGCACCGTATTCTGTTGAAGCTGGTCGAGTCTTTTTCTGGAATTCCATAAATGCTTCAGCGTTTCACGCTACGATCCGTAAATAATTAGGGAGATAATTTGGATTCCTGAGTGAATCGGATTGGCTCAAGGTAAAAATCAAGCGAGCCTTTAGCGCACTGTCTTGCAGGATTGGAGATCGTCAGGCATGCCGTGGGCGATGATGGTCGATTCCAGCGCCACGATTGGGCGACCGATGGCGTGTGCAGCAGCAACAGGCGCGCTGCGGGTCAGCCAGGAACGTGCACGATCAGCAACCATGTCGATGTCTCGTCAACTGAGCTGGTTCGCTACCATCCAACCCGAACCGCCGCCGAGTCCGGGACCAGGATGGGTCGATGCGCCGATGTGGTACAGGTTCGCATACGGCGCGGTATGCCCGCGTTTGCCTGAGACGCCTGCGAACGGACGCAGCCAGAAGAACTGGTCCGGCGAGCACACTCCCGAATAGGGGTCGCCGCCCACGAGATTGCAGTTCAGGCTCTCGAGGTCTGCAGGCGAATATGCGCGCCGGCCGACGATCCTGGCGGCGAGTCCCGGCATCACCGTTTCGAGGCGCCGCTGGATGCGGTCGGCCACCTGCTCGCGCACGGCCTCAGTCCAGCGGCCGTCCTGCGGGACCTCGATCTCGCCCGCGGCGTCCCCCGAGAGGCGTGACGGCATGTCCTGCATCTGCAGCCACAGGATCGCCGCGCCGTCGGGGGCGCGACTCGGATCAACGGCAGTGGGCTGCCCGATTGCGATCGTCGGGCGGGAGGGAATCAGGCCGTTGTTTGCTTGTGCCACAGCCATGCACACCGCTTCCAGGCTCTCGGTCAGATGCACGAGCGGCACTTTCGCGAGTTCGGGGTCGCACCACGCAGGCGGCAACGATAGCGCAAAGTGAATCTGCATGTCGCCGCGCCCGAAGTGATAAGAGCGTGCGCGCTCATGCCAGAGTGCGGGTACGTCCGGCAGCAGGCGCTCATACAGCTGGCGCGGCGTGACGTTGCACACCACGGCGCGTTCGGCCTGCCATAGCTGGCCATTCGCTTCCACACCGACCGCGCGGCCATCCTTCACCAGAACCCGCTGGACATCGACGCCGGTCGCGAAGCGGCCCCCATGCCGTTCGATCACGCTGCGAAACGCCTTGACGATATTACTGCTGCCGCCCTTGACGAGCGGCATGCCGCCGGCCACCACGGCCGCGAAAGTCAACTTGCCGAACATGGCGGAGCCGGCGTCGTCGGGACCGAGGCCGGCGTGCAGCACCCACGGCGCGATCGCCGCACGCGCGAGGTCGGAGGCAAAGGTCCGCGTGCTCCAGCGCCTGAAGCTTTCTAGCGATGCGCCGCCGAACTCCACGAGACCGTCGAGGCCGCGCTTGCGCCTTTCGTCCCACAGCAGCTTGACCATGCTCCAGCCGTACGGATTCTCGCCGAGCAGGCCGAACGTGAGCGCCGCATCAGCGCCGAACAGGCGCCGGGCGGCGGCTGCGAAGGCGGCGCCATCGCCTTGGCTTATGGTGTCAAGACGCACGGCGGTGTCGGCGATATCCTGGCGAAACGCGAGCGAGCGGCCATCCGGCGTGACCACCCCTGTGGTGTAGCCGGTCTGCACGAATTCGAGACCGGCCGCGTGCAGATCGTCCTTCATTTCCGCATAGGCAGGACTGCCCACGAAGAGCGGATACCACGATGACATGATGTCGTGCGTGTAGCCCGAAAACAGCGTTTCGCTGCGAATGCACCCGCCCAGCTCGTCGTTGCGCTCGATCACAAACACGCGCTGGCCGCGCCGCGCCAGCACAGCCGCGCACACGAGCGAGTTTATCCCGCTGCCCACGACAATAACGTCTGCCTTGTCCTGCATGTCTGCTCCCACATTGTCTGCCTGATTGCTTAAGCTATGGCTGGCTCATGGCATCGTACGCCGCCTTCAGCGGTGCATCCGCTGTGTCCCAGAACGGCAGATTGCCGTACTCGACGACCCCTACTGGTTGCGCGGACGAGAACGATGCGGGCCGTACCACGAGGCCCTGCAGTCTGGATGTCCGGAATCGCAAGGTGAAGAACAAGGATCGGGAAATGAAGCGACTGCGAGCGCAACCGAAGCGGCGGTTACCAAGGGATGATCTGATCAAGATGAAAGAAGGCGCCTGAGAGGCCATCCCCGCCGAGGAGCGCCGCTTTCACGCTTGACTGTGCTCCTTGAGAGGGTTGCAGCGGCGCAGCATCAGTACCCAGGCGGGTCTTGACCCATCCCGGATGAATCGAATTCACCTTGATGTTCGTTCCCTCCAGTTCCTGGGCAAGTTGAATGGTAAACAGATTCAAAGCAGCCTTTGAGGCGTTGTAAGCGTAACGCTTGGTGTAAGCGACGGCCTGATCATTTCTCGCGTGCAGCGTTAGCGAACCGAGGTGGCTGGACACGTTCACGATCCGTGCACCACTACTCTTGCGAAGGAGGGGAAGCAGTTGGCCTGTGAGCAGGATCACCGCAAAGACATTGATTTCAAACAGGAGCCTGAGCTCTTCCAGCGAAGTGCCACTCGTGAGGTGATCAATCACAGTCCCGGCGCCCTCTGGTGTTGCCACTCCGGCGTTGTTTACAAGGACATCAAGTTGCCCGAATTGGCTCGCAATGAGCTGCGAGACCGCAACACGGTCCGCAGAATTCGTGATGTCCATCTTTACCGGAAAGACTGTCGTCAATCCTTCCTCTTTGAGGCTTGCTACAGCCTGTTCCGCTTCCTCCAGATCCCGGGCGGCGAGCAGAACCGTTAGACCCTTTTCAGCGAGTTGCCTTACAGTTTCGAACCCAATTCCACGGTTGCCTCCAGTGACGAGGGCTACTTTTGCACTGGCTTGCATATTCACTCTCCTAAAAAATACAGCGTCCGTAGCACTATGCATATGCGCATCTATACCCCGAAACGTCGTACGTAGTGGGTCTCTAACAGAGAACAGTCGGCTAAGACAATTTATTCCGCTTTTTGCCGCTACAAGACGATGCCTACGCACTTCCCCCAGGCTATCGGGCACCGTATCACATTGAAGGTAGTCGATTCGACTTCTGTCATTCCAAAGACGCTTTAGCGTTTTAAGCCATGACGTGTCAAAATTAATGATGTAATTTAGGTTTCCTGATATATGAGAATATTCTGAATGGTACGACGGACGTCATGGATCAAACCAATCGCGCCCAAAGCGCTTACCGCGGCGGCTGCGGTCCCGCTCCAGAGCGTCATTGGTCAACGCTGGGTTCGACGCATATTGCTTCGACTGCCCGGTCAGGTCTTCCCTTTGGCTGCATCGGGTTGACTCAAGGTTAAAATAAAACCCGCCATTTAGGCTTGGTACAGTCCTTCAGGATCGGAGATCGTCAGCTGGCGTAGACCTAAACGCAAGCTGGAAACTTCCCTCTGCTCATGAATGACAGAAACAGAGTAAAGGCAGCCTGCAGGAATGATAATCAGCTGATTTTTCATATGGCTGATTCCCGAAGAGAATCGATCGCTGGCGAACGCTTTTTTGGCGACATCCACAAGAACAAGCAGGCGAGTGGATGTCACGTGTATGGTCGAGCGCATATATACGCTCTGTCTTGCCATCGGATCACCTGAGAGTCCGCTATGTGATGAGGAAGTGACGTGCGAGTGACTATCCGCGCATACGGTCGAAGGACCGCTCCTGGCCGAATTCACGCATTCGCCCTCAAGACGGCCACCGCGCGCGTGGCCGCTCCTTTGCACAGTTCGCCATGCGTCGTTGCGCGCCCATCGAGCCGCCTGCTAATCGCAGACAAATGCTTGTCACACACTTTGTCTGCGCCCAGGCCGAGAATTTTCCCGGTTAGTGCCACAATAAGCACGCATCAGTGCCAGCAATATCCCGTCACGGAGGCGGACGTGGTTCACATCGCAAATACAGCGGTTTGCGCGACGGTGAACGGAATTAACGCATCCCGTTTCTTCCGATATTTTGCGTCGGTTCTTGTTGGTGCGATATTGGCACCAGGTTCGGCGCAGGCTCAGTCCCTTTCGTTCGACTCATTTGCTGTGCCCTCCGGCAGCGCACCGCACGATGTCGCGCCAGAGCCTGGCGGCACCGTCTGGTACACCGCGCAGGCGCAAGGCGCAGTCGGAAGGTTGGACCCGCGCAGCGGCAAGACCGAGCGGATCCCGCTCGGCAACGGATCGGCGCCGCACGGCGTGATCGTCGGTCCGGATGGAGCAGCATGGATCACCGACGGCGGGCTGAACGCGATCGTACGCGTCGATCCGAAGACACTCGCTGTCGCGCGCTTCCCGTTGCCTGAAGACCGACAGAACGCCAACCTGAACACGGCGGTCTTCGACAAACGGGGGCACCTTTGGTTTACCGGACAAGGCGGAATCTATGGTGAGCTTGACCCGCGCAGCGGCAGCATGCGCGTGTTCGATGCGCCGCGAGGGCCGGGCGCCTATGGCATCTGTGTCACCCCTGATGGCAGCTTGTACTTCGCTTCATTGGCTGGCAGCTACCTCGGCCGCATCGATCCGGTGAGCGGCGCGGCGGAGGTCATCGAGCCGCCAACACCGAAACAGGGAGCGCGCCGGGTATGGTCCGATTCAAAAGGACGCGTCTGGATCAGCGAGTGGAACGCAGGAATGGTGGGAGTGTTTGACCCGGCGACGCATCGGTGGCGCGAATGGAAACTCCCGGGCTCCGATCCGCATGCGTATGCGATATTCGTTGACGACAGAGACATCGTCTGGCTCAGCGAATGGAGCACTAATGCGCTAGTGCGCTTTGACCCAATAACCGAACGATTCGAGACGTTTGCGCTGCCGCGGCCACACGCGAACGTACGCCAGATGATGGGCCGGCCGGGAGAAGTCTGGCTGTCGGAGTCTGGCACGGATCATCTGCTGCGCTACCGGTCCAGCGCAACGCTTGACGGCAGCAAGTGAGACCACTGCAACCGTTGTTCTCTCCAGGCACCCCCAATGACAGACGATTCCGATTCCGATCCCGACAAACTGAAGGGTCCTGGTGGCATGACGCTGCGGCAGATCCACGAACAGGTACGCAAATCCGTCCAGCGGGATCGCGAAGCGCAGCCCGCGCACAACGCGCCCGCGCCTAAAAGCCGATGGCATCGGTGGGTACGGTACGTATGGGGCCGCAGCGGGCGACGCTAGCTGCTGACAGGCAGCCTGTGAGTGCCACTGACCGGCGGCTCGACTGTTTCCGCCGTCATGCGCTCGCATGAATGTCTGCTACGACGCGGATTGCGGTCGTTGCGGATGCGAGCGTGTGCGTCGCCTTGTGGCCGACGGCAGCCTGACGCGGTCTGGAGTTGTCGGTATCGAAAAATGGGTGCCCGGCAACCTATCGCGCTGGAGGCAATAAAAGTCACTCACGCCAGACAACAGAGTTATCGACCGCATAGAGCCTGCAAGGATTGGCACTCTGCTTTTGACAATTCGCCACCGCGACAGACATCGGATCATCGCCACCCTCCGCCCACGACCACGCGCCGGAGTCCGAAACAGCAAACGCACGGCCCGGATACTGCTGCAGGAAGTTCCGGTACGCACTGCGCCCAGATTCGTCAAGGAACGGCACAGCCTGGACCGAGTCGACCGCCGCATAGCCGGTCGCTTTCGGCCGGACCGGGTCCGCAACGCTGTAGCGCGCACGAGTCGGCATTCCTGCCCGCGCGAGGAACGATTCGACTGGCGGCCACCACACGCGCACGCCATTGCGATCCCCGACCAGGCGATGCGCGTCTTTTTTGTACGAACCAAAGTTGACCATCTTTGCGCTCGCACCGCTTGCCGCAAAGGCGGCATGCATCTTCGTACTCAACGTGGCCGGCCAGACCGAATCGTTTTCACCGTATAGCCACAACGACGGCACTCGCGCCTTCTCGCCATATGCGCCGAAAGCACGCGTCAAATTTCCCTGCCAATCAGTGCACGTGTCCTGCCGTAGACCGCCTGAGAAATTAATCAGCGCCCGCACGCCGGGAGCCGCTTCGGTGCCATATGCCATTGTCGCAAGACCGCCGTGCGAAGTGCCGGCTACGACAATGTGCTGCGCGTCCACATAGGGCTGCTTTGACATGAAATCGACGGTCGCGGCAATATCGGTCGCCTGGCCCATGCCATTGCGTTCGACATCGCAGCCGTGCTGTTCATACGTGCCGCCCGAGTGCGCGAAACCGCGCCGGTTCGGTGCTACGACCACGTATCCGCGACGCACGAATTCGCGAGCGAGCGGGAGCGGTTCGCTGCGTGCCTGCTTGTGCGGATCGCCCTTAATCTTGCCGTGGTTGAAGACGATCATCGGGAACGGGCCAGGGCCGTCCGGCTTGTACACCGTCGTTTCGAGCAGGACCTTGCCGGACGCATCGGCCGGAATGCCAATGACCTGTTCGTTCAGGCCTGTGGCAGGTAGGGAGGTTTCGTTGACCGCAATGGGGCGGACCTGTGTGTTGGCGAGAGGGTGTGCGTCCACGTCCACGATCGGATGGGCGGGCGCAGTGGGCACGACAAGCGCCAGGCATGCACACGCGATCACACAATTCGTCAGAACTTTCCCGAATCGCATCCGCTACACCCTCCTGAGTTGATACCTCGAATCCCTGGCGGCTCTGTGAATAGTGTTGCCGCAGGGCCTGTTTCTTTAGAGACCGCTCCGGTGGCCGCCGAGACCACCCGCCAAAACTGGGCGCGACGCGATGACGCCTGAACCCTTCGCGGTGTGTCCGCATCGACCGAACATCTATATTGTAGATAAATCAACCAAAAATCAGTGCGGGCAGAACGTCGCAGTGGCGGCAATCGTCGTTGGACGGAGAGGGTATCCGCCTGAAACAAGGTAATATGTTGAGAGTTAATACTGACGCATACAATTTGCTGGCATGGATATATATGGTTGATATATCAACTTAGAAGTGATGTAAATTAACTTTGATGAAGGGGCGATGTTTCACGAAGTCATTCCGGGTCCGCTTGCGCGATCCTCCACTCGGGCTTGCTTTCGGCCACGTACCCGGTCCGGCAAGCCATCGCTCTATGGGTTGGCTTGATGATGGCCGCCCCGACGGCCATCATCTCTTCTATTCGCCGTGCTCCATGACGTCAGTGAGGTAGGCGACGTCTTCAGTCTCCGAGAGTGGCTTCGCCAGATGTTGGTCAAACAGCTCCAGCGCTTCTTTCGTATAGGGCTGCTGCCAGTGCCAGTCCAAGGCGGCCTGATCTTTCCAGCGCTCGAACACGACGTATTTGTCCTCCTGCCCTTGCACCTTGAACAACCGGAATTCATTATTGCCCGCCTCCTTTCTCGTGAGACGGATGCCTGGCACCATTTTGTCCAGCACCTTCGCCGCAGAACCCGGCTTGAAGTGGAGGTTGAGCATCACGATTACTTCACCGGAAGCCTTGTTTCGAGTGTCCTGGTTCATGTCTCCGATTCCTCAGGCAGCGGGCGGTTCAGCCTTGTCCACGACGATGATCCCATTCGAGCGCGCTGCCTGCAGCCTTAACGCCTTGAGTGGCTGATATTCCGCCGAATCGTAGAAATGGCGGACAGCCTGGCGATCAGGGAATTCCAGGATCACAAAAAAATTCGGCGCCCAGGCTCCCTCATAGTTTTCGGCCCGGAGTTCCCGGGCCAGCGGTCTGGCGCCATGGCGCGCCATCAACTCAATAGCCCCTTGCTCGTATTGCTCCATCCTGGCGCGGTCGTGTACTTCAAGATCGATGATGACTAGTGCTGACATGCCACGGCTCCTGTCGGGTTGCGAAGGTATTGTTCTGAACATTCGAGACGATACCGATCGGTATCGTCTCGAGTCGGAGTATGATACCGATCGGTATCCTGGTCAGCAGGACTGCCGGAATTCTCCAGTTGGCTACATGCGGTAGAACAGACGAAATCCCCAGATAACATGACCACTTCAGCACTTGCGCCCCGTGAACGCATCATCGAAGCCGCGCAGTCGCTCTTTTACCGTGAGGGCATTCGCGGCATTGGTGTAGAGGCTATTGCCTCAGCGGCAAACACCAACAAAATGGCGATCTATCGTCACTTTGAGACCAAGGACGATCTGGTCACCTACTGGCTGTCGTCCGTGGCTCAGGAGTACGAAAAGATGTGGGCTCAGTGGGAAAATCTGTACCCCGGGGATCCCGCATCGCAACTCAAGGCATTGGTCCAGTCCGTGGTGCAGCGCCTGCGCACCGAAGGCAACCGCGGATGTGCTCTCGCGAACAGCCTGGCGGAACTCCCGGACGAGCGCCATCCCGCCCGCGTGGTGATCGACCAGCACAAGAATGCCCAGTTGAGGCGCATTCAGGCTTTGTGCAGCGAGGCGGGGCTCGAAAATCCCCAACATTCCGCCATGATCCTGCACCTGTGCTTCGAGGGTGCTCAGGTGGCGGCGCAATCGTTAGGCGCGGATCATGTGGCTGCACACCTGGTAAGTTTGATCGACGCGATGCTGGTGACCCGCGATGGGATACATTCCAGGCCTGGCGCAGGAAGCGGTCGATTGCGCAAAGCCCGTGATACGAAATGATCCGTATGACCAGGGGCGAGAGCGATCCCGTCATGCATTAGTGTCCTGAGGCAAGGGGTTACGAGCTTTGCTCATAACTCCTTGTGCTGTTTTGGCAGTGAAATGTCGATCAGGTTTGCAGCGCAGCCTTGATTGCCTCGGCGAGTGATGTCGTGTTCCTGCCCAGAAGCCTGGAGAGGTCGCGGGAAGCGCTATCTAGTTCACCTTGCGCAGATTTCACGTCCGCATCGATCACCACATCGACGATCATTTGCGGCAGGCCGAACCCATGTAGCGCTGACGCATAGTCGGAGGAAGGCAGGTCGTTATAGGCAATCTGGCGACTCACCTGCTTCGATACCTCCTCGACCAGTTCAGCCATCGAGTAGGCATGGTCTCCGGCGAGTTCATACGTCTTGTGGGCATGACCGGGCTGGGTTAGCACGGCAACGGCCGCGCCTGCGTAATCGGCCCGCGAGGCAGATGCAAATCGCCCTTGTCCTGCGCTCCCGTTGATCGTGCCATGTGCGAGCGCAGCCGGCAGGGCATCCGTGTGATTCTCGAGATACCAGCCGTTGCGTAGCAATACGAAATCAATGCCGGAACGCTTCAGATACGCTTCCGTCCGTTTGTGTTCGTCGGCCAGAATCAGCCTTGAGGTATCGGCGCGCAGTAAGCTTGTATACGCAATCAGCTTGACGTCAGCGTGCCTGGCGGCATCGATCACGGCCTTGTGTTGCCGGAATCGTTCACCCGGCTGTACTGCCGATATCAGCAGCAGTTTCTCCACGCCCTGGAACGCCTGTTCCAGTGTCTCGGGACGATCGTAATCCGCTTCGCGTACCTGTACGCCAAGAGAGTGCAGTGCGTCGTGTTTTTCCGGATTACGAACTGCAGCAATGATGTGCGCTGCGGGGACGACTTGCAGAAGTTCCTTGATGACCAGTTGTCCAAGCTTCCCGCTTGCTCCAGTAATGGCGATCATTTTGTATCTCCTTTTCAGCAACGGCGGATGATCAACGAGATCGGCAGGCCAAGAGCGAACATATGGATCAGCAAGGCGGCCACGTAAGGCATGGGCGAAACCGATGCAGGCGTGGTGAAGGCGCTGTGCGGCAGCACGACTATGCCCATGAAAAAGAACACGATCAGGCCGAGCACCGGACCCGCAATCCACGCCAGGCGATTCACCACCGGCAGGCGCGACGCGACCAGGCCGTAGGCAAGTGCCGGAACGATCGACACAAAAAAGTGGAGCAGGGTCCCGAGGATCAGGCCTGCGGCGCCTTCATAGGCGGCCATGCCCATCAGGCTGCTGGCGGCGAGTTGCATCTCCGGAACGACGCCGATACCCCGTGCCAGTTGCAGGATCAGTACCGGAACGAGAACGATAAGGCCGGCGGCCACTCCGGCGGTCAGCCCTTTGGTCAGGGTGCGGGATAACCCGTCCACCGATTTCGTAGTATGAAGCGATTGCTCGCCCGGTGTTGCATGTGTCGTGTTCATGATCTGCTTCCTCATATCCTCTTGAAATGTGAGCGGCGGAGCGGCTTGTCCGTCGTTGGAAGCAGTCTAAAAAGCTGGGGGCGGGAGAGAAACTCCTGGATTATTAAAAGATTATTGTCGATTACCCCCCCTAATCGCGCAGCCTCGGGAAGTAAATCACCCGTTGTCAGGCTTCATTTGCGACGGATGCGCGGCAAACAATTCAACGATCCAGTCCACGAACACGCGCACCTTGGTACTTAGATGCCGGTTCGGCGGATAGACAACCGAAACGGGCATCGGCGGAATCTGCCACGCTTCGAGGCAGCTCTCCAGCTCGCCGGAGGCAACGAGTGGCGCAGTCATGAACGTGCCGCCAATCACAATGCCGAGGCCGGCTTTGGCGAGATCGGCACACGTCGATACGTCGTTGCAAAGAATGGTTCTTTTGCCCTGGATATCGACGGATTCGCCATCGTGGTGAGCGACGAGCGGAAATGGCTTCGCGGTTCGTGCCGAGATCATATGGATCACTGTATGGTGAAGGTCGATCTCGCCCGGGTGGGAGGGTTTGCCATGTCGCTTCCAATAGCCGGGCGATGCACAGATACCCATGTGGCTGAGCCCGACCCGGCGAGCCACCAGTAATTGATCGGTGAGCGTGCCGATGCGTAACGCGCAGTCCACGTTGTCCGCAATTAGATCGACTGGCGTGTCACTGGCACCGATCTCCAGATCGATGTCCGGATATCGCGCAAGAAAATCGGGCAGAGCGGGTACGACCACCGAGTGGGCAAGCGGTCGCGGAAGATCGATGCGCAGCCTGCCTTTTGGATTGGCCTTGACACCGGTCATAGAATTTTCCAGCTCCTCCAGATCGGCCAGCAGGCGCACGGCGCGGTCGTAATAGGCCGCGCCGTCGGGCGTGACCGTGACGCGCCTGGTGGTCCGATTGAGCAGTTTGGTGGCCAGTTCGTCTTCGAGTAGTTGAACCAGCCGCGTCACGGTGGGTTTCTGGATGTTGAGGGTCTCGGCGGCCTTGGTGAAGGTTCCCGATTCCACCACGCGCACAAATATGCGCATCGCGTCGAACTTATCCATTCGTCCTCGGGCTCAAGGGTTGGGCGTCAATCTGCATCCAGGTCATCACGGGGCTTGATAAGGTTTCCACACCGGTAGTGTGTTGATTTGCGGTGGAGTTTGAAATCAGCACAAACGTTGTATTTTTTTCGCATCCTTGCGTGGATAGGGCGGATCCATTACAGATACCTTTAAAGCAACGATTTGCTTCGTCGCGTCCTCAACCGGGCGAGCCCGCACCAATGCTGAACTTCCGTAGCTGCCCGTATTCCAGCAGTTACATACCGTCGCAGGAACTGCCGCGCACGACCTGTAAATGTAAATCAAGGGGCGAGTCGGATTACAGAGCCAGCGCGGGATTTCTCAACGGGCATTTTGGCGAGGATTACGCTCCCGCGGAACGGGCGACCTCATAGCTCCGCAAGCCATCGTCAAGAGAGGTCATTCCGACATAGCCCAGTTCGCGGCGTGCGGCAGCATCACTCACGCTGAATTCCCGTCCGATCATGCGTACCATCGAACGCGAGAGGGGTGGGTCGCTATTTTTCCGCAGAATGGCCCAGACGGCATCCATCAATCGCCCTGAGCCTGAAGCCAGCCAATAAGGTATTGAACGCAATCCCTTGACCGAAAGACCCTGCACGCCTGCAATCAAACCGATGAATTCGCGGAACGTTTGCGTCTGCTGATCAGCGATGAAAAAGGCGCGTCCACCGTCGCCGCGTGTCAGCGCGCACTGGACGGCTTCGACGACGTTATCCACGTGGCAAGTGGAGAACGCATAGTCCCCACGGTCGATGAAAGCGAACTGGCCTGATGCGAGCGCCCGGGGAAGCTCGCGGCTGAACGGGTCCCCCGGCCCCCAGATTGCAGGCGGCCGCAATGCGATGGTGCGAAAACCCGGCTTGTTGGCAGCCAGCACGATTCGCTCGGCCTGCGCCTTGCTCGCCAGATAGGCCGAAAAATGCCGCGCAAAGGTAGGAGCGCTCTCCTCGGCATGACGGATGGGCAAACCGGTTTCGTCCATGATGACGCCTGCCGCGCTGATATGAACGAAATTCGGCACGCCAGCTTGCTCTGCCGCTGCCAATAATTTCGCGGTGCCATCCACATTGGCGTGAAAGAACGGCGCACGCGGTCCAGAGAAGCGAAACATGGCGGCCGCATGAACGACGGCATCGAGCGCGGGCAGTACCAGCGGCGCGTTGCTTTCCAGGTCGCCATCTAGAGGCTGAGCGCCCAGTTCCCGCACTCTTTCACGGGACGACGCCGAGCGCGCAAGTGCAAAGACCTGATGGCCTGCCGCAGCGAGCGCGGGGAGCAAGCGACTGCCGAGAAGGCCGGAGCCTCCAGTGACGAGGATCTTCATGGTCGATCAGCCTTTCGTGTCCGTTGCATCCGTTGTCAGAATGGCGCGCATGGCGTTCTCGCGGATGTCCCCAAGTACGGCGGGCGAGGGTGCCGCCGCATGGCGCAGTTGCGCCGTGACATAGAGCAGGGACGCGGCGTTAGCCGATGCCCACATCACGTCCGCCGCGGCTTCCACCGCGAGCGCGAGCCGCCCCTCGGCGGCAATGGCGGAAATGCGCTCGATGAGGAATCCGAAAGCTTGCTGGGCGGCCGGTATCTGCGCCCCCTGCAGAACCCGTCCCAACATCGCTGCATAGAGTCTGGGCCGTGCCGCCGCGAAGCGCACGTAATCGTCCCAGCCATCTCGCAGAACGGTCACGGGATCAGGCGATTGCGCGGCTGCATGTTTGCTTTCCAGAAACTGCGCGAACGCCTCCGCCATCGCGGCACTTAGCAGACCATCGGCGCTGCCGTAGTGGTGATAGAGCGTCGGCGCGGTGACTCCCGCCAGGGAGCAGACCGCGCGCGTCGAAAACTGCGCCTCGCCTTCCTCCTCGAGAACCTTCAGCGCCGCAGCAAGCAGGGTGGCCCGTGTATCCATGGTCGTACTATAGCGCTGATATAGGCGAATGTATAGCGGTGATATAGTCGGTTGTGGGGGCGTTCTTTCCTTGCAGGCAGAACGGACAACCGCGCAAGCGGCTCGGAGCTGTCATTCATCGACTCAGGGAATGCTGCTGCCACACTTGCTGGCTTCGAGGATTTCTCGCGCACAAAGCCACATTTGTGTGTGGCCTGAGGCGGGCCCGGCGAACGTGGAACCCATCGCTCCCCTGCGACGCGTTGCGCGTCGATCACGCATGTCGTGTGAAGGTTTCGTTGTCACTGGCGCGGGTGACTTGCGACTGCTGCTGAGTCCGTAGCCGCCGCTCGAAGGGCAAACTGCCAAGTTGGGGAGTGACGCTTCATGGCCGACTGCCGCCTCACGCGGCGTAACGCGGACCACGTCGAGCGGAGTGCCGGCCAATGCAGTGATTGCGTCGAGTTGCGTCGCCTTTCTTGCCTGCGCTTCGAATTATCTTGCGCCGAAATACGTGTTCGACGCCTTGCTGGCTACCACCGGAGCACTCGCGTTGCTCGTCTATCTTGTCATCACGGTGTGTCAATTGCGGCTACACAGGACCCTTGCGGCCGAGGGCCGTCTGAAGGTGAAGATGTGGCTGCACCCTTTCCCTGGGCTGGTCGCGGTGGCGCTGATTGCGGGTGCGTTTGCCGTCATGCTGTGTAGCGAGGATCACCGGCGTGAAGTCGTCGCCACGCTTGGTTGCAGTGCGGCGCTCGCTGCTTCTGCCTACGTACGCCAGCAGCGCCGTCGCGTGAAGGCGCACGTGGCGGGAGCAGGCGTCGCTGGCAGGACGTGATGTTGGTGTCGACGTATTCGGCCGCAGTCAATCGGGAGCTCGCGGCCGAAAACGTCGCATCGTGTCGGCGATCTGATCGGGAGCCTGCTCGCAGGGCGCAATCGCTCGGTCGCGCGGCCCAACGCCGTACGACCATAGGCGATCAGTCCAGCGCCTTCTCGCGCCAGGGCGCCTCGCGCAGGGCGTCACCCTGATAAAACGCAGGAAAGCGTTCGAGCTGGAGAAGCGCATCGGTCATGGAGACTTCAGCGCCCAGCACGGCGCTCGAGAAGCCCATGCGCTCCATCTGCAGCAACTGGTCGACGAGCACTTCGCCGGTCGCGCGCAAGTCGCCTTCGAAGCCGAGCCGCCGCCTGATCAGGTAAGCCTGGCTATAGGCCCGCCCATCGGTGAACGAGGGGAATTGAAGCTCCACGCGCGATGCATTTGCAATTTCAGTGGCGTACGCGAGTGGGTCGGCATCGTTCGGGAGCATCAAGGTGGATGCCGCAGTGTCGCCCGCATGATCATGAGCGTCGAGAAGACGTATGCGTGAAGCGGTCTTCATACAGTGTCCTCCGCGGTTGCGCGAGCCGTATCGGCGGCCGCCTTGAACGGTTCGAGCCCAACGCGGCGCACCGTTTCGATGAACGTCTCGCTGCATTCGCCGCGCGCTTCGCGCAGCGCGACGTAAGCGCCGATCAAGGCGTCGATGACCTCCGGCACTTCCTGCGCCGAAAAAGACGGACCGATCACCTTGCCGGGACGCGCATCGCCGCTGCGTGCCGATCCGTCCGAGCCGCCGAGCGTCACCTGGTACCACTCCGCGCCGTCCTTGTCGACGCCGAGTATGCCGATGTGTCCGCTATGGTGGTGGCCGCACGAGTTGATGCAGCCGCTGATATGCAGGTCAATCTCGCCGATGTCGTTCAGTTCGTCGAGGTCCTGGTAGCGTTCCATGATGCTTTGCGCGACCGGCAGCGACCGTGCATTGGCGAGCGCGCAGAAGTCGCCGCCGGGGCAGGCGATCATGTCAGTGAGCAGGTGCACGTTCGCGCTCGCGAGGCCGGCCGCGGTTGCCGCTTGCCACAGGGCGAGCAGATCGTCGGCGTGAACCCACGGCAACACGATGTTCTGCGTGTGCGTGACACGCGCCTCGCCCGCGGAGAAGCGATCGACGAGATCCGCTACGCGTTCGAGCTGCTCGGCGGACGCATCGCCGGGTGCTTGAAGCACGCGTTTGAACGAAAGCGTGACGATGCGCAGCGACGGGTCCCTGTGCGGCGCGACGTTGCGTTCGAGCCAGCGCTGCAGCTGCGGCGTGCTCGCGGCTGCGGCCTCGAGCATGGTGGGGGCGTGCGGCTCGGCGGTGCGTGCCGTGTCGAGCTTCGGCGGCTCGAGAAAGCAACGGCTTACCCGCTCGAACTCGGCCGGCTCGATCGTGTGCGGGCCGCCGTCGATGTCGACGATCTGCCGGAACTCGTCCTCGACTTCGTCGACAAAGCGCTGGCCTTCGGCTTTCACGAGGATCTTGATGCGCGCCTTGTACTTGTTGTCGCGGCGCCCGTACTGGTTGTACACACGCACCACGGCCTCGATGTAGTTCATGATGTGCCGCCACGGCAGGAACTCACGCATCAACGTGCCGATCATCGGCGTGCGCCCCATGCCGCCGCCCACCGTCACGCGAAAGCCCAGTTCGCCCCGTTCGTCGCGCACGAGGCGCAGGCCGACGTCATGCCAGTCTGTCGCCGCGCGGTCTTCGGTCGCGCCGGTGATCGCAATTTTGAACTTGCGCGGCAGGAAGGCGAACTCGGGGTGCAGCGTGGTCCACTGGCGCATGATTTCGGCGAACGGGCGCGGGTCCGCGATCTCATCGGGCGCGACGCCCGCGCGCTCGTCGCACGAGATATTGCGGATGCAGTTGCCGCTCGTCTGGATGCCGTGCATGTCGACGCTCGCAAGCAGGTCCATCACGTCGGCCGCCTTCGAAAGCGGTATCCAGTTGAACTGAACGTTGGTGCGTGTCGTGAAGTGGGCGTGATGCGTGGGCAGGCGCGTCGTGCCGAGCTTGCGTTGCGCATCGAGCGCGCTGCGGTATACCTCCGCTTCGGGCTCGTCGTACTCGCGGGCCACGCGAGCGAGCACGCGAAGCTGTTCGCTCGACAGTTCGCCGTACGGGACCGCTACGCGCAGCATGGGCGCGTGCCGCTGCACATACCAGCCGTTTTGCAGACGCAGGGGGCGAAACGCATCCTCGCTCAGCTTGCCTTGTTGCCAACGCTCGATCTGATCGCGGAACTGCGCCGCGCGGCTCGCCACGAAGGCCCTGTCGAATTCGTTATAGCGGTACATGGTGAGTGCGGAAATGCCGTGACACGGCGGACAGAGAAGGAGCGACGTTATCGCGTCCGCATCGGTGTCTCAAGAAGCAGATGCCGCAGAAATGAGCGTAGCAGGAGCGTGCAGTCCACCCAGGCGCCTTCGGCCGACGGCAGCGCGGGGTGTGAAAGCATCGACCGTTCCCGGTCGAGCGCTCGACGATCTGGGTCGTGCGTTCGAGGCGCGTGGATTCATCACGCGACTGGCTTCTGGGAGATTGTCCTGGTATTGCGCGCCGAGATTCTGCCGCGACGAGGACGAGCGGTTTCAGGCAATTGACGCGTCGGAGATTTCCGACGTATTATGTGCAAATGACTACGACCGATGTCTTTGGGGCGATTGCAAACCCGACGCGCAGACGCATCCTCGAGATGCTGCGGGGTGGCCCGCGTGCGGCCGGGCAAATCGCGTCCGCGTTCGCCGTGAACCGCCCGGCGGTTTCCGAGCACCTGCAGGTCTTGCGTCTCGCGGGCCTGGTCACGGAACAGGCGAGCGGACGGCAGCGCCTTTATGGATTGAACGCAGGCAGGCTGAGGGAACTCGCGGAGTGGCTGCATCCGTTCGAGCAGTATTGGGAGCAACGTCTCGATGCACTCACTGAAATACTCGACAAGGACACGCAATGACAGAACCCGGGCTCATCCAGCTCACCCGCTTCATTCCGCACTCGCCGGCGAGGGTCTGGACTGCCCTGACCGACCCTGCCATTCACGCCAGATGGTGGGCGGCTGGCGATGTGCGCGCGGTCGTCGGGCATCGCTTCACGCTGGATATGGGACCGTGGGGCCTGCAGCCCTGTGAGGTCGTCGCCGTCGAGCATGAACGGCTGCTGTCCTATTCGTTCGCACCCGGCACGCTGAACACGACGATCACATGGCGGCTCGAAGCCGAAGGAAGCGGTACCCGCCTGTCACTCGAGCACAAGGGCTTCGACCTCGATTCGCCGCTCGGCAAGGCAGCTTTCCAGGGCATGGGCAAGGGATGGCCGGACGTCATTCAGCGGCTTCAGGACCTACTGGACGTATGAGGGCGCGGGTGCTTGCACTCTTGGTGCAACGCTCGATATTGTCGCTCCGTATTACCTGATAATCCTGCCGGCGACTTCGACTCGATTGCTCCGCCGTTCGACCTCAATGCAGTCACCCTTCCCGGGGAGCGTCACAGCGGATCGTCGTGGCATTGGCTTTTTCCACCGTCAGGTTGATCGAGCGTGCGCCGCCGGGACGCGTGCGGTGGCGCACGCCTGCGGGAATGGTCAGCAACTGACCCGCGCGCAACTCTATTGCCCCTTCTTCAAAATCGATTATCAATACGCCTTCGATTCCGATGAACGTCTCATCGGAATCGGGATGGAAATGCCAGAAGTACGGCACCTCCATCACGCTGACGTGAATGTCGTGATCGTTGACCGTCGTGAGGACCTCATTGCGATAACCCTCGCGTAAGGCCGCTGTCATGGCCAGAAAGTCAGTCGGTTCAATCATGCGCTCGCTCCTGCCTATGGGCTGATAAAAACGCCAGGTACGCATCGATTGTTCCTGCCACCGTTCCGGCACTTTTAGCGCAGTTGCGCGCCTGCATAACAATCTGACACGCGCGAACTCAGTCGTCTTCGCCGTGAACATGCTCGTACATGTTAGACCGGTTATGCGAAGCGACTAACACGCAAAGTTGCGTCAGGAATTCGCTTGTTTAGTAATTTCTGATAAACACAAAACGCCAATAGATAATCAATTGACGCCATTCAAATGTCTCGTATAGCATGACTTCGAGCCGGATACCACATGCTACCTGGATAAACAGGATAACTAAACAAATCAGATACGCGTAGTGATACTCAGGAGACAGCCATGATAGATTTACGCCGTCTTGCGGCCGCCATGATCATCATTGGTTCTTTGGCGGGTTGTGGAGGAGATAGTCCAGGCCAGTCCGGCTCCGCCGCTGTCGCGGCTGACCAGCTTCAGGGAACGGCTCAGAGTAGTCCCAGTGCGGGTTCCAGCAATGCAAACGCGGCTGTCGCCGCCGCCGAGGAAATTCCCGCTTCCGATCATGGCACCATGCAATTGACGCGGTATGTCAATCCGCTGATCGGCACGTTGGCCAGCAACTCTCCGAACCCAGTGCCAGCAGGGCAGGCTGGCAGTGTCGTACCCGCAGCGGGCCTGCCGAACGGCATGGTGCAGTGGGCACCCGATACGAATACCACCTCGGCTCCCTCGAACAGCGCGGAGCCCGGTTCGCCGGCCGGTTACTACTACGACATCGGCTCGATCCAGAGTTTCAGTCTCACCCATATGAGCGGCGCCGGTTGTTCCGGCAACGACGGCGAATTCCCCGTCATGCCGACGCTCGATGCCAGCAAGCCGCTCGCGCAAACATTTAGCCATACCAACGAGAAGTCGGTAGCAGGCGCCTATTCCGTCGTGCTCGATAACCAGGTCAAGGTCGAGTTGACTGCAACCCTGCGTACCGGCTTTGGTCGCTTCACGTATCCTGACAATCAGCCTTCGACGCTCGTGCTCAACACGACGTATACAAACACACAGACGAGCGTAGCCAGCTCGGTCACTCAGGTCGATGCGAGAACCATTTCGGGCAGTACCACCGGTGGACATTTTTGCGGTAATTCAACCAATGTTCCGGTGTACTTTTATGCGGAGTTCAGTCAGCCATTTGTAAAGACGTCATCCTTCAACAATGGCGTTGCCGTGATGAATTTCGGCAAAGGCGCCACTGTCATGATGAAAATCGGTATTTCATATGTGAGCGTCGCAAACGCCAAAAATAATCTCCAGAAAGAAAACCCCTCCTGGGATTTCGACGGTGTCAAGAAGGTCGCCGATGCGATATGGAATCAGCGCCTCAACGCCATTCAGGTGAGCAGTAGCGATACCACGGCGTTGACGAAGTTCTACACGGCTTTCTATCACGCATCATGGGCGCCGAGCGTATTCAGCGATGTGAACGGCCAATATATCGGCTTCGACCAGAAGGTTCATCAGGTCAGTGCTGGCCATGCTGCGCAGTACACCAGTTTTTCGGGTTGGGACATCTATCGTTCGCTGATACCGCTCAAAGCCACGCTCTTCCCCGAGGAAACGAGCGATATGGCGCAGTCGCTCGTCAACGACGCGGATCAGTGCGGGGCAATTCCACATTGGGTCAATGACAACGTCGAAGACGGCGTGATGCCGGGCGACGCCGGCTCGATTATCGTGGCGGGCGCGTATGCCTTCGGTGCGCGCAAGTTCGATACGGCGGGCGCCTTGAGCCATATGATCCAGATGGCCAACATTCCCGGCACCGCGTGCAACGGCGTGACGACCAACGGCGGGCGCGCCAGCTATCTACAGTTCGGCTATATCACGAACGGTGAATGGGGGCAGGCTTCGTCTACGCTGGAGTACGGCAGCAGCGATTTCGCGATCTCACAGTTTGCCGGTGCACTGGGCAACACGGCGATCCAGAAAATGCTGCGTAGCCGCTCGGCTTACTGGCAATACCTGCTCAACACTTCCTTGACGCCGCCTCTGATTGCCGGACGCAACTCCGACGGCACGTG
Source organism: Paraburkholderia sp. EG286A (assembly GCF_040965375.1). NCBI lineage: Bacteria > Pseudomonadati > Pseudomonadota > Betaproteobacteria > Burkholderiales > Burkholderiaceae > Paraburkholderia > Paraburkholderia sp. EG286A. The sequence goes on from NZ_JBFRCB010000001.1 coordinate 936,249, forward strand.
GATTGCGGAGAACCAGGGCAGCACCGACAACTACGTGGAGGGCAACGCCGAGCAGTACACGTGGATGGTGCCGTTCAACCCGACCGGGCTGTTCGCGCAACTGGGCGGAAATACGGCGGTGGTGTCGCGGCTGAATACGTTCTTTACCGTGCTGAACGCGGGGACGACGCTGCCCAACTTCTATATGGGCAACGAGCCGACCTTCGAGGTGCCCTGGTTGTATAACTGGGCGGGTTCGCCGTCGGGCACGCAGAATGTCGTCCAGCAGATCATGGCGAGCGCCTTTGGCACAGGGCCGAACGGTTTGCCCGGCAATGACGACCTGGGCGCCGTGTCGGGCTGGTATGTGTGGGGCGCGCTGGGGCTCTATCCGGAGATCCCGGGTGTCGGGGGCTTTGCGATCGGCAGCCCGCAATTTTCCTCGATCGTCGTTCATCTCGGGAACGGCAAGACCTTGCGCATCAATGCACCCGGCGCGCCTGGCGCGAATTATGTGCAGGGGCTCACCGTCAATGGCAGCGCTCACAATAGTTCCTGGCTGGACGTTGACGCACTTGCCAACGGCGCGACGCTGAACTTCGCAATGGGTACGTCGCCTTCGCAGTGGGGCGCGAGCCCGGCCGAGGCGCCGCCGTCCTATGGGGTGCCGGTTGCGCGTAACGTGGCGGATGCTTTCAACAACCACGGCATCAGCGCCGACGGCAGCACCGACACCGACGGCCTCGGTTCGGACTTCGACGGCTCTCTGTTCAGCTACTCGTCGAGTGCGTTGGCGGCGGCCGGCGCGACACCGGGCAAGCCGTTCGTTGTCGGCGGAGCAAGCTTCGTTCTGTCGGGTGGACCGCTCGACAATGCGGTGGCGGTAGGACAGACGATTGTGATGCCGCCCGGCACGACCGGCCATTCGCTGGTTCTGCTGGGTTCGGCCAACAACGGCCCCGGCTCGGGCGCGGCGCTCGTGACCTATACCGATGGGACGACCACGCCGTTCACGCTCGCCTTTGACGACTGGACCCTCAATGGCGGCAGCGCGGCACCGGTGGACCCGATCGCGTTGACTACCGCGTATCGCAATGGCGGCAATGGTTCGACCGACGGCGTCAAGACTTATCTGTTTGCGCAGTCGGTGCCGCTGACACCCGGCAAGCTGGTGGCGAGCGTCACATTGCCGAGACAGTCCAGCGAAGGCAAGTTGCACGTGTTCGGTATCGCGGCAGCGCCTTGAACACGTTGGGCGCCGCGCAGGCGGCGCCCAACGTGCACCCGATCTCGTCGATGCAGGCGGGTGGGCAAGCGCACAATCGGGAACTCCCTGTGCGGCCAGGAATCAGCCTGACGTCGCTTGCCGATTGGCTCGTGCGATCGCAGCCGCTTCTCCAGGCCGACGCATTGTGGGCCGTCGGGGCTTTCCGCCTGGCGTTGGCAAATTGAGCGAGCTCACTGAAGGTTGGAACGGCCGGTTGCTTTGCGATGCGGGTGGCTGAAGTCGGATCCCGTTGCGGACGTTCGTCGTTGCACCAGACGAACGTCCGTGTTTGAGCGGATTGCGGACTTTACGCAGCGTTGAAAGCCGGGACGGCAAATGGTCGGGCGCGCCTGCGGGCGCTGCCAATGACGCCGACTCAATGATCGAACCACCGATATTGGATCGCGACAGAAACGATCCGGTAATTGCCGCCAGCGCGCACGACAAAGCCTTGTGAGTAGGCGAGCTTGGCAGACCAGCCACGCCCGAGTGGCACAGCAAGCGTGACGCCTGCGCGCGCGTTAGCCTGGTGGGCGCTGCTTGATCCACCATTCACTTGAGTTGCTCCACCGAGCGCATAGCCGAGATCGACGGCAAGCCAGAGCCCAGGCCGAAAGCTGTATCCGCCATGCAGCTGGGCGACCGCGAGAGGAGACTGGCTTTTGTTCTTGTCGTTGAAGAAGTTCGTGTTGTCCGTGAACAACCAGACACCGGCTGAGGCCTCAAAGAACCAGTTCCCCCACGGCTGTGATATCCCGAACTCCGGCTTGAATGCCCAGCGGTTATTGCCGACGTTGACGAGACGTGAGGGGACGTACTGACCTGTGGGCGCCTGAATTGTCACGCTCGCCCCGAGTGAGGTGGCGGGCGGTGCGCGGGCGAACTCCTCGGGCGAAAGCGCAGGGGTGCCGATCAGATTCAGCGCGAAGCGAAACTGCACATCGCCGAGACCTGCGCGATGGACTTCAGTCGGAGCACCAATGACGAGCCCACTCAGATCTCCGCTCACGAATGGCACCGCAACGCCGATCGACGCCGCGCGGCCTGCCAGTGCGAACGTGCGCACATAGCCGAGAACGAGGTTGTTGAGCTGTGCGCTCACACCCGTGATGGGGAGGGACGGATCGGTGAGTACGTCGCCGCTAACGTGCGCGTAGCCCAGAAGGAGAAAGTTCGTGCCGACCGGCGAAGGAGAATAGGTGCGGGGCTCCAGTTCCTGCGCGTGGGGAGCGTTTGCCAGCCACGGCAGGACGACGGCACAGCAACAGAGACGCAACCACAGAGTGGATTGCCTGCTCATGGCGGTGCATTCCGGTTTGCCAGCAGGAGGGGGGCGTGCGGTGTGCCTGCATGCGCCCGCGAGATCACGAGCCAGGATAGCAGCGACTCCCACAGCGGTGAATAGGACGATGGTCTGATTGTCCTGGGGAGGCGGTGCGCAACCGCCTTGTTCCATCCTGATGGCTTGAGCAACGATTGGCCGCCGAGTGTCGTCGCTGCAGTTCCGGTCCAGGACTATAGGCCAATATTCAACAGACGCCGTAGTTCGAACATCGCGGGTTCACGGATGTTCGCAGACATTCGTGAACTGGTGCGAATCTAGCAGCTTTCAGGAAGCTTCATTCCAAGGCACATGGCAGCCAGCGACGCTGATCTGCATTCCTGCGACGATCTCCTTCCAGTTGAAGGGAGATTTACCGTGAGTGGTTGCCGACGGGCCTGGACCGGCCCACACACGCCTCACTCTGCTCGGCATGATTGCCCGACCATACGGGCAGCCCGATTTAAACAGGCATTGGCGACACGCTGACACATACAAATTGCTTACGTCTCCGTATATAGTTGATTTATCAACTTTGTAATGATGTAGATCAACTTCAGTGGAGAAGACGATGTTTCACAAAGTCACCCCTGGTGGGCTCGCGGGATTTTCGCGATTGAATCGGCGCACGTTAGGGGGCGTTTGATATGGCGACACGGAGCGAATGGGCAAGAGGCATGCGTGCTCCAGCGTACGAATCACTGAATCCCCTTGAAATCCTCTTCGACGGCGCCAGGCACAGCGGCACCTTTCGTGTGATGACCGGGTCAGTCATCGTCTACTACGAAGGGGAAGTCAAGTCCGCGTCGTTTGGCATGGACCGGCCCGAAGTGGTTGCCAGGTGGCTCCTGACTGACCTCGTTCGGCGTGCGGAGTCGGACAAGCGGAAGCAACGACGTGACTATGCAAGCAACACCCCCCGATAACCGGTCAGGAAGCCAAAGCCATGGCCCGACTCATAATTCTTCGCCGAGCTGCCCTGACGAAGGGCTGAACTTCTCCGGTTGCGCGTGCCGCGTAGTGCCCCGGACGAAGCTTGCAGGGAGCCCCCACGCAAATGGACAAATGGCCGAGCAGCCGTTCAGTCACTACTGGGCAGTCGATGCTCCAGTGTGCCGTTGCGCGACGATCTGCTCAGCCGCCTCCGCGTTCTCAGGATAGCGGTACCAGTCATCGGGGTTATACCCGGCGGCAACCCATTCGTTCAATTCAGCGACCACCTCGGCGCGCGTTTTGGGGGCAGATGGATCACTCGTTTGCGAAGAGACTTGGGCAAGTGCGGGCGCCACAGAGCATGTGACGAGGAGAAAACCGAGGGCAAGGCGGGACGAGGTGCTCATGATTCGAGCCTCCAGCGAGATACTTTCTTAATTTTAGGCGTCGGGCCGTCGTATGCCCAGAGGCGCACTGGCGGCACACTCGATTCGGTCCCTGCAACCTGGGCGTTGGCGCCCGTATGCTGCGGACGACCGGTAGCGAATGACTCTTCAGTAGAAAACCGTGGACATTCGGTTATACATATCGACCGTCCCTTCCGGGCCCGAACTCCGACTGAGGAAACCCGCGCGCCTTGTCGTCACCGAGACGACTCAATTCGCTATCTACGTGATGGGTGGGTATCAAGCGCGCCGGATAGCCGCTTCAGGAGTTCAGATGGTGCATTGACACGGTCATGTGCCTTCCTGGCGTTTTCAGCGTGGCCTGTCCGACGGGGGGCATTAGGAGCGACCCGTGGGATTGATCCATTCTCAACGCTTCGTTCCCGCAAGTAGTGTCGTGGCTTCAGCGGATCTATCGGACGAAAGTCCGATATCCCCTATGACTACGGGTGCGTAACCTGATCAAGAAACCTGGATATTTGCCTGGTGGCGCAATGAAAATTGGATCGATCGTGTTCCTGAAAACGCTTTCTGTCCGTTTCGCATTTCCGTTTCAGCGCCACCAGATCGTCGCGGGGGCAACGCGCGCCCGGATGCTGGCTGCAAAGCGCTGCGCTCGCGGTCAGCGGGAGGTGCGATGAAGGCAAGCGATGGTATCAACCCGATTGAATGTCGGGAGATCATTCGACAAAGGGCATTCGAGCTTGCGAGCAGCGGTATCTTTGACGACTGCGAAGCGGTCAAACGGGTGCTTTGTGCGTGCTTTGATGCCGCACACCTGCATCAGATATTTTCGAGCCCGTTCTGCCGTATTGATATCGACCAGCGCTGCCAGGCCGCCCGTACGAGCGGCGCGCTGAATGGAGATGCTCAGTCAGGGGATGGCAACCCGAAGCACGCCAATCCGCATCTGGCGGAACGGGCCGTGCCGACGTCGTCTCGTCCGCTGGCCGGTTGTCCCCGGCAACGACCTCCTGCTCCGGTGACGCGCAGCGAGTTGGCAACACTGACGGGGGCAATCTCTGGCCTGCTGGCCGACGGTAAGGAACTGACTGCGATGCAGATGGCACAGCAACTCGACGCTGGGGAGCGCAAAGTGCGGCGCGCCTTGCGGGAAATGTTGGCCAGTTGGGAGGTGCGTGTCGTACGACGCACCCCGCGTTGCCCAAGTAGGCGCCCGGCACGCATTTTCGCGCTTGCGGATCGGGCTGAGGGGGGCGCTGCAGTTGCCGCCGGCTTGCCCTCCTGTTGGCCGAAAGTGGATCCAGTGGTGCTGCGTGCCATGGATGCATTTGTTCGCCACGGATGACGCATTGTGCTGCGCCCAGAGTCATCACCCGGGAGAAGTCTGAATAAGTTTCTGCCATCCTGCGGCCGCCCAGTTTCTGATAGCAAACTTCCTACGTGTCGTGTTGCGTCAAGAGGGACGTGTCCCTGTCGCGATGTACATACTTGCACCTGCGTGCTCGTCATGGACGAGCAAGATGTCTGCAAGGTGTTTTGCTGTCTGATGCGGTTGTTCGCATAGAGGCCTGGCCGCTTGGCAGCGTCAGCACATCTACCGAGGACGCGGATCTGACAAGCGTCACGCTGCTGCTTGATCGTGAGCGTGGCCGGACGCGGGTGGAATCGAACTGCACGCGAGCCGGCGGCAACCTGCCAATCGACTTCAATACAGCTTAAGCAGCGGTGGGCACGGCGATGAAAGCGATAAAGGTGAGCGCAATGGACATTCGGTCTGCTCCCACACTGAGCACGGAGTTCCTCAAGTTCCCCAGCGCGCGCATGATGCAGAAAATGGAGGCCAGGACACTGGCCGAACTGGTCAGTCTCGTCGCAAACGCTGGCTTTGAACTCCCTGATCCGCTCGTCCATGGACGTCAGTAAAGGAACGGCGGCCGAGACGCATTGGCGCCGTGCGCATCGAGCATCATGTATTCCGTAAGTCAGACGGCAGAATAGTTGCTGGGTAGCAATTTCAACCGGACTGGTCACGATGGCTGACGATCGTTACCAGTGCAGTGCGAACGCCATGATGTTCAAAGCGCAAAGGACAGCGAACGCGGCGATGGCCCACCGCAGGTCACGCCAGAGCGCCCGCATTCTGTGCCGGTGTCCCGCCTTTGCATGGGGCGCCGCCTTTCCGCATTTGCTGCCGTCTGCTTGCCTTTCATCCGGTCCCGCTAGTTCCATCTGTGCCTTCCTGCGACTGAATTTCCGATGGTTATCACCATGCCAACAGCTTGCTTTCAAAGTGGCATCGCGTGCAACATCGTCAACGCGATCGCGGCAAGCGATACGATTGCGACCGGCAGATAGCCACGTTCTTCACGCATTTCGTACTCCACAATTAAACACAGAGTGTGCATCTCGAGAGTGAGGAACGGACGCTCCGGTATGCACAGCACGCCCACTGGATCTGGTATCTACGCGCCGGTGACGGGCGAGACATCGTGCAATCGTGGTGCGCCGCAATATAGCCTGGGGCGTGAGCGTCCTGCTGTGGCGATCCGCCGCATTTTCGCGGTAAGCGAGCATTGGCTCTAGATACCTCCACGGCGGCTCGCAGACCCTGCGTTACAGGGTTGCAAACGCTAGCGCAGCAACGCGGCAAGTGCGTCACGCAACGGGTGGCTAGACACGACAATCATGCCGCGAAAGAGGGTATCGAGGTCGACGATGACGTACGCGACAGAAGCAATCGAGACTGCCCCGAGTGAAATCGTGATGAGCACGAGCGTGTTGCGAGGCGCCATCAACCCGAAGCTCAGAAAGATAACAAACAGCCAGAAAGCGAGAGTCATGAAAAACGGCAGCGAGACTGAGCTGTGGACTTCCTGGATCAGTTTCCAGTGCGCCTGGATGATCCGCGAGAACTGGTCTTGGCCGACACTGAGCAGATCTCGATGATTGCGATCGCTGGCAACCAGCCGGCGCCACTCGATGCCCGCCGAGTTCAGCATCGTGTCGAGCTGGACATCGTCGAGATTCTCGGTCACGTCCTTCGGCGCCAGGTTCCGCGGATAGTAGTCGCCAGGCGGTGGCGCCTCGTTTCGCCAGGTGCTGGCGATCGCAGCTGCCAGATAGGCCCGCATCAGCTTGCGCACAGGAACGGCGTCCGCACCGTATTCGCGTGCCGTGTTGTCGAACTGGATGATGTCCGAGGCGAGGGCACGGAAGTCGTCGGATGCATTGTCGAAGGTGCTTTTGGCCGAAGCGGTCATCAATCCGAGCACAAGTGCTGCAAACGTGACGAGCATGCCATCGACGAGATGCACGAGCTGAACCGTCTGGTGGGCCTTATGTTCCTCGGGCAGGAGCGGCCGGACAACGACGCCGATCAACGCACCCAGCAGCAGCAGCGCCAGGACCATCAGGGCGGAGGAAAGAGGATACACGGTGCGCCTCATCTGATTCGTCGTTCGCGCAGGTGAATTACCCGTTTCATAATGTTGCTTGGACGGCCCGCTGCAAATCATGGTCGTGCGCTGCGGTGAAAGTCTGGCGTTTGACTGGAGGACGCCCGTGTGAGCTTGTCAATCATCGTAGGCGATCAGGGGCACCGTGTATCAGGACAGTAGTGGCTTTGAGGGACTACGCGATTCCTTCCCATCGGTGCGTCCACATACCTCGGGGACACTCCCGTTCGGGAAACCCGCTGCGAGCCTCACACTGAGAACTGGTTTTTGCCACGCTACATTTTTCTGAAGGGAACCCTCGCGGGTTACCTGGCAACCCTGGACGTTTGCCCCTGCATCTTCCTGACCTTTACGCGTCTCGCAAGCATGTTCATGCCTTCAACGAACGCCGAGAAGGCCATCGCGGCGTAGATGTATCCCTTGGGCACGTGCGACCCAAAGCCTTCTGCAATCAGCGTCATACCGATGACGAGCAGGAAGCTCAATGCCAGCATCACGATGGTCGGGTTGCGCTCAATGAATCGGGAAAGTGGCCCCGCGGCAAATAGCATTGCGGCGACGGCGAAGATGACCGCCACGTACATGATGGCGACATGTGAGGTCATTCCGATGGCGGTGATGATGCTATCGACCGAAAACACAATGTCGAGCATCAATATCTGCAGGATTGCTGCGCGCACCGTGATACTGACAGCGTCGGCGGGAGACATCTCGTCTACATCGTCGCCTGCGACGTGCTGATGGATTTCCCGTGTCGCCTTCCAGACGAGAAACGCGCCGCCACCGAGCAGGATGATATCCCTCCATGAAAATGGATGGCCGGCGATGCCGAACGCTGGTTCGCTCAGTCGTGCAATCCACGCGACGGTTGACAGCAGCGCCAAACGCATGATGAGGGCGAGACCGATGCCGATGCGCTGCGTGCGTGCGCGTTTTGCTTCGGGAAGCTTGTTGCTGAGGATGGAAATGAATATCAGGTTATCGATTCCCAGCACGATCTCCATGACGATGAGCGTCACGAGGGCGGCCCATGCAGCGGGATCGCGTGCGAGAGCGACAAGGGAGTCCACGATCTACGGTTCTCTCTGAGCTAGCCTTTGAGTTGGTTCCACAGCACGTGCAAGCGAGTGACAATCAATCTGCGCTACACAGGCTAGATCGCCAGCCTTGCGGGCGATATCGGACCTTGGTCTGATATGAAACGGCCGCGCAGGGTGGTGCTGAATGTCTGCGCGGCGGAGACGGGATTCGTCGAACGCGATCGTGCAAGTCATTTGTCGACACTCGAAGGCGTGGGACCAAGGTCCGATGCCCGGTCCAGCCGAGCGTTGTTATAACCTGCCGGGGATCTCTGCGCCCTATCTGGAGCATTCGCAATTCATTAAACCGGCTCACGAGTCGTAGAGAGTGAGGGCGTCGCAACTTGAACGATGCGACGGACCACGGCGTTTGTTTTATGTTTAAGCGATCCGCGCAGGGGCATCCAGGGAAGTCCATGGGACTCGCGAGCAGGAGCAGACAGGTCGCGCCTACGGGATCAAACTCGAATGCCGGCCAGATGTTTGTTGCGCGCAGTCCAGGAGCTATCGTCGAACTGGTGCGCGCACGGGTGTATAGGGCAAGTTGCGTTGATGCGAATCGCGGTCGCATACGACCAAAGTCCCATGGCACGCGTCCCTTGCAGTGCTACGCTGCGACAAAACACGCACCCACCAAAGCACTCCGAACAAGGGACGACGCCCTCCTGGCCGCTGTTTTCGAACGGTGCTCGACCATGCACTCCGACTCTACGTCCATGGCAGTCTCACAAGCCGTTCATCGGCTCAATCTCGCCTTCCGGAATTGGGGCTTGCTGCTCGTAACCATCTTCACCGTTCTGGCCCTGGCTGGCCAGTTCCTGCAGAGTCTCCATGACTTCAACGCCCTGGAGGAACGAACCGCCATCCGTATCGGCAACCTCGCCAATCTGACGCGCGACATCGTCCATCACCAGGTGGTGAATGTCCAGCAACTCTTCGGCGTCCTGGAACTTTCGATGGAGCCGGAAACGAACGGGAGCGGCACGGTCACGCTCCCGCGCACGGAGCAATTACAGGAAATCCGGGAGCTCTATGAAACATCGCTTCCCGGCCTCGAACTGCTCGTGCTCGACGAACAGGCGAATTATGTGGCCGAGTCAGATCCCGACGTGCGTAACAGCACACCGGCGATTACGCGGCTGGTCGACAGGTTACGGGAACGACGCAACCCTTCGGTAGCGCTGGACATCACGACTACCCTGCGAGGCGATTCCCTGGTAATGGGCAAGGCCCATGTGGACTCGCGGGACCGTAGACGCGCCTTCATGATCGCCGTCATACCAGTAAAGAGCGTCACCCAGTCTCTGTCACAACTGGAACTCCAGGCGGACCCGCTCGTTACGCTACAGAACGCGTCTGGCCAACTGCTGGTCAGCTATCCGGAAATGCCAACGGCTGTCGTTGGAAAGGCACTGGCTGCTTCCTCGAGAGTGGGCGTCGGCCCCCGCCCGGGAAGCTACTATGAGGAATCCTCACTCGACGGTGTGCGGCGGCTCACGGTGGAGCGTGACATTCCCTTGCCACTAGCCGACGAACACTGGACCTTGCGAGTCGGTTATTCTGTGCGCGAATACCGGCAAGGCTGGTACGTCAGCACGGGAATCAATATCGTCATCTGCTCGATTCTTGTTCTGTCCTGGCTTGCAATGTTCCTCTCCAGGTTGCGGTTAGTCGGAGCGGTCCGGCACCTCACCGCATCCCGGGGAGTCGTCGAGCAACTGCTTGCGGATTTGCCCATGCCGTTTGTTCTCGTCAAACAGGGCGATCAGCGCATCACGCGAGGTAACGATGCACTCCTGAAGCTGTTCGGCGCGGTGGCTGGACCGGGCAGCCCGGTAAGCCGCCTGTTCAGCAACGAGGAGGATTGCGCCGCGCTGATGTATGCGGGGGCCCGGCAGACCGTGAGCATGGTCACGCGCAGCGGCGTCGCCTATATGCTGGTCACCTGCTCGGAAGTCAGCGGCCTGACCGGTCAAGCAGACCCGTGCTGGCTCTTTACCCTCGTTGACGTAACCGAGCAGTACGTCCAGCAGAAACAGTTGCAAAGCGAGGCGACGACTGACCCGCTTACCGGACTGGCGAACCGCCGCTCGTTCTCGATGGCGGCCGAACTGGAAGTCGCACGGGCGCGCAAGCAACAAAGCCCGCTCGCCTTGCTATCGTTCGACCTGGACTTCTTCAAACGGGTCAACGACAAATTTGGCCACGCTACCGGCGATGTCGTGCTGGTACAGACAGCCAGATTGCTCAGAGGCGCGATGCGCGATGGCGATCTGGCGGCCCGGCTGGGCGGAGAGGAATTCGCGGCCTTGCTGCCCAACACGATGCTCCAGCAAGCCATGGCGGTCGCGGAGCGTATCCGTCTTGCCATCGCCACGAGTCCCGTGGTGCTGCCCGATGGCGGCAGCCTGTCGGTGACCGTGAGCATCGGGGTCGCGCTATTTCACGAGGATGAGTACGATTTGAGCGCTGCATTGGAGCGCGCCGACCAGGCCCTGTACCGCGCCAAGGAAGCGGGCCGCAACCGGGTCGAGCCGGAAACGCCGCCGGACCTCCGCGAGCCGACGGCCGCGACCTAGCGTGCGGATTTTCGGGGGGCAGCCTCACAGAAAACAACTGCGAGTGAACGTCAATGCAAAGGTGATCATGCCGACGACACTATGCGTATTTCGGCGTTGCGACTGATCGGGGGGCAGATGGACGAATGTCAGGCATGCAGACGGTAATCGCGTCCCCGGAATGGTCGGTTCCTGATGCGGAGCCGACGCCCGAATGTCTGAGTGAGTATGCGCGTGAATGACTCGTCATGGTCGGCTAGCGCCCGATGCGGGCGGCCGCAGCCGACCCGTTGCGGTCTCACGGTATCAGCTCAGGAGGACGGCCGGTTCCAGCGAACAAGCGGCATCGGCCAGTCGACGATGACCGCCGAAGTCTGGTCCGGGCGCGCGTCGTCAACTGCGTCTGAAAGCGAGGAGGCGGGCAACAGATCGCTGGCACACTTCGCCATGCTGGTTCACCGTGTCGCTCTGCACCGTCACCATTCCTCGGTCCTGCTTCGATCTGGATGGCGCAATCTCCACGATCGTGCTCACGACGTGGAGGACGTCGCCGGGCCGGGTTGGGCGTGGCCAACTGATCTCGCTTCCCGCGCCGATCACTCCACCCGCCAACGGCAGGCTCTCCACCAGTAGCTTCATCGTGATGGCCGCTGTGTGCCAGCCGCTAGCCGCAAGGCCTGCAAAGAAGGTCTCGCGCGCGGCTTCCTCATCCAGATGGAAGGGCTGGGGATCGAAATGCTCTGCGAAAGTGCGTATCTGCTCGGCGTCGAGCCTGTGCTCCGAACTCGTGTATATCGCGCCCGGCGTGAGGTCTTCCAGATAAATCGGCTCTGCTCCCATGTGACGTCTCCTTGCAATTGGTCCCGGACGGTCCGCTCGTTGTTGGCTCGCGGCATCGTGTGCGTCAATGCTGGCGTAATCTGCGTTACATCGTCAGATCTGCGTCAGTAAGCACGGTCGCGGGTGGCACGTTATCGCCGTCATCGAGCGTTTGTGGAATGAAGTCTCTCAGAAAATCCACCCAGCTTCTGATCTTGGCATCCAGATACTCGCGAGACACGTATAGAACGCGGATGTGAGTCTCATTCATGCGATGTGTCGGCAGTACACGTAGCAGCGTGCCGTTGCGCAGCCACGGCATCGCAGTCCATAGCGGCAGCGCGCCAATGCCTCGGCCGTCGCGTAGTGCGAGCGCCATGGCTTCCGCCACGTTGACCTGAAAGGGCGACGGAGGAAGCTCAAAGGTTTCCGTGCCATGAGGACCATCCAGATTCCACCGGCTTTGCGGGAATACCGGACTACTGGTGCGCATGCAGGTGTGAGCGGCGAGGTCGGCTACCGTGGAAGGGATGCCATGCCGGGCGAGGTACGAAGGCGACGCGCACAGAATGTTACAGGTCTTCGCGACCGGGACAGACACGAGACCGGAGTCCGGCAACTCAATCGCGCCCAGTTGAACCGACACGTCGTAGCCTTCTTCGATCAGGTCGGGAACGTGCTGTGAAAGCGTCAATTCGACGGAGACCTGTGGAAACAGCTCCTGATACCGCAGGACTGCAGGCATCACATAGTGCTGACCGAAACTGGCGGTGGCATGTACGCGCAGGCGCCCCGACGGCTGCAAGTGCGCATTCGACGCCTCTGCCTCCGCCTGATCCACAAAAGCCAGAATCCGGTAGCAATGCCGCAGGTAACGCTGACCTGCGTCCGTTACGCCGACGTGGCGAGTCGAACGGTTCAGCAGGCGCGTCTGCAGATGCGCCTCCAGTTCCGTGACGGCCCGCGAAACCTGACCGGTCGATTTATCCACGGAGTTGGCTGCCGCGGTGAAGCTGCCAGCCTCAACGACGCGCACAAACATCCTCATGTTGCTTAACGTGTCCATCGTATTTCCTTTTTTCCGCCGCATGGCGCAGGGCGGGATGGGTGGCGGCAACGCCACTCATGCCGGATTGGCGTGCTCGCGCGATGCGTCCATATACTCTTTTGCCGAAACAGCGATCGTCTGCACAAGTGCCGCGCCATCCAGAAGCTCGTGTGCGGCCCGATCGGCAGGGACTGAGGCCTGCCGCAGCAATCGGACTGCGAGTGTGTCGCAAGCCGTTGCGAGGCGCGCGAAATCGAGCTTGCGCAGCCTTCCCCGAATGACTGTCATCGCGCGCCGCAAGCCTGGATGGGACGACGTACCCATTTGCAGCGCGAGCAGGCTGTCGCCTATCGTCCACGCCGCGAGGAGTTCGCGCAGGCCGGTTGGCGCACCTGATCCCGGCTTGAAGCCGGAGGCTTCCGAGGCGAAACGGCGGCCGAGTCGGTCGGCTGTGCAGCTAAGCCAGGCATCTCGCCGCCATTGTTGCGGGTTGCTCGCCAGGTCGGAGAGATCACGCCGGACCGCGCGTTGCAGCCGCGCGATACTCGACGCACGGTCTGCCGGAAACACCACCGAAAACGCGAGCGTGGCCCACGCGATGGCCAGCAGGGTGGACAGGGCATCGTTCAGAAACGCGGCATCGTTGATGCGCGCCACGTTGCTGGGTGACGTGAAGTTCCAGAGAAACAGCGCGAATCCGCTGCCAATCGATGCCGTTCGTGGATTGCGCATGGCAAGACCGGCGCCGATCATGAAGAAACCAGCAATACACGCCAGCGGAACGAAGTCCGTCACTGCCGGTAACAAAACGAAATTACAGAGGATGCCTACCAGTGCCGCGAAGAATGCGCCCTTGAACCATCCCATCGCGGCGGTTATGGAGTTGGGACGCGTGGCGAAGAGCGCGCTTACCACCCCAACCGTGGCCACGAAGCCCGCTCCCGACGGCCACGCGCTACATAACCAGAACATCGACGCGGCGACCACGGCGAAGAACGCACGCATGCCGTTGTGCCAGGCCAGCACGAGGTCGAGGTGGAAGGCAAATTTCACGGGCGTTCGCGGAGGATTCACCTGATCCAGACAGGATTTGCGTGCGATAACCTGCTCCCATGCTGTGAGAAGCAAGGTTAGCCGGTCAAGAACGACCAGCCTGCCACTCTGCGAACCGCGCTGGCCGGATGCCTCCAAAGTAAGAGCGTGCCTGATTCTTGACTTCAGAGACGCGATTCTGGCCGTGGCAGTGGAGGCAGCGGTGTGATCGCCTGCCAGCAGGGTTGCCGTCTCATCGACAACGTCGATCTGAAGATCGGGGTAGCGAGTCAGTTGCGCTCGCAGTGCGTGGATTGCGCTCAGCTGTGTGAGGACTGCGACGATTGCGCCGCGCAGATGTCCAATGGCGAGGCGGACCTCCGCGGATGCAGCGGCAGCATATTCGGCCGCAGTGTCCAGTTCGAGGGCGGCTGCAAACAGCTTGTGCAGGGCGACTTCATCCGTCTCGCGGCGAAGCGCGCGTGCGCCGACCTGCGAAGCCTTGTCCAGGTAACCATGAAATTGTTTGCGCACCTCTCGTAAAGGCGCCCCAGGGGCGAGGATCGCAGTGAGGGTGGCTTCGACCAGAATGCCGACGACAACATAGACAAAGCGCGCGAGCGCGATGTCGAATGCGTGAAGGGGCGCGGAAGCGGCATCCAGCCCGATGATCGCTGCCGTATAGCCTGCCAGTACCGCCGCATATGCGCGAAAATTCCGCAGTGCCGTCGCCAACCCGGTGCACAGTCCGATCCAGCCGGCGAGCCCCAACAGGAACAATTCTGGCGTCTGCGCAAACAGGGCGACGAGCACGAGTGCGGCGACTGCACCCAGCGCAGTACCGAGGATCCGGTACTGGCTCTTCGATACGCTCATGCCGCGGCTATTCTGGGCGACGACCCACACGGTGATTGCAGCCCATTTCGGGTCGTCGAGGTTCATGCAGAACGCGATGTACAGCGCGATCAGCGATGCGCCTGCGGTCCGGCCGGCGTACGCCAGCCCCTCCCATGTAACGCCCGGGATGGGCAGAGGGGGAAGTTTCTTGAAGTCCACGAGATCCGGGGTCCTAATTGATTGGTGACCGATTTTCGTACCCCAGCCGGGCCGCACGTCATTCGGTCGGAACGCGCCGTTCAGGCCAGTATTGCGCGATCGATCTCGCGAATCGCTACCGTGCCGAGCATCGCCATGTTCCGGTCGACTTCGTCCCTGAGCAGGCCGATCGCATGTCGAACACCCGGTGCGCCGCCTACCGCGGCGGCGTACATGAACGGGCGCCCGGCGAATACGAACTGCGCACCGAGCGCCAGCGCCTTCAGAACATCGCCCCCTCGCCGGATTCCGCTGTCCATCATGACGACGGTCTTGTATCCAACCGCTTCGCAAATCTGCGGCAACACGGATAGCGGTTCGACTGCCCCGTCCAGTTGGCGCCCTCCGTGGTTCGACACGATGATCCCGTCCGCGCCGATCGCGACTGCGCGGCGCGCGTCATCCGCGTGGAGGATGCCTTTGATGACCAGGTTGCCGCTCCAACGTTGACGAATGCCTGCGATGTCCGACCATGACAGATGATCGCGTCCGGTGGTGTCGCGTATAGCCGAAGCGGACAGCATCGGCGCCCCGCGTGTCGCGAACGAGTTCTCGAAGTGGGGCATGCCGTGATTGATCAGCGTCCGGGCGAACGTGCCTAGCAGCCAGCGCGGATGGGAAATTCCGTCCATCGCGAGTCGCAGCGACGGACGCAACGGTAGCGAGAAGCCCGTCCGCACGTTGTTTTCGCGGTTCGCCCATACGGGAATGTCGACGGTGAGGACGAGCGTCGCGAAGCCGGCGGCCTTGACGCGCTCGATCAGGGCGTCGCGGCGCGCGGCGTCGCCGGGGAGGTAGGCCTGGAACCAGGTGCGCGGCGCTGCCGCCTGCACCGTCTCCATGGGAATGAGCGAGGAGCCGCTCATGATCGCCGGGATGTTTTCATCCATCGCGGCCGTGGCCAACGCAATGTCGCCTCGATATGCCGAAATGGCGCTGATTCCGACCGGAGCGATTCCGAACGGAGACGAGTAGGTGTGGTTGAAGATCGTTGTCTGCTGTGACCTGCGAGACACGTCGACAAGCACTCTCGTGCGGAACGTCAAGCGTTCGAACGCGGCGCGATTTGCGGCGATCGACATGCCGTCCTCCGCCGCGCCGGCAATATAGCCGAAGAGCGGACGCGGCAGAACGCGCCGTGCCGCCTCCTCGAAGTCCGCAAGTGAAAGGATCTGGCGCAGCTGCCGGGGGAGATGTTGCTTGACCCCGTAAGCCGTTTGTTCGATTCGCCCGATGGGCGTCGTCTCCTGCACAGTCACGTGCTCTGCATAGTCGTTCATTTCACCGTCTCACTGGGTTACATCGAAATCGCTGCGTCGGCCCTCGGCGGTCGGTGGGCCCGCTAACGCCTGAGAGCCGGTGACATCAATACGCAAACGAGCCGCGCTGGCGCATCAACTCGCGGAACAGCGATTCGTTCGGCTGGAATGGCGCCCGGCCGTGGAGGTAGAAATAGTTGTTCAGCACCACCAGCCCGCCGACCGGCAAAGACACTTCCTTCGTGCCGGCCGATGCTTCCATCGACCGGGACAGTGCGCGCAGAAATGCCGCTTCCTCGCGGTTGGACGGCTGAACGAACTGGTCGATGAACGAGATCGACAGACCGAATTCGCTTTGAAAGAACAGCGGCCGCTCGATCTGCTCGCTGACGTTCTTGGAACCGGATCCCTTGTAGAAGAACGGCGTGGTGCCGAGCTTGTGATTGACGAAGCGATCGCGCTCTTCCCAGTCGTCGAGGTGTAGAAAGCGCGATTCGCCGCCTAGGGCGTTTTGCTCTGCGAATTTCATCATCAACAGCCAGTCCGTTGCGTCGCTCACGTACGTGCCGTCGGTGTGCATCGTGAACAGCCGGTAGGCCTGGCGAAGATACGAGTCGCTGTTGTCGGTGTGCTTCACAACGAAGCGGGCGTAGTACGTTCCCGACATCGCATCGTGATTGCTCGGGCCGAGGATATGGCCGATTGCCGTACCGAACTTCACGAAGTCGGAAGGGTCTTGCGAAAGGTCCTGGAGGCCGATGGTGAAACCGCCGTGCCGACGGTCCTTGACGAGTTCGACGAGCATGTCGGCAAAGTCGTCGCCGAGACGCTCGACCAGCAGATCGGCAAGGTGATGGCGCATGAACGGGACATACTCGAGATTCTGCACGTCGATATCCCGTACGTCCGCCAGGAATCCGGCCAGCGCGTTGGGGTCGACCGTCACGTTCATGATGCGGTGATGGGTGGGATGCGCCGACAAGCGGAAAAGCGGCTGCCGGTGCGTGATGGAACCAGGGTGGGTGATCAGTGCGTCCATGTTGTCCTCCTGTTGTTTCAGGGCTCTATTTGATGCCTCTTCTTTGATATCATCCAGACGCTATACGCGAATGTTTATTCGCTCCTGGAGATTAAATGATCGACGCCCGTCAACTGCGATACTTCGTTGCTGTGGTGGAGGATCTGCACTTTGCCAAGGCAGCGGATCGACTGAATGTCGCGCAATCGGCGCTCAGCGCCCAGATTCAACGGCTCGAGCAGGAGATCGGCGTTCGTCTCCTGAACCGGAACAAGCGACAGCCCGTTACGCTGACCGATGCGGGGCGGTTGTTCCATGCCGAAGCGGTTGCAGCGCTACGTCATATCGAACGCGCGGATCAGGTTGGCCGGCTGGCGGCCAGGGGCCTCGCCGGTGTGGTGCGGATCGGATCGGTCGCATCCGGCGTGAGCAGCGGCGTGCTCTCGAGGATGCTGCATCAGTTTCGCATCACGCACGGCGACGTGCGCATCGAGGTCGTGGCCATGGAGACGCCGCGTCAGTTCGAGGCGCTCGTCGACGGCGAGATCGATGTGGGTATCGTGAGGCCCTGGCGCCAGCATCCGGCAGGGATCGTGGCCACGATCGTGCAGACCGAATGCCTTTTGGTTGCGATGGCCGAAGACCATTCATTGGCGGCACGCGGCCACGTGTCGGTCAGCGATCTAAAAGATCAGCGTTTTATTTCTCCCCACTTCGACGACGACGGGGGATTCAGCGAGGTGCTTACCGCGCTGGGTGCAGCGGGAGGCTTCGTTCCTTTTCTGGAACATCGCGTTCATGACTTCATCGCCGCGATCAGTCTCGCATCGGCCGGTTACGGCGTGGTCGTCGTCCCGGAATCGATGCGCAACTTCACACAGCCGGGAATCTGCTATCGGCCGATCGCGGATTTCGAGTATCCGTGTCATCTCGCGATGGCCAGCAGGCGGCGGGAGCTTTCTCCCGCCGTTCGCGCATTCGTGAAGGAATCCCTCGCGCTGTTCACCGGCCGCGCACCAGCCGACCCAGCTTGAATTGAATGCGCGGGTCTTTCAGTGACGATCCATGGAGAGTCAATCAGGATGGCTATGTAATTATTCTAGTCAAGCTTGACCTCGAAGCCGCGTCGTACCGCGGGGCGCTCGAACATGGTCTCGTACCATCGCTTCACGTTCGGGTAGTCCGCAAGATCGACCTTGTGACGCTCGTGCCGCCACGCCCAGCCAATGATGGCAAAATCGGCGATCGAAAGCTCGCCGGCCACGTATTCATGGCCGGCGAGCCTTTTGTTCAGTACCGAATAAAGCCGTCGTGTTTCGTCTGAGAAGCGCTTGAGCCCGTAGCGTCTATCGTTTTCTGAAGTGAGAGCGGCGAAGTGATGGACCTGTCCGGGCATGGGCCCGAATCCGCCCATCTGCCACATCAGCCATTCGATCACGGGCACCCGCTCGCGTAGACCGCGTGGGAGAAAGCGGCCAGTCTTTTCTCCCAGATAGAGCAGGATCGCGCCCGACTCGAACACGCTGATGGGCTGACCGTCGGGGCCGTCTGGATCGACGATGGCCGGAATCTTGTTGTTCGGGCTGATGGATAGAAATGACGCCTCGAACTGCTCGCGGTTGCCGATATTCACAGGCTGAACGACGTACGGCAACGCCATTTCCTCGAGCGCGACGCTGGCCTTGCGGCCATTAGGCGTGTTCCATGCATAGAGCGTGATCGGTTCGGTCTTCATGGATTCAGCTCAATTCGACATCGACATGCTTGTTGAAACCCGGACGCGTGGCGAGCGACGCGTACCAGCGTTCGAGATTGGGCATTCGAGCACGTTCTATGCCCGGTAATCCAAACCATCGCTTCGCGAACGCACCGAGCACGATATCCGCAATCGTGAACGACTCGCCTTCGATGAAGTCGCGATCCTTCAACTGTGCGTCGAGCACTTTCCAGACTTCCGCGACCTTGACGACGTCGGCGGCGATTTTCTCGATGTCCCGCCCGGCTTCCGGTGTGCGCACGATGGCCCAGAACACGGGCCGCTCGGCTGGCTGCAAGGTCGACAGCGACCAGTCGAGCCAGCGGTCGATGCTGGCCCGCGCCCTTGCATCGGCAGGATAAAGTGCGCTGGGTCCGCCGTACTGCATCATGATATAGCGCAGGATCGAGTTCGACTCCCAAAGCACGAAATCGCCGTCGACGAGGGTGGGGACTTTGCCCATCGGATTCATCGCGAGGTAGTCAGGTTCGGTGTTGTGTCCGAACTGCAGACCGGCGTCTATCCGGTTATAGCGTAGGGAGATCTCTTCGCAAAGCCACAAGACCTTCTGGACGTTGACCGAATTGGCACGTCCCCAGATGGTAATCATGCGTGAGTCCTTCTAGTGTTTTGTTATTAGTGGATTGACCGCTTCACTCCGTCGTCGGCATAACGCTTACGCTGGCAATGCTGCCACCAATTCGGCCGTCGTCACGATCGAATGGGCAAACGTGGGTCCGTTCAGTTCGTGGGCGGCTCGCATCAGTTCCGGCGAGAAGGCGGCGGTCGCGTCGCGCACGAGTGTCACGTGATAGCCGAGTTCCATCGCGAATCGCGCGGTGGATTCGATGCAGGTGTTCGCGAGCAGGCCGACGGCAATGACATGCGAAATCTTGTGCTGCTTGAGCTGGAAATCGAGGTCCGTGTTGGCGAAGCCGCTTTGCGCCCAATGCTCGTGGATCACTATGTCGTTTTCCTGGGGAACGAAATCGGGGTGCCATTCACCGCCCCACGTCCCCTTTGCGAAGGTCTGGCGCTTTTGCACGAGCCGTTGCGTCGGGTTCGGATGGTCCCAGTCTTCGTAATCGCCAGGCTGCCAGCGGCGATGCGGCACGTAGAACACCTGGATACCAGCCTTGCGTGCTGCGCCGACCGTTGCGCGCAAATTGTCGAGGAGCCGAACGTCGTTGGCGACTGCCTCGATCATCGGAAAGATCTTGCCGCCATGTGACAGGAAGTCGTTGTACGGGTCAACCAGCAAAAGGCCAGTGTGTTCGACGTGATAGACGGGGTCCGACATGATGTTCTCCGGAAAAGCGATGCGGGATGGGACACGACACAGCCGACACCCGTTGCGCGAAACTTCTGCACGACGTCGAGCACTTCGTTGCCTCACGAACTGAGTATATATATGAATTTCATAGTTGCAACTGGAACGTAAACACCATACCCACTGCGCGGGTATCAAGTGCAGGATTCGTCACGGATGCAGATGTCATTGCCGTGACGCAATCCGTGATACTATGAAAACCGAAGTTACGATGGAGGCAAAATGAAGCGCAGAGAGAAGGGGGTAGCCACGGTGTGCCCGGTGGCGCGATCGACCGAAGTTGTCGGTGACAAATGGACGACGCTTGTGCTGCGCGAGTTGTACATGGGCGCGACCCGATTCGAGGAAATCCAGATTCAGACGGAGGCGACGCCCCAGATGCTGGCGACGCGGCTGAAGTCACTCGAGGCGGACAGGATGGTCGAGCGCCATCCGTATCAGGAAAGGCCGTTGCGCTACGAGTACCGTCTCACGGAGAAGGGCCGGGCGTACTATCCGGTGATCCAGGCGCTACGCACCTGGGGCGAGACCTGGTGCAAGAGCAAAGGCGAGGAAGTCGCTGTGCATTTTACGCATCGTGTGTGCGGGCACGAGGTTGGCCTCGACTATATCTGCCCGTCGTGCGGCGAATACGTGGAGCGTCGCGACCTCGATGCAACCTTGAGTGCTCCGTTTGCGAAAGAGCGCGAGAAAAGGCGCGAGACATATCGGGCCGCGAAAGCCAGATCCGAATAGTTCGGTCAGCGCGCAGCGGGCTATCGTCCGGTCTGTTCCGTGCGTCGCGCGTTCACCAGGAAGTCCGCGACGAAGGCTAGCGCGAGAGCGCCCGCGCCGCACAGGAATACGAGCGTGTAGTCGTTGTGAAGGCGAGAAAACAGATACGAGTCTCCATAGCCGCCGAGTGCCTGGAAGAGGGCAAAAGCCGTGGTTGCACGGCTCCACGCTGCGCGCTGTTCCAGGAAATTGTTCGGTAGCAACTCGTTGATGCGTCCGAGCACGAGCGGCACGATGCCGGGCGTGAACACGCCGAGGATGACTGTGGCGCCTGCGAGAACATAGGGATTTCCTGTCTTCGCCAGTACCACGATCGCGGTCGCCTGTAGCACAAGGCCGGCGCGCCAGGCTGCCCGAAAGCCGATGCGGCTGGCCAGATTGCTGCAGATCATGGGCCCCGCGATGGCGGCGAGACCATATAGCACCCAGTAGTCGGCGCCCACTGCCGCGCCGCGCCCGAGGCCGCGCGCCACGTAGTCCACGAGCAGCACAATCACAGGCACGAGGCCGAGCGCGTTCGCGGCGTATTGTGCGTAGAGCACGCGCAGCGCAAGGCCGCCGGACTCAGCCTTGTGCGCTGAGCCGGCCTGCGCAGCGGGCGCATTCGTCGCCGGCCAGCCGAACCAGCTCAAGGCCGTGAGCGAGAACGAGAGCATGCCGAGGCCGAGCCACGTGTCGCGCAGGCCGGCCGCCAGGAGTTGCGGGATCAATGTGCCCGATGCCGCAACGCCGAGGCCCAGCCCGAGAAAGATCATCCCGCTCGCGAAGCCGCGGCGGGGCGCAGGAATGTGCGGGAGGATCGACGTCGCGACGAGTACCATGATCGCGCCACCGGAAAAGCCCGACAGCAGACGCCAGAAGAAGAACCACGCGACAGAGACGGGCCACGCGCACGCGAAGAACGCGATCGTCACCGCGGCCATCAGGAGTCGCAAGGCGGCCCGGTTCGACAGCTTCGCAGCGAGCGGCCGTCCTGCCATCGCACCCATCAGATAGCCGGCGAAATTTGCCGCGCCGAGCGTGACGGTCTGCGAGGAAGAGAACCAGTGCGCCTGGATCATCGAGGGAATGAGCGGCGTGTAGGCGAAGCGCGCGAGACCGATGGCGACCAGACTGCCGCAAAGCCCGGCGAACGCTGCGAAGAGCGCGCGGGCATCGAGCGACGAGGGTTCGCGCCGCTGGGGCGAGGAAGGAACGGCAGACACGATGAACTCCGGAACTCAGGGGCGTTGCGGGGGCAAGAAACGTCTATGCGTTGACGTCGACGACTGTGCGGCCCTGAATCCTGCCTTCCAGTATCTGGGCCGCGACAGCAGGCACGTCGGCGAGTCCGATGACCTTCGTCGCGCGGCCGAGTTTGTTCAAGTCGAGGTCGCGCGCCAGCCGCGCCCAGGCATCGATGCGCACCGAGCGTGGGGCATTGACCGAATCGATGCCCGCGAGGGTCACGTTGCGCCGGATGAAGGGCATCACCGACCCGGGGAGGCCCGAGCCCTGTGCGAGGCCGCAGGCGGCGACCACGCCGCGGTACTGCGTCTGGGCCAGCACGTTAGCCAGCGTGTGATGCCCGACGGAGTCCACGGCACCCGCCCAACGTTCGCGGGCGAGCGGCACACCTGGCTCCGAGAGCGTTCGCCGGTCGATTACTTCCGCGGCGCCGAGGCTGTGCAGATAGTCGGCTTCCGCGGGGCGTCCGGTTGATGCGACGACGCGATACCCGAGGCCCGACAGGATGGCAATGGCGATCGAGCCGACGCCTCCATTGGCACCTGTGACGAGGACGTCGCCGCTTTGTGGCGAGAGGCCGCCATGTTCCAGCGCCAACACGGCAAGCATGGCCGTATATCCGGCCGTGCCGATTGCCATCGCGTCGTGCGCGGAAAAGACTTCTGGAAGCTTGACGAGCCACTCGCCCTTCACGCGTGCCTTTTGCGCGAATCCGCCGTGATGGTTCTGACTGAGCTCCCAACCGTTGAGGACGACACGGTCGCCGCTGGAAATGCCGGGATACGTGGATGCCTCGACGGTCCCGGCCAGGTCGATGCCCGCGACCAGTGGAAACTCGCGGATGATCTCCGCGCGTCCAGAGATGGCGAGTGCGTCCTTGAAGTTCACGGTCGAATATTCGACTGCAATGGTAACGTCTCCGGGCATGAGGTCCTGCTCGCGCATATTGACGATGCGAGTCGAGATCACGTCACGCGGTTTCGTCGCGAGCAGTGCTTTGAAGGTCATGTGATTCTCCTGAGCAAATGGTTTCCCGATGGCTCGAGCTATCTGCGAGTTGCCAAACGGGGAGTGATATTTACGGGTGCCTGGGTCATGCGCGCCCGTCAGCAACGGCTGAACGGGATCGTGGGTATGCGAGCGTATTGACCACAACAGCGGCGAGCGAGAGCAAGGCGCCGATCGCTGCGAGGCCGAGCCAGGCAGCGTGCAGGGCCCCCGCACCGCCGAGCGCCGCACCGACTGCGCCACCAAGAAAGTACGAAACCATGAAAACGGTATTCAGGCGGCTGCGGGCTTCGGGACGCAGTGCATAGATCCGCGCCTGGTTGGCAATGAAGCCGGCGCGATTGCCCAGATCCAGCAATACCATCCCGATGATCAGCCATGCCAGGCTGTGTCCGCCCGCTGCGACAAACGCGAACGCGATGGCGACCGTGAGTGCGCCCGCAGTCGCAACATGGCGCGCGCCAACGCGGTCGACGATCGCGCCAAGTCGTGGCGATACCGAAAGCCCGACAAGGCCGATCAGCCCAAATGCCCCGATCGTGGCGGGGCCGTAATGGTAGGGCGCGCGTGCGAGTAGTACCGCGAGTGTTGCCCAGAGTGCGCTGAAGGCGGCGAACACAAGAAAACCCATCGTTGCCGAGAGGCGTAGCAGCTGTTCCTTGCGGACGAGGCCGGCGAGCGAGTGCATCAACTCGCGATAGCGGATCGCCGCGAGCGAATTCGACACGGGCAGTTTCCTGATGACAAGCAGAAGGCCAATGTCGATGGCGCAAGCGATCACGAATATCGAACGCCAGCCCCAAAGCGCGCCGACGATGCCACTCAGCGTGCGCGCCAGCAGGACGCCAGAGGAAAGTCCACCCAGCAGGGAACCGACCACGCGTCCTCGCGTCTCGGGCGTCGCCATGCCCGAGACCGTCGGGATGATGATTTGCGCCGAGATTGACGTCATGCCAACGAGGAAGCTGCATAGTGCCAGCACGAAGAAGGACGGTGCCGCTGCGCAGGCGAGCAGCGCCACTGCGTTCGCGATGATCGCTCGCGTAGCGAGTTTGCGTGGTTGGACACCGTCGGCGAGCGGGACGAAGAGCAGCAGTCCCATCGCATAGCCGAGCTGGGTGAGGGTGGCGATGAGGCTCCCACGCGCCGACGGCACAGCAAACGTCGATGCGATTTGCGGCAGCAGCGGCTGATGGTAGTAGATGGGCGAGACCGCGAGCGCGCAGCAAAGTGCCATCAGGAAGACCTGGCGCGGGGAGATCATGGGTGCCTTCGCTAAGGTGGGGGGGGCGGGATTGCGCGGATTTCGCAGAATCGTCGGAGTCGGACGAATGACTGCGCAAGCGTGATCAGGCTTTGGGCAATGCGTCGAGGAACTCGCGGGTGCTCACGATACTGTGCGCGTAGGTCGGCCCGTTCAGCTCATGCGCTGCGTGCATCGATTCCCGCTTGAGAGCGCCCCCTTCGAAAAGGACGTTAAAGGGGTCGACGAACAGCAGTGCGGTCGACCTGGCCTCGTAGACGAAGCGGCTCATTGCATTTCTCCGGAAGGGGTTCACACCAAAACGCTGACTTGAAACGGCTCGCCTCTCATCCGGACATGCGTACGACTCGCGACGCCGGTACCGAGGTGAAGCCTCTCTGCTCCGGCATTGTATATATGAAAAACATAGCGTCAAGTTAGGCGTGAATCCCATACCATGCTTGCGGGTTTATTCGGAGATTCTTGTCGAGATGACGGGTTTGCATGCGAGGCAAAACCTTGTTACTATGAAAAACATAGTATGAAGTCTGAAGCAGAAAGCCCGGTGTTGTTCGTATTGTTCGTACGAAGCCACCCACCTGATCGCAGTGCCATACCCTGGAGAGCAACATGCAATACCTCGTGATGATTTCCCGTTCCGAAAACGCATCTTCCATGTCCCCTCATAAGGAAGAAGTCGAGGCGGAGGCTGAGTTTGTCCGCCGCCTTTACGCCTCCGGGATAGTCCGGCAGATATGGCTGCGGGCGGAAGGGGGAGCCTGCATGATTTCGGAAGCACAAGACGAAGACGGCCTGAAACAACTCCTCGGCGAACTCCCTTTGGTCAAGAGCGGCTATCTTGCGCCGCCACAGATCAGCCAATTGCGCTCGTATTCGGGATTTGGTCCGCGTGGTCTCTGAGCCACTCCAGCTCTCACGCCGGTACGGGCCGGCCAATCGGTTGAGACGGCGACTGTCACATCATGTCGTCAAGTTGACAATCATCCTGGAACAATCCAAATGACGCGCTGGAAACTTTTCGGCATACTAACCATAGTCGTTGCGCTATTCGCCATGGTTGCCTCTGCGTTGGCGCCGGACCGCGTGGAATCGCTGCAATACGCAATACGAGCAACGGCTCGCACTTCCTTTGTCCTGTTTCTGGCGGTGTTCCTTGCCACCTCGTTTGCGAGACTCGTTCCGTCGGCGCTAACCCGCGCCCTGGTCAGGGAGCGGCGCTATATCGGATTGTCGTTCGCCGCTTCGCAATATTTGCACGCGACAGCGCTCGTCATCTACATCAGGACAGCGCCCGAGTCTTTCTGGGTGGGGCGTACGCCCGCGACGAACATACCGGGTTCCATCGGCTATTTGATGATTGTGTTGCTGACGGCCACGTCGTTCGCAATGCCGGCGCGTCTCATCGGTCCGGCCAACTGGAAAAAGCTGCATCTCGCGGGCGTATGGATCCTCGCTGTCATTTTCGCGCTTTCTTTCCTCACTCGAGTCCATCAACATGCCGCTTATCTCGTTCCCGGCATGGTTATGGTTGTCGCTATGTTGGTACGCATGGCCGAGCGCTTCGAAGCGTGAGCTCAGAGATTCGCCACACATCGAGGACACCTCTCGCGCAAGCCATTCATGCTGGCGCAGCATTCAAAACTCGCAATCTGAGAAGGCGTATCAAGGAATCCCCATGGTCCGAGCGCGAACACTGTCAAGTGTGCAACTCGCAACGCTCCATCACCGCGTGCGCTATTTTGCCACTGCCTACGACTGGCGCAGTGCGAAGCGAGGTTGGATTCGTCATGGCGGTCCGTTACCTCTAGAGGAACGGACGGTTAAATCGTCGCAAGGACGCGCCGGCGAACGACTCCTGTTGGCCCGTTTGGCGACCAGATCACTTGCATCCGGTCGCTTTCACTGCGGTGCAATTCACCAATCAATCGCCGAATACGGATGCCAGATCACGCCGGGGATTCGACGCTATAACGCACCCATACACTGCCGCCCTCGAGCGTCTCGACCGATTTGAAGGCGAGCGATCGACCGTAACCGGGATTTCCCTCTTCGGGGCCTTCGAAGATGGTCTGGACACCTCGCACGCCGTCGATTCCCGGGCAGATCAACACACTCACTTCGTCGATCAGACCGGCTTTCAGAAAAGCCGCGTTGATAGCGGCGCCGCCTTCGAGAAGCAGTGTCTTGATACCCAGCGTTTCACCCAGTGCCTCGACACCGGTCTTCAGATCGTGTCCATCTTTACCCGCGAACACGTATGACACGCCGCTTTGTCGCAACTCGGCGAGATAGTCGTCCGATACGTGCTCGCCGAGCACCGCGGCGATCTGATCGTCACCCACGGTCGGGCGCGCGTAGTGAAGCTTGCCATCGGGGTCGAGGCCGATCGCGAAGGTCGGTTTGCGATCGGGATTGAGCCATGCTTTGCGCGCGCCGACATCGCTCGTTGCGATCGAAGCGCCGCGTTCGTCCTTCACGATTTCGGCCATCGTTACGCGGCCGACGAGCCAGCCGTCTCCACCGAGACCCGCGGCCACGTTTTCGTATTGCGTCACGAAATGACGCCGGTCGAAGCCGTGCGGCATCGAATAGCGGCTCGGATGCAGTTTGCCGTCGATCGAAGACATCATGTGGCAGATGATTCGGGGGCGCATGGTTGACTCCTGGCTTCTTTCGCAATGGTTTGCTGGGGGAATCAAACGGAATCGCTCAGGTTGCAATTCGCGTACCTGGGGGGTGCCCAGGCTTCATCATTCAGCCCGGCATGTCCGTGAATTGTGGTACGTCCAGGTGCTTTGTCCATTTGAAGCGGCGCTTTGTAAAGGTGGTGCCTCGGACAACGATCCGGCCGCATTGTCGCGCGACCTTACAAAATGAGGCGCGCGACCGTGCGATATCGCAAGACCCGGTGTCAATCGAACATTGGGTAGGGCAAGAGAAATCAGGCAGGTGCGCCGCGGCCTGGCCCGGCGCGCCTGAGCGCGGCACCCGTTAGAAGATAACGACAGCCCGCCCGACGAGCGTGCCTTCACGCAGTCGATCAAGCGTTTCGCTTATCTGCTCCAGACGAATCGGCGTGGTCTTGTGCTGGATCTTTCCTTTCGCGGCAAGGCTCATGACCTCGCTCAGGTCGACGTAATTTCCCCAGTTCGAACCGTAGAAGCTCTGCTCCCGATTGATGCGGGGAAACAGCGGGATATCGACACGATCGCCGGGCAATCCGACATCGACATGTCTCTCGACTCAGCGCTCGCCTTGCTGCTGCTTGAGGTACTTGTCGAGCGCGTCCATGGTTCCGCCCCAGCCTTGAGACATACTGGCGTGCGACGCGTCGAAGATGGCTTCCTCGGCTTCGCTGGCGTCCAGCGCGCGCCACTCGAGGTGCATCAACGTGCCACCCTCGACTTCGCTGAGCGTCGTCGTCGATAGCGTATAAAGCGGCCATTGCGCCGACATTGGATGTCGCGTCACGCCGCCTTCGGCATCACTAAACTGCACGACGACGACAATGCGCTCGGGGGGCGTCAATTCGCGGAACGTCCACTTGCCCCACATCGCGGGAGCGTCGGGCACGCCGCGCGGCTTCATCGCGTAGTGGAAAACGCCACCGACTCGCGCATCTACTGTGCAGTGGGACATTTCCATCCCGGGTGGGCTCATCCACGTACTCAAATGCTCAGCTTCAGTCAGCGCGGCGTATACCAGTTCGCGCGGCGCAGCGAAGCGGCGCTCGATGACGAAGGGGGCTGAAAGTTTGTCAGTCATGGCGGCGAGTCTTCCTGGTTCGAGTTGGGGTAACGTTGGACGTGGTTTTCGGCGCAGGCTTTCCGTGGGAGTCCCCGGCAGGCTTCTGTTGCAGTTGTTGCAGGTAGCTGTCGAGCTGGTCGAGGCGCTGCTCCCATAGGGCGCGATACTGCAGTGCCCAGTCGGCGGCCTGCTTGAGCGGCGCAGGCGCAATGCGACACGGGCGAAACTGGCGATCTCGCCCCTGAGTGATGAGGCCGGCTCTTGCGAGAACGCGCAGGTGCTTGCTGATGGCCGGCGCACTCATATCGAAAGGGCCGGCCAGATCGCCGACCGTGGCTTCGCCTTGCGCCAGCCTGGCGAGGATGGCGCGTCGCGTTGGGTCAGCCAGCGCGGCAAACGTGGCGCTGAGGTGGTCCGCTTCCAATTATTTTTCCAATTGGTTAATTAGCTGATAGGTTAATCATGGTGCAAAGCAAATCCGCTTGTCAAGCTATCTGTGCAGGGTCGGTCCAGTCCGGAAGACTCCTGGCGGTTGCACAGCCGACACTGGGGTGGCCCGGCAGAGTCCCGACCAACGTCGGCCAGTCGCCAGCGGTGACACTGACAGCCTACATCTCCGGACACTTCAAACGGACCCAGTCGAGTCGTCGTCTGAGCGCGGCACAAACGCAACATCGAGTTGATAGCGCCCACGGCTGGCCGCGCGCTGTACCGGCGATCAGCGCGCATCGCGGCGCAATTCACGCACGCCTCGTCCGAGGCGTTTGCGAAGCAGGGTACGGAGCGTCACGCCGTCGGCGTAGCCAACCTCGGCGGCGATCGCCTCGATATCCAGGTGAGTCGTCCTAATCAGATGAAGTGCGCGCTCGACGCGCAAATCCTGGAAGTACGCCAGAGGCGATTTGCCAAGCACCGACTCGATACGACGCTGCAGGGTTCGCTTGCTCGTCGCGAGAGCGTCGGCCGCCGATTCGAGCGAAAAGCCTTCTGCGAGCCGCGAACGGGCCCAGCGCTCAAATCGCTCGACAAGTGGATCCGCGCGCGCCAGATGCTCCGGGATCATGTACGGCGCCTGCGACGGCCGCCTGTCTACCAGCATATAACGTGCAACAAGAGTGGAAAGCTCGGGGCTCGACTGACGTATCAGCCACAGTGCGAGGTCGAGATGCCCCATTGCGGCTCCCGCTGTGACGAACTCGCCCGAGGGAACCAGCATTCTCGATTCGTCGAGACGTACGTCCGGATAGCGCTGGCGGAACAGGGGACTCAGCCACCACGACGTCGTGGCATCGTGGTCCTGCAGCAGTTGCGATTCCGCCAGCACGAACGTGCCGATGCATGACGCCGCAATGCGCGAGCCAGCGGCATGCCAGCCACGCAATCGGGCCATGGCGTCGATGACGTCGCGCTGCCCGAGAGACAACACCAACTGCTCGGGCTTCTTCGTGCTCAGCCCGGGCACGATGACCCAGTCGGACCCGTCGGCGGCGCTCGTCGGCTGAACGGACATCCGCATCCCGAGCGCCGTGCGCACCTCACGCTTCACTCCCACCACACAAAGATCGAAAGGCTGCACATGCGGATCTTGCTGCGCCGCCAACTCATTCGCAGTGTTGAAGGCATTCAGTACTGCAGTCAGGCCGGTGTCGAACACGTTATCGAGGGCCAGGACGCTCAGCTTCATGGCGTAAACGCTATCAAAGTTGACATTTATCGCAATAGTACAGCGGCGGCGCGGCACATACATTACTCACCAACGAAACCCGTTTGGCGAGGTTCGAACTGCTGCCGGAACGGCTCCTCCTGCCCGGCGCCAACGGCATCCTCGAAGACGCAACGCACGCACAAGGAATCGATATGAATTGCCTGTCCCGACATATCCTCGACACCCCCATCTGGTCGGCCTTGACGACCCGGCACGGGCATCTGCGGCAAGGCGGTTCGTTTGCGCGTCGCTATCATCCGGAAATCGCGCCGTTCGCGGCCGTCGTGTCGGACACTGCGACGGCCTGGCATGAGCTTCACGGGCTTCTGCAGCCCGGCGAACAGGCGAGATTGATGACACTCAATCCCGTAGAACCGGTCCAGGGACTGCAAGCCGACCAGGTCGGCATGCTCCATCAAATGGTGGCAGTGAGTCGTGTGGCTGCCAGCACGGACAGCACTGACAGCAAGCATGACCCGGCGGTGCTCCGCCTGAGTCACCTCGACGCCGAGGACATGCTCGACCTCGCAACAATGACCAAACCGGGTCCTTTCTCCAGGCGTACGCACGAGACGGGCAACTACATCGGAATCCGCGAACGAGGACAGCTCATCGCAATGGCAGGTGAGCGCATGCACATCGATGGTTACGTCGAAATAAGCGCGGTTTGCGTGCACGACGAGCATCGCGGCAAGGGCTTTGCAGGGCGGCTTGTGAATGTCCTGCGCCGGGATATCGAGGCACGCGGGTGTACGGCGTTCCTGCATGTCCGCAGTGACAATCGAACTGCAATCGGGTTGTATGAACGCCTTGGATTTGAGTTGAGGCAGGCCTTTCACCTGATCAGGATCAGGCTCAATTCGGAGTGAGATTAAGGCACGCGGGGCCGATGTTCGCGACATGTCCGCCTCTCACGCCCACATCGAGAAAAATCACGCCGGCGATCAGCCCTGCAATCGTGAGTACGCATCAGCGTGCGGTGTGGTGATTCGCCCCGGACCTGATCTCGTCGTCGACCAGCCGTTTTTCGCCAGGGCGTGGGTGCCGCCGTTCGTTGGGGAACCCCTGACGGACGGCCGCGTCGATGAGATCGTCTTTGCGCTCGATGGATAACTCCGCGGCCGAACTTCGTCGCCTTGTCACACGCCTTCGACAAGAACGGCGCGATAGCGCGCGCCCTTGAACCGGTGCTGCGCGACTTCCTGGTACGCCGGGCTGTCGTACCACGCATGGGCGGCCGCAGTCGATGGAAACTCTACGATCACGACACCCTCTGGCGCTTCGCCCTCAAGAACCTGTTGAGGTCCGTAGGCAGCGAGAATCTTGACCGGATGACCTTTGAAGGTCTCGCCCACCTTGCTTTGGTAGATGTCGAGCTCACTCTGATCCTGCGTGCTTTCCTTCGTGAAGACAATAAAAGTCGCCATCGTGTCGCTCCTCGGGTTGTGTGAAGGTCCGCACGATGATGCCATGAAACCGCATCGGGCATCGATACGCAGTGTCGGCGCGGATGTCGACCCACGATGAAAACCCGACTGCTGAAACTGACTGGTCGGGAGACTCACCGGCGCGTTGGACTCGGCACGTGCGACTACCGACGCTATGCTGCGCCGTTTCTCAAGCGCCGAGCGTGAAGCGTCGAGCTAGTTCTCAACCTTTTCCGATTCAACCACCATGTCCAGCACGTATGCAATGGCGGGTCCGTCGGCGGGCGGGTTCTTGATGGTATAGCGCTTGACGCGCAATACATCGCGCATGCCAGGCGTGTGGGTATAGCCCTCGATATCCTGATGCAGCGGTTGCCATGCACCGGGTGTTCCGGTTGGCAAACCGTGCTCGTCGAAGTGGCGCTCACGCACCAGCAGGCATTGCTTGTCCGGAATGAGCGGATGATGGCACTGCACCGCTTGCGCGGCCACTTCGAGGAAGGTCGTTTCACCGGGGCCGCCGAAGCGCGTCTGGGCAGTGGGCACACCCGTAAATGCCAGCGTGTCGCCGCTATCGGTGACCAGTTGCATGCGGGGGGTATCGCTACGGGCCAGCAGGCTCACGCCGAGGCTGCCACGCAGGCGCTGGGCAATAGCGTCGTCGAGTGCGGCGCGAGCGGCGTCAGGGCAAGCCATCATGGTGCTCACCATCTGGCCAATCTGCAGCCGTCCTTTCTTGACGCTGTAACTGGCTCCCATATTGTTGCAGCTATTGACTACGTTTAACCGGTCGCTGCTGAAGTCCAGTTGCACTGGCTTTTCTGCACTGACAAACAACGCATCAATGCGCATGCCTTTGCTGTCAAATGCGTCGCTGAGTTGCCAGTGATACTGACTGAGGATCCCAGGTTCGATCGCCGGTAGCGCGCTCGCTGCGGCAGTAGTCGACGCGCTCGTCGAAGGCGCCGGGCTGCTCGCGTCGGGTATTTGCGAGCATGCGGCAAGGGCGAGCAGCAGAAAGAGCACGTTGCGCTTCACGGCGGTACCTCAGCTGGTTCGGTGGATGTTTCAGGCAGCTTGTCGCGTGAAATGAGCCGCGACATAGTCCAATCGCAAATGGGGAGACCGGGGGAACTAGTGAATGATACAACCCCGGGGCGTTGCGCCCCGTTGATAAAGTCACTGTGAGGCGAGGGCGTCTTCTAGCGCGGCGGCGCCATCGGCATGGTGCACCGGGCCGGGCATGGCTCGCCACGCCCGGACTAACCCGGCGACGATTCGTGCATTACGGCGCGTTTCGTGACTATTGCCGCCGGCGCGAACCTCGGCCCGATCAACTCAACGACGCCAGCAAGATCGACAGCTTGCGGATATGCGCCCTGAACGCTTCGGTCATCTCGCGGTTATGGCCGTCACTCAGATGCGGCGCCTCGGCCAGCTCGACCTGGCCGTGGAACTCCTCGGACACTTTGCGCCGTTCGTCGGGCGGAAGTATGCGGATGAGGGACACCATCAGGAGTTCCTGCGCGTGGATGATACCGAGCACGGATTGTTCGTTCATGTCGACCTCCGTCTGAACGCGGCGATGCCAGCGGCTGAACAGCAGGACAAAGCGGGCAGGTGACGGCAGCACCAGGCCGGTGCTGTCTTCGATCCGCCTTTTCGCTCGTCCATACTAGCGCAACGATCGGGTCATCTGCACGCCGGCTGACCCTACGAGCCGCGAATCGAGCAAGGGCGTTTCCATCCCCAGTTTTGCCTGGTTGAACAATCTCAGTGAGCAATCGCTCTGACATTCAGCCAGCGCGCTTCCATTCCATTTTCTGCACGATGATGCCGGGTTGATTGGCTAGCGCTTCTCGTTCGGGCAACAACTGGAAACCATGTCGGCGATAGAGACCTACCGCGCGGGTGTTGTCTGGCGAGACTCTCAACACGACTCTCCGCTGTCCGCGTTCGATCGCGCGCGCCTGGATTGCATTGACCAGGCGACCTGCAACTCCCAGGCCTCGGTACTGCGAGTGAACCCACATGGCAATCAGGTTGTATTCGCGCGAGCGGCTCATAGCGTCGCCGATAAGACCGACTGCTTGCCCTCGCACCATGGCTACCAGATATTGCGGCTGCGTCTGACCTGAAGCACATTCGCGCCATTGCTGCTCGCTAAACGCAGCCGCGGTGGCGTAACTCAGGCCGAACGCCGTTGGGCTGTCGAGCAGCGCAGCAAGGAAAACCGTCTTCAAGATTTGCCAGTCGTCTTCCGAGGTCGGGCGAATAAGAGCAGGGCTCGACGCTGTGTCCATCAGGATTCCCGGGAGTTGAAGCTTATCATTTCGGATATCTAAAGGTACTCTTTCCTGACATCGAGGGTGCGTTGCGTACGCGTCACGCGGCTCGCCGAGCGCCGCATTCGTATAGAAGCCGTCGGTGAGCCACGCCGGATTCTCCGACACGACCACGACGCCGCCGAAGCTGCCGTCCGGGCGGTCGATGCGCCGCGTGGCCTGGATCGACGTCTGACGCGAAATCCGGCCGATGACCGGATGGCTGAGAAAGAGCCCGACATCCGCGCGCTCGCGATGCACCCGAAAATGCTCACGGTCGCTCAAGTCAACCTCGCCGGAAAACGGAATGGTCGATACGATCACGCGTCCTTCTGCGTCCACGATCGTCACCTGCAACGCGGTGTCGGCCGTCACCAGTCCGTAGGCCTGGTATTTCCTGATGTCGAACGTCGTGGGCGAACTCTCGTACCCGAACTTGATGAGCAGCGCAATCTCGTCGACGTCGTGGATCGTTTTAAGCGTGTGCGTTTTCAGCGCGCTCGCCTCTGTTCGCGCCGCGACGCGCGCATCGTTGAGCGCGGCGTCTTTTTCGACCCGCAGTCTCTCGAGGATCGTGATCCACAACACGGCAAGGATCAACACCGTCAGCATAGGCAACAGGATGAGCGCCCGTTGCGGCGCAATGCCTTTGTCGGAGCCAGTCGGCCAGATTCGTCTGAGAATTGTCTGCAGTTTGCGCACGTCCGGCCCCGTTTCTTGCGCGAGCCGTACTGGCTGCTGGCTGACGCTTTCGTGCGTCGACATGATCCTGAAAGAAGAAGGGGCCTTGCCCTTCGTTTTGCTGCACCGTTATAACGGCAGGCTCGCCCGGAAGTTGATGGCCATTTGTGAAACAGCACGGACGTGCTGGGTCGGGCGCACGGTGGAGGTGACGTTCAGGGAGCAATTTCGGAGGAGAAAAGGGCGCGTCATGCGGGTGGGAGGATTTTCTGAAAACGTTGTAGGCATACGTTATTCAGGGGAATGCATTTAGCGACGTTGGCACGCCGCGCTGGCTTCGTCTCCCTCGAAGTCCCCGCATTGTCGTATCAGGGTCTCCCGTTGATTGTCGCGAGGTAGCGGGCGATCTCTTCGATGTTCTCCGGCGGAAGCGGGGCGCCGTAGACTGCACGCATCTTGGTCACCTCGGCTTTCCACTCGTCAAAGGTCAGCGGGGGCTGGCGCGTTACCATCCCTGCAGAGTGACATATCAGGCAATGCGCATTCGCGAGGTCCGAACCGGGTCCTGGCGGGAAGGGGTTTCCGGTGGGCAGCGTGACCTCCACGGTATCCCTCGCAACTCTGCCTGCTGATTGGGCGAGAACCGCGCTCGATGCGACGATGCTCGCCACCGCCATGGCGGCCCAGACTGTCCACGCTCTCATGACGACTCCTCAAGCCGCAACGACGGTCATGGATTCGACAACATTGCGCATATAGCCGCCCGGGTTCCAGTTTGGTTTGTCGGGCTGCTGAGCGCCGTTGTCGTTGACAGCTTTTACTTTCAATACGAATTGGCCCGCGTGCCGTGGAACGAACGGTGCTTCCCAGCGCCGGAAGCTATATTTGCCGAAGTTTTGACCGAGCTTCGCTGGCGTCCACGACATCCCGTCGTCTGCCGAGAAAAGCACCTCCCGCACACCGGTGTCGCCTCCAAACGCAATGCCGCGTATGGTCTGCGGCCTGGCGATATCCACCACCGACCCGTCGCTCACGTTCGTGATGAACGACCGCGGGACCATTCGATTGACAGGGACCGTCGCAACTCCGGTCTGCCCAGGCAATACGTCCGCGTGAGGCGTGTCCGGAATCTGATACGCCTTGGCCATCCAGAAGTTGGTGTCCGGCGTGTCGATGACCTCGATGTCGTTGAGCATCTTCACCCAGTAAGTCGAATACCAACCGGGCACGACCAATCGCAAGGGGTACCCGTTCAGGAACGGCAACGGCTTGCCGTTCATCGCGAATGCCACGATCACTTCGCCGTCGCGCGCGTGATCGATATTCAGTGTCTTGATGAAATCGGGCGTTGCGGGAATCGCGCCGGCGTCGGCGCCGTTGAAGCGCACCTGGACTGCGCCGCCGCTCACGCCCGCGCGATCCAGAATGTCCTTGAGGCGCACCCCGGTCCAGCGTGCATTGCCCATCGCACCGTTGCCCCATTGCCCGCCCGCAACGCGCGGCGTAAAGAAGCCGCGCGAATTCCCTGCGCACTGGTTGACGGCGGCGAGTTCGACCCGCTCGAAGTCTTTGGACAGATCCGCAAGTCCGATAACGACTTCGCGGCGCACCGCTCCGTGAACCCTGATCCGAAAGTTGCGTGCGTCGATGCTCGTTGGAATGCCTGCGAGGTGCCAACGAACAAAAAACTGATCATTGGGCGTGAACACGCCCTGATCGAACACGGAGAACGGTGTCTCGAGCAACGGCGGACGGCTGCGAAGGAGCAGCATTTCACGTTTCTGGGGAAACGCCGTGGTCAGTTCCCGCAGCCCGTTCTCAAAGGGGAAAGTAATCGCATTCGCCGCGCTTGCGAGCTTTGGCAGTCCCAGTGTCAGGAAGGCGGCGCTAGCCGTCACGATGGAACGCAACGCGTGACGGCGCCCGATATCGTTTCCGTCGTTCATCGCTCTTCCTCCCAATCCGGGACAAGATCGCACGTTCGCCGAGGTTTTTAAACGTCCCGGACGTAACGCGCCTGCGAGAACCATATCTTGAGCGCCCGGAAAGATCGGTGCGTTTGCTCACATTCGGAGACACTTGCCATCGCCGCAGAATCAATAGCCAGACGCACGCACAGATAATCTCGCGAAATCACAATGGCCGTTCACAGTGCGGACCGATCGCTCGCTGATGAGCAGTCTCATGTACTAGATCAACAGCTCCAACGTCTCGAACAAGGCGAGGTCTTCTTTTTTCGCCGAGCGCGCATGTCGGCGTATGACCTGCAGCAGGCAGTCGATGAAGGCGGCAGCCGCGCGGCTCAACGTGCTGTTGCGCCGTGTGACGATGCCCAGTTGTCGGGGCTCGAACGCTTCACGCAATGCGAGCGGCCGCAGGCGGCCGCCGAACGGCGGCACATGGCTCAGGATCGTCGGGCTCCACGTGCACATGTCTGCCTGCTCGACCATGGTCTGCAACGTCGCTACCGACTGCGCGCGGACAATACGGCGCTCGTCTATCTGCGCGCCATGGCGCGTGAAAAGATAGTCGATGAGATCCCGCTGACCGTCCGGTGCGAAATTGAGCACCCAGTCCTCGTCCAGCAATTCGTGGATGGAGCGCGCCCGCGCCTTGCGATGGCCTTCGCGCACCATCACCGTCGACTCGTAGGCCAGCAGCGGCTCGCATGCGAACTCCTGCGCGCTCGCGCCGGGCTGTAACTGGCCGACGGCAAAGTCCATGCTGCCTTCGCGCAGCAGCGGCTGCGCGACTGCCATCAGTCCCTCGATCAGTTCCAGGCGGATCTCGGGCATGCGCTTGCGAAAGCGTTGCACGGCTTCGGCAAGAAAGGTCAGCGTAATCCACGGCGTGACGCCCACCATGAGGCTGCCTTCCATGCGTCCCCTCAAGCGCTCCAGATCGCTGTGCGCGTGTTCGAGCTGGTTGAGCACGAGGCGCGCGTGCGTGAGGAGCACCTTGCCATGCTCGGTGAACGTGATGCCTTCGGGCGCGCGGATCAGCAGCGGAAGACGCTCGCTCGCCTCCAGTTCGCGCAGGGCGCGCGTGACGGCGGCCTGGGAAAGCCCGAGCGCGCGGGCCGCGCCGCGGATGCTGCCGGCGTCCGCGCTGGCGACGAGCGCTTCCAGTTGATGCAGTTTCATTTGCGCAGAGACGCCCGACTGGCGCAGGGTGACAACAGAAGGTTGTCATCATAACAAAACGCTGGCTGTTCCCAGCAATTTGCGCTGCATACGATTCGCTCCACGATGTACACAAGGGTGAAGGAGGCGAATTGGGCAGACAGTGGGTGTTGCCGGAAGTGGCGGCGATAGAAGCCGAAATGATCGCGTTGCGCCATGAACTGCACGCGCAGCCCGAACTGGGCTTCGAAGAGCACGCGACGAGCGCGCTCGTCGCCGCGAAGCTCGAGGCGTGGGGCTATCGTGTGTCGCGCGGCGTGGGCGGCACGGGCGTGGTCGGGACGATGGAGCGCGGGCGTGGGGCTAACCTCGGGCTGCGCGCCGACATGGACGCGCTTCCGATTCACGAGGCGACGGGCCTTCCCTATGCCAGCCGCAACGACGGTGTCATGCACGCGTGCGGCCACGACGGCCACACCGCGATGCTGCTGGCGGCCGCTCGATGTCTTGCGCAAAAACCGCAATGGCGTGGCACGCTGCACCTGATTTTTCAACCGGCCGAAGAGGGCCTGGGCGGCGCGCTCAGGATGATCGAAGACGGCCTGTTCGAGCGTTTTCCCTGCGACGCCGTGTTCGCGATGCACAACGTGCCGGGCTTCCCGGCGGGAATGATCGGGTTTCATGGCGGTGCGTTCATGGCCTCCGCCGATGAGGTGACGATTCGCGTGATCGGCCGCGGCGGCCACGCGGCCGCGCCTCAGCAGACGATCGACCCGGTCGTGGTCGGTGCGTCGATCGTCATGGCGCTGCAAAGCGTGGTGGCGCGCAACGTGGCGCCGCATGAGCAGGCCGTGGTCAGCGTCGGCGCGCTGCACGCGGGTAGCGCCTCGAACGTCATCGCGCCTCATGCCGAGCTGCACCTGAGCGTGCGCGCACTTTCGGCGCAGGTGCGCACGCTGCTGGAGCGGCGCATAACCGAAGTTGCCGAAGGGCAGGCCGCAAGCTATGGCGCACGCGTGGAGATCGACTACCGCCATTGCTACCCGGTGCTCGTCAACCACGAGGACGAGACCGAACTGGCCCGTCGCGTCGCGCTCGAGTGGGGCGGTGCGCAGATGCTGATTGACGGGCTGCGTCCGCTTATGGCGAGCGAGGACTTCGCATACATGCTGGAGCGTTGCCCGGGCAGCTACCTCTCGATCGGCAATGGGGACGGCACGCAGCATTGCTCGCTGCACAATCCCGGCTACGACTTCAACGACGCGAGCCTCGCGATTGGCGCGAGCTACTGGATCAAGCTCGCGGAGCAGATTCTGCAGTAACCCCCGAAACAACTGAAACGACAGCAAGGAGACAGGCAAATGAAGAAATGGACGATGGCGCTTTCACTGGCGCTCGCGGCAGCTGCAACGGCTGGCTCCGTACACGCGGCGGATCTCAAGGGGCGGCAAATCAGGCTGGCGGTCGACCCCACCTATCCGCCACTCGAATACAAGACGCCGGACGGCACGCTCACGGGCTTCGGCGTCGATATCGCCAATGCGTTGTGCGCGCAACTGAATGCGCATTGCGTATGGGTGGAAACCAGCTTCGACGGCATGATTCCCGGCCTGATCGCGCGCAAGTTCGACGTCATTTCGTCGTCGATGACCATCACGCCCAAGCGCATGGAGCAGATCGCTTTCACCAACAAGATCTCGAATGCGCCTGCGCGGCTCGTCGTGCGGCGCGGCTCGCCGCTGCTGCCCGATGCGGCCTCCCTCAAGGGTAAGCGCGTGGGTGTCGAGCAGGGCACGAGTCAGGAGGACTACGCACGCGCGAAATGGCAAGCCGCCGGCGTGGAGATCGTCGCCTACCAGAACCAGGATCAGGTATACGCGGACCTGACGTCGGGCCGCCTCGATGCGGCGTTTCAGGCCTCCATTGCGGCGAGCGACGGCTTTCTGAAGCGACCCGAGGGCAAGGACTTCACCTTCGCCGGAAACGCCATCGACGATCCGAAGTTCTTCGGTCAGGGCGACGGCCTCGGTCTGCGCAAGCAGGACACTGCGTTGCGTGACGCGTTCAACGCTGCGCTCGCCGAGATTCTCGCGAATGGCACCTACGCGCGCATCAACAAGAAGTATTTCGACTTCGACATTTACGGCGCGAAATAACGCAGACCAGACCGAGTAGCCGGCGTGGTGGGCGCAAGGCATGCGGCCCGCCACAGCGAAGGGAAAAGGGGCACGCCTTCGTTGACATCTTTAGCATGCCTTATAAAAAACGGAAACCTGATGAAGAGGAAGATCTTTTGCGTCATGGCGCTGTGCGGTGCGGCGGCGCCTGCGTTCGCGCAAAGCAGCGTAACCCTTTACGGTGTAATCGACGAGGGTATTGACTACACGAACAACGTGGGCGGCCACGCCGTGTACGAAATGACGAGCGGCTATGCGCAGGGCAGCCGTTGGGGACTCAAGGGCACCGAAGACCTGGGCGGAGGAAACAGCGCGATCTTTCAGATCGAAAGCGGCTTCAACGCGAGTAACGGAGCGCTTGCACAAGGCGGCCGCGCTTTCGGGCGGCAGGCGTTCGCCGGCCTCGCCAATGAGCGTTACGGCACGCTGACGCTCGGGCGCCAATACGATGCCGTGGTCGATTATCTTGCACAGACCACGGCGAACGGCGGCTGGGGCGGCTACCTGCTTTCGCACCCGCTCGACAACGACAATACCGACAATACCTTCCGGCTCAACAACACGATCAAGTACGCGAGCCCGACGTACGGCGGCTTCTCGTTTGGCGGCACGTACAGCTTCAGCAACGATACGAACTTCGCGAACAACCGGGCGGTGAGCGTGGGCGCGCAATACACGGTGGGCGGATGGCTCATCGCCGCCGCGTACCTGAACGCCAGCAACCCTGCGCTGACCTCGGGCGGCGCGATTGCGGGCGCGAGCAGCACGAACGGCGCGGACGGCAATTTCGCTTCGTCGCGGTTGCAGATATTCGGTGCGGGTGTGAACTACACGGCTGGATCGGCAACGGTCGGCTTCGCGTACACCAATACGTACATCGGCCAGCCCGTGGCCAACGTTGGGTATCTCACCGGCGACGAGACGATCCAGCCGGTGACCGGACCGCTCGCCGGCGGCCACGTGACGTCGCTCAGGTACCAGAATTTCGAGGTCAACGGCAAGTACCAGTTCACGCCGGCCTTCTTCGTCGGAGCGGACTATGCTTACACGATCATGCACTACGATGCGACGACCGGTAGCGTGCAGCCTTCGATCCACTCGGTGGGCCTGATGGCCGACTACAACCTCTCGAAGCGCACGGACGTCTATCTGCAAGGCGCCTTCCAGCTGGTTGCGGGTGACAGGACCGGCTCGTCGCTCGACCAGGCATACGTACCCGGTGCGCAGGATCTTTCCTCGACTTCGCGCCAGCTCGTCGTGCGTGCTGCCATCCGGCACAGCTTCTGAGTTCAGACCACGCCTTGTGCTCCGTTCCAACGGAGCACAGGTCGAACTGTGTCGCTACCTGCGATGTTGAATCAGTTGTCGTCGCTTCTGGACGGGAGATGCTCGTGAGGCTCGGGCTCCGCCGCGTCGGCGTCAGGAAGGTCGTCTGGGCCCGGATTTTTCAGGCCCTTTGGATCGGGCTGGCGCGTCTTGTGGACGGACGTTTGCGCGGGGTTGAGGGGGGTGCCGGTCGGCTCCCTGGATGGATTCGACGTCATGATGGGCTCCAGCGCTGATGAATACAGCTCCCTCTCATGATAGTCCGCCTGGCCGCCTTGGGCAGATGTGCCGATTCCGATCGGGCTGCCTGGCTGCACCGCTAACACGCGGACATCGCTAAACATCCAACGGCAAGTAGTCACGCTGGTCCATCGAAGGCTCGCCGCCATCGCCTCGAGCCGACCAGTAGAGTCGAATGATGTTTGAGTGCGCGCTTGCCCCAAAAAAAGGGGCCACGAAGCGTTTGCCGCAGTGGAGACGCTTGACCTTCCAATGATGGTAACCCCTAAGCTGAGAGTATCTTTCATCAGGCGTTCACCCCGCAGATTGCCCGGTCGTGAGTCTCCTGGAAATTGGTCGTAAGCGGATTACATCTTCATCTTCCGTACTCCGCACTATCAGTTTCTTTAATGGTGCCCCGCGCGTGATTTGATTTCCTGAATGTGTCACTACACTCGTCTTCAGCGATACGCCAATTTTGATGGCTATCGAGAGTTCCACACTTCCAGTCTGGAGACATCCCGTGAGACACAACCACGCTCATATGAGCGACTACTTAGGCCGGCTTTTAGCCGGTCTTGCGCTCTGCCTGTTCTCAGTGGCGCCGGCCATGGCGCAATCCACATCCCCCGATAAACTGCCCCACGTAGCGGTGCTGGCAACCGGCGGCACGATCGCAGGTACCGCGGGGAGTGAAACGCAGACGACGGGCTACAAGCCGGGCGTGCTGACGGCTGACGCGCTTCTCAAATCGGTCCCGTCACTGGGCAAGATTGCCCAGGTGTCCGGTGAACAGATTTCGAATGTCGGAAGTGAGAACATCACCAACGATATCCTCCTGAAACTGGCGAAGCGCGTGAATCAGTTGCTTGCTCAACCGGATATCGCGGGTGTCGTGGTGACCCACGGCACCGATACCCTTGAGGAAACCGCCTATTTTCTAGATCTCGTTGTCAAGAGCGACAAGCCCGTGGTGGTCACGGGATCGATGCGGCCGTCGACGGCCATCAGTGCCGACGGTCCGAGCAATCTCCTGCAGGCAGTCACGGTTGCCGCCTCGCCGGAGGCGCGTGGCCACGGCGTCATGATCGTGCTGAATGACCGGATCGGCTCGGCTCGCTACACCACGAAGACCAACGGCACGACGCCGGATACGTTCAAGGGAAACGACGCGGGTTACCTGGGCACGCTGGTGGACGAGGTTCCTCACTTCGAGACGTCCGTACTGAAACGCAACACCACTGCAACGCCATTCGACGTGTCGAAGCTCGATGCTTTGCCGGAAGTCGATATCGTCTACGGCTATCAGAATGACGGCGGCTACATGTACGACGCCGCAGTCGCGCACGGAGCGAAGGGCATTGTCGTCGCCGGCGTTGGAGCAGGCAGCGAATCGCTTCTCACCCTTCCGTCGATCAGGAAGGCGATCGCCCAGGGGGTGATCGTGGTCCGCTCTTCCCGCACAGGAGGCGGGTTCATACCGGAAGATCCGGCCTATGTGGGTCTTCTCGGTGACGATCTGAACCCCCAGAAGGCCCGCATTCTCCTGATGCTTGCGCTCACGGCGACCAAAGATCCGTCGAGCATCCAGGCAATGCTTCACCAGTTTTGACCCGCTTTCGCCGGCTGAGCACCGGTGAAGATGATTCGTTCAGGCGCGGCGGTGCTGCCAAAGCACCGCCGCGCCGTGTGCCGTTCCAGTAGCCTCAACCGGTTGGCGTACGTCGAGGTGCTCTACTTCAGCCTCCGCGTGACATAGTATTAGAGTTATTGATACTGACACCGGACATGCTGTTTTCTTGAATCTGAGTCCCTACACTGGTTTCAGAAGGCGCAGGCAGGCGCCTCGCTGATAACCAGAGTCCAGGAGACGAAAGTGAGCAAGCAGATATTGATGGAGGACGTTCCGCTGCGCGGTTTCCACTTGCGTGTGGCGTTCAGCGGGACAGGCGGACAGTTCAGCGACGGCTTCGTGCTGGGCATCATCGGCATCGCGGTGAGCATGGCTGCAGGGGCGCTGCACCTGAACGCGCTCTGGATGGGAGCACTCGGTGCGGCGTCCCTTGCCGGCCTGTTTTTTGGCAGCATGTTTGCCGGGCCCGTGGCAGACAGATATGGCCGCCGCACCATTTTCGCCTTCGACATGCTGCTCTTTGCAGCGATCTCCGCAGCGCAATTCTTTGTGACGTCGCCGACCCAGCTGCTGGTGTTGCGCGTGCTGCTTGGTCTCATTCTCGGTGCCGACTACGTCGTGAGCAAATCGCTCGTCACGGAGTTTTCCCCGCGCCGCTATCGTGGCCGTCTCCTGAGTGTGCTCGCGGCCGCCTGGGC
This sequence comes from Paraburkholderia sp. EG286A, assembly GCF_040965375.1. Lineage (NCBI taxonomy): Bacteria > Pseudomonadati > Pseudomonadota > Betaproteobacteria > Burkholderiales > Burkholderiaceae > Paraburkholderia > Paraburkholderia sp. EG286A. Next base: position 979,940 of record NZ_JBFRCB010000001.1, read on the forward strand.
AGCGGGTTACGTCTGTGCGTACCTGGCTGGCTTTGCCATTCGCGATATCGGCCCCGACGCGTGGCGGATCATGCTGGCCGCCAGTGGACCGCCGGCACTGCTGATCCTGCCGTTCCGTCTCGGCGTACCCGAGTCGCCCATGTGGCTGATGAAACGCGGCCGGAAGGACGAGGCACTGGCAATCATCCGCGCAAAGTTCGGTCCGGAAACCATCCTGCCTGCACCGGCAGCCGCGCCCCAGCGACGTCGTGGTGCCTGGTCAGAACTGTTCTCGGCCCGCTGGAGAAGAAACACGCTGGTCGGCTGCGTGTTCTACACGTGCCAGGTCATTCCATACTTTGCGCTCGGTACCTTCTCTCCGAAGGTACTGCAAGCCTTGCAGGTCAAGGACGGCTTTGTCGGTGGACTTGTCTATAACGTACTGCTGTTCGCCGGAGCAATCTTTGGACTGCTGATCGTTGACAGGCTCTCGCGCCGCGCGTTCCTGATTGGCAGCTTCTATCTCGCGGCTATCGGACTGGCGGTGCTCGCCTACGCCGGGTTCGGTCCGCTCGGCACGATACTCTCGTTTGGCATTTTCGCCTGCATTCTCTCGGCGGCGGCGAACCTCGAGTTCGTCTATCCGCCCGAGCTTTTCCCGACCCACCTGCGCGCGTCAGGCGTCGGGCTGGCCGTTGCCTCGAGCCGCTTCGGTTCCGCGATCAGCACGTTTCTCCTGCCCGTGGCCGTGCAACAGGTTGGCATTCACGCTGCGCTCGGTGTGTGCGTGGCCGTATTGGTGTTCGGTGGCGTGTTCTGTCATTTGTTCGCACCGGAAACCGGCAAGGAGAGTCTTTCGGATATGGGTTCTGGTCAGGGCGGCAACGAGCCGGCGGTGGACGGCGCCCAGAACGTGAGCCTGCACACAGCGGGACATCGCCACTGAAGCCCAGGCGTCTGACGCTCCCACGTTGGCGCACTCATGGCAATGTCCGCTGAACGCAACTGTGGGAGAGTCCATCGTGTCGCTCAACAAGCCAATTGATATGTATGCGGTGCAGGTCTTCGTCGCCGTGGCGGAGGAGGGCAGCATGTCCGGGGCGGCTGCACGCATGGGCATTTCCCAATCGGGTGTCTCGCAGATCGTCCGCCAGCTGGAAGACGAACTGGGGGTCGTGCTGGTCAATCGCACGACCCGTCCCCTCGCGTTGACGCCATACGGCATCGCATTGAGGAACCGCGGAGCGGTGCTCAGCGAAGAGATCGCCAATCTGAAGGCGCAGGTCGTCGAAGCGGGGCGAGGCATCAAGCCTGATCTTCGCATCGGATTTGTCGACTCGTTCGCGGCCACCTGCGGCTCGGCTTTTACGAAGCGCCTGCTGGAGAAGGTATCGCAACTGTCTATCCGTACGGGATTGAGCCCGCAGCAGGGCGAGGCGCTGCTGCGGCGCGATCTGGACCTCATCGTCACGAGCGACGCGCTGATCGACGCCAATGACGTAGTGCGATTCCGGCTCCTGTCCGAGAAGTACCTCGTCATCACGCCGCGGGATTTCCGCAAGTCGGTTCGCTCCGTGGAGGACATCCGGGCCCTGGCCGACGCATTGCCCATCGTGCGCTTCAACCGGAAATCACAGGTCGGCATGCAGATCGAGCGCTATCTGCGTCGCATTGAGGTGCGCACGCCGACCAGGCTCGAACTCGACAACGCTGACGCGCTGACTTCGATGGTGGCCGAAGGCATCGGCTGGGCCGTGACCTCGCCGATGTGTCTGCTTCAGGGGGCGGCTTACGCGGACGGGGTGACTCGCCACGTCGTCGACAGACTGGGCCTCGAACGGTCGCTGTATCTGGTCGCGCGGCGCGACGAATACAGCGCCTTTTTCGAAGACGCATGCGATACGGCATCCGAAGTGATCGAAACATCGTTCCTGCCGCGAGTGAAAAAGGCTCTCGGCCAGGAAATTGAACAACTGATTGATGTTGGAAACAGGAACTCAAATGAACAGTCAAGCCAAAGCTGAAACGCGTACCGAACGCGATTACGTTGGTGAAGTCGAAATTCCGGTCGAGAAATTGTATGGCGTCAACTCGGTGAGGGGCGTTGACAATCTGACGGTTTCTCCTCTCAGCATTGCTCACTACCCGGCGTTTGCGGTGGCTTTCGCGCAGTGCAAATGGGCGGCCGCGCTCGCGAACCGGGACACCGGTGTCATCACGCCGGAACAATGCGACGCAATCAGCCGTGCGTGTCAGGAAATCATCGAAGGCAAGTTTCGTGACTCACTGATCGTCGATCTGCTCGAAGGCTCGGGTGGCACGTCGACGAACATGAATTTCAACGAGGTGATCGCCAATCGGGCGCAGCAGCTTTTGGGGCACGCGCCAGGGTCGTACGACGTGATCCATCCCAACGACCATGTCAACCGCTCGCAGTCCACGAATGACGTGTATCCAGCCGCGCTGAAGATTGCGACCTACGCGATGCTCGGACCGCTCATTGCGGAAGTCGAGAAACTGGCGGCGCAGTTCGATCGGAAGACGATCGAGTTTGCCGACGTCCTTCACCTCGGCCGTACCTGTCTGCAGGATGCGCAGCCGATGCGTCTCGGTCAGCTTTTCGGCGGTTATGCGTCGCTTGCGCGACGTCTCGCGGAGGAACTGGTGGCAGTGCGCGACAAACTGCGGACGCTGCCGCTCGGTGGTACGGCCATCGGTACGGGTTTTGGTGCGCCGGCTGGGTATCGATCCGCTGTCTATCAACACCTCTCGGAACTCGTAGGCGTTGACTATGTCGCGCCGGCAAACGCGTTCGACGCGATGCAGAACATGGACGTGTTCTCGCGCGTTTCGGGCGAACTTCGCACCTGTGCGGCGTCCATTGCAAAAATTGCATCGGACCTGACGGTGCTCTCCTCCGGCCCTGTGGGCGGAATTGGGGAGCTGCGCTTGCCGGAGGCGCAGGCCGGCTCCTCGATCATGCCGGGCAAGGTGAATCCTGTTTTGCCGATGGCGATGATCCAGTTGAGTTTTGCCGTTATCGGCAATGATGTCGCGGTGGCTCAGGCGGTTCAGTATGGCGAACTGGAAATCAATCACTTCGAGCCCGTGGTGGCCTCCCGTGTGTTCGACAGCATCATGCTGCTGACCAACGGCATCGAGCGGTTTGCGCAGAAGTGTGTGGCCGGCATCACCGCCGACGTTGCATGCAACGAGCGACACCTGATGGACTCGATGGCTGTGGCCACGGCGCTCGTGCCAAAGCTTGGATATGCTCGTGTCAGCAAACTGGCGCGCCAGTCGGTTGCGGAAGGTCGGCCACTGGTGCAGATTCTCGAGGAGTCGGGTCTGCTGTCGCGCGACGACACCCTGTCGCTGATCGATAAGGCGTCGTATCCGGTTTTTGAGCCGAGGTAATCGGCTGCTGGCCGGCCGCGCGAGGCGGCGGCCGGCATGCGCAACATACTGGATCGAACGGGAAATGATTGAAAGGGACAAATTGCTGGAACTGCTCGAGCAGCAGGACGTGCCGTTTGAATGTGAGTTCCACGAGCAGGTACTCAACATGGCGGAATCCGGGGCGCTCGAGCTGTCGCTTGACGGCGCACGCTGCAAGAATCTTCTGCTGCAGGACAAGCAGGGCGGCTTATACCTCGTGGTGACGACTGCGCATAAATCGCTGGATCTGTCCGCGGTTGCGAAGACGCTGAACAGCAAGCGTCTGTCGTTTGCTTCGGCCGATCGTCTTTTCGATCTGCTTGGGGTCAGGCCTGGCTCGTTGAGCCCACTGGCCCTGGTCAATGACGGCGCTCATCATGTTCGCCTCGTGATCGATAGTGACCTTGGGCACGAACAGGTCTTTCTGTTTCATCCACTGGATAGCACCGCGACGATCGCGTTGTCGAGGCGAGATCTCGAAGTCTTTCTGCAGCGCATTGGTCACGCCCCGTCGTGGCACGCCCTCGGAGAGAGACGACCGGCTTGAAGCGCCAGCTCATGCTGGCAATGCTCGCGATGTCGGGGAAGGGCAAAGCGGGGCACGCTTGCCGGAATTGCCGGACCGTTATGGTGTGGTCAAGGCGCAGGCGCTGACCAGCCTTGCTGGTGCTGGTGGCGAACGCTTTTTTGCACGACTGCGTCATTTTGTGCGCGCAGCGCCTAGCATTTCGACGGCAAACATGCCTGCGGCCGCAACGGCATCGACAGCGACACAGCCGATCCGCTCGCCAATCGTTGCGGCAAGTCCGATCGTCGAGAATCCCGTGCACGAGAACGCGATCACTTGCGCGCCCGCCTCGTGAAGACGGCGCGCCGTCTCGAGTGCGGCGGCGGCGCCTTCGGGTGTGAGGAGATCGTTGGTTTTCGTGACGCCTTTCGGCCGCGCGTAGGCGACATCCTGACCGAGCAGCGTGCGGAGGGGTCGTGGGGCTTGTGCGCCAATGCCAATCACGGCAACCGGCAATCTGAGCAGCGCCGCCACGCGCGCCGATGCGCTGCCCGCACTCACAACGGGAATATCGACGGCCGCGCGCAGTTCGGTGAGCCCCGGGTCGGCGGCGCAACTCAGGAACTACGCACGCGCGCCGTCTGCTTCCATCTGCCGGCCCAACTCAACGATCTTCGACGCGGCGAGCGCTTCGGTCGCCGCGTCGAAGATGCCCGTCGGCTGGCCGGGAATGCAGCGGGAGAACGAATCGATTCCATATTGCGCCTTGATCAGGCGCCCGTGCTCAAGGAGCACCGCTTCGTTCTGTGTCGTGAGGACCCGAATGATCCCGAGTGTCATCACGCTGCTCCCGCAAGCGTCGCGCCAGGCACTATCGTTTCCGCCGCGGCGCCGTGGCTGAAGCGAAAGCCTTCGTGCGGCCCGTGCAGCGTGATGGTGTCTTGCTGCACATGCAGCCAATCGCCTTCAGGCAGGCCGACCACGGTGACATGTGGATTGGCGACGAGGAACTCCTCAATGCGTTGATTGCGCGTTTCGCCCTGATGTCCTGCAGGAAGTGCGTTTGTGTAGTGGGGATTGATCTGGAAATCGATCAACCCGAGCGCATCGAAACCATTGGGGTCGACAATCGGCATATCGTTCGTCGTACAAATTGTTGGGCAAGCGAGGTTCGCACCGGCGCTCCAGCCGAGATAGCGTGCGCCACCATGCACTGCCAGGCGAATTGCATCGACCAGGCCGCGTTCGCGGCACTGCGCGAGCAGCTGGAAGGTATTCCCGCCGCCCACAACGATCAGTTTGGCCTCCGCGACGGCCGCATGCGCTTCGGCAGGGGTGGAAAAGGTATGCACGGAGCGCAGCGAAATGTTCGCGGGCGCGAGCGCTGCGGCGACCTTTTCCGTGTACGCGTCCCATGTCATCGTGACGCCGGCGAAAGGCACGAAGAGCGCCTCAATAGCGTCCGGCCCGCTGTATTCAGCCAGCGTGCGAATGGCTTCGAGCGCGTGAACGAGGTAGGCGCCGTCAGGGCCTCGGGAATTGCTCAGCAGCAGGGCATTCATGAAAGAATCTCCGCAGTCAGGCGCGCGATCAGCGCATTGGAAAGAATCACCGGCAGGCCGCTCGCTTCCTTGACGATCTGGCGATGCCGCTCGACGAAGCCCATGCAATCGAGGATCAGCAGTTCGGCGCCTTTCTCACGTAGCTCGCAAGCGGCGGTGATCAGTTCGTCGGACTCGTCCACATTGCGATAGGGCGAAGCCGCGGCGCAGATGGGCGCGCGGCGTAACCCGGCCCATTTTCGATACTCGCTTTCGATCTGGCTAGCGAGTGGCACGACGATGCCCACCTGCCGATCGCCGACGAGTGCCGCCGCGGCAGGCGGCACGATCTGGTCTGGCTCGACGAGCCATGCCGTGCGGCCTTCGAGGCCGTGGAACTCGCCGGTGCAGAGCACGAGTATCACGTCACAGCCAAGCGCGACAAGCGCGTCGATTTTTTCCTGCAGCACCGCGCGCACGTCAGGCTTGTCGACGATGACGGAAGAGCCGTCGAGCAGACGCGATACGAGCGTGGCGTTACCGGTTTGCGGCGCGTAGCGCGCCTCGATTTCCGCGGACGTGAGGCCGTCGAGTACGCCCATATGTACGCGCGGGAGCACGTCGGGAAGGTGCGCGTCGAGAATAGGCGTGATGTCGGTTCGCGGCGCCTGGCCGATCGTCAGTGTGCCGAGTTTTCGTGTGGTCATGAGTTTCGCCTGTTCACTTTCCGGGGTGACGCACCTTGAGATGAGCGAGCGAGCCGTAGAGTTCGATGAGCCGCGAATAGTCCTTTTCATCGTGAAACGAGCAGGTGCCGCGCCCGAATTCCTTTGCCACCTCTACTGCGAACTTGACCGCCAGCGCGATATCGATTTCGTGGCTCGCGCCCGTTGCGCAGCCAGGCACCACGGTTTGCGTCGTGATCGCGACGCCGACCACCGGTGCACTGGTCGCGATCGACGGCTGCATGATGCTATTCAGATGATGCACGCCGTTGCCGTACGGCGTGATGTCCTGCGTCGTCACGGGGAATGTGACCGCGGGTTTGCCGCTCGTCATCTCCATGATGCGGATCAGGTCTTCCGATACACGGAGGATATAGCCATCCTTCACGGTCGGGGAAATGGCATAGCCACTGTGGTTGATGATGCGGTTGCCCTTGGTCGTGTCGATGGAAAGCACTGCGTCCATCTCGTCCCAGACTTCGTGTGCGTTGACGTCCTCGGTGTCGATGGGTGAATCCATGAAATCAACGGGATCGTGCGGGCGCGTAGGTGCCGTGGGGCAAATGTGCGTTGTGAGGAACACGTCTCCAGGGAGCGGGTCACCATTGCGCCGCATTTGCGCGAGCTTGAGTGCCGCGGCCACGGCGGCGATGGCGCCATCGGCGTCCGAGACAAGGCCGATGCGAGACGGACGCGCGCCAATGCCGCCCAGACGCCCGACAATGCCGAGCGTCCTCGCAGTGCCACCTTTGCGCTTACCGCTCTCGCCAGGGATGGCGATCTTGATGAAATCGGTTGTGCCCTTCGCGCCGCCGATCTCGATGACGTCAACGCTCACGCCTTCATCAGCGAACGGCGCGAGCAGATCGATCACAGTTTGGCCGCTCGTGAAGCGGCTGTCGAAGGCTTCGAAGACCTGAAGGGTTTGTGTGAGACTCATAGGAATATCGTTCGGTTGCAAGGAATACGTTGTGTATTGAATCGATCGCCGCGCAACGCTCAGCGCGATTTGATGACCGATCCGATGAAGCTGTATAGCGCGTCCGCGGCGATCACGCCTGCGGCAAATACTTCCATGCCGTTCCTGGCAGCGGGATTGCGGCGCCCGATGACCAGCCGGATGGCAATACCGGCCAGCACCGCCCAGCCTGCAAGCGGGCTCGCGATCAAGAGGCCGGTGGCAAACAGCACACCGAGCTGACGTTTCGGTCCACCGGCGAACTGCAGCACGGCACCCAACACGGCCCACATCAACAGCGAATGGAGAATTCCGGGCGCGACGCCCGCCTGGATCGTCGAGACGTACACCTTTGCCACGGGCGGGATCTGGTTGTTCGAGAAGAACGCATGGTGCGCGAGCAGCACGACAGGAATGGCCACGAGAAACGCGAGCATCGCCGCGATCAATTGCTGTCGACGGCCTGCGAGCTCGAACGCGGGGTCCTCGCCGTGTCCGCGCAGGATGAAGCCTGCTTTCAGGTCGTACCCCATGTCGGCGAACGCGGGGCCGGTGGCGGCTGAAAAGCCGCACAGCACGACCAGCGACACCATCGGGAAACCGATCAGCATGCCGATCAGCAGCGTAATCAATGCAACCGCGAATGCCGGGAACCAGCCGGAATGCATCGCGGCGATACCCACGATCAGCTCATGGACGAACGCCGCGAGCGCCGCGTACAGCACGAAGCTCACGAGCATGCCGGGCGACATGTCGTTCCAGATGCCGCTCAGTAACGCGACTAGTGCGGCGAGCGCTACATAGGCGATCGCGCCGAAGCGAAGCGAACTGGCGACGCTCGGCACGCTGGCAACCTGCGAGGCACCGCTTGCCGCCTTGTTGACTTTCTGGTCGCGCAGGACGAGCACGCCAACCTGGATCAGCGCGACGAGACCCGCACCAATCATCATGCCGTGTGGAATGTAGGCCTTGTCGATGGCAAAGTGGAAGAGCGGCACGGAGTATCCGCGAATCAGAAAACCGAGGCCTAGCATGCCGAGCGCCCAGATGTTTCCGATGAACGCGGTGCCGAATGCGGACATGGGGATGCCGAGCCACGAGCCGACGAGACCGACGCCGACGCCGACGCCAAGCAGGCGCGCCTGCTTGCCGCCCTCATCGCCGGCCTTGATCGCTTCCGCTGCCGCGACGCCTTGTGGCCACGTTCCCGTCGCCGGAAAGACGCTAGTACCGAACATGCGGTACAGCATGTATCCGTCTAGCAGCATGCCAAGCGCAACGCCGGCGAACATCGGCAGAACGAGGTCTTCACGACCGAAGAGGAACGGAATGGCGATGGGCAGCAGCAGGCTGTTGGCCGCGCCGAACGTCGCCGCGGAAATTGCGCTTTGCGCCAGGTTTTGCACGTGCACGGAGCGGTAGGCGCGGAAGAAGCGCAACGGCACGCGTGCGCAAATCATTGCGGCGAGCGCGCCGACGATAGACGTATTGGGCGTCACGCCGACCTTGACCAGCAGTTCGATCCCGATGATCGCGCCAATGACGGAGAGGGCGGCGAGCAACAGTAGGTTGGCCGGAGATAGGGCCGGCGGATGCGTTTGCGGCGCAGGATATGTGCTGGCGCGAGGAGGCTCTCCCGCGTCGGATGTCGATTGTTCAGGCGAGTGCGAAGCATGCATGCGTTGGTCTCATCAAAAGCGCGCCGATATTTCGACGTGGGTGGCTGACGGTGCTGGCTCAGGAAAACATGGCCGCTGCAATGCGAGCTCGCGTTCCGCCCGGACTAGTGTGGAGGCACTTTCTTATTGGGTAAGGGCGCTCCAGAAAGGGTCGCCGAGCGCGCGCCCGATCATGCGTGCCTCGTCGCGTACCGCCTCGCCAAGCTCTGCGAGTGCTGCGGGATCGTGCGCGCCTGCGGGAAAGCTCAAGCAGAACGAAACGCACTCGCCACTCGAAGGGTCTGCAACTGCGCACCCCACGGAGCACACGCCATAGAGCGCTTCGTTTTGGGCGAGGGCGTAGCCGCGCGTGCGGGTGAGTGCGATTTCATCGAGCAATGCATCGAGCGTGGCGGGGCCGCGCGTTGGAGAACGCGAGTCGCCGGATTGCACGGTTGTCATTTCGACTGCGCTATCGGTGACATCCGTGCCGGCCTGACGCAAGCCCAGCGGGAAACGGGCGCGAATCTGCTCGTCGGCTTCGCGTGAGAGCAGCGCGCGGCCCGTGGAGGTCGCCCACGAAGCGGAGCGATGGCCGGCGTTCGTCATCGCGCGGAACGCATGCGAACCAGGCCGCACGCGCAAAACGACAACGTCGTTGCCCTCGAGCACCGAGACGTAGCCCGTGTGGCCGTAGCGGGCGCACAGCGTTTCGAGCGCCTGCGCACACATGTCGATGAGCGAATTCGTCGATCGCACGAGGTGGCTGAGTTCCAGGAGCAGCATCGAGGGACGATAGGCCAATGACTTCCTGTCCCGTTCCAGTAAGCCGGCTTCTGTCATCTGCTTGAGCACGCGCGAGGCCGAACTCTTGGGCATGCCGAGATGATCGACGAGGTCGGTCATCGACATCTCGCGCTGCTCTCGTGCCATCAGGCGCAGTACTGCGGTTGCTGTTTCGAGAATGCTCATGGGAATACCACTCGTTAGCGTGTTCACTTAACTCTAGGTTCCATTTTATGGAACCGAGTTCCAAACTAGCAAATATCGTAACGAAGGAAAAGCGTCACGAAAAGTGTTTCAAAAACATTTGTGCTACTCACGACAACTTTTCTGCGCATGTTTCAAAAGTTTTTTTGAGAGCTGCCGTAAGCGCATAGAATTTAGCTAAACATGGAACGCGGTTCCGAAATGCGGAACTGCTCGATGCCATCAGGAACAGGTTCAAGCGCTGAAAGATGAGGCGCTCTAGCGAGACACGAACACATCGGGTTGGATAGGCATCCTAACTCTTGAGGTGAGCTGCGAAAGCTGCGGCGGGGTGGTGTCGTAACCCGGATATCGCAGAACCGTGACCGCACAGATTCGCGGTACACGAAAAGTCCGGAACTAAGTTAGTACAACAAATTGTTAATCAATGTTGTTTATTATGAGAAGAGGTATTCGATGTTGAACAAGTATGTATTTTCTGGCGGGGCTGCAATGTTGTTCGTGGGTGCCGTGGGGGCGCATGCCCAGGGTTCGATCACCTTGTATGGCATCGTCGACGAAGGCCTCACGTATTCGAGCAACCAGAAGGGCTTCTCTGTCGTCCAGCTTCAGTCAGGGAAACTTGGTGGTAGCCGTTGGGGCTTGAGAGGCGCGGAAAATCTCGGCAATGGCTTGAGCGCCATCTTCAATCTGGAAAACGGCTTTAACGCGACCAATGGCACAAACAGCGCCGGCCGTATCTTCGGACGTACCTCCATTGTCGGGTTGAGCCAGAAGGGTATCGGTGCGGTGACATTCGGGCGTCAGTCAGATTCGCTTGCCGATATCGTCGCACCGTTCTTTGGCGCAGGTTTCTGGACGCCGGCGACGCATATCGGTGACAACGACGACATGAACTGGTACTTCCGTGTCAACAATTCTGTGAAAGCTACGACCGAGACGATTTCGGGGTTCAAGTTCTCCAGCATTTATGGCTTCAGCAATCAGGCAGGCGCCTTCGCTAACAACCGGGAGTGGTCTGCAGCGGTCAGCTATGTGCATGGCCCGTTTTCACTAGGCGGTGGCTACATGCTGCTGAACCACCCGAACTCGACATCGAATACGAGCGGTGCGCTTGGCGGTGCATCGGCTTCGAATGGCGACGATTACGGCACCGCATTCTTCTATGGACTCGACGGCGGTGTCGCGCGGCAGCAGGTTGCCGCAGGCGGCGTCGGTTATGTGCTCGGCGCAGCGCAGATCGGACTTGGATTCAGCAACGTGCAACTCGACTACAACGACGGCGCGTCGCGAAAACTGAACAATCTCGACGCGAATCTGCGCTACCGGGTGAGTGCGCCGCTCACGTTGATCGCCGACTATACCTTTACGTACGGAACCGCCGACCGTGTGCCGGGCTCGACGGGGCATCTCAAGCCGCGCTGGCATCAGGCGACGCTGGGCCTCGACTACGCGATGAGCAAGCGGACGGAATGCTACGCGTCGGCGGAGTACCAACTGGCAGCGGGGGACGCATCGATCAAGTCCGGAAATTCGCTTGAAAAGATTGCGTATATCCAGTCAGCAGGTGGCGCATCGTCCAGCAATTCGCAAGTTGCGGTTTCCATCGGTATCCGTCACAAGTTCTGATCGCATCGAGATCTGGCGCTTCAGGCCACTTGAGCGATTTGACGCAAATGACTATCCAGAGCAACTCCAGGCCGCTCAGCAGCGTTTGCAAAATTTCCTCATCTCAGCCCCGCGACTCCACTCAGCACTCCCTCGAAATACCGCCACACTTGTTACTCCCAACCTCCGATTCCCGGTAGCAAACTACTCACGTCACCCAACGAGCGACGCGTAGCGGACGTAATCGCGCCGCAGGAATTTGCCCCATTCAGGAGGTCGCAAAAGCCATGAGTTCAGCAACCGAAAACGGAAGGAAAGGCGGACAGCCCGCCATGCTCACACCACCGGTCGTCTCGTCGCAGGCGTGGGAAGAGGCGCGCCAGCAGTTGCTCGTGAAAGAAAAGGCGGCGACCCGGGCTCGGGACGCCCTGGCCGCCGAGCGCCGCCGCATGCCCTGGATGGCGGTGGAGAAGGCCTACGCATTCGAAGGGCCCGCGGGCAAGCTCAGCCTGCAGGATCTGTTCGACGGCCGGCGTCAGCTGATCGTCTACCGCGCATTCTTCGAACCGGGCGTGTTCGGCTGGCCCGACCATGCCTGCCGGGGCTGCTCCATGGTGGCCGACCAGGTCGCCCACGTCGCCCATCTGAACGTCCGCGACACCACGCTCGTTTTCGTCTCGCGTGCGCCTCAGGCCGACATCGCGCGGCTGAAGGCGCGCATGGGCTGGGAGATACCGTGGTTCACCATCACGGACAGCTTCGACGCCGACTTCGGCGTGGACGAGTGGCACGGCACGAACGTGTTCTACCGCGACGGCGAGCGCGTATTGCGCACCTACTTCATCAACAATCGCGGCGATGAGCAAATGGGGGGCACCTGGAACTACCTCGACATCACGCCGCTGGGTCGCCAGGAGGTTTGGGAGGACTCGCCCGAGGGCTATCCCCAGACCCCAACCTACAAGTGGTGGAACTGGCACGACAGCTACAGCGCTGACGCGCCGCCCGACAAGAAGTGGGTCGAGGTGTCGGACGCCGGCGAGGCTGCATTCCGCAAGCAGGACCAGCAAGGAACGCCTTGAGCGAAACGTGTTCGGTCAGGCGTGTGCCTCAAGCGGCAAGCGCGGCATCGACCGCGGCCAGGTACTGCTGGAAGCCTGCCTGCAGCAGCACGGTTCGCACGCGCGCGAGTTCGCCTCGCGCGGCTTCGTCCGCAGGCGCCTGCAGGACGCGCGCGAGCGCGCGTCCGCGCGCCGCGAACAGCTCGGCCCAGGGGAGCGGCTCGCGCCGCGTGTAGTCCTCCAGTGCGCTCGCGTAGCGCAGCACGCCGGCCGGATCGCGGGCCGCCAGCATCGCTTCGATCGCGTCGCGGTAGAACCAGAGATGGTTGTGGCCGACCGCGCCGAGGCGCAGCAGGTCCGCGCCTTCTGCCAGCAGGCGCGTGCGCTCGTCATGCTCGTCGACCGCGCGGGCGAGGGCGCTCAGATTCTTCGGCGCGGAAAACTGCGTGCCCACCTCGCGCGCGATCGCCAGCGCCTCGCGCAGCGCCTCGATGGCTTCGCCGCGGCGCCCGTCGGCGAGCCAGACACGTCCCTGCATTTCCACGTTCTGCGCTTCGAACCGGCGCGCGCCCAATTGCCGGATCACGCGCCTTTCCTGCTCCAGATGGACCTGCGTAGCCGGCATATCGCCTAGCTCGTAGCAGGCGAACACGCCGAGCGTCTCGCCCAGCAATTGCGCGCGCGGCTGGCCGATCAGCGCGGCGGCGCGCACGGCGGCAACGGCGTCTTCGCGCGCCTGGCGCGGCTCGTTCAGATAAATGCGGCTGAAGCCCTGCATCGACAGATTGGCGACTTCGATCCGCCCGCACCCGTGCTCGCGGCTCAACGCCACGCAATCGCTGAAATGGCGGAACGCGGTCCGCATCCGCCCTTGCGCGTAGGCGGCATCGGCGAGGCCGCCGAGCGCCCGGGCCTCGGCCTCGGGCAGGCCAAGGCGCCGCGCGTATTCGAGCCCGCGCTCGTGCTCGGTGCTGCAGGCATCGATCTTGCCGAGCGGAAAGTAGATGTTGCCGCGCAGATAGTGAAGGCTCGCGAGCTCGGCCACCCGGTCGTCGCGTTCCGCGAGCCGCTGCGCAGCCTCGAGCAGATCCAGCGCTTCGTCGAGGCCTTCGCTCACCCGCAGGCCTTCCGCGAGCCCGAGCTGGCAGCGGCACAGACTGGCGTCGTCGGGGGCGGCCGCGAGCGCCGCGCGCCAGGTCGCGATCGATCCCGCAATGTCGCCGAGGTCGCGCAGCAGTTCGCCCTTGCAACAGCTCAGGCTGTGGCGGTCCGTTTCCGTCTGCGCGATCTCGAGGCCCCGCTCGGCGAGGCGCAGCGCGGCCTCGAGCAGGTGCGCCGTGCGCTGCGCGAGCGCGGCGGCCAGGTAGGCCTGCGGCGCGCGTTCGTCCTCGGCGCGGTCGAGATGCTGGGCGTGCAGCGTGGGGTCGCCGTGCGCGAACCAGTCGGCCGCGCGGCGGTGCAACTCGCGCCGGCGCGCGCGCAGCAGCGTCGAATAGGCGCTTTCCTGGATCAGCGCGTGGGCGAACAGGTACTCTTCGCCCTCCGGCAGCACGAGCGCATTGGCGAGCAGGCCGTCGCAGACGTAGCTGGGGTCGTCGATGAGCCGCCGCAGCAACGCGATGCCGAACCGCTGCCCGATCACGGCAGCCGCCTGGAAGGCCAGGCGGTCGCGCGGCGCGAGCCGGTCCATCCGCGCGAGCACGAGGCTGCGGATCGAGCCGGGCACGGCGTTGTCGCTGCCTTCCTCGGCGTTGCGCAAGAGCTGCTCGAGGAACAGCGGGTTGCCGCCCGCGCGCTCGATGCAGGCGAGCGCGACCCGCTGCGTTGCGTCGATGAAGTTGCCCGCGAGGCTCAGCGCTTCGTCCTGGCGTAACGGCCCGAGGTCGATGGTCGCGAACGGGGTGTCGCGGCAGCGCGCGCGCCACGCCGCATCGATCGGGTCGCCTTCCACGCGCGAGGTCGTCACGAGCAGGCCCGGGCCGTTCGCGATGCCCGAGGCGAAGGCCGAGAGATAGTCGAGCACTTCGGGCTCGGCCCAATGCAGGTCTTCGACGACGATCAGCGTGGCGGCCCGCCTGCAGGCGTCGCCGGTCAGTCGCGCGGCGAGCGTTTGCTTGCCGCGCTTGCGCGCGCCGTGGTCCATGGCGTCGTAGACGGTTCGCCATTCGTCCGCGGGCGGCAGGTCGAGGAGGTCGTGGAGAAACGCGTGCTGGCCGGCCTCGAGGCTGCCTTCGGCGGCGAACCGCGCGGCGGCGGCGCGCCGCGCGTCGCTCGATGCGCCGCCCGGCAGGCCGAGCAGGCTGCCGGCGATCGTGTGCACGGGGTCCCGCCCCTTGCCCACACCGAAGTCGAGCACGAGGCCCCGATGGATCTCGAAGCCCTGCGATTGCGCATAGCGGCGCATCTCGTCGACGAGCCGCGTCTTGCCGATGCCCGCTTCGCCGCGCACATGGACGATGTGGCCGGCCCGCCTCGCGACGCACGCGCGGACGATCCCGTGAAACTGCTCGAGTTCGGCCTCTCGTCCGACGAAAAGGCTCTGACCCGTCTTCGCCGATTCGCTCGCCGGGTCGCTCGAAATCGCGCGCAGCCGCCATGCGCGCACCGGCGTGTCGATGCCCTTGAAGCGCTGCTCGCCGAGCGCGTCGCAGACGGCGGCGTCGCCGAGTGCGCGCGCCACGTCATCGGAAAGCCAGGTCTCGCCGGCGGCCGCCGCGACCTGCAGGCGTGCGGCCAGGTTCACCGGAGTGCCGGTCGCGGTGTAGTCGCGCGCGTCGACGCAGCCGAGCGCGCCGGCGACGACCTCGCCGCTCGCGATACCGATATGGGCCTGCAACGTGCGTGCCGCCTGCATGCTCAATTGCGTCAGCGCCTCATGGATGTCGAGCGCCGCGCGCGCCGCGCGCAGCGTGTCCGTCTCGTGCGCGCGGGGCGCGCCGAACAGCGCCATCACCGCATCGCCGATATGCCTGTCGGTCGTGCCGCCCCAGGCGAGCACGATGCCGTCGACGAGCGCCGTGAAGCGGCCGATCAGCGCGCGCAGCTCCTCCGCATCGAGCGTACGCGAGAGCGCGGTGAAGCCGCAGAGATCGGCAAACAGGACGGTGACCTGCCGGCGTTCGTCCGTGGGGATCTCCAGCGCGTGGGGTGCGACCGGCGCTTGCGCCACAGGTGGAGCCGCGGCTGGCGGGCTCGGCGCGGCGGCAGCGAGGATGCGTTTGCGGTGGCCGAGCGACTGCACCCCGAGTTCCCGCAGATCCGCGTCGGTCAACTGCGCGAGCAGCGAGAGATCGATATCGTTTGCCGCGAACGCCTGCGCGTACTGTTCGAGTCCCAGGGCGCGCAGCCATTGCTCAATATCCATGTTCGCCGCCTGGATGCGATGCCGGTTGCCTGATGCGAACCGCCCCGAGCCCGTCGGGATCGTGCCGGTGAATTTCCAGTGTAGGCGCGCGCCACGGGCCGCGTACGGCGTTTGACAGGCTTTCCGGCGCGGACGGATACTGGATCGCTCCCCATCGCGCCTCGCGCATTCCACCGGGAATTCACGTGAAGCCGGGCAAGACCGTTACCGTCGCCGACGTCCCGCCGCGCTCGCGCATCGCGGCGCTGCCCGGCGATCTGGCGGCCGGCGCGGTATCGGCGCTCGTCATGCTGTGCTACGCGATGAGCCTCGGCACGATGATCTTCAGCGCCGATCTCGCCCGCTACGCCATGCTCGGCGTGCCCACTGCGCTCGTCAGCTGTGTCGTCACGGCGCTCGTGATCGCCTTGACGAGTTCGATGCGCCTGAACATCGGCGGCCCCGACAGCAACGCGGCCGCGTTTCTCGCGGGCGTGGCGGCAGGCGTCGCGAGCAGCGTGCGAGCGGACGGCGGTTCCCCGCAAACACTGCTGCTCACCGTGCTGATCGCCATCGCGCTTTGCTCGCTCGTGACCGGCGTCGTGCTCTACGCAATCGGTTCGTCGAAGCGCAGCCGCTCGCTGCAGTTCCTGCCTTACCCGGTCCTCGGCGGGTTCCTCGCCGGCACGGGCTATCTGCTCCTCGCCGGCGCATTTCGCGTCATGACGGGCGAGCCGCTGCAATGGCACACGCTCGCGGTGTTGACGCATCTTCACTGGCTCGCATGGCTGCCCGCGCTCGTCGTCGGCGTGCTGGCCACGGTCCTGATGCGCAGCTGGAAGCACGTTGCCGCGCTGCCGCTCACGCTGGCGTTCGGCATCGTGCTTTTCTACGTACTGCTGCGCGCCGCGGGCCTGTCGATCGACGACGCGCGCGCCATGGGCCTGCTGCTGCCGCGCGCGGCGCTGCGGCTCACCGGGTTACCCGAGCTGCACCTGCGCGCGCAGCTCGGGCAGGGCGGCATCGACTGGACGGCGATCGCCGCACACCTTCCGGAGAGCCTCGTGGTCACCTCGGTGTCGGCCGTCACGATCCTGATGAATTCGACGGCGATCGGCGCGGCGACGGGCGAGGAAGTCGATCTCAATCGCGAGATGCGGGCCGCGGGCCTCGCCAATCTCGCGAGCGGGCTGTTGGGCGGCATGGTCGGTTACCAGTCGTTCAACCGCTCGATGCTCAACGCGCGCGTGGGCGCGACGAGCCGGATGGCGGGCGTGTTCGCCTCGCTCGCGTGCCTCGTCGTGCTGGCGGCGTCGCCCGGTTTCGTCGCGCTCTTTCCCGTGCCGGTGCTCGTCGGCCTCCAGCTTTTCATGGGGCTGCGCCTCATCGTGCAGTGGGTGGTCGGCGCGTGGGCGAAACTCGCTTGGTACGAGTATCTGCTCGTGCCCGTGATTCTCGGCACGATCGCGGCTTGGGGCGTGCTCATCGGCGTGGCCGTGGGCGTGATTGCCGCGTGCGTGATGTTCACGCTGCTCTATGGCCGCGTGAGCTGCATCCGCATGGCGTTCGACCTTCGCACCCGCACTTCGAACGTCGAGCGCAACATCGAGGAGACCGAAGCGTTGCGCGGCCTCGGCGCCCAGGCGTGCGGCATGTGCCTGCAAGGGTTTCTCTTTTTCGGCACGGCCAATTCGATCCTCCAGCGCATCCGCGAGCGCCTCGCCGCGCGTGACCCAGCGCGGGTTCGATTCGTCGTACTTGATTTCGCGTCGACCCAGGGCATCGACGCGTCGGTATCGATCAGCTTCGTCAAGCTGCGGCAGCTCTGCGCGGCGACGGACGCGGACCTGATCCTGACCGCGCTGCCGCCGCGCTCGCGCGATCTGCTGACGAAAACCGGCACGCTCAATTTGCGGATTCGCGAATTCGACACGCTCGATGCGGGCCTCGAATGGGTGGAAGACCAGCTGCTCGCGTCGAGCGCGCTCGCGCCGAAGCCTGGTGACGACCTCAACGTGCTGCTCGCGCCGCACTTCACGGCCAGTGCGCTGAATACGCTCTCAACGCGACTCGAAGTGCAGGATCTGCAGGCGGGCCAGGCGCTGTTTCATCGTGGGGACCCGGGCAACGCGTTGTACCTCATCGAGCGCGGGCGGCTCGCCGTTTCGCTGCCGCTCGGCAACGGGCGGTCAGTGCGGGTGCGCGCCTGCCTGCCGGGCACGGTCATCGGGGAAATGGCTGTGTACACGCAGCAGCCGCGCAGCGCGGACGTGTTTGCCGAGGCGCCGACGCGGGTGCGCAGGCTGTCGCTGGCGGCGCTCGTTGCGCTCGAGCAGGACGACCCTGCGGCCGCCCAGCAATTTCATCGCTTTCTGGTGAAGGTCATTGCGTCGCGCCTCGCCCTTGCCACGGAGGCCCTGCGCGCGGCCTACTGAGCGGGGGAGGAGGGCTCGCGTCAGACTGAATTGTGCGGCGCGTCTTGCAGACCTCGCGCCGCGACGCGCTCCGTCACGCCTTCATGCGGGTGATCGTCGAGCGATATCCGCGACGTTTCCGGCAGGGACATCCCGCCAACGAGGGCCAGCAGCGAGACCGCGATCAGGTAGTAAGCGGGCGAGATGCTGTTGCCCGTCGACTCGATCAGCCAGGTGGCGACCAGCGGCGCCGTGCCGCCAAAGATCGTATAGGCCAGGTTGTAGGTGATCGCTGAAGCCGTATAGCGCGTGCGGGTCGGAAAGATTTCGGAGAGCAGTGCCGCCGTGACCACACCCGACAAGACCGCGCCGAGCGCAAGCATGCAGGCGCCGGCGATCGCGGAACGAAAATCCCCCGAGCCTCCCAGCGAGAAAGAGGGGTACACCGCGGCGATCAGGATGGCGCATGCCGTGAAGACGGTTTTGCGTCTTCCCACTGCGTCCGAGTAGAGGCCGGCAAGCGGGCAGATGGCCGCGGCGAATACCAGCGCGATGACCGTCACCAGTAACGCGCTGGCCCGGCTCAGATGGCCGACGACCTGCAGATACGTCGCAAAGTAGGTCGTGAAGGTATAGAAGGAGAGCGCAGTCACGGATACGAAGGCACCGAGGCGCACGATCGCGCCTGCCTGGGTCCTGAGCGTTTCGCGCAGCGGGGCGTGCGCCAGCTCGTGATCGTGCTCGACTGCGGCAAACGATGGCGTTTCGCCAAGGCGCGTGCGCAGATACAGTCCGACCAGACCGATAGGCGCCGCGGCGATGAACGGGATTCTCCAGCCCCAACTGCTCATCGCCTCGGGCGACAGCATGGCGTCGAGTCCGGATGCCACCACGGCGGCGCTCGCGAACGACAGGAACGTGGAGACCGGCAGAAAGCTTCCGTAGCGCGCGCGCTGGTGCTTCGGCGCATGTTCCATCAGATACGCGCAGGCGCCCGCGTATTCGCCGCCGGCGGAAAAGCCTTGCACGCAGCGCACGATCGCGAGCAACAAGGGGGCGAGCATGCCGACCGACGCGTAGGTCGGCAGGAAGCCGATGACCGTTGTGGCACCCGCCATGATAAGGATGGTCAGGGCGAGCGTTTTCTTGCGGCCCACCCGGTCTCCCACCACGCCGAAAAAGACGCCGCCGAGCGGCCTGAATGCAAACGCGACGGCGAACACCGCGAAAGTCTTCATCAACGCGATCGCCGGGTCGCCATTCGGGAAGAACTGGCGAGTCAGCAGGGTTGCCAGAAATCCGTAAACGGCAAAATCGAACCATTCGACGAAATTGCCTACCGCAGCGGCAACGATCACCTTGCGAAGCGTCTTGGGGGCCACTTTGGGCTGATACGCTTTCATGATCTGGCCGTCCCTTGTGCGTTGAATAAGGCGTGCGTATCACCCCGAATGGCGAAGCCACGTGAGGCGAGCGGTTTAACGCTGAATGCGCACGGTTATGATTCGCACAGTAAATGCGACCAGAAATGTCGCTCCTAGAACGAAGCCGACATGGTGACGCGCTGGAAGCGACATCGGGCTGGTGTTGTCGCGGGAGGGCAAGACAACGTCGTTTTTCGAATGATTTTCCGGCGCCGGGCCAGTCAGATTTGATTGACCAACCGGTCTCGCAATTGCCGCCGCAGCACTTTGCCAACCGGCGTTTTCGGCAGATCGTTCACGAAGACCACCTGCCTCGGCACCTTATAGGCGGTGAGGCTCGTGCGCGCGAACTCGATCACGTCCGACTCGGTCAGCCCCGCTTCCTTTTTCACCACGAAGGCGACCGGCGTTTCGCCAGACTGCGAATCGGCCACGCCGACGACCGCGACCTCCAGAATGCCGGGATGCCGGAAGAGCACGCCCTCCACCTCGTTTGGATAGACGTTGAAACCGGAGACCAGAATCATGTCCCGCTTGCGGTCGACAATTTTGATGACGCCGCGCTCGTCCATGATCCCGATGTCGCCGGTCGCGAAAAATCCATCGGTGCCGATCGCATGCGCCGTTTCCTCCGGCCGGTTGAAGTAGCCTTGCATGACGACGGGCCCCGCAACGAAGATTTCGCCGGGCATGCCGGCGCGCACGGCCGCGCCGTTTTCGTCGCGGATTTCAATGCGCATGGAAGGCAGCGGCACGCCGATCGTGCCTTCGAAGGCAGTCTGCGTGACGGGATTGGCCGTCACCGCGCCGGCGGCTTCCGAAAGCCCATAGGCCTCCACCACCGGCGTGCCGGTGAGTTTCTGCCAGCGTTCCGCAACGGCCGGCTGGGTCGCGGTACCGCCTCCGAAGGTGCTGCGCAGCGCGGAGAAGTCGAGCGCGCCAAAGGCCTCGTTGTTCATCAGCGCCGTAAACAGCGTGTTGAGGCCGCCAAACACGGTTGGCCGGTGCGTGGCGAAGTCCTTTACGAGGGAGGGAATATCGCGTGGGTTCATCACCAGCACGCAGCGGGTGCCCAGATGAAACGAGACGAGACATTGGCACACGAGGGCCGCCACGTGGTACAGGGGCAGCGCGACGAGCGTGATCTCGCCGCTCGTCCGGAACACCGGCTTGACCCACGCGGCAAATATCAGCACGTCCGCGACGACGTTGCCATGGGTTAACACGGCCCCTTTGGGGTCGCCGGTCGTGCCGCCGGTGTATTGCAAAAATGCCCTTGTCTCGCGGTTCAGCGCCGTCCTCGTGAAGTCCGCGGCCGGGCGCGCGGTCATCGCGGTCCGGAAGGCGATCGCACCGGCAATCGTCCAGTCCGGGACGAGCTTTTTCTTCTTTCGTACGATGTAGTCGACAAGGATGGATTTCGGGAAGCTTTGCATCTCCGCCACGCGCGCGACGATCACGTGCTCGATGGCGACATGGGCGAGTGCCCGCTCGAGGGTGGCGGCGGAGACCTCCATCACCACGATCGCCCGCGCACCGGAATCCTTGATCAGATTCGCCAGTTCCGGCGCGGTGTAGAGCGGGTTGACGTTGACCACGGTGAGCCCGGCCCGCAGCGCGGCAAACATCGCGATGGGCTGTTGCAGGGAGTTCGGCAACATCAGCGCGATGCGCTCGCCGGGTTTCAGCTGCAGGTCTTTCTGGAAATAGGCGGCGAGGCGCGCCGAGTACTCGTCCAGCTCGCGATAGCTGAGATTCACGCCGAACTGATGAAAGGCGATCCGGTCGCCGAAGCGCGCGACGGCCTGTTCCAGCAGGGCGGCCATCGAGGGGTAGTCGTCGAGGGCGACGTCCGCCGCGACGCCAGCGGGATATTGCGAAAGCCAGGGCAAGTTTGACATTTCGTCCTCCGCGGGGCGACTGCTTAGGCGTTCGCTGCTTCTAATTTTGGACTCCTAGCGTATTCTCGCTACGGCTTCCCAAGTGTGCTGTAGCGCACGTACGCGCACGATCGGATACGCATTCCTGCACGGCGGGATATGGCTATTCGACGGGAGCCGGCTGAACGTTGATTTCCAGCGGTTCTCCAGGCATTTGCGACGCGGGCGCGGCGTCTTCTTCCGGCGTCGGCTGGGCGGTCTGAACGGCGGGCGGCGGGACGCCCTTGCCCACAACGGGCGCCTCGGAAACGGGCGCAGGCGCTCTGGGCTGCGTGCTATGGGCGGCGGTCATGCCCGTGCCGACGTTCGAGCCCGTGCTGTTCGCGCTTTTGAGGAGACCGTGCGAGTCGAACAGGAACACGGCCGCCGACGAGTGTGTGTCGGAGCCGGCGACCAGCGAACCGATGAACGGGATATAGCTTTCCGGGTGCGGACGCGATGTCACGTAGGTGTAGACGAGCAGCGTCGAGCCGTCGTCGAGCGCGGTCTCGACCGACGCCGGGCCGAGCGCGACGATCACGTCCTGCAGCGTCGTGACGCCGTGCCTGAAGTTTGCCATCTGTTCGGGCCTGACTTCGACGCCGGCCGTCACGCAGCCGGCGAGTAGTGCGCCGCACAGCAGCCCAGTGACCACTTCGCGCTTCATGTCGCCTCGCCCCCTGACAGGAATTCTAGGACGAAGGAGACTGGCCGGCTGAAATAAAGCGACCGGCGCCTGGCTTCAGACCACGCCGAGCCACTCTTTCAGTTGTGCGGCGCGTGAGCGGCTCACCGGCACGACGCTGCGTTCGCCGTCGTCCATCACGAGGTTGACGCTGTCGTCGGCTTTGACGAGTTCGACCGCGTACGGCAGGTTGACGATGTGGCTGCGATGCACGCGCAGAAACGTATTGCTGTCGAGGCGCAGTTCGAGGTCAGTGAGCGACAGGTTGGAGAGGTAGCGGTCGTCCTTCGTGACGATCGTCGTGTAGTGGCCGTCGCCCTGAAAGCGCACGACGTCCTTCAGGTCGATCAGGATCACGCGGTTCTTGCGGTACACCGGAATCTTGAAGAGCCGCCGCGGCGGCGTGGGCGCGCCGGCGAGCGACTCCGCCGTGGGCTCGGCCGACGGCTCGGTCGTGAGGTCGGTGAGGTCGTAAAAAATCATGCAAGTGCCGCACGCCCCGTTCATGTCGGACATGCGGGACACCTTGAGCATGAGGAGGCGGTCGGGAATGTTGATCATCATCGCGACCGGCGGGGGCGACTTCACGGGGCAGCCGCCGGCGTCGCGCGACTGCAGCAGGAAGCGCAGCTTGTCGCGGCTTTTTGCCGGGTGCAGCTGCACGACGTCGATGCCGAACAGCTTGTCCTGGGCCACGCCCAGCGACTGCTCGCCCGCCGGTCCGAGAATCTGCAGCGCGACGTCGTTGAACGCGCTGACGCGCCCCTGCGCGTCGAGCCACACCACGCCCGGATTGAACTGCTCGAGGCGGTGCTGAAAAGTCTCGGCGCGGCGCGCGTCGGTGGTCGGCATGGCGTGCTCGAACGGTTTCATCCAGGGTTCTCCCCGATGCTGCCGCGGCGTTGTGCGCGGCGTCTGCGGCGGCGGGACGCTGCCTCCGTTTTATGTCCTTTCCCCTTTTCACGCAAGTTTTCCGGCGCCCGGCGCAACCATGCCGCCGTTCGAGAAAACCCATTGAATTGCTGCGTTGCATTGTGAAATCCTGAACTTCAGAAGGATGACAACAAGGAGACTAGTGTGATTCCCCGCCCATTCGAATACCACGCTCCACAAACCTTGTCCGAGGCGTTCGCGCTGCTCGGCGCGCACGGCGAAACGGCGAAGCTGCTCGCGGGCGGCCACAGCCTGCTGCCGATGATGAAACTGCGCTTCGCCCAGCCCGATCACCTGATCGACCTCGGCCGGCTGGCCGAACTCAAGGGCATCCGCGAGGAAAACGGCACGCTGTGGATCGGCGCGATGACGACCGAGAACGAGCTGATCTGGTCCGAGCTGCTGCAAACGCGCTGTCCGCTCATCGTCGAGGGCGCGCGGCAGATCGCCGACCCGCAGGTTCGCTATCGCGGCACGCTGGGCGGCGATCTCTCGCACGGCGATCCCGGCAACGACCATCCCGCGCTGATGATCGCGCTCGACGCCTCGTTCGTGCTGCAAGGCGCGGCGGGCGAGCGAGTGGTGAGCGCGGACGGCTTCTTCATCGGCACCTATGCGACGCTGCTCGAACCCGGCGAGATCATGACCGGCATCCGCATTCCCGTGCCGCAGCCCGACACCGGCTATTGCTACGCGAAGCTCAAGCGCAAGACCGGCGACTTCGCGACCGCGGCGGCGGCCGTCACGTTGCGCCTTGACGGCGCTAACGTCGAGCACGCGCGCATTGCTCTGACGAATGTCGGCGACACGGTGATTCGCGCGCTGGACGCCGAGCAGGCCCTCGTCGGCAAGCCGTTCGATGCACGCGCGCTTGACAAAGCGGCGCGGCTCGCGATGGCGGCGTGCAATCCGGTGGAGGATCTGCGCGGCGACGCCGACTACAAGCGCGCGATGACGGGCGAGATGACCCGCAGGGCGCTCAATACCGCCTACGAACGCGCCGCGAACGCGGCACGCCCCTGACCTCACGGAGAACGCGTAATGGCCAGCAAAACCATGGTGTCGTTCAGCCTCAACGGCAGCGAGGTCGATGTCGTCGTCGAACCGCGCGAACTGCTGATTCACACGCTGCGCGAAACGTGCCAGCAGACGGGACCGCATATCGGTTGCGAGACGTCGCATTGCGGCGCCTGCACCGTCGATTTCAACGGCATGTCCGTGAAGTCGTGCACGCTGCTCACCGTGCAGGCGCAGGGCGCGGAAGTCCGCACGGTCGAAGGGCTCGCCGAAGGCGGCGCGCTGCATGCGCTGCAGGAGGGCTTCATGCAGGAGCACGGGCTGCAATGCGGCTTCTGCACGCCGGGCATGCTGATGCGCGCGTACCGCCTGCTCCAGGAGAATCCCGATCCCACGGAAGCGGAAATCCGCTACTGGATGGCGGGGAACCTGTGCCGCTGCACGGGCTATCAGAACATCGTCAAGGCCGTGCAATACGCGGCGCGCAAGCTGCGCGGCGAAACGGTCGAAACCTCGCATCCGCTCATCGAAGCGGGCGCGGTGAACGCGCACTGAGCGCCGGGAGACACGTCATGAACAATCCCGACGCCAATCTCGAACGGCTCGCCGCGCTCGAAGGCATGGGCTGCTCGCGCAAACGCCGCGAGGACCCGCGCTTCATCCAGGGCAAGGGCAGCTACGTGGACGACATCAAGATGCCGGGCATGCTGTTCGGCGTGATGGTGCGCAGTCCCTACGCCCACGCGCGCGTGAAGCGCATCGACAAGTCGCGCGCGCTCGCGCATCCCGGCGTGCACGCCGTGCTCACGGCGGACGACCTCAAACCCCTCAAACTGCACTGGATGCCGACGCTCGCAGGCGACGTGCAGGCGGTGCTCGCCGACGAAAAAGTCTGCTTCCAGAACCAGGAAGTCGCGTTCGTGGTGGCCGACGACCGCTACGTCGCCGCCGACGCGGCCGAACTCGTCGAAGTCGAGTACGAGGAACTGCCCGCGCTCGTAGATCCCATGAAGGCGCTGGAACCCGACGCGCCCGTGATTCGCGAGGACATCCGCGACAAGGACAGCGGCGCGCATGGGGCCCGCAGGCATCCTAATCATATTTTCACGTGGACGATGGGCGACCGCGACAAGACGGACCGCATGTTCGAGAACGCGGAAGTCACGGTCAAGCAGGATATCGTCTACCCGCGCGTGCATCCGTGCCCGCTCGAAACCTGCGGCTGCGTCGCGTCGTTCGACAAGGTGCGCGGCGACCTCACGGTCTACATCACGTCGCAGGCGCCGCACGTCGTGCGCACCGTGGTCGGACTGCTGTCGTCGATTCCGGAATCGAATATCCGCATCAT
The DNA here is from genome assembly GCF_040965375.1 of Paraburkholderia sp. EG286A. Lineage (NCBI taxonomy): Bacteria > Pseudomonadati > Pseudomonadota > Betaproteobacteria > Burkholderiales > Burkholderiaceae > Paraburkholderia > Paraburkholderia sp. EG286A. The sequence continues at coordinate 1,005,489 of NZ_JBFRCB010000001.1, forward strand.
TTCGCCCGACATCGGCGGCGGCTTCGGCAACAAGGTCGGCGTGTATCCGGGCTATGTGACGTCGATCGTGGCGTCCATCGTGCTCGGGCGGCCGGTCAAGTGGATCGAGTCGCGCAACGAGAACCTCTCCAGCACCGCGTTCGCACGCGACTATCACATGACCGGCGAGCTGGCCGCCGACAAGGACGGCCGCATCAAGGCGCTGCGCGTGAATGTGGTGGCCGACCACGGCGCGTTCGACGCGTGCGCCGACCCGACCAAATGGCCTGCCGGCATGTTCCATGTGTGCACGGGCTCGTATGCGATCCCCAATGCGTTCGTGAGCGTCGACGGCGTGTACACGAACAAGTTTCCAGGCGGTGTCGCCTACCGCTGCTCGTTCCGCGTGACCGAGGCCGTCTACCTGATCGAGCGGATGGTGGACGTGCTCGCGCAGAAGCTCGGCATCGACAAGGCGGAGATCCGCTTGCGCAACTTCATCGGTCGCGATCAGTTCCCGTACACCACGCCGCTGGGCCTCGAATACGACTCGGGCGACTACGAAACGGGGCTGAGAAAGGTGCTGGCGGCCGTCGATTACAACGCGCTGCGCAAGGAGCAGGCGCAGCGCCGCGCCGACCCCGATGCGGAGTGGCTCATGGGCATCGGCGTCGTGAACTTCACCGAGATCGTCGGGGCCGGGCCGTCGAAAATGTGCGACATCCTCGGCGTGGGGATGTTCGATTCATGCGAGATCCGCGTGCATCCGGACGGCTCGGCCATCGCACGCATGGGCACGATCACGCAGGGCCAGGGGCACCAGACCACCTATGCGCAGATCATCGCATCGGAGGCGGGCATTCCCGCCTCGAAAATCACGGTGGAAGAGGGCGATACCGCCACGGCGCCATACGGCCTCGGCACCTATGGCTCGCGGTCGACGCCCGTTGCGGGCGCCGCGGTGGCGCGCGCCTCGCGCAAGATTCGCGAGAAGGCGCGCCGGATCGCCGCGCATCTGCTCGAAGCGAGCCCGGACGACGTCGAGTTCGATCTGGACCGCTTCGTGCTGAAGGGCTCGCCCGACCAGTTCAAGACCGTGAAGGAGGTGGCGTGGGCCGCCTATAACAACGTTCCCGAGGGGCTGGAGATGGGCCTCGAGGCGGTCGACTATTACGATCCGCCCAACTTCACGTTCCCGTTCGGCGCCTACGTCTGTGTGCTCGACGTCAACCGCTATACCGGCGAGATCCGCGTGCGCCGCTTTTACGCGCTCGACGACTGCGGCACGCGGATCAACCCGATGATCATCGAGGGGCAGATTCATGGCGGCCTGACCGAAGGCTTCGCCGTCGCGCTCGGACAGGAACTGCCGTATGACGAAGCGGGCAATCTGCTCGGCGCGACGCTGCTCGACTACTTCGTGCCGACGGCCGTGGAAACGCCGCATTGGGAAACGGACTTCACGGTGACGCCTTCGCCGCATCACCCGATCGGCGCCAAGGGCGTGGCCGAATCGCCGCACGTGGGCTCGATTCCGTGCTTCACGGCGGCGGTGGTCGACGCCTTCGCGCATCTCGGCGTCACGCACATGAACATGCCGCACAACGCGTTTCGCGTGTGGCAGCAATGCCGCGAGCTTGGCTTGACGCGGCCCGTTTGAGCCGAAGCGCGCACGAATGAGGAGTCCGGAATGAAGGTCGTACTCGACAAGGCATTTCCCCTCGACGCGAGCGCGGAGCGCGCCTGGGCGCTGATGCAGGACATCGAGGCGGTGGCCGGCTGCATGCCGGGCGCGAAGATCACCGAGCGCATCGACGATACGCACTACAAAGGAACCATCACGGTGCGACTCGGGCCGGCGACGATGGCGTTCAAGGGCGACATCGAAGTGCTCGCGCTCGACGCCGCGGCGCGCAGCCTGCATCTGCTCGGCAAGGGCACGGATTCGACCGGCAGTTCGGCGGCGACGATGGACCTCACGGCCAGTGTGCAACCCACGGGCGAGACCTGCACGCTGGCTGGCAAGAGCGAGGTGACGATGAGCGGCAAGGCCGCCGCGCTGGGTGGGCGGCTCATGGGGCCGGTGTCGGAGCAGCTGCTCAAGCAGTTCGTCGCAAACTTCTCGGCGCGTCTGAGTGCCATGGCGCCGCCGCAAACTGCGCCGGGCGCTGCTGCGAGTGCTGCCGACGAGCCGGTATCGGCGCCAGCTTCCAGGGCGGCCGCCGCGCAGCCTGCGCAGGCCACCGAGCTGAACGGCATCGCGTTTGTCTGGGCCATCATTCGCGATTGGCTGCGCGGACTCTTCACCCACAAGGCGCAGGGCCGCTGAGGCACGCCATGGCGCAAATCGACCGCATGCCGGACGTCCTCGCGCTGCAGGCGAAGCTGGCGGGCCACCGGTTCATCGTCGAGCGCAGCTTCGCGGCTGCGCTGCTGCTCACGATGGAAATGCGCCGCCCGCTGCTGCTGGAGGGCGAGGCGGGCGTAGGCAAGACCGAGGTCGCGAAGGCGCTCGCGCGCCTGCTCGACGCGCCGCTGATCCGCCTGCAATGCTACGAAGGGCTCGACGCGCACGCGGCGCTTTACGAATGGAACTACGTCCACCAGCTACTCGCGATCAAGCTCTTCGAGCAGGATGCGCGGCCGCTGCGCGACAAGGAGCAGGACATCTTCTCCGAGCGCTATCTGCTCAAGCGCCCGCTGCTCGAAGCCATTACGACCACGCCCGCTCCCGTGCTGCTGATCGACGAAATCGACCGCACCGACGAGGCGTTCGAGGCCTACCTGCTCGAACTGCTGTCGGATTTCCAGCTTTCGATCCCCGAGCTTGGCGTGATCCGCGCGACCGAGCGACCCTATGTGATCCTCACCTCGAACGGCACGCGCGAGATCTCCGACGCGCTGCGCCGCCGCTGCCTCTATCAGTACGTCGACTACCCGTCGTTCCAGCGTGAACTCATGATCGTGCGGACCCAGGTGCCCGAGGTGCCGGAGGCTCTCGCGGCCCAGATCGTCGAATTCGTGCATGCGGTGCGCGAGATGGCGCTGCGCCGCAAGCCCGGCCTCGCGGAAACGCTCGACTGGGTGGCCGCGCTGCTGCGCCTCGGCGTGAGCGCGCTCGACGAGAACGGCGTGGACCGCGTGATGGATTCGCTCGCCGCGCTCGTGAAAACGCGCGAGGACCAGGCCAGTCTCACGCGGCCCGTGATCGAAAAACTGGTGGCGTCATGTTGACCGGCGTCGACGGTACGGTGCCTCGCGCGGCGCCGCACGATCTCGCCGATCGCCTCGTCGCCCGCTATGCGGGCTTCGCGGGCTGGCTGCGCGCGAACGCGTTCGGCGTGACGAACGCGGACGTGGCCGCAATGCTCGAGGTGGTGCAGCGCATGGGCCAGACGGAGCGCGACGTGCTGCGCTGGAGCCTGCGTGCGCTGCTGTGCTCGCGCGCGCAGGAGTGGCGGCGCTTCGACGAATTGTTCGACGCGTACTTCCTCGCGCCGAACCGGCGCAAGCTCGCCGAAACCCGTGCTGGCGGCGCCGGGCCGCTGGCGCGCGACGACACCGCTCGCGGGCCGTCCGATGCGAGCGAGGGCACGCCGGTTTCGCTCGCAGGCAGCGGCAACGGCGCGGCACAGGAGGGCGGCGCCGCGAACGAAGGCGCCACGCTGAGAGAGTCGCTGGCGCACGCGGATTTCCGCCACCTGAACGATCGCGACGCACTCTTCGCCATCGACGCCGCGATCCGCCGTTTCGCCCAGCGCCTGCGCGGCATCCAGATGCGCCGCGAGCAACGCGCGAGTCTCGGGCGCACGCTCGATCTGCACTGGACCCTGCGCCGCAGCGTCTCGCGCGGCGGGCTGCCGGTCGAACTCGGCTGGCGGCGCAAGCGCCGGCAGCGCCCGCGCATCGTTCTGCTGCTCGACGTGAGCCGCTCGATGAGCCTCTACAGCTTCTTTTTCCTGCGGCTCGCGCGCGTGCTGAGCGGGCGCTTGCCCGACGTCCACAGCTTCATCTTCCATACGCGGCTCGTCTGCGTCGACGAAGCGCTGCGCGACCCCGATCCGCGTCGCGCCCAGGAACGCCTGCACCTCATTTCGGAGGGCTGGGCCGGCGGGACGCGGATCGGCGAGAGTCTCGCCGGTTTCAATGCGCACTACGCGCCGCGCCTGCTCCATGCGCGGACCGCGGTCGTGATCGTCAGCGACGGCTACGACGCCGGCGACGTCGCGCAGCTCGGCGAGTCGCTGGCCGCGATCCGGCGGCGCTGCCATTCGCTCGTCTGGCTCAACCCGCTCGCCGACCGTCCCGGATTCGCGCCGGTCAGCGCGGGCATGCAGGCCGCGCTGCCGCATCTCGACCTGTTTGCCGGGGCCCGCGACCTCGCGGGTCTCGAACGGATCTTTCCTCAAATTCTCGAGGCGCTGCAATGAATGTCCATGCCGAATCGAGCGAAACCCTCCCGGACGCCGCGGATCTGCTGCAGCTCGAGCAGCGGCTGATCGATGCGGGTGCACCGTTCGCGGTCGTCACTGTGATCCGTGCGGCGCCGCCGACTTCGACGCACGTCGGCGCCCAGGCGCTGGTGGAGGCCGACGGCGCGCTGCATGGCTGGGTCGGCGGGGGCTGCTCACGCACGATCGTCATCGAGGCCGCGCGCGAGTCGATGCGTACCGGGCAGCCACGGCGCGTGCGGATCAGCAACGAGCCGGCGCCAGCCGACGCCGAAGTCGAGGCGCATGCCATGCCGTGCGCGAGCAACGGCGCGCTGGAGCTCTTCATCCAGCCCACCGTGCCTGCGCCGCTCGTGGCCGTGCTCGGCGCCACGCCCGCGGCGCAGGAAGCGTGTGTGCTCGCACGGCGCGTCGGGTTTCGCGCGAGCCTGGCGGCCGACGTGGCGCGCGCCGGGCAGCCGGGCGTTGACGCCGCCGCGCTGGATCGCGCCGGTACGTCGTTCGTGCTGATCGCGACACAAGGCGAGCGCGACGAGGATGCGCTCGAAGCCGCGCTGCGCAGCGCCGCGGTGGCGGTGCTCCTGATCGCGAGTCACAGAAAGGCCGAGCGGTTGCGTGCCGCCATGCGCCTGCGCGGTATCGACGAGGCCCGGCTCGCGGCGCTGCACGCGCCGGCGGGGCCGGCGATCCATGCGCACACGCCCCAGGAGATTGCACTGGGCGCCGTGGCGGGACTCGTCGCCGTGCGGCACGAGATGCAGGAGGCGGCCGAGGCCGCGGCGCCGCGGGCCACGATCGCCACGGAAACCGTGCCGCCCTTGCCGCCGTGCGAGGCGCTCGGCGCGCCCGTGGCAGAGGCGGAGGCGGGGTGCTACGTGAACCCCGTGTGCGGGATGAGTGTCGAGATTGCGAAGGCGAAACACGTCGTCGACTATGGCGGACGCAAGGTGTACTTCTGCTGCGACGGCTGCAAGGCCGAGTTCGAACGCGCCCCCGAGCGCTACCTGCCTGCCGCCGCTCGCCCGCACGATCCTCCCGGGGAGCCGCGATGAGCGGCGCGACGTTTTCGGCTGTCGTGCTCGCGGCGGGCCTGTCCGCGCGCATGGAGGGGCGTCACAAGCTGCTGTTGCCGGTGGGCGGCGAGCCTGCCGTGCGGCGCGTCGTGCGCGCGATCGTCGCGGCACGGCCCCAGGAGGTTGTCGTCGTGACCGGATACAACGGCCGAGCCGTATTCGACGCGCTCGATGGCATCGACGTGCGCTTCCAGAGCAACCCGCGCTACCGGGAAGGACAGATGACGTCGGTCGCGAGCGGCGTTGCCGCGCTGCAGGCGCCGTGCGACGCCGTGATGATCTGCCTGGCCGACCAGGTCCTCCTTGAAGCGGCCGACTATCGCGAACTGGTCGAGGCCTACGCGACGATGCCGTACGGTTCGATCCTCGTGCCGATGTTCGACGGCGCTCGCGGCAATCCGGTCGTGTTCGCGTCGAGCTGGTGTCCCGAGGTCGTGGGCGGCCGCGTGAATCCGGGCTGCCGCAAGCTGATCGCCGAGCACAGCGGCGAAGTGTTTCTCCACGAGGCGGCGCACGATCGCTTTTGCGTCGACATGGATACGCCCGCCGATTACCTGAGCGTCATTGCGCGCGTGGAGGGCCGCACGGCACGCGTCGATCCTTGATGTCCCGGCTCACGCACAAAACGACCGATGTGGTTGAAGCATTGCGGCGCTGCATTCACAATGAGCGCCGGGCGCTTTCCCATCGCGTGAGACGAGGTCGACTCCATGATGAACGGGCTGCAAGAGAAGTTCGCGTACGTCAACGGCATCCGCATGCACTACGTCGAGAAAGGCACGGGCCCGCTCGTGCTGCTCTGCCACGGCTGGCCGGAGTCCTGGTACGCGTGGCGCTGGCAGATCGACGCGCTGGCGGCCGCGGGCTATCGCGCGGTTGCGCCGGACCAGCGCGGATACGGGCTCACCGATGCTCCGGAAGCCATCGAGGCCTACGACATTCTGAATCTCGTCGGTGATCTGGTCGGCCTTGTCAAGGCGCTCGGCGAAGAGCGGGCGGTTCTGATCGGGCATGACTGGGGGGCCGCCGTCGCCGCCTACGCCGCGCTGTTGCGCCCCGACCTGTTTCCCGTTCTCGGCCTGCTGAGCGTGCCTTACATGCCTCGGCGTCCGGTGCGTCCATCGGTGCGCCTTGCGCAGATCACGCAGGAGTGTCACTTCTATCAGGACTATTTTCAGTTGCCGGGACGCGCCGAGCGTGAACTGGACGACGATGTGCGCCGCTCGATGCTTGGCATTCTCTACACGGCGTCGGGCGACCCGGTGGTGAAAGGGCAGCCGGCCAATTTCGCGATCTTTCCCAAATCGACTCGATTCGTGGACAACCTCACGATACCCGACGAGCTTCCGCCGTGGTTGACCGAAACGGACCTGCAATATTTCGTCGCTCAGTTCGAGCGGAGCGGGTTTCGCGGGCCCATCAACTGGTATCGGAATATCGACCGGAACTGGGCGCTGACCAGCTTCCTCGACGGCGCCCGCATCATGCAGTCGACGCTCTTTCTCGCGGGAGAGCTGGACGGCGTCGTGAAGATGGCAGCGAAGGATTACGACGCGCTGGAGAGCAACGTGCCCAACCTCTGGAAGAAGCAGCTGATTGCGAAGGCGGGGCACTGGGTGCAGCAAGAGCGTCCGGACGAGGTGAACGCGTTCATCCTGAACTTCCTCGCCGGATCGGCTCACGCGCTGGCCGGCGGCGCAGCCGAAAGCCAGCCGTAAGCGCCGGCTGGCAAGTTCCGGTAAGGCGAGGCGGAACAGCCTTGCGCGTCAGTGTGTGGCAACGCTGACGGCGACGATTTCGTATCCGGGGTCGGCGTGCACGGACGCCGCCTTTTCGGCTTCCTCGTAAGAGACGAAGGACTTGGCTCCGCCAATCTCCGGCGCCATGCCGATATCGCCGTCCTCTGCGCAGCAGAGGTACTGCTCGCCAGTCTTCACCACGTAGACAGTCGTCATGATTCCCTCCATGGTTCGCGGGGGAACTTCCAGTCTAGCAGGTCGAAACCGTGCCCGAAGCCGGGTCGATTGCCTCTACGCTATCGGCTGGAACCTTCGATTCTATTCGCTTCACGACGGACGGCAACCCTTCCGTTGTTTCGATCCCAACACCGGCCTTCGTCTCCGGCAGATTTGTTCCGGATGTGCAACGATAGGCGTGCAACTCGCAGCTGTCTGACGAGCTGGACAATCCAACGGGGAGGGTAGATGAGAGAGAACGCCGAGACGCTATTCGTCGCTTCCGAAGACATTGCAACCGCGTTGAACCTGCTGGAGAGCATCGAGGTCGAGGTCGGCTTCGACAGCGACGATCCGGAGAGTATCGAGCAGGCGATTCTCGCCGTCGAGGAGGCGATTGATACTCGCCTGAAGGGCCATCGCGGCGACGCACGGGTCGAGTCAGCGATCCTTCGCGTCAAGTTCGACTTCCGCTGCGCGATCATCGAACAGGCCGCGTCCGACGATGCCGATGCCGACACCATCGGCAGTGTCCAAACCCTGCATTGAAACGCTCGGGGAATCCGGCGCCTGCCTGATTCCAACGGATGAATGGCGCCGCGCTCAGGCGCCGCCATTCATCCAGCAACGCACTTTACATGTTGTTACCCTCGCGCAGCGCACGTCCGGGCGGGCTTTGCTTATACTGCCGCGCAATCGCCATTCCTCCTCATGCTTGTCGTGCCCGCAGCGACGGCAACGCGAACCCACCGTGACGTTCATGCTCTCTATCAAGTCCGCCCTTACCGCCGCGCTTGTCGCGGCAGCCAGTCTGTCGTTGTCCGCATGCGTTGCCCCGGGCTACTCGCCGTACGGCGCGCAGCAAGGTTACCAGGGCCAATATGCAGCACCGGCATATAGCCAGCCCGCTTACGCACAACCGGGCACCGTGCAGCAGCCCGCCTACGCCCCGCCGCCCGCGCCGCAACAGCCGTATGACACGCAAGGCAACGGTCAGTACGGTGCGCAGTACAACTCGCAATACGGAAATCAATATGGCGCGCAGTACGGCACGATCTCGAGCATCCGGCCGTTGAGCAACGCCACCGGTGCTTCGGGCATCGCCGGAACCGTCGTCGGCGCGCTGGTTGGCGGCGTGCTCGGCAACCAGGTCGGCGGCGGCCACGGCCGCGACGCCGCGACCGTCATCGGCGCGCTCGGCGGAGCCTATGCCGGCAACCAGATCGGCCAGCAGATGGGCCAGCCCGCAGGATTCCAGATCGACGTGCAGCTGAGCGACGGCTCGACCCGCGCGTTCAACGTGCCGACGCCCGGCGACCTGCGCCCGGGCGACCGCGTGCAGGTCAACGGCAGCCAGCTGGCGCGCTACTGATTTCGCCGGCTGTCGCATAGACCTGAAGGTGTCCTGACTATCTTGCTGGCTTCGATCAGGAAAGCTGGCGAGCGCCAAACCGTGGCGTTGTCCGAGAGGCGACGTCACGCAAGCTAACAAAAAGCTTTCCTGAGCCGGTGCCAGTTTTCGCTTTTGTCAGGTCCGCAAAAGATCCTCAAGTGTCGTGAGCTCCATGCCGATATGCCGGTCGTAGTCGCAGCGGTATCACCCGCCATGCGACTACCCGCAGTCACAAAAAAGCTGACATTTGGGGACAGAAGTGGGCAAATTCCGGATCAGTACCATCCTGACCGCAGTGCTGTCGCTGCTGGTTGTCTTGATTGGCGTCAGCAATCTCATGGCCCTCAAGGGCGTGCGTGAGACTGCGGCCTCCGTCGAGGCGATGAGCCAGGCGACCGTCGAAGTGACCGACGTAACCGAGGCGTTTGCCGCCACGCAACGCGCCCGCGTGTCGATCTCGGCCGCACAGAGCGCGGCCCAGATCGGTGAAACCGCGGCGGCAAAGAATTTGACGGAGACCGTCGACGCCCGGCTGGCACAGGGTCAGGCGCGCATCGAGGCGTTCGCGAAGATTCCACGCTCCGACCCGGACGACCAGGCACTCGCCCGCCGTATCGTCGAAACCTACAACGCGCTGAACGATAGCGTGCGCAACGAGCAGAAGGCGCTCGCGGCCAACGACATGGCCACCTTCAATCACATCGCCGCGATCGAAAGCATCGCGGCTTCGCGCGCGTTCAACGACGAGATGGACAAGTTCGTCAAGCGCGCCACCAAACGCGGCCACGCGGCAAAAGAGGCCGCGAATGACACGACGTCGTTCCTCCAGATCATGATTGCGGTGTGCCTCGGTGTCACCGTGCTGGTCGCCGTGGCTGCGCGCCGTGCGCTGTCCCGCGTCGTTCAGAAGCCGCTGCAAGCCCTGGGCGAGCATCTGGACCGCGTCGCCCAGGGCGACCTGACCGCGCGCATCGGCGAACACGGCCACAACGAAATCGGCATGCTTGCTTCGGCTGCGAAGCGCATGCAGGAGAGCCTCGTTGGCGTGATCGGCACCGTGCTGGCGTCGACTGCGTCAGTCAGCACGGCTTCGAAGCAGATCGCCGCGGGCAATCTCGACCTGTCATCGCGCACCGAGCAGCAGGCCGCGTCGCTGCAGGAGACCGCCGCATCCATGGAGGAGCTGACGTCGACGGTGCAGCAGAGCGCGTCGAACGCGCAGCATGCGAACGACCTCGCGGCGTCGGCATCGGAAGCGGCGGGCCGGGGCGGCGCTGTGGTCTCCGAGGTGGTGGACACGATGAAATCCATCAACGAGTCGTCGCGCAAGATCGTCGACATCATCGGCGTGATCGACGGCATCGCCTTCCAGACCAATATTCTTGCGCTCAACGCCGCCGTCGAGGCGGCGCGCGCCGGCGAGCAGGGCCGCGGCTTCGCGGTGGTGGCCTCCGAGGTTCGCAGTCTGGCGCAGCGCTCGGCGGCCGCCGCCAAGGAAATCAAGGCGCTGATCGACGACTCGGTCTCGCGAGTCGACACGGGCAGCGCACTGGTGGCGCGCGCCGGTTCGACGATGTCGGAAATCGTCGAGAGCGTGGGGCGCGTGACCGGCATCATGGCCGAGATTTCGGCGGCCACCCATGAGCAGACGGAGGGCATCGAGCAGGTCAACCGCGCGATCAGCCAGATCGACGAAGCGACGCAACAGAACGCGGCGCTCGTCGAGCAGGCGTCGGCGGCGGCGCAATCGATGCAGGATCAGGCGCGGCTGCTCGAAAGGACGGTGAGCGTGTTTCACGTCGCCGCCTGAGCGATGAATCAACGCTGCGCTCGTCCGGCGGGCGAGCGCAGCGGAAGTGTGAAAAACCTGGGCCTTTAGAGCGGCTCTTCGTGTGAAGCGGAAGGACCGACGTATTCGTAGCGCGCGGTGTTCACGTGCGAGATGCGAAGCTCGACAGCCTCCTGATGATACGAGTACGCAATGCGCCGCACTTCGAGCAACGGCGTACCGGGCGCCACCTCGAGGAGTTCACTCTCGACCTCGTTGGCCGTCGCGACGCGCAGCCGTTCTTCGGTCCCGACCACGTTGATGTGGAACGCGTCCTGGTAGAAGTTGTAAAGCGTGCTGGGCCGCTCCCGCAACGCGGCTTCGGTCAGTCCCGCGAAACGCTCCTCGGCCACGGTGATGCTGTCGATCATGACGGTCTCGCCATGCAGCGCCAGGCGGTTCACGAACGAGAAAACCCGCGCGTTCGGTTCGATGCCGAGAATCGCGGCGACTTCGCGCGTCGCCTTGGCCTTCGTGAACGACACGAGGCTCACCGTGGGATAGCTCTTCTCGCCATCCTGGCGCACGACCCGGAAAAACCGGAAGAAATAGCGATCGCGCTGGTGTTGCGCGACGAACGTGCCGAGCCCCTGATGGCGCACGAGAATGTTGTCCGCCACGAGTTCGTCGATCGCCTTGCGCAGCGTCCCGATCGACACGCCGAAGCGCTCGGACAGGCGCTTTTCCGAAGGTATCGCCTCACCGCCTTTCCATTCCTTCGCCGACAGCGCGGCGAGGATCCCGTTTTTCACTTCCTTGTAGCGCGTTCCCCCGATGACGGGCGCGCTTGCCGCGCCTGCCGCGTGGGCTGCGCCGTTCTTCAGCGTGTTCATGGCGGTGTTCCCCCTTCCTTGTGCTTTCCGGACTTTGACACGATTTTACTTCATCTGGCTGATCCAACACATATAGATGATATGGTTGACATGGATGAATGAGCTGTCTATGATGCGCAGCATGGCCACGCGCCAGACCCCCCGTGAACAAAACTGGAGACACTCAGATGAGCCAGGCAGCTCAAGCAGCACAGCAGGCTGATTCAACGGCGGCCCATGCCGATCCGGCGCGCAGGACGATCCACATCGTGCTGCACGAGGCGAAGGACACGGTTGGTGTCGCGGTCGTCGAGGGCATCAAGGCGGGCACGCAGCTGAACGCGTGGATCATGGACGAGGACGAAATCGTCACTGTTCCGGCGAAGCAGGACATTCCGATCGGTCACAAGGTGGCGCTCAAGGACATGGCCGTGGGCGACACCGTCTACAAGTACGGCGTCGATATCGGCAAGGTCGTGGCGCCCATCAAGGCGGGTGAGCACGCTCACGTTCACAACATCAAGACGAAGCGCTGGTAAGGCGCAGGCGAGCCAGCCAGTCGAACCCCTCCCATTCAGAGAGAGACACCATGAGCGTGATTGACCAGAACACCATTTTCCGCGGCTATCGCCGCTCGAACGGCCGCGTCGGCGTGCGCAACCATGTCATCATCCTGCCCGTCGACGACCTGTCGAACGCTGCCGCCCAAGCGGTCGAGCACAACATCAAGGGCACCATGGCGCTGCCGCATCCGTACGGCCGCCTGCAGTTTGGCGCGGACCTCGATCTGCATTTCCGCACGCTGATCGGCGCGGGCTGCAACCCGAATGTCGCCGGCGTGATCGTCATCGGTATCGAGGAAGGCTGGACCAAGCGCGTGGTGGACGGCATCGCGAAGTCGGGCAAGCCGGTGATGGGCTTCGGCATCGAACTGCACGGCGACCATGACACGATCATGCGTGCCTCGAAGGCCGCCAAGGAAATGGTGCAGTGGGCGACGACGCTCGAGCGCGAGGAGTGCCCGATCGCCGATCTGTGGGTGTCGACCAAGTGCGGCGAGTCGGATACGACGTCGGGCTGCGGCGCGAACCCGACGGTCGGCAATGCGTTCGACAAGCTCTACGGACTCGGCACGACGCTCGTGTTCGGCGAGACCTCGGAGCTGACGGGCGGCGAGCAGATCGTCGCGGCGCGCTGCGCGAACGACCAGGTGCGCGAGCGCTTCCAGTTCATGTTCGACCGCTACCAGGACATGATCAACCGCTGGAAGACCGACGACCTCTCCGAGTCGCAGCCGACCAAGGGCAATATCGCGGGCGGCCTGACCACGATCGAGGAAAAGGCGCTCGGCAACATCCAGAAGATCGGCAAGAAGTGCCGCGTGGACGGCGTGCTCGACAAGGCCGAGGAGCCGACGCATTCGGGCCTGTGGTTCATGGACTCGTCGTCGGCGGCGGCGGAGATGGTGACGCTGTGCGCGGCCTCGGGTTTCGCCGTGCATTTCTTCCCGACGGGGCAGGGCAACGTGATCGGCAATCCGATCGTGCCGGTCATCAAGATCTGCGCGAATCCGCGCACGGTGCGCACGATGAGCGAGCACGTCGACGTCGATGTCTCGGGCCTGCTGCAGCGCGAGCAGAACCTCGATCAGGCGGGCGACAAGCTGCTCGAATCGATGCTCGCAACGGCGAACGGCCGCTGGACCGCGGCGGAAACGCTGGGCCATCGCGAGTTCGTGCTCACGCGTCTGTTCGAGAGCGCCTGACCGGCGCAAGTAGCACCCGCAAGCCCGCCTGCGCGGCGGGCTTCGCGAACGCAGTTCCCCGCAGTTCCATCGCAGTGGCGCGCACCGCGGCGCAAAAGGCCTTGCAGGGAGGGCCGTCAAGGTGGACCACGGAAGTCCGCCCACGGTGCGCGAAGCTGTATCACCAGGCAGCAGCGAGTGGAGGAGACACCACCTTGCGCGTGCTCAGACATCTCTATGCCCAGGTCCTGATCGGACTTGCGGCCGGTATTCTCGTCGGCTATTGCTGGCCGCACTTCGGCGTCGAAATGAAACCATTGGGCGATACGTTCATTCGCCTGATCAAGATGCTCATTACGCTGGTCATTTTCTGCACCGTGTCGCTCGGCATCGCACGGATGGAAAACCTCAAACATGTCGGGCGAGTGGGCGTCAAGACGATCGTCTATTTCGAAGCGGTGACGACACTCGCGCTGGTCATCGGTCTGGTGGTGGCGAACGTGCTGCATCCGGGCGAAGGACTCAACATCGACCCGGCTACGCTCGACCCGCAGGCCGTGAGCCACTACGTCAGCGAAGCGCATGCCGCGGCGTCGCAAAGCATCCTCGAAGAGATCGTGCCGAACTCGGTGGTCGGCGCGTTCGCGCACGGCAACCTGTTGCAGGTGCTGCTGTTCTCGGTGCTGTTCGGCGTGGCGTTGTCGATCATGTCGCGCCGCAGCCGTTTCCTTGCGCGCGTGATCGAGCAGAGCGGCGAGGCGCTCATGCGCATCGTCGAGATGATCATGCGACTCGCGCCGCTCGGTGCGTTCGGTGCGATGGCGTTCACGGTGGGCAAGTATGGCATCGGCACGCTCCAGCAACTCGGTCTGCTGATCGTCTGTTTCTATCTCACCAGCATCCTGTTCATCGCCCTGGTGCTCGGCACGATCTGCCGTTGGGCCGGCGTCGGCCTTTGGCCGCTGCTCAACTATCTGCGCGAGGAACTGCTGATCGTGCTTGGCACCTCGACCACGGAATCGGTACTGCCGCGCCTGATGGACAAACTCGAGCGCCTCGGCTGCCCGAAGCCCGTCGTCGGTCTCGTGCTGCCAACGGGCTATTCGTTCAATCTCGACGGCGCGGCCATCTATCTCACGATGACGTCGCTGTTCATCGCCCAGGCCACCAACACGCATCTGTCACTGCTGCAACAACTCGGCCTGCTCGCCATTCTGCTGCTGACGTCGAAGGGCGGCGCGGGTGTTGCGGGCGCGGCGCTGGTGGCGCTCACGGCCACGCTCTCCACCCACAACATCATTCCGGTTGCCGGCATCACGCTGATCATCGGCATCGATCGCGTTCTCAATGAGATTCGCGCGATCGTCAACATGATCGGCAACGCGGTGGCGACGATCGTGGTCGCACGCTGGGAGGGTGTGTTCGACGCGGAAGCAGCGCGCAAGGTACTGGCCGCGCCGCGCGCCGCTCATGGCGTTATCGATACGGAATCCGAACCGGTCGAGAGCGTCAACGAAAGAAAGCGACCCGCTTACGCACAGGAACGCTCACATTGAAAACCGATCGCAAGAAAGTCGTCATCAGCGAGTTCATGGATGCGTCGGCGGTGGCTTCGCTGCGGCGTCATTTCGATGTGCACGCACAAGCGTCGCTCGTCGACGAACCCGAGCGGCTGCGCAGTCTGCTGGCGGACGCCGATGCGCTGATCGTGCGCAACCGCACCCAGGTCACCGCCGCGCTGCTCGACGACGCGCCGCGCCTGTCGGTGGTCGGGCGGCTCGGCGTCGGGCTCGACAATATCGCGCTCGGCGCATGCAGGGAACGCGGCGTGCAGGTGTTTCCAGCAACGGGCGCGAACGCGGCAGCCGTGGCCGAGTATGTGATCGCCACGTCGCTGATGCTGCTGCGCGGCGCGTACCTGTCGAGCGCGGCCGTCGCGCAGGGGCAGTGGCCGCGCACCGCGCTCTCGAACGGGCGCGAAGCGGCGGGCGGCACGATGGCCGTGATCGGCTTTGGCGGCATCGGGCGGCTCGTCGCGCAGCTGGCGCGCGGCATCGGCATGCAGGTCGTGGGCTTCGACCCGCAGATTCCGGCGGATGCGGCCTGCTGGCAGGAGACGGGCACGCGAGGCATGTCGTTCGACGACGCGCTGTGCGCCGCCGACGTCGTGACCGTTCACGTGCCGCTCGTCGAGAGCACGCACAATCTGCTCGGCCCGGCGCAACTGCAGATGCTCAAACCCCATGCAGTCCTGATCAATACGTCGCGCGGCGGCGTGATAGACGAAAGCGCGCTGGCCGAAGCGCTGACGCAAGGCCGCCTCGGCGGCGCCGCGCTCGATGTGTTCGCCGACGAACCGCTCAAGGCAGGTTCGCCGCTTGCGGGCGTGCCCAACCTGATCCTCACGCCGCATATCGCGGGCTTGACCGTGCAGTCGAACGAGCGCGTCAGCACGCTGGTCGCGTCGCGCGTGACGGATGCGTTGCTCGCGGGCGAGCATGACTCAACGAAAACGAAGGAACTCTGATATGACGCGGATCTCGTCCGGTGATCTTCACGACCTTGCCACGCGCACGCTGCTTGCCGCGGGTGCCACGCCGCGCACGGCAGAGGCCACCGCGCGCGCGCTCGTCTACGCCGACGAACGCGGCCTGTCTTCGCACGGCGTCGCGCGTTTGCCGATGTATGTCGCGCAGTTGCGCAACGGCCGTGTCGATGCGAAGGCCAGCCCGTCGGTCGTCGAATCGCGCAATGCCGCCGTGTTGATCGATGCCGCGGACGGCATGGCGTTTCCGGCTTGCGAACTGGCCGTCGAAACGCTCGTGAAGCGCGCGCGGGAGCACGGCAGCGCGGTCGCGAGCGTGACGCGCAGCCACCACCTCGGCGCGGGCGCCTGGCATCTGGAGCCGGTCGGCGCGGCCGGCATGGTGGGACTTGCGTTCAGCAACACGCCCGCTGCGATGCCGGCATGGGGCGGGCAGCACGCCGTGTTCGGCACCAATCCCGTGGCGGCCGTGTTTCCGCGCCGCGACGGCAAGCCGTTGATGATCGACCTGTCGTTGTCCAATGTCGCGCGCGGCAAGATCATGGTGGCCGCCCGCGAAGGCAAGCCGATTCCCGAGGGCTGGGCGACCTCGCGCGACGGCCGGCCGACCACCGATGCGAAGGCCGCGCTGGAAGGCATGATGCTGCCGTTCGGCGGGGCGAAAGGGGCGATGCTCGCGCTCATGGTCGAACTGCTTGCCGCCGCGCTGGCCGGAGCGAACTTCGGCTACGAGGCGGGCTCGTTCCTGACTGAGGAAGGCGCGAAGTCGCGCGTGGGCCACCTGTTCTGGGCGATCGATCCGGGCGCGCTGGCGGGCAATGCCGCCTATCTGTCGCGCGTCGAGGCGTTGATCGAAGTGATGCTGCAGGACGCCGATGTCCGGTTGCCGGGGCAACGGCGGGCCGGGCTCGCCGACATCGCTGCGCGCGATGGCATCGAGATTCCCGACGCGCTGCTCAATCAGTTGCGCGCGTTGGCGGCGTGAGCACGTGCGGCGATCGCGAGATGGATCAGGTTGCCGTGAAGTAACTCTTGATCGCGTCGGTGAATGCCGTACGGCTGTGCCTCGCGCGTTCGAGCAAACCCACGTGGCGCCGCACGTCGACGCCGTCGAGCGACATGACGCGGATCGCGCGATCGTTGGCGAAATCGACGTTGGCGAGTTCAGGAACGATCGAGATGCCGAAGCCCTGACGCACTAGTGCGACGATCGCCTCGACGGAGTTCAGTTCCATCGCTTCGTTGACTTCGACCTTGCATTGATCGAGCACATTCTGCACGAGGTGTCCGGTCCATGTGCTGCGGTCGAAGCGCATGAACGGTGCAACGCGGAGGATGTCGTCCTGCTGCGGCGGCAAATCGAAGTGCGGGGCCGTCGGCATGATGAGAATCATCGGCTCCGAATACAGAGGTGTCCAAAGGAGTGTGGACGCGAGAGGGTGTGGAGACTGCGTGACGACCGCCGCATCGAGTTCGCCGATTTCGACCTGGTGCGCAAAATCGCTGGACATGCCGGCGAGCAGATGCACATCGAGGCGGGGATGGTGTTGACGTATTGACCACAAGGCATCGGCGAACGCGCCCATCAGCGCGGAGACGAGTGCGCCGATCACGACCGTTCCCGACATTTCGTCGCCGCCGGCGGCGACCTCGAGAAGCTCGTAGCGGCGAACGATTTCCTCGATCTCGGGAATGAGAGCGCGGCCAACGGGATTCAGCACGGCGGCGCGGGCGTTGCGGTCAAAAAGCTGAACATTGAGATCGCTTTCGAGCGCGCGAATCTGCAGGCCGATGGCGGCAGCGGTGAGGCCGACCTTGTTGCCGGCGGCGGCAAAGGTGCCGCATCGCGCGACGGAGAGAAAGATTTTGAGGGTGCGAATGGATGGCATTGCTCGCGTTTCGCGGAGAAGACATGCACGCTTCGATCCCCGAAATTTTACGCAACCTAAAGTATTTCCTGGTCTCAGGAAAACCATTACTGCGTTTATCTTTAGCAAGCCGCAGGCGACAATGGACGCAGCATCGCGGCCAAAATTTCTGGAGCGGTGCAGTCAATGCATCCCCCGCATACCCCACAACACTGAACGTCGCTCCGGGACCCTTCATCAATGACAGCCTGGTTGAATGCGCAAAGCGCCGCTGGCGCCATCGGAATCGGTGTCAGTTCGATCGCAGTGGCAGGCGGTGTCGTGGCGATTGCGTATCTGGTGTACGGGCTCACGGGTTTTGGTTCGTCGATCGTTGCCATCCCGTTGCTCACGCAACTGGTGCCCCTGCGCACGGCGACACCCGTGATGCTGGTGCTGGATCTCGTCGCCGGGCTGCTCGTGGGCATGCGCAACCTTCAGTTTGTTCAGACCGAGGAACTCAAACGGCTCGGGCCATGGCTGTGCATCGGGCTTCTGCTGGGCGTGAGCGTACTGGTTTCCGTGCCGGAAAAGCCGCTCGAACTCATTCTTGGCGTGTGCCTGTTGACCTACTCGCTCTGGAAGGTCACATCCCGCGGCGAATTTCGCGAGATTGGCGGACGCTGGGCCCTGCCACTGGGTTTCTTCGGCGGATGCCTGACGGCCGTATTCGGTACCGGCGGCCCGGTCTACACGATTTATCTGGCCGGCCGTCTGCGCGACCCCGACCAGCGGCGCGCCACGATCAGCACACTCATTACCGCCACGGCAGTCGCCCGGCTCGTTCTCTTCTCCGTTTGCGGACTCTATCGAAACCCGGCTGTCCTTCCGCTCGCGAGCTTTCTGTTGCCTTGCGGCGCGGTGGGATTGTTCGCGGGCGCGAGGCTGCGCAGCGCCATTTCGGCGCCACGCGTCCTCACGCTGCTCTGGATCGTTCTTATCGTCGCGGCAGTCAATTTGATCATTCGTTCCGTACCGGCTTTATTCGGCTAGGTCACTGGCCTGGCTATGCCGGTTCACACCCGATTCCACTTGAACAAGGAGTAGACGATGATTCACGCGGTATTGCATGAGCGCGAAGACACGGTTGGCGTTGCCGTGGTCGAGGGCATCAAGGCGGGCCTGGCATTGAACGCCTGGATCATGGATGACGACAAGGTCGTCGCGATCGTCGCCCAGCAGGACATTCCGATCGGTCACAAGGTCGCGCTCAAGGACATGGCCGTGGGCGACACCGTCTACAAGTACGGCGTGGATATCGGCAAGGTCGTGGCGCCGATCAAGGCGGGCGAGCACGCTCACGTTCACAACATCAAGACGAAGCGCTGGTAAAAGCCGCAATCAAGATTGAATGCATGAGACGGCCTGGAATTATTCGCCCGGCAGAGGCGATCTCCAGGTTGTTGCCACAACTGGTCAGAGTGCCGGGTCTGCGCGGCCCGGCATCTTTCTCGCCAACGTCGCGTGCACGCGGCGTGAGGCGAGATCAAGGAGACACCATGTTGCGTCGTTTTTGCAGGCATATTTACGTCCAGGTCCTGATTGCCATCCTGATCGGGATCGCCCTCGGACACTTCTTCCCGACGTTTGCCCAGTCCCTGAAGCCGTTATCGGATGCGTTCATCCGGCTGATCAAGATGATCACGCCGCCGTTGATCTTCACCACGATCGTATGCGGCGCCTCGCAGATCGGCGAAATGCGCACGCTGGGCCGGATCGCGGGCAAGACCATTATTTATTTCGAGGTGGTGACCACGCTGGCCCTGCTGATCGGCATGCTGATGGTGAACCTGATCGGGCCGGGCGTCGGCATGAATATCCAGCCAGGCACCGCCGATGTGCACGTGCTGGCGCAATATCAGACGGAGGTGCATCACGGCGGCGGCCTGACGGGCTTTTTCCTCAACATCATTCCTTCGAGTTTCCTGAGTCCGTTTGCTTCGGGCGACATGCTGCAGATCGTCGTGATCGCTTGCTTGTTCGCGGTGGGCTTGTCCTATGTCGGCGAGAAGGGTCAGCCGGTCCTGACGTTCTTCGACGCCGTGTCGGCGGTGCTCTTCAGGATCGTCGGCTTCATCATGAAGCTCGCACCGCTCGGCGCGCTGGGGGCGATGGGCTTCGCGGTCGGGAAATACGGACTGTCGGCGTTGAATTCGCTCGGCATGCTGCTCATCACGATCTATGTGGCAACGATCTTTTTCCTCGTGGTCGTGCTCGGCACCATCTGCCGGATGAGCGGTTTCAGCCTGCTTCGGCTGGTCAATTATTTGAAGGGAGAGATTCTGCTCGTGCTCGCCACGACGTCGTCCGAATCGGTGTTCCCGCAGTTGATCCGCAAGCTCGAAGGCATGGGGTGCCCGAAACAGGTTGTCGGTATCGTGATGCCGATGGGCTACTCGTTCAACCTCGACGGGACCTGCGTGGCGCAGGTGATCTGCGCGATGTTCATCGCGCAGGCCTATAACGTTCCGCTGTCGTGGGGCGATCAGATCGGGCTGATGGTCCTCTCGATGATCAGCTCGAAGGGCGCGGCCGGCGTATCGGGCGCGGGATTCGTCACGCTGCTCGCCACGCTTACGGCATTCAAGCAGATTCCCATCGAAGGCGCGGCCCTCATTCTCGGCGTGGACCGTTTCATTTCCGAAGTGCGCGCCGTCACCAACATGATCGGCAACGCCGTTGCCACGCTCGTGGTGTCCGGACTCGAAAAGGAGCGCGACAACGCGCAAATGGCCACCGTGCTGAAGCTGCGGCGCGTGCGCCGCGAGGCATAGGAAACCTTTAGCTGAACGCCAGAATTATTCGATTTTTCTTGATGAAGAATTGCTGAACAATCGGTGGGCGAAACCCGTTCAATCGTACTGCGTCAGCAGCTATTCGAGAGGCATCGTGAATACCGACAAACTTCGAGTCAGAGTCTGGAGAAGTGCTACGCGGGGGCTCGTCACGTACGACGTCCCGCGTTACGAAAGTCAAACGGTACTGGACGTCGTCACGTTCATTCAGCGGCAACTGCAGCCCGATCTTGCATACCGGTTCGCGTGCCGCGTGGGCATGTGCGGGTCCTGCGCGATGAACGTCAATGGCAAGGCGCGCTGGACCTGCCGCACGCACGTGTCGAAAGTCGCGGTGAACGACGAACTGGAGATCGCGCCGCTCTCCAACCTGCCGGTCATCAAGGACCTCGTGACCGACATGAGCGACTTCTTCGACAAGTGGAGCCGGGCCAAGGGGCAGTTTTCGGGAAGCCGCTCGCGCCACGACGATTTCGCGAGAGTGAGTCCCGAGAGCGCGCAACGCAAGGCGGCGGACGCCGGGATCGAGTGCATCGGTTGCGGCGTGTGCTATTCGTCCTGCGATGTCGTGACATGGCGCCCGGATTATCTGGGGCCCGCCGCGCTGAACCGTGCGTGGACGCTCGTCAATGACGAACGCGACACGCAAACGCTCGAACGTCTGCGCGCCGTAGCCGGCGACGCGGGGTGTCACTCGTGTCATACCCAGGCCACGTGCACGGAGCGTTGCCCCAAGCATCTCTCGCCGACAGCGGGCATTGCCGGCCTCAAGCGGATGACGATGAAGGCCGCGCGCGAAGGAGACCTCTGATGCAAGGCCTCTCTCTTCGCACTCAGGCTCGTCTTTGGTACTGGCAGCGCATGAGTGCGACGGTGCTCGCGCTCTGCGTGTTCGTTCATCTCGGCGTGATCATCTACGCCGTCCACAGTGGCTTGAGCGCATCGGCCATTCTCGGCCGCACGCGCGGAAATCTGCTGTTTGGCGCCTTCTATACGGTGTTCGTGATCGCGTGTGCGATCCATGTGCCTATCGGTCTGCTCAGAGTGGCAGAAGAGTGGCTGCACTGGCGCGGAAAGCCCGCCCAGGTCGCCTGCTTCGCATGTTCCGCTGGCCTCGCGCTGATGGGTTTGCGCGCCGTTTATGGAGTCGTATCGTGATGCGAAAGAACGACTATCGCGCCCGCACGCATCCTGCCTGGTGGGCCTTTCTCGTGCATCGTCTTTCCGGTCTGGCGCTGGCCCTGTTCCTGCCGGTTCACTTCTGGGCGCTCGGCCACGCCATTACGGGAGAGGCTTCGCTCGACGGCTTTCTTCGTGTGACCGACCAGCCGCTTTTCAAGTTTGGCGAATGGGGACTCGTGGTTCTGCTCTCGCTCCACATGATGGGGGGGATACGCCTCTTGCTGATCGAATTTCTGCCGTGGACCGGCTTGAGAAAGAACTGGCTCGCCTTCGGTTTGGGGGCAAGCACGTGTACGGGCCTGGCTTTCCTGCTCGCGCTCGTGCATTAGCCCCCTATAGCGGGAATTCCACGCTGCGCGACAGCCCCACAACCTTGTTACCAATCCGGAAGAGACGGCCATGAAACTCGATCTCGACGTCGTCGAGGAAGCCTCGAAGGAACTGTATATCCGCGCCCTCAAGTTGCTCCCGCCCGACGTGAAAGACGGCATTGAACGACTTTCCGCCAGCGAAACGTCGCCGGTCGCGCAGCGGGTGCTCGAAACGATGCGCACCAATATCCGTGTCGCGGAAGATACGGAGAACCTGCTTTGCCAGGACACGGGCATCCCGATTTACAACGTCGCGCTTGGCCGCAATGTCGAGTTCGACGGCTTCGCATTGAAGGCGGCGATTCGCAAAGGGTGCGAGCGCGCCACGAGAGAGCACCCGCTGCGCTCGTCGGTCGTGCATCCGCTCACGCGCAAGAACAATCACACGTCGTGCGGCATCGAGGTGCCCGTCATTCATGTCGACTTCACGGACGAGGACGAGACCGCAACCATCGAGATGGTGCCGAAGGGCAGCGGCTCGGAGAACAATTCCTTCCTGAAGATGGCCGTGCCTGCCGAGGGTATCGATGCGATCAAGATGTTCGTCGTCGACTGTGTGATTTCGGCAGGCGGCAAGACGTGTCCGCCGACGATCGTGGGCGTGGGACTCGGCGGCACGTCCGATCTGTCCATCGCGCTCGCCAAGCGTGCCGCGACGCGCGCGCTGGGCACCACATGCGCCGACCCCGAGGGCGCCGCGCTCGAACGCGAACTGACGCAGGCGGTGAACCGTCTCGGTGTCGGGCCGCAGGGTCTGGGGGGCGACAGCACGGCGTTTGCGGTGCATATCGAACTGGCGTCGACGCACATCACGATGAATCCCATTGCGGTCAACATGCAATGTCATTCGGCGCGGCGCGCGAAGGCGCTGCTTACCACAAGCGGTCTCACTTACGGGTTCTGACATGGCTCACTACGACCTCCATACGCCCGTCGACGAGTCGCAGATCCGCAAGCTGCGCGTGAACGATACGGTGACCTTGCACCACACACTGTTCGGCATCCGCGATGCCACGCAGATCCATCTGTTCGACAAGGGGCGCACGACGGAATTCGACCTGCGCGGGCACGCGGTCATTCACACGGCGCCCAACGTGCGCAAGGTCGCGCCAAGCAGCGAATTCCCGGCGGGGTATCAGCCGGTCTGTATCGGCACGACCACGTCGGACCGCATGGAACGCTTCACACGCCCGCTGATGGAGCAGTACGGCGTGCGCATGATCGTTGGAAAAGGGGGCTTGCGCGAAGGATCGAAGGCGGCGTTCCAGGATCTGGGCGGCGTCTACCTGGCCATCATCGGCGGCACGGCGGCGCTCGAAACGACATGGATCGAGAAGATCGAAGCTGTCGATCTCGATGACCTCAATCCGGAGTCGCTCTGGAAGTTCAGGATCAAAGGCTTCGGTCCGCTGCTGGTCGCCATGGACAGCCACGGCGGCAGCCTGTACGACGAAGTCAAGGGCGACACCGCCTCGCGACGCGCCGAAGTTCTCGAGAGCCTGGGAGTACCGACAAAATGAATATCGAGCGCGTCAAGACGGATATCCTGATTCTCGGCTCGGGCGGCGCCGGTCTCTTTGCCGCGCTGCACGCGCACAAGCAGGCACCGGATCTCTCGATCACGGTTGCCGTGAAGGGGCTGCTCGGGAAATGCGGCTGCACGCGCATGGTGCAGGGCGGCTACAACGTCGCGCTGGCGCCCGGCGATTCGGTCGAGCGTCACTTCATGGACACGATCGAGGGCAGCAAATGGTTGTCCAACCAGGACCTCGCCTGGGCGCTGGTGAGCACGGCAGTCGAGCGTGTGCGTGAACTCGAAAACGAACTCGGCTGCTTTTTCGACCGTAACCCGGACGGGTCGATTCACCAGAAAGCGTTCGCGGGTCAGACGTTCGACAGAACGGTCCACAAGGGCGACCTGACCGGCATCGAGATCATCAACCGCCTGGCCGAGCAGGTGTGGAGCCGCGGCATCCATCGGCTGGAGGAGCACCGGGCCATCGAGCTGATCAAGACGCCCGATGGCAAGCATGTCGCGGGCGTGTTGATGATCGACATGCGCACGGGCCGGTTCGTCTTCGTGCAGGCGAGGGCGGTGCTGCTCGCCACGGGCGGCGGCCCGACGATGTACAAGTTCCATACGCCGTCGGGGGACAAGAGCTGCGACGGCCTCGCGATGGCGCTGCGCGCGGGCCTCACGCTGCGTGATATGGAAATGGTGCAGTTCCATCCTACGGGTCTGCTTGCCGGCAGTCACACGCGGATGACCGGAACGGTGCTCGAAGAAGGACTGCGCGGTGCAGGCGGGCACTTGCTGAACGGCGCGAAAGCGCGGTTCATGGATCGCTATGACAAGCGCGGCGAACGCGCCACGCGCGACATCGTTTCGCGCGGCATCTATGCGGAAATGCGCGCGGGACGGACCTCGCCCAATGGCGGCGTGTACATCCAGATGAGCCACCTGGGCCCGGACAAGGTCCGCAAGCAGTTCAAGGGCATGGTGGAACGCTGCGCGGACTGCGGGTTCGATCTCGCGGGCGGGCTCGTCGAAGTGGTGCCGACCGCGCACTACATGATGGGCGGCGTGACGTTCGATACCGACTGCAGCACCGAACTGAGCGGCCTCTTCGCCGCGGGAGAGGACACGGGCGGCGTACACGGCGCGAACCGGCTGGGTGGCAACGGCGTGGCGAATTCCACGGTGTTCGGCGGCATCGCAGGCGACAACATGGCGAAGTGGGTCAAGGCGCAAGGTGAGTATCGCGAACCCGATGCGCTTGCCATCGAAGGCGCCATCAGGGAGGCAGAAGTTCCCTTCTCCAGGAATGGAAAAGGCCTCGAGAGCATTCGGGAAGCGCTCTACGAATGCATGTGGACGGATGTCGGCATCATTCGCGATCGCGACGGGCTCCTGCGGGCACGCAAGGTCCTGGGCGAACTTCATGAGCAGTTGATGCTCACCGGCGTCGTGGATGGCGACCGCGCATTCAACGCGCAGTGGCACGACTGGCTGAACCTGAAGAATCTGATTGCGGTCAGCCAGATCATCACCGAGGCGGCCCTGTCCCGCGAGAATTCGCGGGGCGCGCATTTCCGTGAGGACTATGCGGAAGCCGGCGATCTGGAGAAGTCCGCTTACACGACGATTCGCAAAAGTGGAGGAGAGGTCGAGATCAAACAGGAGCCAGTGACATTTAGCCGGGTACGGCCGGGAGAAACGATTCTTTGCGAGCAGATGGCGCAATGAGGGGTGCCGCGTGGCAAGCGCATTTCCGGAAACTGCTTCGCTGTCCACCTTGAATCGGGCCACGGCCGATCCACACTATTTCAAACGGAGACAACGCAATGCCCCCCAATATCGTTCGCACGCTTCGGCGCGGGCTCGTGCTCGCTGCCGCATTTACCGCTGTCCTGCAGGCGCAGTCGGCCGCCCATGCTGAAGACGCGTGGCCGTCCCAGCCGATCCGCATCATCGTTCCTTTCTCTGCCGGCGGCTCGACCGATGTGCTGGCCCGCACGATCGGCCAGGGATTGGGGACGCTTTGGAAGCAGTCCGTGGTGATCGACAATCGCCCAGGCGCGGGCGGCATGATCGCCGCTCAAGTCGAAGCGAAGTCTGCGCCTGACGGCTACACATTGATGCTGGCGTCGGGGAGCATGTTCACCGTCAATCAGTACATCTACAAGAAGCTCCCGTACACGGGCAAGGACTTCAGCTATATCACGACGGTGGCGAGCAATCCGATGGTCGTTGCCGTCGCGCCCTCGCTGCCCATTTCGAATGTCAAAGAGCTGATCGCGTACGGGAAGACGCAGCATCCGAAGCTGAATTTCGGTTCGGCCGGCATCGGCAGTCAGGTTCACATGGCCGACGAAGCGTTCTCGGGCGCGGCGGGCATTCCGATGGTTCACGTGCCCTATAAGGGCGAGGTGCTTGCGCTGAACGATCTGATGGCGGACCGCGTGCAGGTCGTGTTGCCCAACATCGCCGCGGCCATGCCCTTCATGAAGGGCAAGACGATCAAGGTGCTCGCCGTGACCGGCGATCACCGTTCAGCCGCGTGGCCCAATATTCCGACCGTGAGCGAGGCCGGATTGCCCGGTTTCAATGTGACCGGCTGGTTCGCACTCGTGGCGCCGGCCGGCACGCCGGCGAACGTCATCAACAAGATTCAGCAGGACACCGTGAAGGTGCTCGCGCAGCCCGACACGCGCCAGCACCTGGCCGTGCTCGGGATGGACCCGGTAGGCGACACGCCTGCCCAACTCCAGGCCAGGATCGCCACGGAATCGGCGAAATGGCAAAAGGTCGTCAGCGCGAGCCATATCAGCGCGAATTGAAGTCGATCGTTGGCTGTCGTTGCTGCCGAGCCCGCCGGATGTGATGTCCTGGCGGGCTTTTCATTGGGTCGGCGGATTACCGGTCGCGTATCGCGCGAGTGCGGCGGCCGAGCCGAGGTCAGGACTGAACGGAGCGACGATTGACGGCCGCTTTCAGATCGCTGATGTCGTCGTGCAGTTCGAGCATCCAGCGTGCGGCAGCGGCGATCTGGCGTTGAATGCGTTGGAAGGTATCGGGGGAAGTGCGAACGGGCGAGGAGGGCGTATTCACGTGCAACCGGGTTTTCAGTTAGGTAGTAACCCGTATTGTACTAGCGTTGAGGCAAACACGTGGTCGCACATGACCGATGCTATGGTCTGCTTACAACAGAATATCGAGGGGTTTTACGCTCACTAAAATGACAACGCCGCCCGGGCAGCTTGCAGCCGGGCGGCGTTCATCTTGCCCCGTTTAATCGCTGCTTGCCCGAGGCATTTCGGTGCGCGTTCCACCCTGGCGCACGCGTTCCGTCTTGTTTGCGCGGCGGCGGTTTCGTTGTGCCGACAACGTGACCATCACGACGAGCAGCAGCGATGCGATGAGGAATCCGCAGCTGATGGGCCGCTCGACGAAAATCGACATATTCCCGTGCGAAATGAGCAGCGCGCGGCGAAAGTTCTCTTCGATCATCGGTCCGAGCACGAAGCCAAGCAGAATCGGCGCGACTGAAAAGCCAAGGTAGTTGAACACGGTGCCGATCAAGCCGAACGCCAGCACTTGCCAGACCTCGAACAGGCTGTTCTGGGTGCTGAACACGCCAACGGCAATAAAGAACATCGCAGAGGGAAAGAGATACCGATAAGGCAGTCTGAGCAATTTGACCCACACGCCGATCATCGGCACGTTGAGCAGCACGAGAAGAATATTGCCGATCCAGAAGCTCGCAATGAGGCCCCAGAAGATATCGGGGTGCTCGGAGATCAACTGGGGGCCAGGTGTGATGCCCTGAATGATGAGCGCGCCGAGGATCAGCGCCATCACCGGATCGCCGGGTATGCCGAGGCTCATCGTCGGAATGAAATCGACCTGCGTTTTCGAGTGCGACGACGCTTCGGGTGCCGCGACGCCGGCAATCACGCCCGTGCCGAACGCCTGGGGATTCTTCGAGAGCTTGCGCTCGAGCGCATAGGCCACGAACGTGGTGATCGTCGGGCCGGTTCCCGGCATGGCGCCGAACAGCGCGCCCACGGCCGTTCCTCGCGTCATGGGCCAGAAGGTGGCTTTGAGTTCCTCGCGCGTGGGCCGCATGTCCTTGAAGCGCACGCTGAGCGACTTGCTCGACACCTGCATTCTGTTGACGTTGCACAGGAAGTCGGCCACGCCAAACAGCCCCATGGCGATCGCGACCAGTTCGAGCCCGTCGTTCATGTCGGTCAGGCCAAACGTGAAGCGGAACGTGCCCGTATTGACATCGGTGCCGGCCATGCCGCAAAGCAGGCCGAACAGCGTCATGGCGACGCCCTTGAGCGCCGAGCCTCGCGACATCGTCGAGCCGGCGAGCAGACCCAGCAGCATGACGGAGAAGATCTCCGAGGGGCCGAACTTGAAGGCCATTGCCGTGAGCAACGGAGAGGCAAAGATCATCAGGATGATGCCGGTCGACGCCGCGAAGAACGAACTCAGCATCGTGATGCCGAGCGCCGCGCCGCCTCTGCCGGCCTTCGCCATGGGATACCCGTCGAGGCAGGTGATCGCATGCGGCGGGTGAGAAGGCAGATTGAGCAGGATGGCGCCGATCGCGCCGCCGTATTGCGAGCCGTAGAAAATACCGGCGAGCATCAGGATCGCCGGTACAGGATGCATGACATAGGTGAGCGGCAACAGGATGGAGATGGCCGACAGCGCGCCCATGCCCGGCAACACGCCCACCATGTTGCCCACGAGGACGCCGAAGAACGACCACATCAGGTTGGTGCCCTGAAGCACAACCGAGAAGCCGTAAAAGAGGTCGTGCAAGGATTGTTCGATCATGTTGCTCACTATCCCCAGGCAAATGGCGCCAGCTGAAGTTTTAGCGCCCATGAGAAGACAACGAGGGCGATCGCGCACATGACGATCGACAACGCGGCTGCCCGAAACACGGTATTGGTTCGGTCTCCGAGCGCGGATATGAAGACGATCGCGAAGGTGGCGGGAATCAGGCCGCCGTACTTGCCGAACAGGATGAACGCGAGCGTGCCCGTGATGATGCACACGGCGCCACGCAGGTCGGGCAGCCGCGCATGCGCATCGGCCGTGTTCGAAGCGGGTTTGGGCAGATCCTTCGCCGAGAGCGCGATCAGAATGCCGACGACAGCCAGAAGCGCGCCCACGGCGACGGGAAAGAAACCCGCCCCCATGCTCGTCAGCGATCCCACGTCATAGGACATGCCGGCATACGCGGCGCTCACGCCGATCACGACCATCAGTGCGCCGGCGTAGTAATCCTTGCTGAAAGAAACTCTGAGGTTCAACGCACACCTCCGCCGCCTGAGCGATTGACATCCGCAGCGCAGCCCGGCGCATGAAGTCTGGGAGAGCGAGGTCCGGCAAGCTTGCCGGGCCCCAGGTGTGGCAGGGCAAAAGGAAGCACTGCGAATCGAAATTGACTGTACAACCGGTGCGCGCCAATGGCCCGCAGGGAGCGTCGCCTGTTTGTCACAGTCATACAACTCATATGTATGAGTCGCAATGTAATGTGTTAGCCTTCGGATTGCCATCAGGGAAAACATGGGTGTCGGCGCATCGTGCGCGAGACGAAGCAATTCTTTCGTCGACTTCAAGAATTACTGACTTTTCGCCCTGCCAGATGACGCGAATAATCCACTCGCCACCCATTTCATGCGGGAATCAATTCGTCTTGAACAGGAGATATCGCAATGTCGATTGCATGCCGCGGCGCTGACGCGCTGGTAAATGCGCTGTCCAAAGCCGGGGTGAAGCATGTCTTCACCTTGTCGGGCAACCACATCATGCCGGTGTTCGACGCTTGCATCGGCGCGGGTATCGAGTTGTTTCACACGCGCCACGAGGCCGCGGCCGTGCATATGGCCGACGCCTATGCGCGCTTGACCGGCAAGGTCGGCGTGGCGCTGGTGACGGGCGGTCCCGGTCACGCCAACGCGGTTTCGGCGCTCTATACGGCGCAGATGGCGGAATCGCCCGTTCTGCTGCTCTCCGGGCATGCGCCGCACGACCAGTTGGGCATGGGCGCGTTTCAGGAGATGCGCCAGGCGGATGTGGCGGCGCCGCTCGTGAAGATGGCCGCCACGGCGCAGCATCCGGACACCCTCGTCGATGAACTGTTGCATGCGATGCGCACCGCGCAGTCGGGGCGCCCCGGGCCCGTTCACCTGAGCCTGCCAGTGGACGTATTGGAAGGCGCAGCGCACGTGCCCGCTGAAATGAACGTCGAAAGCTTTTTGCCCGCGCGGCAGATGCTTGACGATACAACGGCCAGGCGCCTCGTCTCGAGCCTCGCCGATGCGTCGCGCCCGCTGATCCTCGTGGGGCCCGCGTGCATGACGCGCGCGGGCCGCGAGCGCACGGACACGCTCGCGGCGGCGCTCGGCATTCCGGTCATCGGCATGGAGAGCCCGCGCGGCGTCAACGATCCGGCGCTGGGGGCGTTCGCCGAGGTTCTGGCGCAGGCTGACCGTGTGATGCTGGTCGGCAAGCGCATGGATTTCACGCTGGCGTTCGGGAAGTCGCCCGCGTTTGCGCCGGATTGCACGTTTGTTCAGGTCGATCCGGAGTCGCAGGAGATTGCACGCACGCGCCGCGCGGTAGGTGAGCGCCTGATCGGCACGGCCGTGGCGGATAGTCTCCCGGCGCTCGAAATGCTGGCTACCGTTTCCCGCAATGCCCACAAGTGCGACGAACGATGGACGCGCGACGTGCAGGGCGCGATTGCATGGCGGCCCGAGCAATGGCGCACGGCGTCATCGTCGCTCGAAAAACGGGTTCATCCTGTTCAGGCGCTCGCGCCGTTCCGGACGTTGCTCGACAGCCATCCCGACGCGGTTTTCGTCTCCGATGGCGGCGAATTCGGGCAGTGGGCGCAAGCCTGCCTGCGCGCGCCCCATCGTGTGATCAACGGCGTCGCCGGGGCGATCGGCGCCGCGCTGCCGTTCGCGCTGGCCGCGCGCGTCGCGCACCCTGATGCACCCGTCGTTGCCGTGATGGGGGACGGCACGTTCGGCTTTCATGCGGCGGAAATGGATACCGCCGTGCGCTACGGATTACCCTTCGTGGCCGTGGTCGGCAACGACGCGCGCTGGAACGCCGAGTACCAGATCCAGTTGCGCACTTATGGACCCGAGCGGCTGATCGGCTGCGAGTTGCTGCCCGCACGCTACGATCGCGTGACCGAGGCCTTCGGCGGAGCGGGCGCGTTCGTCGAACGTGCGGACGACATGAAAGACGCGATCGAGCGGGCGCAGGCTGCGCAGAACGCGAAGCTGCCGGCGTGCGTGAATATCATGATCGAAGGTGTTGCTGCGCCGTCTTTCAAACGGCGCGCGCCGGAAGCTGAACCGCCGGGACGCTAGATCAGGAGGTTCGCAAACGAATCGGTGACACGGGCTACTGCGCAGTCTGCTGACGCTGATATTCGTTGTGCTTCATTTGCATGTAATCGGCGCGGCTGACCTCGTGCAGTTGCCGCGGATACTGCTCGGTCGCGTCGAACCACTCGGCGAGGCGTTTGTCGAGGCGGGCATTGGGCGGGCTGGAAAGCGCATCGAGATACGCTTCGATGGCGAGGTAATAGCGCATGGTGTTGCGTTCGACCAGACCGCGCACGCCGCCGATGTATCGCGTCTCGTTCGTCGACGGATCGCGGGTCGTGGAAAAGCCGACTTTGTCGCTGCCTATCGTCGCCAGATAGGCTTTCATGGCAAGCCGCCCCGCCGTGCCGTAACCGTAGGCGTAAGTCAGATGAATAAAGGTGCGATCGTTACCCACGGGGATGGCCTCCAGCACGATCCGGTAGTCTTTCGTGCTCAGCGGACCGGTGGCGGCGGTAAGCTCCACGCGAAAATAGTCAGGGCTACTCACCGCCTGCTGCCAGGCGAATTGCACGCGGTAGGATGAGGACAGCGATTCCTCGGTTTTCTTGCCGATATTCACGGCGAGCACCGTACCGTTCGCGCCGGTCGAGGCATGGCAGTACTTGATGTTCAGGTGCAGGATCAGCACGTCGCACCAGTTCGCGGGCCCTTCAGTCGGGTGGTTGAGCGTGTCGTTGACCGTCGCGAAAGGGAAGTTGACCACGCCGTAAATATCGCCTTTGAGTGCCGATGGCAGCTCCTGCGATTCGAGGTAAAGCGGTCGCTGAAACTGGTTTTGCGCGAGTTGCTGTGTGAGACTCTGGTACTTTTCGCGCAGGCTCGTCGCCCTGGCGTCCGCTTGCGCGAAAGCGCCCTGGCCCAGCAAACAGAGCGCCGCGGTCATCACGGCCATCCACCACTGGCGCGTGCGCCGGAGGCCTGATGCGAATTGGGCAAGCGTACTCATGGCCTTCCTCCCGTGTTGACTCCGTGTGCACTGCATCGATCCGACTACCCATTTGGGTGGTGTGCGCCGCCTGTCCTTCTGTCATTGTGAACCCACGAATGGTGAACCCACATTGGCAGGAGACTTGAAATGGAAACGACATCCTCGAGCGCAAATCCTTTAGTGGTTTTCTCGGACGGTCTGGCCGACATTGTCGCGCGAGTCGGGCAGAGCGTTGTGGCAATTCACGGCCGGCATCGCATGCCGTCGAGTGGGGTAATCTGGCGCCATGGCGTCGTCGTAACGGCTGCCCACACGATCCGGCGCGAGGAGGGGATCAAGATCACCCTGACCGACGGTCGTACGGTCGCCGCGGTCCTTGCAGGCCTCGATCCGGGCACCGACCTCGCCGTGCTGAAGCTGGACGGCGTGGACCTCGACCCAGTCGAGTCCGGCGATGCGGGCTCACTGAAGCCGGGTCATCTGGCGCTCGCGGTCGCGCGCACCGACGAACTCGGCGTCAGCGCCGATTTTGGCGTGATCGGCGGCACGGGCGGTGCCTGGCGCACGTGGCGAGGCGGCCAGCTCGACGCGTTCGTGCGGCTCGACGGCGGTCTGCGCCCGGGATTCTCGGGCGCGGCGCTCGCCGACATGCGCGGCCAGGTCGTGGGCATCTGCACGTCGGGGCTGATGCGCGGCGCCGGCATGGTGATTCCCGCGACGACGGTGGAGCGCGTCGCCGACGAGCTGCTGGCCAAGGGGCGCGTCTCGCGCGGCTATCTTGGCGTCGGCACACAGCAGGTCAGCCTGCCGAACGCATGGGTGGACAAAATGAACCTGTCGTTCAATAGCGGATTGCTGATCAGTTCGCTTGCGCCGGGCGGTCCCGCGGAACAGGCCGGTGTGCTCATCGGCGATGTGCTGATCGAACTGGCCGGCCAACCTTGCCGCGACATGGGCGACCTGCACGCCGCGCTGGGCTCGACGGGCATCGGCCAGCCGTTGCCCGTCACGTTGATCCGGGGCGGCGAGCGCCACGCGTGCACGGTCACCGTGGGCGAGCGGCCCCAACGACACGCATGCAGGTGAAGTCCGGGACGCGGCGAAATGGCGGATGGAACGATGGAAGACATGGGGCCGGTGCGGGTCGCGGTCATTGCGGCGTCATCGCAGCTGCGCGCGAGCCTGCAGACGATCGTCGAGTCGGACCCGGCACTCGCGTTCCTCGGTAGCGCCGCCGACACCGAAACGCTCGCCGCTTACCTCGCCGGTTCGGTGCCGGATGTCGTCGTAGCCGACATCGAGCCTCAGGCGAGCGACGCGCTCAAGACGCTGTTCGACCCAGGCCACGCACCAGCGGCGCTGGTCCTGTTGCTCGACGACCCGGATAGCGACGCGTTCCTCGACGAACTGCCCGCCTATGCGACGGCGATCCTGTCGCGCGACGTGACGCCCGCCGAAATCGTCGCGGCCATCGAAGCCGCTGCCGCTGGCCTGTGCGTGCTGTCGCCCGATATCCTCGCAAGGCTGCTGGCCGGACGAAAACCGTTGCGCCAGCCGGCATCCGGCGGACCGTTCGAGGCCTTGTCGCTACGGGAGATCGAAGTGCTGGCGATGCTCGCCGACGGACTCGGCAACAAGGAGATCGCCCGGCAACTCGACATCTCGGACAACACGGTGAAATCCCACCTCTCGTCCATCTTCGGCAAACTCGGCGCGACCAATCGCACCGAAGCGGTGATGCTCGGCATGCGGCACGGATACATCATGGTGTAAGCAGGCCACGACCGCCCCGCGATAAAGGCGGCATGGACAGCGCTCAAGAAACCTTCAGGCTTGCCGATAACACACGGATAGGGCGTTATTCGGCAGCGGCGCAGCCCTTGACTTACGGCGAGAAAGATTCCATGCAGATTCAACCCATTACCGCGACGACGACTACGACGACTGCCTACGGCGGCGGCACGCAGGCTTCGACGGGCGGCGCAGGCAACGGCGCTTCCTCGGGCGCGGCATCGTCGAATTCAAACGACAGCAACACGACGAGTTCGTCGACGAGCGCGTCGAGCAGCGGCACCACCTCGGCTTCGACTTCGACGCAAAGCACTTCGGCCTCTTCGAAAGCGGGCGGCGGCGGCGGCGCGGCATCCTCCAGCAGTTCGTCATCGAGCGAAGTCGAGGAATTGAACGCGCTCATCGCGTCGCTTCAGGCCCAGCTCGCGCAGGTGTCGTCGCAGACCTCCAGCGCCGCGGCGCAAGGCTCGAACTCGGGCGAGATCAGCCAGATCAAGGCGCAGATCCAGAATGCGCAGAGCGCGTTGAGCCCGGCGTCGCAATCGGACGCGAGTCAGGTCAGC
Source organism: Paraburkholderia sp. EG286A (assembly GCF_040965375.1). NCBI lineage: Bacteria > Pseudomonadati > Pseudomonadota > Betaproteobacteria > Burkholderiales > Burkholderiaceae > Paraburkholderia > Paraburkholderia sp. EG286A. Next base: position 1,039,737 of record NZ_JBFRCB010000001.1, read on the forward strand.
CAGATCGCGTCGCAACTGGCGAGCGTGCAGACTTCGCTGGCGCAGTTGATGGTCGCGAGCGGCAAGACCACGGGGCTGGTTTCCACGACGGCGTGAGCGGAGCGGGGCAGGCCGATTCGATCGGCCTGCCGATGATCGAGCGCAACGGCGGCTGGGCTTGCTACTATCGTCGGCGCCAATAACGGAGCCGACTGTGACCCACCCCACTCTCCACCTCTACGCCGACGCCCAGTACGCCAGTCCCTACGCGATGTCCGTCTTCGTCGCGCTGCACGAGAAGGCGCTCGCGTTCGAACTTTCGACCGTCGATCTCGGCAAGAGCGAAAACCAGCAGCCGGAATTTGCGGCAATCTCGCTCACGCGGCGCGTGCCGACCCTGATCCACGATGGCTTCGCGCTCTCGGAATCCTCGGCGATCACGGAGTATCTGGACGAAGCCTTCCCCGGCGTGGCGCTTTATCCCGCGGATCGCCAACAGCGCGCCCGCGCGCGCCAGGTTCAGGCGTGGCTGCGCAGCGATCTCATGCCGATCCGCCAGGAGCGCTCGACCGAGGTCGTGTTTTGCGGCCCGACCACGGCGCCGCTTTCCAGCGCAGCGCAACTCGCGGCGGAGAAGCTCTTCGCGATGGCCGAAGCGTTGCTCGCACAAGGCGAAAAGCATCTTTTCGGCGAGTGGTCCATCGCCGATGTGGACCTGGCGCTGATGCTGAACCGTCTGGTGCTGAACGGCGATCCGGTGCCGCATCGGCTGGCGCAGTACGCCCTGGCTCAGTGGCAGAGGCCTTCCGTGCAGCGCTGGCTCACGCTCGAGCGGCCGCCGCTCTGAGGCTGCGTCGTCGCGCGGAGCTTGCCGATGCGGACCGGATGGCGTTCACCCAAGCCTCAGAAAATCGAGCGGCCGGTGCGCGTCGTCAGCCACTCCAGCGCCAGCGAGCCGACCAGCGAATTCCCAGTCGAGTCGAGGCCCGGCGACCACACGCACACCGCGAATTCGCCGGGCAGCACCGCGATGATCCCGCCGCCCACACCGCTCTTCGCCGGCAAGCCCACGCGGTACACGAAGTCGCCGGCCGCGTCGTAGGTGCCGCAGGTCAGCATCAGCGCAGAAAGGCGCTTGGCCGAACTCGCGTCGAGCACGGGTTCGCCGCTCGCGGGCGAAACGCCGCCGTTGGCGAGAAAGAGCGCAGCGCGCGCCAGTTCCACGCAGCTCATCGAGATCGCGCACTGGCGGCAATACGCGTCGATCACGGTATCGGCGGGCATCTCCAGGTTGCCGAAGCTCGCGATGAAATGCGCCATCGCGCGGTTGCGCTCGGCGTGCGCGAGTTCCGACTGCGCAACGCGCAGGTCGTAGCCGATGCCGGGCTCGCCCGCAAGCCGCCGCATGAAATCGACGAGCGCGGTTTCCGCCTGCACGAAGCGGCGGCACAGCACGTCGGTCACGACCAGCGCGCCCGCGTTGATGAACGGGTTGCGCGGCTTGCCCGCCTCGAATTCGAGCTGCACGAGCGAGTTGAATGCCGTGCCCGACGGCTCGCGGCCCACGCGCTGCCAGAGTGCGTCGCCGAGCAGCTGGAACGCGAGTGTGCAGGCGAACAGCTTCGAAATGCTCTGGATGGAAAAGCGCACGTCGGCGTCGCCGGTGCGGTACACCTGGCCGTCCACCGTGACGATGGCCATGCCGAAGTGATCGGCGCGCACCGTGGCGAGTTCAGGGATGTAGTCGGCCACGCGGCCCGTGCCGATATACGGCTGCAGGTCGCGATGGATGGCGTCGAGGATGGGCGTGTAGTCGAACGTGTGAGTCATGGGAGGGAGCCAGGCAATCGCGGCGGAGCGCCCGCAGCGGTCCCGCGATTGTAGCGGCTCGCGCTTGGCGCCACGGCTTCATTGCGCGCCCCGACTCGACCCCGCGCGTCAATGCGCTCCCGCCGCGCCGCCGCCTCCGCCGCCCTTCGTCGACTTCGTGATCCAGATGAGCGGAATGATCACGAGAAAGATGATCGCCGAGATATAGAAAATGTCGTTCAGCCCCATCATGGCGGCCTGGGTGGAGAGCTGGAAGTCGAACAGCGCGCGCGCGGAAGGCTCGCTCAAATTCAACACCTTCTGGGTCTGGTCCATCGCCTGCACGAAGGTCGGGTTGTTGACCGAGGCCTGTTCCGTGAGCCGCGCGTGATGCAGGATCGTGCGGTTGTTCCAGGCGTTGGTCGCGATCGAGGTGCCCACCGCGCCGCAGAACACACGCACGAAGTTCGAGAGGCCCGCCGCCGCCGGCACGCGGCTCGGCGGCTGCCCCGCGAGAATGATCGCCGTGAGCGGCACGAAGAAGAGCGCCATCGGGATGCCCTGCAGCAGCGTGGGCAGCACGAGATGGAAGGTGTCGATTTCGATCACGTACAGCGAACGCATGTAGAACACCCCCGCGAACATCACGAACGCGATCGTCGCGATGATGCGCGCGTCGGAGCGCGGCAACAGGCGCCCCACGACGGGCGAGAGCAGCAGCGCGAAGACGCCGAGCGGCGCGGTCACGAGGCCCGCGTCCACCGAACGGTAGTTCAGATACTCCTGCATCCACTGCGGCAACAGCACGAGATTGCCGAAGAACACGGCATAGGCCACGGAAATCGCGATCGTGCCGCCGAGAAAGTTCCGTTGTCCGAACAAACGCAAATCGACGATCGGATGCTCCTCGGTCAGCTCCCAGACCAGAAAGAACGCAAAGCTGATGAGCGCGACGAGGCCGAGCGTGACGATCACGGGCGAGTTGAACCAGTCGAGGTCCTTGCCTTTATCGAGCATGATCTGGAGCGAGGCGACCCAGGCGATCAGGAGGCCGAGGCCCACCACGTCGATAGGCGGTTTGCGCGTGGCGGATTCGCGCTTGCGGTAGATCGACCACGTGACGAACGCCGCGAAGAAGCCCACCGGGATGTTGATGTAGAAGATCCACGCCCAGTTGTAGCTATCCGTGATCCAGCCGCCGAGCGCCGGTCCCGCGATCGGGCCGACGGTCGTCGTCATCGCCCAGAACGCCAGCGCGCTCGCCGATTTGTCCTTGGGCCACGAGCCGAGCAGGATGGCCTGCGAGAGCGGAATCAGCGGGCCGGCCACGGCGCCTTGCAGCACGCGCGCGACCAGCAGGAACGGCAGGGTCGGTGCGATGCCGCACAGCCACGACGCCACCACGAACGAGAGGATCGAGGTGACGAACAGGCGCACCTGGCCGAAGCGCTGCGTGAGCCAGCCGGTGAGCGGAATGGACACGGCGTTGGCCGCCGCGAACACGGTGATGACCCACGTGCCTTCGTCGACGGACACGCCCATGTCGCCGGAGATGGTCGGAATGGCGACGTTGGCGATCGACGTGTCGAGCACGTTCATGAAGGTCGCGAGCGAGACCGCGATGGTGCCGAGGACCAGGCTGCCTCCCTGGAGCGGCGGCGGTGGCGCGGGCGGCGCCGATGATGCGGCGGGCTGGTTCAAGCGTGTTCTCCGCGGATTCGGTTTGCGGCACAGGATACCTGTAATCGCCCTTCGTCATCGCCGGCCGCGGAGCATCCCCATGCGGTGCAGGGTCATGGGGCTTGCGAATGGCTTTCGCGCGATCGGGCTGCGGTTGCGGCTTTATGTAATGCCGGGAAATGGAGTCTTTCGTACACGCGCGGCATGGCGAGCGTATCCTTGCGCCTGCCGCGCGCCGCGCAAAAAGCGTGCGCTGGACACACAATACGATCGTCAGTACAGGGGAGGTCCGACCATGAGCTGGGAAGCATTCGAAGGGGGCTGGCGTCTGGCGCCGGCCGATGGCGCCGCGCACGCGCTCGTCGTGCTGCTGCACGGGGTAGGCAGCAACGCACAGGACCTCACGCCGCTCGCGGACGTATGGCGCGATGCGCTGCCGGGCGTCGCGTTCACGTCGCTCGACGGCAGCGAGCCGTTCGACGGCGGCTTTGGCGGACGCCAGTGGTTCAGCCTGCGCGACATCAGCGAGACCAATCGCGAGGCGCGCGTCGTCGTCGCCTCGCAGGTGTTCGAGCGGCGGCTCGCCGCCGAACTCGCCCACTGGGGGCTCGGCCACGACGCGCTCGCGCTGGTGGGCTTCTCGCAAGGCTCGATCATGTCGCTGTACCACGTGGCCACGCAGGCGGCGGGCGCGGCGGCCGTGGTCGCCTATGCGGGCCGGCTCGTCACGCCCGTGGTCGCGAAAAGCCGCACGGTGCTCACGCTCGTGCACGGCGAGGACGACGAAGTGATTCCGGCGAGCGAACTGGAGCGCGCCGCCGCCGCGTTCAGCGACGCGGGCTTCGCGGTCACGGCTTTCGCGCTGCCGGGCGTCGGCCACACGATCACGCCGCAGGGCGTCATGCTCGGGCGCGACGCCCTGGTGCGCGCGCTCGCGCGCGGCTAATCGGCTCCGTTCCGATTGCTGGCGGGGACGAGGTCGGTCCCCGTTAATCAGCGTGAATCGGCCGCGATCCGGGGCCATCAGCGGGCTAAATCGGTACAAATTGGCAGTCGCACAAGCCCGCAGTGTCGTATTTCGGCCATATTTTCCGGATAGGCTATGCAGTTGTTTTTCGACCGGCTAAAGTTCGCGCCGGTCGCGGCCGTTATTACGGGGAGTCGCCGCGACCCTGTGGGCCGCGTAGGCCCGTTCCGCCCGGCGCGCGGCTGGTTCGCGCTGCCTGGACGAGGCCGCCATCGGGAATGCCATCCGGCGGCGCGTCGTCTGCCGGGTCGCCAAAAAGAACCGAACTTCAGACCAATATGGCCCGAGCCAAGCCGCAATCCATTTTTTCCAAAAGGCTGTTCCGCCAGGACGTGGCGCTCGATCTCGGTACGGCCAACACGCTCATCTACACCGCCGACAAGGGCATCGTGCTGAACCAGCCCTCCGTGGTCTGCTTCGAGCGGCGCGCGGGCGCGAACGAGACGACGGTGGCCGCCGTGGGCCGCGAGGCGAAGGATCTGCTCGGCCGCGCGCCGGCCAATATGGAGACGGTGCGGCCGCTCTCGCATGGCGTGATCGCCAATTTTTCCGCTGCCGAGCACATGATGCGCCGCTTCGTGGCGATGGCGCAGCCGCGCCGTCTGCTCGGCCGTCGTGCGGCATTCACGGTGTGCGTGCCGGCGGGCGCGACGCGCGTCGAACTCCGCGCGATTCGCGAGGCGGCCTTCGCGGCGGGCGCTGCGAGCGTAAACCTGATCGGCGAGTCGCTGGCTTCGGCGCTCGGTGCGGGTCTGCCGGTGCACGCGGCGACGGGCTCGATGGTCGTGGATATCGGCGGCGGCACGACGGAAGTGGGCATCGTCGCGCTGGGCGGCGTGGCGTGCAGCGGCTCGGTGCGCGTGGGCGGCGACCAGTTCGACCGCGCCATCGTCGACCATGTGCGCACGCTCTATGGCGTCGTGCTGGGAGACCAGACCGCCGAACACGTGAAAAAGACGATTGGCTGCGCGCTCTACGGCGAACCCATCGAACGCATCCGCGCGACCGGGCGCAGCATGGAAGACGGTCTGCCGCGCACGGTCGAGATCACGAGCCACGACGTGGTGGACGCGCTGGCCGCGCCGTTGCGCGTGGTGATCAACGCGGTGCGGCAGGTGCTCGAGACGGCGCCCGCCGAACTCGTCACCGATATCGCCGATAGCGGCATCGTCCTCACGGGCGGCGGCTCGCTGCTCGGCAGGCTCGACCAGTGCCTCGCCGCCGAACTTGGCGTGACCGTGCGGGTGGCCGACGAGCCGCTCACCTGCGCGGTGCGCGGTGCGGGCGCGGCGGCCTCGCTCATGAGCGAGCACGCTTTCGAAATGGTCGAATAACGGCGCAAGCCGGCGCACGAGGCAACGCCGCTTCTCCGGGGCGCCGGCGTGCCCGGTGTTCGCGCCGCGGGCGTGGGACAATATGCCACTTTGCCGGCGTGCGCCGCGATGGACTGCCCGTAGGCCGTTTTGTCCTTTCAATGCGCCGCTGTCCCGTTGTCTCCACCTCGTCCAGCCGTGAATCCAGCCGCTTTTCCGGCCCCCGGTACGTTCATCGAACTGCCCGGCGGCCTGCCCATGCCCTATGTCGAACGGGGCGAGGGCGAACTCCTTCTCTTCGTGCACGGCTCGCTTTGCGATTACCGCTACTGGCAGCCGCAGCTGGCCGGCCTCGCGCAACAATATCGCTGTGTATCGGTGAGTCTCACGCACTACTGGCCCGCCGCTGACGCTGCGCGCGGCCTGCCATTCAGCTGGCGGCAGCATGCGGATGAACTCGCGGCGTTCATCGAAGCCCTCGGCGCCGGCCCGGCGCACGTGATCGGGCATTCGCGCGGCGGCCTCGTGTCGTTCCAGTTCGCGCGGCGCCATCCGCAGCACGTGCGCACGCTCACGCTCGCCGATCCGGGCGGCCCGGTCCAGCAGCCGGGCCAGACGCTCGCCACGCTCCCCGAGAACGTCAATGCGCTGCGCGCCCGCGCCGTGGCGCTGATCGAGTCGGGCCAGGTGGACGCGGGGCTGGAGTTGTTCGTCGATTCGGTGAGCCGGCCCGGCTTCTGGGCGAAGAGCACGCATGGGTTTCGCCGCATGGCCACCGACAACGCACACACGCTTGGGCCGCAGTTTCAGGATCCGCTGCCAGCGTACTCGCGCGAGCAGGCCGCCGAGGTGCAATGCCCCGTGCTGCTGATCGACGGCGAGCTGAGCCCGGAAGTGTTTCATCGGGCCGTGGCCGCGCTCGATGCCTGGCTACCCGATGCGCGCCGCGCAAGTGTGGCGGGCGCATCGCATGGGATGAATCTGGCGCGGCCCGCCGCGTTCAACGAGTTGATCGATCGCTTCGTGAGCGGCCACGGGCGCTGACGCGCGCTGATGCGCGCCGATGCAAAAAAGGGCGGCCATGCGAGAGAACTTGACTCGCGGCCGCCCTTTTTTATTGCTGCGAGGAATATCGCAGTCCGAACGATGCTCGCTTAGTCGCGGCCGTGCGCGTGGGCGTCGAGCGTGTGCTCGGCAGCTTCGCCGACGAGGCCCGCGTAATAGAGGTGCACACCGATCGCGAGCGAATCGTTGCGGATTTCGTGGAAGGCCTTCCATGCCTTCACCGGATCCTTGAACACGAGATAGTGCGCTTCCTGCGAAACGAGGCGGGCGACCTGGTGCAGGCCGTGGCCGTTGAGCGCGTCCACGAGGTGATCGAGGCTGCGATGCGTGCGCGCGTCGGTGCGCGGATACAGCATGTGCAGCACGGCCACGCGTTCGCTGGCGAGCGCAGCGGACAGTGCGACCACGATGTCCTGGTGATTGAGTGCCGTGACAACGGCGCCCTCTGCTTGTTCGTCTTCTGCGAACAGGGTGTCGACCGAGATGTTCATCTGTTGCTTCCTTACGTTTTGCTTTAAGCGCGTGTGGCGGTGAAAAAAGCCCGCCGGTGACAGCGGGCTAGTTTACAAAATGCAAGTAATGGAAAACCCTTGCATGTCAAGCAGTATCGCAAAGATGGGGTGCGACATGTTGCGCTGCAAGAGCAAAATATTGTTGCAGGAATCGGCGTTAAGGAAGCCGCAAGCTTGGCAGTGTTGCGAGCTTGAAGAGGGATTGTTGCTGGCTGTGCTATCAATCGATGCTGCACCGCGCCGTAGAATGCGGCAAGCGGTCGCAGCGATGCCGGCGTTTCCGGCGGCTGCGTCCTGTTGCGCGAGGTTTTGCGCGAAGTATTGCGATGACAGCAATTCAAGGACAGAAAATGATCGACTCGAAGACACACGCCACGCTCACGATCCCCGGCCACGCTGAAGGCGTGCAGTTGCCGGTCTACAAGGGCACCCAGGGCCCGGACGTGATCGACATCCGCAAGCTGTACGGCCAGACCGGCATGTTCACGTATGACCCGGGCTTCATGTCCACGGCGTCGTGCAACTCGGCGATCACGTATATCGACGGCGACAAGGGCGAGCTGCTCTACCGCGGCTACCCGATCGACAACCTCGCGCAAAACGCCGACTTCCTCGAAAGCTGCTACCTCCTGCTCAAGGGCGAGCTGCCCACGCAGCAGCAGAAGGACGAATTCGTGGCCTCGGTGACGAACCACACGATGGTTCACGAGCAGATGCACTTCTTTTTCCGGGGGTTCCGCCGTGACGCACATCCGATGGCGATTCTGGTGGCGGCGGTCGGCGCGCTGTCCGCGTTCTATCACGACTCGCTCGACATCAACAACGAGAAGCATCGCGAGGTGTCGGCGATCCGTATGATCGCGAAGCTGCCGACGCTCGTCGCCATGGCGTACAAGTATTCGATCGGCCAGCCGTTCGTGTATCCGCAGAACGACCTGTCGTACAGCGCGAACTTCATGCGCATGATGTTCTCCGCGCCGAGCGAAGAGTACAAGGTCAACGACGTGCTCGTGCGCGCGCTCGACCGTATCCTCATCCTGCACGCCGACCACGAGCAGAACGCTTCGACGTCTACCGTGCGTCTGGCCGGTTCGTCGGGCGCGAATCCGTTCGCGTGTATCGCGGCCGGTATCGCCTGTCTGTGGGGCCCGGCGCACGGCGGCGCGAACGAAGCCGCGCTGAACATGCTCGAAGAAATCGGCTCTGTCAATAACATCCCGAAGTTCATCGAACAGGTGAAGGACAAGAACTCGGGCGTGAAGCTGATGGGCTTCGGCCACCGCGTGTACAAGAACTACGACCCGCGTGCGAAGCTCATGCGCGAAACGTGCTACGAAGTGCTCAACGAACTGGGCCTGCACGACGATCCTTTGTTCAAGCTCGCCATGCAGCTCGAAAAGATCGCGCTGGAAGACGAATACTTCGTGTCGCGCAAGCTGTACCCGAACGTCGACTTCTACTCGGGTATCGTGCAGCGCGCGCTGGGCATCCCGACCTCGATGTTCACCTGTATCTTCGCGATGGCGCGTACGGTGGGCTGGATCGCGCAGTGGAACGAGATGATCGCGGACCCCGAGCAGAAGATCGGCCGTCCGCGCCAGCTCTTCATCGGCGAAACGCCGCGCGTCGCGAAGCCGATTTCGCAACGCTGATCCTCGAGCCGCGCGCCGCTTCCGGCGCGCGAGCGCATTGCCTCCACGGGCGCCCGCACGTTACGTCGTGCCGGCGCCCGCAATTTTTTCCGCGCACGATCCTTGCTCGCGCCGGGATGTGCCACCGATTTCGCGCGTCACCTCGCATATTCTTCGCGCATTCGCCGCCAACGCGTGCGCCGAAGCCACTACAATCGATCGCAAGCGAACCGTACCGTAACCCTTTGCATGGGACCCAGGAGGCACGCAAATGCAGGATCCTGAAACACTCGGTGGCGTCACGCGCTCAAGCGGCGTGGATCATCCCGACCAGGACACGCGAGAAGCCGACGGCGCGTTCATCGCGCCCGAAACCCCCGAGGTCGCAAGCGCCGACCAGCATGTGCTGAAGTCGGGCGGCACCTTCATCGTCAACGATCCGCTCGGCGACATCACCGGCATCGACGACGGCCTGTTCGTCAACGACACGCGCGTGCTCTCGTCGCTGCGTCTCACGTTCGGCGGGCGCGTGCCCTCGCTGCTCTCGGGCAGCGTGAGCAGCGACAACGCCGTGTTCACGGCCCACCTGACCAATCGTCCGCTGCCGCCGCTCGGCGGCACGACCACGCCCGAGGGCGTGATTCACGTGCAGCGCGAGCGCGTGCTCTCCGGCACGATGATGACCGAGGCCATCGAACTCACGAACTACGGCACCGAAGACGCCGTGGTGCCGCTTTCCATCTCGTTCGCAAGCGACTTCCGCGACATGTTCGAGGTGCGCGGCCTGAAGCGCGAAAAACGCGGCACGCTCATGCCGCCGCGTGTGGAGGACGGCGAAGTCCGGCTCGAGTACATCGGCCTCGACAAGGTGGCGCGGCGCGTGCGTATCGAGTTCTCGCCCACGCCGAACAAACTCCTCGCCGATCGTGCCGACTTCACGGTCGATCTGCCCGCGCAGGCCTGCGTCTCGGTCTATCTCACGGTGGCGATCGAAGTCGAGGCCATGCCCGGCGCCGCGCCCGGCACGCAGAGCGCGGGCATCTTCCAGCCGCCGCATTGCCTCGCGGACTCGCAGGAGCAGCGCGTGGGCCGCGCCGCCCAGCGCGCCGCGCTGGTCGACTCGCATATCGTGATGCGCGAACGCCGCCGCGCGGCGGCGCACTTGCGTTCGAGCAATCCGCTCTTCAATGCGTGGATCAACCGCTCGATCGCCGACCTCGGTCTCTTGACGACCGACCTGCCGACTGGCCCGTATCCGTATGCGGGCATTCCGTGGTTCTCCACGCCGTTCGGCCGCGACGCGGTCATCACCTCGCTGCAGACGCTGTGGCTCACGCCCGCGCTCGCGCGCGGCGTGCTGCGTTTTCTCGCGGAACATCAGGCACGCGAGAATTCGGCGTTCCGCGACGCGGCGGTCGGCAAGATCATGCACGAAATGCGCAAGAGCGAGATGGCCGCCACGGGCGAAGTGCCGTTCGCGCTCTACTACGGCGGGGTGGACACCACGCCGCTGTTCGTCGTGCTGGCGGGCGCTTACGTCGAACGCACGGGCGACACCTCGCTGATCGACGAGTTGTGGCCGGCGCTGGAGCGCGCGGCGGCCTGGGTCGCAGGTGTATGCGACCGCAACAAACTCGGTCTGCTCGATTACCGGCGCGAATCGGAAGGCGGGCTCGCGAACCAGGGCTGGAAGGACAGCCACGACTCCGTCTTCCACGCGGACGGCCGTTTCCCCGATGGCCCGATCGCGCTCGTCGAAGTGCAGGCGTACGCGAGCGCGGCGTTCGAGACGATGTCGCGTTTCGCCACGCATCGCGGCCAGGTCGAAGACGCGGCGCGCTACGCCGCGCGCGCCGCCAAAATCCGCCGCTGCGTGGAAGAGAAGTTCTGGATGCCGGAGTCGGAATTCTACGGCATCGCGCTCGATGGCCACGGCGACCTGTGCCGCGTGCTCGCGTCGAACGCGGGACATCTGCTCGCCTTCGGGCTGCCCGAGGAGGCGCGCGGCCGCGCCGTGGCGGAAGTGCTCGAATCGGCGCTGTTTCACACGGGCTGGGGCGTGCGTACGCTCGCGGCGGGCCAGGCGCGCTTCAACCCCATGGCCTACCACAACGGCTCGGTCTGGCCGCACGACAACGCGCTGTGCGCACGCGGTCTCGCGCGCTATGGCCGCAAGGCGGCAGCGGTGCGCCTCCTGCAGGCGCTGTTCGAGGCCGCGGTGACGTTCGACATGCGTCTGCCCGAACTGTTCTGCGGGTTCCCGCGCCGGCGCGGCGAGCCGCCCACGGCGTATCCGGTGGCCTGCCTGCCGCAAGCCTGGGCTGCGGGTTCGCCGTTCATGATGCTCGAAGCGTGTCTTGGCGTGACGATCGACGCGGCGCGCAACGAGGTGCGGGTCGAGCAGCCCATGCTGCCCGAAGGCATCGACTGGCTCGAAGTGGGCGATTTGCGCGTGGGCAAGCATACGGTGACGCTCATGTTCCGCCGTGTGGACGGCAAGGTCGTGGCATCGGCCGATCGCAGCGACGTGAAGGTCGTGGCGTTGCTGTGAATCTGGGCGCGGGCTTGCAAAGCCCGCGCGCCTATTTCTGCGCTGATTACGAAGCGGCGCGCTGCAGCGTGAACTGCGGCGCGACGTAACCCGTCTCGACGCCCATCGTGTTGACGATGCGCGGGGCGTCGAATTTGCTTAGTTGTGCCAGCTGTTCCGGCGTGCCGATGCCCAGTTGCCTGAGCACTTCCACGACGGTGGCATGGAGCGCGGTCAGATCGCCGTCCTCGATCTTTACCGCAATACCCAATGCCGGGCCGCCCGTGTGCGGCGCGGTCGCCGCGCTTGCGCGCACGCCAATCGCATAGCTGCCCGCCGCGCCCAGCTTGCCGACGAGCGCGCCTTCGAACGCGCGCATGAGCGCCGTGCAGAAGCGGCCTTCGCCCGCCACGAGTTCCGGATACGACGTCATCGCGCGATAGATGTGGGCGAGCGCCTGCGAGCGCGAGTCGGCCGCGGCCGGGCCTGGCAAAGCCGCGTGGTCCTGCGCATCGGCGAGCTTCACGAACAGGCGGGCGAGCCGGTCGAGCGAGAAGGCGGGCGTAGGCAGATTGCAACCGTCGATGCCCCACTCGACGCCCGTCTCGGGAAGGTCGCAAACCTCGGCCACGACCCGCTTCACATGTTGCTGCAAGGGGTGCGAAGGCAGATGGTAATCGGCCAGCGCCGCGCCGATCGCGCGGGCGCCCGCAAGCATGCCCGCGTGCTTGCCCGAGCAGTTGCTGCACACGGCGCCCGGCGTGAAGTCGCGCTTGATCCACGCCTTGTAGACGGCGTCGGAGATCGGCACATGGCCGCCGCAGCGCAGGTCCGATTCCGTGGCGGACACCTTGGCGAGCATCGCGCGCGTGCGCTCGATATGACGGTCCTCGCTGCTATGCGAGGCGCACATGAGCGCGAGATCGGCGTCGTCGAAGCCAAAGCGTTCGAGCGCGCCGGTTTCGGCCACGGCGAGCGCCTGCGCGGGCTTGGCCGCCGAGCGCACGAGCGTCATGCGATGCGGGTCGCCGAACGCGTAGAGCAGGCGGCCCTGGGCGTCGACCACGGCAATGTGGGCGATATGCGTGGTTTCGATGACACCGCCGCGCAGGACTTTCACGGCGGATTGGGGGGCGCTCGTCGTCATGGTGCGTCTGCCTTCGGTCTCGGATGGGATCGCGCTGCGCGATCGATGTGCGATTCTAATCCGCGCCTGCGGGTCAGCGCATTTGCCGGGCCACGCGGCACGCGGCGAGATCCCACGCGCCGCTGCCAACCGTCTTCAGCAGCACGGGAGTGCCGTCATGTGCCGCGCCGTCCGTCACAGCGGAGCCTATCGTGCGCACGTTCGCCCAGTCGACGCCGGCCTGCAGCAGGTCGCCGGCTTCTTCGCGCGCGGCTGCGAAATCGTCGACGAACACGCGGCTCGCACGCACCGTGTCCTTTGCGATTTCGGCCGCGTCCGGCGTGAACGCGCCCACGCCGATCACGAGCCGGTCGTTTCGCGCCGCTTCGTCGTACACGGGCGTCTTGCTCGTCGTCGCGGCGATGACCACGTCGACTGCGTCGGGTACCGCATCGTGCGCGGGCGTCACGTCTACGCCAGCCTGCGCGAAGTGGGCGCGGAATGCCGCTTCGGACGCTTCGGTCCGGCCTTGCACGTAGAGCGTCGCCGCCGGATAGAGCTGGCCGATCGCCTCGGCATGAAAACGCGCCTGCTGTCCGGTGCCGATGACCAGAAACGCGCGCGGCGCGCCGGGATGAAAGAGGCGCACGCCCAGCATGGAGAGCGCCGCGGTGCGCCGCCCGGTCACGGTCGGGCCGTCGAGGATGAACTCCGGCTGCCCCGTCGCGCCATTGCACACCGTCACCGCGCCGAAGATGGTCGGCAGGCCGAGCGCCGTGTTGGCGGGGCACACGCTCACGAGCTTGTGGATGGCGATGTCGTCGGCGCTGGCGGGCATCGAGAGCATGACGCCGTTGCCCTTGAGCGGCACGCCCGTGCGCACGGGCGCGTGAATGCGGCCCGCGTCGTGGTCCTGCGCGGCCGTGGCGAGGGCGTCGACCAGCACGCCGAAGTCGAGCAGGCGCGCCGTGGCGGTTGCGTCGTAAATCGCGATGGGCTCCATCGAGTCTTCTCTCCTGATGAATGATGCGTAGGTGGGGCGGCGTGCGTTCCGGCCGCCGGCCTCAAAAGCGGTCGATGCGAAACGGCGCGAGATCGACGGCGGGCGTCTCGCGCGCCATCAATTGTGCGACGAGTTCGCCGCTGAGCGGCCCGAGCGTGAGGCCCAGATGCTGATGGCCGGTCGCGACGAACACGTTCCGTGCGCCGCGCATCTCGCCGATCATCGGCAGATAGTCGGGCAGCGTGGGGCGCTCGCCGTACCAGCGGCTCGCAACCTGCGCCGCCCGCGCGCCGGGAAAGAGCGTCTGGAACTGCGTGGCGAGCATGTCGGCGCGGCGCCAGTCGGGTGCGCCGCGCGCGCCGAGTTCGACGGTACCGGCGAGCCGGATGCCTTGCGCCATCGGGTTGCAGGTGAAGCCGCGCTCGACGAAGCTCACGGGCACGCGCAGCGTGTCTTGCGAGGGCGCGTCGAGCTGGACGTGATAGCCACGCTCGTTGGTCAGCGGAATCCTCGCGCCGAGCTGCTGCGCGAGCTCGGCGCTGCGCGAGCCGGCCGCGATCAGTACCTTGGCAACTGGGTGCGTCGCGCCGTTTAGCGTGACGTCGATACGGCCGTCGGGCAGGGCGCGCAAGGCATCGACGGCCGCGCTCGTGAATCTCGCGCCCGCCGCGAGCGCGGCCCCGAAAATGCGCTCGACGACCTGCTGCGGATGCGTGACCGAAGCCATGCCGGGAAAGTAGCGCGCATGGCTGATATGCGGCGTGAGCGACGGCAGATAATCGCGCCGCACCTGCTCGGCCGTGAGAGTTTCGTAGCGCACGCCGTGCCGGTCGAGTAAATCGAGTCGCGCGCGTTCCGTTGCGTGCGCAACGGGTTGCTCGAACACGTAGAGCGAGCCGATGTCGCGAAAGAGTTCGGCGGCGATGTGCCGATCGAGCAGACGACGCCAGGCGTGCGCCGCGCCGGTCACGAGACTCGCGAGCGCTCGCGTGTTGCGCCGGAAGCGCGGGCGCTGCGCCTGCGCGGCGAACTCCAGCACCCACGGCGCCATGCGCGGCAGGCTGCGCTTGTGCAGGCGCAGCGGGCTGTCGCGGCGCAGCAGCATGCGGGGCAGGCCGGCCATCGTCTCGGGGCTCGCGAGCGGCGCGACATGATCGACCGCGATCAGGCCCGCGTTGCCGAACGAGCAGCCCGAACCGGGCGGGGCGCTGTCGACGATATGCACGCGCATGCCGCGCTGCGCCAGGTTGAGCGCGGCGCTGGCCCCGATGATGCCCGCACCGATGACGATGACGTCTTCCATGTCAGTCTCGCGACGAAGAAGTGATTTCGTCCGATGCTAACCCAACTATTTCCTATAGGAAACTTTTTTCTGATCGTGCATCTCGCGTGTTCGACCTGCCGATCAGCCTTGCGCTTGTGAAGCGTTGTAGGCGCTCGCCTGCTCGAGCAGCCACGCGCGGAACAGCTCCAGTGGCTTGCCGTGGCTGAGTTCGGTGGGATAGACGAAGTAGTAGCCGCCATCGGCAATCGCCGGGGCTTCGAACGGCATGACGACGCCGAACCGCTCGAGCTGGCCTTCGACGAAAAACTTCGGCACGAGCGCCACGCCGAGGCCGGCGGCGGCCGCGGCGATCAGCATGGTGTGCAGTTCGTAGCGCACGCCGTGCATGGTGGCGTTGTCTTCCACGCCGAGGTCGGAGAACCAGCGCGTCCAGGCGTCGGGGCGCGTGGTGGAGTGCAGCAGCGGGTAGGCGAGCAGTTCGTGCGCCTTCTTGACGGGGCGCGCGAGCAGCGACGGCGAACAGACGGGCACCACTTCCTCGCCGAACAGAAAGTCGGACGACGTGCCGGGCCAGGTTGGCTTGCCGTAGTGGATCGCGGCTTCGAAATGCGATTCCTCGAACGAAAACGTCTCGGTGCGCACGCCCATGTTCACGCGCACGTCGGGCGTGCGGTCGTAGAAGTCCTTGAGGCGCGGAATCAGCCACTCGGACGCGAAGGTCGGCAGCACCGCGAGTTCCAGATAACCGCCGCCGCTGCCGTGCGCAATGATGGAGAGCGTGTCGCGATCGAGGTTTTCGAGCGCGCGGCGCACCTGGGTGCTGTAGAGCCGGCCCGCGCGCGTGAGCACGACCCGCTGTTTGGCACGCACGAAGAGGCGCACGCCGAGATTCGATTCGAGCGTGGCGATCTGGCGCGAGACCGCGCTTTCGGTGAGGAACAGCTCCTTGGCGGCGTGAGTGAAGCTCTCGTGCCGCGCCGCGGCTTCGAAAGCCGTCAGCGCGCCGATATTCGGGATCTTGAACTTGCGCATGGTGATTCCAGAAACTCATCAAGTGACAATTTAATCTCGCTTTACGCGGTGCGCAACCATTTGAATAATGCGTTTTACGTATAGTTGGCCGAAGCCAATGGCCAGAGGCCCGTTTGATGACCGCTGCGAGGTGGTCGTTTCCTGTGAGATTGGTGATGCGCAATTCGAAC
Source organism: Paraburkholderia sp. EG286A (assembly GCF_040965375.1). Classification (NCBI taxonomy): domain Bacteria; kingdom Pseudomonadati; phylum Pseudomonadota; class Betaproteobacteria; order Burkholderiales; family Burkholderiaceae; genus Paraburkholderia; species Paraburkholderia sp. EG286A. Next base: position 1,055,899 of record NZ_JBFRCB010000001.1, read on the forward strand.
GTAGAACGCTTGTTGTCCGCACTGCTGGGCCGCGAGAAAACTGAAACCCTCTTTGCAACGCTGAACTTTCCGTCGACGCTCGCCGACTGGGAAAGCGGCACCGTCACGCGCGCCGAACTCGCCCAGGCGATGAACATGGCGCTGTTCGAAGACCTGCTCGAGCGCTCGCCCAACGGCCGCACGTACACGAACGACACGGTGGCGCAGGGCGGCGCGGTGTACTTCGACCATGGCGCACTGCGCACGGTGCGCTGGGCGCAGAACGGCGCGCTGCCGCCCGGCGAAGCGGCGTTCACGCGCATCCTGCGTCCGCTCGGCTTTCGCCTGAATGGCCGCTATCCGCTGGACAAGCTCGGCATGACGGGGCGCGCCTACGCCCACGAAGACGCGCCCGACGAGATCGCGCAGTTCTTCGTGAGCGAGCTGCACCCCGAGCGCTTTTCGGCGGCGTTCCAGCAAGCCGTGACGAACGTGGTGGGCGCGTCGAAAGATCCGCTCACGCCGCTGGCCATGGCGCAGCTCTCCGAACTCGAACGCGACGGCTCGCTGCCGCTCGACGCGGCGCTACAGCTGCTGCCCGTGATGGTCGGGGCCTTCGCGCGACAGCACGAGGTGCCGTCTGTTTCGGACTACGAGACATTGCTGCAGGAATCGGCGGAAATGGCGTGGATCGCCACGGAAGGCAATGCCTTCAATCACGCGACCGACCGCGTGGAAGACGTATTCAAGCTTTCGGACGACGAGAAGGCCAAGGGGCGCCCGATGAAGCCCAGCGTCGAGACCTCGCGCTCGGGCCGCGTGTTCCAGACGGCGTATCGCGCCGACACCGTAACGCGCGAGTTCCGCGCGGCGGACGGCGAGCGCGTGACGCGCGAGGTGCCGGGCTCGTTCTACGAGTTCATCACGCGCAAGCGCACGTTCGATCAGGCCACGCGGCGCTGGCAGACCGATTTGCGCTTCGATGCGGGCAACGCCACGGGCATCTTCAAGATGACCGCGAACGCCGCATAAGCTTGAGGGCTCACACGCCCGGCGCGCCGTCCTGCGTGTCCGGGTGTGGCTCGTTGATGAGCCAGAGGACTTCCGCGTCCTCTTCGCTCGTGGAGACGGCCGCGTGCCCCGTGCGGCTGTCGAAATAGAGGCTGTCGCCGGCTTCGAGATGCGTCGGCGCGTAAAGCTCGGAGTAGAGGCAGACCGAGCCGCTCAACACGAAGAGAAATTCTTCGCCTTCATGCCGGCCCCATTCCGTGAACTCGTCGAGCGAGTGCGCCGTCACGCGAATGCGAAACGGGTGCATCGCCTTGTGGGCGAGTTCCGTGGCCAGCAACTCCATCTGATAGCAGCCTGCCGAATGCTGCTGCCCGCCGCCCTTGCGGGTGAGTGCGCGGCGTCCGCTCGCGCGCGGCCTGGGCGCCGAGCCGAACAGTTCGCCGAGGTCGATCTTCAGACCGTGCACGATCTTCTGCAGCACGTCGAACGTGGGCGACATGACGCCGTTTTCCACCTTCGAGAGCGTGGAGCGCGACACGCCGCACACGCGGCTGGCGGCCTCGAGCGTGTAATCGTGCTTCAGCCGGGCCGCCTTGACGCGTTTGCCCAGCTCCGCCGAAGCGTTCTCGGCGGGCTTGAGGGACGGGGTTTCCATTCGGGAACTCGGGGTGCTCGCTGATGGTTCGCGGGTGTTCGCTGCTGGTTCGTATCGTACTCTATGTTTCCGATCATAACATTTGCGTATCGCGCGACGTTTGCTATGTCATGCCGCGATTAACAAGCATGGCTAAGTAAATCGATCGGCCGGAAGTTGATGATTTCTGACGCAAACCCTGACGGCGCAAGGCACGGCGCGCACCCAGGCCGCGCTCGCATGACATCCACGCACAAGCAGGCATATCGGCGTTATCGGGTATTTCCCAATGCCAGCGGGGCCGCGTCACGCCTTGCCGTATTCCCCGCGTGCGCGGGCTTGATGAGAAAAGCGCATTACGTGGTGATTAGATTTCGTTTGATGCCAGCGGAACCGCTGCCGACAATCCGTTCACGTCCCCGCCGTTGTGCATCGACAGCGCAAGACGAATCCAGTGCGCCGAAGGTCCGCGCGACCATTCGGACGCATCACGTGCCGGCTCCAGATCCCGAAGGAATTTCGCATGTCTCCTCGTTTCCTCGCTTCTCGTCGTGGCTGCGCGATCGCAGCGTCGTTGATGTTGGTTGCCGGCGCGGTGAGCGCGCAGGAAATGGTCGTGAAGATCGGCGTGGCCAGCCCGCTCACGGGCGGCGGCGCCGCGTATGGCAAGGACATCGAGAACGGTGTGCGTCTGGCCGTGGACGAAGCCAATGCCGCGCATCCCACCATCGGCGGCAAGCCGGTCAAGTTCGTGATCGATTCGCAGGATGACCAGAGCGATCCGCGCATTGGCGTGCAGGTCGCACAGCAACTCGTGGACGACAACGTGGCCGTGGTGATCGGCCACTTCAATTCGGGCACGACGCTGCCGGCCTCGAAGATCTACGCGAAGGCGGGCATTCCGATGATCACGCCGGCCGCCACCAACCCCGCCATCACGCAAAGCGGCGCGCCGACCATCTACCGCGTGATCGCCACCGACTCGCAAAACGCCGGCAACGCGGGCAACTATGCGGCGACGGTGACGAAGGCCAAGCGCATTGCCATCATCGACGACCGCACGGCCTTCGGCCAGGGCGAAGCCGACGAGTTCGAGAAGGCCGTGAAGGCGAGCGGCGGCACGATCGTCGCGCGCGAGTTCACGAACGACAAGGCGGTGGATTTCAGCGCCCAGCTCACGAGCATCAAGCGCACGAATCCGGATCTCGTGTTCTTCGGCGGCCTCGACGCGCAGGCCGCCATGATCGTCAAGCGTATGCGCCAGCTTGGCCTGAAGGCGCAATTCCTCGCGGGCGGCGGCGTCATGGACGCGAACTTCATCAAGCTCGCCGGCGATTCCGCCGATGGTGCGTCGGTGTGGGAATACGGTCAGCCGCTCGGCACGCTGCCCAAGGGTAAGGGCTTCGAGGCTAAGTTCAAGCAGAAATACGGCATCGACATGCTCGCATACGCGCCGTTCGCCTACGACGCGGCGTGGGTCGCGATCACGGCGATGGAGAAGGCCGGCTCGGCGACGCCGGCGCAGTTCAACGCCGCGCTGAGGGCCACGAACTACGACGGCATTACGGGCAAGATCGCCTTCAACGCCCAGGGCGACCTGAAGAGCCCGAGTTCGACGCTGTATCAGGTCAGGAACGTGGCGTGGGTGCCTGTCACGACGCGCACCGCGGACTGAGATCACTCGCCTCTGCTACCTTGAAGGGCGCCGGCACTGCCGGCGCCCAATCCATTGTTTCCAACAGGAAATCGAGGGTCCGCCCGCAGGGCGGCCTCATGCCATTTTCATGGCGAAAAGCCGGGCGGAAGCGATACACGCGGCATGGCGAAATTCCCGAGGATTTTCGTGTTGTCGCCGCAAAATTGCGCGTGTATAGTTTCCTAAAGTAGCAATGTTTCGTATCGGAAATTTTTTAAGGGATTCTACCTATGAAAGCCTCCTCCATCCTCTCGGATCTCGGTATTTCCCAACTCGCGGAAGCGGGCGACATCGCCGTGCATTCGCCGATCAACGGCGAACTGATCGGCCGCGTCGCAAGCCAGTCGGCGGCCGACGTCGACGCCGCGCTCGCGAAGGCGCAGGAGGCGTTCAAGAGCTGGCGCAACGTGCCCGCGCCGCGCCGCGGCGAACTCGTGCGCCTGCTCGGCAACAAGCTGCGCGAACAGAAGCGCGCGCTCGGCAGCCTCGTCTCGCTGGAAACCGGCAAGATCTTCCAGGAAGGCCTGGGCGAAGTGCAGGAAATGATCGACATCTGCGACTTCGCGGTCGGGCTCTCGCGTCAGCTTTACGGTCTGACCATTGCATCGGAGCGTCCTGGCCACCGCATGGCCGAATTGTGGCACCCGATGGGCGTGTGTACCGTGATTTCCGCGTTCAATTTCCCGGTCGCCGTGTGGTCGTGGAACGCCGCGCTCGCGCTCGTGTGCGGCAACGCCGTGGTCTGGAAGCCTTCGGAAAAGACGCCGCTCACCGCGGTTGCCGTCAACAAGATCATGCAGGACGTGCTGAAGGAATTCGGCGATGCGCCGGAAGGCCTCACGAGCCTCGTGGTGGGCGGCCGTGAAGTGGGGGCCAAGCTCGTGGCGGATCCGCGCTCGAACATCGTCAGCGCAACGGGCAGCACCGAAATGGGCCGCACCGTCGGCGTCGAGGTCGCGCGCCGCTTCGGCCGCTCGCTGCTCGAACTGGGCGGCAACAACGCGGGCATCGTCTCCGCGACGGCCGATCTCGAACTCGCGCTGCGCGGCATCCTGTTCTCGGCGGTCGGCACGGCCGGCCAGCGCTGCACGTCGCTGCGCCGCCTGTTCGTGCACGAGAGCGTGTACGACAAGGCAGTCGAGCGTCTGAAGGCGCTCTACAGCAAGGTGGTGATCGGCAATCCGCTGGAGCAGGGCACGCTGATGGGGCCGCTGATCGACGAGCAGTCGTTCGCGCGCATGCAGTCGGCGCTCGAGCAGGCGAAGCGCGAGGGCGGCAAGGTGTTCGGCGGCGAACGCCATTCGGTGGCGGGCAACGAGAAGGGCTTCTACGTGCGCCCGGCGATCGTCGAGATGCCGTCGCAAACCGAAGTGGTCCTGAAGGAAACCTTCGCGCCGATCCTTTACGTCCTCAAGTACAGCGACTTCGGCGACGCCATCGACGCCAACAACGCCGCCCACCATGGCCTGTCGTCGTGCGTATTCACGACGGACCTGCGCGAGAGCGAGCGCTTCACGTCGGCAGCGGGCAGCGATTGCGGCATTGCGAACGTGAACATCGGGCCGAGCGGTGCGGAGATCGGCGGCGCGTTCGGCGGCGAAAAGGAAACGGGCGGCGGCCGCGAGTCGGGCTCCGACGCGTGGAAGGCGTATATGCGCCGCGCGACCAACACGGTCAACTATTCGTCGGCGCTGCCGCTCGCACAGGGCATCGACTTCAACGTCGAATAAGCGCGTTTGGTGTAGTTGAGCAGACATGACCGGGGGCATCGTGCGCCCGGTCAATGGATCGATTCGCGCAAACCCCATCCATGCGCGCCGCAGTTTCCTGCAATCTGGAGCAAGTCGTGAGTTCTCAAGTCGTTATCGTTGGCGGCGGGGTAATCGGTAGTTCTATTGCTTACTTTCTGCGCGCAGCCGACCCAACGGTTTCCGTGACCGTGTTCGAGCGCGACCCGAGCTATGCGCGCTCGTCGTCGGCGCTTTCTGCCGCGTCGATCCGGCAGCAGTTTTCCACGCCGTTGTCGATCCAGATGTCGCTGTTCGGCATCGAGTTTCTGCGCGGCATTGGCGAGCGGCTCGAAGTGAACGGCAGCCGTCCGTCGATCGATCTGCACGAGGGCGGTTATCTTTTCCTCGCCACGGAAGCGGGCGATGCGACGCTGCGCGAGAATCACGCGCTGCAAACGCGTCTTGGCGCGGACATCGAACTCATGTCGCGCGACGCATTGCACGCGAAGTTTCCGTGGCTCAACGTCGAGGATCTCGCAAGCGGCGCGTATGGCCGCAGCGGCGAGGGCTGGTTCGACGGCTACGGCCTCGTGCAGGCGCTGCGCAAGAAGGCGCAGTCGCTCGGTGCGCGCTACGTGCCGGCCGATGTGACCGGCGTCGTGCGCAGCGGCCGCAAGGTCACGCACGTGATCGCGAGCGACGGCGAACGCCATGCGTGCGACACGCTCGTGAACGCAGCCGGCGCGTGGGCGCGCAAGCTCGCGGAAATGATGGACATCGACATTCCGGTGTATGCGCGCCGCCGCAGCATTTTCAACGTGTCGTCGCCGGCGCGGCTCGCCGCGTGCCCGTTGCTGATCGATCCGTCCGGCGTGTATTTCCGCCCCGAGGGCAAGACGTACATCACCGGGACGTCGCCGAGCGCGGAGAACGACCCCAACGACCTGCCGCTCGACGAAGTCGATCACGCCATCTTCGACGACGTGATCTGGCCCACGCTCGCGCACCGCGTGCCGGGCTTCGAGGCGCTGCGCGTGGAGAACTGCTGGTCCGGCTATTACGAGTACAACGTGCTCGACCAGAACGCCATCATCGGTTATCACCCGGCCATCGACAATTGCGTGTTCGCCAATGGTTTCAGCGGGCACGGTCTGCAGCAGGGGCCGGCAACCGGGCGTGGCGTGAGCGAGCTGATCCTCAACGGCCGCTACACGACGCTCGATCTGTCTTCGCTCGACTGGTCGCGCGTACTGGAAAACCGGCCGATCGTCGAAAAGAACGTCGTGTGACTGCGGGGTAGTTAGCCTGCACAAAAAAGGAGCCCGTGATTTCACGGGCTTTTTTCATTGCGCGACGGCTTGATGAGCAAACCGCATGACGTGGTGAATAGATTTCGTTTGATACGCCCGTGAGGGCTGACCACAATCGAAGCTTGTCCGTTGCCGCGCTTAACCGCCATCGACTCCATGTCCGCCATATACGATTTCACCGCGCCCTTTCAGCATCCCGCCGGTTCGCCCATTCGCGAGCTGTTCAAGTACCTGGGAGAGCCAGGCATGATTTCCTTCGCTGGCGGCTATCCGGCCAGCGACCTGTTCGACGCCGATGGCCTGCAGGCGGCAGCGGCCGAGGCCTGGCAGGCTTCCACGCGCTGCCTGCAATATGGTCCGACCGACGGTTTGCCCGAACTGAAGACGCAGCTGCTCGCGCTGATGGCGCGCCGCGGTGTGACCTGCGCTCCTGAGGAGATGCTCGTCACCACGGGGTCGCAGCAAGGACTCGATCTCTTGTTGCGCGTGCTGCTCAATGCGGGCGACACGGCCTTGACCGAGCAGCCCGCCTATCCGGCCACGCTGCAGGCGCTCAGGCTCCAGCAGGCGCACGTCGTGACGATACCGGTAGACGGCGACGGTCTCGACGTGGACGAACTCGCCGCGCGGCTCGCTTCGGGCGCGATCGTCCGGCCAAAGCTGCTGTACACGGTGCCGACCTTCGCGAATCCCACCGGGGCCACGCTCACGCGCGAGCGGCGCCTTGCGCTCCTGCGTCTCGCCGTTCAGTACCGCTTCGTGATCGTCGAGGACGATCCGTACGGCGATCTGCGTTTCGCGGGCAATGCGGTGCCGTCGATGCTGGCGCTGGCGAGCGAGGTGCCGGGCGCGCGCGATTGGGTCGTGCACTTCTCGAGTCTTTCGAAAGTCGTCGCGCCTGGTTTGCGCGTGGGCTGGACCGTCGCGCCCGCCGAAATCGCGCGGCGCTGCGTGATCGCCAAGCAGACCGTCGACCTGTGCAGTACGCCGTGGACCCAGGCCATCGCCGCGCACTATCTGGCGGCGGGCGCGCTCGAACGGCATCTTCCGCACATCACGCAGGCCTATCAGCGCAAATGTGAGGCGCTTAGCGATGGCTTGCGCGCGCAGTTCGGCGACGAGATCGCGTTTCATCAGCCCGAAGGCGGCATGTTCGTGTGGGCGCGCATTCCGGGTGTGGCGATCGATGCGCTCTTGCCGAATGCGATTGCGAACAAGGTGATTTTTGTTCCCGGCAAGGCGTTTTTCGCTGACGCGCCGGACCCCGCGTCGCTGCGCCTTTCGTTCGCCGCGCCGAATGTGGACGAGATTCGCGAAGGCGTGGCGCGTTTGAAGCGTGCCACGCATGCCACGCGCACGGCGGACGTCACGTCGGCATCTGTTTAAATTTCGCGCGGTTCCAATGCCGCGCGTTTCCCGTTACGCAACGTTCTGCGCAAGCTCGACGAAGCGCTCCGCGCACGTCGAGCTAAACGCCTCGATCCACGACACAGTCTGATCGGGCGCAGGCGCACCGCTCAGCGCCACATAAGCCACGCCCGAGCGTTACAGCCGTCGTGAAGGCCGGGACGACGGCGACGCCGCGCTCGGCCGCGGCGAGCGCTATCAGCGGGGCGGTTTGCGAAGCGCTCGGCCCGATGCCCGGCTCCATACCGCGTGGCGCGCACGACGAATCGAGCGCTGCCGTCAGCGCCGACCCCTATCCCGGCGGAAAGATCAGAAACGTCTCGTCGCGCAGCTCGGCGCAGTCGATCGCCTTTTTGCGCGCATGCGCGCCGCCACACGCAGCGACGCCCGCGGAGCGCCAGGGCAATCGCCTGGTTGACAGCCCAAATATTGGCTTCCTATTATGCATACAACGTTGCACACAAATAGACATGCAGAATTGTGTGGCGTAGGTGTCGTGCGTATACGGGATTACCCTTATTGGAGAGGTCATCATGGTTCGGCTGTCTCGCATTACCCGTCAAGCTTTCGTCGGCCTGGTTGCAGTGAGTTGCGTGCTCGCGAGCGCGCCGTCTCGTGCGGAGGACGCGAGCGCGTGGCAAAGCGTGAAGAAAGCAGGTGTGCTGCGCTGCGGCGCCGCGGTTGCGCCCCCGTACGTGATGCGCGACGCGAAAACTGGCCAGTACAGCGGCTTTTTCTCGGACCTGTGCCGCGACTTCGGGCAGAACGTTCTCAAGGTCAAGGTCGAGTTCGTCGACACGTCGTGGGACAACATCGTCGCGGGTCTGCAATCCGATAAATGGGACCTCTCGCTTGCGCTGAACGACACGCCTGAGCGCGAGAAGGCGGTCTCGTTCTCCGTGCCTGCCACCGACTACAACGTCTCGCTGATCTACAACAAGAACAATCCGAAGATTCCGAAGGGCGCGCACAGCGTGGCCGAGATCGACAAACCCGGGATAACGATTGCCGTCATGTCGGGCACCTCCCAGGACAAGGCGATCTCCGCGGCCATCAAGCAAGCGCAAATCATGCGTTTGCCGGGCAACGACGAGACGCGTCTCGCCTTGATGTCGAAGCGCGCCGATCTGCTCGCGGACGCGAACATCACCAACATGCTGCTGACCGAGGAGCACCCGGAGTGGGCGGTTGCGATTCAGCCCAATCCGCCGCTGGCGCAGCAAGCGGTCTCGTTTGGCGTGCGCAAGGACACGTCGAAAGCCGATCTCGCCATGCTCAACGACTTTCTGAACGCGCAGGTCAAGTCGGGAGCGGTCAACCGTCTCATCAAGACCTCGGTCCAGTCGATGCTCGCGACCAACAAGTAATCACGCTGGTTTGATGCCGCGGCGCGCGCGACGTCCGGCTTTCGCTACACGTTCCGAAACATTCCCCTGCTGGAAAGCCACCGTGCGCGTTTGCGCGCGGTGGTTTTTTTCATTTCAAATGCCCGCCGCATGCCCCCGTCTTCACCGTCCCCGTGTTTTCCCTGGAGATCCCGCATCTCTCATTGACGGTCGAATTTTTGGCTTCTACTATGTGTACAACGCTGCACACAAGTAGATGCGCAAGATTGTGTGTCCCGGGCGACGAAGTGACGGCGCCAGCCGCACTGGACCGAACGACAAAGCAGATTCGATTCACATATCGCGCGCTTCGGCACGCGCCCCGCTGGAGAGATTTCATGTTGTCAATGCGAACCATGGCTGCCCAACCCGACATTGCACCGAGCGTCCTGAACTTCTCGCCGTCGACGACGGGCGAGTTCGTCCAATTCGAGAACGTCTATAAGCGCTACGGCGAAAACCTCGTGGTCATGGACCGCATGAGCCTCGACATGCGCGCTGACGACAGGCTCGTGATCATCGGCCCGAGCGGCAGCGGCAAGAGTTCGCTCCTGCGCGTGATGATGGGCCTCGAAGGCATTCAGGGCGGACAGATCGGCTTTCAGGGCAAGCCGTACATCTACGGTGAGGATTCCGGACGATCGAAGCGCATCGACGCGAAGCTGCAAAAGCAGATCGGCATGGTGTTTCAGCACTACACGCTGTTTCCGCATCTCTCCGTGCTGGGCAACCTCATTCTCGCGCCGGTGAAAGTCGGCGGTCTCTCGAAAGCCCAGGCTACCGAGCGCGCTCGCATGTATCTGGCGCGTCTGGGCCTGGAGAGCAAGCTCCACGCTTATCCGAGCCAGCTCTCCGGCGGCCAGAAACAGCGCGTCGCCATTGCGCGGGCGCTCATGCTGGAGCCGAAGCTGATGCTGTTCGACGAGGTGACCTCGGCGCTCGACCCGGAAATGGTCATTGAAGTGCAGAACGTGATGCTCCAGCTCGCCGAACAGAAAATGGCGATGATCATCGTGACACACGACATGCACTTCGCGCGCGATATCGCCACGCGCGTCGTGTTCTGCGCGGGCGGGAAGATCGTGGAGCAGGGTGCGCCGGACGAGATGTTCAAGTGTCCGAAGGAAGTGCGCACGCGCGAGTTTCTCGAGAAAGTTCTGCATCTCGACTGAGGCCGGCCATGAACTACCAGTTTGATTTCCATTTCCTGGAAGGCAGCCTCGGGTCTCTGCTCGATGGGCTGCGGGTGACGGTCGAACTCGCCCTCGCGTCCAACATCATGGGCCTCGTGCTCGGCTTTCTCCTGTGCCTGCTGGTCATGAGCCGTTGGGCGATCGTGCGCTGGCCCGCGCAGCTGTTCATCGAATTCTTTCGTTGCACGCCCGCGCTGCTGCAAATCGTGTGGTTCTTCTACTGCATCCCGATGATGGTCGATGTGTTCATCGACCCCATCGTGATGGGCATCCTGGCATTGGGCCTGAACCTGACGGCTTTCAATGCGGAAGCATATCGCGCCGGCGTTCAGGCGGTGCCGAAAGAACACCTCGACGCCTGCGTCGCGCTCGGCCTGAAGCCGTGGCAACGCACCTTCTATGTGGTCCTGCCGCAAGCGCTGCGCAGCGCGATGCCCGTTCTCATGACCAACGGCATTGGGAGCCTGCAGCAAAGCGCGCTCGTCGCGATCGTGGCGGTGGCGGATCTCATGTACGTGGGCAAGAGCCTGGCGACGCAGGCCTATCGTCCGCTCGAAACCTACACGGTCGTGGCGCTCATCTACTTTGCGCTTTCGCTGCCGATTGCGCGGCTCGTTCACGTGATCGAGCGTCGTCAGGAACTGGCTCATCAGCGCTAGGGAGAAAACCATGAACCTCGATTTCGCCTCGGTGCTGCCGTACTGGCTGGTCCTCCTCAAAGGGCTGGGTCTGACGCTCGCGTTCACGAGCAGTTGCGCCGTGATCGGCAGCCTTGCCGGTTTCGTGTTGAGCCTGCTGCGCATGTCCCCGTCGCGGTGGATGAAAGCGGCCACGACGCTGTACGTCGAATTCTTTCGCGGAACGCCGCTGCTCATTCAGCTCTTCTGGGTGTTCTTCTGTTTCCCGGTCGTTTTCAGAATTCCGATTCCGCCGTACCTCTCGGTCGTCATTTCGCTGACGTTGTATATGGCCGCCATCACGAGCGAGACGTTCCGCGGTGCGCTGAAGTCGATTTCCTCGGAGCAGCACGACGCGTGCATTGCGCTCAGTCTCACGCCGCAGGCCAGGATTCTCTACGTGATCTTTCCGCAAGCGCTGTTGCGCGCCGTTCCGCCGTTGCTCTCGAATGTCGTGAGCCTGTTCAAGGAGAGTGCGCTCATCTCGTCGGTGGGTGTCGCCGATCTGATGTTCGTCGGGCAGAACATTTCGACCAGCACGGCACGCCCAGTCGAATTCCTGACCACGGTTGCCATGATCTATTTCCTTGTCGCTTTCCCGCTGACCCGTCTGGTCGGCGTGGTCGAGACGAAGTTTCTCAGGCGCTTTGCCTACTAAACCCCAACCATTGTTTCGTGAAGCGGAGATTCAAATGCAGATGAAAGGTATCCTGCCGGCGCTCGTTACGCCGTTCAATGCGTCCGGTGCCGTCGACCACGACACCCTCGCGAACATCCTCGAGTTTCAGCTGAAGGCCGGCGTCAACGGCTTCGTGCCGCTCGGTTCGACGGGCGAATATTACGCGCTGACGCACGACGAGCGCCGCGCCATCCTCAAGACGGTGCGCGAAGTCGTGGGCGATCGCGGCACGCTCATCGGCGGCGCGAACGGCTCGTCCACGCGCGAAGTCATCGAGCAGACGCGACTCGTTCGCGACGCCGGCTACACGAACGTTCTGATTGCGCCGCCGTACTATGCGCTGCCGTCGCAGGAAGAATTGATCGGCCATTACGCCGCGATTCTCGAAGCCGTGCCCGACGTCAACGTGATTCTCTATAACTATCCCGTGCGCACGAACGTGGAAGTTGGTTTCGGCGTACTCGACGCATTCAAGGATCACCCGCGCGTCGTCGGCATCAAGGAGAGCAGTGGCAACCTGTTGCGCGCCATCGAAATCGGCGAGAAGTACAAGGATCACTACCAGCTCTCATGCGGCTCGGACGATCAGGCACTCGACTTCTTCCTGTGGGGCGCCACGAGCTGGATTTGCGGGCCGGCGAATTGTTTCGTCAAGCCGGTCGTCGACTTCTACAATAAGTTCGAGGCCGGCGATATTCGCGGCGCGCAGAACGTCATGCGCTCGCTCTTCCCGGTCATGGCCACGATGGAAGCCGGCAAGTTCGTGCAGAAGGTGAAATACGGCTGCGAACTGGCCGGCTTCAAGGTGGGCGCCGCGCGCATGCCGCTGATGCCGCTGACCGACGAAGAAAAGGCCGCCTTCCGCGCGGTATTCGAAGCCGCTCAGGCCTAACCCGCGCGCCGGCGCCATGGCGGCGCCGGCTCACACGTTCCGGTGGAAAATCGAGAATGACGCGACATCGCTTCAAGTGCATCGAAGGTCACACGGAAGGCATGCCGGTTCGCATGGTCATCGATGGCGCGCCGTCGCTCACAGGGCGCACGATGGCCGAGCGGCGCGAGGACTTCGTCAAGCGACACGACTGGATTCGCCGTGCGCTCATGCTGGAGCCGCGCGGCCACTCGCACATGTCGGGCACGCTGTTGTATCCCCCGGTGTCGGCCAATGCCGATATGAGCCTGCTGTTCATCGAGACCACGGGCTGCCTGCCGATGTGCGGACATGCCTCCATCGGCTCGATCTCGTTCGCGCTGGAAGCCGGTCTGGTGAAACCGAAAGCGCCAGGTACGGTGGTGGTCGACGCGCCTGCCGGGAAACTGAGCGCGCGCTACGAACAGGACGGAAATCGCGTGACGTCGGTGCGTTTCACGAACGTGCCGAGTTTCCTGCTCCATCGCGACGTGGAAGTCGTACATCCGAAGCTGGGCAAGCTCGTGCTCGACATTGCCTACGGCGGCAACTTCTATCCGATCGTCGAAGTCCAGCAGAATTTCCCCGGATGCGAGCATTTCAATCCGCAGCAGCTGCTCGAATGGGGCCGTGAAATGCAGGCGCTGTTGAACGAAACCATGCAAGTCGTTCATCCGGACAATCCGCTCATTCGCGGAGTCAAGCACTGCATGTGGACGGGTGCACCGCTTTCGGCCGACGCCGACGCCCGCGCCGTGGTCATTGCGGGCGAGAGTTTGATCGACCGTTCGCCATGCGGGACCGGCACCTCCGCGCGCGTCGCGCAACGGTATGCGCGTGGGCTGCTCGAAGCAGGGCAGGCTTTCCGGCATCAAAGTCTGATCGGCAGTTGCTTCATCGGGCGCGTCGAATCGACGACGCGGCTCGACAGCGGGCTTGACGCCGTCCGCCCCAGCGTCGAAGGGCGCGCGTGGATCACCGGCCGCTCGGAACACGACGTGGACGACGATCAACCGTATGCATTGGGCTTCGACCTTCAGGAGTTCGCCAGGTGAGCGCCGTCCCTCTCGAATCCGCAGTGACTGAACGGAACGCCGCGCCGCGCGAGTCGGCTGTCGTGATTGGCGGCGGTATCGTCGGCGTGTGCTGTGCGCTGTATTTGCAGCGCAGCGGCTATGCGGTCACGCTCATCGATCCCGAAGCGCCGGGCAACAGCACCGCAAAATGGAGCTGCGGGCAGATGGCGGTGAGCGAAGTCATTCCGCTCTCCAAGCCCGGCATTCTCATGAAGGTTCCCGGCTGGCTCATGGACCAGAAGGGGCCGCTGGCGCTGCGACCGGGCGCGTTGCCCGGCATCATCCCCTGGTTCGTGCGCTTTCTCATGTGCGCGCGACACGCGAAGATCGTCGATATCGCCAACGCCATGGCGACGCTGACGCACGATGTCTACGCGGATTACGCACCGCTGCTCGACGCCTGCGACGACAAGGCGCTGATGGGCGAGCGTCCCATTCTGGAAGTCTTCGACGACCCGAAAGGCATCGAGCACGAGCAGCCGCATCTGGCGCTGCGCGAGTCGCTCGGCTTCAAGGCGCAGCGGTTGAACGCCAAAGAAATCGGCGACCTCGAGCCGGCGCTCGCGGGCAAGTTTTCTCATGGGCTGCTCTTCGCGGACTGGCGTTCCGTGCGCGACACCATGGGATTCATCGCCGCGCTCACCGACAGTTTCATTGCACGAGGCGGCCGCCGGATCAGAACGGAAGCGAGCCGCATCGACGAGGCGAACGGCAGGGCGACCGGCGTCACGCTCGCGAACGGCGAACGCGTGGAAGCCAGGCATGTGGTGGTCGCCGCCGGGACGGGCGCGCGGCGCTTTTTCGGCGCGCTCGGTGTGAGCGTGCCGCTCGAGGGCATTGCAGGGTACCAGGTGGTGGTTGCCGATCCCGGCGTCGAGATTCGCCACTCCACGATCTACGCGGACGGCGGATTTTGCTTCACGCCGATGACGCGCGGCCTGCAGATTGGCGGAACTATCGAATTCGCTGGGCGGGGCGCCGCGCCCAACTTCAAAAGGGCCGACATCATCCTCGAGAAGGCGAAACGCGTGCTGCCCGAACTGCGTACCGGGAACGTCGAATATGGCGTGGGCTATCGTCCCTTCCTGCCGGACACGAAGCCGGTTATCGACCGCTCGCGCAGGCTCGACAACGTCTTCATGGCTTTCGGCCATGGCCAGCTCGGCCTCACGCTCGGCGCGACGACGGGAAGGCTGATCGCGGACATGGTTGCGGGCCGCCCGACCAGGCAGGATCTCCAGCCGTTCAGCGCTTACCGGTTCTAGCGGGTCGCGTTCGACGCCACGCTCAACACATTGCGCAAACCAATATCGGGTTGAATATGAAATCGTACGAAAAGCTCTTCATCGATGGCCGCTGGGTGGCGCCGGTGCACAACGGCAGCTTCGAAACAGTCGATCCGTGCACCGAGCAAGTCATTGCGAAAGTGGCGGCCGCAACGGCCGAAGACGTCGACCTCGCCGTCAAGGCTGCGCGCAAGGCGTTCGACGAAGGCCCATGGCCGCGCACGAGCGGCGCCGAGCGCGCGGCAGTCCTGCGCCGCATCGGCAAAGGCATTCGCGACCGCTTGCAGGCGTTGGCCGAAATCGAGGTGCGCGACAACGGCAAACCGCTGCCAGAGGCGCTGTGGGATCTGGGCGATGCGGCGGGCTGCTTCGACTTCTACGCGGGCCTCGCGGAAAAACTCGATGAGCATACCGAAACGACTATCGCGCTTCCCGATGACCGCTTTAGTTCGGTGGCGCGCAAGGAACCCGTCGGTGTGGCGGGCGCCATCATTCCCTGGAACTTTCCGCTGCTGATGGCCGCGTGGAAAGTGGCGCCCGCGCTGGCGGCAGGCTGCACGATGGTGCTCAAGCCTTCCGAGCTGACGCCGCTGACGGCGCTCGAGCTGGCAGATATCGCGGCAGCGGCGGACCTGCCGCCGGGCGTACTAAACGTCATCACCGGGTTGGGCCAGGAGGCCGGCGCGCCGCTGAGCGAGCATCCCGGCGTCGACAAGCTCGCCTTTACCGGCAGCGTGCCGACCGGCAGCCGCATCATGCAGGCCGCGGCGCGCGACATCAAGAACGTGAGTCTCGAACTGGGCGGCAAGTCGCCGTTCATCGTTTTCGACGACAGCGATATCGACGCGGCTGTCGAATGGATCATGTTCGGCATATTCTGGAATCAGGGCGAGGTGTGCTCGGCCACGTCGCGCGTGCTGGTGCAGCGCGGCATCTATGCGAGGCTGCTCGATCGCCTGAAAGAGGAGACGCAGAAAATCACCATCGGCAGCGGGATGCAGGATGGCGTGCTGCTCGGGCCGCTGGTCAGCAAGGGCCAGTACGACAAGGTGCGTCGCGCGGTCGAGCGCGGCGTGGAAGAGGGAGCGCGGCTCGTGACCGGCGGAGGGCGGCCAAACCATCTCGAGAAGGGCTATTTCATGGAGCCCGTGGTTTTCGCCGACGTGCCCGAGACCAGCTGGGTCTGGAACGAAGAGATTTTTGGCCCGGTCGTTTGTGTCCGACCCTTTGACGACGAGATGGAAGCCATACGTTCTGCCAACGATTCGCGCTTCGGCCTTGGCGCGGCCGTCATGTCGCGCGACAGCGAGCGCTGCGAGCGCGTGGCGCGCAAACTGCGGGCAGGTATCGTCTGGATCAACTGCTCGCAGCCGACCTTCACGGAGGCGCCGTGGGGCGGCTACAAGCAGAGCGGCATCGGGCGCGAACTGGGCGAGTGGGGTTTGAACAACTACCTCGAAACCAAGCAGATCACGCGCTACGGCAGCGACAAGCCGTGGGGCTGGTACATCAAGTAAGGCAGATCGAACATGCGCTGGAAAAAGACACTTCAACTCGTGGACGTGCACTGCGAAGGCGAGATCGGCAAGGTCATCACCGGGGGCGTCGTGGGCATCCCCGGCGAGACCATGCTCGACAAGATGAACTACCTCAACGAGGTGGACGACAGCCTGCGCAGGCTCGTCGTGCTCGAACCGCGCGGCTGCCTGCAGATGTCGGTCAATCTGCTGCTGCCGCCCACGCGGCCCGAGGCCCACGCGGGCTTCATCGTGCTGCAGGCGGACAAAGCCCATCCGATGTCCGGCAGCAATGCCATCTGCGTCGTGACGGCGTTGCTCGAACTCGGCATGGTCGACATGCAGGAGCCCGAAACGACCGTCGTGCTCGACACGCCTGCCGGTCTCGTCACCGCGCGCGCAACGTGCCGGGATGGTCGCTGCACGGGCGTCGCGCTCGACATGGTGCCGTCGTTCGTCGAACGGCTCGACTTCGGTATCGACACCCAGCAGTTCGGGACGATTCGCGCCGATATCGCATTTGGCGGCGTCTATTACGCGCTCATCGACGTCGGGCAGGTCGGGTTGACCATCGCCCCGGAGAACGCACGCGCGCTAGCCGAGCTCGGCGTGTCGCTCAAGGACGTGATTAACCAGCAGATCGAGATTGCGCATCCGCTGTACCCGCAAATCAACGAAGTCGCCTATGTCATGTTCCGCAACCGCGTGAGCGACGAGTTGTACCAGACCTGCACGACGTTGCCTCCCGGCCGCGTCGACCGCTCGCCGTGCGGCACCGGAAGCTCGGCGAACCTCGCGACACTCGCCGCCCGCGGGTTGGCGGACGTTGGCACGAAGTTGAAGTCGCGCTCGACAATTGGGGGCGAATTCTCGGTGGAGTTGCTCGGCAAGACGGAAGTGGGCGGCCGGCCCGCCGTTTTGCCGCGTGTTCAGGGCCGCGCGTGGGTGTACGGCATCCAGCAGATCGGCGTCGACCCGGACGACCCGCTGGCGGCCGGATTCATGCTCAGCGATACGTGGGGCGCGGGATTTCCGAAGGTCTGAGGCGAGGGGCGGGCAATGTTAAACTGCAAAGCACGCCCGCTTTACCGGGCCCACGACGACGGCGGGAAGACCATGAGCAAAGCGACCAACGAGGCAGAGGCGGGTGTCCGCCGCCATGGCGGACGATACATCTACGAAGAGCTGCGCAGACAGATCCTGACGCTGCAACTCAAGCCTGGCGCGCCGCTGGACGAGGTCTCGCTCGCGGAGCAATTCGGCCTCTCGCGCTCGCCCGTTCGTGACGCACTCGCCCGGCTCATTAGCGAGGGGCTCGTCACGATTCTCCCGAATCGCACGACGCTCGTGACGCCGCTGGAAATCGAAGAATTTCCGAAGTACGTATCGGCGCTCGACCTCATTCAGCGCGCCGTGACCCGGCTCGCCGCGCTGCATCGCACGCAGGAGGACCTCGACATTCTCAGGAAGGCCGACGCCGCGTATATGAAAGCGGTCGAGAGCGGCGATGCCGAGGTGTTGACCGAGCGGAACAAGCAGTTGCACATGGCCATTGCGCATGCGGCAAACAATCCCTATTTCGTGGGGTATTACGAACGGCTGCTGGGCGAGGGGCAACGTCTGACGCATCTGCACTTCGATTACACGGTGACTTCGCCTCACGCGACCAGGCTGGGCAATGACCATAGCGAGATCATCGACGCCATTGCGCGTAAGGACGCCGATCTGGCCGAGAAGCTCGCACACGAACACACGATGCTTTTCCAGAAACGGTTTCTCGATTACATGCGCCAGAACATGACGGAATCGATCGCCATTGTTTGATACGTGGCGTCGAAGCGGGCCTGGACAATGTAATCGCCGCCATGCACTTCCCAAAGGAGTACCCGTGGAATTGACCGACTTCGACACACTGACTTTTGACTGCTACGGCACGTTGATCGACTGGGAAAGCGGCATCTTCGCTGGCCTCGAGTCCCTGATCGAACGGGCCAGGACACCGCTGTCGAGGGACCAGGTTCTGGAGGCCCATGCGCGCCACGAGTCGTCGCAGCAGAAATACACGCCGGCCAAGCGATACCAGGAACTGCTACCGATCGTCTACAAGCGACTGGCCGAGGAATGGGGACTGTCGTTCACGCACGAGGAGTGCATGGCGTACGGGCGGTCGGTGCGGAACTGGCCGGCATTCGAGGACACCGTAACCGCGCTTCAGTACCTGAAAAAGCACTACAAGCTGGTCATACTCTCCAACGTCGACAACGAGACCTTCAGCTACAGCAATGCAAGGTTGCAGGTCGCGTTCGACGCCATTTTCACGGCGGAAGATATCGGCTCGTACAAGCCATCGCCGCGAAACTTCGAGTACATGCTAGAGAAGCTGGGCGAGCGTGGCATCAAGAAGGAAACGATCCTTCACACTGCCGAAAGTCTTTTCCACGACCACAAGCCCGCCAGTGAGTTTGGTCTGGCGTCGTGCTGGATTTACCGCCGTCATTCGCAGCCGGGCTTTGGCGCGACCATGAATCCCGGCTGGCAGCCGAACGTCGCCTTCCGCTTCAACAGCATGGCGGACCTTGCGCAGGCGCATCGGGAAGCCGCGGCGAAAAAGTGAGGCGCTATTGATGCCCACGCCCGCCGAACACGAATCGCTGAGAGCACGCCTTGCGCAGGCGCGCCGGCTACTGGCACTTGCGCAAACGGGTTTGCAGTACGCGACGAGCCCGTTCGACACGGAACGGTACACGGAAATCGCCAGCATCGCGCATCAGCAACTCGCGGAAATGGCGTCGATGCAAACCGGCGATGTCGCCGCGCTCTTTGCTTTCGAAACGGGATACGCGAATCCTAAACTCGATGTCCGATGCGCCGTCTTCAATCCGTCCGGTCAGATCCTTCTCGTGCGAGAGGCCGTGGATGGTTTGTGGTCCCTGCCCGGCGGCTGGGCCGACGTAGGCGTTTCCCCCGCTGAGAACGCGGCAAAGGAGGCGCGTGAAGAAAGCGGCTACACCGTGAATATCGTTCGACTATTGGCCGTGTGGGACATGCTCAAGCACGGACATCCGCCTTCCGTGTTTCACATCTGGAAGCTGGTTTTCCTTGGGGAAATCGTGCGCGCAGGGGAAATCGCCGGAGCCGAAACCGACGCCGTTCAATTCTTCGATATCGATGACCTTCCAGCCTTGTCGCAAGGCAGGATTCTGCCGGAACAAATTCGACGACTGGATGCGCTGCGCAATAACAGTGGCGTCGAATTCGACTGAAGTTTCTCGTTGACGCCGGGGCGGCAGCTAACGGTGATGCTTCAGGCGGCGCCGGAGTGTTCCGCTCTGACGGTTGCCAGGCGGCTGCCGGCAAAGGGGTCCTTGCGCCAATCCACGCTTGGGGTTTTCACTGACTGCTGTTCAGGTTCAGCCGCCTCGCCGACGGCAAAATGCTCGAGCGACTGCCCCGCGCTCGTCGCTTGCACCACCCACCGCGGGGCGTCGCCCTTGCCGTCCCACGTGTGGCCAGCCGCATCCCGGTAACGTGCGGCGCGCATTTGCGCGGCGTCTGCCGCAATGGATGCGGCGATATCTTCGGGTTCAATACCAAATTCGGCCATCCGACGCCGCAGATAGGCCACGATGCTTTCGCGTTTTCGTTCGTCCATTTCTAGTTGTGCTTCGCTCTGAATGCAACTCTTGAGCAGAATATAGCGCAAGTCGCGTGCCGCCAGGATATCACAGCTTGAATAGGCGTCCCTGGCGGCGGTAGCGAAAGGTCCAGCGGGAATCAGGTGCTTAGCTTCTGGGAGCGTTCGGCTTCATGTTCCGCGGCCCGATCCTCCGCATGTTTTTTCGCAACGTGATGTCCCACGATGCAGCCGCCAACGGCTCCAGCAACGGCGTGGTGGCCCGCATAATGTCCGGCTACGCCACCCACGACAGCGCCTTTGAGGCAGCCGGCGGCATGTGCGCTTCCGGCGGCCGCCAGTCCCAAAGTGGCCGCCGCGGCAAGCATTCTAATTCGATTATTGACGTTCATGATAAACACTTGTGTGAGATTTGAGTTCTGGAACCGGCTCAATTGCCCCAGCGGCCATTGTCGTGCCACTCGCGCTCACGCCATTGGTGTTCGCGACGCTCGTGTTCGCGCCATTCGTGCTCCCGCCACTGACGCGCGCGCCAGTCATCGTCGCCGCGCCAGGCCACCGCGACCGGAGGAGGCGCGTAGGCAACGGGCGGCGGAGCAACGTACACCGGTTCAGCCGGGGCGTAGGCGGCGCCAGGCAGGTTGACCCCCACGGCCAGATCGACATGCGCAAACGCTGCGCTCGAAGCAGCCAGTGCGGCCGCGCCCAGTACCACGCCGAGAATCGTCCTTTTCATTTCACTACTCCTCCGCACGTGTCGTGCGTTTCTGGTCAGCACGGTTCGGAGTGTAGGCGGCGAGCCCGGACACAGGTGCAACGGCGGTGCGAGTTTCGTAACGGCGCGTTATTTCGATTGTTGCGATACGTAAAAAAGCGCGGACGCTGATTCACAGCGTTCCGCGCCAACGGGTACCACGAGGAGGAAGGGGCTAGCGGACCAGGAACCCGTAAGTCAGCGGGTCGCGTTCGTCGACGATCCAGGTCGCGAAGCCGCACACGAACGCGTTGCCTTCGACTTCCGGGATCACTGCCTGGAAGTCGCCGACGGTCGTCTCGCTGAGCACGCGTCCTTTGAAGACCGTGCCGATAATGGACTCGTTCACGAGGGTCTCGTCCTTGCCGAGTTCGCCACGCAGATACAACTGGGCGACGCGTCCACCTGTGCCGGAGCCGGTCGGCGAGCGGTCCACTTCGCGGTCCGCGAACACGCAGCAGTTGGCTTGCGTCGAGCCTTCGTGGCGCGGTGCATTGGCGATGATGGTGCCGTAAATGTGGTTGATTTCGGGGATCTCGGGATGCTCGACAGGGTAGGCCCTGTTCGCGGCTTGCTTCACCTCTGCGCCGAAGCGGATGAGTTCCTCGACCGACGACTCGCGCACGGCAAGGCCATGCGGTTGACCGTCGGTATAGAAATAAAACGCACCGCCGAAAGCGATGTCGCCCTTCACCGTGCCGAAGGACGGCGTCTCGACAGTGACATCGCGCTTCCAGATGAACGAGGGGACGTTCACGAATCGCACGCTGCCGGCGTGTTCGCCATCCCACTGAACGAACGCTTCGATAAAGCCACAGGGAGCGTCAATGCCGACACGCGTTTCCGGAACACCGCGCTGCACCCAGCCAAGCTCGACCGCTGCGGTGGACAGCGCGATCACGCCGTGTCCGCAGTGGTCGCTGTAGCCCTCGTTGTGCAGGAAGATGATGCCGAAGTCGGCGGTGGGGCTGACCGGTTCGGTCAGATAGCCGCCATACATGTCGGCGTGACCGCGCGGCTCGAACATCAACGCGGTGCGGATTTCGTCGGCGTTTTCCTTGAGCCACGCACGACGCTTCACGATCGTGTCGCCGGGCAGGCGAGGCAATCCGCTGGTGACGATACGGAACGCTTCGCCGCCGGTATGAACTTCGACGGTCGTTATGGTACGAGTAGTCTTCATGATCTTTTGACGTTATTGGCTCACTGACCGTACGGAACCGGCAGGCCGTCCTTGATGATGTAGACGGTCGTCGGCGCGCCCACGAGGTCGCCGTTCGCATCGAACGAGTAAGTGCCTGCGACGCCCTTGTAGTCGGTCTTCGCCAACTGGGCGACGAGCTTCGCCTTGTCGGTGGTGGTGCCGGCCTTGACCATTGCGTCGGCGAGCAGTTTCACGCCGTCGTAGTAGTTGACGGCATAGACCTGCGTGTCGGTGTGGTAGGTGTCCTTGTACTTCTTCAGGAAGTCACGGCCGGCCGCAGTCTTGTCGAGCGCGACGCCACCCTGCGCGCAATACACGATCGACGCGGCTTCGCCCGCGACCTTGCCCATGTCGGCCGAGCAGATGCCGTCGCCGCCCAGCAACTTCGCACGCAGTCCGCGTGCGCGCATCTGCTTGGCCATCGGGGCGCCCTGAGCCGCGTATCCGCCGAAGAAGATGACGTCGGGGTTCTTCGCCTTGATGGTGGTAAGGATGCCCAGGAAGTCGGTCGCCGACGAGTTGGTGAACTCCCGGTCGACGATCTGGATGCCGTTCGCTTTCGCCTCCTTGATGAACTGCTCCGCCACCCCTTGCCCATATGCCGTGCGGTCGTCGATCACCGCCGCGGTTTTCGCCTTCAACGTCTTCGCGGCGAACTGGCCCATCGTGCCGCCCAACTGCTCGTCGCTTGCGCCGATACGGAAGATGTTCTTGAAGCCTTGTTTCGTCAGCGCCGGATTCGAAGCGACGGGGAGAATCGGAATACCGGCGGTGTTATAGACACGCGATGCCGGAATCGCCACGCCGGAGTTGTACGGCCCCATGACGGCAACCACGCCGCTGTCGACGAGCTTTTGCGCGACCTGGACGCCGACCTTCGGGTCCGCCTGGTCGTCTTCCGAATCCAGTTTGAAGGTCACCTTCTTGCCGTCGACCGTCACGCCGCTCTTGTTCAGTTCGTCGATGGCGAGGCGGGCGCCATTTTCGTTGTCCTTGCCGTTCGGCGCCTGCGGGCCCGTTAGCGGCGCCGAGTGACCGATGGTGACGACAGTTTGAGCTTGTGCGGTGAGGGCGAAGCCGGCGGCCGTGACGACGGCGAGGGTGGTGGCGAGATGGCGCATGATGTCTCCGGATTATTGGACTGCCAGGCGAAAGCGAACTTGCACTGCTGCTGTGATGGCGCGGCGCCGTCACGAACGACGTTTAGCGCAGGGCGTCGCGAGCGACCCGGCATGCCGCCAGGTCCCATGCTGCACAGCCTACGCTCTTGAAGAGAATGGGTTTCGTCGCGTGGAATTCTCCGGCGAGGGCATTGGCCAGCGGGGAAACAGCGTTCCAGTCCACGTTGGCCTGGATGAGGTCACCGGCTTCGTGTTTCGCGCCGACGGGGTCATCGACCACCCAGGCACTGCCATCGACGGTTTGGCTGGAGATCTCGGCCGCATCGGGCGTGAACGCGCCGACGCCCACGACCAGGCGGCCCGTGCGTGCGGACTCCGTATACACCGGCGTTTTGCTGGTCGTCAGCGTGATGACGACGTCCGCGGTTTGAGGAATCGCGTCGCTTTCGAGCGCGGTGAGATTAGGCGCTGCAGCGCGATTGCGTGCAACGAATTCGTCCGCATCGGCCTTCGAACGGCCCTTTGCCCGCAACTGCGCCTCCGGGAAGATGGCCGCGAGCGCTTCCGCGTGATTGGCGGCCTGTTTGCCGGTCCCGATGAGGACGATTTCCCGCGGAGGCGTTCGATGCAGGGTCTGGATGCCGAGCGCCGTCACAGCCGCCGTGCGGCGCCCCGTAACGGTCGGTCCGTCGAGCACGAAAAGCATTTCGCCCGTGGACGCATCGCATGCGATGACCTGACCGTGAATGGTCGGCAACTGTCGACTGGTGTTGGTCGGGCAGACATTGACCAGCTTGTGAATGGCGATGTCTGGCGCGCTCGCCGGCATGGACAGCATCAAGCCGCCTTGCTGGATGGGGATGGCCAGACGCTCGGGACTGACGACCTTGCCGGCGCCGTATTCGACGACGGTCTCGGCCAGCGCGCGTACGAGGAGGCGGTAGTCCAGCAGCGCAACCGTCGCGGCCGCGTCGAAATTTCGGATGTCGCGTGAGGTCATTCGGAAGCCTTGGGTTCTGGGTGTCGAAAAGCGGATGCATGCGGCCAGGGGCTTTCTGGCTTCAGTCCGGCCAATTTCTCGGGGAGCGGTGTGGAACGAATCTATACCACTAGTGGGTGAATGGCAAGCCAATCTGTGCCGATCTGGTGTCGACGTGGGCTTTTATCCGACCAAAAAGTCGCAATGGGGGCGGAAAGGTGGTTCGGAGTTTCCCGATTTTTAGCGTGGACGCGCCGTAGTGGGCATCAGGAAGTGGTCGCGAAAGTGGTATATTTGAGAACCACCTCACGCCGCACCGGGAACACACGATGGCATCCGCTCGCTTCGAACTTGAAGGCAACTTTCGGCCCCTGCAGATTTACGAGCAGGTGTCGGAAAAGATCCGGGCCGAGATCCGCAGCGGCCGATTCCTGCCCGATGCCCGGCTACCGTCGGAGCGCGAACTGGCCACGCTCTTTGGCGTTGGGCGGCCTGCCGTGCGCGAAGCCATCGGACAATTGCAAAACGAGGGCCTGGTTGTGACGAAGCGCAACTCGGGCACTTACGTGGCATCCACGGCCGACCAGATTCTCGCCGCGGCGCCGAGCGTGGAAACGCAGCCCGGGGAATCCATATCGGACTTCAGCCCGTCGGCGACGCTCGACGTGCGCCTGATCCTCGAGCCCGCCATTGCAAGGCGAGCGGCGGCACGCAAACAGCGAGACCGGCTGGCCGAGCACTATCTGGACCAGATGGAGACGTTGACGGACGTGGCGACGCCCGAAGAGCGCGCGCTGTGGAACAACAGCGACCGGCTCTTTCATCGTCAACTGGCGGTGATGACGGGGGATGCGTTGCTGGCGAAGCTCGCGGAAGAAATCGCATCGACCATGGACCAGTCGCTGTGGAAGCGGCTCAAGGACGACGGGATTTACGACCCGGCTCGCATTCGACTGTACGTGGCCGAGCATCGGCTGATTTACGAAGCCATTGTCTGCGGAGACGCCGATGCGGCGGCGTTCTATGTCGAGCAGCATATTCATCGCGTGCAAAGAGATATCACACCGCAGTAGTGAGTTTGTCGCGGCTCTGGGCAGCGTCATCGAAACGACATCCAGGCAACATACTTCGTTCACCGTTTCAACAAACTGATGGTTGAAACTGGGGCCTTTGGCTAACACAGCAGAGGTCAACGATGTCGACGAAGGTCCGCAGCTATCTCTCCCCGACGCTGGTTTTACTCGCGCTCGACTGGCCAGACGGTGCGACACGTGCCGACTTCCTCGGTTTCGCCATTGAGCGGGCCCCGGGTTTCACGAGCCCGGACGGAAAAACCCATGACGCGAGCAGCTGGCTCCCCAATCGAATCACCTTCAACGGGCCGGTGCCGGATGGGAAGCCCGATGCGCCTTCGAACATCGCGCCGATTCAAAAATTCATGTGGTGGGACGCGCGTATCGAAGAGGCCGACAGAGGCAAGCAGTTCAAGTACACGGTCTATCCGGTGGTCGGTACGCCGGACAATGTGAATCTGCTGACCGCGGAGGCGAGTTCGGTTGACGTCACGCTTCCGGCGCATATCGAAGACGGCGTGGGTACCTGGTTCAACCGTGCGGTGGTGAGCTCACAGGCTTTCGCACGACAGGTGAAGGCCATGGGAATCGACCCGCATACCGCGCCGCCGGCCGCACAGGCGCTTGAACTTCGAACATGGCTCGCCAACGACATGCAACTCGTGTTCAAGGAAATATTCCTGGACGCGTCGCGCGCGGCGGCTGCCGTCTATCACCTGACCGACCCGCTTTGGGCGATTCCGGCGTTCAAGGAGTTTGGGAGTGCTCACGGCAAAGCGAATGTCGCCGTCGTCTACGACTCGCACCTGGTTCGCGAAAAAGGCAAGCCGCCCGCACCATCACCGAATCAACCCGCGGTCGATGAACTAGGCAGCGTCGTGACGTTCTGCCCGCGCGACAAGACGCATATCATGCACGACAAGCTCATCGTGACGGACCGGGGCGATCGGCAAGGCAACCCGGCATTTGTCGTGGCAGGGTCTGCGAATTTCACGACGGAAGGCATTACGGAACAGGCCAACGTGCTTCACCTGTTCGATTCGGCCGACCTCGCGAAACTGTACGACGACAGAACGAAAGCCATTGCCAGCAATCCGCCGATCAACCAGACCGCTGAACTCACGAATGGCTGGTCCGATTCCGTGACGGTGGGAAGCGCAGCGGTGCGTGTTTGCTTCTCGCCGGAAACGAAAACCCGACGTACCCAGATCGATACCATCGTCGAAGCGATAGGAAAGGCGCAGCACTCCGTCCTGTTCTGCCTCTTCATGCCGACCGACGAACCGCTTCGCGACGCCTGCTTTGCCGCCGGCGACAAGGGGCTGATGATGTTCGGGCTCGTCAACAACATTAGCGAAAAGTCCGCTGAGAATGCGCAAGAGGCGCAAAAAGCGGGAGAAGCCGTGAGCACGACTGCGCTGGCAAACCTCGCGCTCTATCATCGAAGCAGGGAAAACCGCGACGTCATCGACG
Organism: Paraburkholderia sp. EG286A; assembly: GCF_040965375.1. Taxonomy (NCBI): domain Bacteria; kingdom Pseudomonadati; phylum Pseudomonadota; class Betaproteobacteria; order Burkholderiales; family Burkholderiaceae; genus Paraburkholderia; species Paraburkholderia sp. EG286A. The sequence continues at coordinate 1,082,627 of NZ_JBFRCB010000001.1, forward strand.
CATCGTACTTTTCCCCGGCAACCGTGCCCGAAGGATTCGAACCCGAGCTGCGGCTCTTTCCTGGCGAAGTCGCGCCCAGTTACGCTCCGGTCATCATCCACCACAAGTTCATTGTGATCGACGCCGAAGGAGGCAATCCGATTGTCTACACGGGCTCGGCCAACATGAGCAACAACTCCGAGCATTTCAACGACGAGAATCTGCTCGAAATAAAAGAGACGCACATCGCCGGCATTTACCTCGCTGAATTCATGCGGCTATACGAGCACTATCGTGCCCGCGCCGTTGGCATCGAGGAGCAGCAGCATAGAACCGTGCAGCGGCTGTTGTTGCAGCCTGACCGTAAATGGGCCGACAAGTATTACAAGGCGAATAGTCCCGAAGAGAAGGCACGGATTGCATTGGCATCGGATCCGGCCAGTTGATGCATTCGCTTCTGTGTTTGCGTAGTCACCGCGCACGCCTCGCACGACGGGGGCGCTGCGCGTTGCCGGCTAAAAATCCAGCGTGAATTGAGGCGACGCGTTACTGGAAGCTTCTCCGGCGTGCTGGAGGTTGCCGGCCTTGACGCCCAGCAGCCTGATGGATTTTACGAGTTCGACTCTTTTCAGGCACTCGGTCGCCGCGCGCCGCAACGCTTTCGCATCATCAATAGGCTCAGGAAGCGTGACATCACGCGTGACTGTCTTGAAGTCATTGAAGCGCAGCTTGATGCCGATCTTCCTCGCCAGATAGCCCTTGCGCTGGAGGTCGAGCGCCACCTGTTCGCATAGGCGGGTAAAAGCGGCGCCCAGTTCCTGTCGGTGGCGTACCGCGTGTAGATCGCGCTCGAACGTGGTCTCGCGACTCATCGAGACGGGCTCGCTATACGTCACCACCGGCCTGTCATCGAGTCCGTGTGAGACTCTGCGCAGCCACGCCCCGTAGCTTCGTCCAAAGTGCTCGACGAGCCAGTGCTCGTCGCGTGCAGCGATCTCACCGATCGTCGCGATTCCAAAAGACGCGAGCCTGGCGGCCGCCTTGGGGCCGACGCCGTTGATCTTGTTTGCGGCCATTGGCCAAATCCTCGATTGCACGTCCTCCAGCGTCAGGATGGTGATGCCGTCCGGCTTTTGCATATCGGAGCACAGCTTGGCAAGCAGCTTGTTTGGCGCGATGCCGACGGAGCAGGTGAGATTGGTGGCTTCGAAGACCGCGGACTTGAGCTTGCGCGCGATTGCCTCGGAATCCCCATTCGTGAGTGAAACATCTGCGTAGACCTCGTCGATTCCAACGTCTTCCATGCTCGAACTGATTGACCGGACGGCATCCTTGAACAGTCGCGAGTAGGTTCGGTAGAGGTCGAAGTTCACTGGAAGGAGAATCGCATCCGGCGCTAACCGGGCGGCCTTCATGGCGGGCATGCCGGAATGAACGCCGAGTGCGCGAGCCTCATAGGTCGCGGTCGTCAGAACCCCTCTGCCCACATAGTCGCGTAGCCGCGAGAACTCGCGTGTGCCGTCCGGCTTCGTTCGGGGCGCGTCCGAGCGACGACCGGCAACCACCATGGCTTTGCCTCGTAGTTCGGGATACTGCGAAAGTTCACACGACGCAAAGAATGCGTCCATGTCGATGTGGGCTATGCGCCGTTCATCTGGCATGCCTTGGTACTCAAAAATAGCTCTCGATGGCTCCGCGCGACCGACACGCCACGTTGCGTTTTGCGGATATTCCCGGAACTGTACATTTATACAGTAATTTTGTCTGGATGCTGAATCTGATTCGGAGATATTTTTTGAGTGCGAAAGGGTTCGCAAACGTCTTCTTATGTGGCCTCCCGACCTACCTGAGCGCGGAAACAAAAAAAGCCCGCCGGCGTGGCGGGCTGATGCGACGAGGCCGGTGAAACAGCCTCTCATGGTGTCAGTCCTGGCGCGGGTGCAAACGCCGGTAGACGCTCCAGATCGCCACGCCGGCGATCACGATAACGGCGGTGAGAATAAGCATGTTCAGTCCTCCGGTTGCTTGTCTGTTTCGTAATGCCTCAATGCTACGGAGCCTGCGTGCGCGCGAGGAGTGGCGCGACGTCGCGAATGGAGTACCTGGTCGAATTCCGGTCCGCTACGAGATTCAGCGTTCACACGTCATCAGGAGCGGGGGTTCGCGAGCAGGCCCCAAATTGCATGGCATCGACCCTCCGGTTTACTTTGCATGCGAACTACCTATATACTTCGCATGCAAACTAAATTTCAGGAGAGCACATGAGCGCGGAAATTCACGTCGATCAAGCCGACGGCATTCTGACGATTACGCTTGCCCGACCGGACAAGAAGAATGCATTGACGAATGAGATGTATGGCACGCTGGCCGACATCATCGAGAACGCGGAGCACGACAGCCGTGTGCGCGTATTGCTGGTGCAAGGGGACGGAGACATGTTCACCGCGGGCAACGATGTGGGCGAGTTCGCAGCCATAGCATCGGGTAAGGGGCCCAGTGAGCGACACGTGCATCGCTTTTTGCATGCGCTGGCGAAGTCGAGCGTGCCTATCATCGCGGCGGTCCAGGGCAAGGCGGTCGGTAGCGGCACGACGATGCTACTGCACTGCGACTACGTTCTGCTCGCGCCGGACGCAGAACTGATCACCCCGTTCGTCAATCTCGCGCTCGTCCCCGAGGCGGCGTCCAGTTACCTGCTGCCGCTGCGCGTGGGCCACGTGCGGGCCTTCGAGATGTTTGCGCTGGGCGAGTCGCTCGACGCGCAAACCGCTGTCGCGTGGGGTCTTGCCAACAAGGTCTGCGCAAAGGAGCAACTACGCGACGATGCACGCAGGATGGCCGAAAGAATCGCCGCCAAGCCGGCCGGTTCATTGAGCGCCATGAAAAAGCTGATGCGCGAAGCCGAAACGCTGGTTGCGCAAATGGACAGCGAGAGCGCGAAGTTTCAGGAGCGGCTGACGAGCGCCGAGGCAAGGGAGGCATTCGCGGCCTTTGCCGAGAAGCGCAAGCCGGACTTCGCGAGGGTTGCCCAGCACTAGCCAGTGCCTTGCTGACCGGCCACGGTCGAGGTTACGCGTCGCCGTCTTCGGCGAGCGGAAACTTCGTCTGCAGGCTGGTCAGCCACCGCGCCACGACGTCGATCTCCGCTTCCGTAAAGCCTTCGGTCAATCTGGCGTTCAAGTCTTTCATGCGCAGCTTCGACTTTTGGCGGGCGGTACGTCCTGCCTCCGTCAACCACAGGCGCGACGCCCGGCCATCGGTCTCGTCGGCCCGACGTTCGATCAACCCTGCCTTTTCTGTCCGGTCAGCGAGACCGCTCATGCCTGGTGCGCCCAGATCCAGCGCGGCAGCGGCTTCGCTCATGAGTGCGCCGTTGTGCTCACCCAAAAAAAACAGCAGCCCCGCCTGGGCCGCTGTGACGCCGCCGCCGGCCGCACGTGTTTGCGACCACCGTTGCAGCCGGCGCTGTCCCACATTCAATAGATAGACGAGGCGATGTTTCATTTCCGCGCAGATAAAATTTGTGCGATTTAGTTCGCGTGCGAATTATATCATGCGGTGATCGGCCCTTCGAAACGGCGCGCAGACGTTCCGTAGCTTCCGGTTAAAGGAATGGCGAAATGTTTTCGATCGCGCGCGTCGCGTAGGTTTCCTTCTCTCCCACTGGCGCCACGTAGTGAATCACGCTGCGCGCAGCTTCGACGCCGGCGAGGCGCGCGATCACCCAGGCCGCGAGATAGTGCGATGCGAGACACCCGCCCGCCGTCGCGACATTCCCACTGGCCACGAACGGCTGATTGAGCACGGCTACACCCGCCTCTTCGACCCACGGCGTAGTAGTCAGGTTCGTGCATGCGGGAACGCCCTGCAGCAGGCCCAGCTTCGCGAGTATCAGCGTGCCGGAGCACTGCGCGCCAAGCAGCTGGCGCGTTGGGTCGAGCCTGAGTTGCGACATCAGCGCGGGATCGGCGGTGACGTCGCGCGTCCGTACGCCACTGCCGATCAACACCGCGTCGGCTCCGCATGCTTCGTTCAGCGAAACTTGCGCCTCCAGCACGAGCCCATTCATTGAACGCACACTGGAGGCCGGGCTGGCAATCGAAACCCGCCAGTCGGGTTGCCGGACCCGGTTGAGGAGGTTGAATGCGATCAGCGAGTCGAGTTCGTTGAAGCCTTCGAAGGTCAGAATGGCGATGTGCATGGCGCCCTCATACGGTGGAAGCGGTTGTGTCGAGCCATGGTAGGGCGGACAATCAATACAATCAAATTATTGTCATGGATACATTGGGCCATGCCGGAACCCCGCTACAAACCGCTGGTCGATCGGCTCGCCGCCGAAATCCGCGCGGGCCGTCTGCGTCCCGGCACGCGTCTGCCCACGCACCGCGAGCTGGCTGCGCGCGAGGGCCTGGCGTTGGTCACGGCAACGCGTGTCTATGCCGAGTTGCAGGCGATGGGGCTCGTCAGCGGCGAAACCGGCCGCGGCACCTTCGTCAAGGAGCCGCTGCCCCGCGGCCAAGGCATCGATCTGCATGCGTGGAGCGCAGACACCGTGGACCTGAGCTTCAACTATCCGTCGTCGCCCGATCAGACCGACCTGCTCAGGGCAGCACTGCGCCAGCTCGCGGCGGCCGGTGACCTGGAGTCGCTGCTCCGCTACCAGCCCCACGGCGGGCGCGAACACGAGAGGGCGACGGCGGCGCGTCACCTGGCCCGCCGGGGCCTGGAAGCCAGCGCCGAAACCACGCTGTTCGTGAGCGGCGCGCAGCATGGACTGACGACGACGGCGATGGCGTTATTCGAACCCGGCGACGTGGTAGCGGTGGACGCGCTGACCTACCCGGGGTTCAAGCTGGCTGGCGAGGCGAGCCGGCTGGAACTCGCACCGATCCCGGCCGCCGGACGCGGCCCGGATCTGGACGCATTGACGGCCTTGTGCAAGCGGCGCAAGGTGCGCGCCGTCTACACGATGCCGACCCTCCACAATCCGCTCGGCTGGGTGATGAGCGCGACGCGGCGCCGCGAACTCGTCGCCATCGCACGACGACATGGGCTGATCCTGATCGAGGACGCCGCTTATGCGTTCCTCGCGGACGATGCGCCGCCGCCGCTGGCATCGCTCGCGCCGGAGACAACGGTCTATGTGTCGAGCCTGTCGAAGAGTGTTGCGACGGGTCTGCGCATCGGGTTCATCCACGCACCGCACGAATGGGTGCCGAGGCTCGAACGGACGATCCGGGCGACGACGTGGAACACGCCGGCGACCATGACAGCCATCGCGTGCGGTTGGATGGAAGACGGCACGGCAGCGAGGCTCGAAGACGAGAAGCGGCGCGATGCTGCGATACGTCAGCGCCTTGCCGCCGAAGTGCTGGGTCCGCTCAAGAGAATAGGGCACCCAGCGTCGTACTTCATCTGGATGCCACTCGAACCCGAGGTCCGCGCCGACGCGATCGCGATGGCGTTGATGCGCGAACGAATTTCCGTGACGACTGCACTGCCGTTTTCGACGTCGGCTCATGTGCCTCACGCCATTCGCCTCGCCATCGGTTCCGTCGATCTGGCCACGCTCGAGCGGTCGCTGGAGACAGTGGCTCGTGTGGTTGCCGAATATACGTATTGAACGGAGTGGGGGATGGCGGGATATGTCTGGCAGGTTTCGGGTACATCCCCGAAGGCCGCAAACAACCCCTGACGGACGAACGTCGCCTCGTTCAAAAAACGGCTGCTTTCGAGGTTCAACAGCCATTTAAACCGCCAGTTCGGAGAGTGCTCGCGCAAATCGGCTGTGCGAGCTTATTCAAAAGTGGTCTTTTTGAACAGATGTCCTCACCCTGGTTAAACGCCAACGGAGCAAGAAAATGGGCAAGTTCAGCGAATACGAGTACAGGAACTTACCCGGGTTCGATATGAAGACTTTCGGGTGCGCGAATCAGGCCATCCCGATGAAAACACTTGTGATCCACTGCTTTGACCCTCGGGCAGTCGAAATCCCACAGGCCGTTGCCGACTATTTTGGGGACGAGGTTTACCCGGGAGAAATCATCACCGACGAAAATGGCACCCGGGTTGGATCCACGCGAACACTGTTCGCCGCGACCAACGCGGGTGGTCGCGCCGCCTTCGCTCTACAGTCCGTGGCGGCTATGGATTATCTATTTCATGTCAAAAACGTCGTTGTGGTACACCACTCGTTCTGCGGTACGACGACCCTGACGCCGGATCTGATGGTCGAGGAGTATCACGATCATCATCACGCTGATATCTCGACGTCGTTCGATCACGATAGCCTCGCCATCATGGATTTCGAGGAGTCGCTCAACTATGACATCAAGTTGCTTCGTGCGAGCCCGGCAGTGCCGAAGCACGTCAAGCTCTATGGCTTCTTCTACGAAATCAGTTCGGGCAAGTTGACCGAGGTGGTGCGGGACATTCCGGCAGAGATCGCGCTGTGAATGAGTGAATGCGGCGGTGCCGTGGCGGCGCGAGACGAAAGGGGCGAATAACACACAAGCCGAACCTGGTGCCACCGTGCCACATCTCGGTGGGTACTGCGCGACCGCGATCGGCAGCGTGCTATCCGTTTCAGGCCGCCTAATAGCGCTGTCCAAAAAACCAAACGGCCTCTGTCGTTCGACAGCGCACTCATCTGTCTCATTCAACCGCATTAAATCTGGACTTTGGATGAGTCATCAACGACGACGAATTATGAATAGCGTCGCCGCGAGCCTGCAAACAGGGTGAAAACCGTCATGCGCATGCCCCCACTCGCTCGTCTCTGGCTCGCGCAACCATGCCCGACCGGGTGGCTGGCGGAAATTTTTTGCGTCGAGCGGGAATATTTGAAGCGCAGCGGTCGTTTAGCCTGCGGCGATATCTCGCCAGTCAGACGAGGAGGGAAGTTATGTCTCAGATCTCGTGGGGTCTCAAAGCGGCGGCCGTGATTGTTTTCGCCGCCGGTTTCACAATCGGACATGCTGCTGCCGATGAGGCTTACGTCGTCACACCGCTTGTATCCAACCTGGCAGGCTCTGCCCCGAAGGTCGACGGGGTACTGCAGAACGCCTGGGGTATCGCCTTTAGTCCGGCAGGCAGTCCATTCTGGATCAACGACAATGCCACAGGCTGCTCCACGCTCTATGACGGCCAGGGGGCAAAGGTGGCGCTGCAGGTCTCCATCCCGCTGCCAGGCAACGTCATACCGGCCGGCGCCTGTCATCCCGTCTTTGCCAACAATCCACCGAAACCCACGCCCGCAGCGCCAACCGGGATAGTTTGGAATCCTTCGTCATCTTTTCTCGTCCCAGGTACCAACATCCCAGCCGTATTCATCTTCGCGACCGAAGATGGCACGATTTCCGCCTGGGCCGGTGGGTTGAATCCGGCGAACAATGCTGTGATCGCGGTCGATAATTCGTCCAATCCCTCCGCCGCCAGCGGGGCCGTCTACAAGGGGCTCGTCTTCGGAGTGAATGCGCAAGGGGGATTCCTCTTTGCGACGAACTTCCGTGCGGGCCGAATCGATGTATTCGGACCGAACGGTTCGAACGGCTTGTTCGCGCCCGCGACGACGGACGGTGGCTTCGCCGACCCGAACATCCCGGCCGGCTACGCCCCGTTTGGTATCGCGAACATCGACGGGGACCTGTTCGTCACATATGCGCAGCAAGACGGCCCGAAGCATGACGACGTTGCAGGCCGCGGTCATGGATTCGTCGATGTATTCGATACCGACGGCCACCTGCTGCGCCGCTTTGCGAGCCAGGGGCCGCTCGACTCGCCCTGGGGCGTAACGCAAGCGTCGTTTGCGTTTGGGCGCTTCAGCGGCAAGATCCTCGTTGGCAACTTCGGCAACGGCCGAATCAATGTCTTCGACAATGACGGCACGTTCGTCGATCAACTGGAGAATGAGTTCGGCAATCCACTGGCTATCGACGGCCTGTGGACGCTGACACTCGGAGGAGGGCGCAATTCAAGCCCGGACACGCTGTACTTTTCGGCAGGTCCTAACAAGGAGTCGAATGGACTCTTCGGTATCATTGCGCCAGTAAATGCCACCAAAGGACGAACGTCCGCTCAGAACGGGCAATGATCCGCAGCGTGGTTCCCCGGTGATGCCGAATCGAATTGAGCCGAAGGACTCCACCTCAGCCGGTCGCGGAACTCGCTGGACGCGGCCGGCTCTTCCCGGTTAGACGGGGATCTGCCTGTTCTCTGCCGATCGCCCAAAACGCCGCGATGCGAATCGCCGGAACGCAATGCCTGGCCGTAGCTTGTGCAAACGTAAGTGCGCAGTGGCAGTTGATGAAAAATTGCCCACCAACGTGGCGGGCAATTTTCTACGCCAATGCCGAATGCGATATTCCTCGTCTCGCAGTCCTTGTACAACGATCCGCCTCGATGGCCGCGGGATGAAGGTTCTGACGGCCGCCTAGAAGCGGGTCAGCATGCCGATCGCAGCCATCACCTGGTTGCTCGTCGCCGAGAAACCGCCGGCGTTGTACATCACTGCGACATTGTTGTGACCGATCGCGCGCTGGTACATCGCTTCTCCATACACTTCCGTGCGCTTCGACAGCGAGTAGCGCGCAATCGCGTTGACCTGATTCCACTTCGGATCGGAGCCGATGTTCGATTTGCTCACACCGTTCAGATGACCGTCCGTGAAAGTATCCATGAGGCCGAGATTCAGCGCCGGCGTGAGGGCGTACTTGACGTTCAGTTCATAGTTGTCGAAGTGCGTCGAACCGCTCACCGGGTTCAGGCCGAATGCGGACGTGTTCTGGTACTGGCTGTGCGTGTAGACGAAGTTGACCGCCGCCGGGCCGAACGTATAGCCGATGCCTGCGCCGACCGTGCGCTGCACATCCGCCGTCAGGTTGCCGCCGCCTGCGGTCGACTTGAACTCGCTGGGGTCAGCCGCAACGTTCTGGTTCGCTGTTCCCGCAGGGGTGCTCGCCGCTGCCGAGCCGTTGATCTGGAGGTAGGCCGCGGCCAGTCGCAGCGGGCCGTTGTTGTAGCTCACGCCAGCACTGTACGCACGATCGACGGCGAAGCTGGTGCTGTTGCTGAATGCGTACATGCCGCCAAACTTGAAGCCGGCATAGTCGATACTCGCGAATTTCACCGAGTTGCTGAAGCGGACCGTATGTTGCAGGTTGTCGTTGTCGTACACGTGCGCGAAGCCCGAGTCGCCGAACGTGCCGGCCGTGCCGGACAGCGGCGAGACGTAGTCGACCATCGAGTCATACTGGCGGCCCATCGTCAAGGTGCCGTATTGATCGCCGCTCACGCCGACAAACGCTTGACGGCCGAACATGCGACCACCCTGGCCGAGCGTGCCGTTGTTGACGTTGAAGCCGTTTTCGAGCACGAAGATCGCATGCAGACCGCCGCCGAGATCCTCGCTGCCGCGCAGACCGAAGCGGCTGCCGCTGATATTGCCGCTTGCGAGTGCGACGCGCGAGCTACCGTGGCTGGGCGCGCCGTTCTGAACGTTGTTCGTATAGGAGATGCCCGCGTCGATCAGGCCGTACAGGGTGACCGAGCTCTGGGCACTGGCCGCCGACGCTGCAAATGCTGCGCAAACGGCGACGGCAATGGAAATCTTCTTCATGAGATGACACCCGATGGCGTGAGAGGAAACAATCGCGCCAGTCTATAGCCGCGTCCGGAGCAGAAGCCGAAACGCCCTTGAAAATAATTACTGCAAGCGAATTGACTCATTCATAAAATTGCAGCAATTGAGCCGCGATTTGACTTTGCGACCTGTGGCGAGACGAGTGGCAAACATATTCGTTTCCATAACGAGTTGTGCCATCGCAACAGCGTTGGGTTAAGTAGGCGTTTCCTGCGTGGACGCGATCGAGTTTTGCTCGCGGTCGATCATTTGTTAAAGCGCTGTCGAAACTGCGCGCATTTTGTTGCTTTAGGGGTCAGTCAGGACGAGACCTGTCTACGCATCTGACGGCAGACGGCGTAGCGCTCAGTGCGCCGGTCACCAACGCTAGCTGGACGAAGCCGCGCGCGACGTCGACCATGTCAGTGTGAATCGGACGCTGCCGCGCGTGGGAACATAGAGCACGCGAGTACGCTCCACGCCGTCGAATGTGGCCACGACGCGATAGTGGCCAGGGGGCAACCGTGCGAACAGGTAGGGGCCGGCCGATGTGCCAGCGAAGACGACCTTCCCGTTGGCCCCGAATATCTGCACGGCGACACCCGACAGATACTCGCCTGAAGCGGCGGTGAATGTTGCCCGCACGCTATAGCCGGGCGCGAGCCTGCGAAGTGCAGTGGCTTCATCCTCGCCCACGCCGCCCGTGACATAGGCGATACCGCGGTCGTGTCCGACCGGTATGTCGCTGGCTGGTGTCTCCTGAGCAGGCGTCTTGCCGGGTGGCGCCTCAGTGGGGGGCGTCTTGTGGGCGGGTGCCTGCCGCGCAGGCGCGACGGCCTGTGCGTGGAGTCTGCTGATACCCGATGCGCAATCCAGTCCGGGTATGCTGCCATTGGGGCCACCGAACCCGTTCATCGGACGTCCTTCCAGCAACCAGCGCGGGAGGGAAAGATCTTGTGCTTTTGCGCGGGGAATGAGCGTATTGCGCATGCGCTCCACGACCACCCGACGTTCTTCGGGCGTCGACGCACGGTGCATCTCTGTGCAGAACTCAATGCGTTCGTCGTCGCTCAGTAACAGGGAGGAAATCGATTCGGGGGGCACCTGTGACTGCCTCGCGTGCCTGGCAAAGTCTGCCGTCGATGCAGTACACAGAGCCACAACCAGGACGGTTCTCGACAGGCGGGAAAATGTCGTGAACATGATGAACCTCCGGGCCAATCTCGGGAGTGCGGCACCGGGTCCGTCCCGGAGGCGCCTGTGAGCGCCTCGACTTGCTTCAGACGTTTCAGACGGGCAACGGCGATTGACGTGTGTTTTACGTGGTGAGATGCAACAGGCGCAAGTACCACCGCAGTGTAGCAAGTCGAACGCACAGAAGCCGGCCGGCTGGTCCACCGGGTACGCGAGCGGTCGTGTGAGGCAGGGCTCGATTCTGCGGCGAACTCTCGCAGAAAGCCAAAAATTCATCCCCCGACAATCCGCCGATGTAATCTGTGCGCCAGGTTCGAATGCGACAGGGTGAGAAGAACTGGTGGGATGGACACAACGGTTGCATTTGATATTGCCGGCAGGAGAGGCCATGAATGCGAACCGCGCAACAGAAGAAGAGGAAAGTATTGTTTCGCTTAATTCATTCCTTATACTAAAGCTCTACTGCCGCAACGATAAATAGCAGTCCTTCTCCATTCCATTGGCGCCCCGTATCGGCAATGCCTCGTGCTCAATGCGGCGCGGCGGCGCATCAAGGCCCAACTGCCAAGTCGTTATCCCGAACAGAGACTTATCAGACGATTTTCACCCACCTGTCCCGGTACAGCAAATAAACAACACTCCGCAACTAAATGAAATGACACGCTACGCTCCCGTTCACGGTCTGGTTGTTCGAGCGTTGAAATGCCTTCCCAGTTTGCTAACCAGTTACTGTGGATTGCTAATGAACAAGATACTCATTGCCAGCGCTATGGGCGCGCTTTTCGCCGCCGCGTCGTCGTCGGCATTTGCACAAAGCTCAGTCACGCTGTACGGCATCGTCGACGAAGCCATACGGTATCAGACGAATGCCGGGCCGGGCGGCGACGACCAGGTCGCCATGACCTCCGGCCCGGAAACCCACAGCCGCTGGGGCTTGAGAGGCAGTGAGGATCTGGGCGACGGCTGGTCCGCGGTCTTCCGCCTCGAAAACGGCTTCGAAGCCTTCAATGGGCAACTACACGTCCCTGGCACACAACCTACGCGATCCTGAAAAAGGCGGCGGCCAACGTCAATTTCAAGGAACAGCGGCTGGGTGCGACTCAGCACGATCTCATCGTCAAGGTCTGTGACGAGATACTCGCCGGCCAGCATCACGACATGTTTCCGCTGCACGTATGGATGACCGGCAGCGGTACGCAGTTCAACATGAACGTCAACGAGGTGATATCGAATCGCTGCTGCCAACTCGCCGGCACGCCGCTCGGCAGCAAGACACCCGTGCATCCGAACGATCATGTGAACATGTCGCAGTCGTCGAACGATTCGTTTCCGAGCGCCATGTATATGGCAGCGGCAATCAACGTCAAGGAGCGGCTCGCGCCGACCGTTACCGCCCTGCGCGACGCGATTGGTGTAAAAGCGGTCGCCTGGAAGGACATCGTCAAGATCGGGCGCACGCATATGCAGGACGCGACTCCGATCACGCTGGGTCAGGAGTGGTCCGGCTACGAGGGTATGCTCACCGACAACCTGGAGCGGCTCGACGATGCCCTAAAGGGCGTCTATCGCCTTGCGCTCGGCGGCACGGCGGTTGGCACGGGCTTGAATTCCACGCCCGAATTCGCGGGCGCAGCGGCCGCCGAGATTGCCCGCCTGACGAATCTTCCGTTCGTCACGGCCCCGAACAAGTTCACCGTGCAAGGCGCGCACGATGCGCTCATCCATCTGTCGGGCACGATGCGCACGCTCGCGTGCTCCCTCTACAAGATCGCCAACGACATTCGGCTGATGTCATGCGGGCCGCGCGCCGGATTCGCAGAACTGATCATTCCGGAGAACGAGCCGGGCTCGTCGATCATGCCGGGCAAGGTCAACCCCACGCAGGCCGAGGCGCTCGCGATGGTCGCAACGCAAGTGATCGGCGACGATGTGGCAACGGGGATCGGGGGCGCAAGCGGCTATCTGGAGATGAACGTCTACAAGCCGCTGATCATCTTCGACATCATGCATTCCATCGCCATCGTGAGCGATTCATGCACGAACTTCCGCAAGTTCCTCGTGGAAGGGACGAAGCCGAACCTGGCGAAAATCCAGCAAGACGTCGACCGCTCGCTGATGCTCGTGACGGCGCTTTCGCCGGTTATCGGCTATGACAAGTCGTCGAAGATCGCGCACTATGCGTACGACAACGATCTCACGCTCAAGCAGGCCGCCTTGAAACTCGGCTATGTGACTGAAGCGCAATTCGACCAGATCGTCGATCCGCGGAAGATGGTCAAGCCGTACGTTGCGCATCAATAGATTGCCGATCGCGGTCAAGGTCTGCAGGGCCCACACGCCACCTGGCAGCCGCGCGCGCGCACGAATGGCGCGGCTTTCCGTGCTACGCTAGGCGCGCTTCGAAAGCGCGCGAGCGCGCCGGGCTGCCGTTTCCCGACGCACGCGGTGTCGTGCCATCCAGTTCCACGTCTGCATAGAGCGAAGGCGTCATGGACAACCTTGCCAGGCTGGTGTCGATCGTCAGTCGCCGGACTTCCAGGGCGGAAGGCCATGTCTTCGCCGTCACGCCCGAGCGCGTGGCGATTGCGGAGGGCGTACGTGCCGCCCTGGCGATGGCGCCGATGCTGGCCGCGGCAATGCTGCTGGCACGACCCGAAGTCGCGCTGGGCGCCGTTGCGGCTTTCTGGAATTGCCTGTGCGATCCCCAAGGCGAGAAAGCCGCACGCCTCAAGGCGATGGGCACCTTCACCATCCTGGGGGGCATCGTCATGCCGCTCGCTGCCTACGCGGCGAGCTGGGGCTATATCGCGAGCCTCGTCACATTGTTCGTCCTGGTCTTTCTGTGCGGACTGGCGCGATCCTACAAACCGGCTCTCGGGCCGATGCCCACGCAGGCAGGTCTCGTTGCCTCGCTCGCCGTCGTGATTGGGGTTGCGTTGGCCAGACCTTTGCCCGGCGCGCTCGAGCTGGCCGGATATTTCCTGCTTGGTTCCGTCTGGACCATGCTGTTTTGCGTTTTCCTCTGGCCGATTCCGTTCCGGCAGTCCGCCAATCTGATGCTGTCGACGATCTTCGGAAGACTGGAGCTCATGGCCGGCTTTTTGCTGGCGCTGGATCCGCTCCCAGGTATGAATGTCACCGGGTGGGAGGAGTTCGATACCGTGCACCGCCGGGGCGTACGTATGTCGATCGAACGGGGAAGGGCATTGGCGGCGCTCGACACCAGCAATGGATCGCGCCTCGGGGCGTATATCGATACGGCGGCCAGAATCTTTTCTGCGTTGATTGCCCTCGGTCATTCCCGGCGCATTTCCGAGGCGGCCCTCAGCGCGAAATCGCGGCAGCTGCTGCAAGGACTGCAGGAGGTGCTACAGGGGTTGAGCGCCCATGCCCTGCTGGATCGTCCGCTGCCCGATGCGCTGGTCATGCAGTCGAACGCGCTCGTGCGCCAGGTTGCCGGTCAAGACGAGATGGCAGCGCGTTCCGTGACGTTTGCGGCGAGCGCCATTGTCCGCCTCGCCGAGGGCGGCTTCGCCCGGGTCGTCGGCAGCAAGGCGTCTCCGGTCGCCAAAGCGCGTACCCGCCAGATCGTGGACTCGCTGGTTTGGCGCCACGCCCTGAGAGTTGCGATGGCAACCGTGGTCGCTTTTGTCATCGGCACCTGGCTGAACGTCGCGCTCGCCTATTGGGGCGCGCTCGCGGCCATCATCGTGACACAACCGATTTCCTCCAACACCTGGCTGCGCGTTCTGGAGAGAGCGATCGGCAGCCTCCTTGGCGGACTGATTGCCGCGGCACTTCTGGCGACGTTGCCGGGTCCGGGCGCCGTCCTCGTCGCCATTCTGCCGCTTGCCGCTGCGGCGATCGCCTCGAGGCTGGTGAGCTACGGCTTGTTCGTGGTCTTTCTTTGCCCCATGTTCATGCTGGTTTCCAACTTCATTCACCCGACTGGCGGTTTGATTGCTGCACGCTTTTTCAATGAAATCATTGGCGCCGTCGTGGGCGTGGCAGCCAGCTTCCTCCTGTGGCCCGAGCGGAGCAGCGACACGCTTACCGCGGCCGTTTCCGCGGCGATTTCTGCCAACATGCGCTTCGCGTCAGCTGCGCTGCGGCTGGACGCTGGCTCGGCAAGCACGCTGGATGACCTGCAACGAGATGCCGGACTCGCGAGCACTCGCCTGGAAGCGGCACGAGAGCGCATGCTGCTGGAGGGACGTTGGCGATCCGCGTGGCTCGAGCGCCTGCGGGACGTCATCGTGGCCTTGCGTTCGGTTTGCGGTGCTGCCGCGGTGCTCGAGGTCCTGCGGGAAGGGGACCCCGGCGCGCTTGATCGCCAAAGAGCTGACGGCTACGACGCGATGACCGTGCAGCTGCTGCACGCGCTGGCTTCCCGGGCCACCTGGCAGTTGCCGGCGGCTCAACCGGCCGGCGTTGCCGAAGACGACCTCGGGCAGGCAATCCGTAACTTGACAAGCGCTTTCAATGCCTACGTTTCCAGATAGCTGGGAAACGTGCAGTTCGACAAAAAGCATATTGTTTTCGTCATCGCTACTTTGCCGATCCACATAGAATGACTTCGGCCTCATGTCTTCGCACAGGAAAGGGGGTAGCCATGGCAAAGCAGAATCTGACGTTTCTTCTGAACAGGAATCTGGATTTTCCCGTTGCCGCGGAACCCTGGACAAGTCTATTGTCAGAGGCAGGCATGAACGCCGAGGTGACGACGGACATTCCGGAGATGAACCGGCTGCTCGAGGCGGGCAGCCCGAATATGGCCTATGTTCCAGGGGCGGGTTTCTGCGTGATGATGCGAAAGGGTAATCCGCACTATCGCGGACTCGTCATCGCAACATCGAAGTTCTCCGGTCAACCGGCTCAACGCACGCTGCTTGTGGTGCGTCACGACGATCAGGCAAATACGCTCGACGACCTTGAAGGATCGACGTACGGATACCTGAACCGGTCGTGTTCTTCCAGTTTCTTTCCGCCTGCCATCATGTTGAACGAGAAAGGAAAGAAGCTTGAAACCTTCTTCGAACTCAAGCAGGTTGCGGGATGGCAGGACCGGGTCGATGCGGTTGTCGCGAAGTCCATTCGCGCAACGATGATACTGGAAGACGTATGGAAGATGACACCCGCGAACGTGCAGACGACGAAGGTCATCGGCCAATATGATACTTGCGTACCCGCGGTTCTGATCGTACGCAAGGATCTCAGTCCGGACGTCGCGACAACATTTCGGGAACATCTCTTGAGCTACATGCCGGACTGGAAAAACGTCTACGGGGCGTTCCGGCCATTTTATTTCGCCGATATCCAGACCTTTTACCACCAGGTTTGCCAGCTGCCTGACGACGAGGTTTGATTGGCGTGAAGTGGGGGCCGAAGGCAAAACCGTTGATGCACCGCTAACCGTGCTGCTCGAGCGCAAATCCGAGCGAGAACTGTGCGGCCTCGACGCTGTTCAATAGTTTCTTCGCTGCGCGCTGCCGATCGGACGGCAGCTCGAGCAGTTCTCCAACCAATGCATTCGTTGCGTCTTCGAGTTCGCTGTCCATCGCGAATTCAGTGGCAATGCCCCAGTCATAGGCCTGCACCCCACATATCAGTCGGGAGCGCATGACGATGTCCTTTGTACGCCCGGTGCCGATCAAGCCACGCAGGCACGCCGCGCTTTCGAAGCCGACGACCCGGCCCGTGGTTTGCTCGGGAAGTCCGTAAAGTGTCGTTTCCGTGGCGAGCCGAAGGTCGCACGCAAGAGACAACTCGAACGCCGCGCCGAAGCAGTAACCTCTGTTTGCGGCAATGACCGGCTTGCTACAGCGCGATGGTGAGCTCAGCGCCCACGCGAGCCGCGACTCATGGTCTGTCGATACGTCAATACATTCGTGCTTGAAGTTCCCGCTGGAGAAGTGTTCGCCCGCGCCGCGCAGCACGATCACGCGGACGGCCGCGTCAGCGTCCAGAGTCTCGAATACGTGACGTATCTGCTCGCATTGCTTGAGGGACATCCGGTTGAAGGGCGACCGGTCGAGAACGATTTCGGCACTTGAGTTCTTCGGACTGAATTCGACGCGGAAGCCGTCGAACCGGGTTGGCAATCCGGGTGCCTGAAAGGCAAGCGTCGTCATGGTTTCCTCAGATGCTAAACCGCCCATCCTCGAGCGACGTATTCATATGAACATGCGAGGTGCTACCGGAATACGGGTGCGAATTCCGCTGATGGCGCGCTACAAGTGCGTAACACTCAATACCAATCTAACACGAGTTAGTCAATTTTCAACCGTGAAGTCACTATGAGTGAAAATGAGAGGGTTTTGAGCGATTCAGCCTTGAAATCGCGAGCGACGAGCAATCGGCAATGGATCTTCACGCGGACCTGTGGTATTTCCTTCCTCGCGTCGCGAGCCGACTTCGCGAGGTTTGCAAATGACGCGCCCCAAACCGGACCGGCCCAAACTTCTCCCCCTCGTGCCGTTGACCTCTACCGCTCGCCGTACTTGAATGTTCCTCGCGAATTGGCTAGCCTGAATGCAGGCCTCATCAGGAAGGCCGCGTTTTATGCACGGACGCACGAAGGCGTCTTTTTTTGCATCCAGGGCTAACGCGCGTTAGCCCTGCGATCTTCAGGAATGCCATGGCAACGGCTCCGGCAACAAGCGGTCGGTCGCTGATAGCAACCGTGCGTCCATCCACGCGGCAGCGCAACGGGGAAGCGCTCACGGCGTGGATGATGATCCTGCCTTCGCTGATCGGTCTCGTCGTGTTTTATCTGGTGCCAGCGGTGAGGGCCATAGGTGTCAGCGCAACCGACTGGAACCTCATGTCTGCACCACGCGGCGTCGGACTGGATAACTATCGCGCAATGCTCACCGATGGCGAATTCTGGCACGCACTGATTCTGTCCGCATACTATGTGATCCTGAATATTCCGCTTCAGACCGCGTTCGGGCTGCTGCTCGCCGTGCTGATGGACCGTCTATGTGGAGCGATTGCAATCCGCGCGATCGTGCTGTTGCCATTTCTTCTCTCCAATGTGCTCGTCGCGCTGATGTGGGTATGGCTCCTCGACCCAATGCTCGGTTGGATCAATGCGTTGCTCGGGGCAATCGGCCTTGCAAACCGGTCATTCTTCGGCTCACCGGTCGAGGCGCTCGCCACAGTCGCGGCCGTCAATACGTGGCGATATACAGGCATGGTCGCGTTGCTGTTTCTGGCCGGCATGCAGCGCATTCCCCGCTGCCTTTACGAGGCAGCAATACTGGATGGCGCCGGCGAATGGCAGCTGTTTCGCAGAATTACGGTTCCGCTGCTGCGGCCCGTGATGTTGTTCGTGATCGTTACGAGCATGACCGGTGCGTTCCAGATCTTCGACACGGTCGCCGTGGCGACACATGGCGGGCCGGCCAGCTCGACGCGCGTGATCGTCTACTACATCTACGAAAACGCGTTCAGGTTCCACAGGATGGGCTATGCGTGCGCCATGTCGATCGCATTGCTGTCCATCATGGCCGTGTACACCGTGGTGCAGATGCGGCTTTTTCGTGCAAGCGAGTCTGAGCTTGCTCTCTTGAGTTCCGATCTCGGCGCGCTCGATCACGCGGTCGCTGCGCCAACACACGTACGGCATATCAGCATGGGGCGAGTGCTTGCCTGGTGTGTGCTCGCGGCGATGATCGCCGTGACGGTGGTTCCGCTCCTGATGGTCCTGCGCACCGCGCTGACACCGCCCACTGATGTGTATACGTCAACGGGAAAATGGTTGTCTCCGGCATTCACGCTGGAGAACTTTCGTCGCGCCCTTGGATGGGTGAACGACGACATCGCGCTTGCCGATGGGGGATCGGGCGGCAACATCGATTTCCTGAGAGCATTGCTGAATTCGGCGATCTTTACGGGGCTGGTCGTAATCGGTCAGGTCGTGTTCAGCGCCATGGCCGGCTATGCTTTCGCGCGCTTGCGTTTCCGGGCGCGCGAGTCGTTGTTTGCACTGTTCCTCGTCTCCTTGATGCTGCCGAATATCGTTCTGTTCATTCCAAACTTCATTCTGATCAAGGAACTAGGTTGGCTCAACACCTATGCAGGCATGGTGGCGCCGTTTTTCCTTGTATGGGCGTTCGCGATCTTCTTTCTCCGCCAGGCATTCTTGTCGATTCCTCGCGAGCTGGAGGAGGCAGCGCTGCTCGATGGGGCATCGCACTGGAAGATATTCTGGAGCATCGTGCTTCCGGTCAGTTGGGCGCCGATTGCGACCGTCGCGATTCTATCGGCCGTCAATGCCTGGAATGAATTCCTTTGGCCGTTCATCGTGGCGAACGCCGACGACATGCAGGTACTGACCGTTGCCTTGCAGGCGTTCAAGTCGCAAGCGCCCCAGGGCGCTCCCGACTGGACCGGCCTGATGGCTGCCGCATGTCTGGCCGCTCTTCCGATGCTTGCCTTGTTGATTGCTTTCGGGCGCTATGTGGTCGACAGGCGGGCGGCAAAGAATGAGTGGCTTCGAGTCCGGACGCGCATATGAAGATTCCTTCGTTCCGCAGCAGGCGATATCCGATCCCGCAGGTCGTTGCGGTGTTTACCGCGATGGCCACGGCGATCGTCGCGCATGCGGCTGGCACCGTCGAAATCAGGTACGCGCTCTGGGATGCGAATCAGCGACCTGCCTATCAGGCGTGTGCCACGCAGTTCGAGAAAGAGAACCCCGGAATCCATATCAGGATCTCGCAAGTCGGATGGTCCGACTATTGGACGGTGCTCACGACGCAGTTCGTGTCAGGCACGGCGCCCGATGTATTCGCCAATCACTTGATGAAATATCCAGAGATGGTCACCAACGGGCAACTCGTCGATCTGGCTCCGTACATCCAGCGCGACAAGGTCGCGACTGGCGGTTTCTATCCCGCATTGCTGTTGAACTGGTCGAGGAACGGACATCAATACGGCTTGCCGAAGGACTGGGATACCGTAGCGCTGGTCTACAACAAGCAGATGTTCAAGGATGCGGGCATCGACCCGGCAGCGATCTCGGGCTGGACATGGAATGACCGGGACGGCGGTACATTCGGGAAGGCAATCGCGCGGCTGACGATCGACGCCAACGGCAATCGCGGAGATTCGAAGCAGTTCGACGCGCAGCACGTCAAGGTGCGCGGGTATCAGATCGGACGGGCGGGCGGCATGATGGGGCAGACCGAATGGAGCGCGTTTGCGGTGTCCGAGGGCTTCAGATATAACGATGGCCCCTGGACCACTCACTATTACTACGACGATCCGCGGCTGGCGCGCACGCTTGAATGGATCGTACGCCTGATGAAGAAGGGCTATTCGGCGCCCTTCGAAGAAGCCAGCAAGCTGGGAAGTTCGGCCATGCTTGCCGCGGGGAAGGTAGCAATGGTGAGCGACGGCTCGTGGATGGTCAACTGGTACGCACAGAACGCCAGATTCGAGGTCGGATACGCGGTGCTACCCAAAGGTCCGGCCGCGCGCGCGACCATGTTCAACGGGCTGGCGGACTCGATCTGGAGCGGCAGTGCGCATCGGGAAGAGTCGTGGAAGTGGGTCAGGTTCCTGGGTTCAGCGACTTGCCAGAAGATCGTTGCACAGACTGGCGTCGTGTTTCCGGCAATACAGGGCCTCGACCGGATCACGGTCGACGTTCATGCGAAACGCAATATCGATACCCAGGCCTTCCTCGATATGAGGCAGGCAACGACATACCAGCCTCCCGTCGCAACGGGCGCCGCGCAGATCGACGCGATCATGGATGCGACCATTGAATCCATTTTCCTGGGCCGCGCCGATGCCGCCACAGCGCTCAAAGAGGCCAATGAGAAGGTTAACGCGGTCGCGCGACACCAGGGCGATTGAGTCACGCGCGCTCACCCAGGCGCACACAACGGAGTAGACGTGCATGCCATCGAGACAGCCAGTCAAGATCGCCTTGATCGGAGCGGGTAGCACGGTATTCGCGCGCAATCTGCTCGGCGACATTTTCAGCTATCCGGAACTCGCGGACGCGAGCATTGCCCTGCACGATATCGATGAGCGCCGGTTGGAACTCTCAGCGCTCGTTGCGAGCAGGGTGGCGGGACAATTGCAGGCGAGTCCCCAGATTGTGGCGACGACCGATCGCGCACGCGCGCTCGATGGCGCCGACTACGTGCTGAATCTGATTCAAGTAGGCGGCTATAAGCCAGCCACCGTGATCGACTTCGAGATTCCGAAGCGCTACGGACTCGAGCAAACGATCGGTGACACCATCGGCATCGGCGGGATCATGCGAGGGCTGCGCACCATTCCGGTAATGCTCGAATTGCTCGCAGAGATGGAGCGCGTCTGTCCCGATGCCTTGCATCTGAACTACGTGAATCCCATGGCGATCGTGTGTTGGGCGATGAGCCGCGCGTCGTCGATCCACACGATCGGGCTATGTCATAGCGTGCAGGCCACCGCGGCGGAGCTCGCGAAGGACATCGGCGTGCCGTTCGATGAGGTCCGCTACACGTGCGCCGGCATCAATCACATGGCGTTCTTCCTGACCTTTGGGCGGCGCGGCGAAGATCTCTATCCTGCGCTGCAGCGGGTGCGAGCGGAAGGGCGTGTCCCCGACTCAAATCGCGTCCGATACGAGATGCTTCATCGGCTCGGCTATTTTCCGACGGAGTCGAGCGAACATTTTAGTGAATATGTGCCGTGGTTCATCAAGCGCGGACGCGATGACCTGCTCGAGAGGTTCAATATTCCAGTGGACGAATATCTCGGCCGCTGCGAGGTCTATGAAGCTTCGAGGGAGTGCCTGGAACGAGAACTTCGTGAGCCGGGGTCGCAGGACCCGGAGGGCTTGCGAGCCACGTTACTCGCGCAGCGGTTCAAGGTCATGGACAAGCGTCATGATGATGCGGTGGCGCGTCTCGAAGGTCTGCGCACGATGACGCGCTCGCAGGAATTCGGGGCGACGATTATCCACTCGATAGCGTCCGGCACGCGCAACGTGATCTATGGCAACGTGCCCAATACCGCGCTCATCGATAACTTGCCGCAAGGATGCTGCGTCGAGGTCCCCTGTCTCGTCGATGCGAATGGCGTGCAACCGACCCATATCGGCCCGTTGCCGCCCCAGCTTGCTGCATTGATGCGCACGAATATTGGCGTGCAGGAGTTGACGGTCGAGGCAGCGCTCACGGGACGCCGCGATCACGTTTATCATGCCGCGATGCTGGATCCGCATACGGCGGCGGAACTGGATGTCGAGCAGATCGTCGCGCTGGTCGACGATTTGCTCGACGCGCATCGCCACTGGCTTCCCGAGAGTCTGTCGAGGCGCGTGCATGGCGGAGTCGGGAACTGATGCGCAAGTTCAGCGCAACGCATTCGCGTGTGCGCCATGCGCCGCCCCGGTTGTGCATATAAAAATGAGCCCGAAAATCACCACAACGAGAGTGACAAGCAGCCAGGTCGCAAAGCTAGCGGGCGTCTCGCGCACAACGGTCTCCTTTGTTCTCAACGATGTCCCGCACATGGGAATCAGCGAGGAGACGCGCGAACGCGTGCTGAACGCGGCCCGTCAGTTGGGCTATGTGCCAAACGCGGCTGCGCGTTCGCTGGTGAGCGGCGCAACCCGCACTGTGGCGCTCGTGACGCCGCATAGCGAACACCTGAAGGTCGATGCGTTCATTCCACGCATGCTTGCGGGCGTGAACGACACCTGTCACGCGCACGGATACAAGGTGATATTCGAGCCGATCATCGAGACGGGACGTTCGGGTGGCAGCTTCATCGAGCTCGTCGACAGCCGCCGTATCGACGGACTCATTGCCATCAATACGCCGCGCTCCGATGATGTCCACCTCGCGCGTCTCGCGTCCGAAGGCTTTCCACTTGTGGTCTTCGGATCGAAGCTTGCCGAACACGCGAACATCTATAGCATCGACGTCGACATGCGCGAAGCCTCGCGCGTCGCAACGCGGCATCTTCTCGCGCTTGGGCACAAGCGAGTCGCCTACCTCGGGTTTGCGTCCGATGAGTACCACGGGGTCACGGAGCGCCTCTACGGGTATCGCGACGCCATGCGGGAGTTCGGTCTCGGCCTGGAAGCCGAGTGTGTCGGATTCGCGAACTTCAACGCACAAAGCGGTTACGACGCCATGAACGCAATGCTCGAGCGCGGTCCATCCTTCACCGCACTGTTTGCAGGCAACGACACCGTCGCATTCGGTGCGATGGCCGCATTGCGCAAGGCTGGCTTACACATACCTGATGACGTTGCCGTCGTCGGATATGACGATATTCCACTGGCCGCTTTTGCGACGCCGCCACTGACGACAATGCGGACGTCGCCTTATGAGCAGGCATGCGAGGCATCTAACCTGCTGGTACGCCTTATGGCTGGCGAACGACCCGACGAGTTGCATTCGATGATGGCGGTTCCGCTTATCGTGCGCGAGTCTTGCGGCAGCAGAATCGGACAGGCGTAGCCCTGACGCGGCATTCGCAGCACTCGTCTATTCTGCGCGCACTTTGAAGGCAGGAGAATCGCACCGGGCGCGAGCGGTGCGGCCTTCATCATGCTCATCGGCCACACAAGGCACTGTATGTTTAGACAGTGTCCTGCCGAACGCGGCCGCGCCGCTAACTTCCTTCAGCAAATAGCAGATAGAAGACGGAGTTGTCTCGTGCCAACGGGATTTGCGTCGCCGGTTGCACGCAACAGGTCGCCGACCAATCTCCGATGGTTTGTCGCGAGTATGAGGTATCGCGAGAGCCTATTGATATTCCTATGGTCAATTCGTGTACCCGCCAGCCTTCGCATAGCGGGTAAGAGCACGCTGAATTGAAGTGAAGGGGCGAAAAACACGACGGCACTTCCACGCCGACAGTCAGACAACTTATCGATCTTGAAATAGAAAGTAATGTTTCTCACTGCCTGGCGCAAACTAATTCGACACCAAATGTTGTATTCGTCGTCCGATGTGGCATAGTGGAAAAAACTAACTTATCAAAGGAATTCCACGAATGGCTACGCTCCAATCGATTCAGGCAAGAATCGCAAAGCTGCAGGCTCAAGCAGAATCGCTGGCCACAACGAAATCGTCGGCGGTACTCGAGAAGATTCGCGGCCTGATGGACAAGCATGCCGTGACGGTTGCCGACATTGAGGCATTTGTCGGCAAACGGCGCGGCCGCAAGCCGGGAAAGACGGTTGCCGCGAAGCAGGGCTCGTCGGCAGCGAAATATCGCGATCCCAAAACCGGCGCGACCTGGACCGGCCACGGTCGTGCTCCCGCGTGGATTGCAAATGCAAAGGACCGCAGCAAGTTTCTGATTGCAGGCGCGGCGCCGAAATCGGCCGCTGCTGTGAAATCGCCTAAGGCAGGTAACTATGTGCGCGGACCGCAGCCGCCGAAATATCGCGACCCGAAAACCGGCGCGACGTGGTCCGGTCGTGGCATCGCACCGGCATGGCTCGCCGGCGCGAAGGACCGGTCGAAGTTTTTGATCGAAAAGGCTGAGCCTGCAGCGAAGACGGCCAAGGCGCCGGCAGCGAAGAAAGCCGCTGCAAAAAAGAACGCTGCAACGAAAAAGGCCGCTGTCAAGAAGGTGTCTGTGAAGGCGGCGGCATCGCCGGCACGGAAAGCTGCGCCGAAGAACGGCGCAGCGGCGAAATCACCGGTCGTCCGAAAGGCCCGTGCGCCGAAGCTCGTGGTGAAATCACCGGCGCCCGTCGAAGCCGCTGCGCCTGCGGCGGCCACTGAAGCTGCGAGCACGGCCGCTGCGGCCTGAGTGGCACGCGCCGGGCTCCGGAAGCCTGCTTCCAGCCCGGTTCAGCGCTTGTTACTCGTGGCGGGGACCGCGTGAACACACGGACGGTTGCTGGCATCGACGTGGGCGGTGACAAGAAGGGCTGCCATCTGGTCATTCTGGAGGGCAGCCGTGCTTTCCGGCCTGCCGACACGAAAACCCCACAGGAGATGCTGCAAGCGTGCCTCGAGTATGACGTCCAGGCCGTCGGGATCGACGCGCCTTGCCGATGGGGTGTCGAAGGCGAAGGGCGGCGTGCGGAACGCGAGCTTGCGCATCAACGCATCTTTTCCTTTGCCACGCCAACCCGAAAGCGGGCCGATGAAAACCCCAGTCGCTTCTACCGGTGGATGTTCAACGGAGAAGCCATTTACCAGGCCTTTTCTTCCGACTATCCGCTGCTGTCATCTCGCGATTTCCAGGGCGGGCGTGTCAGCTTCGAAACGTTTCCCCATGCCGTGACCTGTGCCCTGCGCGGCAAGGCGGGGACGTCTGCGAAGGAGAAGCGCCGGCAGCGGCCTGAAGTCCTGGAAAGCGCTATGATCGACGCCTCTGGCTTGAAATCGATCGACGACTTCGACGCCGCGCTGTGTGCGCTGACCGCGAGATACCTGGTCGAGGGGCGCACATTTGCTTACGGCGACGTGGACGGTGGTTACATTCATGTTCCGATTCCGCTTTCGTTGAACACGTATTGACGCTAATACCGTGCCGCCGTGTGGGAAGGCGTTGCAGGTGGCTTGCCGTGCGTTATGTCCCACTGCAGTTGTCGCGAGGGCAATCCCAGCTATGCACTCGAGCAGCGAATTTACCTATTTCGCGTACGGCTCCAACATGTCGGTACGACGCCTCGTCGTGAGGCTGCCGTCAGCGAGGGTCGTCACCACGGGGTTCGTGACAGGCTACAAACTCGCGTTCGACAAATTGAGCAAGAAGGACGGCTCGGGAAAATGCGATTGTGAGCATACGGGAAACGTCGGTGACAGAGTCTATGGCGTCATTTTCTCGGTCGTGCGTGGCGAACGGGAGGCGCTCGACACATTCGAAGGAGCGGGTAAGGGTTACGAGCCTTTGAGTGTCCGGGTCGAAACCTCGACCGGCGGAGTGTATGCACTGACCTACGTCGCTACGAAAAAGCAGCCCGGCCTTCAGCCCTACCATTGGTACAAGCAGCATGTATTGGTGGGCGCAAGGGAGGCGAATTTGCCTGAAGACTACGTGCGAGCCATCGAGGCAATTCACTCTATCGACGATCCTGATTCAGCCCGAAGCGAGACGGAGCTTCGGGCTTACTCCGCGACTTGACGGCTCGCGACGACACTACCGCGGCAAACACCAGTTCACCGACTGAGGTTTTGCCAAAAAGCCGTCGCTTTTGCCACCCCGGCGCTGAGGAAGTTGTCGGTGGCGGTTTGGTCCAGATTCCCGTTCGCATCCCTCGTATAGGAATCCATGAGGTCGTTGAACACCTGGCTTCCGCTCTTGATACTCGTGCTCACGCCGTCGACAAACTCAGTCAGCGACACCTGACCATCGTCGGATGTGTCGAAGCTCTTGAAAAGCTGCTTTGCGGCGTCGGCCGCTACGCCGGCTCGTGAGAGTTGGGCCTGAAACTCTTCAAGTGACAGGGAATCGTCATTGTTCGTGTCACCCTGTACGAACATCTGGGGCGCCCATGCAACGGCAAGCGGCGTCGCTTGCAGTGTTTGAGTTTCGCTCGCGCCGGTGGCGGTATTAACGGCCGTCACCACCTGTCGAGTCGTCAGCCCTTTGAGGGTGGCGGCGTCGGGGGAATCGGACGAAGCGGAGTTTTTCTTCTGCGCAAAGCTGGAATAGGCCTGGTAGGCGGAGTTCAGACTGCTTGCAGATGACACGGACATAGCAGGATCCTTTGACAGTGAATTGATATTGGGTAGGGCAGGAAGCTGCATGCCGACGCTGGTACCCGGCTGTATTACGGTTGCATTTCAGTGCGACTTTAGATATTTTTTAAATATTGACTGAATTCCGCGTTCTCATCCCTTTCCGAGCGGCGGCCGATGTGAGAATCCCGCCATATTGCTCAACTGGGCCAACTCATTGGCAGCCTCGCGTAGCAGTCCCGAGTACTGGTGAATTTTCCCGGTCGTTAGTCGTACCCGAGGACCGGCCAGGCTGATGACGCCGACGCAGCGCGAGCCGCTCACCACGGGCGTGGCCACTGCCGACATGCGCGGGGCAAATACCTCGTCGATCATCGCGTAGCCGCGCACGCGCGCCGCATGCACGAAACCGAGCAGCGCTTTGAGCGTCGTCGGCGCATTGGGTCCGAACTCATTCGGCTGTCCGAAGCCTTGCTTCAAGACGAGCGCGGCCGCCTGTTCGTCGGTCATCGTCATGAGCCATGCGTGTCCGGTCGCCGTGCAGGAAAGTTGTGCCGCCTGGCCCATGTCGGGATCGTAGCGAAAGCCGGTGCGTTGTCCGTCCGCCTTGCCGACCCAGATGATCGCTTCGCCATCCACCAGCGACAGCCGCGCGAGTTCGCCCGTCTGTGCAGCCACGCGTTCGATGATCGGCTGGGCGATATCAGCGATGCCCGTGAGGCTCAGGAATTCGAGTCCGTTCGACGTCATCCGCATTGTCAGAATGTAGCGGCTGTGATCGACCCGTTGCCTGACATACCCGCTTTCAACGAGTTCGGCGAGCAGGCGGTGGCAGGTGCTGCGCGGCAGCGACAAGGCATCGGCAATGGCCACGAGGCCCGCACCTTCGCCTTGCGACGCCAGCAAATCGAGAATTCTCAGGCCGTTTCTAAGCGACATCTTTCGCCAATATCCATATTATGAAATGCAGTTCCGGTGCGGAACGCCTCGCCTGTAGAGCACAAACAATAGCACCTGTTCGTCGCCAGAAACGAACGCTACGACATATCGAGAATTCAGGAGACAACATGTCATTTTTTGCTGATTCGGACCTCGCCGCGGAAGGACGGTCTGCGCAGGCTCACTTGATGGCGCGTCGGGCGGTAGCGGGGGCAACCGTCGGTACAGCGCTCGAATGGTTCGACTTCGCGCTGTATGGCGTGGTCGCGGCCACGATCTTTCCCAAGCTGTTTTTCCCGTCGCTCGACCCGACCGCTTCGCTGCTCGCGTCGCTGGCAAGTTTCTGGGCAGGATTGGCCGCCCGCCCGCTCGGCGCGGTGATCTGCGGGATGCTCGGTGACCGTTGGGGACGCCGCAAACTGATGCTGATCACCGTGTCGGTGATGGGCGCGTCATCATTCCTGATGGGCTTGCTGCCCACTTACCACCAGGTTGGCATCCTTGCGCCGACGTTGCTGGTGTCGCTGCGCATCATTCAGGGTTTCGCGCTGGGCGGCGAATCGACCGGCGCGCAACTGATGGCGGTGGAGCATGCATCCGCGAACCGGCGTGGCTGGTATTCAGGTCTGCTTGGCATTTGTTCGCCGCTCAGCCAGATTCTCGCCAATTTCGCGCTCTTTACGCTGGCCGCGTTGCTTTCGTCGGACGACTTCGATAGCTGGGGATGGCGAGTCCCGTTTCTCGCGAGCTTTGTGCTGGTGCTGCTGGGCATCTACATCCGCAGGAAGGTGAGCGAGACACCGGCCTTCGAGGCGCTCAAGAGGACTGGCGCATCCACGCGCGCCGCCAATCCGCTCGGCACCGTCTTTAAATATCACTGGCGCACGGCGCTTCGCCTGACGCTGTTCTTCTGCGGCCCGGCCGCACTGTTTTATCTGATCGTGGTCTTCTCGCTCAGCTACCTGACGAAACACCTCGGCGTACCTAAGCAGACCGGTTTCATGCTGCTGATGGTGGCGAATGTCTGCGCCATCGTGGGCGCGCTGGCGGGCGGCTATCTGAGCGACCGGATCGGACGCAGACGTGCGCTGATGATCGGTTCGTCCTGCACGCTGATCTGCTGCCTGATTTACTTTCCGATCCTCAACCACAACTCGATCGCCATGACGATGGCGGTGATGGGCGCCTTCCTCGGCTTCACGCAGTTCCAGAGCGGCATCCAGCCGGTCTGGTTCGCCGAGTCATTCCCGACCGAGGCGCGCTACACGGGGTCCGCACTGTCGTACTCGGGGGCCAACCTGCTCACCGGCGGCCCGATGCCCATCGTCGCCGTGGCGCTGCTCAATGCCTTTCACGGTTCCCCGTGGGCCATCGTAGCGGTTTGCGGCTCGCTGAACCTGATCTCCTTCCTGATGATCGCAATATCCCGGGAAACCAAAGACACGGCTTTGGATCGTTCTTCTACACATTGACACCATGACGCGCAAACTCTACATCCTCAACGGCTCCAACCTGAACATGCTGGGCGCGAGGGAGCCCCATCTTTATGGCAGCACTACGCTGAAGGACATCGAACAGAATTGCCTCACGCTCGCCGACGCTCTCAAGTTCGACTGCGTATTTCGTCAAACGAACAGCGAAAGCGAGTTGATCGACTGGATTCAGGAAGCGTTCCTGCAGGACGCCGCGCTGATTATCAATCCGGCCGGCTTTTCATTCGGTCGCATTCCGGTGCTCGACGCAGTCAAGCTCATCCGCCGGCCAGTCGTGGAATTGCATATCACCAATATTCATCAACGCTCGGAGGAATATCGTCACTCGACGATTTCGGTGGCGGTCACAGCGGTAATTTGCGGGGCGGGAGCGAACGGATACTTGCTGGCGATCCGCGCGATCGACGATCTGTGGGGTAAGCAGACTTGAGCCGGCTCCTCCATTTATGAAGTACGCGGGCTCCTCGATGGAGCCCGCTTCGGTCGGCATGCGCCACATCATCTGTCCCGACTTGCAACATCCGGCAACACCGGTGGTAACATTTGTTGTCACCCACTGCCCGAGCGACGCATGCCAGACAGTTTCGACCAGCTCGCCGCGCTGATCCGCGCGCGTTTCTCCGACTTGAGCCCGCAGTTCCAGACCGGCGCTGCCTTCCTGCTCGACCATCCCGACGAAGTGGCCGTCTCGTCCATGCGCAAAGTGGCCGAGCGCGCCCGGGTGCAGCCCGCTTCGCTCGTGCGGCTTTCCCAGCAACTGGGCTTTCCGGGCTGGAACGAGCTGCGGGACCTGTTCGTCGCGCGCGTGCGCACGCGGCCGGAGCCGCTTTCCTCGCGGGCCCGCTCGCTCGTGGCGGGCCATGCGAAGGACGGCCTGGCGCGCGACCTGCTCGTGGCGCAACAGCACAATCTGGAGGCGAGCGCCGCGCACAACACCCGCTCGATGGTCGAGGCGGCGCGCGTGTTGCGCCGCGCGAAGCACGTGCACGTGGCGGGCTTTCGCTCGTGCTATGCGGTGGCGTTCGGGCTCGTCTACGGTTACCGGCTGTTCCGGCCTTCGGTTTCCTTGCTGGGCGGCGAGGCGGGCACGCTGGAGATGCAGTTGCTCGGCATCGAGCGCGACAGCGCAACGATTGTTGTCAGCTTCGCACCATATTCGGTCGAGGCGGTGCGCGTGGCCGAGGCCGCGCTCGCCAAAGGCAGCCGCCTGATCGCGATTACCGACAGCGCCGTCTCGCCCATTGCGCTGAACGCCGACAAGGCGCTGATCTTCACGCACGAAAGCCCGTCGTTTTTCCCTTCGCTCGTCGCTGCGACGGCCCTAGCCGAGTCGCTCGTCGCCCATCTGCTGGCGCTCGAAGGCTCGGGCGCGATCGCGCAACTCGAACAGGCCGAGCGTTCCCTGAATGCACGCGGCGCTTACGTGCCCTGAGCGCCGCCCCGGCATTTCCGCGCCATTTCACGCCTGTTTTCCCGCAGCTGGATGCCGTTGTGAGACGGCATCCGGTTTTGTCTCGTCCGTATCTATCGCATTTGTTGTAACCGATATTTAAATTGACAACATATGTTGTTGAGGCGTATAAAGCGCACTATAGGAAGAGGTAGGCCCATCGGTAGCAAAAGCGAGAAACAGATGCAGGAACTCAAGACATTCCGGGGCGCGGCCCTCGGCGCGGCCGGCTCGCCGGAGGCGATCGGCCGGCAGCTAGGCGCACACGTGAAGCCGATGTTTGCGGGCTACATGGCGCAAAGCAGCGCCTGGCAGGCGGTGAGCCGCTGGCGCGGCAGTCCATTCGCGCAGCAGTTGCGCGCCGCAGCCGTGCGGCATTTCCCGGCCTACGTCGCGGAAATCGACGCAATGGCCCAGGCGCTCGACTGGTCCGCGGACGACCTGTTTCTCTGGAATTGCCGCGGCGAGCTGATCCATAACGCGCCGGACGGCTGCACGACGCTTGCATCGTGCACCCCGGGCGCGGGCCTCATTGCGCACAACGAAGACGGCGACCCCTGGCTGCATGGCCGCTGCAGCGTGGTCGAGGTCGAACCTGAAGGAAAGCCCGGTTTCGTGAGCTTCTACTACCCAGGTTCGCTGCCGGGGCATACCTTCGCAGCCACACGCGCGGGACTTGCGCAAGCGATCAACAACGTGCGCATCCGCGAGCCGCGCGTAGGCGTGCCGCGCATGATTCTGGCGCGTGCCGTGCTCGATTGCGCCACGCTGGAAGATGCGCTCGCGCTGCTGCGCGACACGCCGCGCGCGAGCGGCTTCCACCACACGATCGGCGGGACCGACGAGGCGGGCGAGGTGCGTGTGGTTAGCGTCGAAGCGACGGCGCAGCGCGCTTCGGCACAAGAGGTGAGCACGCCTTCGGGCCACGCGAATCATCTCATCCACGAAGGCTGCGAGCACGAGGCGCAGATCGTCACCGACTCGTCGCGCGATCGCCAGATCCGTCTCGCCGAACTGTTGCCCGCGCTTGGCGCGCAGCCCGACGGCGCAGCTTTCGTGCAGGTGCTGCAGGATCGGGCGGGCGCCGGCCTGCCGATCTTCCGCGACGACCCGCACGACCCCGACGACGAGAACACGCTCGCGACCGCCTGCATGCGCATCGAGCCGCGCGGCGTGGCGTTCGACGTCTGGCAGGGCGGCGAGCGCGTGCTCGGCCGTTTTATCGATTCGAACGCGCGCAATGTGGACGGCGCAACCCGCTAATCATTCACGGACTTCATCGAGGACCCATATGACCAAGGTGTTTCACAGGATGCCAAAGCAAACCTTGCCCGTCGCGGTGGCGGGCGAAGGCATCGAAATCATCGACTCCACCGGCAAGCGCTACATCGACGCAAGCGGCGGCGCCGCGGTTTCATGCCTCGGCCACAGCAACCAGCGCGTGATCGACGCGATCAAGCGTCAGGCGCAGCAACTGCCGTACGCGCACACCTCGTTCTTCACGACAGAGGCCTCGGAGCAACTCGCCGATTACCTCATCGCCGCCGCGCCCAAGGGGCTCGACCATGTGTACTTCGTGTCGGGCGGTTCGGAGGCGATCGAGGCCGCGCTCAAGCTCGCGCGCCAGTACTTCGTGGAGCAGGGGGAGCTTGCGCGCCGGCACTTCATCGCGCGCCGCCAGAGCTATCACGGCAACACACTCGGCGCGCTCGCGATTGGCGGCAATGCGTGGCGCCGTGAGCCGTTTCTGCCGATCCTGATCGAATCGCATCACGTGAGCCCGTGCTTTGCGTACCGCGAGCGCCACGCAGGCGAAACCGACGAGGCCTACGCGCAGCGTCTTGCCGACGAACTCGAGCAGAAGATTCTCGAACTCGGTCCCGAAACGGTTGCGGCCTTCGTCGCGGAAACCGTGGTGGGCGCAACGGCCGGCGCGGTGCCGCCCGTGCGCGACTACTTCCGCAAGATCCGCGCGGTGTGCGACCGCTACGGCGTGCTGCTGATCCTCGACGAGATCATGTCGGGCATGGGCCGCACCGGCTATCTGTTCGCCTGCGAGGAGGACGGCGTTGCGCCGGATCTGCTGACGATCGCGAAGGGCCTGGGCGCAGGCTACCAGCCGATCGGCGCGACGCTCGTGAGCCAGCGCATCTACGAGACGATCGTGGGCGGCAGCGGCTACTTCCAGCACGGCCACACCTATATCGGCCACGCCACGGCCTGCGCGGCGGCGCTCGAAGTGCAGCGCGTGATCGCCGAAGAGAAGCTGCTCGACAACGTGCTCGCCCGTGGCGAACAACTGCGCGCGCGTCTGCGCGAGCGTTATGCGGACCATCCGTACGTCGGCGACGTGCGCGGCCGCGGCCTGTTCGTGGGCGTCGAGCTGGTGAAGGACCGCGCCACGAAGGCGACCTTCGACCCGGCGCTGAAGCTGCACGCGGCGATCAAGCGCGAGGCGTTCGCGCGCGGCCTGATGGTCTATCCGATGGGCGGCACCGTGGACGGGCGCAACGGCGATCACGTGCTGCTCGCGCCGCCTTTCATCTGCACGGAGCAGAACATCGACACGCTCGTCGAGCGGCTCGCCGCCGCGGTCGACGGTGCGCTCGACGCAGCGGGCGTGGCGCGCCCGGCGTAAGCTTCGTGCTGTGAGATTGAAGTGCAACTAACTGTCTGCCGCTAGCGGCGGCCGAAAACGCGGCGACCGCAAACGGTCGCGCGCGACCGGCCATGACCTCCAACGGAGTCCACCCATGACGCAAAACCCGACCTCGCGGCTTCCCGCATTCGACGCTGCCCAGGCTTCGCCGGAACAGAAGGCGGTGCTGGACGAGATTCTTTCCGGTCCGCGCGGCAACCTCAACGGCCCGTTCCTCGGCTGGATCCACAGCCCGGAACTGGCGCAGCATGCGCAGCGCCTTGGGGCGTTCTGCCGCTACCAGACGGGCCTGTCGCTGCGCCTCTCAGAACTGGCGATTCTCGTCACGGCCGCACGCTGGCAGGCGCAGGCCGAGTGGTACATCCACTATCCCATCGCGCTGAAGGCGGGCGTGCCCGAGGCGCTGGCCGAGCAGATCCGCACGGGCGCCACGCCCCGGTTCGACGAGCCCGACGACGCGCTGATCTACGCGTTCACGACCGAGCTGTACGACACGAAGCGTGTGTCCGACGCGACCTACGCCCGCGCCGTCGAGCGCTTTGGCCACGAGACCACGATCAACCTGGTCGGGCTGCTTGGCTACTACGCGCTCGTCGCGATGACGCTCAACGTCTTCGGCATGCGCGCGGAAGGCCAGACGACCTTGCCGTTTGCCGAATGAGCGCGTCCTGACCGCGTCCTGCTCACGCGCTGCCCCATCCGGTTTTGCCGGATGGGGCTTTTTTTGCACCGCACTGCAATTCCATTTAAGTGACAACCGTATTTCAAGTGCATAAATTTTGAGGTCATCCGGTAAAACATGAGGATTTGCCCGCAGAGGAACAGTTCGAGTTCGGCGCGAGCGGATTAATCGAACGGACGGTTTATTGGTGCAGAAAACGTTTCCACTCGCTCTGGCCGGGCTTACGGTTTCTGGACGAAATCGTTAATGCAGTCGCCGCGTGCCATGTTTATTGCCGCTGCATTGCGGTATTTTGTAGCTGTGGATTCGAAATAATATGACTGTTTCGTGGAGAAACCTTGCCCGGTAGCTTTTGCCAGCCGTGTACGGCTTTCCGCGTAAATTGTGCGGGACGGGATTAAACGGGGTTTCGCCGTACGTCGAATAACAGGGTTTTCAGCAGGTTTAATGAAAACCACTTGCACGCATTAATTCGAGTTGTTAGTCTTGCCAAACTTATTAATGACCGCCCCATTCTCATTATCGAAAGGGCGGGAGGGAGCCGGGGGCTAGCCCGCCCGGTTTTTTTCTCTGTGCGACTTTTTTAACGGGGAACATCATGCTTGATACGACCATCGACGTAGCCGAAAAGCCGCTCGCTGCCATGGCCGGAATTGGCGACGTTGTCACCCTGAAATCGGGCGGTCCGCGTATGACCGTCATGTATGCCGGCCCGGTTGGCTTTGCCAGCGGTCACTGGCTGATCTGCCAGTGGTTCGACGAGCAAGGCGAACTGCGCCAGGACATGTTCGCTCAGGACATGGTGCAGCTCGAACCGCGCTCGATTCCCGCGGCATTCGTCAAGATGCGCAGCCCGGCTGGCGGAAGGGCCCTCGGCGGGTTCTGAAGCGTAGGCCAGACTGCCCTGCGCACACGCACACGCGTCGCGGGCGTGCCAGCCAGGGACGAAGACGGACGAAGAATAGCGGCCGGGCCAGATGCGCCCGGCCGTTTGCTTTAGCGCTGGCCTTCGGCGGCGATACGCACGGCGAGTCCGGCCAGCACCGTACCCATGAGCCAGCGCTGAAGCTTGAGCCAGCCCGGCCGGTCGCCGAGAAACGTTGCAATCGTACCCGCCGTCATCGCCACGGCGGCATTCACGCTGATCGAAAGCGCGATCTGCACGCTGCCGAGCACGATGGACTGCGCGAGCACGCTGCCGTGATGCGGGTCGATGAACTGCGGCAGCAGCGACAAATACAGAATGGCGATTTTCGGATTCAGCAGGTTCGTGACGAAGCCCATCAGAAAGAGCTTGCGCGGGCGGTCGGCGGGCAGCTCGCGCACCTGGAACGGCGAGCGGCCGCCGGGCTTGAGCGCCTGCCATGCGAGCCAGAACAGGTAGAGCGCACCGCCCAGGCGCAGCGCGTCGTAGGCGAACGGCACGGCCATGAGCAGCGCGGTAATGCCGAAGGCGGCGCACAGCATGTAGAACACGAAGCCGAGCGCGACTCCGCCCAGGGAGATCAGACCCGCCTTGCGGCCCTGGCAGATCGAGCGCGAGATCAGGTAGATCATGTTCGGTCCGGGCGTGAGCGCCATGCCGAGTGCGACGGCGGCAAAGGCGAGCAGCGGGGCGGCGTGTGGCATGACGGGGCTCCGTGTTGAGGGTTGCTGTGTGGTGTGAGGGTGACTCGAGCGACAGGCACAGGCCGGTGCGCTTCAGCGTCATCTAGCGCGATCAAAACGGCCTGGCCAACGCAGCTAGATTCCCGGTGATTATTTCATGCGACGGCGGCGCTTGCGCGCCATCGCCTGCAGCGTTGGCCAAACGGACAAGCGGGAACGGCCTCAATGCGAGGAGCGTTTGCTCTCGGCGGCGCGGGTTTCGCGCGCCTGGACCCGATCGTCGAGCCGGCGCGAGAAGAGCAGCATGCCCAGCCGGCGGTTGCGGACCCGCGTCTGGCCGCCGAGATCCTTCGGCGGATTCGGTTGCAGCGCCCAGAAGAACGCCAGCAGCCAGCCGAGCAGCGTCCAGCCGAGCACGGCATTGAAGACTGCGATGACCAGCAGGTCGTGACGCTGGCGCCTGTCGGCGATCAGCGCTGGGAGAAAGTAGAGCGCGACCACCGCTGCGAGAACGACGATCTCGAAGAGGGAACGGCTCACCATAATTCCAATCTCCAGAAAAAAGGGCGGAATATGCCCGATTCATCATTGTCGCGCGGATTGGCCCTGAGCGCACGCCATGCCCTGGCCGGACGGCCGACACCGGGCGCGAGGGGTGTCGGCGAGCGGGGGTTCGGGTCTATCATCGGGTTTTTCATCGCTGGGAACCCACACCATGATCTCCGACCCCTCCGAGGCCACCCGCCAACTCGACCACGACGAACTGCGCGCCTTCGTCGAACGTAAATGGCATGACGAGATCGTGCCCGCGTTGACCGACTACATCGCGGTGCCCGCCAAGAGTCCGGCATTCGACCCGCAGTGGGCCCAGCACGGCTACCTCGAGCGCGTCGTGCAGGATGCCGCGAAGTGGGCGGAACAGCAGCCGGTGCGCGGCCTGAAGCTGGAGATCGTGCGCCTGCCCAATCGCACGCCGGTGATTTTCTTCGAGGCGCCCGCCACGCGCTCGGGTAGCAGTGAGACGGTCGTGCTCTACGGCCACCTCGACAAGCAGCCGGAATTCGCGGGCTGGCGCAACGACCTCGGCCCCTGGACGCCGAAGCTCGAAGACGGCCGCCTCTACGGTCGCGGCGGGGCTGACGACGGCTATGCGATCTACGCGAGCGTCACGGCGCTCGCCGCGCTCGACGCGCAAGGCATCGAGCGTCCGCGCTGCGTGGGTCTCATCGAAACCTGCGAGGAGTCGGGCAGCTATGACCTGCTGCCTTATGTCGATGCGCTGCGCGAGCGGCTCGGCAACGTCGGTCTCGTCGTGTGTCTCGATTCAGGCGCGGGCAACTACGACCAGCTCTGGCTGACCACGTCGCTGCGCGGGCTCGTGGCGGGCGACCTCGAAGTCGAAGTGCTCGAGGAGGGCATTCACTCGGGCTCCTACGGCGGCATTGCGCCGTCCAGTTTCCGCGTGATGCGGCAGCTCTTCGAGCGTCTCGAAGACGCCGCGAGCGGCACGCTGCTGCCCAAGGGTTTCCATTGCGCGATTCCCTCGCAGCGCCTGAGCGAAGCCGAGGCCACGGCGAAGATCCTTGGCGAAAGCGTCTGGAAGACCATGCCTTGGGCGTGCGGCCAGGACGGCCGGCGCGTGCTGCCCACCACCACGGACCCGCAGCAGGCGCTGCTCGATTCCACATGGCGGCCCTCGCTTTCGGTCACGGGCGCCGCGGGCCTGCCGGCACTGGCCGACGCCGGCAACGTGCTGCGGCCGCGCACGGCATTCAAGCTCTCGCTGCGCCTGCCGCCGCTAGTCGAGGCTTCGAAGGCCGTCGCCGAACTGAAGGCGCTGCTCGAACTCGATCCGCCGTATAACGCCAAGGTCACCTTCAAGCCTGACGCGGGCGCAGCCAACGGCTGGAGCGCACCGGAACTCGCCCCGTGGCTCACCGAGGCACTCAACGCCGCCTCGCGCACGCATTTCGGCGCGGACTGCGCTTATCTCGGCCAGGGCGGCACGATCCCGCTCATGAACGTGCTGCAGGCAGGGTTTCCCAAGTCGCAGTTCATGGTGTGCGGCGTGCTCGGCCCGAAGTCCAACGCGCACGGGCCGAACGAGTTCCTGCATGTGCCCTACGCGAAGAAGCTCACGGCCACGGTGGCCGAAGTGATCGCCGCCGCGCCGTGAGTCGCCCTTGAGCGGCTAGTGGCGGTGAGGGGCGGGCGCGCCGTCTGCGGGCGGCGCGTCCTGTGCGGCGTGCCCGTCGCCATGGCATGAGCAGCTTTCATCGTCGATGGGCTGTTCGAGGCTCTTCATGATTCCGCACTCCGCGCTGCTGCTCTGATGGGCATGGCAACTCTCGCGCAGCGTGCGTAACTGCTGCTCGAGTACGCGCATCGCTTCGATCTGCTGATGAATGCGCTCGATCTGGCTGTCGATCAATTCGTTGACCTCGTCGCAGGGCTGGCTCGGGTCGGCCTGGAAGCGGCGCAGCATGCGGATGTCCGCGAGCCCGATGCCCAGCGACCGGCAATGGCGGATGAAGTTGAGCTGCGCGGCGTGCACGGCCGTGTAGCTGCGGTAACCGTTGGTTTCGCGCGCGGGCTCGTCCAGCAGGCCTTCGCGCTCGTAAAAGCGCACCGTTTCGACATCGCAGTGCGCGCAGCGCGCCAGTTCACCAATTCGCATGGTCGCGGCTCTCCCAAATGACTTGACCCTGTAGTGGCTACAGGCTGTTCAATGATTGTGTCACTTTTGGGAGAAACCGGCTATGAACCAGAGCTACGTGTCGCGGCTCGGCATTGCGCAGCGCCTGCGCGCGCGTGATGAGGAACGGACGGCGGGCGGTGCGCACGGGGCTGGCGGCGTGGGCGGCGTGGGCGGCGGTCACGGGCATGACCATGGCCCGGATCAAGGGCACGCCCATGATCATGCCCACGGCCACGAGCATGCCCATAGCCACGGCCATGACCACGCCCACGAGCATGACCACGACCATGCGCATGCCGGGTCGAAAGACCACGCTCACAACTGCTGTCACGGCGGCGCGGCACACAGCACGCCACCGCAAAACCGGCGCGACACGGCTCCGGCGCCCGAAGGCACGCGCCGCGCACGCTGGCGCATCGAAAACATGGATTGCCCGACCGAAGAGCGTCTGATCCGCAACCGGCTCGAACCCATGCCGGGCGTCGTGCGCCTCGACTTCGACCTGCTCGCGCGCGAACTGACCGTGCATCATCGGCTCGACGACACTCAGCCTGTCGTCGCCGCGCTGCGCGCGCTCGACATGGCGCCGCGTGCGCTGGACGATAGCGCGGCCGCGCAAGCCGCCCCGCCTGGGTCTGTCGGTCTCGCGCTGCGCCAGAAGCTGCTGCTGGCGGCGAGCGGCGTGGCAGCCGCAGGCGCCGAGGTGCTCGCCTGGAGCACCGGCCGGGAAACCAGTCCGTTTGCACTCGCCTGCGCAGTCATCTCGATCGTGTGCGCGGGTCTGCCCACGCTGCGCAAGGGCTGGATCGCATTGCGCAATTTCACGATCAACATCTATTTCCTGATGTCGCTTGCGTTGATCGGCGCCGTTGCGATCGGCAAGTGGCCCGAAGCGGCAATGGTGGTCTTCCTGTTCGCCCTCGCGGAGGAAATCGAGGCGCTTTCGCTCGAGCGCGCCCGTCAGGCGATCCGCGCGCTCACCGCACTCGCGCCTGAAACCGCCGAAGTCTGGCAAGCCGGCGATGTCGCACCCGGACAAGGCGAATGGCGCGAGTCCGCGGTGGGCGATGTGGCGGTCGGCAGCCGGATTCGCGTGCGCACCGGCCAGCGCGTGCCGCTCGACGCGCGCGTGATCGCCGGCCGGGCCGCGCTCGATCAGGCGCCGATCACGGGCGAAAGCCTGCCTGTCGACAAGGAGACCGGCGCGGCGCTTTACGCGGGCAGCATCGTCGTCGACGGCGTGGTCGAGGCGCTCGTCACCGCGGCCGCAAAGGACAGCACGCTCGCGCACATCGCCGCGGCGGTGCAGGAGGCGCAGGCGCAGCGCGCGCCCACGCAGCGCTTCGTCGACCAGTTCGCGCGCTACTACACGCCGGCCGTGGTCGGGCTCGCCGTGGTGCTGGCGCTGGCCGGGCCGCTCGTGTTCGGCGGCGCGTGGAGTGCGTGGCTCTACAAGGCGCTCGTGCTGCTCGTGATCGCCTGCCCGTGCGCGCTCGTCGTCTCGACGCCGGTGACGGTCGTGAGCGGCCTCGCCGCCGCCGCGCGCCACGGCATGCTCGTGAAGGGCGGCGTGTGGCTCGAGCGCGGTCGGCTGCTCAAGGCCGTCGCGCTCGACAAGACCGGCACGCTCACGCGCGGCGAGCCTGTCCTGACCGATGCGCTCGCGGCGCCGGTTCGAGCGCTGGTCAGTGCCGGGGAGTCCAGCGAAGCGCCGCTGTCGGCGCAAGCAGCACTGCGCATCGCCGCGAGCCTGGACGAGGCCAGCACGCACCCCGTCGCTCGCGCGGTGGTCGAGGGCTGGCGGGCGCGTGAGCCGGATGCGCGCCTGCTCGCGGTCGATCAGTTCGCGGTGCTGAACGGTCGCGGCGTGCAAGGCCGCATCGACGGCACGCTCTGGCGCCTCGGCAATCACCGGCTGGTGGAGGAGCTGGGTTTGTGCTCGCCCGAACTCGAAGCGCAGTTGGCAGCGCTGGAACTGGCGGGCAAGACGGCGATCGTGCTGTGCGCGCCGCACGAGGCCGTCGCCGTGTTCGCCGTGGCTGACGCGCTGCGTACCGAAAGCGCACCGGCCGTGCGCGCGTTGCGCGCGCTCGGCGTGACGCCCGTCATGCTGACCGGCGACAACGCGTCGACCGCGCGGGCGATCGCCGATCAACTCGGCATCGACGACGCGCGCGGCAATCTGCTGCCGCAGGACAAGCAGGACGCGATCGCCGCGCTCTCGAAGCAGTACGGCATGGCGGCAATGGTCGGCGACGGCGTGAACGACGCGCCCGCGCTCGCGCGCGCCGACATCGGCTTCGCGATGGGCGCGGCGGGCACCGCGACCGCGCTCGAAACCGCCGACGTCGCGATCATGGATGACGATCCGCGCAAGATCGCCGCGTTCATCGGCCTCTCGCGCAAGACCGCGGGCGTGCTCAAGCAGAACATCGCGCTTGCGCTCGGCATCAAGGCCGTGTTTCTCGTGCTCGCGATGGCGGGCGAGGCCACGCTCTGGATGGCCGTGTTCGCCGACGTGGGTGCGAGCCTGCTCGTCGTGGCGAACGGTCTGCGCGTGCGCCGGCATTTCGACGGCACGCGCAACGTCACGAAGCCTTCCGTGCACGCAGCACAACGCAACTAACAGCCAGTCCAGCCCGCACCCGCCCAGCGCGCCTCACCAGGGCTTGGCGAGTCGCGCGCGGAGTTCGGCGCGCGTGCTCTCGTCGAATTCGCCGAGAAAGCCAAAGCGGCCGGCAACGAGGGTGGCGGCCGGCACGCCGTCGCGGAACACGATGCGGTTGCCGGCGAGCGCGGGCACTTTCTCGCCGGGCAGCAGAGTGCCGAGGAGATTGAGCGGATCGGCGGCACTCACGCAAACGAGCGCGCCGCTTTCGCCTTGGGCTGCTGCGCGCCGCCGCACCTCGCGCAGCAGCGCCACGGCTTCGGGCAGCGCGAACTGTTCGCCCGAAATCCCGGTGACGAAGCGTCCGCCGCGCACCTCGCCGCGCGCCTCCATGCGATGCAGCACGCGCAGCAGATCGCGCCACGGCGGCAGCCACGCCGCCTCGCGTCCGAGCAGATGCCAGCTGATCACGCCG
Organism: Paraburkholderia sp. EG286A; assembly: GCF_040965375.1. NCBI lineage: Bacteria > Pseudomonadati > Pseudomonadota > Betaproteobacteria > Burkholderiales > Burkholderiaceae > Paraburkholderia > Paraburkholderia sp. EG286A. The sequence goes on from NZ_JBFRCB010000001.1 coordinate 1,123,690, forward strand.
TAACGGCGCAGCAGCACATTGGCGACGTGCTCCAGCAATTCCGGGTCGGCGGGCTGCCGGCGCGCGGCGCTGGCGGTCGTTTGCCTTGCACGCGCAAGCGCCGGCGAGCGCAGGCCCGCTGCTGCGTGCGAAGTCGATTCAGCCAGTGCCGTCGCGACGAGCGCTGCTTCATCGTCCAGATCCGGAAGCGGAGCGACCGACGCATCGGCCGATGCATTGGCCAGCGCAACTCGCCGCAGCGTCGCCCAGCGCCCCGCGTCGGCCATGCCGCCCGCGAGTGGCCCGAAGCCGCGCGGCCGGCGTCGGCCGTGATGCGCGCTGCGCTGCGCGGCCGGTTTCACGAGCGCGCGCAGCCCGGCAAAGCTGTCCGCGTTGACGAGGCCCGCCGCCACCAGTTCGCCAAGCGCGTTCTCCAGCTCGACGCCGAGCAGGTGCGCGTCGGCGGCCAGTTCGTCGAAGAACATCGCACCGTGCCGCAGCAGCGCCTCGTAGACGCGCTGCGCGCGCGCCGACAGGCCGGCCGTGTCGGTCGTTTCGACGAGCGCCATCCAGCGCGCCAGCTCGCGCCGCGCGAGCAGCACGACCGGCGTGCTGCGCACCGTCGATGCGGCCGCCGCGCGCGCGGGCAGCCGCGCCCAGGCGAGCCGCCCCGAGCGGCACAGCTCGTCGAGCAGCATGGGCGTGTAATCGTCGATGCGTGCCGGCAGGAGTTCGTCCTCCCACGCGAGCGCCGAGGCTTCCCAGCCTTCGAGCTGGTCGAGCACGGCGGCCAGCGCGTCGCGGCCCGAGCCGCGCGTGCCGGGCGCCACGCGCTGCCATTCGAACAGGAAGCGCATGAAGTCGTGACGCTCGACCGGCTCGATTTCGCGCCGCAGCTTGCGCACCGTGTAGCGGTGGATGCGCGCGAGCAGATGGCGTTCGCACCATTCCTCCTGGCCGCCGCCCATCGCTTGCGGCGTGAAGCGTCCGCGCATCACGGTGCCTTCGGTTTCGAGGCGTGTGAGCGCGAGCGCCGCCACGCTCGCCTCCAGCGCGAGCGGCCGCGCCACCTGAGCGACGGTGAGTGGTCCGAAGCCCGACAGGCGTGCGCGCACGATCTCGACGAGCGCTGCGTCCTCCGTCCACATATCCGCATATTCAGGCGGCGGCGTGAGCGGCGGCTCGCACCGCGCCTGCGGGTAGATGGCCTGCACGCACGCTAGCCGCTCGATGCCCACCCACAACGCGTCGTGGTCCGCAACGGGCAGCCGCGTCGCGCGGCCCGCCGCCGCCAGACCGGCGAGCCATGCGAGCCACTGCGGGTCGTGCTGCGCCTCGCTTTCGGCCAGCGCGCCGAGGCTCGTGAGCGCGTCGTGCATTTCGTCGGCGTCGCGCACTTGCGGCCACGCTTCTTCGCGCACACTCGCAATCGCTTCGGGGTCCAGCGCGCCGAGATCATCGGTGGATTCGGGGTCGCTCCAGCGGCGCGACAGCACGGCCTGGGTGCGGCGTTCTTCGATCGGGGCGTCGTCGAGGAACGCATACGGGCGCGCGGTGAGGATTTCGGCCGCGAGCGGCGAGGGCGTGGGCAGTTCGCGCACTACGAGCTTCAGGTCGCCCGCCTCGATGCGCCGCAGCAGCGCGATCCATGCTTCGGTATCCATAGCATCGTGCAGGCAGTCGTCGAGCGTCTGGTCGACAAGCGGATGGCGCGGCACTTCGCGCTCGCCCGCGATGTTTTCGACGCACGCCACCTGGTCGGGAAACACGGCCGCGAGCAGGTCTTCGCTGCGCATGCGCTGGATCTGCGGCGGCGTCTTGCGCCCGCCGGTCTGACGCGGCAGCGCGAGCGACGTGGTCGCATTCCAGCGCCAGCGCACGCCGAACAGCGGCGCATCGAGCAGCGCCTGCACGAGCAGATGCTCCGCGGAATTCGAATGGAGATAGCGCCACACCTCGTCGAGCGCGAAGCTGTGCGCGCCGGTGAGCGAGAGGATGATGGCGTCCTCGGTCGCGGCGGCCTGCAGCTCGAAGTTGAACTGGCGGCAAAAGCGCTTGCGCAGCGCGAGACCCCACGCGCGATTCAGGCGGCTGCCGAACGGCGTGTGGATCACGAGCTGCGTGCCGCCGGCCTCGTCGAAGAAGCGCTCCATGACGAGGGTGTCCTGGGTGGGCAGCACCGTGAGCGCGGCGCGGGCGCGCGCGAGATATTCGACGATCTGGCGCGCGGCGGCATCGTCGATCTCGAGCGAAGCGGCGAGTGCCGTCGTGGCCCGGTCGACCACGGCGGGCGACGCGGCGTCATCCGTCGCACCAGCGTTCGCGCTCGCGCTCGCGTCGATCAGCGCGGCTTCCACCTGCTTGCGCAGCCGCGAAATCGCGAACGAAAGCTCGTCGCTGCGGCCCGGCGCCTCGCCGAGCCAGAACGGGATGTTGGGCGGCTGCCCCTGGGCGTCTTCCACGCGCACGCGGCCCGCCTCGATGCGCAGGATCCGGTACGACGCGTTGCCGAGCTGGAACACGTCGCCCGCGAGGCTTTCGACAGCGAAGTCCTCGTTGACGGTGCCGATCTGCACGCCCTGCGGTTCGAGCAGCACCGAGTAGTCGGCGTTGTCGGGAATCGTGCCGCCCGACGTAAGCGCGACGAGCCGTGCGCCGCGCCGCGCACGCAGCGTGTGGCTCACGACGTCGCGATGCAGATAGGCGGCGCGCGGCCCGTGGCGGCTCGTATAGCCCTCGGCGAGCATGCGCAGCACGGCGTCGAACTGCGCGCGCTCGAGCGCCGCCCACGGCGTGGCGCGGCGCACGAGCGCATAGAGCGCGTCTTCTTCCCAGGCTTCGCAGGCCACTTCGGCGACGATCTGCTGCGCGAGCACATCGAGCGGCGCTTGCGGCAGCGCGAGGCGGTCGAGTTCGCCGCGCCGCACGCTATCGAGCAGCGCCGCGCATTCGATCAGATCGTCGCGCGACGTGGGGAAGATCCGTCCCTTCGGCACGCCGCCGACCTGGTGGCCCGAGCGCCCGACGCGCTGCAGGAAGCCCGCGATCGAACGCGGCGAGCCGATCTGGCACACGAGATCGACGTCGCCGATATCGATGCCCAGTTCGAGCGACGCCGTCGCCACGAGCACACGCAGATCGCCGCTCTTGAGCCGCTGCTCAGCGAGAAAACGATGCTCGCGCGCGAGACTGCCGTGGTGCGCGGCCACGGCTTCGGCGCCCAGACGGTCGGTGAGATGGCGCGCCACACGCTCGGCCATGCGGCGCGTGTTGACGAACACGAGCGTCGTGCGGTGCAGGGCGACGAGTTCGGCCATGCGGTCGTACACGCGTTCCCACACGTCGTTCGCCATTACGGCTTCGAGCGGCACGGGCGGTATTTCTATCGCAAGGTCGCGCGTGCGCGTGTGGCCCACGTCGACGATCTCGCACGCGGGCGGTCTTGCGCCTGGATCCTGCGCCGCGTCGCCCATGCCCACCAGAAAGCGCGCGACGGTTTCGATCGGCTTTTGCGTAGCCGACAGCCCGATGCGCAGCAGCCGCGAGCCGCACAACGCATCGAGCCGCTCGAGGCTCAGCGCGAGGTGGGCGCCGCGTTTGTTGCCGGCGAGCGCATGAATCTCGTCGACGATCACGCTGCGCGCGCTCGCCAGCATGCGGCGGCCCGATGCGGAACCGAGCAGCACGTAGAGCGACTCGGGCGTCGTGACGAGAATGTGCGGTGCACGTTTTCTGAGCGCGGCGCGCTCGGGCTGCGGCGTGTCGCCGGTGCGCACCGCGGTACGGATTTCGACCGGCGGCAAGCCAAGCCGCACGAGTTCCTCGCCGATGCCTTCGAGTGGCCGTTCGAGATTGAGCCGGATGTCGTTGGAGAGCGCCTTGAGCGGCGAGACATAGACGACGAGCGTCGTGTCGGGCAGCGCGCCGCCGTTCGCGAGGCCTTCGCCCACCAGTTCGTCGAGCGCGGCGAGAAAGGCGGTGAGGGTCTTGCCCGAGCCGGTCGGGGCGGCCACCAGCGTCGCGCGCCGGCTCGCGATGAGCGGCCAGGCGGCGCGCTGCGCGGCAGTGGGCGCGTCGAAGCTGCGCCGGAACCAGCCGGCCACGGCCGGATGAAAGCGCGCGAGCACGTCGACTGGCTCGCCGTCGCGATTGGCGGCGGCTCGAGGGGCGTGCGGATCGGATACGGGCGAAGGCGTTGTCATGCGGGCGGTGTGCGGCAAAAAAAGCGGCAGAGGCGGCGGCATTGCACGTCTGCCAGTCTCGCAGCTTTCGTGCGCGTCTGCCTGACGCGGGGCGGTCCGGGTGCGGGCGTTGCAGGGCGTAAGCAGGCATGTACGGCCGTCTTGCGGTGTTTCAAGCCGTGGCGGCCGTCCGGCAGGCGCGTCGCGAACGCAGTATCCTCGCCGCGTTGGACTTTCCCTCGAACCCACGACGGAGTCACACCATGCGTTACAACCCACTGGGCCGCACCGGCCTGTTCGTTTCGGAACTTTGCCTCGGCACGATGACCTTCGGCGGCGGCGCCGGCATCTGGAACCAGATCGGCGATCTCCAGCAGTCCGACGCCGAACGGCTCGTTGGCCGCGCGCTGGACGCAGGCGTCAATTTCATCGATACCGCCGACGTCTACTCGCAAGGCGTTTCCGAGCAGATCACCGGCCAGGCGCTCAGGAACCTCAAGATCCCGCGCGAGCAGGTGGTGATCGCGACCAAGGTGTTCGGCGAAATGGGCTCGTCGCCGAACGAACGCGGCGCCACGCGCTATCACATCATGGACGGCGTGAAGGCGAGCCTGAAGCGCCTGCAGCTCGACCACATCGACCTCTATCAGATTCACGCCTTCGACCCCGTCACCCCGATCGAGGAAACGGTGCGCGCGCTCGATACGCTCGTGCAGCAGGGGCACGTGCGCTACGCCGGCGTTTCGAACTGGGCGGCCTGGCAGATCGTGAAGGCGCTCGGCATTGCGCAGCGCGAAGGGCTCGCGCGCTTCGAATCGCTGCAGGCCTACTACACGATCGCCGGGCGCGATCTCGAACGCGAGCTCGTGCCGATGCTGGAGAGCGAGGGGCTCGCCCTGATGGTCTGGAGTCCGCTCGCGGGCGGGCTCCTGAGCGGCAAGTATGGGCGCGACCAGCAAGGCGAGGCGGGCAGCCGCCGCACGACCTTCGATTTTCCGCCCGTGAACCGCGAGCGCGCATGGGACTGCGTGGACGCGATGCGGCCGATCGCGCAGGCCAAAGGCGTGTCGGTCGCGCAGATCGCGCTTGCGTGGCTGCTGCATCAGAAGGCGGTGACATCGGTGATCATCGGCGCGAAACGCGTGGACCAGCTCGACGACAATATCGCCGCGACGAAAGTGAGGCTCAGCGTTGAAGAGCTGGGCGTGCTGGGCGAGGCGAGCGGGTTGCCCGCGGAGTATCCGGGCTGGATGCTCGCGCGTCAGGGCGAGCAGCGGCGCGCGCAACTCCGGCAATCGCAGCAGGAAGAGGATTGACGCGGGAATGAAGCTGAAATGAAAAGCGCCGGCGGTGGAAGCCGCCGGCGCGGTCTGGCCTGAAACTGGCTCGATCCGGTTGCCCGGCAGATCGATCAGCCCGCCGCCGAGACCTTCAGATGGTTCTTCACCGAGGTCACACCCGAGACGCCTTCCACGACCTGCCTGGCGTTGTCGCGGTCCTCGGCGCTCGGCACGGTCCCGGTGAGCGAGACCACGCCCTTACGCGTCTTCACGTGGATGTGCTCGGACTTCACGTTCTTCGCGCCGAGCAGTTCGGCCTTGACCTTGGTCGTGATGGTTGCGTCGTCCACGTGCTGGCCCACGGATTCCGAACTGGCCGCGGGCGCGGCGCTGTTCGTCGTGGTCTGCGCACCGGCGAGAAGTGCGAACGTCATGCAGGCGGCGCCAGCCGCGGTCTTGAGGATCAGGATGCGCTTCATGGCTACTCCCTTTCTGGTTGTGGTCGCAGCTTCCCTCCGCAAGGTGCGTGCCTCGCCGCGTCCGTGCTCGCTGCGCGCGCTATTGAAAGCCTGCTGGAAGCCGCTTGCGCAGCCCACTATGCGGGATCGCCGCCGATTCACGCGGCCACCGTTTTCCCGACCGGCACGCGCAAAAATTTTTCCTCACCGTTGTAAAAATCTCCACGGTGGGGTCGGAAAAGAGGCTCGCGCAGTATGCGTTGCAAGTGCCGATCCCGTTTCAAAACAGTGCTTTGTAAAAACTGGCATGGCTGTTGCATGAGGGGGGTTACCACTCAATTCAACAAAACGGGATTGCCATGCCTTCCATCGCGTTACACGCGCGCCAGCATCTGGCGCTCACGCCGCGTCTTCAGCAGGCGGTAAGGCTGTTGCAACTGTCGTCGCTCGAATTCCAGCAGGAGCTGCGCGAGGCGCTCGACACCAATCCGTTCCTCGAATATGTGCCGCCCGCCTCGGAGACCGGCGAGGCCGCCGAAGCGGCCGACGGCGCGGCGGGCATCGGCTCCGCGGCGGCGCCCGCGGCCGAAGCCCCCGCCATGGCGACCGAAGGCGCGGGCGAGTCCGGCCTCGACGCCGGCATGGGGCAGGAAACGTCCCCCTACGCCGAGAATTCGTACGCCGAGGCCAGCTACAACGACGAAGGCTCGGGCTATACCGCCGAGATGCCGACGCCTGGCGCGTTGCGCACGTCGAGCTATCGCGGCGGCGAGGACGGCGATTCCGAGGCCTCCGACTGGGTGCGCGTGCCGATCACGCTGCGCGAGCAGCTGCACGAGGCGCTGCGCCTCTCGCCGCTCGACGACCTCGACCGGATCGCAACGCAGATCGTGATCGAGGCGCTCGACGACGACGGCTACCTGCGCCAGGACCTCGCCGAACTCGCCGACGTGGAGGGCGCGGGCGACACGCTCGACGAGGACCGTCTGCGTGTGGCGTTGCGCGTGGTGCAGACGCTCGATCGTCCCGGCATCGGTGCGCGTTCGCTCTCCGAATGCCTCGTGCTTCAGCTCGAAGCGATGCCGCACGACACCCCGCATCGCGAACTGGCCCTGCAGATCGTCTCGCAGCATCTCGAACGCCTCGCGCGCCGCGAGCACGGGGAGCTGCAGCGCCAGCTCGGCTGCGACGCCGCCTCGCTGCAGGCCGCGAGTGCGCTCGTGCGCCGCCTCGATCCGAAACCGGGCAACCACTATGGCCGCGCGGACGGCGGCTACGTCATTCCTGACGTGATCGTGCGCCAGGTGCGCGGCAAGTGGGTGGTCAGCGTGAACCCGGCCATCGAGCCGCGCGCGCGCATCCACAAGCTCTATGCGGAAATGTTCGCGCGCTCGGATCAGACGAGCCGCTCGCCGCTCGCCCAGCAACTGCAGGAAGCGCGCTGGCTGATCCGCAACGCGCACAAGCGCTGCGAGACGATCCTGCGCGTGGGCGAGTGCATCGTCGCGCGTCAGAAGGCGTTTTTCCAGTACGGCGAAATCGCGCTGCGGCCGATGCTGCTGCGCGACGTCGCCGACGAGCTGGGCCTGCACGAGTCGACCGTCTCGCGCGCCACGGGCAACAAGTACATGGCCACGCCGCGCGGCATCTTCGAGTTCAAGCGCTTCTTCCCGCGCGAGCTGGAAACGCGTACCGGCGGCACCTGCTCGGCGGCTGCGGTGCGCGCGCTCATCAAGGAAATGATCGACGCCGAAGATCCGCGCGACCCGCTTTCCGACGTCATCCTCACGCAGGAACTCGAAAAGCAGGGCGTGCAGGTGGCGCGCCGCACGGTCACGAAGTATCGGCAGATGATGAAGCTGCCGGCGGCGGAAATGCGCCGGCAGATTTGAGGCACGCGGTTTTATCGGCGTGCTGGAAGACGGGGGAAGGTCAGCGGCGCGTGACCGGCGTAACGGGACGTGTGGCAGCGCGTGGGCTGCACGTTGCGTTACGCGCGCCGCTTCAATGCGACACTTCAAGGCGATTTCCGGCGGGCGCGCCGAGGGCGGATAAAATACGAGCCATTGCTCACATTCGATGCCCGCTGCGCATTGCCCACCATGACCCAGACGCCCCGCGGCCGAAGCCGCCCCGCGCCGCTCGACGCGCGCAAGCGGCCCGTGCAGCGCCGTTCTGCCGCCACGGTTGACGCGATCCTCGAAGCCGCCGCCCGCATTCTCGAAAGCGCGGGCCTCGCCGGCTACACCACGAACGCCATCGCGGCGCGCGCGGGCGTGAGCGTCGGCTCGCTCTATCAATATTTCCCGAATCGCGACGCGCTGACCGCCGCCTTGATCGAGCGCGAGAGCGCGCCGCTCCTTGCCGAGGTCGAGGCCGCCGCCGCGGCGTCGAGCTGCGAGGCAGCGTTGCTCAGGCTGATTCGCGCGGCGGTCGCGCACCAGATGCGACGCCCGGAGCTGGCGCGACTGCTCGATTTCGAGGAGCGGCGCCTGCCGCTCGACGAGCGCGACGCGCGCGTGGGCGAGCGCATCCACGCAGCGCTCGTCGGCGCGTTCGGACGCCCCGACGCGCCGGCCATCGACGACTTGCAGACCGCCGCGCTCGACGTGATCGCCATCGTGCGCGGCATGGTCGACGCGGCGGGCGCGCGCGGCGAAACCGATGCCCAGGCGCTGGAGGCGCGCGTCACGCGCGCGGTGATCGGCTATTTGTGGCGCACCGAGTGCGGCGTGTAGCGTGCGCGGCCATGCCTGCCTGCGTGCGCGGTCGGGGCGAAGCGGCGCGCGTCAGCCGGAAGTGTGTGGCGCGATGCCGAGCCAGCGCGCCACCCGCCCCAACGTGAGGCCGTTGCAGAGCAGATTCAGCAGCACGAAGGCGGCGGCCATGGCGGCCGCGAACGCGCGGGTGTCGGGCGATAGCGCGTCGTTGCGCGCGACGCAGATCGCGAGCGTGAGCGTGACCGGCCCGCGCACGCCGCCCCACGCGATCAACCATTGATGCGCGCGCGGCAACGGCTTGCAGATGCCAAAGCGGCTCAGCAGCGGCACGAAGATCGTCAGGATGCCGAAACGGCTCAGGGTGGCGGCCAGCAGCGCGAGCCCGAGCGGGAGGGCGTCGCGCAGATGCAGCCTGTGCACCAGACCGGGCACGCGTGCCGATGCGAGCAGAAAGACAGCGGCGGAGGCGATGCCAGCCTGGTACGCCCAAAGCTGGCGAAACAGCCCCTGGCTCGCGGCGGGCTGGCGTGTTCGCATGAGCTGGCTGGCCGCGAGACCCGCGCACACCACGGCGGCCACGCCGGACACATGCAGCCCGTGTTCCGCGGCCGGATAGAGCAGCGTGGGCAGCGCGAGCGAGAGCGCGTACTCGGAAAAAGGCAGGCTACGCAGCGCGCTCGACGTCGCGACGAAAAGCGCTCCCGCGAGCGCCCCGAACGCACAGCCGCCGACGAGCGAAACGAGGAAGCCTGCGAGCGGATAGCCGTGCGTGTGCGTAGCGGACGGCGTGAGGATCAGCGCGCCAGTGAGGAGCGTGGAGATGCTGATGGCGGCGGCATCGTTGAGCAGGCTTTCGCCTTCGACCAGCCGGATCAGGCGGTCGGGCGCGCCGCTGTTGCGAAACAGCGCGATCACGGTGGACGGATCCGTCGTGCTGACGATGGCGCCGAGCAGCAGGCACACGATCAGGCTCTCGCCGCTGCTGATCCACGTGGCGAGGCCAACGGCTGCCGCGGCGGCCACCACGGCGCCGATCGCGAGCAACAGGATGGGCGCGAGATCGGCGAGCAGTCCGCGCGTATCGACCTGCAGCGCCGCTTCGAAGAGGATGGGCGGCAGGAAGATCCAGAGATAGGCCTCGGGCGGAAGCGATGGCGTGAGCAACGGGACGACGCTCGCAGCGGTGAAGCCGGGCGCGACGTGGCCCAGGGCGAGGTAGCCGGCGCCGAGCAGCACGCCGGCGCTGGTCAGGCCGAACGAATCGGAGAGGCGAAAACGCTGTGCGGCGGCATGGCAGAGCGCAATGATGAGGAGCAGGACACCGGCGCGGATGGTGAATTCGATTGCGGTTTGCAAAGGCAGGACACTCCGTGGTGCGGTTGGGCGGCGGGAGCGACAGTGCCCGCAACGCATCGATTCAGTATCCCGCTGCGTTGCAAGTTTGCATGTTGATACATATCAACTCGCCGCTGACGAAGTCATTGCGGCGGCGTTACGGTCTTTTACGTGTCGGATGAGATGCGCCGTGCGCGGCTAGCTCGCGCCGAGGCGCTCGATCAGCGCCATGGCTGCCGCCGGGTTGCGCTCCTTAAAGCCGCTGATGACGTAGAGATACACGTCCCGGCCGGCCTTGGCGGCGAGCGGCTTTGCGTAGGTGGCGAGGTCGTCGGGGGTTTCACCGCGTGACCACGCGAGCGCGCGCTTCGCCCAGAGGTCGAGGTCGGCGGGAGCGTAGCCCTGCGGGTGGCCCTGCACGGTTCCCATGATGCGGGCATAGACGAACGGTGCGCTCGTGTCGCCGATCAGCGGGTAGCTGGAATCGCCGCTGATGACGATCGCCGCCTTGTGCTTGCGCGCGAGCGCGACGAATTCCGGCGTGCAGAAGCTCTCGTCGCGCACTTCGAGCGCATGGCGCAGCGGGCGGCCTTCGGCTTCGTCCGGCAGCAGTTCGAGAAATCGTGCGTAGTCCTCGGGATCGAAGCGCTTGCCTGGCGTGATCTGCCAGTTGATCGGCCCGAGCTTGTCGCGCAGGTTCAACACGCCGCCGCTCAGGAAGCGTTCGATCGTGGCCCCGGCTTCGGCCAGCACGCGGCGATTCATTGCGAAGCGCGGGGCCTTCAGCGAGAACACGAAGTCTTCGGGTGTTTCGTCGTGCCAGCGCGTGAAGCTTTCCGGGCGCTGCGCGCCGTAGTACGTACTGTTGATTTCCAGCGTCGAGAGATGACGGCTCGCATATTCGAGCTCGCGGCGCTGCGCAAGGTCGTCGGGATAGAACGCGCCACGCCACGGCGCATAGATCCAGCCGCCCACGCCGACGCGTATCCGGCCGTGCCGGGCTTTTGAAGTGGATGAGGGCGCCATGGGAAATCCGTCATCGAAGCCGGGATGGCGCAGTGTAGCGCAGCACCGGCCACGGCCGCTGGCTAGCGTGCCGATTCCGAACCGGCGAGTTCATCTCGATTTTTAGGCATAGTCCGATATTTTCTTGTGCGTTGTGAGGCTACTTTAGTCCTGTTGTGTCAGATAACTTTACAGGGACCATCAGATGTCTTCCCGCATATCTCCGGAACTTACCGATGCGCAGTGGCGCAGCATCGCGCCCATGTTTCACGAAATCCGCGTTGACGGTCGCCGCCGCGGGCGCCCGGCGCACAATCCTCGTCACGTTTTCGCGGGTATCCTTTGGGTACTGGCCACCGGTTCGGTCTGGTCGAAATTGCCCGAGCAGTATCCCGATTTCCGCACCTGCCATCGCCGCTTCAAGCTGTGGTTCGACGCCGGTCTCGTACATCACGCCATGGAGCGACTGCACGGCGAGGAAGGCCTCGCCCTGTGCGCGGCCATGGCGGCACGCATGCAGCCGTGGCGCGCGCCGGCCGGCCGCAAGCCGCGGTTTCCGGTGGCGTCCTCGCTGCGCTGGCCGCTCGCGCGGCCTTTCGTGGAGCGATAAGCGGGCACGGCGCCGCCTTCTGCGGCGGATCATCAGTCCGCCGCAGCTTCAGATCTCCCCATCCTCCGCACCCATGCGTGCGAACAGCGGCGCCCACCACGGCTCGCGCGAGAACGCCCCGATTTCCACGTCGGTATTGAGATCAACGGTGCGCTGCCGTTCGCGCGCATCGAGTGGATCGGCTTGCGCCAATTGTGCGGCGAGCACGTCGGCGCCGGCGTCGGAAGCGTCGCGTGGCCCGCGCGCGCGAACGTTCACACGTTCGGCGAGCCGCGCTTGCGGCGCGTGAAAGTTCACGATCAGCATTGGCCGGTTCAGCTCACGCGCGAGCGCTGCGAAACGCGCGCGATGCATTGCCTTGAGAAACGTCGCGTCGACTAGCGCCGTGTAGCCCGCGTTCAGCACGTCGCGCACGTGGGCGACGAGGCGCTCGTAATGCGCGTCGACTGCGGCTTGCGTGTAGGCGCTCGCCGGCAGCGCCTCGAGCGAGGGCGGCGCGAAGGGTTCGAGCCGCTTGCGTTCGAGATCGCTCGACACACGGATCGCTCCGCTCAATTCGGCGAACGCGCGGCTCGCCACCGACTTTCCCGACCCCGAAAAGCCGTGGCAGAGCAGAAGCCAGGGCGCGGGCTCGCGCATGGCGCGCGCTTCGCCGGCCGCGAGCGCCAGGTAGCGCGTGGCGGCGCCTGCGCCCGCTTGCGCGTCGGACCGCGCGCGCGATCCCGCCTTGAGCATCGCGACCAAAGCCCGCACCAGCGCGCGATAGACGATATAGAGCCGCAACGCCGCGAGCCCGGCGAAATCGCCCGTCGCTTCGAGGGAGCGATTGAGCAGACGGTGGGCATAGGCGGCGTGGCCGTGCGCGCGCAGATCCATCAGCAGGAACGCAAGATCGCAGGTCACGTCGATCCAGCGCAGTTCGTCGCTGAACTCGATGCAATCGAACATCAGCGCGTGTCGCCCGTAGCGCACGATGTTGTCGAGATGCAGGTCGCCGTGGCAGGCGCGCACGAATCCGTCCGCGCGACGGGCGTCGAGGTGCGGCGCGAGGCGTGCGAGTTCGCTTTCGCAAGTCGCGCGCAACGCGGCGCTTGCCACCGCGTGCGCCGTGCGCGGATCCGCTTCGAGGGGCGCGAGTGCCGCGAGCACCTGGTCGCGCAGCAGGGCTGCCGAGCCGAGGCGCGCCGCGGGCGCCATCGGTCCGCGTCCGGCCCGGCGCGCATGCCGATGGCTCGCGGCGAGGCTGGTTGCGGCCGCATCGATATCGGCCGTGCCCAGTTCGCCGTGCGCGAGCAGGTTCGAATACAGCAGACGCTGGTCGAAGCGGCGCATACGCACCGCATAGTCGACGACTTTTACATTGGCGCGCACGCCGCGCCTGGGCCTGAGCCTGCAACGCCGGCCATCAAAAAATAGCTCGCCCGTGTCGCGATAAATCGGTCCCGCGAAGGGCGCATTCAGACGAATCTCAGCTTCGCAGCAGCGGAGTCGGGCATCGAGCCGCACAAAATTGACGAAGCCGAAATCGACGGGCTTCATGATCTTGTACGCATACCTCCCGGCGAGATACACCACGGAAATATGCGTTTCGATGCGCACGATGCGCCCTGCCGGGTGCGCATACGTGGAGGCACGCGAGAGCGCAGCGTCCACGAGGCGACTGTGGCGGCGCGCCGTGCGCTGACGGTTGAGGACATGGTGTGAGATCGGCGTGTCGGACATCGGCGTGGCTATCGTGGGAATGGAGGGCTACGGGGCGATACGCGTCGGAACCAGCATACCGCGAGCCAGCGTGGGAAGGCCGTCGCGCGGCATGTCAAGGCTTGATCGAAGCGATCTGCGTGGGCATCGGCGACTCGTACCTTTTGTGCAATCCGGGGACGCTGCGCGATACTGTCAAGTTCAACCCAACGGAATTCCGGAGACATGGCGCATTTCGACGTATTCAACGGCGACGCAGACGGCATCTGCGCGCTGCATCAACTGCGGCTCGCAAGGCCGCGCGAGGCGACGCTCATCACCGGCGCGAAGCGCGACATCGCGCTCGTCGAGCGCGTGCCCGCCCAGCCGGGCGATTCGCTCACGGTGCTTGACATTTCGTTCGACGTGAATCGCAAGGCGCTCACCGCGCTGCTCGCGAAGGACGTCGCGGTCGAATATTTCGACCATCACCACGCGGGCGACCTGCCTGTGAACAGGAATCTCATCGCGCACATCGACACGACGGCGCAGGTCTGCACGAGCGTGCTCGTCGACCGCCATCTCGCCGGCCGCTACCGGCCGTGGGCGATCGCGGCGGCCTGGGGCGACAACCTGCCCGACACGGCGCAGGCGCTTGCCCAGCAGGCCGGGCTCGATGCCGCGCAGGCCGTGCAACTGCGCGAGCTTGGCGAGTCGATCAACTACAACGCTTACGGCGACTGCGTCGAAGATCTCATGATCGCGCCGCTCGATCTGTACGCGGCGATGAAGCCCTATGCCAACCCGTTCGATTTCATCGCTTCCGAGCCCATCGTCGGACAGCTCGCCCGTTGCCGTCACGGCGATCTCGAACTGGCCCAGGCCATCGCGCCGCTCGTCGCGCTCCAGTACGGCAGCGTTTGCGTGTTGCCCGACGAGCCGTGGGCGCGCCGCGTGCGCGGCGTGTTCGCCAACGTGCTCGCCAACGAGGAACCCTCGCGCGCGCACGCGGTGCTGAGCGTGAACGCGGACGGCAACTACGCGGTGAGCGTGCGCGCGCCGCTCACGGAACCGCGCGGCGCGGATGAACTCTGCCGCGCGTTCCCCGGCGGAAACGGCCGGGTGGGCGCGGCGGGCATCGATTGTCTCGAATCGAACCGGCTCGACGCGTTCGTCACCGCGTTCGCACGCGTGTTCGGGCGCACGAAGCCGGCTTCGGCCTGAGCGGCGCAAGGCGCAACTACGCCGTTTCGCCCGAACCCTGCGCGCCGCGCGCCGCCGGCCAGCGCCAGTTACGGATTTCGGGCATGTCGTCGCCGTACTCGTCCACGTAGCGGCGGTGCGCGGCCAGCTTGTCGTGCAGCGTCTGGCGCAGGTGCGCCGCGCGCTGCGCGAGTCCGTCCACGCGGTCGATCACGGCTTCGCACAGGTGAAAGCGGTCGAGCCGGTTGAGCACCGTCATGTCGAACGGCGTAGTCGTCGTGCCTTCCTCGATGAAGCCGTGCACGTGAATGTTCGCGTGATTGGCGCGCCGGTAGGTGAGCTTGTGGATCAGTGTCGGATAGCTGTGGTGCGCGAAGATCACCGGCTTGTCGGTCGTGAAGAGCGCGTTGAAATCGGCGTCGGGCAGACCGTGCGGGTGACGGTCGGCGGGTTGGAGCGTCATCAGGTCCACCACGTTCACCACGCGGATCTTCAGGTCGGGCAGGCAGGTGCGCAGCAGATCCACGGCGGCCAGCGTCTCCATGGTCGGGACGTCGCCGGCGCAGGCCATCACCACGTCGGGCTCACCGTCGTCGTCGTTGCTCGCCCATTGCCAGATGCCGATACCGTCCGCGCAGTGGCGAATGGCGGCGTCCATGTCGAGCCATTGCGCCTGCGGCTGCTTGCCCGCCACGATGATGTTGATGCGGTTCCAGGTGCGCAGCACGTGGTCCGTCACGGCGAGCAGCGTGTTGGCGTCCGGCGGCAGATACACGCGCACCGTGTCCGACTTCTTGTTCACCGCATAGTCGATGAAGCCCGGGTCCTGATGGCTGAAGCCGTTATGGTCCTGGCGCCACACGTGCGAGGTGAGCAGATAGTTGAGCGAGGGCAGCGGCCGCCGCCACGGAATCTCGCGGATCACCTGCAGCCACTTTGCATGCTGGTTGAACATCGAATCGATGATGTGGATGAACGCCTCGTAGCACGACATGAAACCGTGGCGGCCCGTGAGCAGATAGCCTTCCAGCCAGCCCTGACAGGTGTGCTCGGAGAGGATTTCCATCACGCGGCCGTTGGTGGCGAGCTGGACGTCGTCGGGTGTGACTTCCGCGAGCCACGTGCGCGACGTCACATCGAATACGTCGCTCCAGCGGTTCGACGCGGTTTCGTCGGGGCCGAAGATGCGGAAGTTGCGGGTGGCGTCGTTCACGCGCATCACTTCGCGCAGGAACGCGCCCATCACGCGCGTAGCTTCGGCGTCCACCTGACCGGGTGCGGGCACCGCCACGGCGTGGTGCTCGAAGGGCGGCACGCGCAACTCGCGCACGCGGCCGCCGCCGTTCGAACGCGGGTTCGCGCTCATGCGCTTTTCGCCTTGCGGCGCGAGCGCGGCGATGTCGGGCACGAGGCGGCCTTGCGCGTCGAACAGTTCCTCGGGCTTGTAGCCGCGCATCCAGCCTTCCAGCAGCGCGAGATGTCCCGGCTTCGAAATGTTGGCGAGCGGCACCTGGTGCGAGCGCCACGAGCCTTCGGTCTTCTGGCCATCCACGGTCTTCGGGCCCGTCCAGCCCTTGGGCGTGCGCATGACGATCATCGGCCAGCGCGGGCGCACATAGCCGGGCGGCAGGTTGCCGTGTTCGTCCGCGAGTTCGCGCGCAGTCTTCTGGATGCGCGCGATGTCGTCGAACGCGGTGTCGAGCGCGGCGGCCATCAGGCGATGCGCCACGTCGGGTTCCTCGGCCTCCACGAAAATCGGCTCGTGGCCGTAGCCCTTCATCAGCGAGGCGAGTTCGTCGTCGCCTATGCGCGCGAGCACGGTCGGCCCCGCGATCTTGTAGCCGTTCAGATGGAGGATGGGCAGCACCGCGCCGTCGGTGGCGGGATTGAGGAACTTGTTCGAGTGCCAGGCAGTGGCGAGCGGGCCGGTTTCGGCTTCGCCGTCGCCCACCACGCAGGCGACGATCAGATCCGGGTTGTCGAACACCGCGCCGTAGGCGTGCGAGAGCGCGTAGCCGAGTTCGCCGCCTTCGTGGATCGACCCCGGCGTTTGCGGTGCGACGTGGCTCGGGATGCCGCCCGGAAAACTGAACTGCTTGAAGAGCACGGCCATGCCCTCGGCGTCGAGCGGCACGTTCGGCCAGGTTTCGCTGTAGGTGCCTTCGAGCCAGGTGTTCGCGACGACAGCGGGGCCGCCGTGGCCCGGCCCCGCGAGAAACAGCACATCGAGATCGCGCGCGTTGATGATGCGGTTCAGGTGCGTGTACAGAAAGTTCAGGCCCGGCGTGGTGCCCCAGTGGCCGAGCAGGCGCGGCTTCACGTGCGCGAGCTGCAGCGGCTCGCGCAACAGCGGATTGGCGAGCAGATAAATCTGGCCAACCGAGAGATAGTTGGCCGCGCGCCACCAGGCGTCCATGCGGCGCAGCAGGTCGTCGGAGAGCGGCGGGTAGGCAGGGGTGTCGGTGGCGTTCATGCGGGGCTCCGGTTGCGCGGCGGCGGAAGGCGGACCGAGGCGGACTGCGTGCGCGACGCGGCGGCGCGCGTGGCGCGAGCGTGCGGCCCGCACGGCGGACGGACTCCGCGCGCGAGGCCGGGCGGCGGCCCTCGTGTCCTGTGGGATTCGTCTTATGGTGCCACGATCGCGCGGCACGCCACGCGTGGATGTCCTGTGGCGGCGAGTCGCATCGCGATAGCTGCGCCGCAGCGCGCAATGCACGACAGCCCGCGGTCCGATTGCATAACATGGTTTTATGGTGATCGATGCGGCGCGTCTGCCGCGTTCTGGCGAGGAGGAAAGCGATGCGGGCAATGCTGTTCGACGGCGAGAATCCGCGGCTGAGCGAAGCCGATCTACCCGATCCGGTGCCGGGCGCGGGCGAACTGCTGATCGACGTGCGCGCGTGCGGCGTGTGCCGCACCGACCTGCACGTCGTGGACGGCGATCTCGCTCAGCCGAAAAAGCCGCTCATTCCCGGCCACGAGATCGTCGGCACGGTCGCGGCGCTCGGGGCCGGCGTGACGGGTTTCGCGCCCGGCGACCGCGTGGGCGTGCCGTGGCTCGGCCACACCTGCGGCCATTGCCGTTTCTGCGCCGACGGGCGCGAGAATCTCTGCGACGCGCCCGGCTTCACGGGCTACACGATCGACGGCGGCTATGCCACGCGCACCGTCGCCGACGCCCGCTACTGCTTCCATCTGCCGCGCCAGTACAGCGACGTCGAGGCCGCGCCGCTCCTCTGCGCGGGACTCATCGGCTATCGCTCGCTCGCGATGGCGGGCGATGCACGGCGCATCGGCATCTACGGCTTCGGTGCGGCGGCGCATATCGTCGCGCAGGTCGCCCGCCACCAGGGGCGCACGGTCTACGCGTTCACGCGTCCGGGCGATGCGGCGGCGCAGCAGTTCGCGCGGCGCCTCGGTGCGACGTGGGCGGGCGGCAGCGACGAGCGCGCGCCTGAGGAACTCGACGCGGCACTGCTGTTCGCGCCGGTCGGCGCGCTCGTGCCCGCCGCGCTGCGGGCGCTGACGAAGGGCGGCACGGTCGTGTGTGGCGGCATCCACATGAGCGACATTCCGTCGTTTCCTTACGCATGGCTGTGGGAAGAGCGGCGCATCGTCTCGGTGGCGAATCTCACGCGCGAGGACGGCACGACTTTCATGGCGATTGCCGCGCGGCACAAGCTCGAAATCGAGACCACGCCGTACCCGCTCGCGCGCGCGAACGAGGCGCTGGCCGATTTGCGCGAGGGACGGCTCACGGGCGCGGCGGTGTTGACGATGCGCTGAGCCGGTCGGGTGGATCACGCTGCCGACGCAGTAGAGACAACGGGTCGCACTGGCCGGGGCGCGCATCCGTACCCAAATGCGCTACAACGATCTTTATCTAGATAGCGCGCGCCGGGAGCCGGTGCGCAACATGGGCAAGGCCCGGGAGGTCCATGATGTACAAGCAGATTCTGGTAGCGGTCGATGGCAGCCGCAGCGGCCGGCGCGCGCTCGATGAGGCCGTGAAGATCGCGAAGGCGACGGGCGGCGCCGTTCAGGCGCTGTGTGTCGTGCGGCATCCGGCGCGGCTCGTGGACGTGAGTTCGGGCTTCGCCGAAGAACAGGCGCGCCACTCGGCGGAAAACGACGCAGCAACGGCGGCGCTCGAAGAAGCAAAACAGGTGTTCGCCCAGGCTCAGGTGCCGGGCACCACGCGCGCAGCCGATTCGAGCGGCGAGGAGATCGCCGCGGTGATCTCGCGCATTGCCGCCGAGGACGGCGCGGACCTCGTCGTGATGGGCACGCGCGGCTTGTCGGGCATGAAGCGCATCTTGCTCGGCAGCGTGGCCGAATCGTTCCTGCGCATGGCGGACCGGCCGGTGATGCTGGTGCGCGCCGAAGAGGTGCCGGCCGCCTGACCGGGGCGCCCGGGTCCACCGGCCGGTTCGCGTCGAGGGCGCGATCGGCCGGGCAGCGTTCCCGCCCTTACAGTCCGTCGCGAAATACCCGCAATGACAAGCCTCGTTTTGACTCGCTGCGCATCAGCTATCTCGAAATGTGACATCGATCAAGCGACAAATCGCCCATTCGGCGCGCGGGAGCCCGTCTTACTGCCTATGATGTTGGCTTGAGCCGGCTGTCTTGCGAACACACGGCACTCCGAAGCATCCCGTTCCCCATCGTCGCGCGTGAAGCGCTTTTATTTCGCTCGCCGCAGCCCGCGTCCCGTCGCGGTCCACAGCGGTCCCTTTGGCAGCAAACGCATCCGGCCGCGCCGGGCGAAAGCTACATAAGGAGGAGATTGACCATGGCAACCGCTTCCCATCCCTCATTCGACGCCGCCTCGCTCGGCAACGCGATGGGCGCCTCATTCGACACTTACCGTACCAACACGTCGGCCGCGCTGCGCTTGCTCGCCGGGCAGCAGCAGTGGCGCGAGCAGATGTTGAAGCTGGAGCAGCGCCGCATCGCGCGCGACCGCGAGGCGGTCGAAGGCCTGCTCGAATCGCTGCGCACCGCGCGCGACTGGACCGATTTCGCGGTCGCCACGCAATCGGTCTGGCGCGACTATCTCGGCGCGAGCACCACGCTCTGGCAAGAGGGCGTCGCGGCGGCGATGCAGGGCGCGAGCACGTGGTCCGACAGTGCACGCGACTTCACGCAGCAGTGGCAGGAGGCCTGCGCGGGTGCGCAAGCCAGCGCTTCCAGGGTGCCGGGCGCGTTGCCGATGCGCGAGTGGATGAACGCCTTCGAGCGCGCGATGAGCAGCGCCGCCAATGGCGCCGCGCATCCGGGCAAGGCGGCGGGCGCAGGCCGTGCGCAGGGCGCGAGCGCGGGAGGAGGCCAGCATGGCCACTAAGCGCGTTGCTTTCGTCACGGGCGGCATGGGCGGACTCGGCGAGGCGATCAGCCGGCGCCTGCACGACGCGGGCATGACCGTCGCCGTCTCGTGCTCGGCGGCGAACACGCGCGCCGATGCCTGGCTTGCCGCCGAACGCGCGGCGGGCCGCGACTTCGGCTGCCACCAGATGAACGTCGCCGACTGCGACGCCTGCGAGCGTGCGGCGCAGCAGGCACTCGACGATCTCGGCCAGGTGGACGTGCTCATCAACAACGCGGGCATTACGTGCGACCGCAGCTTCGTGAAGATGTCGAAAGCCGATTGGGATTCGGTGATGCGCACCGATCTCGACGCGCTCTTCAACGTGACGAAGCCGTTCCTGCCCGGCATGATCGCGCGCGGCTTCGGGCGCATCATCAATATCGGCTCGGTCAACGGCTCGCGCGGCGCTTTCGGCCAGACCAACTATTCGGCGGCGAAGGCGGGCATGCATGGCTTCACGAAGGCGCTCGCACTGGAAGTGGCGAAGAAGGGCGTGACGGTGAACACCGTGTCGCCGGGCTATCTCGCCACGCAAATGGTGGAAGCCGTGCCGCAAGACGTGCTGGACGCGCGCATCCTCCCGCAGATTCCGGTAGGCCGTCTCGGCCAGCCGAACGAGGTTGCGGCACTGGTGGCGTTCCTCTGCTCGGACGACGCGGCGTTCATCACCGGCGCCGATATCGCGATCAACGGCGGCATGCATATGCAATGACGCGCCGCGCGGCGATGCAAAATATTTCGCGTGCGGCAAAAAAAGGGGCTTGCAAACACGCGAGGCGCCTTCATGTTGGAACGGTCAGCGGCAGCGACCGCGCCGCGCGAGCGGCGCGCTTCGTTGCCGGCGATTCTCCGTCGTTGGCCGCAGAGAAGTCGTGCATCTGCGCCATCTGACAGTGAATTTAGGAATCCGATGCAACGTCGTCGTTGCATCGACACGAAAATCGTTCAGCCCATGGAGGCATCAATGAGCACTATCTCGCGTTACGATCCGTTTTCGATGGAAAGTGTGCCCGATCTGTTTCACGGGCTGTTCCGGCCGTTGCGTGCCACGAGCGGTGTGGAAGGGCAAGCGGCGAGTATCCGCATCGACGTGACGGAAGACGAGGCCGGTTTCACGGTGAAGGCCGAAATGCCCGGCGTCGACCGGAAAGATATCGACGTGAAAATCGATGGCAATCTCGTGTCGATTGCCGCGAAAGTCGAGCGCGGCAGCGAGCTGAAGGAAGGTGAGCGCGTGGTGCGTCGCGAGCGTTATGCGGGCAGCGTGAGCCGCGCGTTCACGCTCGCTGCGGAAATCGACGATGCAAAGGCGAGCGCGCAATACAAGGATGGCGTGCTGACGCTGACGCTACCGAAGCGGGCCGCAGGCGCCAGTAAGCGCCTCGAAATCAACTAAGGCTCAAGAGGCGTTGAGCGGGCGGCGCGCAGACTGCATATCGTGCAGCTGCGCGCCGCTTTCTTGCTTCAGACACCGGCGCGTAACACAGCGAAACACGACTGTAGCGAAACTGTACGATTGACTCGCTATGCTGGGATGACTCAAGCCCACGGCCCTTCGGTCGATTGCTTTTCGGGCAGGTGGCTGGAATCGGTGCTTACGCTTCGATTCAGGCCAACAACTGGAGAGACCTGATGCTCAGTCACCACGAACTAGCGACCTTGCTGCTGATCCGTGATGCGGACGCGCCGATTCAGATGCTCGATTCCGATTTCCTGGCGCTGCAGCGCTATCGTCTCGTCGAAATGGACGAGGCGGCCGGCGACCCCACGCTGCGCCTCACCACCCGAGGTCGCGAACTGCTGCGGCGCCTCACACACGACGAGGGTGGCGAGCCCACTATGTGAGCGGCCGCCGTGCCCCGGTCCTGCGCAGCAAGGCGTGTCAAGAGCGTTTCATCGAGCGCTACGCCCGTTACATCCGTGTAATACGCTGCGGAACACTCTGCGATACAGTGCTGGCTTTTGATTCCCACCCACGCTGTTTTCACACGCAAGAGCCGAGTCATGACCGCCGTTACCAAGCCCGCTGTCCGCCTGTTCGCCCTGATTTCCTGCGCCGCGCTGTTCGCGCCGCTCGCCGCCGTCGCCCAACCGTACCACCACGAAGTGTGCCACGTCGAGCACGTTCACCATCACGCTGAGCGCGTCTGCCATCACGTGCGCTGATATTGCGCCGAGCGCGAAGCTGACTGCAGGAAAACGCCGCACTTTTTGTGCGGCGTTTCTTTTTTATTCATGTAATTAGGATGGCGAAATAAATATCGGAAGTTTGTTCTGCGTCATCCCGTAATTAATTGAAAGAGTGGGTTCACACAAAAAATGTCACGGCGCGGTATGCTCCGCGTTCCGTTGCATACGTTTTCCTTGCAGCGAGTCACGTCATCCCAACCGCAAGGCCAACGCACGCAATGAAAAACATCACGTCGCTAGCCGCAGCCGGTGTTGTCGGCAGCGCGCTCGCCATGGCTTCGGGGTCGGTTTGTGCGCAGGAATTCACGCTCTACACAGGGCCGCTCAAAAGCGGCGCCGATCACACCTATTCGTGGCAAATGGATTACACGGAGGGTTTCGGCCAGTATTTTGCCGGCAGCATTGCGTGGTTGAACGAAGGCCATATTCCGAACCATCACCGCGACGGCCAGGCGATCCAGGCGTGGGCGCGTTTGCCGCTCGCGCAGCGCCGCTTCGTGTTCGCGCTGGGTGTCGGGCCGTATCGCTATTTCGATACCGAGGCCGCGTCGCAGGGCCAGGGCTGGTCCGATACGCACGGCTGGGGCGTGCTCTACAGTGCGCGCGCCACGTGGTACTCCACGCATCGCTGGACGGCGAACCTGCAGCTCAACCGCGTGCAGGTGTCGCGCGGCCCATCGACGACATCGCTCATGCTGGGCGTGGGCTATCAGCTCGACGCGCCCGACACGCCCGGCCCGCGCGATTTCGCGTTGCCGCGCACGCAGAAGGTGACGAACAACGAGATCACGCTGATGGCGGGCGAGACGATCCTCAACAGCCTCGAATCGCAGACATCGGCGGCCGAGGCAATCGAGTACCGGCGCGGCATCAATTCCTTTCTCGACGCGACGGTGGGGTATCTGCACGAGGGCAATGGCATCTCGGCGCGTCGCGATGGCGCGACCGCGCAGCTCTGGCTCACGCGCGCGTTCTTCGACGAGCGTCTCACGCTCGGGTTCGGCGCGGGCCTCTACGCGGCGATCCATCACGGTGAGCATCCCGACGAGCGTGATACCGGCGACGGGATTCTCTCGGGACTCGTCTCCGTCTCGGCGTCCTATCGCTTCACGCAGCACTGGGCTGCGCGCGTCACGTGGAACCGCGTGGTCACGCGCTATAGCCGCGATACGGACGTGATCCTGGGTGGTATCGGCTACCGGTTCTGAGCGATGGTGATGTGGCCGGCGCGGGCTTGCCGTGGGTTGGCATGGACTTGCCCGCGCGCGAGTCGCGACGTTAACTACCTTGAGGCGGACGGCCGCCGCCACCGCCACCACCAGGCCCGCCGCCACCGCCAGGCCCGCCACCACCGCCACCACCGCCACCACCGCCACCACCGCCACCGCCACCACCACCAGGCCCGCCACCGCCGCCCGGGCCGCCACCACCACCGCCCTGTGGTCGATTACTCCCGCCGCCGGACGGCCGCCCGCCGCCTTGCCCCTGCGGCCGGCCACCGCCTTGCCCAGGCGGACGAGCATTGCCTTGTCCAGGTGGACGGGCATTCCCTTGTCCCGGCGGCCGCGCGTTGCCTTGACCGGGTGGCCGCGCGTTGTTGTTGCCGGGGCCTGCGCCGGGTGGCCGGTTGCCCTGGCCGGCATTGTTGTTCGGCGGACGATTCCCGCCGCCCTGGTTAGGCGGCCGTGCGCCGCTGGGCGGACGACCGACGGGCGGACGCGGCCGCACGGGCGGCGGCGGCACGGGCCGCGGCCCTGGATGGCGCGACCAGCGCGATTGATTGGAGTACCAGGGCCGGTCGCGGTAGTGCATGCCCCAGTACGCGCCGAGCGAGAACGTCACGATGGGCAGACCGATGCGCGGGCCATAGTTCATCACCGGCACGCGCTGTCCTTGCCACGGATAGCTGATGAAGGTGCCGTAGACCCAGCCGCGCAGGCCCGGAAAGCCGATGTCGCACCAGCTGAAGCCGGCGACGCAGCCCCATACCGTTACCGCCACGCCACCCGGAATCTGGGCGACGATAGGGAAGTCGGCCGCAGGTCCTGCGTAGATGTTCACGGTCTGATTCGTGAATGCCTGCGACTGGGCGTGCGCGGGCGGCGAAGCCGCGAACAGGCCGGCTAGCGCGGCGAGCACGACACCGAGAAACTGCTTGCGCATTGCTGCCTCCAGCTGGGTGGAATCACCCGGACATTTATTGAGATAGCAACCATAACGGTAGCAGATAAGACTTTTAGGGCGCGCCCAAGCATGTAACGGCTTATTTCGTGGGGGCGCACAATCACCGGTCAGGCGCGCGTTCGGCGCACATTCGGCCAATTGCCGGCGTGGCACACGCATTGTGCCGCGCTGTGCAAAAATCGCGGCCTCGGTTCGCAAAGAAGAAAACAGGCGACCGGTTCCGTATCAGCAGACGAGGAGCAGACCACCGTGATTCAGCGTATTTCCCAATTCTTTACCGGCGTAGTGCATCGGATCCTGCCGGATCCGCTCATCTTCGCCATCCTCCTCACCGTCGTGACGTTCGTGCTGGCGTTCGCGCTCACGCCGCAGCGGCCCGAAGCGCTCGTCTTGATGTGGGGTTCGGGCTTCTGGAACCTGCTCGCGTTCGCGATGCAGATGGTCCTGATTCTCGTGACCGGCCACGCACTCGCCAGCTCCGGCCCGGTCAAGCGCATGCTGGTCGCGCTGGCGAGTTGCGCGCGCACGCCGGCCCAGGGCGTGATGCTGGTTGCATTCGTGGGTGCGATTGCCTGCGCGATCAACTGGGGCTTCGGCCTCGTGCTTGGCGCGATGTTCTCGCGCGAAGTGGCGCGGCGAGTGCGCGGCGCGGACTACCGGCTGCTCGTTGCCGCCGCGTACATGGGCTTTCTCACGTGGCACGGCGGCCTTTCCGGCTCGGTGCCGCTCGTCGCGGCCACGAAGGGCAATCCCATGGAAAAGGCCGTCGGCCTGATCCCGGTCTCGCAGACCATCTTCACGGGCTATAACGCGTTCATCACGATCGGACTGATCGTGCTGCTGCCTATCCTCGTGCGTCTCATGATGCCGAAGCCCGAAGATGTCGTCTCGGTCGACCCCGCGCTGCTCGAAGATCCGCCGAGCGTCGAGCGCAAGCTCGGCCCCGACGCGACCTTCGCCGAGCGCATCGAGGAAAGCCGGGGGCTTTCGCTGCTGGTGGCGGCGCTGTGCTTCGTGTTTCTCGGCTTCCGGTTTCACACCAAGGGCTTCGCGCTCGACATCGACACCGTGAACCTCGTGTTCCTCGCCGCGGGCCTCGTGCTGCACAAAACGCCGATGGCCTACGCACGCGCCGTGGCAGGTGCCGCGAAGGGCGCCTCGGGCATCATGATCCAGTTCCCGTTCTACGCGGGCATTCAGGCGCTCATGGACCACTCGGGTCTCGCGGGCGTCATCACGAAGTGGTTCGTCGATATCGCGAACGTACACACGTTTCCGCTGCTCGTATTTCTCAGCTCGGCGGTGATCAACTTCGCGGTGCCTTCGGGCGGTGGCCACTGGGTCGTGCAGGGGCCGTTCGTGATGCCGGCGGCGCAGGCGCTGGGCGCGGACCTCGGCAAGTCGGCGATGGCGATCGCTTACGGCGAGGCGTGGACCAACATGGCGCAGCCGTTCTGGGCGCTGCCCGCGCTCGCGATCGCAGGCCTCGGCGTGCGCGACATCATGGGTTACTGCGTGACTACGCTGCTGTTCTCGGGCGTGGTATTCGTCGCGGGGATGTATCTCTTCTGAGCGTCGAGCGTGAAACGGACGGCGCCTGCGCGCCGTCCGCTCATTTGTGCTTTACGTGCTTCGCCAGATACTCGCGCAGCACGATCGCGTGATTGCGCTGGGTGTCATGGGAGCCATAGAGCAGGGTGATGTGCCCGTTCGCGGCCGCGTCGGCGAGCGGACGCCAGGCGTCGGGATTGGCGTTCAGCTCGGCCAGATAGCGCTTTTTGAATTCGGTCCACTGCTCCGGGTCCTTGTGGAACCATTGGCGCAATTCGGTGCTCGGCGCCACCTCCTTCAGCCATTCCACGTTCGCGAGTTTTTCCTTGCTCAGGCCGCGCGGCCACAGCCGGTCCACCAGATAGCAGTGGTGTCCGTCCCCGGGCAGCGGTTCGTAGACACGCTGGATATCGATTGCCGGTTTCGTCATCGTCGGCTCCTTGTTAGTGGTTTGCGCGTGGCGGCCCCCGGGTGCCAGCAGCGCTTGCACGCGCTCCTGCAGCGCGGGCAGGACCTCGTGTTCGAACCACGGGTGGCGCTTGAACCACGCCTGATTGCGTGGCGACGGATGCGGCAGCGGCACGAAATTGGGTGCGTAGTCGCGCCAGGCCGCCACCGTTTCGGTGAGCGAGCCGCGGCGCTCGCTGCCGAGAAAATAGCGCTGGGCATACTGGCCGACGAGCAGGGTCAGGCGCACGCCGCGCAACTGCTCGACGAGCCGCGCGTGCCATAGCGGGGCGCATTCCGGGCGCGGCGGGTTGTCTCCGCCGCTGCCGCGGCCGGGGTAGCAAAAGCCCATCGGCACGAGCGCGACCTGGGCGGCGTCATAGAACGTTTCGCTGTCGATGCCGAGCCACGTGCGCAGCCGTTTGCCGCTCGCGTCGTCCCACGGCACGCCCGAGGCGTGGACCTTCGCGCCCGGCGCCTGGCCGACGATCAGCAGGCTTGCCGTGTCGCTCGCCTGCAGCACAGGGCGCGGCCCGAGCGGCAGCGCGTCGGCGCAGGCATGGCAGGCGCGGATTTCGGCGAGCAGTTCGGGAAGCGGGCCCGAGAGTGAAAGCGGCCCCCGCAGCGGATGGAGATTCGACACGGCAAGGCGGGAAAGCGTGACGGGAGAACCAGTCTACCAAACGCCCTGGTGCGCCGCTGCGACCGGCCCGCCGCGTGGCGGCAGCAGCGCAATTCCGGCGCCGTTGAACCAGATTGCGCGCTGCGTCATTCTCGTGCGGCCATTTGCGCTTTTCCTGTAATCTCGCCCGTGGTCTGTCTGGAACGGAGCCGCAATGCCTGCCGAAGCCGAGACGTCAACCCGCACGACCCGCACCGAACCCTTGCTCGTCGATCTCGCGCTGCAAGGCGGCGGCTCGCATGGCGCATACACATGGGGCGTGCTGGATCGCCTGCTCGAAGAGCCGTGGCTGCAGATCGAAGGTATTTCCGGCACCTCGGCGGGTGCGATGAACGCCGCCGTGCTCGCGAGCGGCCATGCGCTGGGCGGCGCGGCCGGCGCGCGTGAGGCGCTCGAACGCTTCTGGCGTCGCGTGGCCGACGCCGCGCGCTACAGCCCGTTCCGGCGCGGCCCCGTCGACATCCTGCTCGGGCGCTGGACGCTCGATCATTCGCCCGTGTTCGTCGCGCTCGACATGATGGCGCGCGTCGTCTCCCCGTATGACCTGAATCCGGGGCGGGTGAACCCGTTGCGCACGATCCTTGCCGACACGATCGACTTCGACGCGTTGCGCCGCTCGCGCATCAAACTCTTCGTCACGGCCACGCGCGTTTCGAACGGCCAGGCGCGCGTGTTCCGCAATGCCGACGTCACGCCCGACGCGCTGCTCGCGTCGGCCTGCCTGCCCACGCTGTTCCAGGCCGTCGAGATAGACGGCGAACCCTACTGGGACGGCGGTTACGCGGGCAATCCCACGATTACGCCGCTGATTCGCGAGACCGATTCGGACGACACGATCCTCGTGCAGGTGAACCCCGTGGAACGCGCGGGCACGCCGCGCTCGGCGCGCGACATCATCAACCGCGTGAACGAGATCGCGTTCAACTCGCCGCTAATCAAGGAGCTGCGCATGATGGCGCTGCTGCACAAGGTTGCCGACGCAGGCAGCGAGGAGGGCCGCCGCTGGGCGCATATGCGGCTGCACCGCGTGCATAGCGCGAAGCTCGTCACGCTGGGCTCGTCGTCGAAGCTCAACGCCGAGTGGTCGTTCATCACGATGCTGCGCGACGAAGGCCGCCGCACCGCCGATGAATTTCTCGCGCAGCACGGTGCGCAGATCGGCGAGGCTTCCACGTTCAATTTCGAAGCGCTGCTCGAAGGGGTGCTGCAATGAGCGCGGGCACGCTCGTTATCGGCCTCGGGGGCATGCTCGCGAGTCTCGCGCTGCTGATCTGGCTCGCGTATCGCGGCTGGAGCGTGCTGCTGCTCGCGCCGCTGTGCGCCATGCTGGCCGCGCTCATTTCCGGCGAGCCGGTGCTCGCGCATTGGACGCAAACATTCATGTCGAGCACGGGCCGCTTTCTCGCCCAGTTCTTTCCGCTCTTCCTGCTCGGCTCGCTGTTCGGCAAGCTGATGGAAGACAGCGGCTCGGTCGATGCCGTGGCGCGCCTCATGATCGACAAGCTCGGCACGCGCCACGCGCTCGTGGCGGTGGTACTGGGCGGCGCGCTCGTCACCTATGGCGGCGTGAGCCTGTTCGTCGCGTTCTTCGTGCTCGCCCCCATGGCGCAGGCGCTGTTTCGCTCCGCCGATCTCCCGCGCCGACTGATGCCCGCTACGATCATGCTCGGCACGGCGACCTTCACGATGTCGGCGCTGCCCGGCACGCCCGCGCTGCAAAACGCCATTCCGATGCCGTTCTTCGGCACGACGCCGTTTGCGGCGCCGGGCCTCGGCGTGATCGCGAGCCTCGTGATGGCGGGCTTCGGCCTCTGGTGGCTCGGGCGCGCGGCGGCGGCGGCGCGGCGCAACGGCGAGGGCTTCGTCGAGCCCGACAACGGCGGAGCCGATGACGAAGAGCGCGGCAAGTCCTCGCTCGTGCGCGAGCGCGCGAGCCTCGCGCAAGCCTTCGATCCCGCCGAGATCGGCGGCGCGGCTGTGCCGGACCATGCCGGGCCGCCGTCGCCCTTCGTCGCACTCGCGCCGCTCGTGGTCGTCGTGGGGATGAACTTCGTGATGAACGTCGTGGTGTTTCCGCGCATCGACGCCTCGTATCTCGCCGAACCGCGCTGGGGTTCGACCACGCTTTCGGCGGTGGCGGGCGTGTGGGGTGTCTCGGTTGCGCTGGCGCTCGGCATCATCGTGCTGGTGGCGCTCAATCGCGGGCGGCTCGGCACGCTGCGCGAAAGCGTCGACGCGGGCGCCAACGCGTCGGTGTTGCCGGTGCTGAGCGTCGGCAGCCTCGTGGGCTACGGCGCCGTGATCGCCGCATTGCCCGCGTTCGAGGCCGTGCGCGACTGGGTGCTCGGCATCGGCGGCGGCCCGCTCGTCTCGCTCGCCGTGGCCACGAACCTGCTCGCCGGGCTCACGGGTTCGGCCTCGGGCGGCTTGACCATCGCGCTCGATGCGCTCGGCGGCACCTACATGCAGCTCGCCGCCCAGCATGGCATCGATCCCGCGTTGCTGCACCGCGTGGCCGTGATGTCGTCGGGCACGCTCGACAGCCTGCCGCACAACGGCGCCGTCGTCACGCTGCTGGCCGTGTGCGGCTCGACGCATCGCGAAAGCTACCGCGACCTCGTGGTGGTGAGCATCGTCGGCGCGCTCATCGCGCTCGGCGTGGTGATCGTGCTCGGTTCGCTGTTCGGCAGTTTCTGAACATCGTTCCTGCGCGAGACACGCCGCGGCGCAGCGATCCGCCAACGCGCGTAGACTCTCGCGAAGCGGCGGCCCTTCGCAAGGAGGCTTCATGAAATTGCTTGCTGTCCACCCGAGCGGACTGATGTACACGCGCGTGTTCCTGCGGCTCGAGCCGCTGGGTCTCGAATCCGTGGCCGGCACGGCGCGCGATGCGGGTCATGACGTGCGCCTGCTCGATCTGCAGGTCGAGACACACCGCGACCTCATGCGCATGGTGCGTGACTGGCAGCCCGAGGCGCTCTGCTTCTCG
The DNA here is from genome assembly GCF_040965375.1 of Paraburkholderia sp. EG286A. Lineage (NCBI taxonomy): Bacteria > Pseudomonadati > Pseudomonadota > Betaproteobacteria > Burkholderiales > Burkholderiaceae > Paraburkholderia > Paraburkholderia sp. EG286A. Next base: position 1,153,552 of record NZ_JBFRCB010000001.1, read on the forward strand.
GGCAACTATCTGGCCAACATTCCCGAGATCATCGACCTGTCGAAGGCCGTGAAGGCCGCGCTGCCCTCGTGTTTCGTCTTCGTCGGGGGCCACAGCGTGTCGTTCACCGCGCACGATCTGCTGCGCCATGCCGAAGGCGCGATCGATTGCGTGCTGCGCGGCGAGGGCGAAGCTTCGGTCAACGAACTGCTCGAAGCGGTGTCGCGCGGCACCGACCTGCTCGCGGTGCCCGGCGTCCTCACGAGCCACGGATCGGGGCCGCCGCCGGGCTTCGTCGAGAATCTCGATCCGGTGCGGCCCGCGCGCGACCTGCTGCGCCATCGCCGCAAGTATTTCATCGGCACGCTCGATCCTTGCGCATCCATCGAGTTCGCGCGTGGCTGCCCGTGGGACTGCACGTTCTGCAGCGCATGGACGTTCTACGGACGCAGCTACCGCACGCGCAGCCCCGAAGTCGTCGTGGACGAACTGGCGTCGCTGCGCGAGCCGGGCGTGTTCATCGTCGACGATGTGGCGTTCGTGCACGCCGAACACGGCATGGCGATCGGCGAGGCGATCAAGCGGCGTGGCATCGACAAGCGCTACTACCTGGAAACGCGTGGCGACGTGCTTCTGCGCAACAAGGACGTGTTCCGCCTGTGGCAGTCCATTGGCCTGAAGTACATGTTCCTCGGTCTGGAGGCGATCGACGAGGAGGGGCTCAAGGCGTTTCGCAAACGGATCAGCCTCGACCGCAATTTCGAGGCGCTCGAGTTTGCGCGTTCGTTGGGGATTACCGTCGCGATCAATCTGATCGCCGATCCGGACTGGGACCGCGAACGCTTTGAGACGATCCGCCAGTGGTGCCTGGAGATTCCCGAGATCGTCAATATCAGCGTGAATACGCCGTATCCGGGCACGGAGAACTGGCAGCGCGAGGCGCGGCGCCTCACGAGCCTCGACTATCGTCTTTATGACATCCAGCACGCCGTCGTGCCGACGAAGCTTCCGCTGCCCGAGTTCTATGCGGAACTCGTGCGCACGCAGCAGGTGCTCAATCGCAAGCACATGGGCTGGACCGCGCTGCGCGGCGCGGCGGGGCAGGCCACGCACCTGCTGTTGCATGGCCAGACCAATTTCGTGCGCATGCTGTGGCGCTTCAACTCGGTGTTCAATCCGCGCCTGCAGATGGCCGACCACGCGCGCGAGGTCCACTACGAGATGACGCCGCCGCCCGGCATGAGCGGGGCGACGCAGGTCGATATGAAAACCGTCTACATTCATGGTCCCACCGGCCGCAAGGGCCGCAAGATCGACGACGCCACAGAGAACTTCGTCGACGAGACGCGCATGGGCCTTGGCTGATTTTTAGGCCGGCGCCGTCTTGACGCATACCGGTTGCGCACGCGTCCTACTGTCGGGTTGGACGCGCGTGCATAGCGGGTTCACAATCCACCGGTCGCATCAAGACGAAAACGATATGGAATTCCGGCAACTACGCTACTTTCTCGCCGTCGCGGAGTATCTGCATTTCAGCGAGGCGGCCGCCTTTCTCGGCATGGCGCAGCCGCCGCTCAGCCAGCAGATCCTCAAGCTCGAAAAGGAAATCGGCACGCGGCTCTTCATTCGCCACTCGCGGCGCGTGGAGTTGACCGAGGCCGGGCGGCTCTTTCGCGAGCGCGCGCAACGCCTCATCGACGACGCGGATCTGGCGCTCGCCGAGGCGCAAAACGCGGGGCGAGGCGAGAGCGGGAGGCTCGTGCTCGGCTTCGCGGGTTCCACGGTGTTTCATCCGCTCGTTGCGACCGTGCTGCAGCGCTTTCGCAGCGCGTATCCGGGTGTCGTGATCGGGTGCGAGGAGAGCAACAGTTCGGTGCTGCTGGAACGCGTGAGCGAAGCGAAGGTCGATGCCGCTTTCGTGCGCCTGCCGCTCGATTGCCGCGGCCTCGCCACGCAGGCGCTCGTGGAAGAAGACGTCCTCGCCGTGCTGCCGCCGCGCCATCGCCTCGCGCGCCGCCGCCGCCTCGATCTCGGCGATCTCGCGGGCGACCCGCTGATCCTCTTCCCACGCCCGATCGGCCCCGATCTCTACGACTCGATCATCAGCGCGTGCCACGCGGCGGGCTTCAATCCCGTGATCAGCATGGAATCGCCGCAGATTTCCTCGACCGTCAACATGGCGGCGGCGGGCTTCGGCGTCACGCTCATTCCTTCTTCGATGCGGCAGATCCAGGCCAAGGGCGTGACCTACCACGATCTCAAGGGAGGCTCGCTGCACACGACCATCGCGCTCGTGCACCGTCCGCGCGAAAAGGCGCCCACGGTGCAGAACTTCGTGCGCATCGTGCGCGATGCGTCGCGACATGCGCCGCAGGGCTGATTCGGCGGGTTCAAGGGTCGATCCATATCTTTTTCGTCTTGATCGTGCGTAGTCGCGATATTGGACGTAATGGATCGCGGGTTCTATCCTTCCGCGATCATCGTTTTCCGCAGGAGCCGTTCGCATGTCCATCACGCACCCAAGCGCCGTTCGCGAGCCGCTTGTCGCGTCGTTGCGCGCCGTCGTCGGCCGCCAGCACGTGCTGACCGGCGCCGAAGCCACGCGGCGCTACCGCAAGGGTTTTCGCTTTGGCGAAGGGAAGGTGGCGGCGGTCGTGCGGCCCGGCACGCTCGTCGAGCAGTGGCGGGTGCTGCAGGCTTGCGTGGCCGCGAACGCGATCGTCATCTCGCAGGCTTCGAACACGGGCCTCACGGGCGGCTCCACGCCCGACGGCAACGACTACGACCGCGAGGTCGTGATCGTGAGCATGACGCGCATGCGCAAGGTCTACGTGATCGATGGCGGCAAGCAGGTGGTCTGCCTGCCGGGCTCGACGCTCGACCAGCTGGAGCAGACGCTCAAGCCGCTCGGGCGCGAACCGCATTCGGTCATTGGCTCCTCATGTCTGGGCGCATCGGTCGTGGGCGGCGTGTGCAACAACTCGGGCGGCTCGCTCGTGCGGCGCGGCCCGGCCTATACGGAAATGTCCGTGTTTGCACAGGTCGATGCAGAGGGGCGTCTTACGCTCGTGAATCATCTCGGCATCCGGCTTGGCGAGACGCCGGAAGCGGTGCTCGGCCGCCTCGATCGCGGCGAGCTGCCCGAAGCCGATATCCTCCACGACGCGGGCGCGGCTTCCGACCACCGTTACGCGGATCACGTGCGCGACATCGAAGCGGACACGCCTGCGCGCTACAACGCCGACCCGCTTCGTTTGCACGAAGCGGCGGGTTCGGCGGGCAAGGTCATGGTGTTCGCGGTGCGGCTCGACACGTTTCCCATCGAGCGCGGTGCGAAGGTGTTCTACATCGGCACGAACGAAACAGCTGAGCTGACCGACCTGCGCCGCGACATGCTCGGCAAGTTCTCGAAGCTGCCGATCGCGGGCGAATACATCCATCGGGACGCCTTCGATATCGCCGAGCGCTACGGCAAGGACATGTTCCTCCTGATCCAGCATCTCGGTACGCGGCGCCTGCCCGCGCTGTTCGCCTTCAAGAGCCGCTGCGACGCGTTGTTCGAGCGGCTGCCGTTCTTTCCCGCGCATTTCACGGACCGCGTGGCGCAGGCCGTGAGCCGGTGCTTTCCTGGCCATCTGCCCGCGCGGCTCAAGGACTACCGACAGCGCTACGAACATCATTTGATGCTCAAGGTATCGGCCGATATGGTGGACGAAACGCGTGCTTACCTGAACACGTTTTTCGGCGTGGCGAGCGGCGACTTTTTCGAATGCACCGACGAAGAGGGCAGCAAGGCGTTTCTCCATCGTTTCGCGGCGGCGGGCGCGGCGGTGCGCTATCGCGCGGTGCATGGCGACGAAGTGGAGGATATCGTCGCGCTCGATATCGCGCTGCGCCGCAACGATCGCGACTGGTTCGAGCAACTGCCCGAGGCGGTGGAAAAGCCCATCGCGATCAAGCTCTATTACGGGCATTTCTTTTGCCATGTGTTTCATCAGGACTACATCGTGCGCAAGGGCAATGACTGCCTCGCACTGGAACACGAGATGTGGAAGCTGCTCGACGCGCGCGGCGCCGAATATCCCGCTGAGCACAACGTCGGCCATCTCTACGATGCGAAGCCTGCGCTGAAGTCGTTCTACGAGACGCTCGATCCGTGCAACTGCTTCAATCCGGGGATCGGCCATACGTCGAAGTTCGCGCGCTATCGTGAGCCGCAGGCGCTGAGCGAGCCGCAAGCCCAATAAGCAAAAAGACGGCGACGGTATCGAACCGTCGCCGGAAAGGGCATGAACTCTCGCGCAGCGCTGCGTTGCGCGCTCCCCCGTATTAGCTCTTCGTCGTTGTTGTCATCCAGCCGTTCTGCGTGCTGATCTGCGTGATTTCCTTCGCGATCGAGCGGGCCAGCTTGCCGGCATCCGACGAGAGCGTGTCGCGCTTCGCCTCCGAGGCGCCGTGCAGACCGCCGCCCACCACCGCCGCCGTCGCCACATGGCCGGCCGCCGCGCCCACGCCCGCCGTCTCGGCCATGCCAGGCATATGGCCGCTATCGGCCTTCGTCTGGAAGCTCAGGAGCGGTTGCGGTTCGCCGCCGTTGGCGGGCTGGAACAGCACCGCGATCGTCGCGCCCACTTCGCTCTTGCCCGCGCCCAGACCGATCAGCATGCGGCGGCGGCTGCTGCCCGCATCCATCGTGTCGATGCGGCCTTCCACGATCAGCGCGTTGCGGCCGGCGGGCGCGGGACCGTCCATGCGCACGGCGGGCAGGCCCATTTTCTGAAGTTCGCTCACGAGTTGATCGGCGAGATGTTCGCGCGTTTTCAGAGCGGCCTGCTGTTGCTGCTGCGCCGACGACTCGCCGCTCGTCATCGTCTTGAGCCTATTCAGCATGCCGGTGCTGTCGAGCTTCACCTGGTCGGCGGCGGCGTCGAACGTGTAGACGTAGACGACGTCGGCGTGCAGTTGCGGGAGCGGCCCGTTGGTCTGCACGACAGGCGCTGCCGATGCGCAGCCGCTTGCGAACAGCGCGCCCGCGAGGAACGTGGCGCCCGCGACGCGCTTGGCCTTGTTGACGAGGAAGTTGATGATCGTTTGCATGTCGATGTCCTTTTGCCTGAAAGAGTGTCTCGTTGCCGATACTCGCAAATCATTCAGGATGGCGAACTATCGACTATGGTGCTTCGGCGTCTGGGCTCCGGTTTGTTCTGCTCCGTTGCTCAGGCTCAGGCGCAAGTATGGGGGGAAGGGCGCGTGAAATCCACGCGCAAATTATGTCGAGTCATGTCACGCATGCGCGGCCGGCGGCGCGCCGTTCTGGCTCGATGAGGGACGGTTCAGCGGCAGGCGTACGACGGCTTCGAGGCCGCCGCCTTCGCGGTCGCGGAACGTGAGCGAGCCGCCGTGCAGCCGCGCGATCCGCTCGACGATGGCAAGCCCGAGGCCCGAGCCGCCCGAATGCGTACGGGCGTTCGCGCCGCGGCTGAAGGGCGATTTGAGGCGCTCCAGTTCCTCGGCGCGGATGCCGTTGCCGCGGTCGGCAACGATCACGCAGGCGGCGTCGCCGTCGCGCCACGTGCGAATCGTCAGACCTGTGCGTCCGTAGTTCACGGCGTTCTGCATGAGATTCATCAGCAGACGCATAACGGCGATCGGCCGGAACGCGAATACGGGCAACTCGCCCTCGTCGAAATCGAATTCATGGCCGAGCCCTGCGAAGTCGGCGACGAGCTGGCCCGCGAGCGCGTTGAGGTCGCCCGCTTGCGGCGCTTCGCGCTCGCCGCTGCCGGCGTAGTCCATGAACTGCTGGAGGATCGTGTCGATCTGGTCCAGATAGCTCTCGGACGAGGCCACGAGCGCATCGTTGCTGCCGCGCGGCAGCGCCATCGCGATCGCGAGACGCAGTTTCGTGAGCGGCGTGCGGATGTCATGCGAGACGCCGGCCAGCATCAGCGCGCGCGTGGCCTCGGCCTGCTTCAGCGCTTCGGTCATCTGGTTGAAGGCGCGGCTCACCTGGGCGATTTCGGTCGGGCCGTCGGTCGGCAGCGGCGGCGGCGTTTCGCCGGCACTCACGCGGCGCGCCGCGCGCGCGAGCTTGCGCAGCGGCCGGTTGATGTGGCGCTGCAACAGGTAGCCGGTGAGTGCGGCGAGCAGCGCGAGCGCGGCGGAGAGGATCAACGCCGTGGTGATGCCGCTCGCGCGCGCGTCGGCGGTGACCGGCAGGGCGATCCAGACCGGTTCGCCTGCTGCGTGAAGGCGGATCCACAGGCGCTCCTGCGCGCCTTCGCCATCCGCTGCGGGTGCGGTCTCGTCGTGGCTCGCGTCCCAGCGCACCAGCAGTTCGGGCGGCAGATGGCTTTGCAGCGCTTCGACGAACACGTCGCGCTGCCAGGTGCGGAAAAAGTCGACGAGGCTCGGATGGGTTTCGGCGGGCGCTTGCGGCGGCGCCACACGGCGCGCATCGAACCGCGCGGCCGCCGCGCGCCCTTCGTCGGGCGGCATGGAAGCGAGCGTGGTATCGAGCAGCTTGACGTAATCGGCGAAGATGATCGAGGCGCGTTCGATGCGCGGGCGCTGCACGAAGTGCAGCAGCACGGCGATCGAGCAGATCTGCGAGAGCGCGACGAGCGCCACCAGCAGCGCGATGTTGCGCGAGAGCAGCGAGCGCGGCAGGCGCAAGCGCATTACGAGTCGACGCCGGCTACCAGCATGTAGCCGATGCCCCAGACGGTCTTGATGAAGCGCGGCTTGGCGGGATCGTCCTCGACGATCTGGCGCAGGCGCAGGATCTGCACGTCCACGCTGCGGTCGAGCGCGCTGTGGTCGCGCCCGCGCGCGCGGGCGAGCAGATTCTCGCGGCTCACGGCGCGGTTCGGCGACGAGCCGAGCGCGTGAAGCAGCAGCATCTGCGCCGAGTGGACCTCGATGGGCGCGCCGTCGCGGTAGAGCGTTTGTTTGCCAACGTCGAACTGAAAGTCGCCGAAACGGAGCATTTGCGAGGTGACCGTGGGTTCGCCCGAGGCCATCTTCTGGCGGCGCAGCAGGGCGCGAATGCGCGCGACCAGCTCGTCGGGGAGAAACGGCTTGGCGAGATAGTCGTCGGCGCCGGTTTCGAGGCCGATCACCTTGTCGGCGGCATCGCCCTTCGCGGTGAGCATGAGGATCGGCAGCGTCTGGCCTTCGGCGCGCAGGCGGCGGCACACCGTGAGGCCGTCTTCGGGCTCCATCATCAGATCGAGCACGAGGAGGTCGTAGGGCTCGCGCTGGAGCAGGCGGTCGAGGCGCTTGCCGTCGGCGACGGCGCGCACCTCGAAACCCTGGCTCGTGAGAAAGCGCTGCAGCATGTTGCGCAGTTCGGCTTCGTCGTCGAGCACGATGATCCTGTTTGCCTGCTCCATGTGACGCCTCCGGCGTTCATCGGGCTGCTGCGCGCGCTCGCATGAAGTCCTCGATCTGCGCGAGGGTGACGAAGCCGGCCTTTTGCGTGTCGATTTCGTCGAAGTGCTGCGCGACCTTCGGCATGCCCGCCTGCGCCTGTTCGCGCGTGAGCTTGCCGTCGTGCGTCGTGTTCGCGGCGGCGAAGCGCCCTTGCAGCTGCGCCATCATGCGTTCGACGCGGGCGCTGTCGCCTGAGCCGCCCGGCAAGGCCTGAGCCGATGCCGGCACGCAAACCGCTGCTGAAACGATACACAAAACGAGGGCAGCAATCATCTTCTTCATGGTGTTCTCCGTGAGGTGGCCGACGTAGCGCGACGGCCGGTTGATCAAGCGAATGAGGCGGGCGGCTGCGGGTCATGCGAATGCGCAGCCGCCGGTGATGGTTCAGGCCCAGTGGGCGGGGACCCACACGCGGCCGACCCAGTGGCCGGGAATCCACACGGCGGGGCGCGGGGCGATGTACACGGCGCGCGGCAGCGGCTGGCCCACATACACGACTTTGGGTGCCGGCGGCGCCACGTAGACGACCTTGGGTGCAGCCGGCGCGACGTAGACGGTCTTCGATGCGGGAGGCGCGACATAAACCGTCTGCGGTGCAGGTGCGGGCGCGACGACCACCGTCTTGGGGGCGGGCGGCGGCGGGGCGACATACACGGTGGTGCTGGGCGGCGGCGGCGTGACGACGACCGGCGCGGGCACGGGGACCGGGGCGCCCACGACGGCGACCGTCGTCGTGCCGGCGGTCGACACCGTGCCCTGCACGACGGTCGTGCTGCCGGTGGTCACCGTGCCGCCATGGACGACGGTCGTGCCGCCGCCCGTGGTCACCACGCCGGTTCCGACGCCCGTGGCGCTGCCCGAGTGGTAGACGCTGCCGCCCTGCGTACCGGTGACGGTGCCCGAGCGATTGCACGTGCTGCCCGCGCAGCTCGTGGACGCCGAGTGCCCGTAGGTGTTGCCGTTGCCCGTCGTGACCGTGCCCGTCGACGAGTACTGGCCCGGCGCCGTGCGCGTCACGCTGCCCGAGGTGCTCGCGCTGCCGCCATCCGATCCGTTGAGCGAGCCGGTGTGCGAGCAGGTGCCGCCCGCGCAGCTCGTATCGCCCGAGTGCTGGACCGAGCGGCCGTTCGGGCCGTAGGCCGTGCCGCTGTTGCTGAACTGGCCCGGCGCGGTGCGGGTGACGGAGCCGCTGTTGGTGGCGACGCCGCCCCAGGGACCGGCCACGCCGCCCGCATGCGAGCAGGTGCCGCCGCTGCAGGAACCGTAGTGCGCGCCGTTGTACGTGCCGTGCGGCGTGTACGCCGTACCGTGACCGGACCAGCCGGCGAAGGCGGGGGCACTGGCGAAGCCGATGAGCGCGGCGACGACGAGGGGGAGCGTTTTCATCAGAGGTCCTTGCGGTTCGTTTCGGGGGGCACGCTGCGGCGTGTCAGCGGAACGAACTATAGGGCTGGGCCCGGCGCAAGTCGCGTCATAAACCATGTCACGGTGTTACACGTCGCGCGGCCTCTGGCGCGACCGCCCCGCGCGTGCGGCGCGGCAGGCGTATCGGCGTGTTTCGCGCACCGCGCGCGTGACATACCCCGACATACTTTGCGCGTGGTTTTTCCCGCTGCGCGCCACTACAGTGCCCTTCATCCGACGCGCCGCCGCGACTCCTGCGTGCCACACGCGTCTTTCTTCACCGCGCAAGACGCGCCTATTGCACACGATCCATCATGCTCACCACAGGAAAACTCGCGTTCTATGTCACGCTGTTCGTCGTTGCCGTCTCGCTGATCGAGGCGTGCGTGCTCACCTTCAGGAAACGCCGCGAAGCAGCGGGCGATGCCGCGTTCGATTGGTCTGAAGTTTGGCTCTCGCTCGCCGACCTCGCGGGCCGCAAGCTTCTCGCGTTCCTGCCGCTTTCGCTCGCCGCGCCGATCCTGGATTTCGCGTGGGAGCATCGCCTCTTCACGCTGAATATCGACACGGTTGCGCTCGTGCTGCTGGTCTTCATCGGCCAGGAATTCTGCTATTACTGGTATCACCGCGCGTCGCACCGCATCCGCTTTTTCTGGGCCACGCATGCCGTGCACCATTCGCCGAACCAGTTGACGCTTTCGTCTGCGTACCGGCTCGGGTGGACCGGCAAGCTCACCGGCCCGGCCATGTTCTTCGCGCCGCTCGTGTGGCTCGGCGTGCGGCCCGAAGTCGTGCTCGCCATCCTCTCGCTCAACCTGCTCTACCAGTTCTGGCTGCACAACACGTGGATCCCGAAGCTCGGCTGGCTCGAGTACGTGTTCAACACACCGTCCAACCACCGCGTGCATCATGCCTCGAACGTCGATTATCTCGATGCGAACTATGGCGGAGTCCTGATCATTTTCGACCGCCTGTTCGGGACCTATGTGCCGGAGCGCGCCGAAGAGCCTTGCCGCTACGGGCTCGTGACGCCCGTGCGCTCGCGCAATCCGTTCGTCGTCGAACTGGAACACTGGGCGACGCTCGCACGCGACGTCGTGTTGGCGAAGAACCTCTGGACCGCCGTGCGCTATGTTTTCCTGCCGCCGGGCTGGCGCGCGGATGGCGGCGGTGACACCACGGAGAACCTGCGCAAGCAGCACGCGCTAGCCACGGTACGCACGGATGCCCGGCGCGGACGCCCGAGCGCGGGTTGATGGAAGGCCGCGGCTCGCGTAACGTGGCGCCAGCGGCGCCCGCAACGATCGCGCGGGCCGCATCGAATTCAGGTTAGTGAAGCAACGAGAGGAACAAGCGCATGGAAAACGGATTGAACGGCAAAGTCGTCGCGGTGACGGGTGGCTTCGGCAGCCTGGGTTTGGCGACGGCGCAATTGCTGGCCGAGCGCGGCGCCCGCGTGGCGCTGATCGGCCGCGGCGCGGCCCCCGAAGCGGCGGCGCTGCCCGCCGCGCTCGCGAACGCGCTGCGCATGGGCGGCGTCGATCTCGTCGACGCGAACGCGGCCCAGACCGCGTTCGGCACGTTGCACGGGAAGCTGGGCGGGCTCGACGCGCTCGTCAACGTGGCGGGCGCGTTCCGGTGGGAGACCATCGGCGACGGCGACGCGCGCACGTGGGATCTGATGTTCGATCTGAACGTGAAGACGGCGCTCAACGCCTCGAAGGCCGCGCTGCCTTATCTCGTGCAGAGCGGCGCGGGGCGTGTGGTCAACATCGGCGCGGGCGCGGGACTCAAGGCGGGGCTCGGCATGGGTGCGTATTCGGCGTCGAAGGCGGGCGTGGCACGCTTGACGGAAGCGCTTGCGGAAGAACTGAAGGACAAGGGTGTGACGGTGAACGCGATTTTGCCGAGCATCATCGACACGCCGCCAAACCGTGCCGACATGCCGGACGCCGATTTCACGCGCTGGGTGCAGCCGCGCGAGATCGCGACGGTCATTGCGTTTTTGCTGGGTGCGGACGCGCAGGCGATTACGGGGGCGCTGATTCCCGTGAACGGGCGCGTGTAAGCGGGGCGCCGCGCTTGCGCGCACGGCGCGGGGGCCGCTTCAACAGAGCGGTCCCACCGTGATCGCGCGGTGGGACCGCGGTGTTCCGTCAATGGCCGTGGCCGCCGCCGGCTCCCATACCACCGCCGCCGCCTTGCCACGTGCCGCCACCGCCTCCATGCCAGCCGCCACCGCCGTGCCCACCGCCTCCGTGCCAGCCGCCACCGTGCCAGCCGCCGCCATGGCCGCCGTGCCAGCCATGGTGATAGCAGCATCCGCCGCCACCGCCCCAGATGGCGACGCCGCCATAGCCGCCGCCGAAATAACCGGGGTAGTAGTCGTAACCGTAGGCGTACGGATAGCCTGAGTAGTAGGGGTAGCCGTAGTCATAGCCGTAGTACCCGGGGTAGCCGGGATAGGGCGCGACCGCGCAGCCCGCGAGCACCGCGGCCGCGCCCAGCGCCGAAATTAGCCGCCACACGATAATCTCCGCATATATACGTTTGAAACCGTTTGGCACAGCCAGGTTCAGACGCAATTGTGTCCGCAGATTACCGCAGGGCGGCCACGGCCGCCGATGCCGGCAAGACGGCAGCTTCTAGGCGCGTCGGAAGGCTGTGCGGTCGAACAGCCAGACCGCCACGAGCGTCGCGCCCATCAGCGGAAACACGATGCCGAGCAGCACGAGAGCGGTCTTCCAGGCGCGCAGCGGCGGCGCGGCGCGCTCGCGTGAGGGCGCGGCCAGCATCGATGCGCCCTTTGCGCGCGCGGGACGGCGCATCCACCACATCACGAAGCCGGTTACCGCGAGTGCGCCGAGGCCCAGCGAGATCGCCGCGCAGATCAGCTGGTTCGCGAGGCCGAAGTAGCGGCCCATGTGCAGCGACGTGCCATAGGAAATGGCTTGCGAGACTGCGCCGTAATCGTCATAGCGAATGTCCCGGAGCACGGCGCCGCTGTACTGGTCGATATACACCGTGCGCTCCGCTTTCGGATCGGGCGGAAAGTACGAGACCGTGTAGACGCCATCGGGCGTGGCGGGCAGCACGATGTCGTAGCCGTCGCGCACGCCGAGATCGCGCATCTGGGCGACGACCTGAGCGAGCGTCCAGTGTTGCGGTGCGCCGGACGCGTCGGGCGAGTGCGGCACCGGAACCGCGCCGACGGCCCAGGGCACGAGCGGCAGCGGCATGTCGTCCATCACCATGCCCGGCATCGACGCCATGTCGTGGCCCGCGTGCTCTCCGCCGTGTTCCTGTCCGCCGGCGTGGCTTGCGGGCGGATTCGCCGCTGCGCCGCTAGCTGCTGCGGTGGCGGCAGCTAGCGGCGCACCCGGCAAGGCCGACTTCACCCCGAGGCCGCCGCCCCACGCGCCGCGCGGCGCGCCGAGGCTCGCGCGCGTGGCGAGCGCCTTGAACTGCTTGCCCCACGAGCCCGTCCACGGCAGGCCGCTCAGCACGAACGCGAGCGCGCCCACGGCGAGCCAGATGCCGACGCTCGCGTGCACGCTCTTCCAGAACGGCCGTCCGCGCGCACCGAAGCGAGGCAGCAGCGCGGCGCGCCACGACGCGCCCGCGCCTGGCCACCAGAGCGCAATGCCGGTGGCGAGCATCACGAGCGTCCAGCAGGCGGCCAGCTCCATGAGCAGCTCGCCGGACTTGCCGAGCAGGAGCTTGCGATGCAGCATGCGGTCGACCTGCATGAAGCGGCGATCGACGTCGAGCGTGCCGAGCACCGCGCCATCGTAGGGATTCACGTAGACGCTCTCTTTGGTCCCGCCGGGCAGCGCGAACACGAATTCGGCGCTGCGCGCGGGATTCGACTCGACGTGCGCGCGCAGCGCCCGCGCCTCTGGCGGCAGCGCGGCGCGTGCGCGGGCCAGCAGGGCATCCACGGGCAGGCGCGGTGTCGCCGCCGGCGCGACCACCAGCCGATGCGGGTAAAGCAGGGGTTCGATCTGCGGCTGGAAGCAGTAGATCGTGCCCGTAATGGCGAGTACGAGCAGCAAGGGCATGACGAAGAGGCCTGCATAAAAATGCCAGCGCCACAGCGTGCGGTAGCCGGGCTGCACCGCGCGGGCAGGCGGTGCGCTGACCGGGTCGGATATCGTGGACATCGGGGACTCCTTGTCGAGCCGGCACGGCTCGAGTACATGGATGATTCAGACGAAAATGCGAACGGAAATGCGAACGGAAGCGAAGGCCGCGAGCGCGCCGCTCAAATGCCGAGCTTCGCTTCGACGTAGTACGTGCGGCCGGGATACGGGTGATAGACGAAGTAGCGCGCGTCGAACAGGTTGTCGATGCCCACGCCGATCTCGCTCTTCTTCGTCGGCCGGAAGGTGTACTTCACGTCGGCGACCGTGTAGGTGCTCGTGCCGCCGAATACGTTCGGGTTCGTGTCGGTGTTCGTGAGCGTGTTGTACTGGCGCCCCGAGTAGCGCGCGGCGAGCGTGAGCGCGGAGCGCGCGTCGAACCGGTAGGTCGCGACGAGATTCGCGCGCCACAGCGGAATGCGGTAGAAGTACTTGCCGACGCTCGCCGGATTCTGCGCGTTCTCCAGAATCTTCGACTGCGTATACGCCACGCTCGCCGCGAGATCGAGCCCGCGCACGATGACGTCTTCTCCCTGATAGCTCGTTTCCACGCCGCGCGAGCGCACCTTGCCGATGTTCTGGAAGTTCGTGACGTTCGGAATGACCGTCGTATCGGTCTGGCTGAAGATCGTGTTTTTTACGTCGTCCTGAAAGAGCGTCAGGCGGAACAGGCCGTTCCAGTGCGCCCATTCGGCGCTCACTTCCTTCGAGAGATCGTCCTCGGGGCGCAGGTTCGGATTGTTGTTGACGATGGACGAGCCGTTCACCTGCCCCTGGAACAACTCGCTCACGGTCGGGAAGCGGTAGGCGCGCGCAATCGATGCGCGCAGCGTGAGGTCGTCGGTCACGTCGAACGAGAGCGAAGCCTTCGGCGAGAAGTGATGGTCGCCCACGTTCGCATACGGCACGTTCACGCCGCCGAGCGCCTGATAGCCGTCGAAGGCGCGCCAGTTTTCGTAGCGCACGCCGTACACGAGCTTCCAGCGCGGCAGGAAGCGCCAGGCGTCCTGTGCGTAGAGCGCCTGGGTTTCGGTCTTGCCGGCGAAGGCGTTGGCGAAACTGTTCGCGCCGCCGTCGCGCCACGCGAGCGTGTTGTACGTGCGGTTGTCGAGCGCGTAGTCGTCGTAGTGATAGCCGAACGTGAGCCAGTGAGCGGCGAGCCCGGCGTCGGGCGTGGCGGGCGTCCACGTCGCCTTGAGGTCGAGCGTCTTCCAGCCGGTGCCGTCGCCGAGCGTCATGACGCCGGGGCCGTTGCCGGGTCCCCCCGCATTCGCCGTGCGCGCCACGCTGTTGCTTACGTCGTAGTACGAAGCAATGGCTTCCGCATTCCAGCCGGTGGCCTGATGCGTGCGCAGTGTGGCACCGTAGAGCCAGTTTTCGCTCCAGCCGCGGCTCGGTGCGAACGCGGCGGCGGGAATGGTGTACTCGTAGCCATTGATCGACACCTTGCCGCTGTACACGGGGTTGCCGTTCGCGTCGTAAAGGAAGGTCGAGGTGGCGTTGTTGTAGGTCTGGTGCCAGTAGCCGAGCGTCACGCCGCCTTGCACGGTGGGCGTGAAGTCGTACTGCATGCGCAGCTTGAACTGGTCCTGCACCGTGTGCTGCATGCCTTCGCCGTTCACGCCGAGCACGACCGTGGGCGTGTTGGTCTGGTTGTTGTAGAAGTACGCGCCACGCACGGGCACGTCGCCCGGCTGCGCGGGTTTCGTCGACTGGGCAAGGGTGGCGAACTGCAGCGGCTGGCTGGTGTTCTCCAGGTGGTTCACGCCAAGCAGATACGAGAACTTGCCGATGCGGTCGCCGATCGAAGCGCTCATCTCGCTGCCGTTGAAGTTCTGGTTCACGCCAAAGAGGCTGAAATGCTGGGTGAACGCCTTCACGTCCGCGTTCGCTTCGAACGCCTTCGGCATGCGCGTGGTGATGAGCACGGTGGCGCCGAGCGAGTTGCCGGGATAGAGCGCGGAATACGGCCCATAGATCACATCCACCTGCTGGATCTGGTCGGGGAACACCATCGACCAGCGCGGCGGAAAACTGTAGCTGTTGCCGAGCAGGTTCGAGAGCAGCAGGCCGTCTGCGTAGACGAGGCCGCGCGCGCTTTGCGTATTGCTCGTGCCGCGCACGGCGATGATCGAGTTCAGATCGCCCACGTAGCGCTTGCGCACGGCGAGATTGGGCAGGTACTTGAGCACGTCCTCGGTGTTGACGACGTTCCAGTTCGAGAACTGAGCGGGCGTGACGGTTTCCACCGTCGCCGGCAGGTTGGGGTCGACGGCAGGACCCGCGGCGCTGCCAGCGGTGGCGCTGACCTTGACGGTGGGCAGCGTCGCGGACGAGGCCGCATCGGCGGGTTGCGCCTCGGCAGCCTGGGCCGCATGACCGGCGATGGGAGCAACGAGAGGCAGCGGCAAGACGCGCGGCAGCATGGCGAGCGCGAGGCGCCCGGCGTGCCGCAGCGCGCGCGGCGTTGCGCGTTCGCGCGAGCGAACGCCAGCGCCACGCGTGGTGAGCGTGGACATGAGATGCTTTCCTGAAAACGGGAATCGAGCAGCCGCGCGCGGCGTGCGTGCTCGTTGCGCACGCAATCAGATCGCGATCGGCCGGCCGGTGAAGGCGTAACTCAGGAAAGGACGGGTGGGGCGCGCGGCCTGCCCGAAGGGAAGGCGCCTAAGGGGAGGTCGTGGGTGACGGGCGGCGCAATCGTCTCGCGCGCGAGCGCGAGGGCGGCAAGCGGAGCGGGCGCGGCGACCGAAGCCATCGCCACATGATGCTCGAGCAGATGGCAGTAGCCGCAGGCGCCGAATGCATCGTCGTGCGAAAGATGCGGCGCGCTACCGGCCTGCGCCGGCTGCATGGCCGAGCAGAGCGTGGCGTCCGGCTCGTGCGCATGCTGCGCGGCGACGAGCTGGCTCACGAGCGGCGCAAGCACGATGAGCCACATGGCGACGAGGCCAAGCCATGCGGTCAGCAGTGAATGCTTGCGAGAATTCATGAGAATGAGAATGATTGCGCGGCGGAGTCTAACACGGCCTTTCGCGTTTGCCCACGCGGGGCCGCAGCCCTGATAGCGGCAATCAGCGCGGTGCGATGTCGCGGCCGCGGCCGCTGTTGCGTTGCATCGAAACGCCCGCGGCTGGGGATTTCCTTACATCTTCGCGCGAACTCGATGCCCGCTGCATGGTCCTATACCCCCAAGGATGAGCGGTCATGGCCGCCGCAGGCGGCCGGGTGCCCACGCGCCGGATTGCGGGTTTGCCCCGGCGACGGCCATGCGCGCTATCCTGTAGCGCTTTGCGCGCGGCCCGGACGTCCACGATCGGGCCGGCGCGGGCACCCGAAGCCCCATTTGCACAGGAAAACCACGCAATGCGCCGACGTCAATTTCTTCTCAGCTCCAGTGCCGCTCTCGCCGCCAGCGGCCTCGCGCTTGCCGGCTGCACGACCACGCCGCTCGGCACGCAGAACAACGCTTCGCAAAACACGGCGAAGCGCAATTCGATCGACGCGGGCGTCGACGCCACGCTCTCGCGCCTCTTCAGCACGGTGAGCGGCTCGCAGGAGCTGGTCTCGAAGGCGAGCGGCGTGCTCGTCTTTCCGCAGGTGCTTTCGGCAGGCTTCTGGATCGGCGGTCAGTACGGCACCGGCGCGCTGCGCGTGGATGGCCGCACGACGGGCTACTACAGCACCATTGCGGGCTCGTTCGGCCTGCAGATCGGCGCGCAGTCCAAGGCCATCATCTTCGCGTTCATGAACCCGGTCGCGCTCAACGATTTCACGAGCAGCCAGGGCTGGTCGGCAGGCGCGGACGCCACGGTTGCGCTCGTCACGGTGGGCGCGAACGGCAACGTCGATACCTCGACCGCGACGAGCCCCGTGGAAGCGTTCGTGCTGACCAACGCGGGCCTCATGGCCGGGGTGTCGCTGGAAGGCGTGAAGGTGTCGCGGCTCGTCATTTGACGGTGCCGCGCGCAGTTACGAGTTGGCATGGAAGGAGACACACGCATGGCGACGCCCACCTACCGCCGCAAACACAAGATTCACTTCTCGGAGTGCGATCCCGCCGGGATCGTGTTCTATCCGCAGTATTTCGTCCTCTTCAACGATCTCGTCGAGTCGTGGATCGACGAGTTGTTGCCGCAGGAGGGCTATCACGGCGTGATAGGCGCTCGCCGCGTGGGCATGCCGACCGTGCGGCTCGAAGTGGATTTCAAGGCGGTCAGCAAGATGGGCGACGAGGTCTGGCTCTCGCTCGACGTCGAGCGCCTGGGCGGGGCGTCGCTCACGCTCGCGTGGGCCTGCACGGGCGTGGACGGCGTGCTGCGCATGGCGGCACGCCAGACCATCGTGACCACCTCGCTCGACACCCACAAGTCGATTGGGATTCCTGATGACATCCGCGACGCGATCGCGCGGGCGATGACGGCCGCCGCGCGCGGTTGATCGCGACGGGTCATCGAGCCATGGTCAGGCGGCCGCGCCCAGCGCCGCCTGCAACGTGACGAACGTCTTTTCGTCGGTGCGCTCGAAATGCAGCGGCGTGACCGAAACACGGCCGGAGTTCACCACGGCCGTTTCGCTGTCGGGCCCGTTTTCGCGCGGGCCGCGGTTGAAGCGCAGCCAGTGGTAGTCCATGCCGCGCGGGTCGATCTGCGGCACGACGTCGATGCCCTGCACGAGCCCGACGCCCTGGCGCGTGACCGTGAGCGGGCCCGCAGCGCTCGCGTCGATATCGGGGAAATTCACGTTCAGGCAGACCGGTGCGTCATGCGCCACGGCGGCGAGGAGGCGAATCACGTCCGGCGCGAGCGCGCGGGCGGTGTCCCAGCGCACCCGCTCGCGGTCGCGGAAGGTCTGGCTCAGGGCGATGGACGGCAGGCCGAGCAACAGGCCCGTCATCGCTGCGCCCACCGTGCCCGAGAACATCGTTTCCACGCCGAGGTTGCCGCCGCGGTTGATGCCCGAGAGCACGAGCGAAGGGCGCACGTCGCCCATGAGCTGGCGCACCGCCATCACCACGCAATCGCCCGGCGTGCCAAGTACGCCGAAGCGCCGCGCGCCGCGCCGGCTCACGCGCAGCGGCGTGTGCAGGCTGATCGAGTGCGAGGTGCCGCTCTGATCGTGCTCGGGCGCGACGACCCAGACTTCGTGCGCGAGTTCGGCGGCCACGGCTTCGAGCACGGCGAGGCCGGGCGCGTCGATGCCGTCGTCGTTGGTGAGGAGCACGCAGGGCAGTTTCGTATCGGTTGCGGTCATGGCTGGCTCTTCTTCGTTGCAGGTCGGGGAAAGGGCCATTATTCCAGAGTGCGTTGCGGGCGGCAGGCGTGCGGGACCTTTTTAAACGGATTCGTAGCCTATCCGATATAGACTAGCGCGTCGGCGCCGTGAGGCGCGCCCTGCCGTGAGGAGAAGTACGTGAAGCCGCAAGCCATGCCGGACCTTGCCCGCATCCTGTTCGTTGTTGCCATACTCTGCGCGCTGACGATCGGCAGCCTCTACGTCATGCGCCCGTTCCTGCCGGGGCTGATCTGGGCGACGACCATCGTCGTCGCGACCTGGCCCGCCATGAAAGCCATCGAGCGGCGCTGCGGCAACCGCCGCTGGCTCGCCACGCTCATCATGCTGCTGATCCTTCTGGTCGTGATCGTGCTGCCGCTCTATGAAGCCATCTCGACGCTCGCGGTGCACGGCGGCGAAATCATGGAGCTGATCCGCAAGCTGCCCGACTATGCGTTGACCGCGCCGCCGCAGTGGGTCAGCGACATTCCCGTGGTCGGCTCGCGCATTGCCGCCAAGTGGCAGGAGTTTTCGGACGCCGGCCCAGGCGGCCTGCTCGCGCAGCTCGAACCGTATGTTTCGATCGCGGCGCACTGGCTGATCGGCCACGCCGCTTCGGTGGGCGTGTTCGTCATGCACATGTTCATCACCGTCATCATCACGGGCATTCTGTACAGCAACGGCGAGCAGGCCGCCGACTACGTCACGCGCTTCGCCATGCGCGTGGCGCCCGCTTACGGCGAGCAGGCCGTCAAGCTCGCGGGCGCTTCGGTGCGCGCAGTGGCGCTCGGCATCGTCGTGACGGCGGTTCTGCAGTCGGCGCTCGGCGGCATCGGCCTGTGGGTGGCCGGTGTGCCGGGCGCGGGCGTCCTCACGGCCGTGATGCTGATGCTGTGTCTCGCGCAGATCGGCCCGACGCTGCCGCTGCTCGGCGGCGTGATCTGGCTGTTCGTGCACGACGCGCACATTGCGGGCAGCCTGCTCGCGGTGTGGTCGGTGATGGTGGCCATGCTCGACAACCTCGTGCGGCCGGTGCTGATCCGGCGCGGCGTCAATCTGCCGATGCTGCTGATTCTCTCCGGCGTGCTCGGCGGCCTGTTCGCCTTCGGCATCGTCGGGCTCTTCATCGGGCCGGTGATCCTCGCCGTTTCGTCCACCTTGCTGAGCGCCTGGATACGCGACCCGGCGGCGCAGGTCCGCGGGGCGTCCAGTTCGGCTGCCCAGCAGGACGTTTGACGCCGCGCAGGAACGCCATCGATTAGCAAACGTCTCCTCTTGACGACGCGCAGTTCGATTCGACGTTACGATGACGTCTGAACTTCGCTTCGGCATTCGTTAGAGCAATTTTGCGACGCTCGCGTGGGCATGCCTCGTGCCATTGCTGGTCGCGGGCAGCGCACCCGCGCGCGCCGCGCATCGCTTCCAAGGAGACGAAATGGCTCAGTTCAACTGCGATATCTGCGGCGTGCGCCCCGCTACGGTGCGGGTCGCCGTGTTGCAGGACGGCAGGCGGCGCTTTCTCGATGTCTGCGACTATCACTACGCGCAACTCACGCGGCATCAACGCACCCTGAGCCCGCTGGAAGCGCTGTTTCGCGCCTCGCAGCAGGCGGACGGCGCGGACGATGCCGGCGGCCCGGCGGCCGAACCTGCGCCACAGGCCATGGAAGCGGGCGACGGCGCCATCGTCGAACGCTATTTCAGCGACGTGGCGCGTGAATTGCTCCAGCGCGCGGCGGAGCGGGCGGTGCAGTTCGGGCGGCGCGAGGTCGACACCGAGCATCTGCTTTACGAACTCGCGGGCAACGACGCAGGCGCGGCGATCCTCAAGCGTCTCGGCATTCAGCCCGACGATGTGCGCGCGTTCATCGACGCCAATGCGCAAAAGCGCGAAGGCGCGCCCGCGCCCGAGGACGGCCGCATCGGCGTCTCGCCGCGCCTGAAGGGCGCGCTCGACCGCGCGTTTCTCGTCTCGCGCGAACTGGGTCACAGCTACGTCGCGCCCGAGCATCTGCTCTTCGGGCTCACGCAGGTGCCGGAAAGTTTTGCGGGCCATCTGCTGGGCCGCTACGGCGTCACGCCCCAGAAGGTGCTGCAGCGGCTCGTGGAGGCCCAGGGCGACAAACGCGAGCGTCCTGCCGCGAAGGGTCCCAGCGCGACGCCGCAACTCGACCAGTACAGCCGCGATCTCACCGCACTCGCGAGCGAGGGCAAGCTCGACCCCGTGATCGGCCGTTCGAGCGAGATCGAGACCGTGGTCGAAGTGCTCGCGCGCCGGCGCAAGAACAATCCGGTGCTGATCGGCGAGCCGGGTGTGGGCAAGACCGCGATCGCCGAGGGCCTCGCGCAACGCATGCTCAACGGCGACGTGCCCGAATCGCTGCGCGGACGGCGCCTCGTCGAACTGAACGTCAACGGCCTGATCGCGGGCGCGAAGTATCGCGGCGAATTCGAAGAGCGCGTGAAAGGCGTGATGGAGGAGATCTCGGCGCAGCGCGAAAGCCTCGTGCTGTTCATCGACGAAGTACACATGATCGTCGGCGCGGGCCAGGGCGGCGGCGAGGGCGGGCTCGACATCGCCAATGTCTTCAAGCCCGCGATGGCGCGCGGCGAACTGAACCTGATCGGCGCGACGACGCTCTCCGAGTACCAGAAGTACATCGAGAAAGACGCGGCGCTCGAGCGGCGCTTTCAGCCCGTGTTCGTCTCCGAGCCGAGCGTCGATCAGACGATCAACATCCTGCGCGGCTTGCGCGACAAGCTCGAAGTGCATCACCACGTGACCATTCGCGACGACGCGCTCGTGTCGGCGGCCGAGCTGTCGGACCGCTACGTGATGGGGCGCTTCCTGCCCGACAAGGCCATCGACCTGGTCGACCAGGCGGCGGCGCGCGTGCATCTTTCGGCCACCTCGCGGCCAGCGGCAATCCTCGAACTCGAAGCGGAACTGGCGCAGTTGCGGCGCGAGCAGGACTACGCGGCGACGCGCAAGAACTTCGAGCGCGCCCATGCGCTGGACGAGCCGATTGCCGACAAGGAAAAGGCGCTCACGCAGGCCACCAGTGACTGGAAAGGGGAGCTCGGCACCGTGACCTCCGACGTGACGAGCGAAGACGTCGCGGAGATCGTCTCGAAGCTCACGGGCGTGCCGGTCACGCAACTGACCGCCGAGGAACGCACGCGGCTGCTCGAAATGGAAGCGCGGCTGCATGAGCGCGTGATCGGCCAGGAGCAGGCCATCGTCGCGGTCAGCGACGCCGTGCGCCGTTCGCGCGCCGGGCTGCGGCGCGGCCGGCGGCCCACGGCGGTCTTCCTGTTCCTCGGACCGACCGGCGTCGGCAAGACGGAGCTTGCGAAGGCGCTGGCCGAAGTGGTGTTCGGCGACGAAGACGCCATCGTGCGCATCGACATGAGCGAGTACATGGAGCGCCACGCGGTGTCGCGGCTGATCGGCTCGCCGCCGGGTTACGTCGGCTATGACGAAGGCGGCCAGTTGACCGAGAAGGTGCGCCGCCGCCCCTATTGCGTGATCCTGCTCGACGAAATCGAGAAAGCGCACGCCGACGTCTACAACGTGCTGCTGCAGGTGTTCGACGACGGCCGGCTCACCGACGGCAAGGGGCGCGTGGTCGACTTCAGCAATACGGTCGTGATCGCGACGAGCAATCTCGGCTCCGACGTGGTCTCGGGGCAAAAGCGCTCGGGGCCCGGCTTCCTTTCGAGCGCCGAAGGATCGATGCAGGGCGCCGTGATGGGCGAGCTGCGGCAGCATTTCCGGCCCGAGTTCCTGAATCGCATCGACGAGATCATCATGTTCCAGCCGCTCACCAGCGACGAGTTGCGCGCGATCGTGCGGCTGCAGCTCGAACAGGTCCGGCGGATGGCACGCAGCCAGGACATCGACCTGACGTTCGACGACAGCGTGATCGATTACCTCTCGGCGGAGGGATATCGGCCGGAATTCGGTGCGCGCGAGTTGAAGCGCAAGATGCAGCAGGCGGTGGAGAACGAGCTGGCGAAGGAAATGCTCAAGGGCGGCGTGAAAGAGGGCGCCAAAGTCGTATGCCGTTACGACGCGGCGGCCAAACGCATGGCATTCGCGTTGCAGGGGGCGGCCGAAAGCTGACGCGGGCGGCCGGGCGTGGTTGCCCGTGCTCGCGCGCCTAGCGCACCAGCTTCGGGCGCGAGACGGGTTTGACGCCCGGACGTTCGACGGCCCGCCGGATCCTGGCGAGCAGGTTGCCCTCGTGGAATCGCCGGTCCTCGGCGAAGCGCTCGGCGACCGTGAGATAGGCGCCGTGCAGGCGGCTCATGATGTCCTCGCCTTCGGACTGCCGCAGGCCGAGGCGCCGGGCGAAGGCATGGAGCTCCGCCGGAAGCGGGAAGGTCTTGCTCCGGTTGAGGTTGAGCGCCATGCGCCCGTCGAGATCCGGATAGATGTCCGTGCAGACCACGTCGAACACCGGAGCGAGCCGGCGCGGACCGGTCGGATCGATATAGAGGATTCCCAGGTTCTTCATGTGGGCATCACCGTCGCGCAACAGGCACGAGAGGGCGATGCGCTCGAACAGGCGGCGTTTCTGCGCCGGGTCCGAGCGCGTATAGATGTCCACGGCCTTGGCGATCATCTCGTAGCTGCCCTCGTATTTCGCCTTGCCGGTGAGCACGCTCATGTCCTCGAAGCCGATGGGCCTGCCGTCCGCCTCGCGATCGAAGCGCGACATGACGAACAGCTTGCCGTCTTCGGAAAGCCAGAAGTCGGGGACTTCGAGCGCCGCCTCTTTCGCCACCGACATGCAGAAGTATTCGTTGCGCGCGAGCCCGGGGAAATCGTCGCCTTCGGCCTTCACGATCACCGTGCGCAGGGGCAGTGCCGTGTGCTCGGCGGGACGCGCGGCGGCTTCGTGGGCGAGCGGAACGACCGCCTTCGGCTGTACGCCGGAGATGCCCGAGCCGAGCGCGTAGCGGTCGATCAGGCGCTCGAACAAACGGCCCGACGGCGAGGAAAGCAATTCGTCCAGACGTTCGCCGTCGCTCTGCGGCACCCGTTCTCCCGGCACGGAATAGGTGAGCCGCCCGATCTGATTGGTGCCGGCGAGAAAGAGCAGAAACATGTCGCTGGGCGCGCCGTAACGCGCGAGCCGTTCCTCGATGACGAAGCGCAGGTAGCCCTCTGGCCGGTTCATCGCGAAGATGCCCATCAGGTCGCCGCTCGCATAACTCTGGCGCCGCACCGGCATGGTGAGCGAGACGGCCGCCTTGTCCGGCGCGTCGCCGTAATTGAAGACGAAGCGGCTTTCGCGCGCGAGCAGACCGCTCGGTCCCTGCGGCGTATGGACTTCCAGGTTGCGGATTTCGCGCAGGAGCCTTTCGAGGTCGAATGCGGCGCTGGCAGTCATTCGTCGTCCCTGAATATGTCGTTCAGGTCCTCGAGGATGACGGTATCCATGGGGCGCAGCACGACTTCATAGCCGAGCGCGTTCACGAGACGGCAGAGTTCGCGTACGCCGACGTTGCCTGCGTGTTCGGCGTTCGTGACGGTGCGGCGGGCGACGCCCGCCTGCTCGGCCAGGGCCTGCTGGGTCAGCTTGCGCTCGCGGCGCGTCGCGCGCAGGCCTTGTGCCAGGCGCTCGACGTTGGAGATCGAGAGGTTCGTGGATTGTTTGCGCATCATGGTGCGCATTATAGGTCGCTATTGGACAATTTGCGCATAATTCTGCGCATCAAGGCGACCGGGCTTTGCGGCGGGAAATGCGCGCAATTTTGCGCAAAGCGGCGGCTGAAACGCCGATATGCGCATGATTTTGCGCAAATCAGCGTTTCCAGGGCCGCGATACGTGATCGTTAAGAATTCAACGGTTTACGTAGTAGTTCTTTCCCCGCGCACCGCTTCACATCGACCGCAACGCCGAGCGCTTGAGCTTGCCGGTCTCGGTGCGCGGCAGTGCGTCGATAAAGGCGATCAGGCGTGGATATTTGTACGCCGCCACCGCGTTCTTCACGAAGTTCTGCAACTCGGCGACCAGGGCGTCGCCGGCGCTGAAGCCCGGGCGCAAGACGACGAACGCCTTCACCACCTGGCCGCGCACTTCGTCGGGCACGCCCGTTACGCCGCATTCGGCCACGGCGGGGTGCTGCATGAGCACCGTCTCGACTTCGGGACCCGCGATGTTGTAGCCCGACGAAACGATCATGTCGTCGGAGCGGGCCTGGTAGAACACATAGCCGTCGGCGTCGATCGATACGGCGTCGCCGGGCAGGTTCCAGCCGCCGCGCACGAACACGGCCTGGCGCTCGTCGGAGAGATAGCGGCAGCCGGTCGGGCCACGCACGGCGAGATTGCCCGTCACGCCGGGCGGCACCGGCTGCAGGTCATTGTCCAACGCCTGCACGACGTAGCCGGGCACCGCGCGGCCGATCGAACCGGGGCGCACGTCGGCGCCCGCGGACGACACGAAGATATGAATCAGCTCGGTGCCGCCAATGCCGTCGATCATCTCGATGCCCGTCGCCTCGCGCCATAGTTCGCGGGTGGCCTGCGGCAGCGCCTCGCCGGCGGAGACCGTCTTGCGCAGGCTGGTCAGGTCGTACTGCGTGACGAGCGCCGCCATCTGCCGGTAAAACGTGGGCGCGGTAAAGACGATGGTCGCGTGAAAGCGCTGGATCGTGTCGAGCAGCAGCGCCGGCGTGAGTTTTTCGATCAGCACCGTCGACGCGCCGACGCGCAGCGGGAAACACAGCAGCCCGCCCAGCCCGAACGTGAACGCGAGCGGCGGCGTGCCGCAGAACACGTCCTCGGCCGTGGGCTTCAGGATGTGACGCGGGAACAGATCGCACATGGCGATCACGTCGCGGTGAAAGTGCATGCAGCCCTTGGGCATGCCCGTCGTGCCGCTCGTGAAGGCGATCAGGCAGACGTCGTCGCAGGCCGTGTCGCAGGCCGTGAAGTCGGCGGGCTTGCCTGCCGCGAGCGCTTCCAGCGTGCCTGGCGCCGTGTCGTGAAAGTAGCAGACCTGCTTGATGCCTTCGCAAAAGAACTCGTCGGCGGGGTCCATGCAGCGCGCGAGTTCTTCAGTGAGCCGCACGTCGCACAGCGCCGCGCAAACCTGCGCCTTGTCCGCAATCTGCTTGAGCTCCTTCGCGCGCAAGAGCGGCATGGTGGGAATCACCACGAGGCCAGCCTTGAGCGATGCGAGAAACGCCACCGCCATTTGCAGCGTGTTCGGCCCGCGCAACAGGACGCGGTTGCCCGGCCGCAGGCCCATGTCTTCCACCAGCACGCGGGCGCTGCGATTGACGAGCGCGAGCAGCTCGGCATAGGTGGTGGCTTGCGGTTTGCCGTCGATATCCGACCAGATGGCCGGGCGCTCGCCGTGCCCGGCCTCGATCGCGCGGTCCAGCAACTCGACTGCGCAATTCATGCGCGCGGGGTAGGCAACGTCGGGATTGTCGAGCAGCATGTCGGGCCACTGCGACTCGGGCGGCAGATGATCGCGCGCGAACGTATCGACATGGGCGGTGGGTTGCATGGCGTCTCCGGCTGTCTGTATGAGCTGATCGTGCTGTTGCGTGGGCGGCGGGTTATCGGCGCGTGAGACGCGCGTCGTCGGGAATCACGGCGGTCGCTTCGATTTCCACCTTTGCGTCGTCTTCCATGAGCGCCACCACCTGCACCGCGCTCATGGCGATGTCGTAGTCGCCGATCAGCTCGCGAAACGCGGCGCCAATTTCCTTCAGCGATGCCAGGTACTCCTTCTTGTCGGTGACGTACCAGGTCATGCGCACGAGGTGCTCGGGCCTGCCGCCCGCGGTGTCGAGAACGGCGACGATATTGCGCAGCGCCTGCACGGCCTGCGCGCCGAATTCGCGGCTCGTGAAGCGCGCATTCTCGTCCCAGCCGATCTGGCCGGCGATATAGACCTGCGTGCCGGCGGCGGCAACGCCGTTGGCATAACCGCGCGGCTTGACCCAGCCTGCGGGAAGAAGGGCTTGTTTCATGTTTCGTCCGGTTCCGTAGAGAAGCGTCGCGCAGCACGCGCTTACGCGGCGTTGTATGCCTTGAGCAAATCACGCCCGACGATGAGTTGCTGCACCTCGGTCGCGCCTTCGTAAATGCGCAGCGAGCGAATCTCGCGATAGAGCGACTCGACGACGTTGCCGCTTTGCACGCCCATGCCGCCCCAGAGTTGCACGGCCGCATCGATCACCTGCTGCGCGCCTTCGCTTGCCTGCCACTTCGCCATGGCGGCTTCGCGCGTCACGCTTTCGCCCTGGTCGCGCAGCCACGCGGCGCGATAGACGAGCAGTGCGCTGCTGTCGATGGTGAGCGCCATCTGTGCGAGCTTGGCCTGGGTCAGCTGAAAATCGCCGAGCGTCTGGCCGAACATCTTGCGCGAAGCGGCGCGCGCGAGTCCTTCGGCCATCGCGCGACGCGCGAAGCCGAGCGAAGCCGCGGCAACCGAGGTGCGGAAAATATCGAGCGTGCGCATGGCGATCTTGAAACCTTCGCCCGGCGCGCCGAGCATCTGGCTGCGCTTCACGCGCGCGCCGGTGAAGCGCAGGCGCGCGAGCGGATGCGGTGCGATCACGTCGATGCGTTCGGCGATTTCGAGCCCGGGGGTGTCGGCATCGACCACGAACGCGCTGATGCCGCGCGAGCCCGGCGCCTCGCCGGTGCGGGCGAACACCACGTAGAAGTCGGCGATGCCGCCATTCGAGATCCACGTTTTTTCGCCGTCGAGCACGTAGTCGTCGCCCTCGGCCCGTGCGGCGAGCGCCATCGCAGCGACGTCGGAGCCCGCTTCGGGTTCGGAGAGCGCAAACGCGGCGATCGCTTCGCCGCGCGCGACGCGCGGCAGATAGCGCGACTTTTGCGCGTCGTCGCCGGCCAGCGAGATGGCGCCGGAGCCGAGGCCCTGCATGGCGAGCGCGAAGTCGGCGAGACCCGAGTGCTTCGCGAGCGTTTCGCGCAACAGGCAGACGGCGCGTGTGTCGATCGTGTCGCCATGGCCGCCGTAAGCGGTGCCGCCCACGCCGTAGCGCAGCCAGCCGGCTTCGCCGAGCTTGCGCACGAGCGCGCGGCAGGTCGCATCGACGTCGTCGTGCGGCACGTGCGCGAGATGCTCGCGCGCCCACGCTTCGATTGCCGCGCCGAGCGCGCGATGGCGATCTTCGAAGAACGGCCACGCGAGCGCGTCGTGGAGATTGGTTTCAACGGCAGCGTTCAATTCAGTCTCCTTCGAAAACCGGACGCGTTTTGGCCGCGAACGCCTCATAGGCGCGGCCGAAATCGCGCGTGGCCATGCAGATCGCCTGCGCCTGCGCTTCGGACTCGATGGCCTCGTCGATGCTCATGGTCCATTCCTGATGCAGCATCGTCTTGGTGATGCCGTGCGCAAAGGTCGGGCCGGACGCGAGGTCGGCGGCGAGCTTCTGTGCCTCGGCGAGCAGCGTTGCGGGCTCGCAGATGCGGTTGTAGAAGCCCCATGCGTGGCCTTCTTCTCCGCTTGCGGAGCGGCCTGTGTACAGCAGTTCGGCCGCGCGGCCCTGACCGATGATGCGTGGCAGGATCGCGCACGCGCCCATGTCGCAGCCCGCGAGCCCCACGCGCGTGAAGAGGAACGCGAGCTTGCTGCGCGCGGTGGCGTAGCGCATGTCGGAGGCCATGGCGAGAATCGCACCGGCGCCGGCACAGACGCCGTCCACGGCGGCGATGATCGGCTGCGGGCAGTGGCGCATGGCTTTCACGAGGTCGCCCGTCATGCGCGTGAACATCAGCAGTTCGGGCATCGGCAGATCGATGAGCGGCGCGATGATGTCGTGCACGTCGCCGCCCGAGCAGAAGTTTTCGCCCGCGCCATGCAGCACGATGGCCTTCACGTCCGTCGCATAGGCGAGCTGACGAAACAGATCGCGCAGTTCTGCATACGATTCGAACGTGAGCGGATTCTTGCGTTCTGGGCGGTTCAGCGTGATGGTCGCCACGCGGCCTTGCACCGACCAGCCGAAGTGTTGCGCCTCATAACCGGCGAGCGTGACGCGGTTGCCCGCGAAGAGCGCTTCGGCGCTGGAACGTGTCGTCAAGATAGGTCTCCCGGATCTTTGCAATTGCAGTGTGTTCAGCTTTCGAGCCCGTTGCGCAGATGTTGTTTGAGCTTGCCGAGCCGCTCGTGCATCTTCGACTTCTCGTCGAGCGAGAGGCCGCCGAACAGCTCCACCACCCATTGCTCGTGTGCGGCCGCCATGCGGTCGAAGAGGGCGCGGCCCTCGGGCGTGAGGCGCACCACGAAGGCGCGCCGGTCGTCGGGGGCGACGTCGCGCACGACGAGGCCTTCCTTTTCGAGCTGATCGGTAATGCCCGTGACGTTGCCGCCCGTCACCATCAGGCGGCGCGAGAGTTCCGTCATGCGCAGACCTTCGGGGTGGCGCTCGAGCTGCGCCATCAGGTCGAAGCGCGGCAGCGTCGTATCGAACTCGACGCGCAGGCGGCGGCGCAGCTCGGCCTGCACGAGGTTCGTCGTGGCGAGCAGGCGCAGCCACAGGCGCAGGCCCATGTGGCTGTCGGCGCCCGTGCTCATTTCCATGTCGACGACATTCTCCGCCGGCTTTTCGACGCCCTTGCGCGGCGCTTTCGTTGCGGCCTTCGCGGTGGCGTTCTTGCGCGTGGATGCGGGCGATGTCATGTGATTTCTCCACCGGAAACGGATAGGGACTGGCCCGTGATCGCGGACGATCCAGGCGCGCACAGCCACAGCACGGCGTTGGCGACTTCTTCCGGCGTGACGAAACGCTGCTGCGGGTTGTGACGCACGAGGATGCTGCGCGCCTCGGCTTCGCTGCGCGAAGTCTTGCGCGTGATCTGTTCGAGCGACGCCTGCAGCAGCTCCGTTTCCGTGTAGCCGGGGCACACGGCGTTCACGGTCACGCCCTGCGTGGCCACTTCGAGCGCGAGCGCGCGCGTCATGCCGATCACGCCATGTTTCGAGGCGCAATAGGCGGCGACATACGGGTAGCCGACCTGGCCCGCCGTGCTCGCGACATTGACGATGCGTCCGGCCTTGCGCGCGAGCATGCCGGGCAGCACCGCGCGCGTGCACAGGAACGCGCCGGTGAGATTCACGTCGAGCATGCGTTTCCACAGCGCGAGGTCGGTTTGCGTGAACGGCGCGGCCTGAGCCTGGCCCGCGTTGTTCACGAGGATATCGACGGCGCCGAGCGTTTCCTCCGCACGCGCGAACGCCGCGTTCACGGCGTCTTCGTCGGTGATATCGACGCTCACGCAAGCCACGTTCTCGCCGCCGCCGAGCGCAGCACGCTGGGCGTCGAGCCGCGCGGCGTCGCGGCCCATCAGCGTGACGCGCGCGCCCGCATGCAGGAGCGCGGCCGCCGTCGCCGCGCCGATGCCGCTGCCGCCGCCGGTCACGACGGCATGACGATCGTTCAGGATTGCCTGGTTCATGCTCACACGGTTCCTTCGGCGCGTTGTGCACGCTCGATCGGCGACAGGCCGGCCGCGGCTGCCGCGGCGGCGCGTTCGCGCTCGATGTTGCGTTCGAGTTGTGTCTTGGCCGCCATGTACTGGTTCGGCCACTTGATGTCGAGGTAGCCGATGCGCGCGGCTTCGGTGAGCGTCCACGAGGGATTGGCCAGATGCGGCCGCGCCACCGCGCACAGGTCGGCGCGCCCGGCCGCGATGATGCCGTTCACGTGATCCGCCTCGGAAATCGCCCCGACGGCGATCGTCGCGATGCCCGCTTCGTTGCGGATGCGGTCGGCGAAGGGCGTCTGGAACATGCGGCCGAAGACGGGCTTTTCTTCCTTGCTCACCTGGCCCGACGAAACGTCGATCATGTCCGCGCCTGCCGCCTTGAACGCGCGCGCGATTTCGATGGCGTCGTCGGGCGTGTTGCCGCCTTCGACCCAGTCGTGTGCCGAGACGCGCACCGAGATCGGCTTGTCTTCCGGCCAGACCGCGCGCATCGCCTTGAAAACGTCGAGCGGATAACGCAGACGGTTTTCGAGCGAGCCGCCGTACTCGTCGGTGCGCTGGTTCGTGAGCGGCGAAAGGAAGCTGGAAAGCAGATAGCCGTGCGCGCAGTGCAATTCGAGCCAGTCGAAGCCCGCTTCGTCTGCCATTTGCGTGGCTTGCACGAATTGCGCCTCGATGTCACGCAGTTCCTGAGTGCTCGCTTCGTGCGACCACTGGCTCACACCGCGCAGATATTGCTGCGGCGACGCGGAGACGAGCGGCCAGTTGCCCTCGTCGAGCGGCTGGTCGATGCCTTCCCATGCCACGCGCGTCGAGCCCTTGGCGCCGGAATGGCCGAGCTGCATGCCGATTTTCGCGTCCGAGTTCGC
Organism: Paraburkholderia sp. EG286A; assembly: GCF_040965375.1. NCBI lineage: Bacteria > Pseudomonadati > Pseudomonadota > Betaproteobacteria > Burkholderiales > Burkholderiaceae > Paraburkholderia > Paraburkholderia sp. EG286A. The sequence continues at coordinate 1,184,142 of NZ_JBFRCB010000001.1, forward strand.
ATGCACGAAATCGACGATGCGCTTCCACGCCTGCAGATGCTCGGGCGCATACATGCCGGGGCAGGCGGGCGTGATGCGGGCCTCGGGCGAGACGCAGGTCATCTCGGTCATTACGAGGGCGGCGCCGCCCATGGCGCGCGCGCCCAGATGCATCAGGTGATAGTCGCCGGCTACGCCGTCATGGGCGGAATACTGCGCCATCGGCGAGACGATCACGCGGTTTTTCAACGTCACGCCGCGCACCGTGTAAGGCGTGAACATGGGCGGCACGGCGCGCGCCTCGCCGCCCGCGCGCTGCGCGAGCCACGTTTCGAAGCCGGACAGATAATGCGCGTCGCGCTCGCGCAGATTTTCGTGCGAGATGCGCTGCGAGCGCGTGAGCAGCGAATAGGCGAACTGCTCCGGATCGAACGTCGCGTAGCGGTCCACGTGCTCGAACCACTCCGTGGAATTGCGCGCGGCGTTCTGAATGCGCAGGACGTCCACGCTACGCACGTTGGTGTAGTGCGTGAGCGCCGCGCGCAGATCGCCGGGGTGCGCTTCCATGCTGTTGGCGAGTTCGATCGCGTCTTCGAGCGCGAGCTTCGTGCCCGAGCCGATCGAGAAGTGCGCGGTGTGCGCCGCGTCGCCCATCAGCACGACAGGCGTTTGCTTGCCGTCGGCCGCGGTTTTCCAGTGCACCCATTCGCGATTGACCACGCGCGGAAAGCGGATCCATTGCGACGAGCCGCGCAGATGCGACGCATTCGAGCGCAACGCGTGGCCGTCGAGATAGCGCGCGAACAGCTTCTCGCAGAACGCGATGCTGTCCTCCTTGCTCATGGTGTCGAGGCCGGCTGCGCGCCACACGTGATCGGGCGTTTCGACGATGAACGTCGAGGTGTTGTCGTCGAACCGGTAGGCGTGCGCCTGGAACCAGCCCCATTCGGTTTCCTCGAACGCGAACGTGAACGCGTCGAAGAGTTTCGAGGTGCCGAGCCACACGAAGCGGCAATTGCGCAAATCGATATCGGGCTGATAGGTGGCGGCGTACTTCTGGCGCGTGGCGCTGTTCAGGCCGTCGCTCGCGATGATGAGGTCCGCGTGGGTGACGTCGTCGTCGGTGATCTGCGATTCGAACACGAGCTTCACGCCGAGCGCTTCGCAGCGCGCCTGCAGGATGTTGAGCAGGCGCTTGCGGCCTATACCGCAGAAGCCATGGCCCGACGAGCGGATCGCGCTGCCGCGAAAGTGAATCTCGATGTCGTCCCAATGATTGAAGGCGTCGAGAATCTCGTCCGCGCTTTCGGGGTCGGCCGCGCGCAGGTTGCCGAGCGTCTGGTCCGAGAACACCACGCCCCAGCCGAACGTGTCGTACGGGCGGTTCCGTTCGATTACGGTGATTTCGTAGTCGGGGTGACGGCGCTTCATCAAAAGGCCGAAATAGAGGCCCGCGGGCCCGCCACCCATGCAAACAATGCGCATGCTCGCTCCTTTGTTCAGTCTGCAAGCTCAATGTATGTCCAATTACTTTAGGTGTCAAGTAATTCGCGTGCGAGGGCGGGATGACCCTAGGCGCGGCGGCGAAACTTCGGACGATTTGCGGAACCCTCGGCGCGGCCCGGCGTCAACTCGCCATGACGCGAGTAAAGGGAACATGCAGGCTTTCGCGCGCCTTTCCAGGCGCGACGGCCGAAATGCCGCGACGGTGCAGACGTGAAGCCACAGGATGTGGCACCAGAAACGGGCGGCCGCTGATTCGATGTGCATGGCGCGCACCGTCCGGGCGTGCGCGCGCGACTGCGTGCAAGCGTGACGCGGGCGAAATGCTTACCATGGGTTACGCAGGCCCATTTCGCGTCGAGCTGGCATTAAAGTCGCATGGTGAGGCCGCACTTTCGCACAGCCTTTTACGGAACCCTTTCATGCGTTGTGCGTGCAGCGACGAATCGATCAGGCATCCTTACAAAATGACTCCTGAAGCTGACAGCTTCATCGAATCGAAGTCGCGCACCCCTGCAATCGTAATCTTCGACACGAACGGGAGTCGTCACCAATGAGTCAGACAGCGAAGCGATCGATCGAAATCGACTTTTTCCGGGGTTTCGCATTGATTTCCATCGCGCTCGATCACATTCCTTCCAGCGTGCTTTCGCATGCGATGCTGCACAACTTCGCGTTCTGCGACTCCGCCGAGGTTTTCGTGTTCGTGAGCGGCTATGTATGCGCAGCGAGTTGGCTCGCCATCGCCGGACGCAAGGGCGAGGGCGCGGCCAACCGGCGCTTCTGGCGCCGCGGGCGCGAGATCTACGCCGCGTACCTGTGCACGGCTGCGCTCATGCTGCTGTCGGGCGCGGCCGCGGTGATGCTGCGGGTGGATTCGCCGCTGGTCGCAGAGTCGGGTTATCTGCGCTTCGCTGCGCAGCCGTTCACGATGCTCGCGAATATCGCGGTGTTTCGCGACCAGCCCTATCTGGCCGGCGTGCTGCCCATGTACATCATGCTCGTGATGATCCTGCCATTCGTGATGCCGCTTGCGCGCCGCTCGCCCGATCTCGTGCTCGTGGGAAGCTTCGTGCTGTGGTTCGGCGGGTGCTGGCTCGTGGGGTATCTGCCGACCGCGCCCGGCGCCATCTGGCCGTTCAACCCGTTTGCCTGGCAGGCCATGTTCATGCTGGGCCTGCTGTGCCGCATCTATCCGGTGTCGCGCGCGTTCCAGGTCTCGTGGACGGGCCGCGCCTTGACGGCGTTCGCGCTGGTGCTCGTCGTCACGTTCGCGTTCATCCAGTTGTTCGCCGATCTGGACCCTCAGCCTGGCTACATGAAACAGAATCTCGCGAGCGTGCGCATCGTGAACTTCGCCGCCGTGGCCTGGCTCGCCGCGCAGGCGGTGCGCAAGGGCTGGATAGCATGGCTCGCGCAGCGGCTGCCAGCCGTCGTCAACGTGGGGCAGCAGGGCCTCGTCTGTTTCGTGGGGGGCGCGGTGGCTTCGAACGTCATCGACACGCTGCTGCGTGCAACGCACGTCACCGCTTCCTTGCCCGCGCGGCTCGCGGGCGATGTGCTCGCGGTCGGCGCATTGCTCGTGCTTGCGGGTGGCGTGCGGCGCCTGAAAGCGGTACGGCCGCGCGTCGCGCTTACGTGAGGCGCGACGGCGACGATTCAATGCACGACACGCTCACGCCTTGCCGAGTTCGCGCACGTCCGTGACGGGCACCGATCCGAATGCCTCGCTCAATGCATAGTCGATCAATTGTTGCGCGGCCGCTGCGGGCGTGGACAGCAAACCATTCTGCTTGAGCTGTTCGAAGCGCTCGCGCATCGGGAACTGGTCGACGCGCGTCGCACGGATCGCCTCCTGCATGCCGGTGTCGATCACACCCGGCGCGATGCTGCAAATGCGCACGCCGGCGGGCGCGTCGAGGGCGACGGCGCGCGCGTGGTGGTCGAGCGCGGCCTTGGTCGCGCAATACACGCTCCAGCCCGCATACGCGTTGCGCGCGGCACCGCTCGAAATATGCACGATGCGGCGCGACGCGTTCGCGCCGAGCGCGGGCGTGGCGGCGAGCGCATTCGCGAGCATCAGCGGCGCTGCCACGTTGAGCGTCACGGCGCGCGCGATGGCGAGCGGGTCCTGCGCGCCGAGCGGGGCAATCGGCTCGACGGTGCCCGCGTTGTTGAAGAGCAGTACGCACTGCGCGCCGTGCGCGAACGCATCGAGCGTGTCGCCCGCCAGCCAGCGCTCGAGTGCGGCAGGATCGGCGAGGTCCACGACGGCCTGGGCGAACCGTTCCGGATGGCGGGAAGCCAGTTCCGCATGCGCGCCACGGCCGAGGCCGAGCACCTCGATGTCCCGTTGCAGCAGCGATTGCGCGAGCGCCGCACCCAGTCCGCGCGTATGGCCGGTCACGATGGCGCGCAGGGTGGAACGGGGGGCGGATGTCGAAATCGTCATGGTGTCGTAATGAAAAAAAGGATGCGATCCTTGCGTGCGCAAGGTGTGGGTGCATGAAATTCGGGGGATTTTGCCGCGCGCCGCGTGGATTCGCGGTGTGGCGCGGCACATGATGGCGGACGCGAAACCGGCCGCAACAATTGATTGCCCGGTTGGATCGGCCGTGTTTTCGGTATCATAGCGTCCGGTTCCATATGGAAGAGATCTGGACGTGAAAGCCGCATCGCAACAACGCCGTACCCTGAGCTTCAAGGAAGGTCTTCTTGAGATCAAGAAGAGCATGGGGGGCGGCTCAGGCCAGCCGGCCGAAGAACAGGCGCAAAAATCGCAAGGCAAGCCCGCTCACAAGGGCACGAAGAGCCATGGCGGCTCGCACGCCCCGAAGGGCCCGCGTGCGCCGAGAGAGGGTTCGGCGGCTGCTGGCGCAGCCGGCGGCAAGGACGAGCGTGCGCGCTCGCGCCACGGCCGGCCTCAGGGCGCGCGAGCGCAGGAGCAGAATCAAGGCGAGCAGGGGCAGCGCGCGCAGCAGCCGCGCCGGCCGCAGCAGCCGAAGCCGGCCCGCGGGCCTGAGGCGGGCGAGCGTTCCGGGCAGCAGCAACGCCGCCGTCCGGCGCGTCCCCAGCAGCCGCCGGCCGCGAATCTGAGCGAGGCCGAAAAGGCGCGCATCGAGCGCAATCGCCAGCTCAACACGGTCTGGAACGTGTTCGCGAAGCACTACCCGGCGTTCCGCGACCGTTTGCCGCTCAAGATCGGCGTGGCCGAGGATCTCGTCGCGCGTCACCCCGAGTACGAGCGCACGATGATCGTCGCCGTGCTCAAGCGCCATGTGAATCATCCGCGCTATCACGAGCGTGTGGCCGCAGGCGGCTCGCGCTACGAACTCGACGGCACGGCCTCGGAAGGCCCGGGCATCGATCCGTCACACGTCGGCCGCGCGAATGCGGCGCTTGCGCGTCAGAAGGCCAAGGCCGAGGCGCAAGCCAAGGCGCGCGAAGAGGGCAAGACCCAGCCCGACGCCAAGGCACAGCCCGACGCCAAGGCACAGCCCGACGCCAAGGCCGAGGCGAAGACCGAACCCGCGCCCCAGCCCGAAGCCCAGGGTGTCGAGCCGCAAGCGCCGTCCAACGTGCCGGAAGCCGCGGTTCAGCAACCGGAAAACGGCGAGACGCCCGCAAGCGGCGCCTGAGCCCGCGCGCCGGAAGTTTCCCTTTCGAGAGACGCCCCTCTCACGGCATTGCCGTGAGAGGGGCGTTCGCACGTCTGGCGGGCGCGCTGTCGATCGATGCGCGCGCAACCTTCGGCGCGCGCCGACCTCTTCGTATTGTGATCCAGGATGCTTTCGATGCGCATCGCATGGCCGCCGATCCCACGCAGGGTAGCCTGAGCGAAGCAGGAAACGGTGTTAGCGCGCGTTGGCCGACGCGGCGTTTTGCACGGCGGCCTGCGCGGAGGCCGCCGATGTCGCGGAGGGTGCTGCAGCGGGTGCGGAGGCGCCGATCGCGGCCGTTGCCGCCGCGGCCGCAAAGGCGGAGGCCGCCGAAGCCGCCAGTCCGACGCTCGCCGGCGCATCGCTCGCGGCAGGCGCGCTAGCGGTGTCGAGCACCCGGCTGAACTCCACGGCGCGCGTGCGGATCTTTTCCGCATAGGCCTTCGAGCCGCCATAGTTTTTCATCGCGGCATTGAGGTCGCCGCCGGCCGCGCGCTGATAGCCATAGAGGATCGACGAGCCCACGTCGATGTTGACCTCGGGGTCGGTGAGATCCTTGTTGTGCAGGAGATTGCGATGCGCCGACGGCACGACCTGCATGAGTCCGGTCGCGCCATTCGCGCCGTGCGCTTTCTCACGAAAGCGCGACTCGATCGAGATGATCGCGAGCAGCACCGCGGGCGGCAGCGAATACTTCTCGGCGGCGCCCGTGACGGCTAGCGAGATTTGCGCGGCTTTCCCTTTCGCGATACCGAACTTTTGCGTGAGGTATTTCGAAACCGCGCCGGACATGGCGCTGGAGCTTGCGGGAGCTACCTCGCTCGCAGCCGATGCGCTGACGATGTCGCTAGCGGGCGCCTGCTGCTGCGCCTGCGCGGCCGCGGTTTGCACGAGGCCCGGCAACAGGACGAGCAGGCAGAGTAACTGCCTCATGGCCGGTGCATAGGAGAAAAAGAAGGCGCAAGTATAACCGGCCCCGATTAATGAGGCCGGCTGCGTGTCATGCCGTTTTCACATCCCTGACCGGTGCCGGGGCCGGGCGTGGCGCCCGGCGCGGCTTGAGGCAGGGTTCAGGCCGGATTCAGACCTTCTGCACCGAGGCCTTCCAGATTTCGTCGATGCTCGCGGCGAGCGCGGCGTCGAACTCGGCGTCGCTCATCGACTTCGTGAGGTCGTTGATGAGCGCGCGCGAAAAACTGGCAATCATGCGATGGTTTTTGGCGAGACGCTCGCACGCGTCAGTGCGCGAATAGCCGCCGGAGAGCGCCACCACGCGCACCACACGCGGATGTTCGATGAGCGGCAGATAGAAGTCGGGCGTATCGGGAATCGTGAGCTTGATCATCACGTTCTGCGAGGCGGGCAGCGCGTCGAGCCCCTTGAGCAGTTCGTCGCGCAACAGCTTCTCGGCCTTGGCCTTGTCGGGGGCCTTGATTGAGACTTCGGGCTCGAGAATCGGCACGAGTCCGTGCGCGGAGATCTGCGCGCCGAATGCGAACTGCTGTGCGGCGATCGAAGCGATGCCGGAAGGCGAGGCGTGCTCGATCACCGAGCGCATCTTGGTGCCGAAAATGCCGGCCTTCACCGCGCGCTCGAGCAGGGCGTCGAGGCCCGGGATCGGCTTCATCAGGCGCACGCCGTCGGATTCGGCCTCCAGCCCCTTGTCGACCTTGAGGAACGGCACGACGCCGCGCTCGTTCCAGAGGAAGTCGGGCACCGGCTTGCCTTGTGCCTGGCCATCCATGGTCGCCTCGAAGAGGATCGCGCCAATCACCTTCTCACCCGTGAACGCGGGGGCGCTGACGATGCGCACCCGCATTTCGTGGATCAGGCGGAACATTTCGGCGTCGCCGCTATACGCGCTTTCGGGGATGCCGTACTGGCGCAGCGCGCCAGGCGTCGAACCGCCGCTCTGGTCCAGCGCGGCGATGAAGCCCGGTTTGTCGCGCATCTGCGCCAGCATTTGCTCGTTTGCCATCGTCGTATCTCCCATATTTGGGGCGCCCTTGCGGGCGCGGTTACTCGAATCCGGTCGCCGCCTGCTGCGACGAGTGTACTTGCGCCGCTGCGCCGCGTCTTTGCCATTATGTGGGCATGGCCGCGCAGCCGCGCTGAAGCAGGGAAACGATAAACCGTAGCAATTGCGGTGCCAGGGGGAGCGCGCGGCAAGTGCCGTCAGACGATGACCTGCGCCTGCGCGCTGCGGTCGTTCGCGAGCAGCGCCGAGAGCTTGCGCAGCGCGGCCTGCAATGGTTCGCGCCCGCCCGTCGCGCCCAGCGAAATGCGGATCGCGTTCGCGGTTTCCGGGCCTTGCTGGAACGCCGTGGAGGGCGCCACGGCGAGGCCCTCGGTGCTCGCTGCCGCGGCCAGTTCGCGCGCCTGCCAGTAGCGCGGCAACGCGTACCAGAGGTGAATGCCCGCGCCCGCCGACGATCCCAGCGTGTGCGCCGCGATGCGCTGGCGCTCGCGCGCTTCGGCCTTCACGTCCGCGAAGATCTGCTCGGCCACGCCTTCCTCGATCCAGTGCGTGGCGAGCGCGTTGGTGAGCGGCGCGGCCATCAGCGAGAACGTGCGCAGCGCGGTCACGAGGCGCGTGCGCGCCTCTTCGTCGGGCAGCGCGAGATAAGCCGTGCGCAGGCCGGGCGAGAGCGTCTTCGAAAGCGTCGCGAGATAGCAGACCTGAGCGGGTGCGAGCCGGGCAAACGGCGCGGGCGCATCGGGCGCGAAACGCCAGTAAGGGTCGTCTTCGACGATCCGCGCGCCGCAGCGCTGCGCCACCCGCAGGATTTCGAGGCGGCGCGCCTCCGGCATGGTCGCCGTCGTTGGGTTCTGCAACGTAGGGTTCACGTAGATGAGCCGGGCCGCGTGCTCACGGCAAGCCGCTTCGAGCGCGTCGGGGCGCATGCCGTGGGCGTCGCCGGCAACGGGGGCGATGCGGCGGCCCAGTTGCGCCGCCGCGTGTGGCAGGCCCGGATAAAGCAGCGCCTCGGCAAGAATGACCTCGCCGGGTTGCGTGAAGGCGAGGATCAGCGCGGCCAGCGCCGCCTGCGCGCCGGGACAGACCACCACGCGATCGGGCGCGACGTGGCCGAGCATGGGCTGCAGCCACTTCGCGCCCGCCTGCCAGTCGGCGCGGCCGCCGCCGCCCATGTGGTAGGTCATCAGCAGATCGGCGTCGCTGCGCACCAGCACGCGCGCCATGCCTTCACGCAGCAGCGCGTTCATGTCGAGGCCGGCGGGCGCGGGCGGGATGTTCATGCTGAGGTCCACGCGCTGGAGCAGTTCGGCGCGCGGCGCGGCGATGAAGGTGCCGAGCGGCCCGCGCGCCTCGATCAGCCCGCGCCGCCGGGCTTCGTTGAAGCCGCGCGTGACGGTGGTCAGATCGACCGCAAGCAGGGTGGCGAGACTGCGCTGCGCGGGCACGCGCTCGCCGGGGCGCAGCGTGCCTTGCGCCACCGCGCCTTCGATGAAATCGGCGAGCCGCAGGTAGCGCGGGCCGTTGCCGGACTGCATCGCCGTGGCCCATGCATTGATCTCTCCGGCGCTTTCGGCAGGTAGGTCGTGTGTCATTCTGTCGCGGATGTATGCGTCATGTCTTACTCTAGCATGCGTGCATGAAGCGCGTAAATCCATACATATAGGCTATGTATGGCTTCTGCGGCGGCCCTCCGAGGCCGCTCGTGCGGCAGCAGAGTGAGCACGTATGGATGGGTTTGCGCGAACGTCAACCTTGGAACCAGACATGCGCAATCCAGACCCTCGCTCGGGGCGGGCCGCTACGGCCGGCCCGCCTTCTTCATCACGTCCACCCCTGATTACCCGCTTTCTGCGCCGCGCCGCGCTCGTCGCGGCGGGTGCCCCGCTCGTGCTGCTCAGCGGCTGCAACATGGCGCTGTTCGCCCCGAAGGGCGACATCGGCGTGCAGGAAAAGAACCTGATCCTGATCGCGCTCGGCCTGATGCTGCTGGTCGTGATTCCCGTGATCGTGCTCACGCTGTGGTTCGCGTGGCGCTACCGCGCGTCCAACACGAACGCGGCTTACGCGCCGCGCTGGTCGCATTCCACGGCCATCGAAGTGGTGGTGTGGACGATCCCCTGCGTGATCGTGCTCACGCTCGCCGTGCTGATCTGGCGCACGACGCACTCGCTCGACCCGTATCGCCCGATCGAATCGCAAACGAAGCCCGTGCGTGTGGACGTGGTTGCGCTCAACTGGAAGTGGCTCTTCATCTACCCGGACTACGGCGTGGCCTCCGTGAACCAGCTCGCGATTCCCGTGGATACGCCTGTTGAGTTCAACCTCACCGCCGAGTCGCTGATGAACTCGTTCTTCATCCCGCAACTGGGCAGCCAGGTGTATGCGATGCCGGCCATGCAGACGAAGCTGCACCTCATCGCGAACGAGCCCGGCATTTATGCGGGCCGCTCGGCGGCCTTCAGCGGCCCGGGCTTCTCCGACATGCATTTCGAAACGCTGGCCAAAAGCCGCGCCGACTTCGACGCCTGGATCGCGCAGGCGAAGGCGTCGCCCACGATGCTGAGCCGCGCGGCCTACGAACAGCTCGCGTTGCCCGGCGAGAAGACGCCGGTGACGCTCTATTCGAACGTCGCGCCGGGCCTGTTCGACGGCGTGGTCGGCAAATACATGCGCGACGTGCACGGCAATCCGATTTGCGGCACGGTCCCCACGGCCCCCAGCGCAGTCCCCGGCACAGGCGCCCCGGCGCTCACGCTCAACCGTAGCGCCATCCTGGCAGCGGAGTAATCACACCATGTTCGGAAAACTCACGCTCGACGCCGTTCCCTGGCACGAGCCGATCATCATGGGCACGGGCGCCGTCGTGGCGCTCGGCGGCCTCGCCTTGCTCGCCGCGATCACGATCGCGGGCAAGTGGGGCTATCTGTGGCGCGAGTGGATCACGTCGGTCGATCACAAGCGCATCGGTGTCATGTACATCATTTTCGCCGTCATCATGCTGCTGCGCGGCTTCGCCGACGCGATCATGATGCGCGCGCAACAGGCGCTCGCGTATGGCGACGCCGCGGGCTACCTGCCGCCGCATCACTACGACCAGATCTTCACGGCGCACGGCGTCATCATGATCTTCTTCGTGGCCACGCCGCTCATTCTCGGTTTGATGAACGTAGTCGTGCCGCTGCAGATCGGCGCGCGCGACGTGGCCTATCCGTTCGTCAACTCGCTCTCCTTCTGGCTTTCGGTGGTGGGCGGGGTGCTCGTGATGGTCTCCATGTTCGTGGGCGATTTCGCGGCCACGGGCTGGGTGGCCTATCCGCCGCTCTCGGAGCTCGGCTACAGCCCGACCGTCGGTATGGATTACTACATATGGTCGCTGCAGCTATCGGGCCTCGGCACCACGCTCTCGGGCATCAACTTCATCGTCACGATCCTGCGCATGCGCGCGCCGGGCATGAAGATGATGCAGATGCCGGTGTTCGTGTGGACGGCGTTCATCACCAACATCCTGATCGTTGCAGTGTTCCCGGTGCTGACCGCCACGCTCGCGCTGCTCACGATGGACCGCTACTTCGACATGCATTTCTTCACGAACGAGCTGGGCGGCAACGCGATGATGTACATCAACCTGATCTGGGTCTGGGGTCACCCGGAGGTGTACATCCTCATCCTGCCTGCGTTCGGTGCGTACTCGGAAATCATTGCGACGTTCTCGGGCAAGCCGCTGTTCGGCTACAAGTCGATGGTCTATGCCACGTCGTCGATCGGCATTCTCTCGTTCTTCGTGTGGCTGCACCACTTCTTCACGATGGGCTCGGGCGCGAACGTCAATGCGTTCTTCGGCATCATGACCACGGTCATTTCGATCCCGACCGGCGTGAAGCTCTTCAACTGGCTCTTCACGATGTACCGCGGCCGCATCCGCTATCACAGCGCCACGCTCTGGACCATCGGCTTCATGGTGACGTTCGCCGTGGGCGGCATGACTGGCGTGCTGCTGGCCGTGCCGGGCGCGGACTTCGTGCTGCACAACTCGCTCTTTCTCGTCGCGCACTTCCATAACGTGATCATCGGCGGGGTGGTGTTCGGTTGTCTTGCGGGTGTGAGCTTCTGGTTCCCCAAGGTGTTCGGCTTCACGCTCAACGAGTTCTGGGGCAAGGTGTCGTTCTGGTGCTGGCTGATCGGCTACTGGCTCGCGTTCACGCCGCTCTACATTCTCGGCTTCGAAGGCATGACGCGCCGCATGAATCACTATGAGGTGGCCGAGTGGCATCCGTGGCTCGTGGTGGCGCTCGTGGGCGCGGTGTTCGTGGGCCTCGGCATTCTCTCGTTCATCGTGCAGATCGTGGTGAGCCTGCGCGATCGTGAAGCGAACCGCGACGTGACTGGCGACCCGTGGGACGGCCGCAGCCTCGAATGGTCGACCGCTTCGCCCGCGCCGTTCTACAACTTCGCCGTGCTGCCGGAGATCACCTCGATGGAGCAGCACTGGGACAACAAGGAAGCGGGCCGCGCCTACGTGCAGCCGGCGAAGTACGAGGACATCCATATGCCGCGCAACACGGGCGCGGGCTTCATCATCGCCGCGTTCAGCCTGTTGTTCGGCTTTGCGATCGTGTGGCACATGTGGGTGTTCGCGGCGGTGGGCCTGATCGGCATGATCGCCACGTTCATCGCGCGCACCTACAACCAGGACGTGGATTACTGGGTGCCGGCCGCCGAGGTCGAGCGCATCGAGAACGCGCGCTTCAGGCAACTCGGCATCCGGCGTTTCGATCAATCCAAGCACATCGAGGAGATGGCGTAAACCATGGCTCACGCTGCTACTACTCACGCCCACGGTCATGGTCACGATCACGACGACAGCACCAGGACCACGCTGGGCTTCTGGATCTACCTGATGAGCGACTGCCTCATCTTCGCGACGCTCTTCGCCACGTTCGGCGTGCTCGCGAATGCGACAGCAGGCGGTCCGGGCGCAAGGGAACTGTTCGAACTGCCCTACGTGCTGGGCGAAACGCTGCTGCTGCTTGCGAGCAGCGTCACCTTCGGCATGGCCATGCTGAATCTCTACGCGCAGCGGCGCGGCCAGGTGATCGTGTGGCTCGCCATCACCTTCCTGTTCGGCGCGGGCTTCGTCGCGATGGAGGTGAACGAGTTCGCCAAGCTCATCGCCGATGGAGCGGGGCCCGGCACGAGCGCCTACCTTTCGGCGTACTTCACGCTGGTCGGTACGCACGGCCTGCACGTCACGGCGGGTCTGTTGTGGATCGCGATCATGATGCACCAGACCTTCAAGTTCGGTCTGACCGGTACGATCCGCCGCCGCCTCGCGTGCCTGAGCCTCTTTTGGCACTTTCTCGATCTCGTGTGGATCTGTGTGTTTACGTTCGTTTATCTGCGAGGTTTCCTGTGAGCCAGTCCCATGCCACTCACCACGCCGTGCATGACGCGTCGCACGGCAGTTTCAAGGGCTACATGATCGGCACGGTGCTCTCGCTCGTGCTGACGCTCGCGTCGTTCGGCGTGGTGATGTTTCGAGTCGTTTCGCCGGCCTTCGGGCTTGCGGCCATCGTCGTGCTCTGCATCGCGCAGCTCGTCGTGCAACTCGTGTATTTCCTGCATATCGGGGCGTCGCGCAGCCAGCGCGCCAACACGGGCATCTTCATCTGCACGGCGTTTTTGATCGCGGTGATCGTCGGGCTGTCGCTGTGGGTCATGCACAACGCGAACGTCAACATGATGCCCACGCAGATCTCGATCGACCGCGCCATGGCGCACGACTGACGCGTCAGGTTGCGTCCCTCAATACACGCGCGCCGGGCACCTTGGGCACAGTGCATGCGCTACAGGAAGCGTCGCGACACACCGTCGCTTTTACGTGGAGTGTGACCATGAACAAGGACCAGGTGAAGGGCACGGCTGAAAAGATGAAGGGCAAGGTCAATGAGGCCGTGGGCCGCGCAACCGACAACCCGGCGCGCGAATTGAAGGGGGACCTCCAGCAGGGAGCTGGCCAGGCACGCAAGGACGTGGGTGACATGAAGGAGGCCGCAAAGGATATGGCGAAGGACGTGAAGCGCCATCACTGATCAACGATGGCTAACCCACCGCGCCGCCGCCTCCAAAGGGGCGGCGGCGTCATGCTGTCCGCACGTGGCGCGTTCGGCGCTCAGGCCGGCGGGTTCAGCACCGCGAAGGTCGCGTTGGCCTTGAGCACGCAGCGCTCGTCGACCATCAGGCGGCAGGTGGCAAAGCGCAGGCGCGTGCCCATTTTGTCGAGCGCCACGTGCGCTTCCAGCCAGTCGCCGGGACGCACGGAACCGAGGTAATCGAGGCCCAGATGCGCCGTGACCGCCGGGCGTTCGCGTCCCGCCGCGCGTATCATGGCCGCGCCGATGGCCGTGTCCGCGAGCGTGGCCAGCATGCCGCCGTGCGCGATATCCAGATTATTCAAATGGCGCTCGCCCACGCGCGTGCCGATCACGCCGCGGGCTTCGTCGAAGTAAAGCGTGCCGAACTGGCCCATATAGCCCGTGCGGAACGGCAACGCCACGAAGCCGGGCGGCGGGGCGTCGTCGTTTTTGATAGTTGCGTTCGCAATTTCCAGCGATATCTCGTTCGCTTGCAGGCGATCGTTCATTGTCCGGGTTCCACAATCAGGGAATCAGTCCTTTCGCGCGGCCGATGGCGACTGCCTGGGTACGATTGCCCGCGCCGAGCTTGGCGTTGATCTTGCGAAGATGCGACTTCACCGTCAGCTCGGAGACGAACAGTTTCTCCGCAATCACGCGGTTGCGGTGGCCTGCCGAAAGCATTTTTAGCACGTCCAGTTCGCGCGCCGTGAGCGCGTCGGCGGGAGAGTCCGCGGCGTAGGGCGAGAGATCGGCGCCAACTGTCGTCGAGTCCGCCATGTGCGCGTGGGAGGGCGCCACGCCGTCGAGCAGCTGCGCGACGAACGCGGGCACCACGCCAAGCGAGCCGATCTGCGTGGGGCCGCGCTCGGCCCAGGCGCCAAGCAGGCGCATCAATGCTTCACCTTCGTCGAGGAACGCGCGCACGAAGCCTTCGTGGCTCGCCATGCGCAGCGCTTCCGTGAGCGTGTCGAAGGCGGCCGTGCGCTCGCCGTTGCCGTCGAGCGCGAGTGCGAGCAAGACGCGCAACTTCAGCGCGCGCCAATGACGCCGCCGCGCGATCGCCAGCGCGAGGGCTTCGTTCAACGCCGCGCACGCCGTGGCGTAGCGTCCCTGCGCGATATCGAGTCGGCAGCGCGCGATCACCGGTTCGTCGATCTCGCTCGCGTGATAGGAGACCCCGGGGCGCGCCCAGTCCGCGTGCAGCGTGGCCGCGCGCAGCGCCTGCTCGGCGGCGTCGAAGCGGCCTTCGAGCGTGGCGACGCGCGCGCGTTCGAGCCATGCGGCGCTCACGGCGCGGTCCGATTCGACTGCGCGGCCCAACTGTTCGAGTTCGGCGAGCAGGCGCAACCACTGCTCGACGTTGCCTTCGAGGCGCGCCGCGCGCGCCGAGAGCACATGCGTGGCGATCAGCCCGTCGGTCACGCCCACGCGCTTGGCGCGCGGCAGCGCGTCGGCGAGCAGATGCGTCATTTCGTCGAGCGCGTTTTTTTCGTAGAGCGCGAGCGAGCGCACGCCGTCCACGCTGGTGCGGCCGCCGCCCGAGTCCACGGTGCGGTTCGCCGTGGCGTTGGCCGCCGAAATCTCGAGCCGCGCCAGCGCCGTGCCTAGCCGGCCCTGCACCAGATCGATGATCCCTTCGATGGTTTCCGACATCGTGCGCATCACGACATACGGATGGTCGTGCGTGCGCCGCAACGCACGCGAGAGCACGCCGCGCGCCTCGTCGTAGCGATCGGTGCAGACGTAGCTGAACGCGAGCGAATTCGTGAGGCTGTAGAACGAGAAGTTCGCGCGGTCCGGCAGGCGGTCGAGCAGGGCGGCGCTCGTTTGCGCGCATGCCTCGACCTGGTCGGTGATCGCGAGCAGCACGCCGCGAATCGCTTCGGCCACGAGCGCGACGCTGTCCTGGTTGGGCTGCCCGAGGCTGCCCTCGACAATGCTCTGCGTCGTGCGCATGGCGTCCGCATAGCGGTGGTTCAGGAGCAGCACCCATGCATAGGTGAGGCCGACGTCGGGCCGCATGGCGAGCCGCCCGGCGCCGATGCGGTCGAGCCAGCGCATCAACAGGCGCAGCCGGCCGCTGCCGAGCAACGCCCGCGAGTGGTCCGCGATTTCGGCGAGCGCACCGGCTTCGTCGCCCGCGTCGAGCAGATGGTCGATGGCGGGCACGGGGCGTTGCGCGTCGAGGTACCAGCGCGCGGCCGCGCTGTGCACTTCGCGTTCACGTTCCGGCTGCGCCGCCCGCAGCCGATGCTGCAGGAAGCTCGCGAACAGCCGGTGATAGCGATACCAGCTGCGCTCGCCGTCGAGCGGCACGAGAAACAGATTGGCGCGCTCCAGATAGTCCAGCATCTCGCGGCTGTCGTTGCGTCCGGTGGCGGCGTCGCAGAGCGCGGCGCAGAACTGCGGCAGCGCGCTCGTCTCCAGCAGGAACGAGCGGCACGCTTCGGATTGCCGGGCGAGGATGTCCTCGGCGAGATATTCCGCGAGTTCGAGGTTCGTGCCCGAAAACGACGCCACGAAGGCCGCATGGTCGGTGCGCGTGCGCAGCGAGAGCGTGGCCAGGTAAATGGCGGTGGCCCAGCCTTCGGTGCAGCGATGCAGCGTGGCGATATCGGCGTCGCGCAGCGGCAGCGCACATTTCTCGCGGATGAACGCGCTCGCCTCCGCGAGCGTGAAGCGCAGCGCGGCGGGATTGATGTCGAGCAGCTCGCCGCGCGCGCGGATGCGCCCGATGCCGAGTTCGGGCGTCACGCGCGAGGCGGCCACGAGCGGGTTGCCGGGCGGCAGGGCGGCGATCAGGTCCTGCATGAAAGCGAGCACGATGGGGCTCTGGACCGACTCGAAGTCGTCGAGCAGGATGGCGAGCGGCTTGCCGTGCGCCGCGACGCGCTCGATCAGGCTCGACGCGAACGTGTCCGGGTCGAGCGTGAGCGCGCGCGGCGTGCGTGTGCCGGGCAGCGCGGCGTCGAGATGCAGCAGGAAGCGCCCGAAGTCGTTGTCGGCGGCGTCGAGGCGCAGCCACGCCACTTCGCGGCGATGGGCGCGGCAGTGCGCGGCGTATTGCTGCAGGAGCGTGGTCTTGCCGAAGCCCGCCGATGCGCGGATCAGCACGAGCCGCGCCGTGTGGGCGCCTGCAATCGTCTCGATCAGTTGCGGGCGCAACAGATGTGACGGGCTGTCGGCGGGCGGCGTCAGCTTCGACGCGACGATCCCGCGGGGAGGATTCTGATGGCCGCTTGCGGCGTGGGCATCGACGATGTTCACTGGCGCTGTTTCCTTCTGCGGCGCGCGCGGCGGCGCGCCCTGCGGGTCCGCGGGCCGCGCGGATTAGCCGGCGGCGGACCTGTCTCACTCGGGTCGTTATTGCTGGGGCGAGGGGTCGCGCCCTATTTTCACGTTGCTGGTGCAACCGTGAGGCTATTGTTCCATAGCGGCCGGACGGCGTCGTACTCCTTTCGAACGATTCGCTCGCCCGTCCTAAAATCCTCCCTTCGGCTCAGGACAGCAGGCCGGCATGCGCCTAAAGTGACATCGACTTCACGGCATCCGCGCCACGATCGACCAACCGGCGATCAACCGGCACAGCCAGAACGACACAAAGAAGCCCGGAGACACCATGTACCTCACACAAGGCCTGCATCGCTGCTTGCAGCAACACCCGGCGGAAATCGCGATCCGCTTCGGCGAGCGCACGCGGACTTTCGCGCAGCTGGGCGCACGCGTGGCGCGGCTGGCCGGCGCGCTCCAGTCGCTCGGCATGGGCGCGGGCGACCGCGTGGGCATGCTCGCGCTCAATTCCGATCGCTACCTCGAATACATGCTCGGCGTGTGGTGGGGCGGCGGCGTGCTCAACCCCGTGAATATCCGCTGGAGCGTGCCCGAGATCGTCTACTCGCTCGACGACTGCGACACGCGCATCCTGCTGGTGGACGACCACTTCCTGCCGCTCGCCGGGGACATCGCGGCGAGCGCCGCGCATCGCCCGACGCTCGTCTACACCGGCGAGCGTGACGCACCGTCCGGCATGCTCGCTTACGAGGCGCTGATCGCCGAAGCGCAGCCGGTGGCCGACGCATTTCGCGGCGGCAACGATCTCGCGACCATCATGTACACGGGCGGCACGACGGGCCGGCCCAAGGGCGTGATGCAGTCGCACCTGAACCTGTGGTCGTCGGCGATTTCGCGTATGGCGGAGTTCCGCGACTACGCGCACACCGTTTCGCTGCATGCGGCACCGCTTTTCCACACGGCCGCGATGGCGCGCGCAGTGGGCCAATTCGTGGCTGGCGACACGCACGTGGTGCTGCCCACGTTCGCGCCGCGCGCGGTGCTCGAAACGATCGAGCGCGAGCGCGTGGACGAGCTCCTGCTCGTGCCGACCATGTTGCAGGCCGTGCTGGAGCACCCTGACTTCAAGCGGTTCGATCTTTCTTCGCTCAGGCGCATCTATTACGGCGCGTCGCCGATCGCCGCGAGCGTGCTCGACACCGCGCTCGCGGCGCTGCCTGGCATCGAATTCTTTCACGCCTACGGTCTCACGGAGGCGTCGCCCGTGGTGTCGGTCAATCCGCCCGCGAATCACGGCCCCGAAGGGCGTGCTAGCGGCCTTTACCGCTCGGCCGGGCGTGCGGGCTTCGGCGTGACCGTCAAGATCGTCGACGATAGTGGCGTGGAAGTGCCGCGCAATACCGTGGGCGAAATCGCCGTGCGCGGCGCCAACGTCATGCTCGGCTACTGGAACAAGCCCGAAGAAACCCGCGAGACGCTGCGCGACGGCTGGCTGCACACCGGCGACGGCGCCTATATGGACGAAAACGGCTACCTCTTCATCGTCGACCGCATGAAGGACATGATCGTGACGGGCGGCGAGAACGTCTATTCCGCCGAAGTCGAGAACGTGCTCTCGCGCCATCCCGCCGTTGCGCAATGCGCCGTGATCGGCGTTCCCGATGCGCGCTGGGGCGAAGCCGTGCACGCCGTGGTCGTCGCGCGCAGCGGCAGCGACGTGGACGAAGCCGTGCTGCGCGAGCATTGCCGCCAGTTCATCGCCGGCTACAAGTGCCCGAAGAGCATCGAGTTTCGCGAGGCGCTGCCGCTGTCGGCCGCCGGCAAGATTCTCAAGCGCGATCTGCGCGCGCCGTACTGGCAGAGCCAGTCCCGACAGGTGGGCTGATCCGCACCGGTGGGTATCGTCATCCTTAACTTCCTGCAATCTCACTTAATCAGGTATCCAAAATGAGCAACAAGGTTGTGGTAGCCGGCGTCGGCATGATTCCGTTCACCAAGCCCGGCGCGAGCGACGACTACGCCACGACGGGCGCCAATGCCGCGAAGGCGGCGCTCGCCGATGCGCGCATCGACTATGCGCTCGTCGAGCAGGCCTATGTCGGCTACGTGTTCGGCGATTCGACCTCCGGGCAGGCCGCCATCTATGGCGTGGGCCTCACCGGCATTCCAGTCGTGAATGTCAACAACAACTGCGCAACAGGTTCCACCGCGCTCTTCCTCGCGCGCCAGGCCGTGGAAAGCGGGGCCGTGGAATGCGCCATCGCGCTCGGCTTCGAGCAGATGGTGCCCGGCGCGCTCAAGGGCGCGTACACCGACCGCCCCACGCCGATGGAGCGCTTCGTCAAGACCATGCTCGAGGTGCAGGGCTTCGACGAAACCGCGCCGCGCGCCGCGCAATTCTTCGGCGGCGGTGGCCGCGCCTACATGAAGGAATACGACATCAAGCCGGAAACGTTCGGGCGTATTTCCGTGAAGGCGCGCCAGCACGCCGCGCGCAACCCCTTCGCCGTGTTTCGCAACACCGTGACGCTCGAAGAGGTGATGGCTTCGCCCGCCGTCTTCGAACCGCTCACGCGCTTGCAGTGCTGCCCGCCCACCTGCGGCGCGGCGGCGGCGATCGTGTGCTCGGAAGCGTTCGCGAAGAAGCACGGACTCGACACGCGCGTGGTCATCAAGGCCCAGGCGATGACGACGGACCGCAACAGCACGTTCGACGAAGGCGACATGCGCAAGGTGGTGGGCTACGACATGACGCGCGCCGCCGCGCAACAGGTGTATGAAAAGGCGGGCGTCGGTCCCGAAGACATTCAGGTTGTCGAACTGCACGACTGCTTCACGGCGAACGAATTGATCACCTACGAAGGGCTCGGCCTCACCCCCGAGGGCACGGCCGAGAAGTTCATTCTCGATGGCGACAACACCTATGGCGGCCGTGTCGTCACGAACCCCTCGGGCGGCCTGCTTTCGAAGGGCCATCCGCTGGGCGCAACGGGTCTCGCGCAATGCACCGAACTCGTGTGGCAACTGCGCGGACAGGCGCAGGACCGCCAGGTCGCCGGTGCGCGCTTCGGCCTCCAGCACAACCTCGGACTCGGCGGCGCGTGCGTGGTCACGCTCTACGAGCGCCAGTAACGCGAAGCCCGACGATGATCGACAAAAGCCATATCGGCGCACTGATCTCGCGCCACACGGCGCTCGTCGAGGCGGGCCGCCTGCGCTTCTTCGCGAAGGCGACCGGCCAGACGGACCGCCGTTACGTCGACGACGAGGCTGCGAGGGAAGCCGGCTATCCCGCGCTGCCCGTGCCGCCCACGTTCCTGTTCTGCCTCGAAATGGAATCGCCCAATCCGCGCGCGACCGTCGAGCGCCTGAATATCGACATCGGCCGCGTGTTGCACGGCGAGCAGCGCTTCCGCTATCACCGCATGGCGTTTGCGGGCGAACGCCTCGCATTCGAAACGCGCATCGCGGACATCTACGGCAAGAAGGGCGGCGCACTGGAATTCGTCGTGCGCGAAACGCGTGTGACGAACGCACAGGACGACGCGCCCGTTGCAGACCTGCGCAGCGTGATCGTCGTGCGCAACGGCTGATAGAAAAGCAGGAGCCAACATGCAATCGATTCGTTTGAACGACCTCGCCGTAGGCAGCGCGTTGCCGCCGTTCGCCGCGCCGCCGCTCACGCGCCTCGCGCTCGCGCTTTACGCGGGCGCTTCCGGCGACCACAACCCGATTCACGTCGATCTGGACTTCGCGCGCCGCGCCGGCATGCCCGACGTGTTCGCGCACGGCATGCTGTCCATGGCGTATCTGGGGCGCCTGCTCACGAACTGGGTGCCGCAGCAGGCCATCCGCGAGTTCTCGGTGCGCTTCGCGGCGATTACGCACGTGGGCGACGCCATCACCTGCAGCGGCGTCGTCACCGAGCGTGACGAGGCCGCACGCACCGTCAAAGTCGCGCTCACCACGCGCGACGCACAAGGCGAAATCAAGCTCTCAGGCGAGGCGCTCGTCGCGCTCGACGCCTGAACGATCCATCACACACACGGAGTAGACAGAAGATGAGCAAGCTGGTTGGCAAGGTCGCCATCGTATCGGGTTCGGGCCGCGGCATCGGCCGGGAAATCGCACTGAAGCTCGCGGGCGAAGGCGCGGCAGTCGTGGTGAACGATCTGGACGCCGAACCCGCGCAGAGCGTGGTGGCCGAGATCGTCGCGGCGGGCGGCAAGGCCGTGGCGTGCACGGGCAGCGTGACGGACGCGGACTTCGGCACGCGCTTCGTCGGCACGGCGCTCAAGGAATTCGGGCGTCTCGACATCATCGTCAACAACGCGGGCTACACGTGGGACAACGTGATCCAAAAGATGAGCGACGAGCAGTGGAACGCCATCATTGACGTGCACGTGAGCGCGCCGTTCCGCATCCTGCGCGCCGCCGCCGACTACTTCCGCGAGAGCGCGAAGGCCGAAGCCGATGCGGGCCAGGAAGTGTTCCGCAAGGTCGTGAACATCTCTTCCGTTTCGGGCGTGATGGGCAACGCGGGCCAGGCGAACTATTCGGCCGCGAAAGCCGCGATCAACGGCCTCACGAAGGCGCTCGCGAAAGAGTGGGGCCGCTACAAGGTCAACGTGAACAGCGTGGCGTTCGGCCTCATCAAGACGCGTCTCACCGAGGCGGTGGCGGGCGAGGGCAACAGCTCGACCATCGACATCGCGGGCCAGGCCATCAAGGTGGGCGTCAACGCGCAACTCATGAAGAACATCGAGGCGATGATTCCCATCGGCCGCGGCGGCACGCCGGAAGAAGCGGCGGGCGCGGTGTATCTCATGTGCATTCCCGAATCGAACTACGTGACGGGGCAGGTGCTGGTGGTCGGCGGCGGCCGTCCGTAAAACGTGGCTCGCGAGGAAGGAGTCGAACATGGCTGAATACCGCAGTCCGTGGATCACGGACGATCTCGTGCTGTTCCAGGACTCGATCCGCAAGTTCATCGAGCGCGAACTCATGCCACACGAGGAGCGCTGGTGGAAGCAGCAGCACGTGGACCGCGAGGTGTGGCGCAAGGCTGGCGAGTTCGGCATGCTCTGCGCGAGCATTCCCGAGGAATACGGCGGCGGTGGCGGCACCTTCGCGCATGAGGCCATCATCGCGCTCGAGCAGTCGCGCGCGATGGTGTCGAGCCTCGGCACGAACGTGCATAGCGGCATCGTCGCGCACTACATCCTGCGCTACGGCACCGAGGAGCAAAAGCGCAGGTGGCTGCCGAAAATGGCGAGCGGCGAGCGCGTGGCGGCGATCGCGATGTCCGAGCCGGGCGCGGGATCGGACCTCAAGAGCATCAAAACGCGTGCCGTGCGTGACGGCGATCACTTTGTCATCAACGGTTCGAAGACCTTTATTTCGAACGGCCTGCTCGCCGACCTGATCTGCGTGGTCGTCAAGACGGACCCGGCGCAGGGCGCGAAAGGCGTGTCGATCGTCGTCGTGGAGACCGACGATCTGCCGGGCTTCCGGCGCGGACGCGTACTCGAAAAGATGGGCCAGAAGGGCCAGGACACCGCCGAGCTGTTCTTCGACGATGTGCGCGTGCCGTGTGCCAATCTGCTTGGCACGGAAGAGGGCAAAGGCTTCTATCAGCTGATGCAGCAGTTGCCTCAGGAACGCATGATCATCGCGCTCGGCGCGCTGAGCGCGATGGAAAAGGCGCTCGATGTGACCACGGCCTACGTGCGCGAGCGCAAGGTGTTCGGCATGAGCCTGCTGGACATGCAGAACACGCGTTTCAAGCTCGCCGAGTGCAAGACCCACGCGACCATTGCGCGTACCTTCATCGACGACTGCATGGCGAAGGTGCTGCGCGGCGAACTCGACGCCGAAACGGCCGCGATGGCGAAATGGTGGTGCACGCAACGCAGCTGCGAAATCATCGACGAATGCCTGCAACTGCACGGCGGCTACGGCTACATGATGGAGTATCCGATCGCGCGGCTCTACGTGAATGCGCGCGTGAGCAAGATCTTCGGCGGCTCCAACGAGATCATGAAGGAACTGATCGCCCGCACGCTGTAACGTCGCTACTTGGGAGCACCAGATGGATTTGCGTTATTCCGAAGCGGAACAGGCGTTCCGCGAAGAAGTGCGGGCGTTCGTGCGGGAGAACCTGCCTGCCGATATCCGCGAGAAAGTGCTCGCGCACCAGCGGGTGGAGAAGGACGACTACGTGCGCTGGCACCGCATCCTCAATACGCATGGCTGGGGTGCGCCCACCTGGCCCAAGTCATGCGGCGGCACGGGCTGGAACGCGCTGCAGCGCCTGATCTTCGAGATCGAGACGCTCGGCGCGGGCGCGCCGCGACTGTTGCCGTTCGGCCTCACGATGATCGGCCCGGTGCTCATGAAGTACGCGAGCCCGCAGATGCAGGCGCGCTTTCTGCCGCGCATTCCGAACGTCGACGACTTCTGGTGCCAGGGTTATTCCGAACCCGGTTCGGGTTCCGACCTCGCCTCGCTGAAAACGCGCGCCGTGCGCAAGGGCGACAAGTACATCGTGAACGGCCAGAAAACGTGGACCACGATGGCGCATTTCGCGGACTGGATCTTCTGCCTCGTGAGAACGGATTCCGAAGCGAAGCCGCAGGAAGGCATTTCGATGCTGCTGATCGACATGAAATCGCCGGGCGTCACGGTCCGGCCGATCGTCACGCTCGACGGCGGCCACGACGTGAACGAGACATGGTTCGAGGACGTGGAAGTGTCCGTGGAAAATCTCGTGGGCGAGGAGAACCGCGGCTGGACCTACGCGAAGTATCTGCTCGGGCACGAGCGCACGGCGATTGCGGGCATCGGCCATTGCTATCGCGAGTTGCGGCAGCTGAAGCATTACGCGGCACAGGCCGCGGACGGCAAAGGCGGCCGCATGCTCGACGACGCGCGCATGCGCGACAAGATCGCCCGCCTCGAAATGAACCTCATGGCGCTGGAAATGCTGCTGCTGCGCGTGGCGACGGCAGATGGCGGGCGCGGTCCCGGCCCCGAGGCATCGATCGTGAAGATTCGCGGCTCGGAACTGCAGCAGGACATCGCCATGCTTCAGCAGGAAGTGGCCGGGCCGCACGGCTGGCCCTACGCGCCGCAATGGCTCGAACCCGGCGCCCATGCCCCCGTGAGCGGGCCGCAATGGGCGGCGCCCGCTGCGTCCACCTATTTCGACATGCGCAAGACCTCGATTTACGGGGGCGCGACCGAGGTGCAGAAGAACATCATCGCGAAGATGATCATCGGCTTTTAGGACACGCACATGGACTTCACGTATAACGAAGAGCAGCAAATGCTCGCGGATAGCCTGCGCCGTTTCGTCGAAAGCGAATACACGTTCGCGCAACGGCGCCGGCGCGCGCGCGAGGGCGCGAGCTTCGATCGCGCCATCTGGACACGGCTTGCGGAAATGGGCGTGCTCGGCCTCACGGCGCCCGCCGAATACGGCGGGTTCGGCGAAGGCGCGGCGAGCCGGCTCGTGGTGCAGCGCGAACTGGGCCGGGCGCTGGTGCTCGAACCGGTCGTCCCGTGCAGCGTGATGGCGACCGCGATACTCGCGGCATACGCCAGCGCCGCGCAGCAGGACCACTGGCTGGGCGCGATCGCCACGGGGCAGCAGGTCGTCGTGCCGGCGTTCGCGGAAACCGCGTCGCGCTACCGGCTGGATGCGGTCGTCACACGCGCGACGCCCGTTGGGCACGGCTACGTGCTCGATGGCGCGAAAGCGCTGGTCTGGCACGGCGAAGCTGCGGATGCGTTCATCGTCAGCGCGCGCGTGGGTGATGCTGCCACGGGCGACATCGCGCTCTTCCTCGTCCCGCGCGAGAGCCGGGGCGTGAACGTGGTCGGCTATCCGACCATGGACGGCCAGCGCGCCGCCGACGTATCGTTCGAGGCGGTCGCGGTGGGCGCGGAAGCCCTGATCGGCGCGCCCGGCGCAGGCGTGGCCGCGCTCGGGCACGGCGTGGACTACGGGATCGCGGCGCTCTGCGCGGAAGCGGCCGGCGCGATGGAGCGCCTGATCGAGATCACCGGCGAGTATTTGCGTACGCGCCGCCAGTTCGGCCAGCCGCTCGCCGCGTTCCAGGCGCTACAGCATCGCATGGCGGACATGCTCGTGCACAAGGAGCTGGCGTTTTCCATGGCCTACGTCGCCGCGCAAGCGCTGGACGAACCCGAAGCGCGCAAGCGCCGCCGCATGCTCGCCGCGGTGAAAGTGACCGTCGCCGAGGCGGGACGCTTCGTTGGCCAGCAGGCGGTGCAACTCCACGGCGGCATGGGCATGACCGACGAGCTGGAAGTGGGCGACTATTTCAAGCGGCTGACGATGTTCGATCCGCTCCTCGGCGACACCGACCATCATCTCGCAAGCTACGTCGAGGCGATGGAAGACTGAGCCCCACGCACCGCCCCGCATCATGCGGGGCGGTTCTTTTACGGACGTTCGATTTTTCCGAAAATGATCAGGACTACCATTGAAAACGGCATCGCCACGCTGACGCTCGACAACCCGGAGCGCAAGAACGCCCTGAGCGCTGCGGCGCTCGCCGCATTCGCGGATGCCATCGAAGCATTGCGCCGCGACGCCACGGTGCGCGCGTTGATTCTGACCGGCGCAGGCAGCGAGTTTTGCTCGGGCGGCGACGTCAGCGCGATGCAAGGGCCCGCCGATACGGCCGCCGTGCGCCGCCGCATGATCGAGAGCCAGCGGCCGTGCGCGGCGCTGGCGACCTTTGACAAGCCGGTGATCGCAGCGGTGGATGGCGTGGCGTACGGCGCCGGCTTCAGCATTGCGTTGATGGCCGATTTCATCGTCGCGAGCGAGCGCGCGCGCTTTTGCCTCGCGTTCGCGCGCATGGGTCTCGTGCCGGATCTGGGTGCGCTGCATACGCTGCCGCGCATCATCGGCGCGCAACGCACGCGCGAACTCGTCTATTCGGCCCGCGAGTTGCCTGCGCTCGAGGCGCAGGCGTTGGGCATCGTGCTGGAGGTGGTGCCCGCCGATGCGCTGGGCGCGAGAGCGCACGAACTGGCGCTCGCCATGAGCGCGCAATCGCCGGACGCGTTCGCGATGACCAAGCGTTTGCTCGCGCAGACGTTCGAACGCGACTTCGGCGCACTCCTCGACGCGGAGGCGGGCGCCCAGGCCATTGCGTTGACCTCGCCGTATCTGCGCGAGGCCGCGGCGCGCTTTGCGCGCAAGCAAGCCCCGTTGTTCCGCTGGCCGCGCAACGATCGCGAAGCCTGAGCGCACGATCGAAGGGAGGAGCCGCGGGGCAAACCCTTGCTCCGTTCGAAGCAGCGCGGAACACTTCAACGCTTCCCGCCGCTTCCTGCTTTAGGACCACGACAGCTGTTTGTGTCCGCCTTAAGTTAACACCCATCGGAACAGCCGACCCAGCCGGCGCCGAATCAAGGAGACAAGACATGACGAACGCGATCGCCACGCCCGAGGCGAACCCGCCCCCTGCGCACGCGCACTTTACGCTCGACCCTGTTTCGCCCGCCATCGGTGCGGAAGTGAACGGCATCGACCTGCGCGAAACGCTGGACGACACCACCGTCGCCGCGCTGCGCGCCGCGCTCGTGCAGCACAAGGTGCTGTTCTTCCGCGACCAGGACATCACGCCCGCGCAGCACGTGGCGCTTGCACGCCGGTTTGGCCAGCTCGAAGTGCATCCCGTGTTTCCGCATCACGCCGACCATCCCGAACTCGTCCTGCTGGGCGGCACGCAGGCTTCGAAGGCGCGCGAGAACATCTATCACTCGGACGTGTCCTGGCGCGAGATTCCCTCGATGGCGTCGATGCTGCGTTGCGTGGAATGCCCGCGCAGCGGCGGCGACACGATCTGGGTGAACATGGAGAAGGCCTATGCGGAGCTGCCGCAGGCCGTGAAAGCACAACTCGCCGGCCTCGAAGCCGTGCATGACATCATGCCGTCATTCGGCTCGCGCATGTCGGCCGAAGAACGCGGGGCAAATCGCGTGAAATTCCCCGCCGTGATTCATCCCGTGGTCCGCACGCATCCGGAAAGCGGCGAAAAGATCCTGTACGTGAACGAAGGCTTCACGACCCATCTCGCCAACTTTCTGAGCACGGGCACGTTTCGCGTGGGCTTCGATTTCCGCTACGGCGAACTCGAGTTGCTCCAGTATCTGTTTCGCCAGGCCGCCATTCCCGAGTACCAGGTTCGGCTGCGGTGGGCGCCCAACACCATCGCGTTCTGGGACAACCGCTCGACCCAGCACTACGCGATCCAGGACTATTTCCCGGCCGTGCGGCGCATGATGCGCGCAACGATCATCGGCGACAAGCCGTTCTGACGCCTCGCGCATTTCACTGCGCATCTCAATCGACAGGAACCGTTAGCCGTGCACAAGATCGATCAGTACTACATAGGCGGCCAGTGGGTCGCGCCCGCGCCCGGCGCGCGTATTCACGAGATGGTTTGCCCTGTCACGGAGGCGGTGACGGGAACGGTGCTCCTCGGCACGCCCGCCGATGTCGAGCGCGCCGTGGCCGCGGCCCGCGCCGCGTGGCCCGCGTGGTCGGGCACCAGTGTCGCGAGCCGCGTGGCGGTGCTCACGCGCATCATCGAGCGCTATACCGCGCGCTATGACGAACTTGCGCGTGCAGTGAGCACGGAAATCGGCGCGCCGATCAAGTTGAGCCACGAACTGCAGGCGCGCGTGGGCCTCGCGCAGCTGCAGAGCGTGCGCGCCGCACTGGAGTCATTCGCGTTCAGCGAGCGGCGCGGCACGACCGAGATCGTGCGCGAAGCCGTGGGCGTGGTCGCGCTCATCACGCCGTGGAACTGGCCGCTCAACCAGATCGCGGCGAAGGTCGCGCCGGCGCTTGCGGCGGGCTGCACGGTCGTGCTCAAGCCTTCGGAGATCGCGCCGCTCGACGCGCGTCTGTTCGCAGAGATACTGGACGAGGCGGGCGTGCCGCCCGGCGTATTCAACCTGGTCTACGGCGACGGAGCGACTGTGGGCGCGGCACTGTCCGGCCATCCCGACATCGACATGGTGTCGATCACGGGCTCGACGCGAGCGGGCGCGCAGGTCGCCTCGAGCGCGGCGGGCACGGTCAAGCGCGTGGCGCAGGAACTGGGCGGCAAGTCGCCCAGCCTCATCTTCGAAGACGCCGATCTGCCGACCGCGGTGAAGGCGAGCGTGCTGGCCTGCATGCTGAATTCGGGGCAAACCTGTATCGCGCCCACGCGCCTGCTCGTACAACGCAGCCAGTACGATGCGGCCATCGAAGTCGCCTGCGCGGCGGTCAACGCGCTGAAGGTCGGCGATCCGGCCGCGGCGGACACGATCCTCGGCCCGATTTCCAATCGTGCCCAGTACGAGAAAGTCCAGCGGTTGATCGCGATCGGCATCGAAGAGGGGGCGCGTCTCGTGGCGGGCGGCGAGGGCAGGCCCGCTCACCTGTCACGCGGTTTCTTCGCGCGGCCCACTGTGTTCGCCGACGTGCGCAACGACATGACGATCGCGCGTGAAGAGATCTTCGGTCCGGTGCTCGCGATCCTTCCGTTCGATACGGAGGAAGAGGCCGTAACGATCGCGAACGACACGCCGTATGGCCTCGCCGCCTACGTGTGGTCCGGCGACGCGGCGCGCGTTCGGCGCGTGGCGACACGGCTTCGCGCGGGCAGCGTGCAGATCAACGGCGCGAAGATGGATCTCGCGGCGCCGTTCGGCGGCATGAAGGCGTCCGGCAATGGGCGGGAGCACGGCGCGTATGGTCTCGCCGAGTTCCTCGATTACAAGCAGATCACGGGCTGCGCGGCATGAACCGACCCGCACAGGAATTCGACTACGTCGTGATCGGCGCGGGGTCGGCGGGTTGCGCAATTGCCGCGCGCCTTGCCGAAAGCGCGGGCGCGAGCGTCGCGCTCATCGAAGCGGGACCGAGCGATCACCACTACACGGTGTGGGCGCCGCTCGGTATCGCGGTGACGGTGCCGCGCGAAGGGCCACGCAACTACGCGTTTCATACCGAGCCGCAAGCCGGCCTGCTCGGCCGCCGCTCGTATCAGCCGCGAGGGCGGGGTCTCGGCGGCAGTTCGTCGATCAACGGCATGGTCTACATTCGCGGGCATCGCGTGGACTTCGACGCGTGGGCGAACGCGGGCTGTACCGGCTGGAGCTACGAAGACGTGCTGCCGTATTTCCGCCGCAGCGAGTCGAACGAGCGTTGCGCCGGTCGTGACGACGATCGCTTTCACGGTGCGCGTGGCCCGTTGCATGTGAGCGAATTGCGCTCGCCCAATCCGTTCTCGCAGCACTTTATCGCAGCGGCATTGCAGGCGGGCCTGAAGCCGAACCCCGACTTCAATGGCGTGGACCAGGAGGGCGTCGGCCTCTATCAGGTCACGCAACGCGACGGCGAACGCTGGAACACGGCACGCGCCTGGCTGCACGGGGGGTATCGCGGCGACACGGCGCACAACGGCGGCCGCGAATGGCTCACGGTGCTGACCGGGGCGCGGGCGCAGCGCATCGTGTTCGAAGGGGGACGCGCCGCGGCGGTCGAGATATGGCGTGACGGCGTTGTGCAAACCGTGCGAGTGCGCCGCGAGATCGTGGTGAGCGCCGGAGCGTTTCATTCCCCGCAACTGCTCATGGCTTCGGGCGTCGGACCGGCGGCGCATCTGCGCGAATTCGGCATCGAGGTCGTGTATGACGCGCCGCAGGTGGGCCAGAATCTGCAGGACCATCTGGACGTCATCGTGAACAAGCAGGTCGCATCGACCGAGCTGTTCGGGCGCTCCGTGCCCGGCCTGATGCGGCTCGCCCGCGAGATTCACCGCTACCGGCGCAAGCGCACGGGCATGGTCACGTCGAACCTCGCCGAGGCGGGCGCATTCGTGCGGAGTGCGCCGGGTCTCGCGGCACCTGACCTGCAACTGCATTTCGTGCCCGCGATGCTCGGCAACCGCGGCGAAGGCAAGCCGCCGCGCGGGCACGGCTATTCGTGCCACGCCTGCGTGCTGCGGCCGCACAGCCGCGGCTCGGTGACGTTGCGCTCGCCTCACATGCACGATACCCCGTCGATCGATCCGCGTTTTCTCGCCGACGAACGCGACATGGCAGGCATGGTCGCGGGCGTGAAGCTGGTGCGCCGGATCTTCGCGCAGGACGCGCTCGCGCGCCATGGCGGCCGCGAATTGTTCACGGACGACATCGCGCGGGAGACGGAGGGCGACGAGGCGATCCGCGCGTTCGTGCGCCGCAACGCCGACACGGTGTACCACCCGGTGGGCACCTGCCGCATGGGCGCCGACACGCAATCGGTCGTCGATCCGCAGTTGCGCGTGCGCGGGGTGACGGGACTGCGCGTCGTGGACGCGTCGATCATGCCGACACTTGTGGGCGGAAATACCAATGCCGCTGCAATCATGATCGCGGAAAAGGCGGCGGACCTGATGCGCACCGGCATGTAGACGGCGCCTGTCGTTACCCTTTCTGTTGCTTTCTAGTTGATTCGGATAACGAATCGATACGCGCCGTGTTAGAACCCCGAGGTCAAGACTCATGCTTCAGATCGAACAACCCGTGGCCGCGACACACGCTGTGCGTGCGCGTAACGGCTGGGCCACGGTCGCCGCGCTGTTTCTGTTCATGGCGCTCAATTTCGCCGATAAAGCCGTAGTCGGCCTGGTCGCGGTGCCGATGATGCGGGACATGGGATTGAGCCCGGCGCAGCTTGGCATCGTCGGCAGCGCATTTTTCGTGCTGTTCGCCGTGTCGGCCATCGGCGTGGGCTGGATCGCGGACCGCCTCGATCCCACGTGGCTGCTCGCCGGGCTTGCGCTCGTCTGGGTGGCCGCGCAATTGCCGATGATCTGGCCAGCCAGCTTCGCGACGCTCGTGCTGTGCCGCATCGTGCTGGGTGCGGGCGAAGGTCCCGCATTGCCGCTCGCGATGCACGTGACCTATGAGGCCTTCGACGACCGGCGACGCAGCCTGCCCACGCTGATCGTGCAGCTCGGCGCGACGGCGGGGCTCGTGCTGGCCGGGCCCGCGTTGACGTACGTCGAGCAACGCTGGCACTGGCGCGCCACATTCCTCGCACTCGGCGTAGCCGGCGTGGCGTGGGTCGCGCTATGGCTCGCGGTGCGGTTTGCGGGGGCGCCACGCATGCGCGTTCGGGCAGCGGCCGCCCCGCGCGCCGTCACGCCCGGCTGGCGTGTGTTGCGCTCGCACTTCGGCAGCGCCACGGTGCTGACCGTCCTGTTCCAGTCGTTCGCGGGCTATGCGGTCGTCGCCTGCGGCATCACGTGGATGCCCGTGTATTTCCGCCTCGGGCTGGGCATGCCCCCCGCGCGTGCAGGGTGGCTGTTCGGTCTGCAGGTGCTTTTGCAGGTGCCGGTGGGGTTCGCGCTGGCCACGCTCTCGCACGCGCTGCTCAGGCGCAGCGTCTCGACGCGCATCGCGCGAGGCGTGCTCGTGAGCGCGTGCTGCACGGTCGGCGGGATCTTGCTGTGCGTCTCGTTTGCATCGTGGCCGCCGCTCGCGAAGGTGGCGCTGGTGGGCCTGGCCTGCGCATTCGCCACGCAGGCGTTCACGTTCGGGCCGCAACTCGTGGCCGAAGTCGTGCCGGGCGCGAACCGCGCAGCCATGCTCTCGACCGTTCATGCGCTCGCGACGACGGCCGGCTTGTTCGCGCCGGCGCTCATGGGACATCTCGTCACTTCGACGGCGGGCCCACGCGGCTACGAAGCGGGTTTCGGCGCAATGGGCGCGCTGCTCGCCGTAGCGGGCGTGGCGGGCTTTCTCTGGCTGCAGCCCGCAAAGGAGGGCCGCGGGGCGCGCTGAGGTTCGCGTACCCGATTCAACCGGAAGCTTTATTGGGCCGGGTTCTTTGGTAATTCGCAGTGCGATCCATTCCGCCAACGAGCGGATACCGACAACAGAAGAGGAGACATGCATGCGTTTGAAGCTGATTAGCCAGGGTGTGATGGGCGCGACGTTCGCAATGGTCGCGAGCGCCGCTTGCGCCCAGACGAGTGTGACGCTCTACGGTGTGGCCGACACGTTCTTCCAGTACCTGAACAACGGCGGCACCGCGTCGGTTTCCCAGCGCAGCGGCGGTTCGACGGGCTCGATGTTCGGCCTGAAGGGTTCCGAAGACCTGGGCAACGGGTTCAAGGCCAATTTCGTGCTCGAAAACGGCTACAACATCAACAACGGCGCGGGTTTTGCGGACACGACCGCGTTGTTCTATCGCCAGGCTTGGGTCGGCGTGGCACACGGCGACTACGGCGCGCTCACGTTCGGCAGGCAGTACCAGCCGAGCTTCCGGGCCGTCTACCCGAGCGATCCGTTTCGCGCCAACGAGGTGCTTTCGCCGCTTTCGGCCGCCGTGCTCGCGACCGATCGCAATACGCTCTCCACGCAGTACGCCGCGGGCCGCACGAGCAACTCGATCCTGTATGTCTCGCCGAAATTGGCCGGGTTCCAGCTCAACGCCATGTATGGTTTCGCTGCGACCGTCACGCAGCCGGTGCCGGCGACGACGGGCAATATTCTCGACGTTTCCGCGACCTATACCGGCTATGGCCTCTTCGTCGGCCTGGCCTACATGAACGAACATGCGGGCACGGAAACCGTGCCGGGTCTGCCGTCCGCGCTCACGCTCGTGGGCACGGAGCATTACACGGCGGCGCTTGCTTACCGTATCGGCATTGTCAACCTGCAGGCGAATTATTCCTATGCGAGGCCGAAGACACCGCCCGCGCATTCGCTCGCGGCCGCGCTCGGCTCCGCGCATGCGTACAACGTGACGGAGGTTGGCGCGACGATTCAGGCCACCTCGTTCGACGCGATCCAGATCGCCGGCATTCAGCGCAACATTCACGGCGTCAACGACGAAACGCTCGGCATCGAGCTTGGCTACGATCGGCAGATCTCGAAGCGCACGAGCCTTTACGCGCGCGCGGGGTATCTGAAGAACCACGGCCAGGCGATGATGAGCTGGCCCGGCATTTCGGTCACGGCCCCGCAGTCGTCGCAAACGCTTGCGGTGCTCGGTATCTCGCATCTTTTCTGAAGCCGGTTACTACGGACTGCAAATGAATGACGAAGCGGCGCGGCATATCAGCCTCGTCGCTTTCGATATGCCTTCATTTTGCCATGTGGAACAACACGGTAGCGGCACGGCCAGATGCCCCCAAAACAGGTATGCTGCGGACATCCCGCGTGTCCTGCGCGGGGCACGAACGTGGAGTTCCCGATGTCTGCCAATCCTGCCAGTGTGTCCTCCGGACTGCGCGAAGTCTGGTTGATCCGTCATGGTGAAACGGAATGGAGCCTCTCCGGGCAGCACACCGGCCGCACCGATATCGCGCTCACCGGTCACGGGCGCGAGCAGGCGCGCTCGCTGGCGCCGTCGCTCGCCGCACAGCACTTCGACGCGGTGCTATGCAGCCCGATGGCGCGCGCCATCGAGACGTGCCAGCTCGCGGGCCTCGGCGACGAGATGACGATTTCGGCCGACCTGCACGAGTGGGACTACGGGATTTACGAAGGCCTCAAGACAGCGGAGATCCGCAAGACCGAACCCGACTGGAGCGTGTGGCATTCGCCCATCGCGCATGGCGAGGATCTCGCGCGGGTTCAGACGCGCGCGGCCGCGGTGATCGAGGGGCTGCTGGCGATGCGGGGCCGCGTGGCGCTCTTTTCGCACGCGCATTTCCTGCGCGCGTTGGGGGGCTGCTGGGCTTCCGGTTCGGCGGCGCTCGGCGAGCATCTGTATCTCGACACGGCTTCGGTCAGCATTCTCGGCTTCGACCACGAAAGCCGCGCCATCCGTCGCTGGAATGCGCTCGGCGAGCGCAGGGCGTTGATGTGAATACGCCCAGACGCACTCGCTCAGCGCAAGGAGCAAGACAGCCAGTGCGCGATACGCACGCCGTCGAGGCGCGAACCCTCGGGCGTGGCGCTCCCTAGCATCGTGACGATCACGGGTCGCCGGCCGTGCACCATCACGCGCATCACCATATTGTGGCCGGACTCGTTGATGAAGCCGGTTTTCTGCACGCTCGCGCGCACCTGGCCGTAGCGCACCAGCCGATTGCTGTTCACATACTGCAACTGCCCGCGGCCAGTGGGCACGCGTTCCTGATGGTCGATCGAATAGCGGCGAATCAGCGGGTAGCCGTTGGCTGCGCGCACGAGGCTCGCCAGCTCGCGCGCGGTTGAGACGTTCCGCGGCGACAGCCCAGTCGCGTTGACGAAATGCGTGTGCTTCATGCCGAGACGCTGCGCTTTCGCATTCATTGCCGCGATGAACGCAGCCTGCCCGCCCGGATAGTCGCGGCTGAGCGCCGAAGCCGCACGGTTTTCCGAGGACATCAGCGCAACGTGCAGCATGTTCGCGCGGGTGAGAGAGGCTCCCACGCCGAGGCGCGAATGCGTGAACTTGAGCGTGTCGAGATCGGCGGTCGTGACCGAAAGCCGCTGTTGCAGCGGCGCATGCGCGCTATCGAGCCAGACGATGGCCGTCATGAGCTTCGACACCGATGCGATGGGCGCCACCGTGTCGGCATGGCGCGCGTAGAGCGGCGTGTGGGTGTTTTCGTCGACGACGTAGATCGCATGCGAAAAGAGCTGCTTGCGCGAGGCCGGCGTAAAGCCGCAGCGGGCGAGCAGGCGAGGGGCGTGCGCGCTTTTGGCGCTCGCGTGCGCGGCGTGATGCGGCGCCGGCGGCGGTCCGTGTCTGGGCTTCGCGCGTTTGGTGCGGCGCTTCGTCCCGGAGAGCTTGGTGGAGGGCGCATCAGCGGGCATCGAACGGTGCGCGGGCTTGGTCTTGTGCGCGACTTTCTTTTTCTTTTTGGGCGTGGCGTGAACGGTTCTTTCCGCCGCGGTGTGATGAGCGGCTGCATGGGCGCAGACCGGAGCCGCGCCGGCCGCGAGGCCCGCGACGATCAGGGCGAGCAGGCTGGGTAGCAATCGAAGTCGGGAAGCGAAAGGCATCGACAGATGGGCTTGTACGTTGGGTCTGCGCGGCGCGCGTCGAGATTCTGGCGGCATTGTTCGAGCCGCATCGGCCGATGAAGTTCCATTCCGGTTCCATAATCGTCACCCAGTGGGACCATCGTCGTATTGAACGGGCGGCGAGCGGGTCCGTATACTCCGTGATGCCAAGGGGGAACAGGGATGCTCAATCAACTCTCCGACACCTTCCTGCTCGTCTTCGCAGGACTCTTTCCCGTTATCAATCCGCCCGCGGCGGGGTTCATCGTACTGAGCATGCTGCCGCATGCGACGGCCAGCGAACGCGCATTTCTCGCGCGGATCATCGCCATCAACAGCCTGTTCATTCTGCTCGGGGCGCTGCTGATGGGCGCCTATGTGCTCTCGTTCTTCGGCATATCGATACCCGTGTTGCGGGTGGCGGGCGGGCTGGTCATCGCGTTCGCCGGCTGGAATCTGCTGCACAAATCGCCCGATGGCGCGGAGGCGGCACAATCGCAGGCGCCGCCGGATTCGGCGCGCCAGGCGACGCTGCGCGCCATGGCGTTTTATCCGCTCACGTTGCCGGTTACCGTTGGACCGGGTTCGATCGCGGTCGCGATTGCGCTGGGCACGGGCCGGCCGCGCGGTCACGTGCAACTCGTCAATGTCGTCGGCGTGCTGCTCGCCTTGATCGTTCTGTGCGGCTGCATCTATCTCTGTGTGCGTTTCGCGGGCCATGTCGGCAAGCGGCTCGGACCCGTCGGGACCGAAGTGCTCATGCGCCTGCTCGCCTTCGTGCTGCTGTGCATCGGCCTGCAGATCTTGTGGCTCGGGATCGAGGATCTGCTCGAGTCGGTGCCGCTTTCGGTGAGCGTCAAATAACCGCCGCCCTCGCCATGTTGCGCCGCATGAAAGGGAAAACCACGAGCCCATAACATCAGACGTCTGATGTAGATTGGAGCCCAATGTAGCCAACCCACGCAATCTTGCGGAAGCCATGCGCCTGAGCGTCGATCAGTCGATGTGCGAGCGAATCCAGGATTCGCTGCTGGAAATGATCCGCGAGCGCTCGCTCAAGCCGGGCGATCAAATCCCCCCGGAGCCTGAGCTTTGCGAGCTGTTGGGCGTGGGCCGCTCGAGCTTGCGCGAGGCGGTCGCGCAGATGATTTCCCACGGTCTTCTCACGCGCGTGCACGGCAAGGGGACCTTCGTCAGACAAATCACGCTCAAGCTGCAAGGCGGTCTGGATGATCTGATGTCTGTGACGGACATGATACGCAGTGTCGGTGCGGTGCCTTCCACGAGCCGTCTGCAGGTGAGGACGATCGCGGCTTCCGGCAGCCTCGCGCAAAAGCTCGGCGTCGCCGAAGGCGATCCGTGCGTGCGCTTCGAACGCGTGCGGCGTGCCGACGATGCGATCGCCGCTTACTGCATCGACATCGTGCCCAAGGCGCTGCTCGAAGGGCAGGAGCTGGGCGAGTCGCTGTTCGGCACGCTGGAGCGCGCGGGCGTGCGGCTCTCCCACACCCATAGTTCGATCCAGCCGACCGTTCTCACCCCGCGGGATTTGCCGGAACTGCAGGAGAACATCGGTATGTTCCTGCTGATCGACGAAGTGGATTTCGACGAGACCGGCCGCGCGGTCTGCTACAGCAACGACTATTACAACGCCAGCATTTTCAAGTTCGATCTCGTACGCAAGCGACGTTAGGCGGGCCGGCGGCCCATTTCCGGACAGGAAGAACGTATGCACTTCGAAGCTTTCAGTTCTGCCGAATTGACCGACTATCTGCTGGGCGTTCCGGCCGTTTGCGCAAGGCTTGGCGACGACAGGGAATTGCAGGTCGTCGAAGTGGGCGACGGCAATCTGAACTACGTCTACTTCGTGAGCAGCACGCGCGACCCGCGCCTGAGCGTCGTGGTGAAACAGGCGCCGCCGTACCTGCGGCTGGTCGGTGAAGCATGGCCCTTGCCGCGCGAGCGCATGGAGCGCGAAGTGGCGGCGTTGCGCCGCTTCGGCGCGCTGTGCCCGGAACACGTGCCGAGCGTCTTCCACGCGGATAGCGAGAAGTTCCTGATGGTGATGCAGCGGCTCGATTCGCATCGTGTGCTGCGCGGGGGGCTGATCGACGGCATCGTGTATCCGCGGCTCGCCGATCACATCTCCACGTTTCTGGCCCGCACGCTCTTTCACGGCTCCGATCTCTATCTTGCGCCGGATGCCAAGAAAGCGGCCGTCGGCGGCGACATCAACACCGAATTGTGCAAGATTACCGAGGAACTCGTCTTCACGTTTCCGTTCGAAGATCATCCCTCGAATGTCTACAGCCCCGCGCTGCCCGCGGCTGCGATCGAACGGCTGCGCACGCACGAGCCGCTGAGGCTCGCGGCAGGCGAGATGAAGTGGGCCTTCATGAATCATGCGGAAACGCTCGTGCACGGCGACCTGCATACGGGCTCGATCATGGCGAACGAGCACGAGACGTATGTGATCGACCCCGAGTTCGCGTTCTATGGGCCGATGGGCTTCGACACGGGCGCGTTCATTGCGAACCTGCTGCTCGCGTATTACGCGCGCGACTGGCACGACCGCGAGGCGGGACGCGACCCGGCAGCCTACCAGGGCTGGCTGCTCGAGCAGGTGGAGGCCGTGTGGAACGCCTTCGCGCAGAAGTTCGGGCAGATCTGGCGGCTGCACGAGCGCGAGACCGGCCACGCGTATATCGGCGGCCCGGCGGGCACGCGTGCGGCTCAGGCCTTCCGCGACGATTTCATCAATCGCCTCTTCGCCGATACGCTCGGTTTTGCGGGCTGCAAGATGATCCGCCGCATCGTCGGCATGGCGAAGGTGGCGGAAATTACGAGCATCAAGGACGACGCGGTGCGCGCGCGCGTCGAAGTGCGCTGCCTGAAGCTCGCCGAAGCGCTGCTGGTACGGCGCCGCGAGCTGCCGTCGATCGAGGCGGTCACGGCGCTGGCCGCACAGGTGCTCACCGAATTGGTTTAAACGAATACAGGCTGCCGCATGAGCGGCAGCGCCCGGACAACCGGCATCGACGGAGAACGTATGACGTTGCAGGCGCAGCAATCGAGTCTTCCGCCCACCATCGAGTGGCGCGACGACACCCTTTATCTGCTCGACCAGACGCGTTTGCCGCGCGAATGCGTGGTCGAGGCCGTGGACAGTGTCGAGGCGGTCTGGCGCGCGATCCACGAGCTGCGCGTTCGCGGCGCACCGGCGATCGGCGTGGCGGCCGCCTATGGCCTGTGTGTAGCGATGCGACACGAGCCAACCGGATCGCGCGATACGTTCCTCGCGCGTCTCGCAGCGCACGCCGCGTATCTGGACAGCGCGCGGCCCACCGCTGTGAATTTGCGCTGGGCGCTCGAGCGGATGCTCTCACACGCACGCGCGGAGTCCGGCGCGACGGGAGCGACGTTATATGAAACGCTCGTTGCCGAGGCGAAGCGTATTCATCAAGAGGATATCGAGTTGTGTGCGCGCATCGGCGAAGCCGGGCGCGCGCTGATCGCGCCCGGCAGCGGCGTGCTCACGCACTGCAATGCCGGTGCGCTGGCCACGGCGGGCATCGGCACGGCGACCGCGCCGCTCTATTGCGCGCATCGCGACGGCGTGGCGTTTCGCGTCTATGCGGACGAGACGCGACCGCTCCTGCAAGGCGCGCGGCTCACCGCTTACGAACTGCAGCAGGCGGGGCTCGACGTCACGCTGATCACCGACAGCATGGCGCCGACCCTGATGGCCCAAGGGCTCATCGATCTTGTGATCGTCGGCACGGATCGCGTGGCCGCGAACGGCGACGTCGCGAACAAGATCGGCACGCTCGGCGTGGCGATCGCGGCGAAGCATTTCGGCATTCCGTTTTATGTGGCGTGTCCTTCGTCCACGCTGGATCTGCGCACCGCCAGCGGCGCGGACATCGTGATCGAGGAGCGCGGCGCGGCGGAGGTGACGCATCTCGCGGGGCAACGCACCGCGCCCGAGGGCATTCAAGTGCGCAACCCCGCGTTCGATGTCACGCCCCATACGCTCGTGACCGGCATCGTGACGGAGCGGGGCATCGTGCGAGCGCCGTTCGAGACCAGTCTTGCCGCGCTCTTCGCCACTGGAGCGGCGGCGTGAGCGGCGCGAGCGAAGGCCGCCGTGCGGGCGAGACGGCGGGACGCGCACGCGACGCGCGCGCGGAAACCGAAATGCGCCAGCAGATCGTCGATACCGCGCGCGAGATGGAGCGCCTCGGCATCAATCAGGGCACCTCGGGCAACGTGAGCGCGCGCTGGCATGACGGACTCCTGGTGACCCCGAGCGGCGTGCCGAGCGCCGCGCTCACGCGCGAGCGCATCGTCTGGATGCCGCTCGACGTGCGCGACGACGATCCGCTCTTCGAAGCGCAACGCCCCTCGTCGGAGTGGCGTTTTCATCGCGACATCCTGCGTGCGCGCGCCGACGTGAACGCCGTGGTCCATACGCATTCGCAGGCCGCGACGGCGCTCGCGATTCACAGTCGCGGCATACCCGCGCATCACTACATGGTGGCCGCGGCGGGCGGCAATTCGATTCGCTGCGCGCCGTATGCGACCTTCGGCAGCCAGGCGCTCTCCGATCACGCGCTCGAAGCGCTGCACGAGCGGCTCGCGTGCCTGCTCGCGCATCACGGCGTCATCGCGCTCGGCCGCGATCTCGCGCGGGCGTTGTGGCTGGCAAACGAAGTGGAGGTGCTCGCCAGGCAGTTTTTGCTGGCCTGCCAGCTCGGCGAGCCGCCGCTGCTTTCCGACGCGCAAATGGAGGAAGTCATCGAAAAGTTCAAGGGCTACGGCCCGCGCAGGTAATACGCGCGCGCGCTCGCGTCCAGGCAGTCGTTGCAATGCAAGGCACACGCGGTGCAAACGATTACGCAGTCGGTTGGCGGTTCGCAGGTCAGTCAAAAACCAGCAGATCAAAGACAGGAGACGGTGATGGCGTGGAGTTCAGCAGGGTTCGACAGATGGGTGGCGCGCAGCGCGCGCATGGGAGCCACGGCCGGCGTGACG
Organism: Paraburkholderia sp. EG286A; assembly: GCF_040965375.1. Taxonomy (NCBI): domain Bacteria; kingdom Pseudomonadati; phylum Pseudomonadota; class Betaproteobacteria; order Burkholderiales; family Burkholderiaceae; genus Paraburkholderia; species Paraburkholderia sp. EG286A. Next base: position 1,223,744 of record NZ_JBFRCB010000001.1, read on the forward strand.
ATGTTCGCCGCCGCAGCGATGCTGGCAGGCTGCTCGAAGAGCGAGTCGCCCTCGACCACGGCGGCCGCGTCCGACGCCGCCGCCGCGAGTGCGCCGGCGCAGGCAGCGGCTGCGACCCCGGCAGTCACGAAGATCAAGGTTGGCTTCTCAATCGCCACGCTCAATAACGCGTTCTTCGTCGGCCTGAAGAACGGTGTGGAGCGCGGCGCGGATAAGCAGGGCTTCGATCTCGTGCAAACGAACGCGAACGGCGACGCACAGCAGCAGGTCAACGACACGCTCAATCTGCTGAGCCAGGGCGTGCAGGCGATCGTGCTCAATCCGATCGATTCGAAGGCGATCATCCCGGCGGTCGAGAAGGCCAATTCGATGAACGTGCCGGTCTTCATGCTCGACCGGGGTTCGGACGGCGGCAAGGTGACCTCGTTCGTCGCTTCGGATAACGTAGCGCTCGGCGCCACCGGCGCGAAGTGGATCGCCGACCAGTTGAGCAAGCGTTATGGCTCGCCCAAGGGCAACGTGGTCGATCTGATCGGCCTGATCGGCACCACGGCGGCGACCGATCGCGAGAAGGGCTTCTCGGAAGAGATCGCGAAGTATCCCGACATCAAGGTCGTCGCGCGCCAGGAAGGCGGCTTCGACCAGGAGAAGTCGCTCAACGCGATGACGAGCATTCTGCAGAAGTATCCGCAGATCGACGCGGTATTCGGCGCGAACGACGACAACACGGTGGGCGCGGAAAAAGCCATCGACAATGCGGGCCGCTACAAGCCGCTCGGCGACCCCGGCCACATCATGGTGATCGGCGCGGACGGCACGGCGCAGGCGCTTTCGGCGATCCGCGCGGGCAAGCAGGACGCGACGATCTCGCAGAACCCGATCGGCATGTCCGCCAAGGCGATGACGTTCATCACCGACTACGAGGCGAAGAAGGACGTGCCCGCGAACTACGCGTGGCCGACCTATCTGATCGACAAGTCGAACATCGATTCGGACGGTGCGAAGCAATACGGTCTGTGGGCCCTCGAAGTCAAGCAGTAACGGGCGGTCTTAAGCGCCGGCCGCGCGCGACGCGTGCGCCGGCGCCCGGGATGAACGGATGAAACGCGAATCAGGTTCGGCAATGGACGTATCGCAGCAGGAGAACACCAGCGCGGGCGGCCGCCCAGGCGCGCCGCCGCTGTTGCGCATGAACGGCATCGTGAAGATCTTTCCCGGCGTGAAGGCGCTGCGAGGCGTGAGCCTCGAGTTGCATGCGGGGCACGTGATGGCGATCGTCGGCGAGAATGGCGCGGGCAAGTCGTCGCTCATCAAGACGCTCTCCGGGGCTTACGAGCCGGACGAAGGCACGATCGAGATCGACGGCGTACGCCTCGCGCGCGGCACCCAGGCCGCGATCGACGCGGGCGTGGCTGTGATCTATCAGGAGCTTTCGCTCGTCAACGACATGACGGTGGCCGAAAACCTCTTTCTTGGCCGCATGCCGCGGCGCTATGGCCTCGTCGATCATCGCAGCGCCAACGCCATGGCGCGCGAGGCGCTGGCCCAGGTCGGGCTGGAAGGCGTGCCGCCCGCCATGCGCCTGGGCGATCTGCCGCTCAACAAACGCCAGCTCGTGGAGGTCGCCAAGGCGCTCGCGCGCGACGCGCGCATTCTCGTGATGGACGAGCCCACGGCCGCGCTTCAGCATCACGACATCGAGCATCTCTACGCCGTCGTGCGGCGACTGCGTGCGGCGGGCATGGGCATCATCTTCATCTCGCATCATCTCGAAGAGGTATTCGAACTGGCCGATTCGGCCGTGGTGATGCGCGACGGCGCAACGGTCGGCGCGCGGCCCATGTCGGAATGGAACGAACCGGCGCTCGTGCAGGCGATGGTCGCGCGCAATCTCGACTCGTTCTATCCGTGGGAGGCGCGGCCCTACGGCGCCGTCGTGCTGGAAGCGCACAACTTGGCGAGCGCACCCGTGCTGCGCGACGCGAGCTTCAGCATTCGCGCAGGCGAGATCGTGGGCATTGGCGGCATTGCGGGCGCGGGGCGCACCGAGCTTCTAAAGACGCTTTGCGGGGCGCTGCCGCTTACCCGTGGCGAACTGAGGCTGCGCGGGCGCAGGCTCGCGCTGCGCTCGCCCGCGCAAGGCATGCGCGCGGGCATTGTCTACACCGCCGAGGACCGCAAGCTCGAAGGGCTCGTGCTCGACGCGAGTATCGAGGAGAACGTCGCGCTTTCGAGCTTGCGGGCGCTGGTGCGCGGCGGCTTCGTGAGCGCGGCGAGAAAGCGCCGTCTCGCGCGCGAGGCGGTGGAGCGCTTCGCGGTGCGCGCGCCCTCGGTCACGTCGCTCACCGGCAATCTTTCGGGCGGCAATCAGCAGAAGGTGATACTCGGGCGCGCGAGCGCGACGTCGCCAGCCGTGATCCTGCTCGACGAGCCTACGCGCGGCATCGACGTCGGCGCGAAGACCGAAATCTATGCGCATATCGTCGCGATGGCGCGCGCGGGTGCGGCCGTCGTACTCGTGAGCTCCGAACTGCCCGAATTGCTCGGCATGTCGGACCGCGTGCTCGTGATGTATCGCGGCAGCATCGTCGGCGAAGTCGCGCGCGAGCACGCCAGCTCGGAGACGATCATTCAATGGGCTACCACCGGAGTTGCAGCATGACGTCCACCACGGTTCGACCGCGCGAAGAAACGCAATCCCTGCAACAGCGCGTGCTGCGCCAGTTGCGCAGCGGCCTCGGGCCGCTCATTGCGGCGCTCGTGCTGATCTGTATCGCGCTCTCGCTGGCGTCGCCCGAATTTCTCACCACGAGCACGCTCACCAACATCATGGTGCAGGTGTCCGTGGTCGGCATCGCGGCAGTGGGCGGCACGTTCGTGATCATCACGTCGGGCATCGACCTCTCCGTGGGCTCGCTCGTCGCGCTGAGCGGCATGGTGGCCGCGACCGTCATGGCCGGCGCGAGCCCGGACGCGGTCGGGCTCGGTGTGGCGGGGCTCCTCATTGCGCTCGTCACCGGTGCGGCGGTAGGCGCGCTCAACGGCTTCGGCATTGCGTGGCTGCGGCTCGTGCCGTTCATCGTCACGCTCGCGATGATGGCAATGGGGCGCGGCCTCACGCTCGCGATTTCGGACGGGCGCACGAAATTCGACTTTCCCGCCGTGTTTACCGCGTTCGGCGCGAAGACGTTTGCGGGTCTGCCCGCGCCGATGCTCGTGATGCTGGCCGTATTCGTCATTGGCCATGTATTGCTGCGCAAGACCGAATTCGGCCACCAGGTGTTCGCCGTGGGCGGCAACAAGGAAGCGGCGCGCCTCGCGGGCATTCCGGTGAGCCGCGTGATCTTTCTCACCTACATGTTCGCGGGTGTGACCGCGGCCATTGCGGGCATCGTGCTCGCGGGGCGGCTCAACTCGGCGTTGCCATCGGCGGCCAACGGGCTGGAGCTGCAGGTGATCGCAGGCGTCGTGATCGGCGGCACCTCGCTCGCGGGCGGGCGCGGCTCGATCGTCGGCACCTTCATTGGCGTGGTGCTGATCGGCGTGATCAATGTCGGACTTTCGCTGCTCGGCGTCAATCCGTTCTGGACGCAATTCATCCAGGGCGGCGTGATTCTCGCGGCCGTTTTGCTCGACGCGCTGAGCCAACGGCGCAAGCCTTGAACGGAGAAGTCAACGTGAGCGGTGGAGCGAAGGCCACCCATTACTGGAGACGCGACACGTGAAAAAGATCATTAATCATCCTGATCATTTTGTCGACGAGATGATCGACGCCTTGTTGCTCGCCCATCCGGGCTGGCTCAAGCCGGTGACGGCCGACCGCCGCGCGCTCGTGCGCGCCGACGCGCCGAACGCGGGCAAGGTCGGCATCGTGACGGGCGGCGGCTCCGGGCACCTGCCGGGCTTTCTCGGCTACGTGGGCAAGGGGCTCGCGAGCGGCGTGGCGGTGGGCAACGTGTTTTCGTCGCCGTCGTCGGAGCAGATCTACGAGGCCACCAAGGCGGTGCACGGCGGCGCGGGCGTGCTCTACCTGTACGGCAACTACGGCGGCGACGTCTTCAACTTCGATCTCGCCGCGGACCTGGCCGACGCGGACGGCATCGAGACCCGCACCGTGCTCGTCGCCGACGATGTCGCCTCCGCGCCGCCCGAGCGGGCCTCGGATCGACGCGGCGTGGCGGGCATGGTGTTCGGCTTCAAGTGCGCGGGCGCGGCGGCCGAACGCGGCGACACGCTCGATGAGGTCGCGCGCATTGCCGCGAAGGCGAACGGCGCGACGCGCACGATGGGCGTGGGCCTTTCGCCGACGATCCTGCCGGCGGCCGGCAAGCCCACCTTCACGCTGCCCGATGGCGAGATGGAGATCGGCATCGGCATTCATGGCGAGCCGGGCACGCACCGCGGCAAGCTGGAGAGCGCGGATGCCATCGCCGAACGGCTTGCGGGCGCGATCCTCGGCGACTTGCAGGCGAGGGCGGGGTCGAGTGTCGCGCTGCTCGTCAACGGGCTCGGCGCGACGCCGCTCGAAGAACTGTATCTGCTGTACCGGCGCGCCGCGCAGGCCATTGCCGCCGCGGGGCTGCGCGTGGCGCGCGCCTATGTGGGCGAGTACGTGACGAGCCTCGAAATGGCGGGCGCCTCGATTTCCGTGATGCAGCTCGACGAGGAACTCGACACGCTGCTCGATGCGCCGGTGCGCTCGCCGTTCTGGCGCGAAGGATGGCGCGTGGACGAGGGAGGTGCACGATGAGCCTCTCGGTCAGCGAAGTCAGGGAACGGCTCATCGGCGCGTTGAACGCGCTGCCCGCCAGCGCGGAGGAACTGCGCGAACTCGACGCCGCGCTCGGCGACGGCGACCTGGGCATCACCGTGAAGGCGGGCTCGCTCGCGGCAGCCGATGCCATTGCGAAGCTGCCGCCCGACGCGGCGCTGGGCGACGTGCTGATTGCCACGGGCAAGGCGTTTTCGACGGCGAACCCTTCGACGTTCGGCGCGCTCGTGGGCGGCGGCCTGCTCGCCGCGGCGAAGACCGTGGCGGGCAGCCAGGTTGCGGGCCGGGGCGAAGCGCTCGCCATGGGTCGCGCGGTGGCCGCGCGCATCGCCGAGCGGGGCAAGTCGCAGCTCGGCGACAAGACGGTGCTCGATGCACTCGTGCCGAGCCTCGATACGCTCGAGGCGTTCGAATCAGGCGTCGACGAACGCGTGCTCCTCGACGCGATGATCGACACGGCGGAGCGACAGGTGCGCGCCACGGCCGCGTTGCAGTCGAAGAAAGGGCGCGCGGCGTGGGTGCAGGAACGCAGCATCGGTCACGCCGATCCCGGCGCGACGGCGTGGCTCAGGTTTCTTCAAGCCTGGCGAGGATGAGCTTCGCCACTCAGCGAAGCAGCATTTCGGCCACGCCAGCCGCCGCCGAAAACACGACGACAACGAGCGGCGGCACCTTCCAGCGCGTGAGCAAAAAGAAGCCGATGACCGCAACCGCAAAGTCGATTCGTGACTGGACCGCGCTCGTCCACACCGGCGAATAGAGCGCCATGGCGAGCAGCCCGACCACGGCTGCATTCACGCCCGCCAGCATCGCCGCCATGGAGGGATGGGCGCGAAGCGCTTGCCAGTAGGGCAGCGCGGCGAGCACGAGAAGCAGGCCCGGCAAGAAGATGCCCGCCAGCGCCACGCAGGCGCCCAGCGCATGACTGGATGGACCGCTCATGATCCATCCAAGAAAAGCCGCGAACGTAAAGAGCGGGCCGGGCACGGCCTGGGCGGCTCCGTAGCCCGCAAGAAAGTCGTTCGGCGAGACCCAGCCCGTTGCCACGGTCTCACGCTGCAGCAACGGCAGCACCACGTGACCGCCGCCGAACACGAGGGCACCCGAACGGTAGAAAGCGTCGAACACGTGGACGGTGTGCGTCGTATCGAATGCGGCAAGCGCCGGCAGCCCAAAAAGCAGGGCGCAAAAGAGGGCGAGCGCGAACAGGCCGGCGGTGCGCGACACGCGGAACTCCTGCGTATGCTGATGCGTACCGGCGATGGTTCCCGCCGTCGTGGACCGGCACAGCACGATACCGAGCGCGGCGCCCAGCACGATGACGATCAACTGTGCATACGCCGTCGTCATGACCGCGAGAAGCACGACCGCAACGAGTGCGATGCCGGCGCGGCGGTGGTCGGGACACAGGCGGCGCGCCATGTCCCAGACGGCTTGCGCGACGACGGCAACGGCGACGAGTTTCAGTCCGTGAATCAACCCGCTTCCCACGGGGCCGCCGAGTTCAGGCGCGATGATGGCAAAGGCGATCAATAGCGCGACGGATGGCAACGTGAAGCCGCACCAGGCGGCCAGGCCCCCTGGCCAGCCGGCGCGCAGCAGCCCGATCGAAAAACCGGTCTGACTACTGGCGGGACCCGGGAGAAACTGGCAGAGACCGACCAGATCCGTGAAGGTTGCGTCGTCGAGCCAGCGACGCCGGTCGACGAACTCGCGACGGAAGTAGCCGATATGGGCAATGGGGCCGCCAAAGGACGTCAGGCCCAGCTTCAGAAAGACCCACAGCACTTCGAACACGGAGCCCGCACGGTCCGGCTCTGACGTCGACATATCTGTTTCCATGGAAATTCTGTCGTACGGAATGCGAACATCGGTCGAGGCTGCCGCGATCATACCCGATCCGCTGGCACGATCGCAGGCCGGGAAGCTTTCGCTGGGCGCGCGCGTGACAGGCAGGCAGGCACGAGCATGACCAGCTCCCACCTTGCGCTCATCCGGTTGTTCGCAAACTACACACGGCCACGAGGCGGCTTAAAGCGTCATTCCTCTGCGTATATTGGACCGACAAAAACGCGGAATTCTTCTCATTGATGCTCTCGTTCGTGCGCTGCGCGCGTCAAATGTCTATGCTCGTTGTAATTGTCCCGACACAGCGCCCCGGAGGGAGTGATGCAAGCCGATCCAAAAGTTATCGAATACCTCAATGCGGAACTAAAGAACGAGCTGACGGCGATTAATCAGTATTTTTTGCACGCACGACTTTACGGACACTGGGGGCTCGCAGGACTCGGCAAACATGAATATGACGAGTCGATCGAGGAGATGAAGCATGCCGACAAGCTGATCGAGCGGATTCTCATGCTCGACGGCCTGCCCAATCTACAGGACCTTAGCAAACTTCTGATCGGCGAAGACGTTCGCGAAGTGCTCGAGTGCGACCTCAAGCTCGAACGCACAGCGCAGGCACAGTGCAAGGAAGCCATTGCGTACTGCGAATCCGTGCGGGACTTCGTGTCACGGGAAATCTTCGTCGAGATCCTGGACGACACCGAGGATCACATCGACTGGCTGGAAATCCAGCTCGGGTTGATCGACAAGATCGGCCTTGAAAACTATCAGCAATCGGCGATGGGCTCGGCCAGCTGAGACGCAATCCGGCTTGGATCATGCCGGGAAAAAGCGTGGATGCCGCTTGCGGGGCACCCACGCATCCCTGCGTCAGTGAGCCGTTGGGCCGGCAACGCTTAGTCGTTGTACTTCCAGATGTTGTAGTAGCTCACGCCTTCGGCGCCCCAATTGAGCTGCACGAGACGCGAAACGCCCGTCGTGAGCGCCGGGAACGAGCACGCGCTGGAACACGTCTGCACGCCGTTTTGCGCCATGCCGGCCGTCACCGTTTCCGAATACTGACCGTTCTGTGCCGTCGGCACACCTGTCCACCAGCCGTCCACCTCGGCCGGGGTAGTCGCGCTCGTATCCGTGCCTGCCTGAATCTGGATGCCGGTCACGAGCGGCGCGACGTTGTGCCCGTTCACCACACCCGACCAGTCGATGGCGGCCGTCGCCTGTGCCGCTGCGAGCGAGCCGGAGGGCGTCAGAAAGTTGCTGATGACGTCGCTGCCGAGCGTCTGCCACGCCACGCCCTGCGCCGCGGTGGGAAGCAGCGGCGGGGTCGGGTTGACCACAGTGAGCGGGCTGCCGATCTGCGCACCCGTCGTGTCGTAGAAGGTCACGGTATAGCTCGCGTACGGCGCCGGCAGTGTCTGCGCGGTCACGGGCGTCGCCGCCATATAACCCTCGTCGCTGCTGTTCGGTGCGAAGGCGAACGTGCCGGTGTTGCCGGGCAGAGCCAGCCAGGCCCAACGGTAGAGCGACGTGTTGGAGCTTGTCGTCACGGCCGCCGTGGGCGCACTCGTCACGATCCGGCTCGTGAGTGCGAGCGAGGTATTGCCTGTGCCGCTGCGCGGCTCCAGCCATACGCCACCAGACGGCAGCCCTGCACCGGCCACGTTCACGGAACCGAGGTTCGACGGGTTGACTGCGGAGGCGCTGCTCGTCGGGATGGTGATGCCGAGGCCGGTTTCATAGCGGTTGCTCGACGCGGCGCTCGCATCGAGGTACTGGCGCTGCGACACGAAAGAACTAATCGTGACGTTATAGGCCTGCTGGTTGCCGACAATGTCCCAGCCGCTACTGCCGTTCGCCTGGACCACCGTGAGGGCGAAGTTATGCTGCCCGGCCTTGTTGGTGTAGAAGATGCGCACCAGCGCGCTCGCCCGGGTGATGTTGGGGAACGGACTTTGGCCGGCCGGCCAGTAGACCAGCGTCTTCGCGCCCGTGATGGTGGACCCGCTCGCGCTGAGATCGGCGTGGTACGCCTGAAACCCGCCGTTCGTGCTGCTGTAGCCGTTCTCGAGATAGTTCGTGTCGATGGCCGTGGAGCATGCCGAGGTCGTCCCTGACAGACACTGCGACAGCGCCTGCAGCGTAGTGGCCAGATAGTTGGCCGCCACAGGCGGAGCGGCAAGCTGGGTGTTGGCCGAGGTCGATGTCGACGTGTTGAGCGCGACGGCCGTGCCCGGTGCCGAAGTGCTCGAGATCTGGAGGCCACCCGACGCGCCGGTGGTCACCGCCACGGAGTCGATCACGGCGTCTGCGCCCGTTTGATCTGGTGTGAACGGCTGGCTGATGGGATTGAACGCGGAAGGCGATACGCCGTTGGCTGAGAGGATCGGCGTGAGGATCGTATTCAGCGTGGAGATCGCAGTGTTGACGGACGTGGTCGAAATATCGGCCGCGAGCGTGGCCGCCTTCGTGAGTTCGAGCGGATTGCCGTCGCTCGTCAACTGGGCGGCGACCGCCGTCGTCAACGGCGTGACGTTGGCGACAACGGGTGCGCTGGAACCCGTGGGCACGGTGGCCGTCACCGAGTAGAGCGGTGCATTGACCCCGCCAGGATCCGTTGCGACGAGGACAAACGGTGCGGTGAAGCCGGTGAGGGAGATCGAGTAGTTGCCACCTGCGTCGCTTGTTGCCGTGACGCTCTTGCCCGTCGAATCGATCAGCGTGACGTTCGCACCCGCGAGCGCGTCGCCGACTGCTACGGTGCCGCCGATGCTCGAAGGCGTGGTCGTCGAGGTGGAGGCTGCCGACGGGCTGCTGCCACCGCCACCGCATGCCGCGAGAAATGACAGTGAAATGGCGCTGGCCAGAAGCGTGAGTTCCGATTTGAAACGATGCGGGTTCGCCCGCTTATTGTGTTTCATTAGTTCCCCGTAGAAGGTGTATGTGGTTCTTTTAGAGAAACGAGTGCATGGAATGCCGGCAGCCTGAAGGCGAGAAGAGTGGCTTCGTCGTTTCAGGCGAAAAGATATTCATCGGGCGGATTGGCGTCAATACTAAAACCTGGGAAAGCGTCTTAAAGATAAATATTCTGGCAATTGAATATTCAGATAATCTTTGTAAGAAATGCAGATGACGCCAGAAAATGACGACTGGATTTGTGCAATCCAGCTGCTGTCGAAAGCGTTTTTCAGTTTGCCACCGTTCGTTTTGCGGGGCATTGAAGCACGTCGCTGCACGAAATAATGAAAGATTTGTGTAATGAAATCGATGGCCAGTTTATGACAGCAGTGTGTTAGTCGACACACTTTCGGAATCCCAGGATGCGCCGTAAGAAGGCACGAGAAACTCCTGCATCTCGCAGCCGCATTGGGCCGCGCGCACGGTTTCCATGACCTTACATCGATGTAAAAAAAATCTCGCCGGCAGATGAACAATTTGTATGAAGAAATAAATAATGCCGCCGATAACCAGCTATGTACCGTGCGGCTTCCGGTGTTGGCGTGGCTGTGCACCGGTGCCAGACGTCACACGCGCGAGGCGTTTGCGCTTGTTCGTTTGATCGAAACACGCTTGCCGGACTTTTCGGGGTTGATACCGCGTCAATCTGTGCACGAACCCGCTTATGCATTCTGGTTCTTTCATCCTCACCAAAGTGAACTATGAATATCGGCAACATGAAACTCGGCACCAAACTGATCAGCGCTTTCATCCTGGTTTCGGCCATCAGCGCTGCCGTCAGCGGAATCGGTCTGCACAATATGGCGCAAATCAGCGCCAATGCAGACAAGACATATCGACAGGATCTTGTTGGGCTGAATCTGATCCAGCAGGCTAACGCGGACGTACTCCGAGTCGGAACCTATCTGCGCAATGCGGTTCTGGCCACAACGGCCGAGCAGCGGGCAGGCTCGCTCGACCAGGCTGACAAGGCACTGGCCCAGGCGCGCGATCACCTCAACCAGGCAGAGCCTCTCGTCTATACCGACAAAGGGAAGGCGACCTTCGCCGAACTCGATCAGGGCTGGCAGGACTACATGCAGGCCTTCAACGAAATGAAAGGCAAGATCAATTCTGCCGCGTTGCAGGATCGCGATGGCCTGACTGAATACATGCTGGGTGAGTACCACCGGAAGGGTTTCAGGACGCTGGTCCTGATGGGCAATCTGGTTGCCCTGAAGCAGGGCGACGCGCAAAAGACGGCGGAGTCCAACGACGCCGTGTACGGCGAAGGCCGCAATCTGATGCTTGTCCTCGTGGCGATGTCCGTCTCGATCGGCCTCGGCATCGGCATCTGGATGATGCGCAGCGTCACCCGGCAACTGGGTACGGAGCCTGCGACCGCTGCCGCCGTGGCCAGAAGCGTGGCCGCGGGTGACCTGAACGTGAGCTTCGACCTGCGCGCCGGTGACACAAACAGCCTCATGGCATCGCTGAAGTCCATGTGCGAGGCACTGATGCGGGTCGTATCGGACGTGCGCGAAAACGCTGAAGGTGTCGCGACTGCGAGCGCGCAGATCGCACAAGGCAACCTCGATCTGTCGAGCCGCACTGAAGAGCAGGCCGCGTCGCTCGAAGAAACCGCGTCGAGCATGGAGCAACTGACCGCAGCGGTCCGCCACAACACGGACAATGCCACGCAGGCTGCCACGCTCGCGGGTACTGCCTCGGGCGTGGCGCAGCGTGGCGGCGAAATCGTCGGTCGCGTCGTCGAGACGATGCGCGACATCTCCACGAGTTCGACCCGCATGTCCGAGATTATCGGCGTCATCGAGGGCATCGCCTTTCAGACCAACATCCTCGCACTGAATGCCGCAGTCGAGGCGGCTCGCGCAGGAGAACAGGGGCGCGGCTTCGCCGTCGTTGCGGGTGAGGTTCGCACGCTCGCGCAGCGCAGTGCGACTGCCGCGAAGGAGATCAAGGAGTTGATCTCCGACTCCGTCAACAGGGTGGAGACGGGCTCGAGGCTCGTCGAAGAAGCAGGCGGCGCCATCAAGGAAGTCGTGCAATCGGTGAAGCGCGTGACGGACGTCGTGGGCGAAATCTCGTCGGCATCGAGCGAGCAGACCACCGGTATCGAGCAGGTGAATCAGGCGGTCAACCAGATGGACCAGGTCACGCAGCAGAACGCCGCGCTCGTGGAAGAGGCGTCCGCAGCCGCGCAGACGATGGCACAGCAGGCGGAAAGCCTGCGTAAAGCCGTGGCGTTCTTCAGGTTCCATGGCAACGAAGCGACTTCATCGCCGGCGGCGAGGCTGGAGAAGGCCTCGCAAACCGTCGCCCGGAACCGCCGCACGTCCTCTCCTGTAACAACGACAACGGCCGCGGTGATGGCAGAGCGGTCCGGGGGCGGGAGCAAGGTTCTGGCTGCCACCGCTACCGGCACATCGGAATGGCAGACGTTCTGAACCGGACTGCGAGGTTTGGACGGCGATTCAGGACAGAGCGCAGGCAGGTCGAGGTCGAGTGGACGCAGATCCACGATGACGCTCGTCGTATGAGCATTGACGGCCAGCGGAAACAGTTTTAGCCGCGCGGACAGCGCGTGCGACTGACACCTCAGCCGGCGACGAGGAACTCCTGGATGGAGACACGCGGGCCCGTGACGAGCGGGCCCGGGGAAGTAGCGCGAGACGCGACTGCAGCAGGAAGTGCAGCGTGTCAAAGGCCATCTTGCTGTCTCCAGGCATCGGTTGTCGCCGGCTTCGGTTCGTTTCGAACCCGAAAGGCTGCGCATCATCCCGCGATGGAGAGCGGCAGGATTCGATTGTTGATTTCTGCCCGGATCGTAACCAAAGACCATGAGATCTTCCGCTCCGCTCAACGTTTCGAAGATGGTTGTGAAGTCGCTGGAGTCCGCAGGAATCGACCACGTGTTCCTGGTGCCCGGCAAGCTGATTTACCCGCTACTGGATGCAATTGACGAGGCGCCTTCCATGCGCGGCATCGTTGGCGCTCACGAGACGGGCAGCGCGTTCATGGCCGACGGCTATGCACGCGCCAGCCGCAAATTCGGTGTTTGCGCAGGCATTTCCGGTCCCGGCACCATGAACTTCGTGCCCGGCATGGCGGCCGCTCAGGCAGACCAGATTCCGATGCTCTATATCGCGGGAGGCATCTCGTCGAGTGCGGAGGGCAAAGGGGCCTTCCAGGATGCGACGTCAGGTGGCATCTTTGAAAGTGGCGTGGTCAAAGGCTTGATGACGAACGTCGTCGAACTCAAGAACAAGGAAAATCTTCAAGCGGAACTGCGTCGTGCGACGGACGGGCTGAACTGGATGCGTCGGGCGCGGTCATTCGTCAGTATTCCTGTTGACATTCAAAAGCAGGACGTTGCTCCCGGCCCGCAGATCGCACGGCAACCCTACGCCCAGCACGAATTCAATCTGGGTGAGGCGCCCCCTAACCGTACCGCGCTGGATGCCCTGTGCTGCCTTTATCTGCTCCAGGCGAAGAAAGTCGCGTTTCTGATCGGCAGTCGCGGGAATGACGCGGAAACGGCCAGGGCGCTTCTTGAGGTTGCCGAGAAATTTCACGTTCCGGTTGCGACGACGCTAGCCGGCAAGGGTGCCTTTCCCGAGGGACATCGACTCGCATTGGGCATCTACGGGTTCTCGAGCCATTCGCGCGCCGCGCGTGTGATCAACTCGGACGAGCTTGACGCTCTCGTTGTATTTGGCAGCGATCTGAACCAGCGTGACAGCATGAACTGGAGCAGGAAACTGGCCGAGGGGAAGGATCTGCTTGTCTTCGACGACAGCTTTGATCACCCGTCGATGGGGCACATTGCCCAGCGAAGCATTTTCTCCGGGATCGGGGCGAGCTTCCGGTTGCTCGCCAGGATGAACACGGGCGCCCACGACGGGTTCCAGAAAGTGCTCGAAAGAAGAAGGGCATGGGTCGCCGGGGTCAACCAGGTTCCCCTGTATGACAGCCAGTTCGAGGACTTTGCCGCGCGGGCTTCCAGCGACAATGAATCGCTGTATCCAGGCGCCGTCATAAAGCGCCTGTGCCAACTGTTGCCCGGGGACAGCAACGTCGTGGTGGACTCCGGCGCCCATCGCATATTCATGGCCCACTACTGGCTGTCGTCGGGCATGGGCAACTACTTTTCGTCCAATGCACTCGCGCCGATGGGCTGGGCCATCGCAGCCGGAATCGGTGTCAAGCTTGCGGCCCCCGAACGCCCTTGCGTCGTAGTCACGGGCGACGGATGCATGATGATGCACGGAACGGAGATTCAGACGGCAGCGCGCTACGGCATCAAAGTAATCTACGTCGTCCTGAACAACGCTGCGCACGGTGCAATTCACATCGACGCGATGAGGGGCGGGATGATTTCGGAGCAGTTCACCAGATTGCCCCGTCATAGCTGGACCGCGTTTGCATCGTCGCTCGGCGTGGCGGCACGCGTGGTTAGCGGAATCGACGAGCTGGATGATGTTCTCGGTGAAGCGAGTCGATATGACGGCCCGTTCCTCATTGAAGTCATGACAGGAGTCTTTCCCGCGCCGAACCGGTACTATTCGGAAGCGCAAGCCTGTTCATGAACAACGGGCTTGATGTGTTTCGCGTTGGACCCGGCACGCTCGAAGTTGCTCCTCCGCCTAACAATGGCACTGCCGCCAAACTCGAAATCCTCTCCACCCCTTCACGCCGGGACGCCCCGGTCCGGCCGAACCCGGTTGCAGCCGCAACATGTCTGTTAGCAAATCCCAGTAGGTTTGAAAGGTCGCGGCAATCATTCCTTCATTCTGGATATCTAAAGTCGCACCGTCGTACCCACGTTGTGTCATGCAGAGAACCAGAAGACTAAATCGATTTCTTCATAATATTGGGAGTCTGTACATGCAAACAATTTTCCTGCGGCCCGCGATTGCCCTCACCCTGATCGCCGCCAGCGTGGCTACACAAGCGGCCCATGCAAGCCAGTTCCAGCCCGGCAACCTGGTTGTCAGCCGCGGTGTTTACGACAATCTGTCGAGCAACGTGCAACCCGGCACCGTGCTGCCGCCGAATTGCTCGAGCACGCAAGGCGGCTGCGCGGCAGCAACCGGCGCGACGAACGACGGTACCTTTCCGTATGTGTTCAACAACGCGATCTATGACTCGAGCTTCGGCATCACTGCACGAGCCTTCCTTGACCAGATCACGCCGGACGGCCGACTCGTCAACACGCTCGAGGTACCGAACAGCATGAATCCGGGCCAGGGTGGCGACCAGATGGTGACGAGCTTCTCGTCGAAATCGGAAATGGCGCTGAACCTGTCGACGGACGGCAAGTACCTGACGTTCATGGGTTACGTCGCCCCGGTCAACGCGATCGATGTGTCCAACTCGAACACGCCGGGTGCGATCGATCCGACCAACCCGGTCGGCGAGAACGTCTATCGGGCCGTGGCGCGTGTCGATGAAAACGGCCAGTTCAAGTTCACGGAAACCAACGCGTACAGCGGGAATAATGGTCGTGCCGCGATCCTCAACGACAGCAACGGCCAGAACATCATCTACACGTCCGGCAACGCAGGCAACGGCGGGAACCCGCAGCCCAACGGCATCGTGCTCGGCGCCGGCGCGCAGGTGATGGACGGATCGAGCCAGCACGAAGCGCAGCAAACGCCGGGCACGCCGACGCCCATCGGCAGCTTTTCCGTTACCGAACTCGGTGACAAGGCCGACAAGATCGGCAAGGACGACAACTTCCGCGGCCTGACGATCTACAACAACGTGCTGTACTACACGAAGGGCAGCGGCGGCAACGGCGTCAACACCGTGTACTTCCTCGATACGACGGGTACCGCATGCCCGAACGGCGTGGGCGTGCCGGCGCCGAATGCGAAACTGCCGACCCAACCGCTCACGTATAACGCCGCCACGCTGCAGGCCAATGGCCTGCCGAGCAACATGTGCGTGCTTCGCGGCTTCCCGACGACGTCGAACAAGACGACGAATCCGACGCACTTCCCCTTCGGCCTGTGGTTCGCTGATGCGAATACGCTGTATGTAGCAGACGAAGGCGACGGCTACGCGGGCGGCTCCGATCTGTACACGCATGCCGCCGCACAGCAGCTCGCCGGCTTGCAGAAGTGGGTGTACAACGCGACGACGCAGACCTGGACGCTCGCGTACACGTTGCAGAACGGCTTGGACCTCGGCAAATCGTACACGGTGAACGGCTATCCGACCGGGGCGAACCAGGCAACCAGTCTGCCGTGGGCACCGGCAACCGACGGCCTGCGCAACCTGACGGGCCAGGTCGAGGGTGACGGTACCGTGATGTTGTGGGCGATCACGTCGACAGTCAGCGGAAGCGGCGACCAGGGCGCGGATCCGAACAAGCTGGTGGCGATCCGCGATTTGCTGAAGAACACGACCGCTCCAGGCACTCGGGAACAATTCGTCACGGTGCGTAGCGCAGGATTTGCAGAAGTATTGCGCGGCGTTTCGTTCACGCCGACGCACTGAAGCCTGCATGGGGCGCATGTCGGCCCCGGCTTGAAGGGAGGGCGGCCCGGAAGGTCCGGGTCGCCCTGCAGGCGACATATGTGGGCGACAGAAGAGGGCGACAGCCTTTGTGCCGCCATGAAATCAAACAGCCTCCGCCAGCAGCGATTGCACTGCCGTTTCGGCGTTGGCGATGGCCGTCTTTGCCGCTTCCGGTCCATAAGCAACGCCTTCCACGCGTAGATGCTCGACGTCGGTCAGCCCGATGAAGCCCAGAAGATGCTTCAGGTAGCCAGATTGGTAGTCCAGCGGCGCGTAGGGACCATCCGAGAAAACGCCCCCGGCGGCAGTAAACAAATAGACCTTCTTGCCCGTCAGCAAGCCTGCTACGCCGCTATTGTCGTACTTGAAGGTCACGCCAGGCCAGGTCACGTAATCGAACCATGCTTTGAGTTGCGTGGGCGGTCCGAAATTGATCATGCCCGAGCCGATCACGACGGTGTCGGCGGCGGCCAGCTCGCCAATAAGGGCTTCTGCCACGCCGACTGCCTCTGAATGCGCCGGACTACGTGCATCTGGCGCAAGCGCGCGGCCGACGACGTAGGCTTCATCGATATGGGCCAGCGGATCGGCATAGAGATCGCGAATGCTCAGTGTGCTGCCAGGGCGCTGGTCGCGGAGTCTTTGGGCGAACTCACTGGCGATTCTCGTTGACAGGCTGTCGGCACCGCGAGGGCTCGAAGTGAGCAGCAGGATGTGGCTCATGTTGGCTCCATGGTATATAACAGGAACTAGGTAACTATCTGGTTGTTGATTACCTAACCATACGCAGGATGGTATTGTTCCTGTCCTGGCTCCACAAGAAGGCACATGCATGTCACTGAGTCACACTGATCTCCCCGGGGAGATGCCCGAACCCGACGCCGGTGGCTGTAAGGCCACCCGTGAACTCCTCGATCGGATCGGCGACAAATGGAGCCTCTACATCATCGCCACGCTGGCCAGTGAGCCGCGGCGCTTCAATGAACTGAAACGGAAAATCGACGGCATCTCGCAACGCATGCTGACGCTGACGTTACGCGGGCTTGAACGCGACGGGCTGGTGACCCGCACGATGTATGCGACGATTCCGCCGCGTGTCGATTACGCACTGACCGAAATGGGGCGCACGTTGCTGGAGCCGGTGATGGCGCTGGTCAACTGGGCGAACAACAACGAGTCGGCCATTGCTGAAGCGCATCGACGCTTCGACGAGGAACCCGAGCCGGATCGCTTCTCACCGCAGGGCGTTGTTTACCAGCGACGCTGACTCGACGGCCGGCCTACGCGTATTTGTCGCCTACCGAGTTGCGAATGATCCGGTGGACGCGGATTCATTTCGCTTTGCCAAACGCATCCGCGATCTGCCGCGCGCGCTTGACTTCGTCGCTGTGCAGATAGATCGAGGTCGTCGAAACGGAAGCATGCCGCAGGTTGTCGCGCACCGTGGTGAGTTCGGCGCCGCGCCCGAGCGCGTGTGTGGCGTGCGTGTGGCGCATCCAGTGCGGACTCGCGCGGCGCAGCTTTTCCGCAAGCGGCGCATGATCGGCCTCGATGGCTTTGGCGGCCAGCAGGAAGAAGCGCCGCAGCACCCCCCACAAACGCACGCTGCTGATCGCGGCGTCGCTGTCGGCCTCGAGACTGCCGATGACCGGCGTCGCCGGATTCCAGCGCACGGACACGACAGGCAGGTCGCGTTCGGCCAGATAGTGCGCGAGCGCCTCCCACGCGAGCGGCGGCAAGGCGACGCGCGCGAGCTTCTTTCCCTTGCCCGTCACGCGCAGCCAATGATCGCCGCGTGCGTCCGTCTCGACGTGCCCGAGCGTGGCGCCGACCAGCTCGCTCGCGCGCAGGCCGGTCGCATAGCCGAAATCGAGCAGGAAACGCAGCCGCTGTGCGGCCGGCGCTGACCAGCCGTACGACCACTCGAGGCCGTCTGCGATCGTGCGCACGAGCGCCCATTCCCCTTCGCTGAATGCGTGCGAGGTGTCGAGCGCCTGCGCGCCGCTCGCGCCGCGCACTTTCACGCCGGAAAACGGATTGGCGAGCACGTAGCGCTGCTCGATGAGCCAACGGAACAGCGCGCCGAGGATCGACAGCGCATGCGCGACCGAGCGCGCCGAGAGGCTGCCGTTGAACGGCCGCCAGTCCGGCGAGGTGCGCGCCCTCACGGGGCCGACCCAACGGCCGCGCGGGGAAGGATGGCGCAGGAACGCGCGGTAGGCAATGGCGTCCTCGGTCGAGAGCGACGAGAGCGCGCGGCCACGCTCGACGATCGCCCAGAGGATCAGGCGTTCGGCTTCCTTCCGGTAGGTACGCTGGGTGGCGGGCGATTCGTGCAGCGCGAGCCAGGTCTGGATCGCTTCATAGTCGTTCGACGCGTCCAGCGTGCAGGTCGCGCGCGGTGCACGGAACGTGCCCTCGGAGCCGTCGACTTCGTGCGGCAGCTTGAGTGACTCCCACGGTGCGATGTCGCCGCGCTGGCTCGCGGCGATGAGCGCGCGCGCCTTTTCCGTGAGTCCCGGCCAGGCCGCAAAGAACGCCTCGATCGCGCGGGCACTCGCCATCCCGAGGCCCGGCACCGCTTTCCACCACTGGCGGCGGCGCGGGATACGCACGGTCAGGTCGGCGAGCGTGGTGACGCCGTGCGCGTACAGCACCCGCACGGCGCGCGGCGTGAACCACTGTGCGATGTCGTCGGCGATCTGGGGTTCGGGAGGGCGGGCGGTGCGCAGGCTGTCGATTGCCTGCGCGACGGCCTTGGCGTGCCGCTCGCGTTCCTCCACCGGGTGCTCGAACAACGCCACCAGATCGTCGCGATGCGCCGCGCGCGCGAGGGCGACGAGCCTGCGCCGGATGCGCCCGAGCACGCCACGCGCCGACTTCCCGTCGCCGAGCGCCGAGGGGAGATAACGCTCGACGGCGGGCCGCACGGCGAGGCCTGCATACCACGCGCGCAGCATGGCGAGTTCGTCGGCGTCGGGGAACCCGGCCGGTTCGGCGGAAGCGGGTGCGGGAAGGGGGGAGTGACGCGTTTTCATGTGACGAAGTTTAGCGTAGAAATAGGTACCTAGTGATAAGAAGGATTAGTGTGTCACGAACGCAGGCGAGAGCCTGCGGTGCTGTACTGAAGATGGGAGCAGGCCTCCCGAAGTCGGCTTTCAGGAGCAGGCTTCAAACCGCCCGGTGCTGCTGCGTTCAAAAGACGCGGTGGTGAGCGACCGTGGAAAAGTCACCCGGTGAGGGTGGCAGGTACGTGTTGAGTAGATGAGCGGAAGCAAACCGTCCGACGACGCATCGTTACTTATTTAAAGCGCTGTCAAAACTGGAGGCGTAATCCTACTCCAGGATCAGTCGGGACGACGCCTGATTACGGACCCGATGGCAGCCGGTGTAAAGGCGGCATGAACTCAATACAGGCTTTGGTATGGAACGTGAGAACCTTGCTTCGAATGCAAAGGGAAATGACAAATGGCAGACACCATGAGGAAGAATACCGATGTCGAAGCGAGGGGCGGAGCCGCTCGTAGTAGTGTTGAAGCCTTTGTAATGAAGGTGGAGCGAAGGGGCGGCGTTATCCTGTTGACGAAGGGCACCAACCTGCAATGCGGGGATGAGTGACATGACATCAACGAAACCGTACAGCATTGCGAAACGGGTCGTGTGGGAAGCGTACCAGTTGGTAAGGGCTAACCGCGGTGCTGCCGGCGTGGACGATGAAACTATCGCCATGTTCGAGCAGAATCTTTCGGGAAATCTGTACAAGCTGTGGAATCGGATGTCGTCGGGGTCGTATTTCCCGCCACCGGTGAAGCAGGTTGAGATTCCGAAGGCCAAGGGCGGCACGAGAAAGCTGGGGATTCCCACCGTATCTGATCGGGTGGCGCAAAGTGTAGTCAAGCTGATGATCGAGCCGACGCTCGACCCGATATTCCATGAAGATTCATATGGCTATCGGCCGGGCAAGTCGGCTAAACAGGCGATTGCCGTGACGCGTACGCGTTGCTGGAAATACGACTGGGTTGTTGAGTTTGACATCAAGGCGGCATTCGACCAGATCGACCATGCGTTGCTGATGAAAGCGGTGCGACGCCATATCAAGGAGAGCTGGATCCTGTTGTACGTCGAGCGGTGGCTGACTGCGCCGTTCGAAACTGCGGATGGGGCGAATTTGCCTCGCACGCGGGGTACACCACAGGGCGGCGTGGTCAGCCCGATCTTGATGAATCTGTTTATGCACTATGCGTTCGATAGCTGGATGCGGCGGACATGGCCGCAATCGCCCTTTGCACGTTACGCCGACGACGCGGTGGTTCATTGCCGCAGTCTGGCGGAAGCGCAATCCGTGATGCAAGCGATTGCAGCACGGCTGGGAGAGTGTGGCCTGACGATGCATCCGGAGAAGTCGAAGATCGTGTATTGCAAGGACAGTAAGCGCACTGGCACTTATCCGAACGTGCAGTTTACGTTCCTCGGTTTTTACGTTTAGACCGAGAGCGGCATTGAACAAACACCAGCGGCAGCGATTTACTAGCTTTCTGCCAGCGGTGAGCAATGATGCCTTAAAGCGGATGAGACAGGTCGTGCGTAGTTGGCGCGTGCATCGACGAACACCGGCGACGCTGGATGAACTTGCGCAGCAATGCAACACGACGATACAAGGGTGGTGGAACTACTATGGGGCGTTCTATCGGACGGCAATGCACAGCCTCTTCGGCTACATCGACCTACGGCTTCTGCGGTGGGCTCGACGAAAGTACAAGGGGTTGCGGCAGCACAAGAGACGTAGTGCGGAATGGCTACGTAAGATGCAGCGCGTCCACCCCCGGTTGTTTGTCCACTGGCGTGTCGTCGGGGTATCGGTTGGATAGCGGGAGCCGAATGAGTCGAGAGATTCACGTTCGGTTCTGCGAGAGGCTCGGGGTGCAACTCCCCGGGTCTACTCACCTCTTTATGGTGGCCATCTACGCCTCGCAATCCTGACTCGCCCTGTGCGCCTGATCTCGCTATCCCGCATTTTCCCGATTTCCGGGAAATAGATTTCTCTTCTGGCTCTGTCTCACAGCGCGCGTCGAATCTAAACTCTGCCAAAAATTGATTTCGGATGCGGCCACGCCACCGACCTCGGACGCATCGCGTCGTATTTTCATTGTCCGCGTAAGGGTTTGGCATCCGGTCCCATCGACGCTGTAAATCACAGAAATTAATTCAGGAAAACTAAGGAGACGAGATGAAAAAAGCATTGTTGGGGATGGTGGCGGCTACGGCAGCGGTATCGGCTAGCGCGCAAAGCAGTGTGACGCTGTACGGGATTGTCGACAATGGACTCGTGTACGAGACCGGCCTGCCGAACGGGAATAAATTCGGTGCGCAGAGCGGGGGGTGGGCACAGTCGCGCTTCGGGCTGAAGGGGGCCGAGGATCTTGGCGGCGGGACGAGGGCGATCTTCCAGCTGGAGTCGCGTCTGAATACGCAAAACGGCAGCTTTGCGAACGGTAGCTTCTTCGAGGGACAGGCGACCGTGGGTATGCAGAACGACACATGGGGGCAGGTGAAGCTCGGCAACATGGGCTCGGCCGAACTGAGCCAGTACTCAGGAGACGTCGACCCGCAGCAGACCAAGAAGTATTCGATCGGCACACTGGTTCGCGGGCGGATTTTCTCTCAGGCTGCCAACGGCGTCGAGTATCTGTCGCCGAAGCTTGCGGGTTTCATTCTTCAAGGCCAGTACGACCTGACCAATTCGCCGAAGTGGAATGAAGGCAACCCCGGTAGCGCGCCGGGCCAACTGGGAACGTCGACGGGCCTGGGCAGTGCGCAGGGCCGTTCGGATGCGATCAAGCTTTCGTACCAGCGAGGTGGGTTGTTCTGGCAGGCAACGTACGACGAAGTCCGCGATCCCAACGGGCAGTTCAGCAACGTGTACCTGACCTCGCGCTCGATACTCACCGGCGCGACGTACGCGTTCGGCCCAGTCGTGGCGTATATCGGCTACCAGCATCTCAGTGCACCCGATGCATCGAACGAAGGCTATTTCGGCACGGCCACGCCGACGGCACTTCCGGCCGGGACGTCATTGCCGACCGCCGTCAACCACGAATGGATTGGTGCAATCTGGAACAGCACGCCAGCGCTGGCGATTTCGGGAGCGGTGTACCACGCAAACGCCAACCATGGGAACGGCAACGCTACGCTGTTCACGCTGGGTGCCAATTACTCGCTGTCGAAACGCACGCTGCTCTATACCGAACTCGGCTACGTGCGCAACAGCTCGACGTCGAACCTGGGACTCAATGGCGGCCTCTATGGCGCCAATACCAACTTCGACCCAGTGAGCAGCGCCGCATCGACCACCAATCCGAACTATGGGAAGAGTCAGTTCGGCGTGATTGCCGGCCTCGCCACCCAGTTCTAGCGGGCGGACTCATCGTCTATCGTCGGAATCGCGCTGCGATGTGGGCAGGGATATTTTCGGGCGTGACAACGACGACCGACGACGACTGCGAGACTGCCGTTGCCGGCAACATTTTGTGGAAGTGCATGATGTGCTGGCAAGCGGAGCGCATGTCTTGCCGGAGTTCGTGATGCAAAATTGCCTGGATCTTGCCTTCGCGCAGCAACTCGACGTTATCCCGGTCGATGTCGTGACCGATAAAGCACTTCGGTGCGATCCCTAGCGCCTCGAGAGCCCGCAGAATGGCACGATTTCCGCCGCCCATCGAGTAGACCGCCACAACGTCGGATTGCCCCTTAAGTGCAGCCTTGACCAGATTTTCCGTTGGCGCGTCGAGGCCGTGGCCACCGCTGGCATCGATCAACGACAGTTTGGGATGATGGATTCGCAGCGCACGGCGAAAGCTGATTTCGCGTTCCTCTTCGCCTCTGAAGCGCTCGTCGCTCATGGTGATCAATACGTTACCGGACCGGGTGCCAAGCCATTGGACGAGAAGGTAGGCGGCGGTGGCGCCGGCGACCCGATTATCGAGGCCAGCGTATGCAATGCGGCCGGAAAGAGGAATATCGGTGAACGTCGTGACGACAGGAATGCCGGATCGTTTGAGGTCGGCAATGGTGTCCGAGATTTCCGGTACATCGCGTGCCTTCAGGAAAACGCCGTGGCTGCCTCGATGAGCAATGGAACGAAGCGCCTCCACGACCTCGGCCGTGGTCATCGTCTCCTGCATAAGAAAGCGCGGACGGAAAATCGCGGGATGCAGCGTCGGTATCTCTGCCTCCAGCGCTTCCTTGATTTCATCGGCGAAACGGTTGGGGGCTTCGACGACCACGTCGACGATCAGTTTTCGTCCGGCGGGGAGCGAATAGAGTTCCTGTTTCTCGAGTTCCTTGATGGCTTGTTCTACACGCTTTTTTGTTTGCTCGCGGACGCTGCCGCGATTGTTGACGACGCGGTCAACGGTGGCGACGCCGACGCCGGCCTGCAGGGCTATTTCCTTGATGAGAAATCGGTGGGTCACGACAGATGTCTCATGAATGATGTTTTTTCGATGCCTTCCGGATATCGCGATGCATCGTCAGCGCACTTTGATAGCGCGGATTGCACTGCGCCGTCGCGGTTAGCGCCACGCGATGGGCAAGGCGTGCGTCGTGGCATCGATCGTCGGCCTGGCCGGAAAATCTCGTTACGAATGAAGCAGATACTGGCCGACCGTTGCATAGGATAGCGCGAAGTGGCCTCCAGAACCGCCGATTTTTTCGCTCGGGTTATCCCTGATTTTGATGGATTTCTGATGGATTTTTGCTGCATCACGGATAGCTTGCTTGCCCTATCCTTTGGTCACGAATGGCGCACGCGAGGCAGCCGTCCGGCAACCGGAGTTCGCGCGCATGAAACCGCGCTGAACACTCGAGCCTCCTGGATGGTGTGGGAAGATGGACCAGTTTAAGGAAGTCCAGCTGTTCGTCGAGGTCGCCGAGACCGGCAGTATCAGTCGGGCGGCGGAGGCGGTCGAGCTGTCGATATCTGCCGCGAGTCGGTATCTCATTTCGCTCGAGGCTCGCCTCGGCGTGCAACTCGTGCGACGGACGACGCGCAACCTCTTCCTCACGGAAGCGGGCGCCGAGTTTCATCGACGCTGCAAATCGATCCTTGCGGACCTTGGCGAAGCCGAACTGGTCGTCAAGGACGCGACGGCTCGCCCGAGCGGCCTGTTGAGGGTGACGGCGTCGCTGTCGTTTTGCATGCTGCATATCGCACCGATGCTGCCGGAATTCACGGCGCGCTATCCGGACATCACGGTCGACGTGGTCGCGGCGAATCGCTACTACGACATTATCGAAAACGGCATCGACGTCGCGATTCGAACCAAGGTTCTCGAACCTGATAGCAACATCACGGTGCGTCGCCTAGCGGCGACACGTCGGGTTCTCGCCGCTGCGCCCGATTACCTTGCAGCGAACGGCTCGCCGCGCTTTCCTGCCGAACTCGGCAAGCACAAGGTGCTGAACTACGGCCTCGCCGACAATCCCCGCGACCTCGCGTTTCAACGCGACGGCGAGTGCGTCTGCGTGAAAGTGAAACCGTTGCTTGAATCCAATGACGGTCAGATATTGAGGGTTGCCGCGCTCGACGGCATGGGCATACTCGTCCAGCCCAAATACATCATCTACGACGACATCAAAGCGGGCCGCCTCGTGCCGGTTCTCGACGACTGGGATCTGCCTCGTCTCACGATGAACATCGCTTTCCAGACGCGTTCGCACATGCCCGTGAAGGTTCGGCTTTTCATTGAGGCGCTTGCAGAGCGCTTCAGGAAGAACGAATTCGAGCGGCTATGGACAGAGTAACCATGGCTCCTCGTCGGCTCGTGCGTAGCAACGCAGTTTCCCGCGAGACGCGAAAGAGATTCCCTTTTCAGCTCTGTTTTGCCGCCAATAGCGAAGATAGACTTCCTTCAAAGCAGTAGAGAAACACTGAAGGAGACATTCCATGCAAGAGGCAACAGCCACCGTTTCGCACTCCCGTTCTGCGTACTTCGACGAGGCACAGTCTGCGGATATCGTGAACGGACGTATGGGGCAGGGCATCGATCCTCGTCTCGAGCAAGTCATGTCCGTGCTGGTCAAGCATCTTCACGCCGCGGTGAAGGAAATCGAACCGACGCACGAAGAATGGCTCGCCGCGGTTCGCTTTCTCACCGAGACCGGCCAGATATGCAATGCGTGGCGGCAGGAGTACATTCTGCTGTCCGATATTCTCGGCGTCTCGATGCTGGTCGATGCCATCAACCATCGCCGCCCGACCGGCGCGACGCCGAATACGATTCTCGGCCCGTTCTATGTGGCGAATGCACCCGAGTACGAGAATGGCGCGAACATCTGCCTCGACGGCAAGGGCGAGCCGCTCGTCGTTGCCGGGCGTGTGACCGATCTTGCCGGCAAGCCGATTGCGGATGCGAAGCTCGAAGTCTGGCAGACGAACGACGACGGCTTCTACGATGTCCAGCAAAAGGGCATCCAGCCCGACTCGAATCTGCGCGGCGTGTTCACTTCGGATCATGACGGCGGCTACTCGTTCAAGTCGGTCAAGCCGCGCCACTATCCGATTCCTTCCGATGGCCCCGTCGGCAAGCTCCTCGGCGCGATGGGACGCCACCCGAACCGGGCAGCCCATCTGCATTTCATCGTGACCGCGCCCGGCTACGAGCCTGTCATCACGCACATCTTCACGCCGGATTGCCCGTATCTCCCTGAAGACGCGGTGTTCGGCGTCAAGAGCGAACTCATCGCCGATTTCAGGAAGGTCGAAGACCGGGAAACCGCACAGAGGGTTGGGCTCGAAGCCCCGTTCTGGTCGGTGACGTGGGACTTCGCTCTCGCACCTGCCACGAAGCCCGCACACGTTATTGCGTAATGCCTGTTCACGACCGCGCGGCACGCATCGAGGCGCGCCGATGAACACCTCAACTACCTGAGTGACTGGACACTGGAAATGAGCACGAAAACCAAAGAGCTGCTGGCCGCCTACTGGACGCTGGCTGGCGATGTCTACCCCGGCGCCCCGACGGAAGTCAGTCCGTATCCGCTGCGCGATCGCGCGGAAGCTGCGTCGCGCGCGGGTTGGCGCGGCATGGGCCTCATCCTCGACGACCTCGAGTACAGCGTCGAGCAGAACGGGATCTCGGGCGTGAGGAAGATTCTCGACGATACAGGCATGAAGTACTTCGAGCTTGAAATCCTGATGGACTGGTATCTCGATGGCGAAGCGCGTGTCAAGTCGGACCATTTCCGTCGCCGTGTCATCGAACTGGGCGCCGAGCTAGGCATGCGTAACCTGAAAGTCGGTGCCAATCCTTTCGACGAAAGCCCGGCCAATTTTCCGCGCATGACGGAAGCGTTCGCGAAGTTGTGCGAAGAGGTGGCGATGGTCGGTGCGACTGTCGCGATCGAGTTCATGCCTTTCTCAGTCATCCGAAATATCGGCGATGCATTGAAGATCGCTGAAGGCGCCGATCAGCCTAATGGCGGGTTGATGGTCGATCACTGGCACGTTGCCCGTTTCGGCAGCCCCTATGGCGAGGTCGCCCAAATTCCAGCGCGCTTCATCAAGGGCGTGGAACTGGACGATGTCGCCGCGCAGATTCAAGGGACGCTGCTGGACGACTCGACCTTCAACCGCAAGCTGTGCGGTGAAGGGGCCGCCGACTGCCGCGCGTTTGTCGAGGCGCTCGAGCAAGCCGGTTGCGACCTGCCGTACTACGGCGTCGAACTGATTTCGGAGCCGTTCCGCAAGCTGCCGCTCGATCAGATGGCAAAGCGCGCTTACGACACCACCATCGCCCAGTTTTCGACCACGGCGGGCGCTTCGGCCTGACGCGACCATCACGCAACCATCGCTCAAACCCGACATCTCTGGAGACAAACATGATTCGTATCGCTGTTCTCGGCGCGGGCCGGATTGGCCGCATTCACGCAGGCAACGCAGCCGCGATTCCGAACGCGAGGCTCGTCGTCGTCGCCGACCCGGTGGCGGCAGCGGCCAACTCGCTCGCTGAACGCCTGGGCTGCGAAGCGTCGACCGACTGCATGGCCGTTCTGCAACGCAGCGATGTCGACGCCGTGGTGATCGGCACGCCGACCGATACCCACATCACGTTTATGCTGGAAGCCGTGGCGCGCGGCAAGGCTGTGCTCTGCGAAAAGCCCATCGATCTCGACATGGAGAAGTCGCTGGCCGCGGCCCGCGAAGTCGAGCGTCTGCGTGGACGTGTGATGCTCGCCTTCAACCGCCGCTTCGATCCGACCTCCCAGGCGTTCCGCAAGGCGATCGACGCCGGCGAGGTGGGCGAAGTCCGCCAGGTCGTCATTTCGAGCCGCGACCCTGGTATGCCCCCACGCGACTACGTCGAGCATTCGGGCGGCATTTTCCGCGACATGGTGATTCACGACCTCGACATGGCCCGCTGGCTGCTCGGCGAGGAGCCGGTGGAAGTGATGGCGCTGGCGAGCCGCCTCGTTGACACGTCGCTCGCCGAACTGGGCGACTTCGACACCGTCATGGTGCAGCTGCGTACGGCGTCCGGCAAGCAATGCCATATCAACTGTTGCCGCGAAGCCGTTTATGGGTACGACCAGCGCATGGAAGTGTCGGGCTCGAGAGGCATGCTCCTGCAGGAAAACCTGCGTCCTTCGACCATCCGCCGCTGGACCAAGGAAGCGACCGACGTGCGCGAGCCGCTGCTCAACTTCTTCCTCGAACGCTACGTCGAGGCTTACAAGGGCGAGTTGCAGGCGTTCGTCGACGCGCTGAACAACGACACGCCGCTGCCGACCTCGGTCGACGACGGCCTCAAGGCACTGCGTCTCGCCGAATGCGCACTCGAGTCCGCGACTTCCGGTAAAGCGGTCAAGGTCTAACGATACAGCTGGAGGAGATCTGTCATGACGCGAAACATTCGCCCTGGAGAAACGGTAGGCGTTGCCTGCCTCGGTATCACGCACCCGCACACGTCGGGGCGCGTCAAGGCGATTCAACGTCGAAGCGATGCGAAGATGCTCGGCGCCTGGGACACCAGCCCGTTGCTGAAGCCGTTCGTCGACGCGCTCGGACTCGAGGCTCGCACAAAAGAGGACATTCTGGCCGACGAGAATGTGCACGTGGTCTTCGTGCACTCGAAAAGCGACAAGATGGCCGATCTTGCCATCGAGGCGCTCGAAGCCGGCAAGGCCGTGCTGTGCGAGAAGCCCGCAGGACGCAGTTCGGAAGACGCGCGGCGTATCGTGCAGGCCGTCGAGCGCACGGGCGGGCTCTTTCAGGTGGGCTACTGCTGGCGCTTTGCGCCATCGGTCGACGTCATGCAGGCAGCCCTGAAAAGCGGGCGCCTCGGCAAGGTCGTCCAGGTGCGCGCGCACGGCGGCTGCTCGCACGATGAAGCCGGCACCGCGCACATGACGCAGCCCGGCGATATCGGCGGCGCCGTGTTCGTGATCGGCTGCCACCTGGTGGACCGCATCCTGCTCCACTTCGGCACGCCCCGTTCGGTCAACGCGCGTATCACGAAGTTCCCGAATTTCCACGGCGACGAGTCGCGCGAAGATGCCGCTGGCGCGGTGCTCAACTACGAAGACAAGATCGTGACCATCGACTTCATGTCGTGGGACGTGCTGCCGTGGACGGAGAGCTGGGACATCACGGCATACGGCACCGAAGGGATCATGTCTTCGCGCTCGCTGCCGGCGAGCTACAAGATCTACGACGCAGGCAAGGGCGCATACCCGGAAGGCTGGACCGAGTGGCAGGAAACGAGCTTCCCCGAAATCTGGGCCACGAAGAAGACCGAGTACTCGCCGGACATTGCGGAAATCGGCAACCCGGTGTACTTCGACCGGGAATCGAACGCTTTCTTCGGGGCGCTGCGCAACGGAACCCCATCGGTCGTTCCCGCTACACAGGCCTACAACATCAGCCGCGTCATCGAGGCCATGTTCGCTTCCTCGAAACAAGCTGGGGCAGAAGTGTTTATCGAGTAAGGCGAGACTGGCCTCGGGCTCGGGGCCAGTCTTCAAGTGAATCGTATTTGCCAATAACTACGTAGTACTAAGTCAGGAGACGGAGATGAGCATCATCAAGCGTGTTGTGGTTGCAGTGACTTTCAGCATCGGGTTCGCTGCGATGTCGACGTCCTCGTACGCCGGGGACAAGGGAGTCATCGGTATCTCGCTGCCTGACAAGACCGAGTCGCGTTGGCTGACCGACGGCAAGAGCATGGTCGACGCACTGAAGGCGAAAGGCTACACGGCCGACTTGCAGTACGCGAACTACGACGTGCCGACGCAGGTCAATCAGGTCGAAAACATGCTGGCGAAAGGCGTGAAAGCGCTGGTGATTGCGCCGATCGACGGCAAGACCTTCTCCGACGCATTGGCCTATGCGCAGAAGAAGCACATCAAGGTCATTTCGTACGATCGCCTGATTAGCCAGACGAAGGACGTCGACTACTACGCCACGTTCGACAACTACGGCGTCGGCGTGCTGCAGGCGCAAAGCATCGTCGATGCGTGGAAAAAGAAGGGCAGCAAGACGCCCTGGAACATCGAGGTCTTCGGCGGCTCGTCGGACGACAACAACGCGCACATGATCTATGCCGGCGGGATGTCGGTGCTCAAGCCGTATATCGACCGCGGCAAGTTCGTGATTCGCAGCAAGCAGGAGGCATTCGAAAAAATCGCGACCCGCAACTGGGACGGTGCGACGGCCCAGTCGCGGATGGACAACCTGCTGAGCGCCTTCTACGGCAAGGACCATCTCGATGCGGTCTGGACCCCCAATGACGCGATCGCGATCGGCGTGATTTCGTCCCTCAAGGGCGTGGGCTACGGCTCCGCACAGGCGCCGATGCCCGTGGTGACCGGCCAGGATGCCGACATCCAGAACGTGAAGGCCATTGTTCGCGGCGACCAGACCACGACCGTGTTCAAGGATACGCGCAAGCTGGCGAGCATTACCGCCGACATAGTCGACGACGCGCTCACCGGCAAGACGGTCCCCGTGAACGACACGAAAAGCTACAACAACGGCGCGAAGGTCGTTCCCACCTATCTGGTGAAGCCGGTGCTCGTCGACAAGGAAAGCGTGCAACCCCTGCTCGTCAACAGCGGTTACTACACGCCGGCGCAGATCAAGTAATGGCGGTGTTGTCGCTCAGCGCGCCGTGACGGTTGGAAGGCGTAACGGCGCGCTGGTGTCGTGCATCGAGCTCGAGAGATATGAGGATACGGAGATGGACACGATTCTGGAGATGAACGGCATCCAGAAGGCGTTCGGCCAGGTGAAGGCCTTGAATAACGTCAATCTGAAGGTCAGAAAAGGCGAAATTCACGCCATCTGCGGTGAGAACGGCGCGGGCAAGTCGACGCTGATGAAGATACTGAGCGGCGTCTATGCGCACGGTTCGTATGCGGGTTCCGTGATGTATGAAGGGGAAGAGCGCGCGTTCTCCGACATCACGGACAGCGAGGAGGTCGGCATCATCATCATCCATCAGGAACTCGCGCTCGTTCCCATGCTGTCCATTACCGAGAACATTTTTCTGGGCAACGAGCAGTCCCGTCGCGGCGTGATCGACTGGCAAGGTTCCCGCGCCCGCGCGAAGGCGCTGCTGGAGAAGGTTGGACTGACCGATTCCCCGGATACCCCAGTTGGCACGCTCGGAATCGGCAAGCAGCAACTCGTGGAAATCGCCAAGGCGTTGTCGAAGGAGGTGCGCCTGCTCATTCTGGACGAGCCCACGGCGAGCCTGAACGAGAAGGACAGCGACACACTGCTCGAGCTATTGCTGGACCTGAAAGCACGTGGCGTCACCTCAATCATCATCTCGCACAAGCTCAACGAAATTTCGCGGGTCGCAGACAGCATTACGGTCATCCGCGACGGGTCGACCGTTGACGAACTCGATTGTCGTGCGGAAACCGTTAGCGAGGACCGCATCATCAAGGCCATGGTCGGCCGCGAGATGTCCGATCGCTATCCGAAGCGAACGCCGGACATCGGCGAGGTGATCTTCGAGGTCAAGGATTGGCGTGTCCGGCATCCCACCCAGCGTGACCGGGAAGTCATCAAGGGTGTCAACCTGAAGGCGCGTGCGGGCGAAATCGTGGGTATCGCCGGGTTGATGGGTTCGGGCCGAACCGAGCTGGCCATGAGCGTGTTCGGACGCGCCTACGGGCAAGACATTGGCGGCTCGGTTCACCTTCATGGGAAGGCGGTCGATGTCTCTTCCGTCAGGAAGGCCATCAACGCGGGCCTGGCCTACGTGACCGAAGACCGCAAGGGCAACGGGCTGCTTCTCGATGACGATATCCAGACCAACATTTCTCTGGCGAATCTCGCGGGCGTGTCGAAATACGGTGTCGTGAACGAGCACGAGGAAGTCACCGTTGCGTCCGACTTCCTGAAGAAGTTGCGAATCCGCGCGCAAGGGGTTTCGCACGTGGTCGGCAACCTGTCCGGCGGCAATCAGCAGAAGGTCGTGTTGAGCAAGTGGCTGTTCTCTGAGCCCGATGTCCTCATTCTCGACGAGCCCACGCGCGGCATCGACGTGGGAGCGAAGTACGAAATCTACAGCATCATCAATCAGGCGGTTGCGGCGGGTAAGTGCGTGGTCATGATTTCTTCGGAGATGCCCGAGCTGCTTGGCATGTGCGACCGCGTCTATGTCATGAACGAAGGCCGCTTCGTCGGCGAGTTCACGTCGGAAGAAGTCTCGCAGGAAAAAATCATGCGGGCAATCATGCGAAATGGAGGCATCTGAAATGCGTAAAGCTCTCTCGCCTGCGGCTCCTCAGGAGGCCGAGGTCAAGAAAAGTGAAATCATCGACGTGATCAAGCGCGGCGCCAGCGAATACGGGCTGCTTTTCTCGCTGATCGTCATCATGATTTTCTTCCAGTTTGCGACGGGCGGCGTGCTCATGGAGCCGCTGAACCTGACGAATCTCGTGCTGCAAAACAGCTACATCGTCATCATGGCGCTCGGCATGCTGATGGTGATCGTGGCGGGCCATATCGACCTGTCGGTCGGCTCGACGGCCGGACTGGTCGGCGCCCTCGCAGCCGTGTTGATGGTTCAGTTCAACGTCAACTACGTTGTGGCCACCATCGTCTGTATCGCGACTGGCGCGCTGATTGGCGCCGTGCAGGGTTACTGGATTGCATTCTGGCGCATGCCGTCGTTCATCGTGACGCTGGCCGGGATGCTGGTGTTTCGCGGCTTGACCAATCTGGTGCTTCAGGGCCAGTCGATCGGTCCGTTCCCGGAAAGCTTCGCAGCGGTCAGCTCGGGTTTCATTCCTGACATTTTCCGCGGGCAGGACCTTCATATTACGTCGATTGTGCTTGGCGTTCTGGTCGGCGCCGCTTTCTTCGCGATCGAGCTTCGTCATCGCGCGAGTGCGGCGAAGCACGGGGTGGAAAAGGGTTCGTTCCCGATGTTCGTGGCAAAGAACGTCGTGCTGACCGCCCTGATCGTCTATTTTTGCTACCTGCTCGCGTCCTACCGCGGGTTGCCGACCGTGCTCGTCATCATGGGCGTGCTGATCGGGTTGTACACGTTCGTCATGAACCGTACGACCATCGGGCGCCGTGTGTACGCGGTCGGTGGCAATGCGAAAGCCGCTCGGCTCTCCGGCGTTAGCGTGCCGGCTGTCAGCTTTCTCACGTTCGTCAACATGGGTGTGCTTGCCGCGCTCGCGGGCATCATTTTCGCAGCGCGTCTGAATAGCGGCACGCCGAAGGCCGGCACCGGTTTCGAACTGGACGTGATCGCTGCGTGCTTTATCGGCGGTGCATCCGCTTCCGGCGGTGTCGGCAAGGTAGTCGGAGCCGTTGTGGGTGCATTCATCATGGGCGTGATGAACAACGGCATGTCGATCATGGGTATCGGCGTCGACTATCAGCAGGTGATCAAGGGTGTCGTGCTGCTCGCGGCCGTATTCGTGGACGTGTACAACAAAAACAAGGCGTAACGACTCTATACGGCGAACCGCTGTTCGAGGTGCGAAATCGTGGCTCGAACAGCGGTTCAGTTCGTAAGCAGTATTAACGGAAATAAATATGATCAAGCATATCGTGATGTGGAACGTTCGCGGCGAGACGCACGAGGAAAAGAAAGCGACGGCGAATTTCGTCAAGCGCGCATTCGAGAGCCTGAGCGGGAAGATCCCGGGGCTCACGAAGCTCGAGGTCGGGCTGGATGTCAGCGCCGTTGACTATGCCTGCGACGTTGTCCTGTATACGGAGTTCGACTGCCAGGCGTCGCTCGAAGCCTATGCGTCGCATCCTGAACATTTGCGCGTGAAGCAGGTCCTGGGTGATGTTCGTGTCGCTCGCTACCAGGTCGACTACATTTAAGCGGGCTTGCCGTCCGACGACAAGGGAAGCAGATCTCATGTATGAGTTCACCTACACAACGCAGGCGTCGAGAGTGGTATTTGGTGCTGGAAGCATGAAACTGATCCAGCAGGAAGTCGAGACGTTGGGCGCCCGCCGCGCATTGATTCTTTGTACCCCCGAGCAGAAAGCGCAAGCCGAGGTGGTTTCATCTCTCCTCGGTCCGTCTAGCGCGGGCGTTTTCGACGGCGCCCAAATGCACGTTCCCATCGAGAACGCTCGCCGAGCGCGGGAACACGCGAAGACCGTGGAAGCAGACTGCGCGGTCGCGATCGGCGGTGGTTCGACGATCGGCCTCGGCAAGGCGATCGCGCTCGAATCGTCATTGCCGATCATCGCGATACCGACGACCTACGCGGGCTCGGAGATGACGCCGATATACGGCATCACCGAGAACGGTCTGAAGCGAACCGGGCGCGACGCCAGGGTGTTGCCGAAGACCGTGTTGTACGACCCGGAGTTGACGATTGGGCTCCCCGTTCAACTCTCGATTGTGAGCGGATTGAATGCGATCGCTCACGCCGCCGAAGGACTCTACGCAAAAGACGGAAATCCCGTCATGTCATTGATGGCCGAGGAGGGCATTCGTTCGCTCGCGGATGGCCTTCGTGCAGTGAGGAAGAGCAGCAAGGATGTATCGGCGCGCGGTGACTGCCTGTATGGCGCATGGTTCTGTGGCATGGTGCTCGGCAACGTGGGTATGGCCCTCCATCACAAACTGTGTCATACCCTGGGGGGAACATTCAACCTGCCTCATGCGGAAACGCATGCGATAGTCTTGCCCCACGCGCTCGCGTACAACAGCACGGTTGCCGCAGAGGCCATGAGTCGGATCGCGAGGGCACTGAACGTGAATTCCGCAGCCGACGGTCTCTATGCGCTAAACCGCGAACTCGGGGTGCCGCGAGGCCTTCGCGATATCGGTTTGAAGGAAACCGATCTTGATCATGCCTGCGAGGTGGCATTGTCGAACCCCTACTGGAATCCGCGGCCGATCGAGGGGAAGCCGCTTAGAGCGCTCCTGCAGCGTGCCTGGGAGGGGGCTCGTCCTGCAGCGTAGTGTGGCGTCCATGACGGCGGCGCAGCCAGATATCACGATTTCGCGCGCCGCCTATACTCTGACTGACCATCTTCACATTGCCTTCACGCTGATCTGAGGTTGTTAGCGAACGTCGATCAAGATCCCTCTCCGAGTCAAGGTTCGACCTCCGTCAAAAAGGAGATTCCAATGTCTGCAAACACGGCGATTGAAGTTCCCGACGACCCGGCGGATGGCGGAAGGCGCAAGTGGATCAAGGCTGGCATAAGCGTGGCGACGCTCGTTGCCGGCACGCCGTTCACGGCGGGCGATATCCAGGCGGCGGCATTGTCCGAATCGCAGCGCAATGCGCTGACTCCCGATCAGATCATCGAAATGATGAAAGCCGGCAACGAACGGTTTCGCACCGGCAAGATGAAAAAGCAGGACTTTCTCGCGCAGAAGAGAGCGAGCGCCAGCGGCCAGTATCCAGCAGCAATCGTCCTCAGTTGCATCGACTCGCGCGCGCCGGCCGAGATCATTCTGGATATGGGAATCGGCGACACCTTCAATGCAAGGATCGCGGGAAACGTCGCAAACCAGGACATACTCGGCAGTATGGAGTTTGCGTGTGCCGTTGCGGGTGCGAAAGTGATTCTGGTGATGGGCCACACCGCATGCGGGGCGATAAAAGGGGCGATCGACAACGTTCAACTGGGGAATTTGACGGGTTTGCTTCAGAAGATCCAGCCGGCGATCACCGCCACGCAATATTCCGGAGAGCGATCCAGCAAAAACGATGAATTTGTCGATGCCGTCGCGCGATCGAATGTTCAGGGTGCGATAGCCGCTATCCGCAGTGGGAGTCCGATTCTGTCCGATCTGGAAACGAAAGGGAACGTGAAGATGGTGGGCTCGATGTATGACATTCGAAACGGCAAGCTAACGTTCCTGTGAGAATTCGAAGCCCATTCGCAAGCAAAGCGCGGCTATTGTGAGGTGCGTGTATTTTTGATTTCCCGATATCAATAACGAAAGAGAACGACACTGTTACGCACCTCACTGAAGGTAATAAAGATAGGTTCGCGGCACCCTGATCCTGACGCTCGATTCGATGTTCCGCATTGCGTCGAATCCGTTCTTTCCTTATTTGCTGCAGCGTATCGATGAAGGCATGGGCGCAACGCCGCCGCCGGTCGTGAAGTCTCCGCCGCGCACCCATGAAACCGCTGCTGGGCAGCCTGACAATTTCGCCGACGACCTGAATGCACTCGAACAGGTTGGGGCCGATGAGCCTTAGACCAGAGTGCTTCAAAAGATTAGCCTGGCAGCCGCACGCGTTGAGACGCGCTTGACGAACGCTGCGTGTCCATCAAGCGCCCTGAGAACCACGGTACGGCATCGGTTCAATCGCTTTGCCCATTCGGAGCGGGCGCGGGTGCGGATCGCTGTGCCGCGGCTTCAGCTGCAACGCGCGCCTGGGCCGCCCGCAGGTCGTCGGGATATTTGTTGTCGCGTCCAGTCGGTTTGTAGCCGGCTCGTACGAGCTGGGCCAGTTCCTCGCGAACCTGTGCCCGCGTGGGCGATCCATTCGTGGGTTGCGCGAAAGAAAGGGACGGTACCAGCAGGGCAGCCGCAAGCGCGGCCAGTTTGAGTGTCCGGTTCATGGTCTGTGCCTCCAGCCAGGTGTCAGCGATACGGACCCGGGGTGGGCCGATAGCTGGCACCGTTAGCTTGACGCGGCAGACTTAAGGAACAGTTAACGTCGGACAGGCGACTTGTAATCTTCACATAAGCCGCCTTGCTTACAGGAGCCCGACAATTCGCTGCTGGCTACCGCCACGATTCGACCATGCTGCGCAATCGAACCGTGGCGGCCACCAGGTGTCTCATTGTGTTTGCATGGCCGGGGCAACGTCGTCGGCCGTGGCTGCGAAGCGGTGCTTTCGCATGGGCGCAAGAATGAACCTGGCCGACAGCCCCGCGATGATCGACACGACGGCGGAGCCGATCAGGACATGCTCCCATGATCCGCCGGCGGCCAAAAGCGAAGCAATCGGCACGAGCAACGACGCCGTGCCCTTGGCCGTATAGAGCGTGCCCGCGTTCGACGCCGCGTATTTGCTGCCGAACGTATCCGCGCAGATCGCCGGGAAGATCGAAAAGATTTCGCCCCAGCACAGGAAGATCAGCGGCGAAAAGATCAGGAATGCATAGGGATCGTGACCGAACGCATTCATTCCCAGCAATGCCAGCCCCTCGCCAACGAAGACGATCAGCATGGTGTTTTCGCGGCCGATCTTGTCCGACAGGAGCCCGCAAACGGGACGGGTCAGCCCGTTGAGCAGATTGTCGATCGAGAGCGCCAGCGTCAGCAGCGGCAGCGTCGCGCCGAAGAACTGTACCGGGAGCTTGGCAAAGCCAAATGACTTCGCAATCGGGCCGAGTTGAGCGGTCGCGATCAGACCGCCGGCGGCAACGAGCACGAATAGCAGATAGATCATCCAGAAGAGGGGCGTTTTGACCATCTGCCGTGGCGTGTAGTCGACTTTGCTCGTCACGACGCGCGCCACGGGCTTGATGCCGGGGCCTGGATTCGGACGGATCAACGCGATGCTCAGAATGAAGATGGCAATGCCCTGGATCACGCCGAACACGAAGAACGTTTGCCGGTACCCCGAGTCGCGAATCATGTTGGCAATCGGAATCACCGTCAGCGCGGCCCCGGCGCCGAAGCCCGCGGCGGTCAGGCCCGCGGCGAGGCCGCGACGGTCGGGGAACCATTTGAGTGCGTTGCCGACACAGGTGCCGTAGACGCAGCCTGCTCCCAGTCCGGCGATCACCGAAGCGGTGTAGAGCATGGGTAGCGTCGTGGCGAACGAATCGAGCACCCAGCTCAGCGCGACGAACGCCGCACCGCACATGACGACGGGGCGCGGGCCGAAGCGGTCGACGAGCCAGCCTTCAATCGGCACGAGCCAGGTTTCGACCAGAATGAAGATGGAAAACGCTAGCTGAACCGCGGCGCCGGTCCAGAGGTTTTGCGCTTTCATCGGGATCACGAAGAGTGTCCAGGCATACTGAAGGTTGGCGACGAGTGCCATGCAGGCAATACCGATGAAGAGTTGAGTCCACCGGTTTCTCAGGAAAGCATTGCCTGCCGGCGAGGCAGCGGATGACATGACGACATCTCCCACGAATTGAAGTTCGGACTACGGCGCGAGGGGGCCGCGCCACGCGCGCGCCGTAGCGTGTTGCATGCAGTGCAGATGCCGGGCGGGCAGGGCAGCCGCGCAGGCTGCCGCGTTACCCGGGCCCGGTCTGCGATATCACGACTTCTTCTCGTACACCCCAACCTTGTTGCTTTCGTTGAGATAGACGTAGACGCGATGGGTGGCCGTATCGACCGTCAGCGTGTGGACTTTGGGCTCGGTACGGATGTGGTCGACAATCTGATTGGAGTCGAGATCGATCACCTCGAGATTGCCGGTCTTGTCGCCGATGAATGCGCGGCGCTTGTCGGTGTCGATCGCGGTCTGGTCGACCGCGCCGGCAACGGCGATGGTCGTGACCAGCTTGCCCGTTGCCGGGTCCACGACAAGCATCTTTTTGTCGCTGGTGCCGAAGATCAGGTGATGGGTTTTGCTGTCATAGACGCCGCCCTTGGCATCCTTCTTCAAACCGAAGTCCCACACCGCTTCGATCTGGTGCGTGTTCGGATCGATCACGTCGATCTTGCTGCCAACCGGCTGATACAGGCGGTCGGTGGATTCGACATACAGCGCAACGTCCGGACCGTCCTTGTCGTCTTCGGGCTTCAGCTTGAACGTCGCGGTCAGCTTGTACGGCGACTTCGGCTCGAACACGGCTTCATTGTTGCTGTCGTCGTTGGCGAGCAGAATCGTGCCCGTTTTCGTGTCGACATTGACGCCGTCGGGAGTTTTGCCGCCGCTGTCGACGGCGGCGATGCGCTCGAACGAATGTTTGTCATAGACGATCAACTTGCCCGTCGTCGCGTCGGTGACATAGGCGTGGTCTGCGTCGAAGTCGATGCCGTTGCCGGAATCGACGCCCCCAAGCGTTTTCTTCACTGCCATGCTGTTCGCGTCGATCACGACGACGTTGTGATTAGGCGACTGGGAGAGCCAGACCGCGTGGGTGTCCTTGTCATAGGTGACCCAATCGCCGTGACCGCCCTTGGTTCCCGGTAAATCGATCGTCTTGACGAGTTGATATTGCGACGTCTGTGCGTGGGCCGCTAATGAGCAAAGCCCCATTGCCGCCAGACAAACCGTCAATGCTTTGTGCGTGAGAAAAGCCATGTTGCCTCCATAGGAAATGAATGCGCGTGTGCGTGGTTCTATCGACTGGCTTGAATGCGAGGTCAGAACTTGTGCGTGATGCCGAGGATCGTCACGACCTGCGAGCGCGTGCTGGAACTCGCCGCAAGATCCCCCACCGTGCCGCCCGCCGCGACGATCTGTGAGCCGTCTTCGCTGAACGTCGTGCCGCTGGCGTGGGAATAGGCCACGGCCGTATAGAAGCTCGTGCGTTTGCTCAACGCGTAGGTGGCGTTCACCCCGAAGTTGTTGTACGTCGCTGATGACGCCCCGCTCGAGTGCGTGTACACATAGTTGAGCGCCGCGGCCAGTTCGGGACTGAACTGATACTGAAGCGCCGCGCCGCCAACGTTGAAGGTTTGGGTGCGGTTGAACGCGCCATAGTCCTTGTACGGTTTGTACTGCGCGTTGCTGTAGCGGACGTTGGCGGTCAGGTTGCCGATCACGTACTGCGCGGCGACCTGGAAGATCTGCCGCGAACCGAACATCGGCGTCGCGCCGAAAAGCGGCGTCACCGAGTTGTTCTGAACGAGGTCCGCCGCGCCGTTGCCGTTCACGTCGTTCTTCATGAACAGATAGCCGGTGGCAAGCGTCAGGCCGCCGGTGTTGTACGCGGCGGCGGCGCCATACGCATGGCCGCCCGTCGTATTGCCGGCAATGCCGCCAACGCCGTACATCAACTCGTACTGGAAGCCGGCGTAAGTGGGGCTCGCATATTTGATCGAGCTATTGATCCACGCCGAGTTGTCGTTGTTGTCGGCGTCGCCTGGGGTGGTGAAAACCGGGCCCGCGAAGTTGTCGCCGGTGATCGGCTGGATCAGATCGACCGTGGGGTCGAACTGGCGTCCCATCGTCACCGTGCCATAGGCGTCGTCAGAGAGTCCCACCGTGGCCTGATGGCCGAAAAGACGGCCGCCGGAAAGCGATCCATGCGTGATATCGAACGAGCTTTCCAGGGTGAATATCGCGTTCAGACCGCCGCCCAGTTCCTCCTTGCCCTTGAGGCCCCAATACGTGGCTGCGTTGTCGCCGTTTTGCATGGCCACGAGAGAATGGCCGCCGGTGTTGTTGTACCAGGCGACGGCTTCGTCGAGCGAGCCGTATAGCGTGACGCTGCTCTGTGCATGCACGGCAGCGGATGAGAAAGCGGTAAGTACTCCAACGTAAATAAAGCCTGACCTGAAATGTCTCACAACTTCTCCTTTCATTAATAATAATTTGTAGTGCGAAGTGCGTAATGAAGAATTCAGTGCTTAGGGCCGATGCCTGGTGCCAGGGCGACAGGCCTGGGGATCCACGCGGGTCACTCTGTGTGGCGCTACGGATGGTGCGCTGCGGTGCGTGCTGTCCAGCGGGGATGCGAGGCGGGCATCAGCTGTCCCGGGTCGAACTTTGACGGCGTGCCCAGCTTTCGGATAATCGAATAATTTTATGTGCACGATAAAAGGTTCGTTATGTCTGAAAGCCGTTTAAATGATCGAAGGCTGTGGTCCGCCCGTCTTAACCTGTCCGTTTGCTGACATGCCCGGCATGCATGGACGTCGGGAACGCCGTGGGAGAAGGCTGAGGCCGGTTCGCACTGGTTGCGTCTGCTTACGCATGGCACGAGCTTGCGCAAGAAGCGGATGAAGGAAAACGTAAAGAGAAGAGAGCGGTGCCTGCCGATCGATTTGACGCAAGGGGGCGACGGTCAGGGAATTCACTGAGCGCCTGCCGTTGTTCAAACATTCGGCCAGCTGGAGCGTTAACCTTCCCTTAAGGTTCGCGGCGGTAGCCTCACCCACTTTATGTGCAGCACGGGAGTGAACAACGGGGAGCGCCATGCGCATACTGGTGGTGGGAGACGACGCTTCGATAGACGCCGGATTGAAACGCGGGTTGCGCAAGGAGGGGTTTGCTGTCGACTGGGCGAATGATGTCGAAACGGCCATGCTTGCGCTTCGAACGACTTCATATGGTCTGGTGCTGCTCGATATCGGTTCGTCCGGGAATCACGGACTGACGCTGCTCGCCCGATTGCGGCGGCGAAACGATGCGACGCCCGTGATCGTGATGACGGCGCGCGATGCCGGTGCGGATGCAGTCGCGGGCCTTGACGGAGGCGCCGACGACTACCTCGTCAAACCGTTTGCAGTCGATGAACTGCTGGCGCGTATGCGCGCGTTGACCCGTCATCGAACGGGGCGTGTGCAGTCGTCGCTGCAGGTTGGCGCGTTACGGCTCGATCCTGCGCAACACCGTGTGTGGTTGCGTGACAAGGAAGTATCGGTGACGACGCGAGAGTTCGCGCTGCTTCATGAACTGATGCGCGATCCGGCGATCGTCGTCACGCCGGCGCAGCTCGAAGAACGCCTGTACGGATGGAACGAGGAGATCGAGAGCAACGCCATCCAGGTGCATATCCACAATCTGCGTCGCAAGCTGGGGGGAGACGCCATCCTCAATGTACGCGGCGTGGGTTATCGCATCGGGACACTCGCGTGAGACAGCCGCGCGGTGCTCTGGAATAACAGCTGTGCATAACGCAGTGACAACGCCATCTCAGCGGCTGGAGACCCACGTGAGGATGCTACTGGTCCATGACGACGATTCAATCGCGCTGCAGGTCGTGACGCAGATGCACCTCGCGGGATACGAGGTGGATTGGGCGAGCAGCGAATATGAAGCAGAACTGAGTTTGCGGTATCGATGCCACGACGTCGTGCTGCTCGCGTTCGGCGATTCCGGCGTGGACGCGTTCGAGCTGTTGCGCCGTTATCGCAGGCTCGGAGGGAATGCCGCGGTCGTCGCGCTGATTCCGCGCGGTCTGCTGGCGAGCCCGATGGTCGTGCTGGACGGCGGGGCCGACGACTATCTGACCACGCCGTTCGATCTCGAAGATCTGCGGTCGAGGGTTCGCGTCTTGATGCGGCGGCCGCATCGCGCGCAGGGTCCGGTGGTGCTGGGAAATTTGACAGTGAACCAGCTCGACGATCTGGTCCTGCTCGACGACATGCCGGTGACCTTGAGGCCGAGCGAATACCGGTTGTTGACAGCACTGGTCAACGAGCCCATGCGAGTTTTCACGCGTTCGGAGCTGGCGTTGCATCTCTTTGGACGCACACGCGCGGCCTCGGGTAGCGCTGTCGATGTCGTCGTTCACGGCTTGCGGCGCAAGCTTGGCCCGGAGAAGATCGTGACGATACGAGGCGTGGGCTATCGAATGCGCCAGACCGCGTGACGCCAGCGCGGCTCACTACGGCCGTAGCCATCGCAGGCTGATCGGCACAGCGAGAACCTTCCTGTATAGCGCGATCAACGCGCCGGTCACCGCCATGCCCGCGAGGCGCCAGATCGGGCTGCCAATCATGCAGGCCAGCCAGGCGACGATCGCCGCGCCGATCATGTCGAAGGGCCAGTGCACGCCGACGAAGATGCGAGCCCAGGCAACGGCGATATCGACGAACAAGGCGAGCAAGCCGATTCCCCGCTTCCCACCGTACAGGAAGGTGAACGAGACTGCGGAAAGCAGCGTCACATGATCGCTAGGAAACGAAGAATCGGGAGCATGGGCGAGAAACGTATGGCCCGTTGCGCTAGCGAAAGGGCGGGGGTGGTACCACGCCAGGCCGATCAGCTGGTTGATGCCGAGGGCCAGCAAGCCGGCAAAACAGGCGCGCACGGCCAACGCGCGGCGCTCGTCTGAGCCTGTCAACCATAGTGCCGCCAGCATGGCCGGGACCAGCAGGATCGCATAGTCCGCGATCAGCGTGCCCGCAGCAATGAGCCAATGCGGCGTTGCGGGTGTGGCATTGAGTGCGAGAAAAATGGTTCGGTTCAATGTTTCGACTGCATCCATAGGGGCCCTCTTTTTTCACGCCCGTTCTTGCCTCACCGCTGGAAGGCGGTTCCGGTTTTGTTGTCAGAGGCGATTCTACGCACCGGCCCCTTAACGAAACCTTAACAGGGGCGACTGGAATCCACCGACGGGCCGCGTGGACGGCGTGACATGGCCAGTTTTGTCAGTATGTCGTCCGGTTTGATCAGTCTGTCCGGCGCCTGTTGGCGCTAGGATTGCCACGGCGCGCCCTGGGGACTTCCTGAACAGGGACCAGGCGTAGAAACAGGCTGCGCCGCCGCTTCACAGGCGGCAAAACAGATAAGTGAGGAATCCATATGAGCAGGGAAGTCGTGGTGGTGGGCGGTGTGCGGACCGCGATCGGAAAATTCGGCGGCAGCCTGAAAGACGTGCCGCCAACCGAACTCGGTTCAATCGTCGTGCGCGAACTGCTCGCACGAAGCCACGTCGAGGCAAAGGACGTGGGGCATGTGGTGTTCGGCAATGTGATCGCCACCGAGCCGCGGGATTTTTACCTGTCTCGCGTCGCCGCGATCAACGCCGGCATTCCCGAATCGACGCCTGCGTTCAACGTCAACCGGCTGTGCGGTTCGGGCCTGCAGGCAATCGTTTCGGCTGCCCAGGCCATTCTGCTCGGCGATGCTGACGTGGCGATCGGCGCTGGCGCCGAGAACATGAGCCGCGCGCCGTACATCACGACCGAGGCGCGCTTCGGCGCACGCATGGGCGACGCGCGCCTCATCGACATGATGCTGGGCGCGCTCAACGATCCTTTCCACGCCGTGCCGATGGGCGTGACGGCCGAAAA
Source organism: Paraburkholderia sp. EG286A (assembly GCF_040965375.1). NCBI lineage: Bacteria > Pseudomonadati > Pseudomonadota > Betaproteobacteria > Burkholderiales > Burkholderiaceae > Paraburkholderia > Paraburkholderia sp. EG286A. The sequence goes on from NZ_JBFRCB010000001.1 coordinate 1,267,245, forward strand.
CGTCGCGGGCCGTTACGGCATCACGCGCGAGCAGCAGGACAACCTCGCGCTCGAGTCGCATCGTCGAGCGGCGCGAGCGATCGCAGAGGGCCGGTTCGCCAGCCAGATCGTGCCGGTCAAGCGCACGGTGAAAGGGCGCGAGACCGTCTTCGACACCGACGAACATTTGCGCCACGATGCAACGATCGACGACTTCGCGAAGCTTAAGCCCGTATTCGCGAAGGAGAACGGTACGGTCACGGCGGGCAATGCTTCCGGCATCAACGACGCGGGCGCGGCCGTCCTGCTGATGTCGCGCGCAGCGGCCGAGGCACGCGGCCTCGCGCCGATGGCGAAACTCGTGGCCTATGCACACGCGGGCGTCGATCCGCTTTACATGGGTATCGGCCCGGTGCCGGCTACGCGTCTTGCGTTGCAGCGCGCGGGACTGTCCGTCGCGGACCTCGATGTGATCGAGTCGAACGAGGCGTTTGCCGCCCAGGCGTGCGCGGTCACGCAGGAGCTGGGCCTGGACCCTGAAAAGGTGAACCCCAACGGCTCGGGTATTTCGCTTGGGCATCCCATTGGCGCGACTGGCGCACTGATCGCCGTGAAGGCGCTGCACGAACTCAAGCGCGTTGGCGGCCGTTACGCGCTCGTCACGATGTGCATTGGCGGCGGGCAGGGCATCGCCGCCATTTTCGAAAACGTCCAGTAAATTGTGTGCGCCTTCGGGCGCACCATATAAAGCCATGCAAATCGACACATTGGGAATCGTGGGCGCCGGGACGATGGGTTCCGGCATCGCGCAGGTCGCCGCGCTCGCTGGTCTGCGCGTGATCGTGGTCGACGTCAGCGAGGCCGCGCTCGACAGGGGGCTCACCGCGCTGAAGGGAAGCCTCGACCGGCTCATCGCGAAAGACAAGCTGGACGCGGCGGCGAGCGATGCCGCGCTCGCGCGCATCGAGACGTGCACCGATTATCAGCGGCTCGGTGCTGCCGGGCTGATCATCGAAGCCGCCACTGAAAACCTCGATCTGAAGCTGCGCATCCTGAAGCAGATTGAAGCGGTCGCGCGTCCCGACGCCATTCTCGCTTCCAATACGTCTTCAATTTCGATCACCACGCTTGGTGCCGCGCTTGCCGACCCGTCTCGCCTCGTCGGCATGCACTTCTTCAATCCGGTGCCGTTGATGCCGCTCGTTGAAATCATCCGGGGCCTCGAAACCGGTAGCGCCGCGGCGGAGACGGTCCACGAACTGACGCTGCGGCTCGGCAAGTCGCCGATCAGCGTGCGCAATTCGCCGGGCTTCGTGGTCAACCGCATTCTCGTGCCGATGATCAACGAGGCTTTCTTCCTGCTCGCCGAAGGCGTCGCGCCAGCCGAGGATATCGATACCGGCATGCGTCTCGGCGCGAATCAGCCGATTGGGCCGCTGGCGCTTGCCGACCTCGTTGGGCTCGACGTGGTGCTTTCGGTCATGGACGTCTTTTACAAGGACTTTGGCGATTCGAAATACCGCGCGTGCCCGCTGCTTCGTGAACTGGTGGCCGCCGGACGTCTGGGTCGGAAGACTGGGCGCGGGGTCTTTAGTTACAGCTAGAAGGATTACGGCGCAGGTTCCGCGGGCGGTCAGCCCGCGGGCGTTGAGGGTGATTGTCGAGATGTGATGCGGCGGATATTGATGTTTGCGAACATTATAAAAACTGCGATAATTTGCATTATGTCAAATAAAAGATAGCCACGTTTCCAGCACGCGCTCCTCGCGTCGGTTTAACTAATCTCGTTCCTATTTTTAAAGTAATTTTGTTCCAACCGTTGAGGCAGCATTCTCAGTTGCGTCTCTGCCGACCATCGCGTACTGCTCTATAGGAATTCTTCCGATCAAACGCCGAGACGTCGAACGCAGGCAACTCAACTGCCTAACTAACCCGCAGCCTCACGCTCCGCCGCAGTTCGAGCCGAGTCAGGGTCGTCAATAGCTTCGCAGGCGAATCTCGGATTGCATCCGGATTGCGTTGCGCGAGCACTGGCGCTTTGCATCGAAAGTGTTGCGCGCCCGTGGTTTCTCCCTGTACCTTGAGAGCGCCCAAGCCGGTCACAAGGAACTAGCCCATGTTTAAGTCGAAACTTCGCCGAGCGCTCGTTAAGGAGCGTCGAACCACGATGGATAGCCAGCGCTTCGATCGTGAAGCTTCTGCACAGCGTCAGGCGGCTGGTCAGCCGCCGGAAGTCGAGCCGAAATCGGATATACCACGCTTCGGCGAGCGCCCATCGCGCCACTGAGCGCTGCCCTCTGTCGGTCTCGTCGATCGGCGGGGAGCCGATTGGCTGAGCCAATACGGAAAGAGCAATGATGCCGCTGATCGATTTCACGTTTGCAGAAGGTTCGCTTACCGGCGGCGCTCAAAGCCGCCTGGCCGCCAGGATGTGGTGTGCTTGAACGACGCGCGCGAAATGAACAGCTTGCAATCGCCGTGTTGCAGATCGAAAGTGTCCGCTCTTGCGTACGCCAAGCCTTTACCGTCCCACATGAGTTCGATCCAGTCACCACCAGCTTGCCCTCCGGCGTATTCCCGGACACTCGCTCGCGATCCGCTCCCTCAGCGCCCCTCATCCATTTGCTGGCCAACGACACCTGCCATCACACGCCAGCGGTCGCTTTCCAGAACGGTCTGTGCGTCGATGCGCCTGAACATATCCAGGAGCGGCGCGACGAGCCCAGTCCAACCCGTCTGGTGACTTGCACCGAGCCCCGCGCCGTTGTCGCCGTGGAAATACTCGTAGAACAGGATCAGGTCACGCCAATGCGGGTCGTCCTGGAACTTGCCTGTCCCGCCATAAACCGGACGCCGACCATCCTCGCCGCGAAGAAACGTACCCGTCAGACGGCGGACGATCTCCTGCGCCACCTCGAACAGCGTCATCATCTGACCGGATCCCGTCGGGCATTGAACCTTGAATTCGTCGCCGAAAAAGCCGTATAGATTCGTCAGCGCCCTCACGATCAGGAGATTCACGGGCATCCACACCGGCCCCCTCCAGTTCGAGTTGCCACCGAACATGCCGGTATTCGACTCCGCAGGCAGATACTGCACTTTGTATTCCTGTCCGCCCACATTGATCATGTACGGGTGGTCGAGATGGTAGCGAGACAGCGAACGGATGCCGTACGGTCCGAGGAATTCGCTCTCGTCGAGCAGATATCCGAGCACGCGCTCCAGTTTCCGCGTATTGAGGATCGACAGAAGTCTGCGGTCTCTATGGCCGATGAAGCCAGCATCGGTCGGGGCCACATGGGCAAGCAACTCCGGGTAACGGCTTCGAAACTGTGCGATCAGCTCCATGAGTCGCGGACAGCGCGAGACTGAATCGGCTTCGAAAACCGTCGACGCGCACAGCGGCAACAAGCCCACCATCGACCTGACTCTCAAGCGCATCGTCTGGCCGTCGGGCAGACGCAACAGGTCATAGAAAAATCCGTCCTGCTCGTCCCACATGTCGTCCGGCTGGTCGCCAAGCCGGTTCATTGCGTACGCAATCCACATGAAATGCTGGACGAACTTGAAGGCAATCTCTTCGTACATGGGGTCGTGCTCGGCCAGGATGATGGCCATCTCCAGCATGCTCTGGCAATAAAACGCCATCCACGCAGTGCCGTCCGCCTGCTCGAGCGAACCGCCCGTGGGAAGTTGAGCGCTGCGATCGAACACGCCAATGTTGTCGAGCCCGAGAAAGCCACCGGCGAAGACGCTTCGACCCGAGGGGTCCTTACGGTTGACCCACCAGTTGAAATTGAGCATCAAGCCCTGGAACGAGCGCTCGAGAAAGCGCGGATCGGCGCGTCCCAACGCTCTCTCGTACTTGTAGAGCCAGAGCGTGGCAGCGGCATGCACGGGCGGATTCACGTCACTGAAGTTCCACTCGTAGGCCGGGATCTGCCCGCTGGGGTGAAGATACAGAATGCGCAGCATCAACAGCAACTGCTCCTTGGCAAAATCGAAATCGACAGGAGCGAGCGCGATCGTATGAAAAGCGAGATCCCACGCTGCGAACCAGGGGTACTCCCATTTGTCCGGCATGGAGATCACGTCGGCGTTCAGCATATGGAACCACTCGGTATTGCGCACCGCGTGGTGACTGGCTTCGAGCAATGGGTGGCTCTGGTGCTCGCGCAGCCAGCGTTCGAGATCGAAGTAGTAATACTGCTTGCTCCACAACATGCCCGCGAGTGCCTGACGATGTACGCGTCGCTCATCGTCGCTCAGTACCGTTGGCGCAATACGTTCGTAGAACGCGTCCGCTTCGGCCACGCGATCGTCGAAAGTCCTCTCGAAGTCATCGAAGGCGTTGGCCAGTTCGACAGCGCTCAGGCGCAGCCTGATGGTCGCAGCGCCGCCCGCGGGCACCTCGCATACGTAATGGGCCGCAGCTTTGGTTCCCGCTTTCGCCGGATTCACGGCGTCGCCCTGCCCGTCAATGACATACGCGTGGAACGCGTCCTTCACATAAGGCGACGCGTTGGGCTGGTTCCACAGACGCCGTGCGTTGCTTTCGTTTTCCGTAAAGAGCAGTTCCGTTTCACCGTCGCAATAGAGCCAGTACTCCCCCAGTTCCTGATGCGTCGCGCGAATGACGCCTGAGTCCGCTTCGCATAGCGATGGCCTGTAATCGTCGTAGCCCCACGACCAGGTATTGCGAAACCATAGCGTCGGCAGTACGCGAAGCCGCGCCCCTCTCCTTGCCCGGTTGTGCACGGTCACGCGTATGAAGATGTCTTCCGGGCCCGCCTTCGCGTATTCGACGAACACATCGAAATATCGATCGTCGTCGAATATGCCCGTGTCGAGCAGTTCGTACTCGAACTCACCGCGCGAACGCTTTCCGTTTGTCTCGACCAGATCCCGGTATGGAAATTCCCGCTGCGGATATTTGTACAGATACTTCATGTACGAGTGCGTGGGCGTGCTGTCGACATAGAAGTAGTACTCTTTCACGTCCTCGCCATGATTGCCTTCGCTATTGGTCAGACCGAAGAGACGCTCCTTCAGGATTGGGTCGTGTTCGTTCCAGAGCGCAAGCGCGAAGCACAACCGTTGCTTGTCGTCGCAGAGACCGCCGATCCCATCTTCTCCCCAGCGGTAGGCACGCGAGCGCGATTGATCGTGGGTGAAATAACGCCAGGCGTCGCCGTCGCCGCTGTAGTCCTCGCGGACCGTCCCCCATTGGCGCTCGCTGAGATACGGCCCCCACTTCTTCCACGGCACTTGCGCGGTACGCGACGCGTTCAGACGCGTTTCCTCTGCTGCGTCGACGTTTGCAGGACACATGCCTCGCCTCCCATCCACGAGATAGTCGCGAACTACCGAAGCGACGAGCCGGCGCTCGCAATAAGCATGAGCCCCCGAGCGTCACTGCGGCACCTGCGCAACGGGTTCCGCCGTAGCGGGCTGCGCCGGCGGCGGACCGCTCGCCGGTTGCGGCACGCTCATCTGCTCCGCCTGCACGACCCACCCGCCGCCCATCGCCATGTAGAGGTTGACGAGGTTCGTCAGCGTCGTGGCTCGGGTCTGGGTTTGCTGCAGTTCCGCGTTGAACAGATTGCGCTCGGCATCGAGCACCTCCAGGTAGCTCGTATAGCCGCCCTCGTAGCGTAGCCGCGCAAGCCGCAGATACTTGCGCAGGTATTCGACCTGCTGGCTCTGAATCTCGAACTGCTCGCGTGACTTTTGCACCGAGACCAACGCGTCGTCGACCTGCTGGAACGCCACCTTGATCGCATTCTCGTAGGCGAACAGCGCCTCCTGCTGACGCGCTTCGGCCTGCTTGTTCTGGCCGTAGATATTGCCGCCCGTGAAGATCGGCATCACTGCCGAGCCGGCGAACGTCCACACCCGCGCAGGCCCCGTGAAGAGATTGGAGAACTGCGTGCTCACCGAGCCGAACAGCCCCGTGAGCGAGATCTGTGGGAAATACAGCGCGCGCGCCGCACCAATCAGCGCATTTTGCGCGACCAGATTCTGCTCGGCCTGCAGCAGGTCGGGCCGGCGTTCGAGCAGGTCCGACGGCACGCCCGCAGGCACAGTGGGCGTCGAGAGATCCACCAATGCCCGGCCGCGCAGGATCGGCTCCGGGTTGCTGCCGAGCAGCACCGAGAGCGCGTCTTCCTGCTGTGCGATCTGCTGCTCGAATTGCGGGATGGTCGCCTTCGTCGCCGCATAGTCGGACTGGCTCTGTGCAAGCTCCATATCCGAGGTTTGGCCGAACTGCTGGCGCAGCGTGAACACGTGCACGGAATCGGCACGGCTCACGGTTGTGCTCTGTGCGATTTCGAGCTGCGCGTCGAGGCTGCGCAGCGTGATATAGGACGTCGCGACCGACGCGACGAGCGTCAGAATCGTCGCGCGTCGGCTTTGTTCGGCCACGTTCACGTTGGCGCGCGCCGCCTCGGTTTCGCGCCGCACCTGGCCAAACAGGTCGATGGTCCAGAAGGCCGACACGCTCGCCTGGTATTCGTTGAAGACCGGCGAGACGCCGGCCGGTATCGGCGTCGGGCCGTTCTGCGACGCGCGCTCGCGCGCCGCGCTGAAACCTGCGCTCGCCTGCGGGAACAGTGCCGAACGCGTGCTCACGAACTGGCCCATGAACTCGTCGACACGCGCGGCCGCCTGCTTCACGTTGAGGTTGTTCTCGAGCGCGGTCTTCACCAGGTCGTTCAGCACCGGGTCGTCGAACTGCTCCCACCACGTGGTGTTGGCGACGTCGGCCACGTCCGGGTACGCAAACCGGTACGTTGCCGGCACGTCCACTTTCGGCCGCTCGTAGTTGGGGCCGAGCAGACAGCCGTTCAGCAAGCCGATCAGCACGACTGGCGCGGCGACGCGCGTGAAAGCAGCGGCGCGCATGTCAGTCGCCCTCGTGCCGCGCGGACGGCGTGACGGTCGGCGAGCCAGGGCCGCCCGAGGCCGGTGGCGGCGTCCCGCTATCCGGCGTGGGCGTTTCCTTGCCGCCGCCCTTGCGCGAGCCAAGCGACTCGATCCCCCAGTAGAACATCGGAATAAAGAACACGGCGATCGCCGTCGCACCCAGCATCCCGCCGATCACGCCGGTGCCGATCGAATGGCGGCTGTTTTGCGAGGCGCCCAGCGCAATGGCGAGCGGCACACAGCCGAGGATGAACGCAAGCGACGTCATCACGATCGGCCGCAGACGCTCTTCCGCGGCGACGAGCGCGGCGTCGTACGGCGTCTTGCCACCCTCCCGGTTCAGGACCGCGAACTCGAAGATCAGGATCGCGTTCTTCGCGGCCAGCGCGATCAGCATGGTCAGCCCGATCTGGAAGTACACGTCGTTGTTCAGGCCGCGCAGCAGTATCGCGAGCAGCGCGCCGAACAGCGCGAACGGCACCGCCATGAGCACACCGAGTGGCAACGACCACTTCTCGTATTGCGCGGCAAGAATCAGGAACACCATGATGATCCCGAACACGAACACGAGCCCCCCGGTCGAGCCCGATTTGATCTCCTCGAATGCCTCGCCGCTCCATCCCACGGTGTAGCCCGGCGGCATCTGCCCGGCGAGTTCCTTCAGGGTATCGATCACCTGGCCCGAACTATAGCCCGGGGCCGCGTTCGCGGTAATTTTCACCGCCGGGAAGTTGTTGAAGCGCGTGATCAGATCGGGTCCCGTGACGTACTTGTAAGTCATCACAGCCTTGATCGGCACCATATTGTTCGAGCGGCTGCGCACGTAGATCTGGTCGAGGTCGGCGGGCGTGAGCCGGTAGCGCGGATCGGCCTGGACGATCACCTGCCAGAGGCGAGCGTCCTTGTTGAACTGCGACACGTAAAGCGAGCCGAACATCGTCTGCATCGCACTGTAGACCTCTTCGACCGGCACGCCGAGCGTCTCCGCCTGGTCGCGGTCCACGTTCACTAGCAACTGCTGCGAGCTGGCGTTGAACGTCGTGGTCACGCCGGTCAGTTCGGGGCGCGCCCTCGCCTTCGTCATGAAGTCCTGCACGACGCCCGCGAGCTGCTGGATGGAGCCGTCTCCGTGGCTTTCGATCCACATTTCGCTGCCGCCCGTGGTGCCGAGACCTGGAATGGACGGCGGATTCACCGGTACGACGATGCCCTCCTGAATCTTCGAGAGCGTTTTGTAAGCGTTGATCAGGACGGCACGTGCGTTTTGCTCCCTGATGTTCGAGAACTTGTACCGTTCGTCGAACCCCTTCAGGCCGACGAAGAATGTGCCCGCGTTGTTCTTGTTCTGGCTGTCGAGCAGGCTGTAGCCGCTCACGATCGTGATGCTGCTGACCGCGGCCTGCTTCATGAAATGGTCGGTGACCTTGTCGCCCACCGCCGCGGTGCGGTCGAGGCTCGCGGCGTCCGGCATGATGATCGCGCCAAGCAGATAACCCTGGTCCTCGGGTGGCAGAAAAGCGCCGGGGATCGACTTGCCCATGAGGACCGCAAGCACGATCACGGCGCCGAAAACAAGCAGGCCCAACACGTAACGCCGGATGATGAACTGCACGGCGCGCCCGTAGCCGGCGGTCATCCGCGCGAACTGGTTGTCGAACCACCGGAAGAAGCCCTTTTTCTCATGGTGCGTGGGCTTGAGCAGAATGGCGGCCAGCGCCGGAGACAGCGTGAGCGCCACGATGCCCGAGAACACCACCGAGATTGCGATCGTGATTGCGAACTGCTTGTACAACTGTCCGGTGATCCCGCCGAGGAATGCAACCGGCACGAACACGGCGCACATCACGAGCACGATCGCGATGACCGGGCCCGACACCTCGTCCATCGCCCGCTTGGCCGCGTCTTTCGGACCGAGCTTGAAGAGGGTCATGTTGCGCTCGACGTTCTCGATCACGACGATCGCGTCGTCCACGACGATGCCGATGGCGAGCACCATGCCGAACAACGTCAGCATGTTGATCGAAAAGCCCAGCGCCGCCATCCCCATCGCCGTACCGACGATCGACACCGGTACGGCCAGCACCGGAATGAGCGTCGCGCGCAGGCTTTGCAGGAACACGTACACCACGATCACCACCAGCACGAGTGCTTCGAAGAACGTATGGATCACGTCTGCGATCGAAGCACGCGTGAAATCCGTCGTGTCCAACGCGATCTGATAGTCGAGCCCTTCGGGAAACGACGTCTTGAGTTCCGCGAGCGTCTCGTGTACCTGCTTCGAAACGTCGAGCGCGTTCGCACCCGGCTGCTGGTAGACCGCGATGATCGTCGCCGGCTTGCCCTGGTAGGTGGTGCGGTTCGAATAGCTCTTTTGCCCCAGTTCGGCCCGGCCAATGTCTTTCAGTCGGACGATCGCCGCGCCGTTGCTCGCTGCGCGGATGATGATGTTGTCGAACTCGGCGGCCGTCGCGAGCCGCCCGGTGGTCGTCACTGCGAACGACTGCTCGACCGGATTGCCGGTTGGCGCCTGGCCGACCGTGCCGACCGCGAATTGCTGGTTCTGGGCGCGCACGGCGTTCTGCACGTCGCCGGCGGTGATGCCGAGCTGCGCCATGCGATCGGGCTTCAACCAGATCCGCATCGCATAGTCCGGAGTACCGAAGATCGACGACTGGTTCGCGCCTGGAATACGCTTGAGCGTGTCGAGCACGTAGACGTTTGCGTAGTTCGCGATATAGGTCGGATCGAAGCGGTCGTCCGGCGAGTAGATCGCGATCACCATCATGAACGCGTTCGACTTCTTCTGGACCTGGACGCCCTGCGACTGCACCTGCTGCGGCAGTTGCGGCAGCGCGAGGTTCACGCGGTTCTGCACGTCGACCTGGGCGAGTTCCGGATTGGTGCCGATCCCGAAGAAGACGTTGAGCGTGTAGTTGCCCGTGGACGAACCGGACGAATACATGTAGATCATGTTGTCCGCGCCGTTGACCTGTTGCTCGATCGGCGCCGCCACGTTGTTCGACACGACGTCCGCGCTGGCCCCTGGGTAGGTCGCGGAGACCGTGATCTGCGGCGGCGTGACGTCCGGATACTGCGCGATGGGAAGAGAGAACAACGTCAATGCACCGCCGAGCGTGATCACGATCGAGATGACGGACGCGAAGATGGGCCGGTCGATGCAGAAGTGCGAGATGTTCATCGAGTCGCCCCTTACTGCGACGCGCCGCTGCTTGCGGCAGGCGCCGTCGCGCGCGCGCCTGCACTCACCTGCGGCGCTGACGCCCCGCCTTTCTCGACGACCGCCTTGCCGCCGGTCTGCGTCGAGGGGAGCGTTCCGGCAATCTTGAGCGGCACGTCGGGCACGACGCGGATCGCGCCGTCTACCACGATGCGCTCGCCGGCCTTCAGGCCATCGTTGACGAACCAGTTGTCGCCGCTCCAGTCGCCGACTTCCACCACGCGCTGCTTCGCCTTCGACTCATTGTCCACGACCCAGACGAAGTGGCTCTTCGCGCCCTGCAGCACTGCCCGTTGCGGCACGAGGATCGCATTCGGCCGCGTGGCGCCCGTCACGCGCGCGCGCACGAACTGCCCCGGCCGCAACGTGCCCTTCGGATTCGCAAGCGAGGCCCGCACGAGGAACGTGCCCGTGTCGGTGCTGAACGCCGGATTCGCAAAACTGATGGTGCCGTGCTGCGGAAATTCCGTGCCGTCGGCGAGTAGCACGACCACGACGAATTCGCTATTCGGCGGGAAGATCAGCTTGCCTGCCGAAATCTCGTCCTGAAAGTGGAGCATTTCGTTTTCGGAAATGCTGAAGTTCACCCAGATCGGATCGAGCTGATAGACAAAGGTAAGGAGACCCGATGAATTGGCGATCAGATAGCTGCCGTCCTGTTGTCTTGCATAGCTCGCGAGGCCATCCAGGGGCGACTTGATCGTCGTGTAGCCGAGGTTGAGTTCCGCCGTCTCCACCTGCCCTTGCGCCGAAATCACCGCGGCCTGGGCCTGCTTCTCGTTGCCGACCGCATCGTCGAGATCCTTCTGGCTCAATGCCTGTTGCGCGGCGAGCGGCTTGACGCGGGCAAGATTCTGCTGCGCTACCGTGAGCCGCGCCTGCTGCTGCGCAAGCTCGCCCCGCGCCGTCTGCAGCGCAGCCTGAAACGGCTTCGGATCCATCAGGAACATCGTCTGGCCGGCCTTCACCTTGTCGCCTTCGGAGTACGTCCGCCGGTCGAGAAAGCCGTCCACGCGCGCACGAATTTCGACTTCACGCGAACTCTGCGTCTGCGCAGTGAACTCGAGCTGGACCGGGGTGTCCTGAGCCGTGACCGTCATCACTGTGACTTCCGGTGCGCCGAGCGCCGGCGGCCCCGATGCCTTCTTGCAGCCGGCGAAGAGCGTCAGCGCAATAACGACGAAGATCAGCGGCAGGCGGTCCCGGCGTGCCGCAACGCGGGGTAACGGTCGATGCTCGGGAAAAAACGGTCCGCTCATGAATGGCCTCCCGCAACGCGCCGGATCTGCGCATCGCCCCGGTACGCGCGCGCCATGGTCACCACTGCGTTGCCCGCTTACTGTTCGCGATACGGATCGGCAAGACTCTGCACACTACGCAAGACGCGGCGCCGGCCGAGGCAGGACGGGGCCAGCCGACTTGCCGCGCCCGGACAATTGCCCACGCCGGTTATGACTTCCTCGATACAACGCGCCCCGATGAATTGCGCGAACACCGGAATGATTTTTTTGTTCTCTGGCTGGGGTGCCGCGCATACGGCGCGCTCGAAAGCGCCACCGGGCGCCGCACGGTGCTTTGGTATCGGCGCCGTAGGGTCACGGCACTCGTAGTCGTGAAGTTTGGTAGCCGTCCAGGGCAAAAACAATGAGACTTTGGTCCGATATCCCGCTGAGCACGCCTTTTGCTGTTCGCGGCGAGGACGCAGCGGTTGCCAGGGCAACCGCCGCGCGGCAAGCCCAGCTCGGGGTGCCGGTGCAAACCGGCTATGGGACTTTGCTCAACCGTTGAAGTTGAACGCCACGCGGGGAGCGTGGCCGGACGCCGTCAATTGCAGCCGTGACTATTCGCTGTCCGATAACAGGTGGTGCCGCCGGGCCCACGCGCGACGCCTTTTCCGTTCGCCGTCTTCGCCTCGCCACCCCGATTGTTTTGGGTCGTCCGAACACCATTCTGATTCGTCTGCGATGTCCAGGCGGTGCCCGTATTCCGGTTGTAACCGCCCGCGGAGGACCCATTTCCGCAGACTGTTTGTCCACGGTTATTGGTCGCGCATTCCGCAAACGCGCTTGAACTGATGATTAAGCAAGCCACTAGCAACACGATCTTCATGGCGGTCTCCCGAAGGTTCTGCCAATTGGTGACTGGCGCATGACCGATGAAGCCTCGATCACCCCGTCGCCGTCTCAAAGAGTGTAGGACGCGCGTTCAGCGAAGACCACCGCCCAGTACCACCGCCTCTTCATCCGGACACACTTGAGAACCGGTGGCCGAGTCTTGCCGTGCACGTCATCACGAGAACCGTGGCGTTAGGGGAAACCCCTCTTCCGGAATAACGATATAAAGATCAATTATTTGAAAAACACATTCTTACAGCGTCAGAATGTGAAATACGCATTCTTGTGCATCCCAACATCAACCGGAAGATGGAACTACGCCAGCTCGAAGCCTTCGCCGCAGTGATCACGACCGGCAGCGTCACCGCCGCCGGACGCCTGCTGGGGCGCTCGCAGCCAGCGATCACGCGGCTGATCCAGGAGCTCGAAACCGAGGTCGGCTATGCGCTGTTCACGCGCAACGGCCCGCGCGTCACGCCGACCGAGCAAGGCATCCTGCTCTACGAGGATGTCGAGCACGTGCTGACGGGCGTGCAACAGATACACAAGCGAGCCGGCGAAATCGGCCGCGGCGAAAGCCGCCCGCTGCGCATTGCGGCGACCTCGGCGCTCGCCGCCGGTCTCGTGCCCGTCGCGCTCGCGCGCACCGATCTCGCCGTCACCGCGCAGACGATCCAGCTGCGCAGCCTGCCCCCCGAACAGGTCGTGCACGATGTCCTCACCGGCGCCGCCGACATCGGCGTGGCGAGCCTGCCGCTCGAACATCGCGGCGTGGTCGTGCACTGGATCGGACAATCCGCGTGCGTTGCGGCGCTGCGCGACGACGATCCGCTCGCCCGCTCCGAGCGGCTGCCGCTATCGGCCTGCGAGGGCCGGCGCGTCGTCACGATGCAGAACCCGTATCGCCTGCGCCGCCGGCTCGATCACGCGTTCGCGCAGGCCGATGTGTCGCCGGCGGGACTCATCGAGACGAATTCGTCGATGAACGCGCTGACCGCGGTTCGCGCCGGCCTCGGCATCTCGGTGCTCGAACCGGTCACGGCCTATGGCATGCCGCTCGCCGGCGTCGCGATCCGTCCGATCGACGCCGACATTCCGTACTTCTTCGGCGTGATCTCGCGCGACGCCATCGCGCTGCCCCCCATCGCCGTGACGCTCATCGACGCGCTCGCCGACGCCGCCCGCGCCGTGCTGCCCGATTTCGCGCTGCGCGCGAGCGCCGAGCACGCCCAAGTCCTGCAGTCGCTGTATGGCGACCTGCCCGCCACCAAGGAATCGTTGCCGTAATGAATCCGACCACCCCATCGTGTGCAGGCCTCGCCGCGCTCGAAGCCCGTCTGCGCGAGGATCTCGCGTGGCTCGAACTGCCCGCGAAGCGCTGGATCCCCGCACGCACCCTCGAAGGCCGCCCCGTGATCGACGTGGCGATCGTGGGCGGCGGCATGGCCGGGCTTGCGCTGGCCGCCGCGCTCGGTCATCTCGGCATCGACGCCGTCATCTACGATCAGTCGCCGCGCGGTTTCGAAGGCCCATGGGCCACCACGGCGCGCATGGAAACACTACGGTCTCCGAAGCAGCTGACGGGCCCTGCGCTCGGCCTGCCCTCGCTCACGTTCCGCGCGTGGTTCGAAGCGCAGTTCGGCGGGCCGGCGTGGGACGCGCTCGACAAGATCCCGCGCCTGCAATGGATGGACTATCTGCGCTGGTATCGCGACGTGCTCGAGATCGACGTGCGCAACGAACACCGGGTCACCGCGATCACGCCGGGCGCGCACGGCAGCGTCGCGCTGTCCGTCACGAGCGCCACCGGCAGCGAGACCGTCCATGCGCGCCACGTCGTCCTCGCGACGGGCCGCGACGGCCTGGGCGGCCCTTCGTTGCCGGCATTCGTGCGCGATCTGCCGCGCCGTTTCTACGCCCATTCGTCCGATGTCCTGGACTATGGCACGCTGCGCGGCAAGCGCGTCGGCGTGATCGGCGCGGGCGCATCGGCGATGGACAGCGCGGCCACCGCGCTCGAAGCGGGTGCGGCCTCGGTCGATCTCCTGATCCGCCGCGCGGATATTCCGCGCATCAACAAAGGCAAAGGTGCGGGCAATCCGGGCCTCACGCACGGCCATGTCGCGCTGTCCGACGACTGGAAGTGGCGCATCCGCCACTACATCAACGTGCAGCAGGTGCCGCCGCCACGCGGCAGTACGCTGCGCGTGTCGCGCCACGCCAACGCCCGCTTCAACCTCGGTGCGCCGATCACCGGCATCGAACAGGTAGACGACGGACTCATCGTCAGTACGCCGAAGGGCGACTTCGCACTGGACTTTCTCCTATTCGCAACGGGCTTTCGCATCGATCTGGCGAGCCGCCCCGAATTCGCGCCGTTTGCCCGCCACGTGCGTGCGTGGAAGGACCGCTACGCGACGCCTGCCGGCGACGACGACATCGAGCTTGCCGATTCGCCTGACCTCGGACCGGTGTTCGAATTCCAGGAAAAAGCGCCCGGCGCGTGCCCCGGACTCGAACGCATCCACTGCTTTTGCGCGCCCGCGACGCTCTCGCATGGCGCGCTGTCGGGCGATATTCCGGCGGTCAGCGAAGGCGCGAAGCGGCTCGCACAGGGGCTTGCCGCGACCTTCTATCGCGAGGATGTCGAATTGCATTACGCCAACATGGCGGCCTTTGCCGAGCCGGAAATCGAAGGCGACGAATGGACGCCCGCGCCACCGCCTCCGGCCCTCGCCGAGCGCGAAGCGAAACGAGCGCGTGAATCTGCCGTTTTCCGGAGTTGACCATGACACACGACACTGACGACATCGTCGATCGCGTTGCCGACCTGGCGCCCGACTCGGCCACGCATGCGTTGCGGCACCAACGCGCCAAAGTGGTGGAAGCGACGCAGGGCAGCTACGACGCGCTGTTCGACCCCGCGCTGGAAGGCCTCACGCTGGTCGAGCGGCTGCTCGTCGCGCTCTACGCGAGCCGCCTCGCGACCTCCCCGGCGCTCGCGGCCCATTACCGCGCCGAACTGGCCGCTCACGCAGTCGAGGCGGCGACGCTCGCCGCCGTGGAAACGGGCGCGCCCGAGGATCTCGCTGCGCCGCGCCTGCGCGCGATCCTCGCGTTCACGCGCACGCTGATCGAGAATCCGGTCGCCGGCGACAAGGCCGCGCTGCAGACGCTGCCCGCCGCCGGCCTGACGACGCCGGCCGTCGTCGCGCTCGCACAGCTGATCGCCTTTCTGTCGTACCAGACGCGCCTCGTCGCGGGTCTGCAAGCCCTCAAACTGCTGGAGCGCGCATCATGAGCGACATCATCCGATCGCACGGCTTCACGAACGAATCGCTCGAATGGGACGCGTGGCTCGATGTCGTCGACCTCGACCAGGCCACCACGGGTCAGATCGCCGTTCTCGAGGAAAGCCACCCCAAGGCCAAAGTCTCGGACTACTACCGGTTTCTCGTCCATCAGCCGGAAATCCTGCGGCAGCGCTCCGCCGCGTTCAACGCGATCATGTACGCGCCCGGCGGCTTGCCTCGCGCGGAACGCGAACTCTCGACCACCGTGGTTTCGCGGCTCAACGGCTGTGTGTATTGCGCGTCGGTGCACGCCCAGCGTTTCGAGCAGCTCGCCAGGCGCAACGACGTGATCCGCCAGGTGTTCGCCGATCCTCACAGCGCCGGCACCACAAAGCGCGAAGAGGCGATCGCCCGCTTCTCGGCCGCGCTGACCGAGCGGCCGGACGAGATCGAGGCGGCCCAGTTGCAGGCATTGCGCGAGGCCGGTCTAACCGACGCCGAAATGCTCGACCTGATCCATTCGATTGCCATTTTCGCGTGGGCGAACCGCCTGATGCTCAATCTCGGCGAACCCGTGTTTCCCGAGCCGGTAGCCGCCTCCTGACCGACCAACGCTGGACCGTCCTTCAACCAATACCCGGGGATAGCCGATGGGCACTCAACCTGGCATCAAGCCTGTCATCGTGGCCGCCGTGCTGGCCAATGCGATGGAGTGGTTCGACTTCACCATCTTCGCCGCGATGACGCCGATCATCAGCAAGCTGTTCTTTCCGGCCTCGCACGGCGCGGCGGGCGCGGATCTGAACGCGATCCTGCTGACCACGGCCCTGTTCGGCGCGGGTTTCTTCATGCGGCCCGTGGGCGGCGTGCTGCTCGGTCTCTACGGCGACACATATGGCCGCAAGGCGGCCATGACGCTCGGCATGGGCATCATGGCGCTGGCCGCCGCGATCATGACCTTCGCGCCGACCTATGCAACGGCCGGTCTCGCCGCACCGTTCCTGATGCTCGCGGCCCGACTGCTGCAAGGATTTTCGATCGGCGGTGAATTCGGCACCTCGACCGCGTTCCTGATCGAACTGGCGCCGCCGAATCGCACCGGCTTCTACGGCTCGTGGCAGATGAGCGGGCAACTCATGTCGACGATGCTGGGCGCCGCGCTCGGCATGGTGGTCACGCAGGTGTTCACGCCCGAACAGCAACTTGCGGGCGCCTGGCGCATCCCGTTCGCGGTGGGCCTGCTCATCGCGCCGCTGACCATCTATCTGCGCCGCCACGCAAGCGAAACCTATGCGCGCATCCACGCAACGCCGCACGCCCGCGCGAAGGAGGCGGCCGCCGTCAAGCGCGGACTGTCCGACTATCTGATCGGGATGGGCATGGTGGTGGCGAGCACTGTCACGTTCTACGTCACGTTCGGCTATACCGTCACCTATGCGAAGCAGGTGCTCAAGCTGCCCGTTTCGGAAAGCTTCATGGTGCAAATGATCGCGGCCATCGTCATGCTGATCGTCACGCCGATCGCGGGCGCGCTATCCGACCGCTACGACCGCAAGACGCTGCTGGTCGGGTCGCTGGGCGCCTACCTGGTGGCGATCTATCCGCTTTATGCGTGGATCGTGGCGGCGCCGTCCGTCTCCCGGCTCCTCGTCGCGCAGATCGTAATCGGCGTGGTGAGTGCGACCTTCCTCGGCGTCTATTGCACGACGCTCGCCGAGATGTTCCCCAAGCGCACGCGCGCGACCTCGCTCGCAGTGGTCAATAACGTCGTCGTCCTGATCTTTGGCGGCTTTGCGCAGACGTTCGTGACCTGGCTCATCATGCTCACGGGCTCGCCGCTGGCGCCGGTGCTCTATGTGATGATCGGCATCGCGCTCAGTCTCGTGGCCGTTGTGGCGCTGAAGCCGGGTCATTTCAGGCGGGGCAGCGCAAGCGCCGCGCAAACCACCGGGTAAGGCAGCGAGCTCTTCCAGGTTGAAGGGGGTGAAGTCGAGGATCTGGCGACTGGAGCATGCCGTGACGCGGCCCCCTCACGTCACCTTCCTGTCGTCAAGATTCCGTCGCCGTCGGATTCCGTCTGTGAGCTCGACGCGTTGCCTACCCGTTCGATCTGGACTTGCATCGACCGTGCGTCGGTCAGCCCCAGCGCTTTCGCTGCGGCATAAGAGAGATCGATGATCCGGCCTTTCACGTAAGGGCCGCGATCGTTGATGCGCACCACGACCGACTTTCCGGTCGCCACCGATCTGACGCGCACATAGCTGCCGAGCGGCAAGGTTCGATGGGCAGCCGTGAATGCGCCGGTGTTGAAGCGTTCTCCGTTTGCGGTCTCATGGCCCTGGAACTTCTCCGCATACCAGGATGCCTCGCCGGATTGCACCACCTCGTGCCGCATATGACAGGATTCGCCCTTGCATGCGGCTTGCCGGGACGCCATCTGTCCGCACGCTGTGAATAACGCACAGATTGCGAAAACGCTCAAATAGCGCAGTGATGGCGTCATGAACCACATGTCAGTCAATGAGCGATGGCTCAACGTTTTCAAAGGTGCGTAGCATACCGCGTTCCCGGTCGACATAAAATCCTGGCAAGTTTTCGGGTTTCATGCAATGGGCTCGTCAGTCCGGCCCTCATTTCGCGGCAGGCCCCGAAAAGAGCCCCCCCTCGATGCTGAGGAAGGGGCTCGTCGACACCATGAGTTACTGACCGAAGTAAATCGGCTTCATGCTGTCACCGGCGGCGGGTGCGCCGGACGCCGACGTACTGCCTGCCATCCCGCCGTAACCGCTCGCGCCGTTCTGCGCGGCCACGCGGGCTTCGGCCGCCTGGATGTCGGCTGGATAGTTGGTGTTGTCGCCATCGCCTGGGCGGTAGCCGGCCTGTTCGAGCTGAACCAGTTCGGCGCGGACCTGCTCAGGCGTCACGGCGCTGTTCGATTGTGCGAACGAGACGACCGGAGCAGCCATGACGGTGAGGATAACGAAGGTTTGACCAAGAGATTTCATGATGAGGTTCCTCTAACGATTGCCACGTAGGGTGCGACAAGCTTGAACCGATGCGCAGGTTCAATACGCCCCCGCAAATTTTCCCGCGCCCCCGCTGGCCTCCATTACTTGATGGAGGCGTGATTCCCCGTTCGTTGTGTCCGCCACGTTTTTGTTTGCACTGCCCAGCGGCCTGTGTCGAATCCACCCGAAGCGCAGGCCGCACCGTGGGTCCGCTGCCACCACGCGTGGTGATCGAAATTGCGCAGAAAATCGGCGCGGCGGCGCTCACGGAGGTAGTGCGCCGTCACGCCGGCCACAGCGATCGCAAGCACGATCGTGCCGGCAGCCATACCCAGCCAGGTTGGGTCCACGTCAGCCTCCCCAGTTACGCCGCAGCGCTCGCGCGCTTCATGTGTCGCTGGACGCTCAGCCGTGGTAGTAGCCGTCGCCGACCGAGTTTTCCAGCACGCCGTCGACATACACGCCGACGGGGTCGCCGTCGGCGGACGTGAGCAGCGAGCCGGGGTGCTGGCCGATGATCTTGATCCGGCCGCCCTGGAACCTGGCCATTTCCCGGTGATCGAGTTCCACCGACTTGTGAAGGTCGCGGATGGTGAGCGTGGTCATGATGGGTCTCCTTGAGCAGGACGGTTGCAGGAACGGCCAGGCGGCAAGCCGCTGGCAGCACGCCATGCAGATGTCATGCCAACCGGGAGCGCTCCGCGCGGCGCCCTTCCCCCGTGCATCGCGACGATGCGAGTCTGGGCGCGACCATCACCTGGCCGGTCGATGTTGGGCGATTGCCAACAGGCCGGCCGCGTCGCGCGGCAGCCGGCCGGTTGCGATCATTCGGGGGTTGTCCTGGCGGGGGCGGGAATGCCGCGCCGGACCGCTGGCGGGCATGCTGGTCGGCAAACGTCCGACCGGCATACCGCGTTCATGTTGATCTAGCGCGCGGCGATCTGCGTATCGAGCGCCGTGCGCAATGCGCTCACCACGTCGGCCCAATCGCCGCGGCGCGTTTGGCGGAACAGACGCGCATTGGCGTACCACGGGCTGTCGTCGCGATTCAACTGCCAGCGCCAGTCCGGCGTGAACGGCAGGGCAATCCATACGGGCTTGCCGAGCGCGCCCGCCAGATGCGCGACCGCCGTATCGACGGCGATCACCAGATCGAGTTGCGCGACGAGCGACGCCGTCGCCGAAAAGGTCGTGAGGCGCGGGCCGGCGTCGATCAGCCGCCCGCGCTGCACGAGTTCGTCCATGCATGCGCGGTCGCGCTCGCGCAGCTCTTTTTGCAGCGACACGAAGCGCACATCGGTGTCGAACAGCGGCAGCAGTTCCGCAAGCGGCATCGAGCGATTGCGGTCGTTCACGTGCGTCGTGCTGCCCGACCAGACGAGGCCCACACGCAGCCGCCGATCGCCATCGTCACCGGTGCCGATTACGTCGGACCACGACGCAAGCGCGGCAGCGTCGGCGTCCGCATCGAGATACGCGCCCGAAGTCGCGAAATCCGCTTCGCGCAGCGCGAGCGCGTGCGGCAGGCTCAACATTGGCACGTGGTAGTCGAACGCAGGCAGCGTGGACGAATCGCCGATGACGCTCGCCGCGCCCGCCACGTTCTGCAGCAACGGCAGCAGCACGTCCTGCACGCGCACGATCACGTTTGCGCCCATCGCATGCAGGCGGTCGACGAAGCGCACGAACTGCAGCGTGTCGCCGAGACCTTGTTCCGCGTGCACGAGCACGGTCTTGCCCGCGAGCGGCTGGCCCTTCCATTGCGTCGCGTCGGGAAAATCGTGCGTCATCGTGCCGTCGCGCCAGCGCCATTCGTATTCGCGCCAGCCGTGCTCGAATTCGCCGAGCAGCAGATTGGTCTGCGCGCGATTGGTGCGCGCCCCCGCGTCGTTCGTGTCGATCGACAAGGCCTTCTTGAACTGGCGCAGCGCGTCGTCGAAGCGATGCAGGTCGCGCAACGCGACGCCGAGATTCACGTAGGCGGCGACGAAATTCGGCTTGAGTTCGATTGCCCGCCGGTACGCGTCGAGTTCCTCGTCGTAACGGCCCAGCTCGCCGAGCAGCGTGCCGCGGTTGTAGTGCACTTCCGCCGAACGCGGATAGCGGCGCGCCAGGCGCGCGAGATACCCGAGCGCGGCCTCGGCCTCCTCCAGCTGGATGAGCGACATGGCCGCGCCGTGGAGCGCTTCGACGTGATCGGGCGCGAGCGCCAGCAGGCGCTCGTAGAGCGCGACGGCCTGGGTGTGACGCTGCCCGAGCTGGCAAATGCGTGCGGCCTGCTGTAACTGCTCCGGAGGCGTCGCGGCCGGTTGTGCCGCTCGCCACGCGAATTCGGCGGCGCCCGCGTAATCCTCGCGCGTAGCGTAGACGAAGGACATCGCTTCCAGCGCGCCCGCGTGCTCGGGATGCGCTTGCAGGATCGATTGCAGGTCGTGCTCCGCGGCGTCGATGCGGCCGGCGGTGAAATGCTGTTTCGCCTGGGCGAGCAGCGCGACGATGGTGTCAGTCATGGGAACGCGGGGCGCTCGCGCCCGAATGCATGGATGAGGACTCGAGGCCGCATTTTACCTCAGCCGTGTCCGCGCGGTTTCGTCGCTCCACGTTGCCGGGAATCATGATAGCGAACGGCGCAGTCGATCTGAAACGTGGAACAACGTGTATTTCTTCGCGTTATTCATTCACGGTAATAATCAGGAATCTGGATCGCGAAATGTTTCCCGGAATTACGGGAAAAATGCGAGAAATAGCGCGTTTATACCCGCGCATGGGCGTACGGAAAGTCCCTTGTTTTACCGGATATTTCGCTCCATCAGGCTGCGGATGTAATAGTCTGGAACAGGTAAGGCAATGTTAGCCAATAATCGTGGCACGCATGCCACAACCTCTGAAAATCATTCCGGATATCGCGTTATGCTCCGCGCTCGCTCGCTTTCGAGTGAATAACAAAGCAATGGAGTTACGATGAAAAAGTACACCCTTTCCGCCCTCGCAGTCGCTGCAGCCTCTTTCGCCAGCGCCGCACACGCACAAAGCTCGGTCACGCTTTACGGTTTGATTGACGCGGGCGTCCTCTACACGAGCAACCAGTCGGGCAGCTCGAACGTGCAACAGTCGAGCGGCGCGCTCAACGGCAACCGTTGGGGCCTGCGCGGTAGCGAAGACCTGGGCGGCGGCCTCAAGACGATCTTCGTGCTCGAGAGCGGCTTCAGCATTTCGACGGGCGCGGCGAAGCAAGGCAGCCGCATGTTCGGCCGCCAGGCGTTCATCGGTCTTTCGAGCGACCGCGCCGGCGCGGTCACGCTGGGTCGCCAGTACGACAGCGTGGTCGACAACCTGGGCGGACTGTCGCTGAACGGCACGCAGTACGGCGGCACGCTCGCCGCGCACCCGTACGACAACGACAACCTCAACAACTCGTTCCGCGTGAGCAATTCGCTCAAGTACCAGAGCGTGAACTACGGCGGCCTCAAGTTCAATGCGCTGTACGGCTTCTCGAACGCCGCCGGCGGCTTCGCGAACAACCGCGCCTACAGCGTCGGCGCCACGTACTCGTTCGGCGGCCTCAAGGCAGGCGCGGGCTATCTTCAGCTGAACAACTCGGGTTCGACCATCAACAGCAGCGGCGCGGTCAGCGACGACGCGACCTTCACCGCATCGCGTCAGCGCACCTATGGCGCCGGCCTGAACTACGCCTTCGGCGCGGCCAACGTGGGCTTCGTGTTCACGCAGACGCAGCTGAGCAATCTCACGGCCATCAACTCGTCGAACGCGGGTGCGACGACTTCGTTCGCCGGCAACAGCGCGCGCTTCAGCAACTTTGAACTCAATGGCCGTTATGCGTTCACGCCTGCAATCACGGTGTCGGGCGCTTATACGTACACGGACGCGAGCCTGGACGGCGTGAATCCGAAGTTCCATCAGGTCACGCTGCAGGGCGACTACGCGCTTTCGAAGCGCACCGACCTGTACGCCGAAGCCGCGTATCAGCGTGTCGTGGATGGCGAGGGCAAGATCCACGCGGACATCATGGGCGTTTCCGCGTCGGATTCGAACTCGCAAGCCGTGGCGACCGTGGGCATCCGCCATCGCTTCTAACGCGACGACCGCTTGCAACGTGAGCGCCGCGCCAGCGGCGCTCTGAGCACGGGCAGGCAGACGCTTCAGTGTCTGCCTGCCCGCGTGCTTTCCCGCTACGCCGCGCCGGCGCGCAAACACAGGCGATCATCGATTCATGCTCGAGGCGAGCGTGTCGAGCAATTCCCTGGCCTCTCGCAGGTCTGCCGTGCCGAAACCTTCCGTGAACGCGTCATAAACCGGAGCGAGTGTCTGCCGGGCTGCAACGGTGCTTCCCGCTTGCCCAAGAAGCGCCGCCAGGCTCGACGCCGCACGAAGTTCGAGCGATCTGGCTCCCCGGCGGCGAGCCGTTGCGAGGGCTTCGCTGAAACTCGCCTGCGCCGCATCGCGCTGCGCGGCCGCCACGGAGGAAAGACCCGCCGGAAGCAGCGACAACTCGCCTTTTAGGCGGGACAACTCGGGCTCGTGATACCGTTCGTCCGACGTTTCGCAAGCCGAGATTGCCTCGGACAGCGCATGGTGCGCGGCGTCGCGCAAACCCGCCCTTGCATAGGTTTCGCACAACAACGCCAGAAAGTACGAGCGGCCAAGGCGCGCGCCCGTCGCTTCATAGTCGGCGAGGCCCTGGCGCACTTGCGCAATACCCTCTTCCTTTTTCCCTGCCTCCGCTAGCGCCCAGCCGTGGAGCATGGTCGCCCACGCGAGAATCATGGGAAAGCCTTGCTCCGTCGCAAGGGCGATGGCGGCCTCGGCGCAGGCCCGCGTTTGCGCGGCCTCGCGACGCAATTGATGAAGCTCGGCCTTGAAAATGAGCGTTTGCCCGAGGCTGACCAGATCCTTTAGCGAACGGGCGCGAGTGAGCGCTTGTTCGGCATGTCTTAACGCCCCGTCCGGGTAGCCCATATGCCAGAGAACGAGGGCGAGGCTGCCCTCGCCCACGCTTCGCGGATCCCGCCCGTGCGCGAAGACTTCCTCATCGAGTTGTCCGCCGTCCTGCAGCAACGATGCCTTCCCGAGGCCGGCAAGGTAGGCATGCGCGGAGGGAAGCTCACCGAGCCTGAACAGGCTCATGCCGAGCAGATAGTGCGCTTCCATGACTTGCGTGGGATTCTCCGCGCGCTCTGCCAGTTCGAGCAGGCGCTCCGCGATTTCCCGGGCGGTTTTATATTCGGCGCTCAACTGATAAAACATCCGCAGCCCGGTTTGCGCGCGGAACAGATGCGGCGATTGCCCCGCCTGCCTGCACAGTTCCAGCGCGCGTGAATAGGTCGCCTCCACGTCGCGCGAGGCCCAACCCCTCGTGGCCATCAAGACGGGCCCGATGGCGAGCCGCAACGCGAGCTCCCGGTCGGCGCGTTCGGGCGTATCGGGCAGGCCTGCGAGCAGATCCAGCGCGAGGCCGAGCTGGCGAAGCGCCTCGGCGTTCGCCGAGCGCTGCCATGCCTGTTGACCGGCACGGTGCAGATACTCGACCGCTTTCGGTACGTTGCCGCTGAGGCTGTAGTGATGCGCGAGTTCGTTCCAGTAGTCCTTGAGACGTCCATGGAACAGCGCCTCGATCGCCTGACCGATGCGTTCGTGCAGCAGCCGGCGACGCTCGGCAGGCATCGAGCCGCCCGCCACTTCCTGCGTCAACGCATGCTTGAAGCCATATTCCACCGCGGGAAATGCGGGCTGCTCGTAAATGAACTCCCCCGCTTCCAGACGTGACAAGCTCGCGTGCAGCGCGTCGTCGGACAGGTCGACGACACACTGGACGAGATTGGCCGGGAACGTCTTCCCGATTACCGCGAGCGTCTGCAACAGATCCTTGTCTGCGGCCAGCAGCCGATCGATACGCGACGCGAGCACGCCCTGCACCGTGGTCGGGATATGAAGCTCGGCCGGCGCCGCTTCCATCCGGTAGTGGCCGGGTTCCCCCACGAGCACGCGTTCCTCGGCCAGGGTTTGCACGACTTCTTCAATAAAGAACGGATTGCCTTCCGTTTTGTCGAGCACGTGCTGCTTGACGCCCGCGAGCGTCCGGTCGTCGCCAAGGAGCGCACTGATGAGCCCCTGCGCATCGGCACGATCCAGCGGGTCCAGCTGCAGTTGCGCATACCGGGTGCGGTCCGCCCAGTCATGCCGATACTCCGGGCGATAGTTCAGCAGCAACAGAAGGTGCGCACTCGATACGCGCTCGACGAAGCAAGCAAGGAAGGCCTGCGTCTCGCTGTCGAGCCACTGCAAGTCCTCGAACACCAGGACGACGGGCTCGTTCGCGCTTTCGCGCACGAAGAGTCGTGTGATCGCGTCGAACGTGCGATCGCGCCGGATTTGCGAATCCATTTGCGCGAGAGCCGGACCGGGTTCGCCGATCGCAAGCAGATGGAGCAGGTACGGCACACCGTCCTCGAGATTGCGTTCGAGGGACAGCACCCGGCCCGTCACCTTTTCGCGGCATCGCCGTTCGTCGTCTTCCGCGATGATCTGAAAGTAGTTCTTCAGTAATTCGATGAGCGGCAAATACGCGAACGACTTGCCGTGCGAGACCGAAAACGTCTCCACCACGAGGCAGCCTGTGAGCGCCGAACGTTTGAACTCGTGAAAGAGCCTCGATTTCCCCACGCCCGCTTCGCCGACCACGCCGACGATGCTGCATTGCCCGGCGCGCGTCGCGTCGAGTGCCCTGCGCAACGATGCGAGTTCGGGCGCGCGTCCGACGAACCGGGCCAACCCGCGCCGCTCGGCCACCTGAAGACGCGTGCGCAGCGCGCCCGGCCCCTGCACCTCGTACACAGCCAGCGGTTCGGCCACGCCTTTCACCTGTGTCTGCCCCAAGGCCTTGAACTCGAAATAGCCCTCGGTCAGCCTGTAGGTGGACTGGCTTACCAGGATCGATGCCGGGGTCGCAATGGCCTCCATGCGCGAGGCGATGTGGATCGTGTTGCCGACCGGGTCATAGTCCGCTTGCAGGTCGTTCTTGTGGATGGACCGCATGAGGACCTCGCCGGTGTGGACCCCCACCCGGATCTGCAAGGGAATGCCACGCTCGAGGCGAATGCGGTCGCTATGACGGCGCATCGCCTGCTGCATTCTGAGCGCCGCGTAGAGCGCTCGCTGCGGATGATCCTCGTGCGCGATCGGCGCGCCGAACAGGGCGAGAATGCCGTCGCCGAGCAGTTTCGCTACGAAGCCCTCGTAATGGTGAACGGCCTCCATCATCAGGTCGAGGACGGGAGCAATCAGCCGATGCGCCTCTTCCGGATCGAGGCCGTAGATGAGTGCCGTCGAACCGGCCATGTCCGCAAACAACGCGGTAATGGTCTTACGTTCGCTGACGGCCTTGCCGCGCGCTTCGAGGGCCGCCTGCGCGGCGTGGATCTGCTCGGCGAGGTGCGAAGGCGTGTAATCGGCAGGAGAGCGCAGCGACGGCGTATGAGCGACGATGGTGCCGCACTGCTCGCAAAATCTCGCGCCCTCGCGGCATTCGAAGCCACAATTTGTGCAGCGCATATGGCCCCTGATCTCGAGAGACGCCCTCCATGGCAACTACCATTAAAAGCTCAATCGATCGAGGCATCAAGCCGACTCGCAAGCTCATTCAAGTCGTCCACCACGAAATCCCACGCCTGTTCCGCCTTCAGGTCCGTTTTCTGATCGGGACCGTGCTCGGTCGGCCGCACGACGAAAGCGGTCGAAAGCCCGAGCCGGCGCGCCGCGGCCAGGTCGCCGTTGTGCGCCGCGACGAGGCACAGTTCGGCGGGCGCGAGACCCAAAATGTCGGCCGTTTCGGTGTACACCTGCGGCGAGGGCTTGTAAGCGCGCACCACTTCGGCGCCGAGAATCGCGTCCCATGGCAGGCCGGCGCGCCTCGCGATATCCACCATGAGCCGGATGTTGCCGTTCGACAACGGGGCGATGATGAAGCGACGTTTCAGGCGATTCAGCGCCTCGACTGAATCGGGCCACGGATCGAGACGATGCCAGGCCAGGTTGAGTTCGTCGATCCCCGCGTCCGTCACGCCGGCTATACCG
Source organism: Paraburkholderia sp. EG286A (assembly GCF_040965375.1). NCBI lineage: Bacteria > Pseudomonadati > Pseudomonadota > Betaproteobacteria > Burkholderiales > Burkholderiaceae > Paraburkholderia > Paraburkholderia sp. EG286A. The sequence continues at coordinate 1,293,895 of NZ_JBFRCB010000001.1, forward strand.
CTATGCGCCAGCACCTTCACGAGGTTCTCGCGATGCAGAACGTCGAGGCGCACGTAGGGCCGGCGTCCGCTGCGGATTTCCTCCATGGAAGGCGAATATTCGCGTCGCCAGGCGTCGGCGAACGCGAACGCGTCGAGGTGCGGAGCGTGGCGCTGCAGAAAAGCGGCGGCCTCCCTCGCGACGCCGCTTCGCCAGTCCACGACGGTGCCGAAGACGTCGAATACGAGGGCCTTGATTTCCGTACGGTTCGTCATAGGGGCCAGATTCGGGAGTGGATCGGAGCACGGCATGATGAACCGCCTCGGCCAGGCGGCCAAGGCGGCGCAATACACATTGAAGCACTCAAACCGGATTCGCGTTGACTGTCGCGCCACTACTCTGCGCCCCTCAGGCCGCTTCGGCCTCCTGCTCTCGCCCTGGAATCGCGGCGAGCAGCGCTCGCGTATACGGGTGGCGCGGCGCTCGCCAGATGTCCTGATGGTCGCCGCTTTCGACGATCTTGCCCTGTTGCATCACGTGCACACGGTCGGCGACGTAGCGCACGACCGAAAGATCGTGCGAAATGAAGAGCATGGACAGCCCCAGCTCGCGCTTGAGTTCGACGAGCAGATTGAGGATTTGCGCCTGGATCGAGACGTCCAGCGCCGATACCGGCTCGTCGCAGATCAGCAATGCGGGTTCGAGCACGAGCGCGCGCGCAATGCCGATGCGCTGACGCTGCCCGCCCGAGAATTCGTGTGGAAAGCGTGCGAGCGCCGCCGCGGGAAGTCCCACGCGCTCGAGCGCCGAGCGTACACGCGCACGGCGCGTCGCCGCGTCGCCAACCCCGTTCACGGCCAGCACGGTTTCGAGAATATCGCCCACGGTGCGACGCGGGTTCAGCGACGCATAGGGATCCTGAAAGACCATCTGCACCTGGCGCCGCAATGGCCGCAACGCGCGCTCGCCGAGCGGGACGAGCTCGGTGCCGTCAAGCGCGATCGCGCCGCCCGCAACCGGCACGAGGCGCATGATCGCGCGCGAAAGCGTGGACTTGCCGCAGCCCGACTCGCCCACGAGCCCGACCGACTCGCCGCGGCCGATATCGAACGAGACGCCGTCGACGGCGTGCAGCGCCGGCGCGCCATGGCGCTGCGGGTACGCCACGCGCAGGTCGCGCACCGCGAGCAGCGGCGCGGCGTCCGTCGCCTGAAGGTTCGAAGCCGTACGCTCCGGCACCCTGCGCGGCACCACCGCGAAGCCCGCCTCCTCGCCGGCCCGATCCACGCGATCGGCCGGTGCCGTGTGGCGGATTTCCGGCAAGGTCCACGCGCGGTAGTGCAGATCATCGGCGAGGTTGAGCGAAGCGCCCAGCAGCCCTCGCGTATAGGCGTGGCGCGGGCGCGCGAAGAGCTCCGCCGTTGGCGCTTCCTCGACCTTGCGCCCGGCCAGCATCACCGCCACGCGGTCCGCATGATCGGCCACGACGCCCAGGTCGTGCGTGATCAGCAGGAGCGACATCGACAGCTCGCGGCGCAGCGCGTCGAGCAGTTCGAGAATGCGTGCCTGGATCGTGACGTCGAGCGCGGTCGTAGGTTCGTCGGCGATCAGCAGACGCGGGCGGCACGCCACGGCCATCGCGATCATCACGCGCTGCCGCTGGCCGCCCGATAGCTCGTGCGGGTAGTCGTCGAAGCGGCGCTGCGGCTCGGCAATGCGCACGAGATCGAGCAGTTCGACGGCGCGCGCGCGAGCGGCCCGGCGTGACAGCGCTTCGTGCTGGCGCAGCGTCTCCACGATCTGCGCGCCCACGCTGAGCACGGGATTCAGCGAGGTCATCGGCTCCTGAAAGATCATCGAGATCTGTTGGCCGCGCAACTCGCGCACCGCCCTCGGCGGCAGGCCCAGCAGCTCGCGCCCTTCGAAGCGCACGCTACCCGTGACGCGTCCCGGCTCGGGAACGAGCTGCATGAGCGAGAGCGCCGTGGCGGACTTGCCGCTGCCCGACTCGCCCACCAGCGCGAGCGTCTCGCCCGCCGCGATGTCGAAGCTCATGCCGCGCACCGCTTCGTGCGCCCCGAAACTCACGCGCAGATCGCGCACTTCAAGCAGTTGGCTCACATGGCACCTTTAGGGGCGTTGCCGCTGGCGCGGATTGAGGGCCTCGGTCAGGCCGTCGCCGAGCAGATTGAGGGCGAGCACCGCGAGCACGATGGCGGCACCGGGAATCGCCGTGAGATACCACGCCGTGCGCAGCGAATCGCGTCCGGCGCCGATCATCGCCCCCCAGCTCATGACATTGGGGTCGCCCATGCCGAGGAACGACAGCGACGATTCGATCAGGATCGCGCTCGCCACCATCACCGAAGCCGTGACGATCACGGGCGGCAGCGCATTGGGCAGGATTTCGCCGAAGATGATGCGCGTGTTGCTGAACCCCTGGCTGCGCGCCGCGAGCACGAAGTCCGAGCGCCGCAGCGTGCGGAATTCCGCACGCACGATCCGCGCGACCGTGGGCCACGAGGCGATGCCGATGGCGAGCGCGATCACTACCACGTTGGGCCGCCCGATCGCCACGAGCACGATCACGAGCAGAAAGGACGGTACGGTCTGGAACAGCTCGGTGAGACGCACCAGCGCGTCGTCGACGAGGCCGCCGAAATAGCCGCCGATGGCGCCCACGAGTGTGCCGATCACGAGTCCGATGCCAGCCGAGGCTGCGCCGATCAGCAGCGAAACGCGCGCGCCATGCGCGATGCCGGCCGCTACGTCGCGCCCGAGCGAATCGGTGCCCAGCCAGAATTGCGGGTCGCTGCCCGGCCATTCGAACGGTCCGCCCACCATGTCGAGCGGGTCGCCCGGGTAGAGGCGCGGCGCGAGCACGGCGAGCACGACGAATGCCGCGAGCAGCGCGAGGCCGGCGCAGGCCGAAGGGTTGCGCAGCAGCGCGCGCCAGAAGGCGTGCCCGGCGCGCCGTGTGGGTGCACGGTCGCGCTCGGCGCCGCGGCGGCCGAGCAGCGCGAACGTCAACTGACGCCGCCACGGCGAACCCTGGCGCGCGGCTGCACGTCGTGCGTCAACCGGCAGATCCGGCGATTCGATACTCATTGAGGTTCCTCCGTTAGCCTACGCGCGGATCGAGCCACGCCTGCAGCAGATCGACCACGACGTTCGCGGCGATGACGAGCAGCGACGACAGCAGCAGCACACCCAGCAGCACGCTGAAGTCGCGCGCCAGCACCGCGTCGAGCGCCAGGCGGCCCAGCCCCGGCCAGCTGAACACCGTCTCCGTCACCGCCGCGCCGCCGAGCAGCGTGCCGAAATGCAGCCCCACGAGCGTGGTGAGCGGCATCAGCGCGTTACGCAGCACGTGCCGCAACGTCACGCGCCACGGATGCAGACCTTTGGCCTGCGCCGTGCGCACGAAGTCCTGGCGCTGCACTTCGATCATCGCGGCACGCGTAATGCGGGCGTAGATCGCGACGAAGAACGTGGCGAGTGTCGCCGCGGGCAGCAATACGTGCCTCGCGACATCGGCGGCGTAGGCGAAGCCGTGCAGGTCCGCGCCGATCGTGACGTTGCCGCCGCTCGGCAGCCACCCTAGCCGGACCGCGAACAGAATGATGGCGAGCAGGCCGATCCAGAAACCAGGCGTCGAATAGAACAGCAGCGCGAACACCGACAGCACGCGGTCGGGCCACTTGCCGGCCCAGTGCGCCATCACGGCGCCGAGCACCACGCCGGCGACGAGCGCGAGCGTGAGCGCCACGCCCATCAGCAGCAAGGTATTGGGCAAGCGCGAAAGAATCAGCTGCATCACGGGCATGTCGTAGCGTGGCGAATAGCCAAGACTGAAATGCGCGAGATGCTTCAGATACGTCGCGAGCTGCACGAGCAAGGGCTGGTCGAGCCCGAACTTCGCGCGCAGCATCGTCATCGTTTCCGTCGTCGCGGAGCCGGCTTCGCCGGCAATCACGTCGGCGGCGTCGCCCGGCATCAGCTTGAGCAGGAAGAAGTTGAGGATCACGATGCCCAGCACCGTCGGCAGCGCTTGCCAGGCGGTGCGGCGCAGGATCGTTTGCCAGCGGGCACTGCGGCTCATCATCGGGCTCCTTCGAGGGTTGCGATGCGCGCTCAGGCGCTCAGCCAGACGTCGGCGAAGTTGCCTTCCAGGCCCTGTGCGCTCACCGTGTGATCGTGCACGCGCCGGTTGGCGAGCGTAACCATGCGCGGCGCGACGAGATTGAGGATCGGCAGATCGCGGTACACGGTCTGCTGGAACTGTTTGTAGAGGCTCACGCGGCGGCTTTCGTCGATTTCGACCGACGCCGCTTCGAGCAGACGATCCGCTTCCGCGCTGCTATAGTGCGGCGCATTCGAGAACGGCACGCCGGGGCGGATATTCTTCGACCAGTACAGGCGCTGCACGCCCACGGCCGGATCGAACAGCGTGTTGACGCCGATGCTCGTGAAATCGAACTGGCGATCGGCGTAGACACGCTTGAGGAACGACGGCAGATCCTGCGAGCGCACCGTGACATCGATGCCCACGCGCGCGAGCGCCGATTTCACGTAGCCGGCCTGGCGCTGGTACATGTCGCCGTACGGAAGGTAGTCATGCGTCAGCTTGAAGCGTATGCCATCCGCGCCGCGCGGCTTGCCTGCCGCATCGAGCAGCGCCTCGGCCGCGTGCGGGTCGAACGCATAGGGCGTGATCTGCGCATCGTGATACGGCGAGGCGGGCGTAATGGGCGTGGGCGAGACGTCCGCATAACCGTAGGCCACGGTCTTTTGCACGACCTGCGCGTTGATTGCATGCGCGATGGCCTGGCGCACGCGCGAGTCTTTCAGCACCGGATGATCGAGATTGAAATCGATCTCGGCCAGAGGCTCGAGGAAGCGATAGCCACGCGTTTCGGTCACGAGCTGCGGCAATTGCGTGAGGCGCGGCAGGTCGGTGAGCGGCACGGGGTTCTCGCCGCCCAGATCGAGCGCGCCGGTTTCGAACGCCGCCGAGCGCGCGGCCGGATCGGGAATGACCTTGTAGACGAGCGCATCGATATACGGCTTGCCCGCGTCCCAGTAGCCGGGATTGCGCTCGTAGACAATGCTCGCGCCGCGCGTCCACGACTTGAAGCGAAAAGGCCCGGTGCCAATTGGCGCGTTGTTGTGCGGGTTCGTGAGCGGGTCGCCCGTGGCGTACAGGTGCTTCGGCACGATCGGCGACTCGCCCGCCGAAAGCGCCTTGAGCAGAAATGGCGCGGGCTTCGACAGTTCGATGATGGCCGTGCTGGCGTCGGGCGTCTGCACCTTCGTCACGTTCGCAAAGGTACTGCGTCCGCGCGGGTGAATCGCTTTGAGCAATTCGACCGAAAACGCCACGTCCGCGGAAGTGAACGGCTGGCCATCGTGCCAGCGCACGTTCTGACGCAGCTTGAACGTGTAACGCAGACCGTCGGGGCTCACGCTCCAGGCGGTGGCCAGTTGCGGTTGCGGCTTCAGGTCGAAGTCGTAAGCAAGGAGTCCTTCCAGCACCTTCGAGCTTGCGGCGAGCGCGGGTCCCGTGGTCTGGAAGATCGACACCAGCACGGGCGGCTCAGGATTGATCAGCACGTTCAACGTGCCGCCGCGTTTGCGCGCGATGGCGCCCTGGGCGCGGGCAAGCGCGGGCAACCCCGCGGCTGCGGCGGCCGCGCCGCCTGCAATGAGAAATTCACGACGGGTCAAACGTGACATGCTGATGCGTTCCGATATCTATGAGGCTACGAGCGGCTAAACGTTGCGATCTGCGAGAGCCGGGAAATTCGCGCCGTGGCGACAGTGCTGCAATCGTAGCAACCGCCTCCTCGTGCGCTAACCAAGCGATGCTGCTATTCATATGACCCGGCGCGTCGAAGCTGAAGCGCGACAACGCAATTGGAAAGCAGAAAAGCTTCTTTGTTATTCGCGTGCCGCACGTGTTTAATCGGTGGATTGACCGATCGACCAGCACGGCGCCAGGCGCCGCAACGAACTTCCAGGGGTGTCTGTCTTGAGTGAAATTCCCGTGGCCGAGCCGCGCACATCTGCTGTTGCATCGACGCCCTTTGTGCCCGTCGCCTCCCCCGCCGCCTTTTCCGATAGCCCCGTGGCGCGCGCATTCGCGCAGCCGCTCATGCTGGGGCTGTTCCTGCCGATTCAGGCTGGCGGATGGAGCGCATCGACGCTGCCGCGCGGCACGGACTGGTCGTTCGACTACAACGCCGCACTGGTGCAGACGTGCGAAGCGCTCGGGTTCGATCTCGTCTTCGCCCTGTCGCAATGGCTGCCGAAAGGCGGCTATGGCGGCGTGTTCGACGGCCATGCGCTCGACTCGTTCATGACGCTCGCGGCGCTGACCGCGCGCACCGAGCGCATCATCCTGGCCGCCACGACCCATGTGCTCTACGGGCCATGGCACCCGCTGCACTTCGCGAAGTTCACGGCCACGCTCGACCACATCTCGCGCGGACGCTGGGGCATCAACGTGGTCACGGGGCACCGCGCCGTCGAGCACGAGATGTTTGGCTGGAACCGCATCGAGCACGACCGGCGCTATGAGATGGCCGCCGAATTCCTCGACGCCGTGCAGCAGTTGTGGGCGCAACCGGACAACTTCAGTTTCGAGCCGGAACTTTCGGGCTGGCGCCTGCAAGGCGCGTACGTCACCCCCAAGCCGCGCTATGGGCGCCCGCTCCTCATCAATGCGACGGGCTCCGACGCGGGGATCGACTTCGCCGCGCGCTACTCGGACGCGGTGTTCATCACGAGCCCGGCGGGACCGCAGATCGATCGCGCGCTCGAAGCGCTGCCCGCGCACACCGCGCGCGTGAAAGCCGCGGCGCGCGCATATGGGCGCCAGGTACGCACGCTGATCAATCCGATGGTGATCTGCCGCGAGACGTCCGCCGAGGCGCGCGCCTATCACGACGCGATCGTCGCGCACGCCGATGAGGGAAGCTTTCACCGCTTCGACAGCGACGCGCATGCATGGCGCGGCGGTTTCGAGGATCGCGCGAAGGCGGCCTCACGCGCGGTGGGCGGCAACATCGCGATCGTGGGCTCGCCTGAAGAGGTGGCCGACAAGATCATCAAGCTTCACGCGGCAGGCATCGACGGCGTGCAACTGAGTTTCTACGATTTTCAGCCCGACCTCGACTTTTTCGGCGAGCGTGTGCTGCCGCTGCTGCACGAGGCTGGCCTGCGCCGCTGAATCGTGTCGTTGCGGCGCCCGCAGCGCGCCGCGCAACGCCGCACATCAGGCGCGCTGAAGCTCCGAGCCGATCGCCGCCGCGCCCACGCCCGGCCGCTCGAGCCCGAGATGCGAGCGCAACGTATTGCCTTCGTATCCGGTTCGAAAGAGCCCACGCCGTTGCAGGATCGGCACCACGCCGTTCACGAACGCCTCCAGCCCGTCCGGCAGCGCGTCTGGCATGAGGTTGAAGCCGTCGGCGGCCTCGCCCTTGAACCAGTGCTCGATATCGTCGGCGATCTGCTCAGGTGTCCCGACGATCACGCGATGCCCGCCGCCACCCGCGAGCGCGCGGATCAACTCACGCACCGTATGGCCGCCTCGCCGTGCCTCGGCGATCGTGGCATGGAAGAACGTGTGATTGCCGTTGCCGCCGTGCGGTAGCGCGAGGTGCTCCGGCAGGCGCGCGTCGAGGTCGAGCTGATCGGGCGACAGGCCCAGTGTACCGGCGAGGCGCGTGAGGCTGTAGCGCCACGGAATCTGCTCGACGAGTTCGTCGCGGCGCCGCAGCGCCTCGGCCTCGGTCGCGCCGATAATGGTCGTGAGGCCCGCGAGCACCTGCACGCCCTGCGTGCGCCCGTACGCTGCGGCGCGCGCATTGAGGTCGCGCCGATACGCTACCGATTCCTCGAACGATTGCGAAGCAGAAAATACAGCCTCGGCGTGACGCGCCGCGAGATCGCGGCCATCGCCCGATCCGCCCGCCTGCACGACGACAGGATGACCTTGTGGCGCACGCGGAAGATTCAGCGGCCCCTGCACCCTGAAAAAGCGCCCTTCATGCGCGACCGGCCGCACCTTCGTCGCGTCGATGAAGCGGCCGCTCGCCTTGTCGCCGATGAAGGCGTCGTCGTCCCAGCTGTCCCAGAGGGCCTTGACGAGTTCCGTGAACTCCGCGGCCCGCGCATAGCGCTGCGCGTGATCGGGCACCGTGTCGTGGCCGAAATTGCGCGCCGACGGCAAATCGGCCGTCGTCACGACATTCCAGCCCGCACGGCCACGACTGACATGATCGAGCGTGGCGAAGCGGCGCGCGATGTTGTAGGGCTCGTTGTAGCTCGTCGAGGCCGTGCCGATCACGCCGATGTGCGTGGTCGCCGCCGCAATGCTGGCGAGCAGCACCGTGGGCTCGAGCGCCGTGATCGGACGGAAGTCGATCTGGTCGATGATCGCCGCGTTGTCGGCGAGAAAGACCGCATCGAACTTCGCGCGTTCCGCAAGTTGCGCGACCCGTACATAGTGCGCAACGTCCACGAATGCGCGAGGATCGGCGTCGGCAAGACGCCACGCCGAGGGCACGAAGCCCGAATGCAGGATATTGACGTTCAAATGCAGGCGGCGCGACGAAATCCGGCTCATCGTTTGGACTCTCCCTGGATCATCGGTTTCAGAACACGCGGCCTTCGGTGAGGTGCGTCGTCACGCCGTTCAAGGCGTAGTCGCCCACCACGCGCGCCTTGTGCAGCAGCGGGTTGTGACTGAAGATCGTGCGCAGGTTGCGCCAGTGCCGGTCGAAATTGTGCGCGCGCGAAGTGGCCGACGCCCCGCCGGCTTCGAACAGGCGCTCGGCGGCTTCGAGCGCCAGCTTGCTCACCACGAGCTGCGTGCGCGCCGTCGCCAGTGCGCCTTCCAGCACGAGCTGATCGGCGTCCGGCGCACCCGCGCGGATCGCCTGCGCCGACCGATCGAGCGTGCGGGCGTTCTCGCGCACCAGCGCGTCGATCGCATGGCTGTGCGCGGAGAGCGTGCCGATGACCTGCTGAATGAAGGCATCCTCGCGCGCGGAGGGCGCCGTGCTGTGCAGGACGGGGCGCCCATGCTCCAGCACGTAGTGCCTCGCGTCCGCGACCACGTTGCGAACGATGCCCGCGGCCACCGCGACGAGGTGGAGTTGCCGCAGCGCGCCGCCATGACGGCCGGCGAGCGTGGCCAGGCCGCGTTCCGTGATCTCGTCGGCGCGCACCAGCAGGTTTTCGAACACGAGACTGCCGCTCGCCGTCATGCGTTGCCCCATGCCGTCCCAGTCGTCGAGCACCGTGAGCCCTTCGCGCCGCACCGGCACGATCGCCACCACGGGCTGGCCCTCGTCGTTGAGCACGCTCAGGCGTGCATAGTCGGAAAAGGCCGTACCGGTCGAATAGTATTTGCGGCCGTCGAGCCGGTAATGCTCGCCGTCGCGCCTGAGCGCCGTGGTGTATTCGCCGGGCCGTGACGTACCCAGCTCGGTCGAGGCGCCCCCGAAAATGGCGCCGTCGATCACGCGCTGGATCTGCAAATCGTTGAATGGCGTGCGCGCCGACAGCAAAAGCGCTTCGGTCTGATCGTAGTGAATGCGCAGCGCGTGCGCGAGATTGCTGTCTGCCGCGGCCAACGTGGTGATCACGTCGAATTCGTCCACGAGCGAGCCGCCCAGGCCGCCCCATTCCACCGGCAGCCGAAGGCGTCCCAGCCCCGAGCGCCGGAATGCGTCGAAGCCCTCGAAGGGTAATTCGCGGCGCCCTTCGCGCGCGGCCGCGTCTTTGCCGATTTCATTGGCGAGAGATGGCAAGTCTGCGAGCGCATCCTGCAACGATAAACCGGCCGCGCGAGCGCGCACCGGAAGTTGAGTGGGAAGAGCGGACATTGCGTTTTCCTTTTTGTCAGGCCCGCGAATTATTTCGATTCCCGGGCGGCCACGAGGCGTTTTGCCAAAGGGAAAAGTATAGGGAGCGCATTGCGCGCGACTAAACACCGAATTCGCATTTTGTTATTCGCATCTCTGCGTTGGCCTGCAGTTCGCGCAATTGGACAGCGCGACATTGCGACCAAAGCAAATCACCATCGCGCGTGGACCTATTTCACGATTCGTTCTTTGACCTCGCGGCAAGCGCTTGCCGATAATCGATTGCTCCATGCCGTCCGCGCAGAGGTTCTGCGCGATGCGCTGTTCGCGACCGAGGAATCTTCATGACGCTGCTCTGGTACACCCGTTGCCCTGCGCCGACGCCATTCGGCATTGCCGCGCAGCAAGGATTGTTGCAGGACGAATTCGCCGCCGACGGCATCGAAGTGAAGGCATTGCAGGACGCCGACGACCCGGCCATCCGCCGCTCGCATTTCACGCATGCGCAGCCGTGGTCGTTTCGTCAGGGCGGCAACATTCCGGCGCTATGGGCGCGGGCGCAAGGCAGCGATACACGGCTCATCGGCGTGAGCTGGGTCGATGAGTTTCAGGCGCTCATCACGCTCGATCCGCACCTCACGCCCACGCGCGCCTCGCTCTCGGGGCGTCGGTTCGGATTACCGATCAATACCGCCGGCGAAGTAGTCGATTTTCATCGCGCCACGGCACTGCGTGGCCTGCATACGCTGCTCGAAGCCATCGACGTCGCGCCTGCCGACGTCGAGTTGGTCGATCTGCCGCATGCGCCCCGTGGCCTCGCCCACGCAAAGCCCGACGCATCCGCACCGCTTGCCGAGTGGCTCGATGCGCAGCGCGCTCACGAATTCTCGCGCGAGGCGGCGGCGCTGCTGCGCGGCGAAGCCGACGTGGTGTTCGTGAAGGGCGCGACCGGACTCGACATTGCCAACGTGCTCGGCGCGCGCGTGCTGGTCGACAGCAGCGCGCATCCCGACCGGCGTGCGCACGCGAACAACGGTACGCCGCGCCCGCTCACGGTCGATGCGCAACTCCTGCGCGAGCGTCCCGACCTCGTCGAACGCGTGCTCGCACGTACGCTCGACGTGGCCGCGTGGGCCGGCGCGCATCCCGGCGACGTCACGCGCTATGTCGCCCGCGAAGTGCGGACTGCCGAGCACTGGGTGACGCGTGCCTATGGCGCGGGCCTGCACCGGCAACTCGCGATCGGACTCGACGCCGGGGCGCTCGACGCGCTCGCGCACTTCAAGCGCTTTCTCTTCGAGCACGGCTTCATCGCGGCCGATTTCGACTTCGCGCAATGGGTCGATCCGGCGCCGCTCGAGGCGGCGCTGTCGCGTCTCGCGCAGCGTGCCGGCGTGCTCGGCGGATAACCCAAAGGGCGCTGGCTGCCAGCGCGCTCATTTTCTCCCATCGCCTGTTGCCGAACCGATGATCGCTCTCCTCCTGCGCACGGCGCCGCGCCGTGTCGTTCTCATGCTCCTCGTCATGGCGAGCGTGGCCGCACCCGTTGCCGCGCACGCGCAAACACGCGGCGGCACGCTCAATTTCGTGGTGACGCCGGAGCCTACTGCGCTCGTGGATGTCGCCACAACGGCCGTGAATGTCCTCAAGGTCAGCCCGAAAGTGATTGAAGGCTTGCTCGACTACGACTTCGATCTGAAGCCCAAGCCGCTGCTCGCCACCTCATGGGAGATCGAGCACGGCGGCCGCCGCTATGTGTTTCATCTGCGGCGCGGCGTGAAATGGCACGACGGTGCGCCGTTTACTTCAGCCGACGTTGCATGGTCGATCGAGACGCTGCGACGGGTGCATCCGCGGGCGCGCACCACGTTCGCGAACGTGACCGCGATCGCTACGCCAGACCCCGATACGGTCGTGCTGACGCTCAGCGAGCCCACGCCGTGGCTGATACGCGCGTTCCCGGCTTCGGAAACGCCGATCCTGCCGAAGCACCTCTACGAGGGCAAGGACGTGCTCGCCAATCCGGCCAACAACGCGCCCATCGGCACCGGACCGTTTCGCTTCGTCAAGTGGGTACGCGGCAGCTACATCGAATATGCGCGCAATGACGACTACTGGAACGCCGGCAAGCCGTATCTGGACCGCATCATCGTGAAGATCATCGCCGACCCGGCCGCGCGCGCGGTGGCGTTCGAGGACGGCTCGGTCGATCTCGGCGGCGATACGCCCGTGCCGCTCGCCGACCTCGACCGCCTCAAAGCCAATCCGAAGCTCGGCATCGACACACGCGGCTACGAGTTTCAGGCGGGCGTGGCGCGCATCGAGTTCAATCTCGACAATCCAGTGCTCAAGACCTTGAAGGTGCGTCAGGCGATTGCCTCGGCAATCGATCGCGAAGTGATCCGCAGGGTCATCTACTACGGCTACGCGACGGCCACGGCGAGTCCGTTGATGCCGTCGAACCGCTACTACGACGCGGCGCCCGCGCCCTACCCGTTCGACATTGCGCGCGCCAACCGGCTGCTCGACGAGGCCGGTTATCCGCGCAAGGCGGACGGCATACGCTTTGCGCTCACGCTCGACCCGCTGCCCATCGGTGACCTGCCCGCGCGCACGGGCGAGTACATCAAGTCGGCGCTCGCCCGCGTGGGGATCGCGGTGACGATCCGCAATCAGGATCTCGCGGCCTATTTGAAGCGCGTTTATACCGACCGGCAATTCGATTTCACCGTAAATGGCATGAGCAATCTGTTCGATCCGGTGGTGGGCGTGGCGCGTTTGTACACGAGCGACAACTTCCGCGCCGGCGTGCCCTTCACCAACGGCTCGCACTACAGCAACCCGCAAATCGACGGCCTGTTTGCGCAAGCCGCGCGAGAAAGCGATGAAACGAAGCGCAAGCAGCAGTTCGCGCAGATCCAGCGCATTCTGGAGCACGATCTGCCCGACCTGAATCTCGTGTCGCCGCAGTGGGTGACGCTCGCCTCGAAGCGCGTGCACGACCACTCCATTTCACCCGACGGCTTGGCAGCGAGTTTCGCCGATGTCTGGCTGTCACGATGAGCGCGCTCGCGTCGCACTGTTTGAATGACTCAAGGAACCTACATGGAATACCGGCAACTGGGCCACAGCGGCCTGAAGATCTCCACGCTGACGCTCGGCACGATGATGTTCGGCGGACCAACCGACGACGCCGCGGCCGAACGCATCATCGGCGCCGCGCAGGAGCAAGGCGTGAATTCGATCGATACCGCCGACGTCTACCACCAGGGCGAATCGGAGCGCGTGGTGGGCCGGCATATCGCCCGCCAACGCGACCGCTGGGTGCTCGCCACGAAGTTTGGCAACCCCGTCGGCAATCCCGTTGGCAACCCGCGCGATATCAACGCGGCCGGTGCGGCGCGCAAGCACGTGATCCGCGCGGTCGAAGCGCGCCTCGCGCGGCTCGATACCGATTATCTGGACCTCGTGTATCTGCATCGCGAGGACCATCACACGCCAGTCGAGGAAACCGTGCGCGCGCTCGGCGATCTGATCACGGCCGGCAAGCTGCGGCACTACGGGCTCTCGAATCATCGCGCCTGGCGCATTGCCGAGTTCAGCCGCGTGGCCGATTTGCTGGGCGTGCCGCGGCCCGTTGCCAGCCAGCCGCTCTATAACCTTGCCAATCGCCAGGTCGAGGCAGAGCAGTTGAGCGCGGCGTGGCACTATGGGCTTGGCGTGATCTCGTACAGTCCGCTCGCGCGGGGCGTGCTGACCGGCAAATACGAGCCCGGTGCCCAGCCCGGCGCCGACACGCGCGCGGGGCGCCAGGACCGCCGCCTGAGCGAGACCGAATGGCGCACGGAAACGATCGAGCTTGCGCGGCGCGTGGAGGCACATGCCCAGGCGCGCAACCTCACCGCCGCGCAGTTCGCGTTGGCCTGGGTGCTCAATAGCCGCTATATCACTTCGGCAATCGCAGGGCCGCGCACCGAAGCGCAATGGCGCGACTATCTGCCTGCACTGCAGTATCGCCTCGATGAGGATGACGAAGTATTCGTCGATTCGCTGGTGGCAAGCGGCCATCCTTCGACACCGGGGTTCAACGACCCCGGCCACCCGTTCTTCGGACGCCTCGTGCGCCATGGCGCCACGCAAGACCCGCGTGCGCCGGGCGGCGAACGCTAACTAGCCAGGGAGTGCACCGTGAACGCATTCACTCCGGACGCCGCGCTCGCGCGCGACGAGGATCACGCCGCCGCGTTGATCGAGCGCGCGGCGCAGCTCGGCCGCGCGTTTGCCGCCCTGGCCGACGAGCATGATCGCAATGCCACTGCGCCGCTCGAGCAATTCCGCACGTTGCGCGAAGTGGGCCTGCTGCGCGCGAATATTGCCCGCAGCGACGGCGGCTTCGGCGCGGGGCTCGCGGTGGCGCGCGCGATCGTCGCCGAGATCGCCTATGGCGATCCGTCGGTCGCGCTCATTCTCTCGATGCACTACAGCCAGCACGCCATGATCGTGCACGACGCGCGCGAGAGCACGGGCAACTGGCCCGCGGCGCTCGCGCAGCGCCTCACGCGGGCGAGCGTGGAAGGCCGCGCGCTCGTCAACGCGGCCCAGGTCGAGCCGGGGCTCGGTTCGCCTTCGCACGGCGGCCTGCCGGATACGCTTGCGCGCCGCGAAGGCGCCTCGTGGCGTATCACGGGACACAAACTCTATGTGACGGGCGCACCCCTGCTCACGTGGATCAACGTGCTTGCACGCACCGACGAACCCGAGCCGCGTCTCGGCCATTTTCTCGTGCCCCGCGAGGCGGCGGGCGTGCGCATCGTGGAGACGTGGGACCCGCTCGGCATGCGGGCGAGCGCGAGCCATGATGTGGTATTCACGGACGTGGCGATTGCCGTCGACGATGTCGTCGGCTTGAGGCCCGCGCAACTCGGCGTGCAGCGCGATCCGCACGCCACGGCGTGGTACTTCAGTCTGGTCGGTACGGTCTACGACGGCGCGGCGCGGGCCGCGCGTGACTGGCTGCTTGCCTTCCTCGCCGAGCGCAAGCCTGCTGCGCTAGGCGGTGCGGCGCTCGCCACCGTTCCGATCGTGCAGGAAAGCGTGGGGCGCATCGAGATGCTGCTGGCGAGCAACGACTGGCTGCTGCGTACCCATGCCGACGCGATCGACGCAGGCACGGCGCCCGCCGAGTTGTCCGCCATCGTCAAGCACAACGTGGTGGATAACGCCATTCAGGCCGTGGATATCGCGCTCGAACTCGCGGGCAATCACGGGATTGCGCGGCACAATCCTCTCGAGCGCCATCACCGCAACGTGCAGTGCGCGCGCATTCACGCGCCGTCCAACAGCTTGCTGCGCACCATGGCGGCGCGCCGCGCGCTGGGCTTGTGAGGTGTGAGAAAGCCCCGGCGCCCAGGAGCGGCCGGGGCTGATGAAAAAGTCGTCGCACTAAACGATTCCCGGCGCTGCCGCTTCGAGCACGTTCACGCGCTTCGGAATCAGCTTGAGGTCGAAAAAGGTATTGGCGATCTGCTGCTGCTCGGCGAGGATGGCCTTCGTGATCGGCCCGGTGCCGAATTGCACGCGCCCGATCACCTCGCTGACCACGTCGTTCGGCAAGCCCCACACCTGCGCGAGCTGGGCGGCGAGCGCGGCCCGGTTGGCCTGCCCCCACTGATCGATCTGGCTCAATTCGTCGATGAGGATCTTGATGACATCCGGGTTTTGTTTCGCGTAGCTGAGCGACGAAAAATAGTAGGCGCGGTTGCCGACCACGCCGCTCGCATCGGCGAGAATGCGAGCGTCGAGGGTTTTCTGCGCGGCGGCGAGAAACGGATCCCAGATCACCCATGCGTCGATGGAGTTGCGCTCGAACGCCGCGCGCGCATCGGCGGGCGCGAGGAACACGACTTTCACGTCGCCATACTGAAGGTTGTGCGCCTGCAGCAGCTTGACGAGGAAATAGTGGACGTTGCTGCCGCGATTGAGCGCGATGGTCTTGCCCTTGAGATCCGCCACGCTGCGAACGGCCGAAGCGTGCGGCACGAGCACCGCTTCCGCTTGCGGCCGCGGCACCGTGGCCGCGACATAGGCGAGCGGCGCGCCGGCCGCCTGCGCGAAGATGGGGGGCGCCTCGCCCACGTCGCCAAAGTCGATCGAGCCTACGTTGAGGGCTTCGAGTTGCACCGGGCCTGCTTCGAACTCGGTCCATGTGACCGCGACACCGAGGGGAGCAAGCCGTTTCTCCAGCGTGCCGCGTCCTTTCAGCAGGCTCAGATAACCCTTCTGATTCCCTACGCGCAGCGTACGCGATGCACTGGCCGCGCGCGCGGGTAACGCGCCGAGCACCGGCAAGGCGGCGAGCGCGGCGGCTCCGGCTGAGATTCGAATGAAGTTGCGGCGTGTGTTCATGCGTGGCAGCCTCGGCAATCTATTAGAAAGAAGTCGATGGTATAAGCCGCGCGGCGGCGTGAAAACCATCAAATCCTGCGCTTCTAATTCCCGCCAAAGATAACCGCGCCGCTTCGTAATCCATGCGGCCAGCCGATATGTAAATCTCGATTTAATATTGGCCGCCCGCGAAAGCCGCAACCATAATCGGCCTTTTCAAAACACGAAGGCATTCATCATGCGATATCGATTAGTTATCCAGATATTATTTTCAACTATCGCGTTGTTCGCGCTGCCATCGCCGGCTGTCCACGCTGCCGACAACGCCGCGCACGTGTTGCGAGTCGGCTTTGTGCCCGGACCATACGCGGACGAATTTCGCGAAGGCGTCGAGCCGCAGCTCAAGCGCAAGGGCTACACCGTCCAGTACGTGAACTTCAGCACCGGGCTCGAGGCGAATCAGGCTGTGTGGCACGGCGAAATCGCCGCCGACGTGATGCAGCACAGCGTCTATCTGAAGGCATACAACGACCGCAACGGCACCGACCTCGTCGGCGTCGTGCAAGTGCCCACGCCGCCCATGGGCCTCTACTCGACCCGCCATCACTCGCTCTCCGAGGTGAAGGCTGGCGCGACGGTCGCCGTGCCGAACGACCCCGTCAACCTCGAACGCGCGCTCAAGATTCTTCAGGCGATTGGCTGGATCCACATTCGCGAGAATCCCAATCCCGTGGATGTTTCGGAGCGTGACGTGGTCGCCAATCCCGCCGGCATTCGCATCGTCCCGCTCGAAACCGCACAGGCGCCGCGTGCACTCGAAGATGTCGATTTCGCGGCCATCCAGGGCAACTTCGCCATTTCCAGCGGGCACCGTCTGACCGAAGCACTGGCACTCGAACACATGCACTCGCCTTACGTGAATCAGGTGGTCGTCAAATCGGCAAACCGTAATTCGCAGGAAACCGCCGATATCGTCGCGGCCTATCGTTCGGACGAATTCCGTGCGGCGATCCTGCGCAACCCGACCTACCAGGGCTATCGACTGCCCGATTACTTTCCGCATTAACTCGTTCGATGTTTCCGATGCCTTAGCCTCGACCACGGCTTGAACACGCCCACAACCATGAAAAAAACACTTCTCGCGCTCACTACCATCGCACTGTCGCCCGTCGCCGCCTATGCCCAAAGCAGCGTCACGCTCTACGGGATCGTCACGGGCAACGTGACCTACACGAACAACGTGCAGACGGCGGCAACGCCTGCCGGTGGCAAGCCCACCGGCGGCGGCCAGGTCGCCCAGTTCGACAGTGGCACCTCGGGCCCGAGTTCGAGCCGCTGGGGGCTGAAAGGCACCGAGGATCTGGGCGGCAGCGTGAAGACGCTGTTCGTGCTCGAAAGCGGCTTCAGCGTCAGCAACGGCACCCTCGGCCAGGGCGGCACCCTGTTCGGCCGTCAGGCGTGGATCGGGGTCACCGCACCCAACTACGGCACCGCATCGCTCGGGCGCCAGTCCGACGCCGCGGTGGATTATGTCTCGCCGCTGCTCTATGCCTGGTACTTCGGCAACCTCGCGATCCATCCGGCCGACTATGACAACCTGAATTTCACGCACCGCATCAACAACGCGATCAAGTACAGTTCGGACTCCTTTGGGGGATTCCGGTTCGGCGCGCTCTACAGCCTGGGCGGGATAGCCGGCAACTTCACGCAGAACCAGTACTGGTCCGCGGGCTTCAGCTACACCGGGCCGAGCGTTGCGGTCGCAGCGTCGATCATCAACGCGCGCAATCCGAACACTTCGCTCTATGGCACCAATGCGAATGCGAGCGCGACCGGAAACAATCTCGGCTCCGCCGGGTCCGCCACGACGCCGGCATCGAACCCGTCGATCTCGGGATTCGCGTCCGCCCGCACGCAGCAGACGGTCGCCGTGGCCTCGACCTGGACGATCGGCTCGGCCATCCTGGGCCTCGCCTGGTCCAACACGCAATACCGCGATCTCGGCGCCACCGCCGCGCTGAACACGCAGAACTATCACGGCACGGCCTCGTTCAATACGCTGGGGGCGAGCGTGCGCTACCAGGTCACGCCGTTCCTGCGCGTCGGCACCTCGTTCGATTACACGAACGGCGGCAACCTGAACGGAACGGGCGGCGCGCGCTACGAGCAGTGGAATCTGGGCACCGGCTACTCGCTCTCGAAAGCCACCGAACTGTATGCAACGGCTGCGTACCAGCATGCAAGCGGGGTCGACTCGTGGGGCCGCCAGGCGGTCGCGGACATCGGCTATCTCTCGCCCTCGACGACGTCGAATCAGGTTGCGGTGTCGGCCGGTATCAAACACCTGTTCTAACCCGCATTTCGGGCCGCCGCCGGATCAATTCGACCGGGGCGGGCCATCGTCCAGCCAGTTGGACAAAGAGGCGTTCCTTTGGACGCGCAGGCGCATCCGCCCTACGATGCGTGTCGCCACGCTCACTCCGGAATGCCCGCCATGTCCTCAACGTCCGCTTATCTCCCGCACGATCTCGATAACGCGCTGCTCGTCGGCCGTGTCTGGCGGCCCACCCCGGAGGGCGACGGACCCTGCGTCGTCGTCGTGCGCGGCGGCATGGTCTTCGATATTTCGGAGGTGGCGCCCACCACGGCCGACTTGTTCGAATACGACGATCTGCTCGATGTCGTGCGGCATACGCCCGGCGAGCCGCTCGGCACGGCCGAGGCGCTGCTCGAACACAGCTTCGCGGGCGATCGCCCCGCGGATCGCCCCTGGCTGCTCGCGCCGTGTGACCTGCAAGCGATCAAGGCCTGCGGCGTGACGTTCGCCGTCAGCCTTCTGGAACGCGTGATCGAAGAACAGGCCGGCGGCGATCCCGCCAAAGCGCAGGACGTGCGCACCGAAATCACGAAGCTGATCGGCGCCGATCTTTCGAAAATCAAGCCGGGTTCCGACGCCGCGATCAAACTGAAGGAAGAACTTCAGCGCCGTGGCGCGTGGTCGCAATACATGGAAGTCGGCATCGGTCCGGACGCCGAGGTGTTCTCGAAGTCCCAGCCGATGTCCTCGGTGGGCTTCGGCGCCGATATCGGCCTGCATCCCGCCTCGGCGTGGAATAACCCCGAGCCCGAGGTCGTGCTCGCGGTCAACAGCCGCGGCGAAGTGGTCGGGGCGACGCTCGGCAACGACGTCAATCTGCGCGATATCGAAGGCCGCTCGGCCCTGCTGCTCGGCAAATGCAAGGACAACAACGGCTCGTGCGCGATCGGTCCGTTCATTCGTCTATTCGATGAAGGCTTCACGCTCGATACGGTTCGCGCCACCAGCGTCTCGCTGCGCGTGGAAGGCACCGACGACGGCTTCCTGCTCGAGGGCGTGAGCCATATGCAGGAAATCAGCCGCGATCCGCTCGATCTCGTTTCGCAGGCATGGGGCCGCCACCATCAGTACCCGGACGGTTTCATGCTGTTCCTCGGCACGATGTTCTCGCCGATCAAGGACCGCGACGCGCCCGGCGGCGGCTTCACGCATCACCTCGGCGACCGCGTCACGATCAGCGCGCCGCCGCTTGGCGCCATCGTCAACACCGTGCGCCTTTGCACCGAAATCGAACCGTGGACCTTCGGCGTGCGCGCCCTTTATACCAATCTCGCCGAGCGCGGTCTTTTTTAATCTGGAGTGAATTCGTAATGCAGACAGAAAACAACGCGCCGTTCGCGCGAATCGACGAAGCCGCCGCGCTCGCACATGAAGCCCAGGCCCTTTATGGCGCGGCTTCGCGTGCCGTGCGCAGCGCCCTCTTGCGCGGCCTCGCCGACGCGCTCGAGCGCGACGCCGCCCAGCTCGTCGCCATCGCCGACGAAGAAACCTCGCTTGGCGCCGCACGCTTGAACGGCGAACTCGCGCGCACCGCGTTTCAGTTGCGCGGCTTTGCCGAGCGTGTGGAAGCGGGCATCGCCAATCGCCACGTCGACGACGCGGCCGTGCCCGGCGCGCCGCCCGCGGGCCGTCCGCACCTCACACGCGTGCAACTGCCGCTTGGGCCGGTTGCGATGTTCTCGGCGAGCAATTTCCCGTTCGCGTTCTCGGTGCTCGGCGGCGATACGGCCTCGGCACTCGCTGCGGGTTGCACGGTGATCGTCAAGCCGCACTCGGGCCATCCCGAACTGTCGCGCCGCGTGCATGCGCTCGCCGCGCGTGTGCTGCGCGAACAGGGCCTGCCCGAAGGCGTGATCGCGTTCGTCGATCAGGCGTCGCGCGAAGCGGCCGTGCATCTCGTCGGTCACGCCGATGTCGCGGCGGTGGCGTTCACGGGTTCGTATCAGGGCGGCGTGGCCCTGTGGCGCGCGGCCAATGCGCGTCGCCGGCCGATACCGTTTTACGGCGAACTCGGCTCAATCAATCCGCTCGTCGTGCTGCCGCAAGCGCTCGCGGAAGGCGTCGATACGCCTGCCGCCACGCTCGCCGCCTCGATCACGATGGGCTGCGGCCAGTTCTGCACGAGCCCCGGGTTGATCGTCGTGCGCGACGACGAAAACGGCGAGCGCTTCGCAGAGGCGCTGGCGCAGGCGTTGTCCGCGCAAAAGCCGCATGCCATGCTCACGGCCGCCATGCGCCACGGTTTTGAAAACGCCGCCGCGCATATCGCGAGCCAGGCGGGCGTGCGCGTGCGTCTGGCCGCACCGGCGCACGACGAGGAAGCCGCCGCGCCCGCGCCGCGTCTGTTCGAAACCGACGCGCAGACGTTCGTGGCCAACGCGGCGCTGCACGAAGAGATGTTCGGGCCGGCCGCGCTGATCGTGAAGGTGCGTGACGAGGCGCAGACGCTCGACGTGCTCGCCGCGGTGGAAGGTTCACTCACGGTGACGCTGTGGGGCGCGCAGGCCGATACGCCGGAAAATCGCGCACTCGCAACGGCCGCACAACGTATCGCGGGTCGCGTGCTGTTTGGCAGCGTGCCGACGGGCGTTGCCGTGTGCGATGCGCAGCAGCACGGCGGCCCGTGGCCCGCTTCGACGCAGCCGCAAACCACCTCGGTCGGTTATGCCGCGATCGAGCGTTTCCTGCGCCCCGTTGCGTTGCAGGATGCGCCGCAGTGGGCGATTGACGCGACGAGCGGAACGGCATCGGCATAAGGCAAGGCGCGACGCGCACGATTGAAGCAGCCAAAAAAAGCGGAGACCGGATAATGAATCCGGTCTCCGCTTTTCACTTTCAGCATCGAGTCACTCGTTGCCCGCGACATGCCTGGGAACGGCGAGCACGGCAAGCGCCGCGGCGAGGCCCGCGCCCGCAAATACGTAGAAATTCCACGGCAGCGGCGCACTCGCTTGTACCAGCGCGCCGCCGATCAACGGCCCGGCGATGGCGCCGAAGCGCCCGATGCCTAGCGCCCAGCCAATGCCCGTCGCCCGGTTGCGGGGCGGATAGTAGCGCGTGATATAGGCGCCAAGCAGCATCGTGTTGCCGATCGTGCCCACCCCGGCAATGCCTACGAGCACATAGGTTTGCAGCGTGCCATGGGCGAACGGCAGCGCACACAGGCTGGCTGCGGCGAGCAGATAGAGCACGCTGACCACGCATTTCGAGCCGAGGCGGTCGGCCACCGCGCCGCCAAGCAACGAGCCCAAAGCCGCGGTCGAATTGAGCATCACCAGCAATGCGAGGCTCGATCCGAGCGGGAAGCCGGCTTTGCGCATCAGTTGCGGCAGCCAGGTGCTCAGGCCGTAGAGCAAAAGCAAGCCCATGAACATCGCGATCCAGAACGCCAGGGTGGCGCGCACGTTGGACGCGTCGAATAGCGCGCGAATCGGTGCGGCTTTCCCGGCATCTGCAGCGTGCACGGCCCTCGCTCCCGCTTCGTGCTCGAGCGCCGAATGTCGAATGCCGAGCGCTTGCGCGACGCTGCGTGCCTCTGCGATGCGGTTTCGCGCCAACAGGAACTCGAGCGACTCCGGCAAATGGCGCGCCGTGAGCGCCACGAGGATGAGCGGCGCGGCGCCCACGCCGAACAGCAACCGCCAGCCGTGCGTGGGCAACCAGTTCATCGCGAGTAGCGCGACCAGAATGCCGCCCAGCGAATATCCCGTGTAAATCAAGGCATAGTTGAAAGAACGGCGCCCGGGCGGCGAGTATTCGACGGTGAGTGCCGCGGCCGTCGGCACGACGCCGCCAAGCCCGAGTCCACCCACGATCCGCGCGACGACGAACCAGGCTGGCGTCGGCGCGAGCGCGGCGGCCGCCATCATTGCGGAAAAGAGCGCCGCGCTGCCGAGCAGCATGCGGCGCCGGCCGATCATGTCGCTGAGCGTGCCCGCGCCCATTGCGCCGATCATCATGCCCGCCAGCGAGCAGCTTGCGATCGCGCCCAGCTGCAGCGCCGACAAGGACCAGTCGGTGCCATGCGTGAGCATGGGCAACACCGCCCCGTAAATGGCGACGTCATAGCCTTCGGCAAGGATCATCGCGAGGCAGATCGCGACGACTCGCACCGTCACGCGAGTGGGTATCGCAACGGTCGCGGTATCGAGGCGATGACCCGCTTCGCTTTGCGCGCGATCCAGCGTGACTTCGGCGTGGCTCGATGACGACGTATTCATGGCGGCGTGTCCCCTTCTTTTTTTGTGTGAATCCGGCGATCAAACCGCCATGCACAGGTACTTGATGACGAGATAGTCATCGATGCCGTAGTGCGACCCCTCCCTGCCCAGACCCGATTGCTTCACGCCGCCAAACGGCGCGACTTCGTTCGAGATCAAGCCGGTATTGATGCCCACCATGCCGTATTCGAGCTGCTCGGCGACGCGCCAGATGCGGCCGATATCGCGGCTATAGAAGTAGGCGGCGAGTCCGAACTCCGTGTCGTTGGCGAGCTTCACCACTTCTTCGTCGCTCGAGAAGCGGAACAGCGGCGCGAGCGGGCCGAACGTCTCTTCTCTCGCCACATCCATTTGCGCGGTGACGCCGGTCAGCACCGTGGGCTCGAAAAAGCCATGGCCGAGCGCGTGACGCTTGCCGCCCGTGGCGAGCGTCGCGCCTTTGCCGACCGCATCGGCGATATGCGCTTCGACCTTTTTGACCGCCGCTTCGTTGATGAGCGGCCCCAGCGTGACGCCGCCCTCCGTGCCGTGCCCGACCTTCAGCCCCTTCACGGCGGTAGCCAGCTTCGCGGCGAACGCGTCGTAAACCCGCTCATGCACATAGAAGCGATTCGTGCAGACGCACGTTTGCCCGTTGTTGCGATACTTCGAGGCGATGGCGCCTGCCACCGCGGCATCGAGATCGGCGTCGTCGAACACGATGAACGGCGCGTTGCCGCCGAGTTCGAGCGTCACCTTTTTCACCGTTGGCGCGCTTTGCGCCATCAGCAATCGCCCCACCCCCGTCGAACCGGTAAAAGAGAGCTTGCGAACCACCGGACTGCTGGTCATCGCGCCGCCAATCGCCTTGGGGTCGCCCGTGACGATGTTGAGCACGCCCTTGGGCACGCCGGCGCGCTCCGCCAGCACCGCGAGTGCGAGTGCGGAAAACGGCGTGGCTTCCGCAGGCTTCACGACGATCGGGCAGCCTGCCGCGAGCGCCGGGCCCACCTTGCGGGTAATCATGGCCGTGGGGAAATTCCACGGCGTGATGGCGGCGCATACGCCGATCGGCTCCTTGATGACCACGAGCCGCTTGTCCGAAGCAGGCGTCGAGAGCGTGTCGCCCGCCACGCGCTTGCCTTCCTCGGCGAACCATTCGATGAACGACGCGCCATAAGCGATCTCGCCTTTCGCTTCCGCGAGCGGCTTGCCCTGCTCCGCGGTCAGGATCAGCGCGAGATCGTCGGCGTGCTCGATCGTCAGGTCGTACCAGCGCCGCATGACCGCCGCCCGCTCCTTGGCCGTGCGCGCCCGCCATGCGGGCCACGCGGCATTGGCCGCCTCGATGGCCCGCGTCGTTTCGGCTTCTCCCATCAAAGGCACGCTGCCGAGGGCAGCGCCCGTCGCCGGGTCGAACACGTCGAAGCTCGCGCCCGAGTCGGCGGGGCACCATTGCCCATCGATATAAGCTTGATGGCGCAACAGCGCCGCGTCCTTCAACAGGGTCTTCAATTCCACGTGATTTTCCTTCGATGCAAGAACAAAGTTGGTGGCGCGCTCCAGAGCGCGCGCCAATAATCAGTACAGCCAGGCTGCGTTATCCCGCCTGACGCCACGACGCGTGCTCGTGCCCTTCCGCCAGCAGCTTGCGCGCGATTTCGGCCACTCTGTCCACGTGCGCGATCGCGGCCTCGCGTGCGGCGACCGCGTTTCCGGCTTGAATGGCGCTCAGGATGCGGTGCATTTCATCGACGGCCTGGCGGCCGCGGTCGTCGGAAGCGATCGTCAGGGCTCGCAAGCGGTTGATGCGCGCCGTCAACGACTGCACGATTTCCCAGGCCACGCGCTTTTGCCCGGCAATGAACACGCGCTCGTAGAAGGCCGTGGTGAGCGCCCTCACGGCCGGATGGTCCTGCGCTTCGAAGGCCGCCTGGATCCGGTCGATGAAGCCGGCGAGATCCGCGACGATGCGCTCGTCCGCATGCTGCGCGCACGCCATCGCCGCTTCGCCTTCGAGCAGCGCGCGTATTTCGTAGATCTCCGCCGCCGTCTCGAAGTCGAGCACGGCGACGATCGGCCCCTGGTTCGGGATCGAGTCGACCAGCCCCTCCGTTTCCAGATGCCGCAAAACTTCCCGCACCACGGTGCGGCTCACGCCGAGAATCTCGCACAGCGAGCGCTCGACCAGCCGCTCGCCCGGATGAAAATGCGCCTCCAGGATGGCCGTGCGCATTTTTTCGAGCGCGAGTTCCCGCAAGGTGGCCGTGGGGCGTTCGACCCGCAGCGATGGCAGTGCGTCACTCATGACAGCCGCCGTCAAGCTTGCGCGAACAGGCGCACGTCGCGCGCGTCCCAGTCGACGAGCGCCTGCGTGCCGATCATGATGCCGCCGTCATGGCGATGCGCCGCCGGCATGCGGATCGAAATCTCCTGCTGCCAGGGCGTCGCCACCGCGTAGTGCATCGCGTCGCCGAGATAGGTAACGTCGCGCACGGTCACGGGTAAGCCGGTCGTGCCGTTCGCGCCTTGCAGCGAGCTGATGCGCATCTGCTCCGGGCGGATCATCACCGTGCCGTCGTCGCCGGCGGCGAGTGACGGATTGAAGGCGTCCGAGGCGATTTCATGGCCATTCGGGAACACGCCGTTCATGCGGCCTTCGCTGCTCCTCGTCACCTTCACGGGCAGAAAATTCGAATTGCCGATGAAGCTCGCGACGAAGCGTGAAGCCGGGTTCGCGTAAAGCTCCTCGCCCGTGCCGACCTGCTCGATGCGGCCTTTGTTGAACACGGCGATGCGGTCGGAAAGGCGCAGCGCTTCCTCCTGGTCGTGCGTGACGTAGAGGATCGTCACGCCTGTCTCCTGGTGAATGCGGCGCAATTCGAGCTGGATTTCCTCACGCAGCTTCTTGTCGAGCGCCGAGAGCGGTTCGTCCATCAGCAGCACGGGCGGATCGTAGGCCAGCGCGCGCGCAATCGCCACGCGTTGCTGCTGCCCGCCCGAGAGCTGGGCGGGCATGCGGTCGCGGCACTCGGACAGATGCACGAGCTTGAGCATCTTCTCCACTTTCGCCTTGACTTCGGCTTCGGGGCGGCGGCGCACGCGCAGCGGAAACGCCACGTTCTCGCCCACCGTCAGATGCGGAAACAGCGTATAGCGCTGAAACACCATGCCGATGTTGCGCTTGTTGGGCGCCACCGCCAGCAGCGGCTTGCCGTCGAGCAGCACGCGCCCTTCCGTGGGCTCCTGGAAGCCCGCGACGATATAGAGCGTCGTGCTCTTGCCCGACCCCGACGGTCCGAGGAAGGTCATGAATTCGCCCTTGCGCACATCGAGCGACACCTGGTCGATGGCGACGACGTCGTCGTAGGTCTTGCGCAGGCGCTGGATTTGCAGGAAAGCAGTCATGGCTTGTTTACCTCGGTTAGCGGCCGCGGCGCACGAGAGCGCCCGCCAGCATCAATAACGTTGTCAACGCGACGAGCAGCGAAGACGCCGCGGCAACGACAGGTGTGAGGTCCTGGCGCAGCGTGGCCCAGATCCGCACGGGCAGCGTCTGCAGCGTCGGGCTCGACATGAAGATGGACACGACCACCTCGTCCCACGAAGCGAGGAACGAAAAGATCGCCGCGGCGTAGAGACCGAGCCGGATGGCCGGCAGCGTCACTTTCAGCTTCACCATGAACGGCGAGGCGCCGCAAATGAGCGCGGCGTCTTCCAGCGACGTGTCGAAGCTCGCGAGCGAATTGCTGATCGAAATGATCGAGAACGGCAAGGCGATGATCAGGTGGCCGATCACGAAGCCCGTCATCGTGCCGTTCATGCCGATGCGCAGGAAGAACGCATAGAGCGCGACGGCGAGCACCACGACGGGCAGCACCATCGGCGTGATGAAGAAGGCCTGCACCGCGCCGCGCCCGCGAAACTTGCCGCGTACGAGCGCAAGCGAAGCGAGAAAGCCGATCGCGACGGAGAGCACCGTGACGATCACGGCGAGCTTCGCGCTCGTGAGCAGCGAGTCGATCCAGCCCGCATCGGTGAAGAGTTGCCGGTACCACTCGAGCGTCCAGCCCGGCGCCGGAAAGATGAGCCACTGCGAGTCGCCGAAAGAAAGCGCGACGATAAAGACGATGGGCAGCAGGAGAAACAGCGCGACGGCCCCGCCCACGGCCAGCAACATCCAGCGCAGCGCGCCCAGGCGATCGAAATCGAGCAACATGTCAGCGCCCTCCGAGACTTGCGCGTGCATGACGCGTGAAGCGCAGTTGCAGCGCATAGAGCGAGAGCGTCACGGCGAGCAGCACGAATGCGGCGGCGCCGGCGAGGCCCCAGTTCAAGAGTTCCTGCACGAGCTGCGCAATGAGTTCCGCGAGCATCATGTACGAGGGACCGCCCAGCAACGCGGGCGTGACGAAGTAGCCCAGCGCCATCACGAACACCATGAGCGCGCCCGAGGCCACGCCCGGCATGGCGAGCGGCACGAGAATGCGCCAGAAAGCCTGCCAGCGGCTTGCACCGCACACGGCGGCGGCGCGCAGCGTCGAAGGGTCGATGCTGCGCAGCGTGGCGTGCAGCGGCATCACGAGAAACGGCAGCATGATGTAAGTCATGCCGATCGTCACGCCCGTGAGATTGTTGACGAGCGAGAGCGGCTCATGGATCACGCCAATCGCCATCAGCATGCGATTGATCGGTCCCGTTTCCTGCAGCAGCACCATCCACGCGAAGGTCCGTGCGAGCAGGTTGGTCCACATCGACAGCAGCAGGATCGCGAAGAACACGGCGCTGACCTTGCGTGGCGCGATGGCGAGCAGCCACGCCATCGGGAAGCCCACGAGCAGCGTGACGAGCGTCACGACCGTCGCCACGAGAAACGTATTGCCGAACACGCGCAAATACGTGGTCGAGCCGAGCAACTGCTGGTAGTTGTGGAGGCCCGGCGTCGGCTCCAGCACGCTACGCAACAGCAGCGAGAGCACCGGCAGCAGGAAGAAGATCACGAGCAGCAGCATGGCGGGCGTCAGCAGCCGCATGCTGCGCCAGTCGCGCCTTTTGCGCGTGGCCGTCGCGGCCGGGTGCGCGACGGTACTCAATACGTTAGGCATGATGTTTCCTTTTGAACCGGTTCGCGACGTCGGGACTCGCTTACTTCGATTGCCACGCGTACCAGCGCTTCGCAATCGCATCGCGGTTCTCGGCCCAGTACTTCATGTCGAGATTGATCTGCGATGCCTTGTATTGATCGGGCAGCGTCTTCGCCATGGCCGGCGACATCAGCGCGGCCGACTTCACGTTGATCGGTGCGTAACCCGTATCGGCCGCGAATTTGGCCTGGGCCTGCGGGCTCGTCGCCGCGGCGAGATACTTCATCGCCGCATCGCGGTGCTTGGCGCCCTTCGGGATCACGAGCATGTCGGCGGCGGTGAGGTTCTGGTTCCACGAAATGCCGACGGGCACGCCGGTTTGTGCGAGCGCGTGCAGGCGGCCGTTCCAGAACATACCGATCGGCGCCTCGCCCGAAGCGAGCAGCTGCTGCGACTGCGCGCCGCCGCTCCACCACACGATGTCGCTCTTGATCGTGTCGAGCTTCTTGAACGCGCGATCGAGGTCGAGCGGATAGAGCTTGTTGGGCGGCACGCCGTCGGCGAGCAGCGCGATTTCCAGCACGCCCGGCGCCGACCACTTGTAGAACGTGCGCTTGCCGGGGAAGCGCTTGGTGTCGAACAGGTCCGCCCACGTTTGCGGCTGTGCGCCCGTGTATTTCGCCTTGTTGTAGCCGAGCACGAACGAGTAATAGAAGCTGCCCACTGCGGCTTGCGACGCGAAGCGCGGGTCCAGCTCGTCCTTCTTCACCACCGAATAGTCGATCGGCTCGATCAGGCCGGCCTTCTGCGCGGCATAGGCGAAGTCGCCTTCCACGTCCACGACGTCCCAGCTCACGTTGCCGCTGTCGACCATCGCCTTGAGCTTGCCGTAGTCGGTCGGGCCGTCCATCAGCACGGTGATGCCGCTCGCCTGCGTGAACGGCTGCGCCCAATCCTTCTGTTGCGACGATTGCGTGGTGCCGCCCCAGCTCGTGAAGACGATGGGGTCCGCGGCCAGTGCCGGCGCGGCTGCGAGTGTCGCCGCGCAGGCTACGAACATCGGCGCGATAAACGAGGTGCTTCTGCTGCTCATGGCTGTCTCCGGTGAAACGGTTGGTTGTCGCTTCGTCAGGCCGGCTGCGGGAAAACGCGCCGGCTTCTTCATGGTTGTGTTCTGTGTCGTGTCGTCAATGCGCGAGGGCGAGCGGCTGCACGGTGCCGGCTTCGCTGTCGCCCACGTAAATGCCGAACGCGTCCTGCTTGCGTTCGCGCACATAGCGTTCGAGCATCGAGCGCACGGCGTCGTCGCTCACTTCGTCCCAGGGGATCTGCGAGAGCGGCACGATGCGGATGCTGCTGTCGAGCCAGGGCGAGCCGTTGTGAATCACGCGGCCGCGGTAATAGATGTGCTCGCCCGGCCCTTTGCCGCTGCCGTCCTCGAACACGGCGAAGAGAAAGTCGAGATGCGCGCGCAGGCCGAGCTTCGCGAGCACGCCGCGCAGGCTTGCCGCGTCGCTGGCCGGTTCGAGCCTGACGCCCGTTGGCAACGCCACGCCATCGGGTGTGTCGATCAGCACGAGGCCGTCGCGGTGCTCGAGAATCGCGCCCACTTTCGCGCGCACACCGGCTGCGGCCAGCGCGTCCTGCGAGAGGCTGAAGTTCACGTACGCGCCGCGGCAGTAGCCAAGCGGCGTCGAGCTCGTTTGCACGAAGTCCACCACGCGGCCGATCAGGATGATGTGGTCGCCCGCGTCCACGACTTCATGCGTCGTGCAGTCGAAGCTCGCCGCCGCGCCGTCCATCACGGGCGCACCGGTTCTGCGCGTGCTCCAGGGCACCTGCGCGAACTTGTCGGCGGCCTTCGAGGCGAACACGCCCGACACCTGCTGCTGGTCTTCGGCGAGCACGCTCACGGCGAAGCGGCGCGTTTGCGAGAACACCGCATAGCTCGACGCCGTCTTCGCGATGCACACCAGAATGAGCGGCGGGTCGAGCGACACCGAGGTGAACGAGTTGGCGGTGAAGCCGCGCGGCGAGCCGTCGGGCTGGATCGTCGTGACGACGGTCACGCCCGTCACGAACGCGCCCAGCGCGCGGCGAAATTCGGCGATATCGAAAGCCGGTTGCGCGGGGTGGGCAGTCATCAGCTCAGCCATGGCGTTCTCCTGTGTTTGCTGCGGTATTGGCTGCCTGCGTCGCCGATGCCTCGGCGAGGAACGCGAGCAGGCTTGCGTTGACGCGTTCCGGGTCGGTGACGTTCATCATGTGGCGCGCGTTCGCAATGACTTCCGCACGCGCGCGGGGCGCGACCGCCGCCATCGCGTGCGACATCTGCCCGCTCGAATTCGGATCGCACTCGCCGGTGAGGAAGAGCGCGGGCACCGCGAGACTCGCGAGACGCCCCACGTGCGCGTCGTCCGAAGAGGCGAAAAGGCGGTAGGTGCGCGCGTAGCCCACGGGATCGACGGCAAGCAGCAGCGCGCGCACCGCCTGCGCCGCCTGGGTCAGATGCCCCGGAATCGGGTCGCCGAACCAGCGCGAGAGCGTCGCGTCCACGCCGCTCGCGGCAGGCGCGTCGCCAAGACTGGCCGCGCGCGTCATCACCGCTTCGCGCTGCGCCGGCGTGCGGTCGTACACCGCGTTCAGCGCAACCACGCTCAACGTGCGCGGCGCATTGAGCAGCGCGAATTCGAGCGCGACGAGCGCCCCCATCGAATGCCCCACTACGTGCGCGCGCTCGATCTGGATGGCGTCGAGCAGCGCTTCGAGCTGCGCGGCGTATTCGTCGAGCGTGGGCTGTGCGCTCGGCAGCGCGCTCTCGCCGTGACCCAGCATGTCGTAGGCGACGACGCGAAACGATTCGGATAACGCATCGATCTGCGGCGCCCACACGCTCTGGTTCATGCCCACGCCATGGATCAGCACCACGGTTTCGCATGCGGCGCCCGATTGCGGCGCGTACACGCTGTAGCACGTGCCCGCGGTTCGACCGCGCTGGGCGCGCGAGACGGCATGTTCGGAGGCGAAAGCTGGCTTCATGGAATTCAGGCTCCATCCGGCGACTCGGGCGATACGGAAAATCGCCGGAGGTCTCGTTCGATGAGATTATGGTATGCCATCTTATGGCCCACAACAAACTATTGCGTATTATGGAATACCATGAGATCGTGTGCGAGCGCGCTGGCACGTTTTGGGCCACGCCTGATCCACCTGAATTGAGCAGACAAAAGAAAAGGCCGCCGGCGTGTGCCGGCGGCCTTTCAGCCTTGCGAGTTGGCGAAAGCCTCAGGCGTCGCCGAGACCTTCGTTCTGCTGGGCAAGCGCCGAGAGCGCCAGTTCGGAAACCCGCTTGATATGCGCGAACGACGCCGCGGAGGCCGCTTCGCCGTCGCGCCGCTCGATGGCGTCGAGCAGCAGGTTCATCTCGCGATTGGAGTCGCCGCCGCGCCCCGGCATCGCGATGGTCAACGCGCGCAAGCGGTTGATGCGCGCGTTCAGCGTCTTGACGACCGTGAGCGACACCTGCTTGTTGGCGGCTTCGAACAGCGTTTCATAGAAGCGCTCGGTGTGCTCCACCACGCGCGGCAGGTCGCGCTTTTCGAACGCGTCCTCGATGATCGCGCGGACCGCGCGCAGCTGCTGCACGACTTCGGGCGTGGCGTTCTCGGCGCAGGCCCGGGCGGCGTTGGCTTCGAGCAGCCCGCGCAACTCGTAGATCTCGCCCACTTGCGCGGGATCGAGGCGCGCCACGATCGGCCCCTGGCGCGCGACGATCTCGACCAGCCCCTCGGTCTCGAGATGCCGGAGCACCTCGCGCACCACCGTGCGGCTCACGCCAAGCTCGTCGCACAGCGTGCGTTCGACGAGCCGCGTGCCCGGCCGAAAATACCCCTGGACTATCGCGCCGCGCAGTTTGTCGAGCGTGAGCTCACGCAGGGTCTTGGCATTGCGATCGATTTTGAGGTCTTGCATAGGCGGCAACAGGAGAAGGACGAAAGTCCACGCACGAAGGCACGGACATGGAATGCCATATTATGACGCAACTGACGTCCAGCTTTCCTTCTGCCTGCGCTTTTGCCCCCCGCTTTTTGCACCGGCCGCACCGGCCTGGTCAGCCCTCCAGCCCCTCGACGATCGCGATCTGCGCCACACAATGGCCATCGCGCTTCGCCTTGGCCGCCTGATATTCCGGCGAGTGATAGCAGTCGAGCGCCGTTTGCATGTCGGGGAACTGGATCACGACGTGCCGCGCGAACGACTCGCCTTCCAGCACCTGCGCCGCGCCGCCGCGCGCGAGGAAGACGGCGCCGAACTTCTTGAACGCCAGCGGGGCGATGTCCGTGTAGTCCTTGTACTTGGCGGGGTCCAGCACGGTCACATGGGCAATCCAGTAAGCAGTCATCTCTCCTCCTCGTTTTCCATCGTCGGATTCATATAAAAAAGCGGCAATCCCTTGCCAGACGGGGCTCGCTGCATGCCATCGGGTTAACACTCATGGCATGCCGTAACATGGTATACCACAATGCTTCACACAATCAACGTACGAAGGAAGTTGCCATGAGCCTGATTCGCAAATCCATCCTCCATGTCGAGAACGTCTTCGTAGACGGCGACAAGGCCGCTGCGAAGCCGCTGAAGATGATCGGCGCGGTCGCGGTGATCAAGAACCCGTGGGCGGGCCGCGGTTACGTGGAAGACCTCTCGCCCGAGATTCGCGCAATCGCGCCGCAACTGAGCGAGCACCTCACGAAGCTCATCATCGACGAGGCCGGTTCGGGCGAAGCGGTCGAAGCGTTCGGCAAGAGCGCCATCGTCGGTCTTGCGGGCGAACTGGAGCATGCGTCCGCGCTCATCCACACGCTGCACTTCGGCAATATCTATCGCTCGGCGGTGGGCGCAAAGTCGTATCTCGCGTTCAACAACACGCGTGGCCCCGCCAATGCACCGCTGCTCATCCCGATGATGGACAAGAACGACGAAGGCCGCCGCTCGCACTACCTCACGCTGCAGTTCTCGATTGCCGATGCGCCGGCCGCCGATGAACTGGTGGTCGCCATTGGCGCCGCAACGGGTGGCCGTCCGCATCACCGCATTGGCGATCGCTACAAAGACCTCGCAGAGCTCGGAAATGACGTCAAGAACCCTGCAGCTGTCAAATAAGCGCGTCGCGCACTATCTGGAGCAAGGTTCGGGCGAACCGCTCGTGCTGATTCACGGCGTGGGCATGCAGGCCAGCGCGTGGTATCCGCAGATCGAAGACCTCTCGGCCGAATTCCGCGTGATCTCGGTCGACATGCCGGGCCACGGTCAAAGCGATGCGCTCGAAGCTGGCGCCGGCTTACCGCCGTTCGTTGAATGGGCAACGAGTTTCATCGAGGCGCTGAAGGTCGGTCCCGTCAATCTGGCGGGGCACTCGATGGGTTCGTTGATCGCGGCTGGCGTCGCGGTCACGCGTCCCGATCTGGTCAAGCGCGTGGCAGTCCTGAACGGTGTGTACCGGCGCACCGAAGAGGCGCGCGAAGCCGTACTGCAGCGTGCCGCCGAACTGCGCTCGGGCACCATCGACGTGGATACGCCGCTGCGGCGCTGGTTCAACGCCGAGGAAGCGCAGCAAGTGGCGGCGCAAAAAGTCGAGTCGTGGCTGAAGTCGGTGAACCTCGCCGGCTACGCCACGGCGTACACGGCGTTTGCGGGCGGCGACGACGTGTATGCCGACGGCTGGCATACGATTCGCTGCCCTGCCCTCGTCCTGACCGGCTCGGACGACCCGAACTCGACGCCGGAGATGGCAAGACAGATGGCGCAAGCCGCGCACAACGGCACGGCCGTGGTGATCGAAAACGAGCGCCACATGGTGAACCTGACCGCGCCGAACGAAGTCAATCGCGCGCTGCGTGCCTGGTTGCAGACGGAGCCGCAGGCGGAAAACCACGAAGTGGAAGTGTGAAATGAGCCAAGACACGAGCCAGGTAGTTCAACCGGAAGCAGCGAAGATCAACACGCGCGAGCTGCGCGACGCGTTCGGCGCGTTCATGACGGGCGTGACGATCGTGACGACCGCGACGGACGACGGCAAGCCGCTCGGCTTTACCGCCAATTCGTTTTCGTCCGTTTCGCTCGACCCCGCCCTGCTGCTGGTGAGCATTGCGAAGACGTCGGGCAATTACCAGACGTTTTCCACTGCGGGCCACTTCGCCATCAACATCCTGGCGGAAGGGCAAAAGGATTTGTCCAACACGTTCGCGCGGCCGAGCGACGACCGCTTCGCCAACGTGAACTGGCAATTGAGCGCCAACCGCAACCCGCTCATCGGCGACGTCAGCGCCTGGTTCGACTGCACGACGCACGCCGTGATCGACGCGGGCGACCACGCGCTGATCGTCGGCCGTGTCGAGGCGTTTCATTCCGCAGGCTTCGCGGGCCTCGGCTACTACCG
This sequence comes from Paraburkholderia sp. EG286A, assembly GCF_040965375.1. NCBI lineage: Bacteria > Pseudomonadati > Pseudomonadota > Betaproteobacteria > Burkholderiales > Burkholderiaceae > Paraburkholderia > Paraburkholderia sp. EG286A. The sequence goes on from NZ_JBFRCB010000001.1 coordinate 1,328,226, forward strand.
CGGCGGTTATTTCACGCCGGCCAAGGTATCGGCGGAAGTCATCGCGGGCCCGAAGGTGGTCGTGAGCGCGATCATCGCGCGCGAGGACAAGGTGCTCCTCGTGAAGACCGCCGACGGCAAATGGGGCCTGCCTTCGAAAGAGATCGGCAAGGAAGGCGCCGACAAGGCGCTCGCCGATATCTTCACGAAGTACCAGCCCGACGCATCGGCAAGCTTCATTTACTCGGTCTACAACAATACCGAAACCCATTACCAGTACATCTCGTTCCTGTGCAGCGCGCCGGACGAACTCACCGCAGCGGGCGACGCGTCGGCCCAGTTCGTCAGTCTGGAAGACGTGCAAACGCAAGCGTTCCAGGACAGCGCACTCGCCAGCATGCTCCAGCGCTACCGCAAGGAAAGCGAGTTGAAGAGCTACGGGATGTACTTCGGCGACCATAGCAACGGCACAGTCCGCCCGCTTCATTCCTGAAAGGTTCCATCATGCGATTCTCACTTTTCGTTCACATGGAGCGCGTCTCCGACCAGACCAGTCAGAAGCAGTTGTATGACGAAATGATCGAGCTGTGCCAGATCGCCGATCGCGGCGGCATGCACGCCATCTGGACCGGCGAGCACCATGCGATGGACTTCACGATCGCACCCAATCCGTTCCTCAACATCGCGGACCTCGCCAACAAGACGAAGAACGTGAGGCTCGGCACGGGCACGGTCATTGCGCCCTTCTGGCACCCGATCAAGCTCGCCGGCGAAGCCGCGATGACCGACATCATCTCGAATGGCCGTCTGGATCTGGGCATCGCGCGAGGCGCATACTCGTTCGAGTACGAACGTCTGATGCCGGGGCTCGACGCGTGGGGCGCAGGCCAGCGCATGCGCGAACTCATTCCGGCCGTGAAAAAGCTGTGGGAAGGCGATTACGCGCACGAAGGCGAGTTCTGGAAGTTCCCCACGACCACGTCGTCGCCGTTGCCGCTGCAGCGCCCGCATCCGCCGATCTGGGTGGCCGCGCGCGACCCGAACAGCCACGAATTCGCCGTGTCCAACGGTTGCAACGTGCAGGTCACGCCGCTGCATTTCGGCGACGAAGAGGTCGAGAAGCTCGTCGGCCACTTCAACGCCGCGTGCGAGAAGTTCAGCAACGTGCCGCGCCCGCAGATCATGCTGCTGCGCCACACGTACGTAGCGAGCAGCGAGGACGACGCGCAGGTCGCGGCCGACGAGGTGAACACGTTCTACAACTACTTCGGCGCGTGGTTCAAGAACGAGCGGCCCGTGAGCCGCGGCATGATCAAGCCGCTCACGAAGGAAGAGATCGCCGCTCACCCGTTCTACACGCCCGAGGCGATGCGCAAGAACAACGTCATCGGCACGCCCGAGGAAGTGATCGGGCGTCTGCGGGCCTACGAGAAACTGGGCTTCGACGAGTACTCGTTCTGGATCGATACCGGCATGAGCTTCGAGCGCAAGAAGGCGTCACTCGAGCGCATGATCAACGACGTCATGCCTGCATTCAGGTAAGGGGCGGATTCCATGGATTTTCATTTTCAGCTGTATATCGACGGCCAGTTCGAAGCGGGCGCCGCGACGTTCGGCAGCGTGAACCCGGCCACCGGCAACGTGTGGGCGCAAATGCCCGAAGCGCGCACGGAGCAGGTCAACCGTGCCGTCGAGGCGGCCAACCGCGCGCTGACCGATTCCGCATGGGCCGGCCTCACCGCCTCGGCGCGCGGCAAGCTGCTGCACAAGCTGGCCGGGCTCGTCGAAAAGGCTGCGCCGCGACTCGCTGAAATTGAAACGAACGACACCGGCAAGATCATTCGCGAGACGTCGAGCCAGATCGCTTATGTGGCCGAGTACTACCGCTACTACGCGGGGATCGCCGACAAGATCGAAGGCAGCCACATCCCCGTCGACAAGCCGGACATGCAGGTCTGGCTAGAACGGCAGCCCGTCGGCGTGGTCGCCGCCATCGTTCCATGGAACAGCCAGTTGTTCCTTTCCGCCGTAAAGGTCGGGCCGGCGCTCGCCGCCGGTTGCACGGTCGTGCTGAAGGCTTCCGAGGAAGCACCCGGCCCGCTGCTCGAATTCGCGAGGCTCGTGCACGAGGCCGGATTTCCGCCGGGCGTCGTCAACGTGATTACCGGCTTCGGGCCGGAATGCGGCGCGGTGCTCAGCAGCCATCCCAAGGTCGACAAGGTTGCCTTCACGGGCGGCCCTGAAACCGCGCGGCATATCGTCAGGAACACGTCGAACAATCTGGCCAAAGTTTCGCTTGAACTGGGCGGCAAGTCGCCGTTCATCGTGTTCGCCGACACCGATATCCAGAGCGCGGTGAATGCGCAAGTCGCGGCGATTTTCGCGGCAAGCGGCCAAAGCTGCGTGGCGGGCTCGCGTCTTTTGATCGAGGCGTCCGTCAAGGACGAATTCCTCGCGTTGCTTGTCGAGCGCGTCTCGCGCATTCGCGTGGGCTCGCCCAACGAGATGACGACGGAATACGGGCCGCTCTGCACCGAAAGACAACTGCGCAACATCGAGAAGATCGTCGCGAGTTCCGTGACCCAGGGTGCCAAGGTGCTCGCCGGCGGCAAGGCGCTGGAGCGCGACGGCTACTACTATGCGCCCACGATCCTGGACTGCTCGGGCGTGAGCAACGCGGACAGCATCACGACGGAGTTGTTCGGCCCCGTGCTTTCGGTGGATACGTTCTCTTCCGAACAGGAAGCCATCGAGAAGGCGAATGGCACCGCCTACGGACTCGCCGCGGGCATCTTCACCACCAACCTCACCCGCGCACATCGCGTTTCCCGGCGTGTGCGCTCGGGGATCGTCTGGATCAACACCTATCGGGCGGTGTCGCCGCTCGTGCCGTTCGGCGGGTTCGGGCTGTCCGGGCACGGCCGCGAAGGCGGCATGGCTGCCGCGCTCGAATACACGACGACGAAGTCCGTGTGGCTGCGTACCTCGGACGAGCCGATCAGCGATCCGTTCGTGATGCGCTGATCCGTTCCCCGCTGTATCGATTCAAAACTGCTGCAAAGCCGTTCAAGGCGATGCCGCGCCACCTTCGTGGCGCGGCCCGGCCTGTGCAATAAAGATGGAGACACTATGAAAAACCCGGCGAACGACAACAGCGTTCTGACCATTGAAAGCAACTCAATCGAGTATGTCGCTCCCGAGGATCGGCATGGCAAGCCAGTCGATCTGTTCACGTTGTGGTTCTGCACGAATGTTGCGCCGCTTGCGGTGATATCGGGCGCGACTTCGGTCCTGGTCTTTCACCTCGACGTGATGAGCGCGATTCTCGCCATCGTCGCCGGGCAATTCTTCGGCGCCATTTTTCACGCCCTCACCTCCGCGCAAGGCCCGCTCGTCGGCGTGCCGCAGATGATTCAAAGCCGCGCGCAATTCGGCCGCTATGGCTCGCTGCTCGTGGTCGGCTTCACCACGCTGATCTATCTGGGCTTCTTCGTCTCGAACATCATCCTTGCGGGCAAGACGCTCCACACCGCCGCGCCCGCGGTGCCCGTGCCGGTAGGGACGGTGCTCGGCGCGATTCTCGCGACGCTCGTCGGCGTGATCGGCTATCACTTCATTCACCGCTTCAACAAGATTGGCGCCTGGTTCATGGGCGGCGCGCTCCTGATCGGCATGATCATGATGGCCCCCGGCCTCGACGCGCAGATCCTGCAGCAAGGTCATTTCGACGTGTCGAACTGGTTCGCGATGTTCGGACTGTGCGCCGTCTGGCAAATCAGTTTCGCGCCCTACACGTCCGACTATTCGCGCTACCTGCCGACCTCGGCGGGCTTTGTGAAGACCTTTGCGTTCACGTATTTCGGCACCTCGCTCGGCACGATCTTCGCGTTTCTCTTTGGCGTGCTCGCGGTCAGCACCGGCCATTCCACCGACGCCATGCAAGCCATCCGCACACAAACGGGCATGTTCGGCTATGTGCTGATCGTCCTCTTCCTGGTCAACATCATTGGCCACAACGGCATGAACCTGTATGGCGGGGTGTTGTCCTTCATTACCGCCGCGCAGACCTTTCGCCCCGACTGGGTGCCTGGCCGCACGGTGCGCGTCGTCTTTTCGACCGTCCTGCTGGTCGCCTCTACCGTCACGGCGCTGTGGGCCTCGAGCAATTTCATCGCGATCTTCCTGACGGCGATCTTTGCCATGCGCATCGTGCTCGCGCCCTGGGTCGCGATCAATCTGGTCGACTTCTATCTGATCAACCACCGGCGCTATCGCGTCGCGGAAATCGTGAGCAGCCACGGCGGCGTGTATGGCTCCTTCAACTTCAAGGCCATCGCCATTTACCTGTTCGGCATCGCGGTGCAGGTGCCGTTCATGGCGGAGAGCTTTTTCCACGGTCCGCTGGCGTCGATCGTCGGCGACGCCGATGTCTCGTGGATGGTTGGCCTCGTCGCGACGGCGCTGACCTACTACGTATTCGCTTCGAAGGACGGTTCGCGTTCGCCCCGGCGGTCGCCGGCAGGGGCCGCGGTCTCTGAGTGAAGTGCGCCGCAGACGCGCAAAACGAAAAGGAAGAGCCTCGGCTCTTCCTTTCGCCCTGCGCATGACTCACACCCCTACCAATCAGTCGTAAAGCACCGCCGCGATCTTCGGGTCGCTCATATTGGTCTTGTCGTACCAGTAAAAGCCCGTGTCGATCTTCTTGGGCAGCGTTTCGCCCTTCAGCGCCTTCGCCGCGGAATCGACGACGCACTTGCCGATGCCCACCGGGTTCTGCGTAATCGCGCCCGCCATCAGGCCGGACATGATGGCCTCCTTCTGCTCCTTGCCCGAGTCGAAGCCGATCAGCACCAGCTTCTTGCCCGACTCCTTCACGCCGATCGCCGCGCCTTCCGCCGAGCCTTCATTGGCGCCGAAAATGCCCTTGAGGTTCGGGTTCGCCTGAATCATGGCCTTGGCGATTTCCGCCGACTTCAGGTGGTCGCCCGCGCCGTACTGCACGGAAACGATCTTGATGCCCGGATGCTTCGTCTTCATCTCGTTGAGGAAGCCGTCGCGCCGGTCGATACCCGTGCGGCTCGTCTGGTCATGCACGATCACGCCGACTTCGCCGGAATTGCCGATCATCTCCGCCATCTTGTCGGCGGCGAGCGCGGCGGCGGCGAGGTTGTCCGTGGCGCAGGTCGTGAGCGGAATATCGCTGTCGACGCCCGAGTCGAACGCGATCACGGGGATCTTGCTGGACTGCGCGCGTTTGAGCAGCGGAATGGCGGCCTTGCTGTCGAGCGCGGCGATGCCGAGCGCCTGCGGTTTCTTGGCGAGCGCGGCAGAAAGCATGTCGATCTGCTTGTCGACCATGGCCTCGGTTTCAGGGCCTTCGAACGTGATCCTGACGTTGTTCGCCTTCGCCGACTGTTCCGCGCCTGATTTCACGGCTTGCCAGAACTGATGCTGAAAGCCCTTCGAAATGATCGGAATGTAGGGTTCCTCAGCATAGGCCAAGCTGGACGCGCCCACGAGCGCGCCCACTCCGATTACGGCACTGATCAGTTTTCTTTTCAACATGACATTTCTCCTCCTAAGGTGGGCCATAGACCTCCAGCCGTTGAGGGAGCCTTGTTTTACTCCCCGTTCTTTCCGTGCTTTTTCCGTCTCCTCTTTCAAGCCTTCTTGCGGCGCAAGATATCCGCGTAAACCGCGAGAATGATGATGAGACCCGTCACCACGATCTGCCACTCCTGCGCGACCGACATGATGCGCAAGCCGTTGGTCAGCACGCTCATGATGAACGCGCCGATGATAGTGCCGAGTATCGTGCCCGAGCCGCCGCTCAGCGACGTGCCGCCGATCACGACCGCCGCGATGGCTTCCAGCTCGTAGCCCTGGCCGAGCGCCGGTTGCGCCGAGTTCAGGCGCGACGCGATCAGGAGCCCCGCAATGCCGCAAATCGCGCCGCCAAGGCCGTAAATCGCAATCTTCCAGCGATCGACGTTCACGCCCGAAAGCCGCACGGCTTCTTCGTTGCTGCCGAGCGCGAATGTATAGCGCCCAAGCGCCGTGCGGTTCAGCGTGATCGAACTCACAATCGCGAGCACGAACAGGATCAGCACGGCGTTCGGTACAGGCACGCTGGGCAGGAAATAGCCGATCAGCGAGTCCTGCGAAATCATGTAGAAGTTCTCGGTGTCGTTGAAATAGATCGGTTTGTCGGAGGAGACGACGAGCGAAAGCCCCTTGAGCAGCAGCATCATGCCGAGCGTGGCGATGAACGGCGGAATCTTCATCTTCGCGGTGAGCGTGCCCGAAATGGTTCCGCACACCGCTCCTGTGCCGATTGCGGCGAGCACGCCGATCCACATCGGCAAATGCCAGTAGGTCAGAAACACGCCGCAAATCACGGCCGTAAAGGTCATCAGCGTGCCGACCGACAAATCGATGCCGCCCGTGATGATGACGAACGTGCTGGCAATGGCGAGCACGCCGTTCACGGCGGTGGCCTGCAGAATGCCGAGGATATTGTCCATCTGCATGAAGGCAGGCGAAGCGAAGCTGAAAAAGATCAGCAGCAGGATCAGGCTCGCGAACGCGAGCATTTTCTGCAGCGCAGTGGGCGAGAAAATGCGCGCCTTCAAACCGGACGACCGTTTCTGGTCGGACAGCGCCGCAGTATCCGATTGCATAGTCATGGATTCGACCTCTTGAGGCTCATGCCGCTTGCAGGGTTTCGCGCTGGGTCGCGAGATGCATGATGCGCTCCTGGGTCGCCTCGCTGGCGGAGAGTTCGCCAGTGATACGGCCTTCGCACATCACTACGATCCGGTCGCTCATGCGCAGGATTTCCGGAAGTTCCGACGAGATCATCACGATCGCCTTGCCTTGTTCGGCGAGCGCGCGCAACAGCTTGTAGATCTCGCTCTTCGCGCCGACGTCGATGCCGCGCGTGGGCTCGTCGAAGAAAAGCACGTCGCAGTCGCGCTCCAGCCACTTCGCAATGACGATCTTCTGCTGGTTGCCGCCCGACAGCAGACGCACCGGTTGCGTGGCCGAAGGCGTGCGAATGGCGAGCAGACTGATGAAATGCGCCGCCCTCTTGCGGATCTGCACGCGGCGCAAAAACACGTTCAGCGAAAGGAATTTGCCGAGATTGGACATCACGATGTTCGATTCGACGTCCATGCCGGTCGCGAGACCGAAGCGCTTGCGGTCCTCGGAGAGATAGCCGATGCTGTGCGCGACCGCGTCGCTCGGCGTTTTGATCGATACCTTCGCGCCTTTCACGAAGATGTCGCCGGACTCGACCGGGTCCGCCCCGAACACGGCGCGCGCGACCTCGGTGCGGCCCGCGCCCATGAGCCCCGCAAAGCCCAGTATTTCGCCTTTGCGCAACGTGAAGCTCACATCCCGTACGAGCGGGCCCGCGTTCAGATGCCTCACGTCCAGCGCGACTTCGCCCTGGTGCGCCGGACCCTGATACGGTGCGACATCGGCGAGCGTTCTGCCGACCATCATGCCGATGATGGCCTGCACGCTCGTGTCGGCGGCGGTGACGGTGGCAACGTACTCGCCGTCACGCAGTACGGTGACGCGATCGGCAATCTGCTTGAGCTCATCCATCTTGTGCGAGATGTAGACGACCCCCACGCCCCGCTCTTTCAACTGGCGAATGATGCGGAAAAGCTCGGCGATTTCCGCGTCGTTGAGCGCGGAAGTCGGCTCGTCCATGATCAGCACGCGCGAATCGAACGACAGCGCCTTGGCTATCTCGACCATCTGCTGGCTTGCCACCGTGAGCGAGCCGACCACAGTGCGCGGGTCGAGGTGCACGTGCATGCGGGCGAGAATCTCGCGTGCCTGCGCATTGAGTTTGTCTTCGTCGAGAAAGAGCCCGAGACGCCCGCGCGGTTCGCGGCCGATGAACATGTTCTGCGCGACGGTCAAATGATTCATCAGCTGAAGTTCCTGATGAATGATGCCGACGCCCACGGCCTGGGCCTCCCCCGGACTTGCGAACGCTACGGGCTGGCCGTCGTAGAGAATGTCGCCCGAGTCGCGCGTATACACGCCCGCGAGAATCTTCATCAAGGTCGACTTGCCCGCGCCGTTCTCGCCCATCAGCGCGTGTACCTCGCCCGCCATGAGCTCGAATTGCACTTCGTGAAGCGCTCTCACGCCGGGAAAGCTCTTGCTCAGCTTGTTGACGGAAATGAGCGGCGTCATGGCGCTGATCCGCGAAGAAAAGCCAGACACATTACCGGGGCCTCTTGATTGCGTGCGCGGCGTGGCTTGCAGCGCTGCACAAAGGGGGTTGAAGGACGGGCGTTGCTCGACGTAAGGCTAACGTGCTCAAGGTGCAAAGAGATCCGGCCGCTCTTTCGCGGACCGGCGCAATTCCTCGATCACCTGATCGAGATGGTCGTGCATGGCTTTGGCCGCAGCGTCGGCACGGCCGGCGCGAATGGCCTCGAAGATGCGTTCGTGCTCGTCGAGCGTGTGCACGAGACGCTCGGGACTGGCCAGCAATTGCCTCGCGCGGTCCAGCGCGTTGCGCGACACCGCGACGATCTCTTTCACCCGCGGCAGATTCACCGCGTCGAGCAGGATTTCATGAAACGCCAGATCGAGCTCGTGAAACACGAGACGCTGGCCATTGCCGGCGACCTTGCGCTGCTCCTCGAGATTGGCTGCCAGTGCGTCGATCGTGGCGCGGTCCTTCATGCGCGCGACGCCGCGCACCGTTTCGACTTCGAGCGCGCTGCGAATGAACAGATGCTGGCGGATGTCGTCGAGCGCGATCGGTTTGACGCGCGTGCCGCGCTGCGGCAAAACTTCGACGAGACCCGCATGCGCGAGCTTCGCCAGCGCGGCGGAAACCGGAAAGCGCGACACGCCCATGCGTTCGCAGACCGCCATCTTGTCGATCATCATTCCGGGTTCCAGCGCGAGCGTCACGATCGCTTCTCTCAGTGCGTGCTCGACGGCATCGGTCAGGCTGCCGCGCTCGCCGCCCCTAATCTTTTGCAGTGCGACATAAGGATTGCCGGCGACACTCGCCACTTCGGATGAAGAGTTCACGGCGCGCTTGATTTTGAGAAGACATGCTAGCATGCTAGGTAGCAGATTCAACGTTGTCAACGCGTGCAAACGCCTGGTTTTCCCCTACCCGAAAGCCGTCCCTTTAGAAGGGAGTTCGAATGACCACGATCAGCAGCCTGTCCGTTCGCGATATCCGCTTTCCCACTTCGCGTTCGCTCGACGGTTCCGACGCCATGAACGCCGCGCCGGACTACTCCGCCACTTACGTCACGCTCGAAACCGATTCTCCAGACCAATTCACGGGGCACGGGCTCACGTTCACCATCGGGCGCGGCAATGAAATCTGCGTGACGGCGGTCAATGCGCTGGCGCCGCTCATCGTCGGCAAGCGGCTCGAAGACATTACCGCGAACATGGGCGCCTTTTGGCGCGCGTTCACTTCGGATAGCCAGTTGCGCTGGATCGGGCCGGACAAGGGCGCGATTCATCTGGCTACGGCGGCGGTCGTGAATGCGGTGTGGGACCTGTGGGCCAAATCGGTTGGCAAGCCTGTATGGAAACTGCTCGCGGACATGAGTCCCGAGGAACTCGTGCGCTGCCTCGATTTTCGCTACGTGACCGATGCGATCACGCCTTATGAAGCGTTGGCCATCCTGCATCGCCACGCGAAGACCAAGGGCGCGCGCGAAGCGGAAATGCTCGCGCAGGGCTATCCCGCCTATACGACCTCGGCCGGCTGGCTGGGCTACGACGACGACAAGATCCGGCGCCTCGCGCGGGAAGGCGTCGCGCTGGGCTGGACGCATTTCAAGCAGAAAGTGGGCGGCAATCTCGACGAAGACGTGCGGCGTGCACGCATTCTGCGCGAGGAGATCGGCGAGAACCTGAAGCTGATGATGGACGCCAACCAGGTGTGGGATGTGGACGAAGCGGTGGCGAACATGCGGCGGCTCGCGGAGTTCGATCCGTGGTGGATCGAGGAGCCGACGAGCCCGGACGATATTCTCGGCCATGCGGAGATTCGCCGGCGGTTGGGGGCGATTGGGGTTGCCACTGGCGAGCATTGCCACAATCGCGTGATGTTCAAGCAGTTGTTGCAGGCGCAGGCGATTGATTTTTGTCAGGTGGATGCCTGTCGGTTAGGGGGACTCAACGAAGTCATCGTCGTGCTGCTGATGGCGGCGAAGTTTGGTGTGCCCGTTTGTCCGCATGCCGGTGGCGTTGGGCTGTGTGAGTATGTGCAGCATATTTCGCTGTTCGATTATGTGTGTGTTTCGGCTTCGCTCGAGAATCGGGTTCTCGAGTATGTGGATCATTTGCATGAGCATTTTGTTGATCCTGTTGTGATTCGGAATGGGCGGTATATGCCGCCTCAGCGGCCTGGTTATAGCATCGAGATGATCGCGGAGTCGCTCGATAAGTATCACTTCCCTGAGGGGGAGGCCTGGCGGGGTTAATTTTTTGTCTTGGCTTCCTGTGATTTTGGCCTTTCCTTGTTTTCGTGTCGGTATGCAAGCGTTGCCCCTGTGCGGGGCGGCACCTCCTTTCTTTGTCCCCCAAGGGGACTTCCTTCGGGGCACACGGCAAAGAAAGCCGCTCAAACCGCCAGTGCCTGCCACAGTTCACATCTCGCCATACATGGTGAATGGCTCCGGAGCGTCTGTCGCCTCGCACCACCAAAGTGAGTGACAAAGGGCTCATTCATCGCCGGCATGCGCAAGCTGCTCACCCAGCTCAACGCCATGATGCGGGATGCCATTCCCTGGAATCCCCCCAAAGCGTGATTTCTTGGGTCTTGCCCCTTGACCTTCAATACAGTTGCTTTCTTTGCCGCCGCAAAGAAAGTAGGTGCCGCCCCGCACAGGGGCAACGCCTGCATACCGCCGCGAAAACAAGCATGCCCAGTCGGTGTCAGAAAAAAAACAAAAAAAACACACCTACGTTTCGCCGCCCTCAGGCAACAACCCAAGCGCCGCCCCCAACGCCCTGCCCCTCTCCCCGGCCATCAGTTCAGCGAGCAACTCGGGCAACGGCTTCCCACCCCAGTCAAGCGCCCGCTTAAGCATATATGGCACAGGACTATGCGGCTCATAGCGCATGAGGTACTCGGCAACAATAGCGAGCAACCGATACGCCTCATCACGCGACTGCGGCGCATCGAGCCTCCTCGGCCCAGCCGGCTCCAGCACCGCACCAGCCGCAGCCACCTGACCCGCTGCAGGCTCGACCACCGCCGGCTCCTGAATCGTTGCGACTTCAACCATCGGTACGTCCTCCCACTCGGGATGCGTCGTGAGCCAGTCACGCAGCACACTCTCCATGCGCTCCAACGTCTCCAGCAGCGCTCCGAACGACGGCGCCTCCGCGCCGAGCCGCTGTGTGCACCACGCATCGAGTTTCGCGATGGGCGCGCGAGCGGCACGCAGCGCCTGCAACTGATCGCGCAACGCGGCAGGCTCCGCCGCATGCGCGGCCTGAGCCAACGCCTGCACCACGCGTGCGGCCTCCTCGCGCTTCGCGGCCGGCACATCCTTGCGGTCCTTCACCGCAACCGCCTCGCGCTGCGCCCCCTGCCAGCGCGCAAGCGTCAGCGCTGATCCGTCAGGCCCCGCGCACAACGCGATCCGCCCGCCAAGCAAGGTAGGAAACTGCTGGGCCATCCACGCGAGCGGCGCAGCCCGAAAGCCCAGGTCGCCGTCGCGCGGCAACGGATGAATGTCGTCCCAATAGCGCGCACACAATTCGCTCAGCAGGGCGAAGCAATCCGGCAAGGCAACACATCCGTATCGATGCAGCCAGCTCTCGCCGAGCCATGCGGCGAGCGTCAAGTCCTTGCTACGGCGCGCGAGGAGGTCCTCACAGCCCGCTTCGACAGCGGCCCAGTCGGCGACCTTGAGCGTGGTTTGCCAGATGCCCGCGGGCAACGCCGGATCGTCCTCGCGTCGCGCCGCCTTGATCGCGTCGAAGGCGGCGTCGTGCAGCAGCGAGACGCCGGCCGGCGCACCGCCCGGTATCGGTTGAACGAGTGCTTCGATGTCGAATGCCGGGTTCATCCGCGCCCCGCCTGGGTGCTCGACGGATACGGTCCATAGGTGACCGCAGGCGTGCCGTACGCGCTGTAGCCCGGCGCCGCGTATGGCAGGTCGGGCCACGCGAGCGCCGTTTTCGACGCGCCCGTCATGCCCACCCGCATGAACATGCGCGCCGTCTGCGTGCCGCCGTTGCGGTCGCGCACCGGCACGCTCAGCACCATGCGCGCGTTGCCCGCCCCCGTGCCGGTATCCACGCCGTCGTCCGGCACCGCGTGCAGGCGCACGAGGCGCAATAGCGACCACGTGTCGTTTGCCGCCCATGTGGCCGCTTCGCCGTCGACCGAGAGCGTCGGCTGCGACGCGTCCTGCATGGGCCGCCACGGGCCGTCCTTCGCCCAGCGCAGGCTCAGCGCGGCAGGCTGGCCCGGCGCCCAGCGCAGCGGCGTGCCCGCCGTGGCGGGCCAGGCGAGCGTCTGGCTGCCGCTCGCCAGCGACCACTGGATCACCTGGTCCGCACCGGCTTCGTCGGAGCGATCGATGCGCCAATCCACCGCCACGTCCACGCCCACGAGCGCGCCGTCCGCGCCGCGCGCCACCAGCGCGTCGAGCCACGGCTTCGCGCGCGCGAGCTTCGCCAGAAACTGCTGCGCGCCCGCTTGCGAGCCGCCGCTCGCCGCCGCGGCGCTCATGCCGCGTTGCGCGTCCGCGAGCTTCGCGTCGAGCAGCGCCACGAACGCCGCCGTCTGGCGCAGGTCGGCGGCCTGCGCGTTCGCATCCGCGGAGAACGGAAAGCGGCCGGCCAGGTAGCGCGCGAAATAGTTGCGCAGCTGTTCGTAGGCCTCGCCGCCGGTGCCGATCTGCAACCGGTAGCAGCGCTCGCGCGCCGATGAGACGAGCCGCATGCCCGCGCTCGCGACGATGTCGCCCGAGCCCGGCACGTCCACCTGCGCGAGCGAGGCGCTGCACGTGTCGAGGTCCATCTTGTCGAGCTGGTTGGAGATGATCGACGGCACCGCCACCAGCGCGCTCGCCGGGCTGCGCGCGCGGTATTGCGCGAGGTCCGCGAAGAGCGCCTTCCAGCGCGCCACGAGCCGTGCGTCGGCGGTGGAAAGCGGCGGGTTCTGTGTGCTCAGCCAGTCGAGCGCGCTCGACGCGAGCGTGGCCGTGTCCGCCACCGCACTCGACTGCGCGGCAAGGTAGGTTTGCAGCGCTTCGGGCGTGGCGGCGCCGAATGCGCGCATCGATCCGCCGGCGTTGCCGTTCCACGCCGAAAAGTCGCCGCGCAGCGGCCGAAACGGTTCCAGCGATTGCAACTGGACATCGGTCGAGCGCAGCACGTCCAGCGCGGCGTCGCTCACGCGCAGGGCAACGGCTTGCGCGAGATCCGCGCGGCCGAGCGAGTCGAACGCTTCCACGAGATCGGTCGCGTTCTTGCGCAGCATGTCGAAGGACGCGCCTTGCGTCTGCGGCGCGTAAGCGACGTTGCGCGCCCCGCCCGCCGATGTCGCCGCTGTCGCAACGGGTGCCGACAGCGCGGCCACCATGCTGTGCACGGTCGCGTTGCCAGCCGCGGCGAGCAGCGCGCCGCGCCACGCTTCGGGCGCCTGCGCGAGAAGTCCGGCGGAGTATTGCTTGTAGGCGGGCAGGATCGCCAGTGCGCGCTGCGCCGAGTCGGCATCCACACCGCGAATTTCGGCCGTCGCATTGCCTTCGCCCGCGACGAACGACTGGCCGAGCAGCGTGCGCAACGCGTCGCGCAGCGGCAGCAGGTCCGGTGCCAGTTGCAGCCCTGTGGTGGGATTGGAGGCCAGCACGCCAGGCAGGTTGCCGCTCGCGAGCCAGCGCGCTGCGAACGCGCTTTGTTCGCTCTGTTCGTGATCCAGCACGCTCGCCACCGGCGTCGCGCCGATCAGGCGCAGCCCCTTCGCGGTGTCGAAGGTCGCCGTGAGTCCCGGCACGAGTTCCTGGCCGTGCGTGCCCGCCCAGCCGTGGTCCGCGGTGTCGACCTGGGTTGCGAGCGTGTCGATGCGCGTGGCCAGTTCGGAGAGCGAGGCGGTGGTCGGCACGGCACCGGGTGCCTTGAGATCGGCGAGCATGGCCTGGATTTGCGCGGCGTTCGTCGTGAGCGAGGAGTCCTGATAAATGGCGTCGAACCAGCGATCGAAGGTTTCCTCGAAGCACACGCTCGCCCGCGCGTGCGCGGCGCGCGCCTCGGTGCCGTCGAACGACAGTTCGCCGCCTTCCACCGCGGTCGCGCGCACGGCGTCGTCCAGCCCCGCACGGTCGGCCACGTGATCGGGCGAAAAGCTCACGCCCACCGCGCCGCGCATGAGTTGCGCAAGCATGACGGTGTTGCCCGAATCGCGTTCCACCAGCTCGTTGTAGTTCGTGATCAGCCGCTCGGTCTGCGCCGCGTTGGTGACGAGCCGTGTGCCCTGGGTGTACTCGGGCAGGTCCTGGGGACGCCGCGCGGCGGCCGCGAGGCTCGCGTTGTCGCCCGACCCGGTGGCGCCGTCGCAGTTCAGCTCGGCGAGACGGCTGACGAGCCGCGCGCGCAGCGGTGTGAACACGAGCCCGCTCAACACGTGGTATTGCGCGTCGTCGAGCCGGCGGCGCAGGCCGAAATACGAGAGCGGCATAAACGGCGTGGCGAGTTGCCAGCGCGGCACCTTGACGAAGGCGTTCGCGGCGCTGCCCAGCGCGTTCGCCGCCGCCGTTTCGCTGCTGCTCGCGCCCGCTTCGTGCCAGGCGACGCTGGCAAGCGCGAGCGCATCGTAGCTGCTCGCGAGCGCCCGTGCATCGCTGCGCACGTGCCAGGTCGTCACGCCGAGGCCCACGCACCAGCACACGCCCAGCGCGATCGCCGCGAACGTGGCGATGCGGTAGCGCCGCATGCGCAGCGCGAGCACGCGCGGAATGGCGAGTGCGAGTCCCTGCCCCGGCATCAGCAGGTCGTGCCAGAGACGCGACGCGAAGGCCGGCGCGGCGCGCGCCTCGCTGCGCGCCGCGTTCGTGATGGCGGGCTCCTCGCGCTCCTGCGCTTGCGGCATCGCTCCGACGCACCAGATGCCGCGCATGAGCGGCGCGGTGCCGTCGGCGGCGCCGCGCAAGGTGGGCTCGATGTGCTCGCGCAACGGCTCGCGCAGGGTGTCGAGGCGTTGCGGCAGCAGGAACACGTCGCCGTCCAGCGCGCCGTCGAGCGTGCCCATTTCGGTGACCGTCGCCGCGAGCGCGCGGCTCATGTCGGCGAAGGCTTCGTCCACCCACGCGGGTTCGAAGGCGCGCCGCGGCGCATACGGCGAAGCCCAGCCCAGCGGCGTCTCGATGCGCTCACGGCGCAGACGGGCCGCGAGCGCATCGAAGCCCGGCAGCGCGTCGCAGCCCGTCACCACCACGTAGAGCGGCAGCATCTGGCCCAGTTGACGCTGCAGCGCGAGCACCGTGCGCGAGGCTTCGAGCGCTGCGTCGGTGTCCGCGCGCGCGGTTCCGTTTTCGTCGACGAGCGTATCGAGCGCGATCACCCACACGAGCGCGTCGAGCGGGCGGCCCGGCCGGTTGCGCAGCAAACCGCGCAGCAAACGCCCGCCGGTCGAGCCGCGCCGGCGCTCGGCGGCCGCGCGCGCGCCGAGCGAGTCGCCGGGCTCCGCGATCAGGATGCCTTCGGCGTCGTGCCAGAGCCTGCCGAACCACGCCGGCTCGCCAACGGGCGAGAGACGCCAGCTGAGCGCCAGCGCGTCGAGCGCCGCGGGTGCGCCCGTGGCCAGCACGCGCGGCACCGAGTACGGATCGCGCACGCCCATCGCGTTGTGCGCCGTGCGCATCATGGCGGAGAAGTTGCGCAGCGGCCGGCGTTCGTCGCGCCCGCGCAGCCAGCGCACGACGAGTACGGCCGCGAGCCCCACGATCAACAGCGCGATGAGGACGATCAGGACGACTACCAGTGTGGTCGTCATGGCCGTGCTCCGCGTGGCTTGTCGTCAGGGCTGTCTTCGCTGTCTTCGCCGGCGTTCTGCGCGCTCACCGTGACGATGCGCCGTGCCGCGAGTGCGAGCGTGGCGGGCGGCGCGGTGGCGACCGTCGGCCCCGCGGGGATGTCCTGAGTCCGCGGCATCGCCTGCACATCGGCGGGCGGAGGCGCTGGCCGCAGTCTGCGCACCGTCCGTGCGCGCGGCAGCACCATGCCCGTGGTGCTCGTATGGCTCGCCTGCGCCGGACGCCCTTGCGCCATCGATACCGTTTCGAACTGTTCGAGCGACGGCCGCACGGGCGCCGTCGCGTAGAGCCACAGAAGTTGCGAGATGCCGAGCAGCACCGCGAATCCGCCGCCCACGAACAGCGCGAGGCGTGCGCGGTCTGGAAACATCTGCGTGAGCGGACGGGTTTCGCGCGGCGCCAGCGCGGCGCGTTCGAGCGGCGCGCCAAGGCGGTCGGGCTCGGGGTCGCGCTGCATGGCGAAGGCAAACAGCGCGTGGCGCAACTGGTCGTGGCGCAAGGCGCCTGCCTCGCCGCGCAGGCGGCCTCGAAAACCGAGCGTGAGGCAGGCGAGATAGACATTGGCGAGATCGCGCTGCGCCGGATCGCGTTGCGCGAGCAAGGTTTCGATGGCGGCCGGAATGCGCTCGCCCGCCGCGCGCGTACCGAAAATGCGCGCTTCGAGCGGATACGTTTCCCAAGCGCTCGCGCCATTCCAGGCCGAGAACAGCAGCAGTTCGTCGAGCAGCGCGACATAGGCGTACTGCGCGGCGGCGATGTCCGCTTCGCCGGCCGCGCCGGTCCAGGCCATCGCGTCGCGCGCGAGCTTGCGTGTGGCGGACTGCAGTTGCGTGGCGAGCGCGTCCGCATCGCGCTGGGGATCGGCGGACGTCTCTGTGCTCGCGGCGTTGGCGGCGCTGGCTGCAGTCGCCGCCAGTGCGACCGCGCGCAGGCGCGCGTTCTCCGCGAACGCGAACGCCACGACGAACGCGCGCATGAGCGGCAGGCGCTCGTCATTCGGGTCGCTGGGATCAAGCATGATCGGCTCCCGGTTGGCGTGCGTCGTCGGCGGCATCGCCCGTGGGCGTGAAGAGTTGCACGGCCCACGGCGCGCGGCCCGGCACGGTCGTGCGGACTTCGACGCACAACGGCTGCGCGCGGTCGAACCACGCATCCTCCACGGCCACCGCGAAGAGCGTCGTGTCGTCGCCCGTCGCATAGGCCGCGCGCTCCTCGCGCGCGAGCCGCCGGCGCGCGAGGCCGCGCATGCGCTGGCGCGCGAGCGTGGGCACGTAGGGCCGCGACGCGACGACGGCATGATCGAGCCACACGCTCGCGTCGTGCTCGCCCGCGTCGGGCGGCATGCGCAAGCCGATCACGAGTTCGCGCGCCACGTTGCCGCCGCTCTCGAACGGCGGCGCGATCCAGAAGCTGCCGCCCTCCTCGGTGAACGCGCGCACGCGATACCCCTGGCGAATCGTCGCGAGCGCTTCGTCCGCCCACGCGAGCAGCGGATCGAACGACGCGAGCAGCGCCATGTAATCGAACGTCGCGAAGGCGGGCACGCCGCGCGCGGGACGCAGCGCCGCGAGCGCGCCCGTCATGCCCGCAACGGCGCGATACAGTTCGGCGGGATGCGCGATGCCGGTGACGAGCGTCGCTTCCACTTCGGGCAGGCGGCTCCAGAGCGCGCAAAGCTGGCGCTCGATCTGGGCCGAATCGTCGCGCTCTTCCGCGCGTTGCGCCGCCTGCAGACGCCCCGCCAGGAACACGCATTTTTCGCGCACGCGCAGCAGCAGCTGCATCACACGTTGGCCGAGCACCGAGTCGGCGCGCACGAACGGACAAGGCGGCGCATAGTCCGCAATCGCCACGCCGCCGCCCTGCTGCCGCACGCGCATGAGCGGCAAGCGGTCGAATTCGTGACGGCCGAGGTCCGTCATGAGATGCAGGCGCGGCGTCCATGTCGTGATCGAAGCCGGCTCGCCGCCCGAGACGAGATCGGGAACGTCGGGACTCTCGCGCTGGGTGTAGCGCCCGGCCTGCGGATCGAGCTGCCCGCCGCGATACAGCGGCGGCACCGCGAGATAGATCGTGACCTCCTCGTCCGGCGCGCTGAACGCGTGGCTCACGTCGATCTCCAGCACGGGATCGTGCGGCGTGTGGCGGATCGCGAGGCCGTCGGCCAGGATCGCCTCCAGCGCGCTGATGCGCACGAGCCCCTGGGCGAGCCCCGCGGCGTCGTGCTCCAGCGAGAGCACGCCCCAATAGTGCGCGCGCGCGGCGCCGGCGAGCAACGCGGCATGCCCCGCCGCGTGCAGCGCCTGGGTCTGGAAATGCTGCGGCAGCAAGGGCATGCCGTCGAACCAGCAGACCGGATCGGGAAACGAAGTTCGCATGATGTGTTTGCTTTCTATTGCTAAACGTTTCGTCGCTCAGTGTTGCCGCGCCGCTGCGTGACACCGTCGTGTGACACCGTGGCGTCACACGGTCTCGTTGCTCAATGCGCCGCCTGCACGCTCAGATCCTGGTCGCCGAGCAGCAGCAGCGCGTGAGCGGGCCCCGTGTCGAGCCTCACGCGGTGCGCGCCCGGTGTCTGGTAGTCGGCAAACACCACTACGCCTGCGCCCCGCTTGCCGCCAAACGGAAACGGCGCCGCCGCGATCTGCTGGCCCGGCACGACTTCGAACGACACGATCGTGATGTCCTCGGGATGATCGCGGCGCCATTGATCGCGCTGCGCGAACCACTTTGCCGAAGGCAGGCCGAGCAATGCGTCGAGCAGTTGCTGATTGCGCACGAGCACGGCGTCCACGGCAATGGGCGTGTCCTGATTCGCTTGAGTGGAAACGGCAATGGCCAGGGTATCTACCTGTACCTTGGGCAGCGACGAACACGCCGCGAGCCCCTGCGCGAGCGCGAACGCCAGCGCGGCGGCACGCCAGCCGTACGGCTTCGCGGCGCGCGACGCGCCGGCGAATAACGTGGTGATCACTGCGCCATCCCCATTGTGTGCGTCGCCTCTTGTCCGCGATGCCTCCTGCCCGCGCGCAGGAGAGTCCATGCTAGTTCGTATTTCTAATCAAGACGCATGTTCTGCTGCGCAAGCTGTTTCGCGCGTAGTCTACAAGCGCCCCACACGACATTGCAATAACGATTTTTTAATCGATCAATTCAAAAACAATGCGTAAATAAACTTGAAAGGAAATGAGTCTATGCGCCGTAAATATACTTTGAAATTCCCCGTTTACTGTCCTAAAGTCGTGACCGTCTATCTTCACGACGTGCGCGACGAAGGACAAGGTGAAGCCGCACGCAGCGCGAACGCTTGACGCCGTGAATGCTCTCGTCTGACGAATCCGGGGCATGCTTTAGCTGTGTTTTTCTGAAGGACCGGGAATGCACCTGGCAATCGTTTAATTACGTTTTGCGGGGCATTGTCGTCTTAAAGAAAATGCATCATGAAAAGGGCAGATTGACGACAAACGCGCATCTCTCCCGTTACACAATGCAATAGAAGAACGACCGCCACCGAGGTGACCATGGCCGACAGTACCCAGCACTGGTTCGAACGGAACCGACCGCCGCGTGTCCAGATCACGTACGACGTCGAAACGGGCAATGCCATCGAAAAGCGCGAGTTGCCGCTCGTCGTGGGCATTCTTGCCGACCTGTCCGGCAAGCCTGTCGAGCCGTTGCCGAAAATGACGGAGCGCCGCTTCGTCGACATCGACCGCGACAATTTCAACGACGTGATGAAGTCGATCGGGCCGCGCGCGACGCTGCAGGTCGACAACACGCTCGCCGCCGACGGCAGCAAGATCAACGTCGAGCTGAAGTTCGAGCACATCGACGACTTCGATCCTGTGAGCATCGTCCAGCAGATCGGCCCGCTCAAACAGCTCTACGACGCGCGGCTGCGCCTGCGCGACCTCCTCACCAAGCTCGACGGCAACGACGAACTGGACAAGCTGCTCCAGGAAGTGGTGCATGACCCGAAGGGGCTGAGCGAAATCCGTTCGGCGCACCCGCAGGACACGCCGACAGCGCAGCTGCCGCCGCCCGCGGGCGACGCCGCTGCACCCGCCAGCCCTTCCAGTGACACGCCGGCCAGCTAAGCCCAACGCGAGGAGACGATCATGTCCGACATTCAGGCCGCCGCGACCGCGCAGGCGGGTACGGTCACGCTGCTCGACCGCATCGTGCACGAAGGACGCATGGCGCAATACGAGGAGCAGCAGCAGCACGCGCGCGAGCTGCTCGCCGAGTTCGCGCTGCAGGTGCTCGACAAGAACATGACCATCAGCCGCGACACCGTGGCGATGATCAACGATCACATCCGCAAGATCGACGAGCTGATCAGCGAGCAGCTCAACGAGGTGCTGCATCACCCCGACATGCAGGCGCTGGAGTCGTCGTGGCGCGGGCTGCACTTTCTCGTGAAGGGCTCCGAAACGGGCACGCGCCTGAAACTGCGCCTCCTGAACGCTTCGAAGAAAGACCTGCAAAACGATCTCGAGAAGGCCATCGACGTCGACACGAGCGCGCTCTTCAAGAAGATCTACGAGGAGGAATACGGCACGTTCGGCGGTTTTCCGTTCAGCGTGCTGGTAGGCGACTACTACTTCACGCGCCAGACGCCCGACGTGAGCCTGCTCGAGAAGCTCGCCTCGGTGGCCGCCGCCGCGCACGCGCCGTTCATTTCGGCGGCGCACCCGCAGCTGTTCGACATGTCGAGCTTCACGGAGCTGGGCGTGCCGCGCGATCTCTCCAAGGTCTTCGAGACCATCGACATGGCCCGCTGGCGCGAATTCCGCAAGAGCGAAGACTCGCGCTATGTCGCGCTCACGCTCCCGCACATCCTGATGCGGCGTCCTTATCATCCGGACAGCAATCCGGTAGAGGGCATGAACTTCTTCGAGGATGTGGACGGCACCGACCACTCGAAGTATCTGTGGGGCAACTCCGCCTACGCCCTGGCGCAGCGCATCACCAACGCGTTCGCACAGTACAGCTGGTGCGCCGCGATTCGCGGCGTGGAAGGCGGCGGCGCGGTCGAGCGCTTGCCGGACCATATCTTCCAGACGGCTTCGGGCGACAAGGCCATGAAGTGCCCCACGGAAGTGGCGATCACCGACCGGCGCGAAAAGGAGCTCGACTCGCTCGGCTTCATTGCGCTCGTGCACAAGAAGAACGAAGGGCTCGCAGTGTTCTTCGGCGGCCAGACGGCCTGCAAGCCGGCGCTCTACAACACGCCCGAGGCCACGGCGAACGCGCGCATTTCGGCCATGCTGCCGTATATCCTCGCGGCGTCGCGCTTTGCGCACTACATCAAGGCGATCATGCGCGACAAGGTCGGCAGCTTCATGACGCGCGATAACGTGCGCGCCTATCTCAACACGTGGATTGCCGACTACGTGCTCGTGAACGACAACGCGCCACAGGAAATCAAGGCCCAGTATCCGCTGCGCGAGGCGCGCGTGGACGTAACGGATGTGCCGGGCAAGCCCGGCGCGTATCGCGCGACGGTATTCCTGCGGCCGCACTTCCAGCTCGAGGAACTCACTGCCTCGATCCGGCTCGTGGCGACGCTGCCACCGCCGGCGGCCGCCTGATCCACCCGCGAAAGAAAGCGATTCGATGAACAAACGACGGCCAGGCGGCGCGTGAGCGCCCCTGGTCCCTGAACGCGCCTGGCGCCGCGCACGCGGCCCGCGCGGTTCTCTACTGCTTCGGGAGCAGCAAACCATGGATTCGATCATTCTCGACCTGGGCGGCGACATCAAAGGCGAGTGCACGCTGGAAGGCTATACCGACAAGATCGAGTTGATGTCGTACAGCCACAACGTGGCGATGCAGGTCACCAACGACGTCAGCAACTCGGAGCGCACCTCGGGCAAGCCCCATCTCGGCGAATTCACCGTGACGAAGTTCGTCGACGTCGCCACGCCCACGCTCAACGAATATTGCTGCTCCGGCAAGGCCATCGCGAGCGCGACCATCGTGGTGGGCCGCAACGCCGCCGAAAGCGACGGCAAGATCATGCCGTTCATCACCTATACGCTGAACAATGTCGTGCTGAGCAACGTGAGCGTGTCGGGGGGCGCGGGTGGCAAGCCCGTGGAAACGCTCTCGCTGAACTTCACGAAGATCAAGTGGGAACTCACCGCGCAGAAGGACGACGCCACCAAGGAAGGCACGGCGGCCACCACGTGGGACCTGGCTGCGAACAAGGTCGTGAAGGCGGCAGCCTAGCGCGCACCGCCTATGGCGAACGTCCGCGCCTTCATCGCCATCGCGCCCATGCCGCTCTTCGAGCGGCTGGCCGACGACGCGCCTTTCGACGCACACGAGTCCGTCGACGAGCTTGCCGCGCGCACACTGGACGCGGCCGGCTTGCGCGCGTCGGTCCGCGCCGAGTTGCTGCGCCTTCTCAACACGCGCCGCGGCACGCCACGCCTGCCGCGCGCGCTGGACGTCCTGCTTTACGGCCTGCCCGACTGGAGCGGCCAAAGCGCGGCACGCGCGGAAGACCGGGCGGTGATCGAGCGTGAGGTGGCCGAGGCGATCCGCGCCTTCGAGCCGCGCCTTCGCAACCCGCGCGTGAAAATCGAAGCGGACGCCGCCGCGCCATGGCGTCTGTGCCTGCGCATTCGGGGAACGCTGCGCGGCAGCGACGGCGTGGAGCACGTCGTCACCTACGTCGCCGGGCAGGACGGGGAAACGCAGTCCATCGGGATCGTCGATGAACGACTCGCTTGATGCGCAACTGCTCGACTACTACCAGCGCGAGCTGACTTATCTGCGCCGCGCGAGCGAAGGCTTTGCGCAGCGGTATCCGAAGATCGCCCGGCGGCTCGAACTCGGCCCTGGCGAGAGCGCCGACCCGAACGTCGAGCGCCTGATCGAAAGCTTCGCCGTGCTCACCGCCCGCATCCAGCGCACGCTCGACGACGAATACACCACGCTCACGGACGGCCTTCTCGAACAGTTCTATCCCTACGCGTCGCGGCCCGTGCCCTCCATGACGATCGTGCAGTTCGAGCCGGACTCCACGCAAGGCAGCATCGCCGCGGGGTATCGCGTGCCGCGCGACACGCCCCTCATGCACGTGGACGCGAGCGGCGCGACGATCCAATGGCGCACGTGCAGCGACGTCACGCTCTGGCCGATCACCCTCGCCGCCGCCCAGTTGCTCGACGCCGAGGAAGCCCAGGCGCTCACCGGCAACGCGTCGCTGCAGTCGGCGCTGCGGCTCACGCTGCAGGGCATCGGCCCGCACAAGCTGGGCACCCTGCCGATCGAGCGCCTGCGCGTGCGCCTCACGGGGTCGCCCGTCACCTCCGCCGCGCTCTACGACCTGCTCGGCGCACACAGCGCCGCCACCTGGCTGCAGACGCCAGACGGTACCTTGCGCGCGCAACGCGGCCTGCCCTCCCCGGTTGGCTTCGACGAGGAAGACGCGCTCCTGCCGCTCGAAGACGGCGCGCATCCGGCCTGCCGTCTGCTCGTCGAGTACTTCGCCTTTCCCGAGAAGTTCGCGTTCTTCGATCTGCCGTTCAAGCCGCCTGCCGATGCACTCGACAGCCTCGATCTCGTGATCGGCTTCACGGCGGCCCCGCGCGGGCGCTTCACGTTGCACACGCAGGATATCCAGCTCGGCTGCGCGAGCGCGCTCAATCTGTTCGCGCGCACCTCCGAACCGTTGCGGCCCGACGGCACGGCGCGCGAAATGCGCGTGAGTCCCGACGCGCACCGCGAATCGAGCACCGAGATCTACGCCGTGCGCAACGTGCGCGCCGTGGCGGGCCGCACGGTGACGGACGTGCCGCCCTGGTACGGCTCGATGCATGGCGCGGATTCGGCTGTGTACTGGTACGCGCGGCGCGTGAGCGGGCTGCATCCGTCGCGACCCGGCAGCGACGTCATGCTCACGTTCGTCGATACGCGCTTCAATCCCTCCGCGCCCGCGGCGCGCACGCTCACTGCTGATCTGCTGTGCACCAATCGTCATCTGGCCCACCGGCTCGCACCGGGCGCCGCGCTGTCGTTCGAAGTGCCTGGCCCGGTGGCGAGCGTGCGCATTGCGCATCGGCCCACGCCGCAGATCGTGGCCGCACTCGACGGCACGTCGCGCTGGCGCCTCGTGTCGCAGCTCGTGCTCAATCACACGTCGATCGTCGAAGGCCCGCAGGCGCTGCAGGCGCTGCGCGAAATGCTGATGCTCCACAATCTCGGCGCGCATGCCCCCTCGCAGCGCCAGATCGCGGGGCTCGTGGCCGTGTCGAGCGAACCCATCGTCGCGCATGTCGGCACGGACCGTTGGCGCGGCTGGCGCAATGGACTCGGCGTGCGGATCGAACTCGACGAAGCGAGCTTCGTGGGCGCGAGCACCGTGCTCTTTTCCGGCGTGCTCGCGCAATTCTTCTCGCTCTATGCGAGCGTCAACCGTTTCGTACAGACCTCGCTCGTGCGCGACGGTCGGGAGATCCGCACATGGCGGCCGACGATGGGCAGCCCGCTCGTTCTCTGACGCAGCGGCTGTTCGACGAACCGCACGCGTTCGAATTCACGCAGGCCGTGCGCCTGCTCGAGTTGTTGCAGCCGCATGCGCAGCCGCTCGGCACCGGGCTCGACCCCAGCCAGGAAGCGCTCGCGCTGAGCGGCAATCTGTCTCCCGCGTTTCCGGCGAGCGCGCTCGGGCCCTTGCGGCGCGGCCTGCCGCGCTCGCTCGCGTTTGCGCCTCAGCCTGGCGAAGAAGCATCCGCGCATGCGGGACCGCCCCAGCTCCAGGTCAACGCGTTCGCGCTGGGCGGCCCGAACGGCCCCTTGCCCGGTGCCTGGCAGGAATGGCTGCAGGACCGCCTGCGCCGCAAGGACCGCTCGGCGGCGGCGTTTCTCGACATCTTCCAGCATCGGCTGCTGGCGCTGCTCTATCGTGCGCAGCGCAAGTACCGCAGCGCCGAGCCGCTGCCCGCCACGGCGCAGCGCTCGGCCGATGTCGTGCTGCGCGCGCTCACGGGCAACGCCTCGCTGAATTCACGCACCCCGTACAACCGCGCCGCGCAGGAAGCGGCAGCGCCGCCCGAGCCGCTCGACCTGCGCGCCGTGCTGGCGCGCGCGGGCCTCTTCGCGAACCGCCGCCGCTCGCTCGCCGGTTTTGACGTCATGGTGCTCCATCATTTCCGTGTGCACGTGCGCTCGACGCCGTTCGCAGGCGGCTGGCGCACACTGCCTCCGGCGAGCCGCACGGCGATCGGCTCCGGTGGGCGCAACCGGCGGCTCGGCCAGGATGCCGTCGCGGGCACGAGGATCTGGGACGAACACCAGGGCATACGCGTGCGGCTGGGTCCGCTCAGGCGTGCGCAGTACGAAGCCTTCTTGCCCGGCGCGCCCGCTCACGAAGCACTGCAAACGCTCGCCTCCGAATGGTTCGGCGCCGAACTCAAGGTGCATCTCGAACTGCAGCTCGCCGCGGGCGAGTTGCCGCGCGCGCGCCTTTCGCGGCACGCGCCGCTGAGGCTCGGCTGGACCGCCTGGGCCGGCGCGGCTGAAACGGCACCCGCGCGCCTCACGCGCCTCGCACCCGAAGACGTTCCGGGGCGTACCGGGCCGTGACGCTCGATCTCAAGACGCTCGTTGCGCGCCTCGAGCGCGAGCCGCGCGAAGCCCTCGAACGCGCCGCGCAGCAATGCCTGCGCGAAACACATTTCGTGGTCGAAATCGAACACTGGCTGCTCGCGCTCGCCGAACCCGAGGGCGGCGATTTCGCGTGCGTGCTGCCGCACTTCGGCGTGGACCGCGCCGCGCTCAGCGCCGAGATCCGCATGGCGATCGCGCGCTTCAAGCGCGGCAACACGGGCATGCCGTCGTTCTCGCCCGACCTGCTCGTGTGGCTCCAGGACGCGCTCGTGCAATCCACCGTCGTGCTCCAGCAGCCGCGCGTGCGCGCGGCGACGCTGCTCATCGCCCTGCTCGAAAACGACGCGCTGCGCGCACGCGCCGTGCATGGGGCGCCCATGCTGCTTCGCGTGGCGAGCGCCGCGCTGCGCGCCAATTTCACCGATTGGCTCGCGCCGATCGAGGCGGGCGCATCGCTGGCGCCGCTGACTCCGGTCGCGCCCCTCGAACCGGCCACAGACGACAACGCGCCCCTTCCCGCGTTCGCGGGTGCGCTCGAGTCCGCTGCGCCAGCGCCCGCCCTGCTCGACCAATACACGCTCGACCTCACCGCCGAAGCGCGGGCCGGACGCATCGACCCGATCATCGGACGCAATGCGGAGATTCGCCAGACGCTCGACATCCTGTTGCGGCGGCGGCAGAACAATCCCTTGCTCGTGGGTGCGCCGGGCGTGGGCAAGACGGCCGTGGTCGAAGGTCTCGCGCTGCGCATCGCGGCGGGCGACGTGCCGCCGCCGCTTGCCGAGGTCTCGCTGCGCATGCTCGACCTCGCGCTACTGCAGGCGGGCGCGGGGTTGAAAGGCGAGTTCGAGCGGCGCCTGCGCGCGGTGATCGACGAAGCGCGGCACTCGCCGCGACCGGTGGTGCTCTTCATCGACGAGGCCCATACGATGATCGGCGCGGGCGGCGCGGAAGGCGGCAGCGACGCCGCGAACCTGCTCAAGCCCGCCCTTGCGCGCGGCGAACTGCGCACCATCGCGGCCACCACGTGGCTCGAATACAAGAAGTACTTCGAGCGCGACCCCGCGCTTGCGCGGCGCTTCCAGCTCGTGCAGATCGAAGCCCCAGACGAACCAACGGCCATCGCCATGCTGCGCGCGCTGGCGCAAAAATTCGAGGCGCACCACAACGTGACGATCCTCGACGCCGCCATCGTCGATGCGGTGAAACTCTCGCATCGGTACATCTCCGCGCGCCAGTTGCCCGACAAGGCGATTGCCGTGCTCGACACCGCATGCGCGCGCGTGGCGCTGGCGCAGCACGACACGCCGCCGCAACTCGAAGCGGCCAGGCACCGGCAGCGCGCGCTCGACGACGAACTGCTGCGCCTGCGCACGGAAACGGTGCTCGGCGCGAATCACACGCAGCGCCTCGCCGCGCTCGAAGCCGAACATGCGCACAACGCCACGCTCGTCGAGACGCTGGAGGCGCGCTGGCGTGACGAGGCCGCTACCGTGCGCGAGATTCTCGCGGTACGCGCGCGCCTGGCCGCTCTCGACGCGGCGCCTCGCGATGCCTTCAACGACGGCGCGCAGGAATCGCCGGATAGCGCGGACGCAAGCGAGAACGAAAACGAGAACAACGAGGCCGCCGACCCGCGCGAAGACCTCGCCGCCGAACTGGCGCGTCTCGAAAGCGGGCTCGAAGCGATTCGCGACGACGACCCCATGGTGCCGGTTTGCGTGGACTCGAAGACCATCGCCGCCGTGATCGCGAGCTGGACCGGCATTCCCGTGGGCAAGATGCTCGCGGACGAAGCCCACGCCGTGCGCACGCTCAAGGGCCGTCTCGCGCAGCGCATCGTGGGGCAAGACGCCGCGCTCGACCGCATCGCCATGCGCATCCAGGCGTGGCGCGCGGGACTCGCCGACCCGTTGCGCCCGGTAGGCGTGTTCCTGCTCGTGGGGCCGACTGGCGTGGGCAAGACCGAGACGGCCTACGCGCTCGCGGATGCGCTCTACGGCGGCGAGCGCAATCTCATCGTCATCGACCTCGCCGCGTATCAGGAAGCGCACGCTGTCTCGCAGCTGCGCGGCGCGCCGCCGGGCTATGTGGGCTATGCGAGCGGCGGCCAGCTCACCGAGGCGGTGCGCAGGCGCCCTTATAGCGTCGTGCTGCTCGACGAGATCGAAAAGGCGCATGTCGACGTGCTCGAAGCGTTCTACAACGTCTTCGACAAGGGCGTGATGGAAGACGGCACCGGGCTCGTGGTGGATTTTCGCAACACCGTGATCCTCGCCACCAGCAACGTGGGCGCCGAGCTGCTGCTCAATACGCCTGCCGCAACGCTCGCCACCGACGCCTTCGCGCGGCGGCTCCACGAAGAACTGCTGCACGCGTTTCGCCCGGCGTTTCTCGCGCGCATGACCGCCGTGCCTTATGCGGCGCTCGACGACACGGTGCTGCGCGCCATCATCGAGAAGAAGCTCGAACAACTGCGCATGCGCTATCGCGACGCCACGGGCAAGCAGTTCGCCTTCGACAGCAGGATCATCGACGCCGTGCTCGCGCGCTGCCGCGCCGCGGGCGGTGCCCGCGAGATCGACAACGTGCTCATGAACGAGCTGGTCGGCACGCTCGCCCAGTGGGCGCTCGAATGACGATGCACGGGCCCCCCACACTGCCTTCCACTCGACACCATTCCCGCGATGAACCGCCCCATTTCCGCCGACACCGATGCGCGCATCAGCCTCACGGGCAGCGCGTTCAGCACGCTCTTTCCCGCCCGCTTCGAGGCGCGCGAGGCGCTGGACGCTCCCACCACGCTGACGCTGCACGCCCACGGCGGATTGCCGCCGCCCGCACCCTCGGGCATGACGGGCAACCATGCAACGCTCTCGCTCGCATGGGGCGAGTCGCCTCGGCTCATCGACACCGTTTGTACGCGCGCCGCGCAGTTGCCCTCGACGATAGACGCCAGCCACTTCACCCTGGAACTGCGTTCGTGGTTGTGGCTGCTCACGCTCTCGCGAAACAACCGCATCTTTCAGGGCAAAAACGCCCAGGAGATCATCCAGGCCGTATTCGGTGGGCACAGCTTGACGGACTACTCGTTCTCCGTCACGGGCACGGCGGCGACGCGCGAATGGTGCGTGCAGTACGCGGAGTCCGACTTCGCGTTCGTGAGCCGCCTTTGCGAAGAAGAAGGCTGGTTCTATTTCTTCCGCCACGATACGGGCAGCCATACGCTCGTCATTGCCGACAGCAACGACGCCTTCACGCCCTTGCCCGGCGACGCGACACTGCATTACACAGGCGGCACGAGCGGCACACGCGAATCGACGCAGATCGTCCATTGCGAGGTTGTCGAAGAGACGGCCACCGGGCTCTTCTCGCATACCGACTACGCGTGGGAGACGCCGACCGCACAGCTCTATTCGCAGGCACAAGCGGCATCGAACGGACACAGCGTGTACGAGTATCCGGGGCGCTACGCCACCAGCGGCGATGGCTCCACGCTCTCCAAACACCGCGTGGACGCGCTGCGTGCACCCACCCGGATCCTCATTGGCGAAAGCGATTGCCGCGCGCTCGCGCCGGGCTGCCGCTTTACGCTGGCAGATCACGAATCGAGCGACGCCAACATCGAATGGGTCGTGCGCAGCGTGACCCACGAAGCCGATCACAACCGCTATCGCAACCGCTTCGAGGCGTTTCCGTTCGCGACGACATGGCGGCCCGCGCGCACGACGCCGCGCCCCTTCATGCCGACGCAGACCGCGACGGTGGTGGGCAAGAGCGGCGAGGAATTGTGGACGGATCAGTACGGCCGCGTGAAGGTTCAGTTTCACTGGGACCGCGACGGTCAGAACGACGAACAGAGTTCGTGCTGGATTCGCGTGGCGCAGCCCTGGGCGAGCAAGCGCTTCGGCATGCAGTTCATGCCGCGCGTGGGCGACGAAGTCGTGGTGACCTTTATCAACGGCGATCCGGACCGCCCGCTGATCACAGGCAGCGTGTACAACGGCGCAAATCTGCCGCCCTACACGCTGCCCGACAACCAGACGCAGTCCGGCATCAAGACGAATACCTCGAAAGGCGGCAACGGCTTCAACGAACTGCGTTTCGAAGACAAGCAGGACAGCGAGGAAATCTTCCTGCAGGCGCAAAAGGACCTCAACGCCAAGGTGATCAACGACGCCACGTGGACCATAGACCACAACGAAACGAGCACGATCAAGAACGACCGCGCGCATACGGTCAAGGAAGGCAACGACACGCTCACGGTCGAACAGGGCAACCGCACCACGACGGTCAAGACCGGCGACGAAACCGTCGACATCAAGGGCGCACGCACCGTGAAAGCCGGCGGCAACGAGACGCGCACGGTGGGCGGCAACCTCGATCAGACCGTGACGGGCAACATGACGCTCACCGTGGACGGCAACCTCACCATCAAGGTGAGCGGCACGCTAACGCTGCAGAGCACGGGCAATCTCACGGCGAAGAGCGACGCGTCGCTGACGAACCAGGCCGGCGTGTCGCTCACGAATCAGGCCGGGACGTCGCTCACCAACAAGTCGGACGGCACACTTTCGAACGAGGCGCAGAGCGTGACGAACAAGGGCGCCGTGCAGCAGACGGTGGACGGAGGCGGCATGCTGGTGGTCAAGGGCGGCATTGTAAAGATCAATTGAGGCGAGCATGGAGACGATCCAGCCGGTCACGATAGAACGCGACGACACGCGCATAGAAGGCGCGACGCTGGGCGGCGCGCTACACGGCCCCGTGCGCATCGAGTCGGAAGGACGTCCCGTCGCGATGATGCGTTACGCGAATGGCGTGCTCAGCGGCCCGGCCACCTATTGCTATCCGGAGGGTAACCCCTCGGCGCAGGTGCAGTACGCGCACGGAAAGCTCGACGGCAAGGCACTTTTCTACCACCCCGATGGAAAGGTCCAGCGCGAGGCGCACTACGCCAACGGCGTGCTGCACGGCGTTTCGCGCACCTGGCTGGCCGACGGCACGCTGCTCGAAGAAGCGCATTACCGCAACGGCAAGCTGCATGGCGTCTTACAGCGCTTCCATCCGAATGGCTGCCTGGCGCTACGGCAGCCGTTCAACGCCGGAAAGCCGCTCGAAGCGGCGAAACGCTATACCGACGACAACCGCCCGCTAGCGGCGGACGGCAAGCCGTTGCCGCGCTGGAAGCAATGGTGGCAGTCGCTCGCGAATCCGTCTTCGGCCTGATTCTGGCGCTGGCAACGCATAAGGAGGTACACGATGACCAGTCCGCAAGTCTGCGCCGGCGCCACATTGCAATGCTCGTTTGGCGGCGCGCCGGGCACGCTCAACGTTCTCCCCGTCAATCGCGTGCTCGTGAGCGGTGTGCCCGCCGCGACGATTGCGGACTCGATTCCGATCGCCAATATCACACCGTTCGCGCTGTGCCAAAGCCCGGCGAATCCTACGGTGATCGCTGCGACTGCCGCGGCGCTGGGTGTATTCACGCCGATGCCCTGCGTTCCGGCTACACCGTCGCCGTGGATTCCGGGCGGCGCGCCCACTGTGACGCTGGGCGCCATGCCGGCGCTGGACGCTCAAGGTACGCTCGTTTGTATTTGGGGCGGCGTAATCAAGGTGGTGCAGCCGGGACAGGTGACTACGCTTGTGCCGTAGCAGTGGCTACCTTTTGAAACGCGGAATCGAATATCGTGGAGCTTGCAGATGTTTAATTACATCAGCCCACACGACTCTGGCAAGCGCCAGTGCGAATTCTTCATCAAGCACTTCACTGGAAAATTGTTCCCACAACCAGTGGCAAATGCCGAATTCGTTTACCTATACTCGTTTGACTCTGCAAGGCAGCCCCATTTTCCGAACACCAACAAAAACGGAGCGTGAAATGCGAGGAGCGATGCTTAAGACGAGTTGGGCACTGCTGACTTTCCTTCTGTCGAGTGCCAGTGTTGTCGTGCAGGCCGCCTCGACATGCAGCGGATTGAGCTGCTTTTTCCGCGGTCAGCTAGTCGAGCAGAGAACGAGCCTGCGCCTGAGCGCAAGCGACTTCACGAAACTGCTGAGCACGAACGCAACGGGCCAGCAATTACTGCAAGTTGCCGGCACACCGCGCTGCGATATCGAAATCAAGTACTTCCGCTACCTCACGATAGGCGGCGCGGGCGAGCCCACCATGTCGAGCGCCGCGCTGATGATCCCTGGCGGTAGCGCGTCCTGTACGGGGCCGCGTCCCCTCATGCTGTACGCGCACGGCACCACGACCTACCGCAACTACAACATCGCCGACATCACCCAAACTGACCCGGCCAACGGCGACGGCGCGGGCGAAGGCATTGCCGTGGCGGCGATCTACGCGGCGCAAGGTTATCTCGTCGTGGCCAGCAACTATGCTGGCTACGCGGGCTCCCCCTTGCCGTACCACCCCTATCTGAACGGCGACCAGCAATCCGCCGATGTGATCGATTCGTTGCGCGCGGCCCGCTTCGCCATGGCCCTACCCGATCCGGGAAACAAGACGCGTGAGAGCGGCAAGCTGTTCGTCACCGGATATTCGCAGGGCGGCTACGTGGCACTCGCCACCCACCGCGCGCTGCAGGCGGCCGGCATCAACGTCACCGCTTCCGCGCCTGGCTCGGGTCCCTATGCGCTGGGTGCAATGGCCGATGCTCTCGTCCAGGGCGAGGTCGACCTCGGCTCGACGATCTTTACGGTGCTGGTGACCACGAGCTACCAGCATGCATACGGCAATATCTATCGCAAACCAGGCGACTTTTTCGAGGCGGCCTACGCCCCCGGCATCGAGAACCTGTTGCCGAGCGTCATGTCCACGGATACGTTGTTCGCCAAAGGCAAGCTGCCCTCAGCCCAGCTCTTTAGCAGCACGCCGCCCGCGCCGCAGTTCGCCTCGTTGACGCCGCCTCTTGCGCCGCCGCTGGCGCCTGCTGAATTGACGCCGCTCTTCGCGTTGGGATTCGGCACCGCGAATCTCGTGCGCAACGCTTATCGTCTGAGCATGCTCGAAGACGCCATCGCCAATCCGGACGGCGCGTTTCCCACGCCGACCGCCGCGATGGCCCCCGCTGCCAGTCCGGCCCAGCCGCTGCGCCAGGCGTTCAGGCGCAACGATCTGCGTAACTGGGTGCCGCACTCGCCCGTGCTGCTATGCGGCGGCCACCTCGACCCGATGGTGTTCTTTTTCAATGCGGCGATCGAGCAGGCCTACTGGAAAAACGCCAACGTCGCGCCGGGCCTGACGAGCGTGCTCGACGTCGATTCCACGCCTGGCGCGAACGATCCGTTTGCCGCGGTGAAAGCGGGCTTCGCTCAGGCCAAGGCATCGGTCGCCGCGCAGGCGGTTCAGGCTGGCGCAACGGATGGCGGCCTGTCCGCCGTGCTTCAGGTCTACCACGCCGACATCGTCGCGCCGTTCTGCATGGTCGCGGCGCGCGGGTTCTTCGGCAATTTTTAGTTTGCTGCTGCGATCAAACCCGCATGTGAGCATGGCGGTCCTTTGATTGACACGCCATGTTTCGAGAAGCTTACGCAAGCCATTCGGGCGTTCGAGCGCGATGTCGTGCCGGCGCAGAAGTACCGAGAAGACTTCGAACTGGCTCGGATGGCGAGCAGCGCGTTTCTGACGATGACAACCGCTTCATTTAATCAAACCACCGACCTTGATTTTCTCGATCAACGCAATGCCACGCTGAAGAATTGCTGTTTCGCCCTTATCACCCACAGAGGCATCCAGCAATTCCTGCAGACTGTCCAGGTTGTACTTGAACAATTGCTTCGGCGCCGGATTGTTCCGCAGGAAGGTCGTGACCCCTTTGCGGCGCGGGCCATCCTCTGCGTGATGCGCTTCCAGCCAATCACCGGCGGTCGGCACACGTCCCAACTGAGCCTGGGTACTGCTCATCCATCTGGCAAACGCAAAGGGGCGCATGACATCGTCAGGCGCAATTCCGCGGCTGCCGGGATGCGGGTTGGACACTGCGGCCAGTGAAGGAAAACGCTTCGGAACGTTTTCTGGCGACATGGAGTTCGCGTATTTACGCAGTTCTGGAATCTCGATGATCGGCTTTTGAACAATGGGCAACGCGGCAGTCAACCTTTGGATCGAGCCATTCTTCTTGCGATCCAATGCGCTTTTCTGAATGCGAGGATCCATATGCCCGACCACGACCGGCACATTGGTTCCCACCGTCGTAATCAACCCCGCGCACATATGGCAGGGCGCCAAGGTGGAATAGATGCGCACGCCATCCGGCAATTTGCTGGCGTTGTTCCTGGCCAGATACGCCAGCACCATGCTGGTTTCCGCATGGAAGCAGCCGTTCAGGCGATTGATATTCACGCCCCACCCCAGAATAATATCGGTGTTGCTCACCATAATGGCGGCTACATTATGCCCCTGCTGCAGCGCGGTTCGGCTATCTGGCAATGCCGCGCCGGCCAGTGCATAGGCAACCTTCATCCACAAATTGTCTTTCTTGCTTGGCTCGGTCTCGCACGTGCCAATTTGAACCGGCACGCAATCAATCATACGCGCGAGCATGCTTTTCTCATTCACGTCGCTAACTCGTGAATGATAGACATATCCGCATCTCTTGATTTTATCACAGATGTCGTACACACCCCTCGTCAGGTCAACTTTTGGAGAATTGAATAAATTAATCCATTTGCTTAATGCGTCAGAAGAGGTTGGAAATGTATCCAGTCTTTCTTTCTCGTCCCGCCATTTTGGCGAGTTTATTCTTTGAGAAATCCGGAAATCACCGTCACTGCCCAATACAAATGAATCAGTAATGCCATCGTCGGTCGGGCATACGAATCTTGCGTTGAATCCATCCAGATAAACGATGCTGCCAACGTTTCGCTGCCAACCCAGCCCCAAACACATCTCAGTCGGCACATAGGTCGCGTAGATATCGCAACCGGAAGAGCGGTCGAAATTGTGCAACAAATTGACGATGGCCTTTTCATGCGCCTTATTGCCAACAACGCCGATCGCTATTACTTGATTATTCGATACGAGAAGGGCGACATCTTTTCCACCTTCGTTTTCTTTATCGCGCAACGCCATTGCCAGAAAGAAGTAGTGAATATTCATCTCGATCCTCTGCCAGTGGCCGGTTTTACCCCGTGTGCGGCGCACGCCGGGAATTATCGCCGCGTCAGAAGTGTAGACCATGAATTGCCTGCACCCAAGCTCCAGGAACGCCTGGTTGCAGACGGTGCGAAATACCCATGTGGGAATTCGACGATATCCAATTCGGATAGTCACGCTGCCGAAAAGCAACCGGGAAGCGTGGGACGCATTCGGGTGAGCGTTTGGCTATTCAAGGTGTGCTTTATTCCTCTCACATACATTCGTCCCCTTACGAACTCACGGCATCCAGGCAGGAATCGGAGTGCGATCGTTCGTTACAACAAATCCCCCAACAGATCCGCTTGACCCGACTACCGTAGTCACCTTCAAGATCGATACCCTGTTCAACAAACAGCGTATCGATCGAAATGGAAACCACCCGCGATCTCACCGACGACGCCTTCCTCGAAGCCTTTCTCGCCTGCCGGTTGCCACCGGGCGCTTTCAATCATCGCAATCATCTGCGCGTGGCGTGGATACACCTGCAGCGCTTCCCCCTGGACGAGGCGATCGAGCGTACCTGTGCCGGTATCGCGCAATACGCCACGCATCTCGGCGCGCCGGGCCGGTACCACCGTACAATCACGGAAGCGCTGATGCGGCTCATGGCGCATGCGGGCGCATCGGATCCATTGCACACGTTCGATGAGTTTCTTGCACACGCACCCGCCTTTTCCGGCGATTGCCGCGCGCTGGTCGCCGCGTACTATTCGCCCGACAAATGAACCGGCCCGAAGCGCGCGTGTTCTTTCTCTCACCCGATCGACTTCCCTTGCCGTCATGACACGTCTCACTCGTTTCACTCTAGGACGACTGGCACGCGAGGCGGGACTCTCGCGTTCCTCGCTGCTGCATTACGAAGAACTGGGCTTGCTCGTGCCGGTCGCGCGCAGCGCCGCGGGCTACCGGCTCTACGATGAGACGCAACGCGAGCGTCTACGCGCAATCTGTGCGTACCGGGCCGCCGGGTTGCCACTAGCCGCAATAGGCGACATCCTCGCAAACGAGGCAGACTCCGCGACCCAGATCCTTGAAACGCATTTGATGGTGTTGACGAAGGAAATCGCGCGTCTCAAGCAGCGTCAGAATGCGATTGCCACGTTGCTCGCACAACCATCGTTTCGTCGGCGAGGAAAGAAGCGTGGCAAAGACGCGTGGGTAGCGATGCTGCGCAGCGCCGGCTTCGACGATGCGGAGATGGACAGGTGGCATGCAGAATTCGAGGCAGAAAACCCCGATTCGCACGCGGCGTTTCTCGCTTCGCTCGGGCTCACGCCCGAAGAGGTGAAAGCAATCCGGCGGCGCGCGAAACTCACAGGCAACCCACCCTCCGCGCATGCGGCTTCGTGAGAGTTCCTGAGCGCCAAAGCCCCGAATGTGCGCCACCGCACGTTCTCGCGCGACTCCTGCGCACGTCGTGGCGCTTGCCCGTCTACTCTGCAGCAACCGGCTTTCACTACCGGCTCTCGCCAACCAGGAGACGTTCATTCCATGCATGAAACACGTGATATGGTTCGCGCGTTTATCGAGGAAGTCCTGAATCAAGGGCAGATCGACGCCGCGGAGCGGTTCTTCTGGGAGGACATGGTCGAGCAGGTGCCGTTCCCTGGCCAGGGTTCCGGTATCGAGGGCCTCAAGGATGTCGTGCGAGGGATGCGAGCCGCGTTCCCGGACATGCATTGGCGCGTCGAGGAACAACTCACAGAAGGCGACCGCGTGCTGACCCGCTTCGAGTGGACGGGCACGCACAGGGGCGCGTTCCTCGGCGTGGACGCGACGGGGCGCTCCGTCAAGGTATGGGGCATGGTCATCGACCGCTTTCAGGACGCCAGGATCAAGGAAACCCGCCTCATCATGGATACCCTTGGGCTGATGATCCAGCTAGGCGCGGTTCCTCCGCCGGGCCAGTGAGACCGCGATGACCGGGTTGGTCCTGCGACCCGCGCGCAGGCGCCAACCCAGCAAACGACCCTCTTCGCTCGTTACAACGACAGCTTGCACGCCTCATGCAGCGAAGTGAGCCTGCGCACCGGCTCCGCCACGTAAGGGTTGCTCTCGTCCCACGCGTAGCCCGCCAGCACCGAGCTAATCATCCGACGGATCAAGGGCGTCTGGCGCGGGTAGTAGATGATGTCCTGCAACTCGCCGGTGTACCAGCGCTCGACAAAGGCGCGGAACGTGTCGATACCCTTGCGCAGCGGCACATCGTATTCGGCCTGCCAGTCCACGGCCGCGCCGTCGAGCGCACGATCGAGCACCTTCACGGCCAGATGCGCCGAGCGCAGCGCGATGGTGACGCCCGAAGAAAACACCGGGTCAAGAAACTCGCCCGCGTTGCCGAGCAGCGCGAAGCCTGGCCCATGCAATCGTTCGACGTTGGCCGAATAGCCGCCGATCTGGTTCACCGGCATGAGAAATGGCGCGTCGCCGATCAGGCGGTTCAGCGTCGGCTCCTCGCGAATGAGCGCGCGCAGCCGCGCCTCGCGTTCCGCTTGCGGCACGTCGAGGAAGGCGGCATCGGCAACACAGCCCACCGACGAGCGACCGCCCGCGAGCGGGATCATCCAGAACCACACGTCGCGGTGCTCGGGGTGCGTCGCGATGCAAATCTTGTTGCGGTCGAAGGCGTCCAGCGTCAGGCCGTCACGTACATGACTGAAGATCGCGGCACGCGTCGGCAGACCGGTGGGCGCCTCCAGATTCAGGAGACGCGGCAGCACGCGGCCGAAGCCGCTCGCGTCGAGCACGAATCGCGCGTGCACTTCATAGCGCGCCTGGTTTTCGTCGATCACCTCCAGCACCGGCGCGTCGCCCGTGCGCATGCCCGTGACCGCGTGGCCGAAGCGCACCTCGGCGCCCTGCTCTGCGGCGCAGCCGATCAACAGCTCGTCGAACTTCGCGCGCTCCACCTGGTACGTCGTGCCCCAGCCCGCCGTATGCTTGTCGCGGAAGTCGTACGACGATACCTCGTCGCGCCACACGAAATGCGCGCCATTCTTGTATTGAAAGCCGGCCTCCACCACGGCCTGCAGCATGCCGGCCTCTTCGAGGTACGCCATGCTTTGCGGCAAGAGGCTCTCGCCGATCGAGAAGCGCGGGAAATGCTGGCGCTCCAGCACGAGCACCGAACGTCCTGCCTTGCGCAACAGGGCTGCAGCCACCGCGCCTGAAGGGCCCGCGCCGATGATCGCCACGTCGACGGCTTCGCGTCGCGCGGATGGGGTCGTCACTGCTGCTCCGATGCTCTTTTCCATGGTCCTGTCCCTTCTCTGCGACCTGACGCGATCTGTTACGTCCTGTCACGTCCTGTTACGTCTGTATGCCCAATGCAAGCGCACTGCGCTGCGCGAAACCGTGATTCTGACACCCCTCGCGCCGCCCTTGCATTTACAATGCCCATTCTCGTCCACGAACGCATTCGCAACGGATAAAAAAAATATGTCGGTTTCCGAATCAAATTACGTCCCGTTCGTACCGGAAACGGCCTTCGGCATCTGGTTTCTGCGCACCCATACGTGGGAGCACCACGTGTTGCGCGTGGCGATCGACGACCTCAAGCGCCTCGTGGACGTGCCGTTGCCCGACGCGCCCGAAATCGTCGATGTCGGCTGCGGCCAGGGCAAGTCGTTCCGCCTGCTGGCCGAGGCTTTCCGCCCGCGCCGCATCGTCGGGGTCGACTATCACGAGGCGTCGCTCGAACTGGCGGCGCGTGCCGCGCGCACCTGCCAGGACAAATTGCAGACGCAAACCGCGTTCGAGCTGCTGCACGGCGACTGCGCGAGCCTGCCGCTGCCCACGGCCAGCGCGGACATCGTCTTCTGCCACCAGACTTTCCATCATCTCGTCGAGCAGGAACGCGCGCTCGCGGAATTCCACCGCGTGCTCAAGCCGGGCGGCGTGCTGCTGTTCGCCGAATCCACCGAGGCTTATATCCGCTCGTGGGTCATCCGCCTGCTGTTCCGCCATCCCATGCACGTGCAGAAAAGCGCCGACGGCTACCTCGAGATGATCCGCGCGGCGGGTTTCCGCTTTTCGGAGCGCAATGTTTCGCTGCCCTATCTGTGGTGGAGCCGTGCGGCCGATTTCGGTCTCTTCGAGCGCCTCGGCCTGCATCATCCCAAGCCTGGGAAGCGGCGCGAAACCCTGGTCAACGTCGCCGCCGTGAAGGCGGCATGAAGGCGGCGTGAGCCGGGTCGCCCGCCGCCTGTTGCGGGTTACTTGCCGCCCTTGAGCGTCACCACATCGCCGACGAGCGCCACGCCGGCGATCATTGCGCCCGCGCCACACGTGAATTCGGTGGCGCTTTCGCGCAGTTCGTTCTTGTAGTTGCTCTTGATGTTGATGACCGCGTTGCCGCCTTCCTTGCGCGCGCGTTCCTGCAACTCCTGCACGGCCGAAAGGAACACGTGCTGGCAGGCCGCTTCGTCGCTCTTGCCAAGCGCGTTCGTCTTCTTGTTCGTGGAGAACTGGCCCAGCGTTTTCTTCACCGCCGGATGCGGCTGGCCCGCAAAGTACAGCGCAATGTCGTCGCTCACCTTGCCGGGCTCGCTCTGGAGCGCGACATCCACGGAATAGGTGTCGACCGTATTGCGTGCGTAAGCGTGCGACGTCGCAAAGGCCGCGCACAGCGCGGCGAACATCCACAGTTTCTTCATTGCTGTTCTCCGTTGGGTCAGTTCGCTTGCAGCACCACGAGGTCGCCCGTGACGGCGATGGCCGCCGCGCTCTGGCTCACGCCGCAGGTGTATTCGGTGGCCGAGCCGGTTTCGGTGCCGTGAAAGCGCGTGGTCACGTTGATGACGGCGTTGGCGCCCTTGTTGTGGGCGTCCGCGCGCAGCTTGTCGAGTGCCATGCCGAGCACCTTGTTGCAGCTGGCCTCGGCGCCGTCGGTCGCGCGGGCGACACGCAGGGAGTGCGAGGCATCACCCACGTGGCGCACCACTTCCGGATGCGGCTGCGCACCGAAATACACTGCGATTTTTGCGGCGGGGTCCGCGCTGGACGCGGCTTTTGCCGTCGAGAGAGAAGCGACGGGCTGGATCGGCAGCGTGAGGCGCTCCGATCCGCAAGCGGCCAACGTCAGGCTGACGATCGCGGCCGTGCTCAGCGTGAGGCAAGTCTTTTTCATTGGAATCCTCATTATTTTCAGGGTTGCCCGAAACTTCAGACTGCATTCCAGGCGCGAAACACCAGGCTGGCGCAACTGCCGCCGAACCCGAATGAAACCGACATCGCCGTCTCGATGCGTGCATCGCGCGTTTCACGCACGAGCGGCATGCCGGCGGCCGCCGCATCGAGCGCTTCGATGCCCACGGCGCCCGCAATCCGGCGATCGCGCATCATCAGCAAGGTGTAGATAGCTTCGTGCGCGCCGCATGCGCCGAGCGGGTGACCGCTGAGCGCCTTCGTCGAGGAGAACGCGGGCACGTCGCTTCCAAACACGGCGCGCAACGCGAGCAGTTCCTCGATATCGCCCGAGGGCGTCGAAGGCGCGTGGGTATTGATGTAGTCCGGGCGGCAGCCGGCCTCGCCGAGCGCCTCGCGCATTGCGCGCGCAATGCCGCCCGCCTGCGGCGCGACCATCTGCGCGCCGTCGGTGCCATGACCGTAGCCGGTCAGCTCCGCGTAGATGCGTGCGTTGCGCGCCTGCGCATGCGCGAGCGATTCGAGCACGAGGATGCCTGCGCCAGAGCCGATCACAAAGCCGTCACGCTGCGCGTCATAGGGCCTCGACGCCCGTTCCGGCGTGTCGTTGAAGCCGCGCGAGAGTGCGCCCATCGCGTCGAACATCAGCGTCATGTTGTCGTGCAGGCCTTCGGCGCCACCCGCGAGCACGATGTCCTGGCGGCCCGTCTGGATCAGTTGCAGGGCCTGGCCGATCGCGAGCGCCGAAGTCGTGC
Organism: Paraburkholderia sp. EG286A; assembly: GCF_040965375.1. Taxonomy (NCBI): domain Bacteria; kingdom Pseudomonadati; phylum Pseudomonadota; class Betaproteobacteria; order Burkholderiales; family Burkholderiaceae; genus Paraburkholderia; species Paraburkholderia sp. EG286A. Next base: position 1,368,932 of record NZ_JBFRCB010000001.1, read on the forward strand.
ACGCCGACGAAGGCGAGTACGTGACGCCTTCCATTCCGAACACATGCGCAAGATTCGCCGATGTCGTGCTGCTCATCGCCTGCGGCACCGTATAGGGCGGCACGCGGTCGATACCGCGCGCGTTCGCGCTTTCCATGGCCGCGTCGTATGCGGACATCGTGCCGACGCCCGAGCCCACCACCGCGCCGGCCCGAGGCGTGCGCAGCATGTGCGCTTCGAGAGCCGCGTCTGCGATCGCGCTGCGTGCGGCGTGGCAGGCAAAGCGCGCCGTGTCGCCCATGAAGCGTTCGGCCTTGCGCTCGAACGGCGTTTCGCCCGCAACCGAAGCCACGGCCGCCACCTGGCTCGCGAAACCACGGTCGCGCCACGCCTGAACGCGCGTGATGCCGCCGCGTCCGTCGCGCAGGCGCGAGGAAACGCCGTCGAGCGTATTGCCGAGGCACGAGACGATGCCCATGCCCGTCACGACGACGCGCTGCAAGCCGCCCGCTGATGTCGATGTCCGCATGCTCAACGCGCGCGCCGGAAGATCAGCGACGTGTTCACGCCGCCGAACGCGAAGTTGTTGCTCATCACGTATTCGGCGTCTATCGTGCGCGCCTCGCCCCGGATGTAGTCGAGCGGCGCGCAGGCCGGATCGACCTCGGTCAGGTTGAGCGTGGGCGCGTACCAGTTGCGCTTCATCATCTCGATCGTCCACCACGCCTCGATCGCGCCACAGGCGCCGAGCGTGTGGCCGATATAGCTCTTGAGCGAGCTGATCGGCATGCGCGCACCGAAGGTCTCCGCCGTGGCCTGACTTTCGGCCACGTCGCCGCGATCCGTGGAGGTGCCGTGCGCATTCACATACGCGATCGCTTCGGGGGCCAACTGCGCGTCGGCGAGCGCCTGGCGCATCGCGACCGCCATCGTCGCCGCCGTGGGCTGCGTGATATGCGCGCCGTCCGAATTGCAGCCGAAGCCCACCACTTCCGCATGAATGCGCGCGCCGCGCGCCATCGCATGCTCGTACTCCTCGAGCACGAGCGTCGCCGCGCCCTCTCCCACCACGAGGCCGTCACGCGCGGCATCGAACGGACGTGGCGTGAGTTGCGGCTCGTCGTTGCGCGTGCTCGTGGCGTAGAGCATGTCGAACACGGCCACGCCGGGCCCCGAGAGTTCCTCGGCGCCACCGGCGAGCATCAGCGTCTGCTTGCCGTTCGCGATCATCTCGTAGGCGTAGCCGATTGCCTGGCTGCCCGAAGCACACGCGCACGACGTCGGCACGATGCGCCCCTTGAGGTCCCAGAAGAGGCTTACGTTCACGGCCGTGGTGTGCGGCATCATCTGCACGTAGCTGTTCGACGTCACGTCGCTCATCGAGCCCGTTTCGAGCATCTTGCCGAACGCGCGCACCGGCTCGACCGAACCGGCCGATGAACCATACGCCACGCCCATGCGGCCATCCTTGATCGACGCATCGTCGAGCAGGCCCGCGTCGGCCAGCGCGTGTTCGCTCGCGCGCACCGCGTAGAGGGAGACCGGGCCCATCGAACGCGTTTTCTTGCGCGGGTAATAATCAGGCGCAGTGAACGCCGGCAGCGGGCACGCAAGGCGCGTATGCAGCGACTCGATATAGTCCCAGTCGTGTACGCGCTTGACGGCGTTGACGCCGCCCTTGAGCGCCGCTTCGACCTGCGCCCACTGATCGCCGAGTGCGGTCACGCCGCCCATGCCGGTAATGACGACGCGTTTCATCAGACCATCCCGCCATTGACGCCGATGACCTGGCGCGTGACATAGGAAGCCGCGTCGGACATCAGAAAACCGACCACGGCCGCGACTTCGGCGGGCTGCCCCACGCGATTCATCGGCACGGCCTTGAGCGCGTGTTCGAGCGGCACGTCGTCGAGCATGCCCGTATCCACGAGCCCAGGCGCGACGCTGTTGACCGTGATGTTGCGCGTGGCCAGTTCCACCGCCAGCGCTTTGGTCGCGCCGATCAGCCCGGCCTTGGCTGCGCTGTAGTTGACCTGCCCGCGATTGCCCGTCACGCCCGACACCGAGGCCACCGTCACGATGCGGCCGCCCTTGCGCGCACGCACCATCGGCATGACGAGCGGATGGACGACGTTGTAGAACGCATCGAGGCCCGTTTCGAGCACGACGTCCCAGTCTTCGTCGGTCAGTGCGGGGAACGCGGCGTCGCGCGTCACGCCCGCGCAGCAGACGATGCCGTAGTAGGCGCCGTGCGCCGCCACGTCGTCTTCGAGCGCCGCGCGGCATGCGGCGCGGTCGCGCACGTCGAACTGCAGCACGCTGGCCGTGCCGCCCTGTGCGACGATGCCCGCGGTGACGGCATCCGCTTCGTTGCGGCCCGTGCGGCAATGCACGGTGACGGCAAAGCCGTCCGCGGCGAGATGATAGGCGATCGCGCGACCAATGCCGCGGCTCGCGCCGGTGACGAGAACACGCCGGCTCATGATCTGGAATTCTCCTCGATGAAAGTCTGGAAATCGCGCGGCTGATACACCTTGACGGTGGCCTCAGCCAATAGTTTGTCTTCCTGATTGATGGTGCAGCCGTACGCGCCGTGGCCTTCTTCGCTGCGCAGCAGTTCGCTAACCGTCACGCTGAGTGGCGCGCCGCCTGCGAACGCAGCTTGAGCCGCCTCATAGCGGCGTGTGCCGAGCAGCACGCCCGGGCGGGCCGGCTTGCCTTCGCGCATCGACAACAGGCCGACGTGAGCGGCGATCGCCTGCGCCATCAGTTCGATGCCGATCCACGCGGGCATCGCGCCCTGCTCGTCGGCATACCATGCATCGGCGTGCACGCCGGCCAGCGCCGTGAGGGATTCGTCGCTGCATGCGGCGACCGAGTCGAGCAGCAGCATCGTGCCGCGGTGCGGGATGATCGCCTCGATCGGCGGGAACGCATCCGTCGAGGAGGAAAGAACGGAATTCATGGCCTCGATCATCGTCCGAGTATGAGTGACGCGTTGCTGCCGCCAAACGCGAATGAGTTGCTCATCACGTATTGGCGCACCCCGTTGCGCGGCAAATGCCGCAGGTCTTGAACCAGGTCGAGCGCGGGCAGCGCCGGATCGGCTTCCCCGTCCCACAGATGGCGCGGCAGCGCGACGTCGTCGCGGGCGAGCGTGAGCCACGCGAGCCCCAGTTCGCTCGCGCCTGCCGCGCCGAGCGTATGACCCGTGAGCGGCTTCGTGCCGCTCGCGGCCACGCCGTCTGAGAACACGCGCGCCATGAGATGCGCTTCCATCTGGTCGTTCTTGATCGTGGCCGTTGCGTGCAGGTTGACGTAGCCGATCGCGGCCGCGCCGATGCCCGCATCGGCGAGCGCCGCACGCAATGCGAGTTCGCCACCCGCGCCCTGCGGGTCGGGGGCGGATATGTGGTGGGCATCGCTCGACTCGCCCGCGCCCGCGAGCATCACCGGCCCTTCCTCGCGGCTCATCAGGAACACTGCCGCGCCCTCGCCGATGTTGATGCCGCGACGCTGTGCGCTCATCGGGTTGGTCCGTACGGGGCTCGTCGATTCGAGCGAGGCGAAGCCTTGCAGCGTGAGTTCGCAAAGCGAATCGACGCCGCCCACGACGACGGCATCGCACAGGTTCGCGCGCAGCAGACGGCGCGCGGCGGCGAACGCCTTGGCGCTCGAGGTGCATGCCGTGGAGATCGTATACGCCGGGCCGCGCAGATCGAGCGCCGCGGCGGCGAACGGCGCGGCCGTGCCGATCTCCATCTGGCGGTAGTCGAACGTCGAAGCGGCGTCTTGCTGCACCGGCTGCGTGAACGTCGCTTCCACGGCGCTGATGCCCGACGTGCTCGTCCCCAGCACGACGCCGATACGGCCCGCGCCGAAGCGCTCGCGCGCGGCTTCGATGGCGGGTCGGATCTGCGCCAGCGCGGCGAGCAGAAGCCGGTTGTTGCGGCAGTCGTAGCAGGCGAGCGACGCGGGTGGCGCAAGGTCGAGCGGCGCCTTCACGCTGCCCGCGAAAGCCGTGCCGGTACGCGTCGCGATCGGCCCCATGCCGGGCGCCTCGCCGCGCGCGAGCGCTGCGACGATCGCAGGTACGTCGTCGCCGAGCGCATTGACCATGCCGAGCGCGTGCAAATAGACAGGGAGCGCCATCAGGCCTTTCTCCGTTGATTCGTGGGCATGCCGCTTGTTCCGCTTATGCCGATAGGCGCGAGCATGACGGACACCATGATGCCGAGCGACAACGTGGCGCCGAAACTCTTGAGAGCGGGCATGGAACTCATGCCGAGCATGCCGAACGAGAGCAGCGTGGTCGCGGCGGACAGCAGCACACCGGTCCATACCGCGCCGCGATCGGTGGCGGCGCGCAGCGCGCCTTCGCGCAGAAAGACGGCGTAGTTCGCGCCCACGCCGAGCACGAGCATCAGCGCCAGCATGTTGAAGAGATTGATGCGCACGTGCGCATAGCCGAAAGCGGCGAGCGTGACGCCGATGGCGAGCCACACCGGCAGCGCGACCGCGATGGCCCCGCGCCAGCCGTAGCGGAACATCAGCAGCGCGAGCACGAGCGTGAGCGCGCCCGCGAGCCAGATCGCACCATCCTGCCGGTACACGCCAAAGAGCCGCGATACGCTCGCGGCCTTGTCGACGAAGCTCACGCCGGGCAACGCGTGCGCGACGTCGAGCAGCGCGGGCGCATTCGCAGCGGACACGCCTTGCGGAATCACGATCGCCGCGAATGCGCCGGGTGTGCTCACGGATCGCCCGAGCCACAGGTGGCGGAACGGCTGCGACCAGGGTTCGGCGAGCCAGTCGTCCACGTGCAGCACGGCAGCGCCCGAGTGCGCCCAGGCATCGAGCCACGTTTGCGCCACCTCGTCACGAAAGCCCGCCGCGCCCAGCAGCGTGCGCAAGGCGGCGGGATCGGCGAACACGTGTGCGCCGAGCAACGCGCGATCGGCCCGCTGCCGTGCTTCGGACGGCACGAACGACGTGACCGATTGCCAGCCGCTCAGCGCGGACGCGCCCGTGAGCATGTCGAGCCGCGCGCACAACGCCTCGGTGCGCTCGAGCACGGCCTCGGGCGACGCGCCGCGCACGACGAAGAACTGCGCGCTGTTGTCGGCGCCCACGGCGCTCGACACCACGCGCTCCTGCGCGACGAGCGCCGGGTCCCGCTGGATCAGCAGATGAATGTCGTCGTCGCTACGCAGTTGCAGCCAGCCCGGCACGGCTACGACCAGGAGAGCGAGCGCGACGCCCCAGGCGCGACGGCCGCCGATCAGCGCCTGCCATTTCGCGAGCGAGCCCGCGGCCACGGCGAAGAGCGTTTGGGGACTGCGGCGCGCGGGCTGCGTCATGAGGCTCGGCAACAGCCAGATGACCGAAGCGAAAGCGGTGAAGATGCCGACGATGGCGAAGCACGCGATCTGCCTGAGCGCCGGAAACGGCGCGAACGTCAGGATGGCGTAGCCAAGCAGGCTCGTGCTGAGCGCCACCGTGAGCGCGGGCAGCACTTCCCGCGCGCCGCGCCGCGCATCCCAGCCGTGCCGCGTGCCCAGGTAGACGACGAAGTACTGAATGGAGTAATCGACCGCCTCGCCGATCAGGCTCGCACCGAACACGAGCGTCAGCAGATGCAGCTTGCCGAAGACGAGCATCGTGGCCGCGAGCGCGCAGACGATGCCGAGCGCCGTGGAAACGAAGCCCAGCAGGATCAGCCGCGGCGAGCGGAAGATCCACAGCATCAGCAGCGCGATGCCCACCGCCGAAACGATGCCGATCACATGGACGTCGCGCTCCGAGGCGCGCCGTGCAGACTCGGCATAGAACACGGCGCCTGTACGCGCGAGCGTGACGTCCGGCCACGACGCCTTGAGCGCAATTTCACCGTGCGCGACGGCAAGCAGCACACCTCGCTGAACATCGGACTCGTAGGCTGACCCAGGCAGCGTGCCAATCACGAGCACGCTCGTGGTGTCAGGGCGATGCGCAACGAGGAAACCGTCCTCGACGGTGAGATTCGATGCCGCGAGCGGCAGCCCCGCGAGCCAGTGCTGAAGCCAGCCGAAGGGATCGTCGGCGAGCGACGTTGCGAGAGCCGCATTCGGCAGTCCATAGAGGCGCTCGGCGAGCGCGCCGCGCAACGTTTCGGTGCTTCCGGAGGCAAGCGCACGGTCTTGCGCAGTCAGCAGGCCAAAGCGGTACGGCAGGTAGAAACGCGTGATGCGCCCGAGGTCGAACGGCGGGACTTGCGCCGTCACCGAGGCGAACGCGTGACTTGCGCTGAGCACCGCGCCCAGTTGCTGTGCCGCGGCTTTCGCGTGCGCCGCGTCGCGGCTCGACACCAGCAGCACGGCGCGGTTGCCGAGCGCGCTCGCGAGCTGGTCCACGGCCTCTTCGGCCACGGGGTCCGCTTCGGTTGCGGGCAGCAGCGCGAGCAGGTTGGTCTGCAGGGGCGTCGGTCCCGCAAAGCGCCAGGCGCAATACAGCGCCGCCGCGAGGGCCAGCAGCAGCCACGCGGCCCGCAGCGTCCACTGCCGCCGCGACTGGGTTGCGGTGCGAAGCTCGGAGGAACTCACTATGGCGTTCCGAAAAGCTTCTGGTCGGCGGGCGTCAGTTCGGACACCTGCGCGCTGCCGCTAAAGTCGTATTGCGTGACGTCGCCGTTGGCGAACGTGATGCGCAAGCTGTGAAGGAAGTCGCCGCCATCCATCTCGATGCCGCGCAGCGCCTGCGCGATCTGCGGCTGGCGCGGCACGAGGCGCATCTGCCATTGCGAAGGCGTGCCGCGCGGCGCTACGTCGAATTGCGAGTACAGCCCGCTCAGGTCGCCGCCGAGCATCGCCCGCATCATCTTCGCGATCTCTGCCGCACCGCGCGCGCCCTGCGCACCGCCGTTCCGGGTGCGCTGATCAGGTTGACCGTTGGCATCGATCACGGTGACGCCGCTGTCGCGCATGATCCACGTCTTCTTGTATGGCGTTTCGACCTGCCAGATCACGCCGCGCTCGCGAAAGAACAGCAGCGAGCCCGTGCTGACGAGCGGGGCTTTCATCGCGGCAAGCGTCTGCGTTTGCGTGAAATGCGCACGCACGCCGTTCGCGCGCGCAAGACGCGCCGCGATCTGCGAGACGAGTGCCGCGTCGCCGGCGTTCGCGCCAGTGCTCACGTTCACGGGCGCCGTCGCGGCCCGCACCGGCATCCACACCGACTGAAGCGCAAGCAGTGCGGCCACCGCCGCCGCGTATCGTTTCAACGCGCCCATGCACGCTCCAGCTTTTCGAGCACGACAGGCGGCGAGACGAACTGCAGCTCCTGCGTGGCGGCGTTCACGGCGACCTGGATCGTGTAGCCCTTCGTGAGGCGCGTGCGCGAATCGCGATCGTAGATTTCGTAGCTGATTTTCAGGCGATTTTCGTACTCGATCAGGTCCGCGCAGACCTCGAGCTGCTGCCCATAAATAGCGGGCCGCACATACTTCAAATGCGCTTCGACCACGGGCCACACGTAGCCCGACGCCTGCATCTCGCGATAGTCGTAGTCGAACTTGCGCAGCAGCGCCGCGCGGCCGAACTCGAAATACTTCAGATAGTGGCCGTGCCAGCAGACGTTCATCGCGTCCACGTCGTGGAACGGCACTTCCACGTTCGCGCTCGCGCTCAACACCGGCACCACCTTGCGCGCCTCGCTCATGGCCTGCCCTCCGCGTTCTGCCCGAGGAAGTCGCCTGTTGCGATGCGCTCCGTCATGGCGCGCAGTTCGTGTTCGAGCGCGCGGTCCTCGTCGACGAATGGCGACGTCGCGGCCACGTCTTCCATGAACGCGGCAAGCGGCTCGGGAATCACCGTCGCGGCGTTGCCGCGCAGACGCAGGCGCGCGGCCTGCACGGTGGCGAGCGCGTGAGCGGCCGCGACCTGCTCGGTCAGTTGCAGCACGCGCAAGCAGTCGCGCGCCGCGATCGTCCCCATGCTCACCTTGTCCTGGTTGTGCGCCTCCGTCGAGCGGGAGAACACGCTCGCGGGCATCGTGTGCTTGAGCGCCTCCGCCGTCCACGCCGACGACGAAATCTGCACGGCCTTGAAGCCGTGATTGATCGGCGCGCGCGCACTCGTCGCGCCCGTGAGGTTGCGCGGCAGGCCGTTGTTGAACTTGTCGTCGACGAGCAAGGCGAACTGGCGATCCATCAGATCGGCGAGATTCGCCACGGCCGTCTTGAGGCCGTCCATGGCGAACGCGATATGGCCGCCGTAGAAGTTGCCGCCGTGCAGCACGCGCTCGCCGTCGGGATCGATCAGCGGATTGTCGTTGGCGCTGTTCAGTTCGTTCTCGATGTCGCGCCGCATCCACGTAAGCGCGTCGTTCGCCACGCCGATCACGTGCGGCGCGCAGCGGATCGAATAGCGGTCCTGCAGCCGGTGACCCGGCGTGTCCGGACGGCCGGCCAGGTCGGCGCGGATCCAGGCCGCCGCCTCGCCCTGCCCCGCGTGCGGCTTGGCTTCGAAGATGAACGCGTCGAAATGCGCGGCGCGCCCGTCGAGCGCCACCGTGGCGAGCGCGGTGAGACGTGCGGCCAGGCGCGCGAGCTGCGCCGCGCGCGTGAACGCGAGACAGGCGAGGCCCGTCATGACCGCCGTGCCGTTCATCAGCGCGAGGCCTTCCTTGGGCGCGAGCGTGAGCGGTTCGCGGCCTAGCGCGAGCCACGCGTCGCGCGCCTCGCACGGCGCGCCGCGAAACTGCACGCCGCGCTCGCCGACCAGCGCCGCCGCGACATACGAAAGCGGCGTGAGGTCGCCGCTTGCGCCCACCGAGCCTTCGGCGGGAATCCGCGGCAACACGCGATGATTGATGAGATCGGCGAGGCGTTCGAGCAGCACCGGGCGCACGCCCGAAAGCCCGAACGCCAGCGAATTCAGACGCGCGGCGATCACGGCGAGCGCCGAGGCGTCGTCGAGATACTCGCCCATGCCGCAGCCGTGATAGCGCGTGAGCTGCAGCGGCAGGGCCTCGACCAGCGCCATCGGCACGTCGACGACGCAGGCGTCGCCGTAGCCCGTATTGACGCCGTACACGGTCGCACCGGCGGCGAGATGCCGGCGCAAGAACTCCGCGCCGCGCGCGATGCGTTCGCGCCAGGCCGGGTCGTCGTTGAGCCGCACGGCGGCCTCCCCGCGCGCAACCGCCACGACGTCCTCGATCGTCAAATGGCGGCCGCCGACTACCACGGCATCCGCGTTGACTCCGGCATCCTTCAGGTCAGTCTCGGCCATTCGCTCCCCCACTGGGGCGCGCCCAGAAATCGTAGAAGTTGAACCATTGGTACGGCGCCTTGCGGCAATAGTGTTCGAGGCGCGACGCAAAGCGCTGCGCCCATGCCGCTATATGCTCGGCGCGGCCACGCCGCGGCAGATCGATGCGCTCGGCAAACGGCTCGAAGTAGAGCCGGTAGCCCGCGTGCTCTTTCAGGCAGAACAACAGATAAACGGGGCACGCGAGCGCGTGCGCCAATACATAGGGGCCCTGGGCAAACGCGGCCGTCTCGCCGAGGAATTGCGCTTCGGTGGTACGGCCGGTTTCGCGCGCAGGCGTGCGGTCGCCGACGATGACGAGCAGCTCGCCGCGCTCGATGCGCTCCTGCATCATCAGCGCCGTCTGCGGGCCGAAGTCGCTCACCGGCACGAGATGCTGCGCGAAATCGTGATGCGCGGAAGCCAGCACGCTGTTGAAGCGTTTGGCGTGCTCCGTGTAGACGATGGCCGTCACCTTCGTTTGCGCGCCGCGCACGGCCAGCGCCCGCGCCATTTCGAGGTTGCCGTGGTGCGAGCCGATCACGAGCGCGCCGCGGCCGCTCGCGATCAACGCGTCGAACGCGCGTGGGTCGTCGATCTCCACGTCGGCCTCACCGACGCGGCCTGTCCAGGCGGCCAGCTTGTCGAAGCCAGATTGCGCGAACGAGAGCATATGGCGATAGGCCGTGAACCAGCCGGGGCGCGGCGTCTCGCTTTCCGGCGAGCACTGGCGCAGCCGGTCGAAATAGCGCCGCGAAGCGTCGCGTGCGGGGCGGCCCGTGACCAGGAAGTAAGCGACGATGGGGTGCAGCCAAAGCGCGGTGAAGCGCCGCCCGAACAGGCCGCAACTCCAGGCAAGCAGCGCCATGCCGAGCCGGCTGCCGCGTTCGGCAGTGCGCCACCACGGGTCGTTGCCGTCGCCCGCCTCCGTGCGCCGCGGCAGGGCCTTGTGCGCGAGCAGCAGCGGCAGACGCGCGAGCATGCCCGCGACGAGCCGCGTATGGCTGCGGCTGATACGCACGTTGTCCCACAGCACGTCGAAATGCGAGACGCCGTCGGCCGCGTAGGTGACGGCGGTCGGAATCGAGACGAACGCCACGCGCCGCCAGTGCAGGCGCACGAGAATCTCGATGTCGAAGTCCATGCGCTCGGGCAGCTTCACGCTGTCGATCAGCGCACACGCGAGGTCGAGCGGATAGAGGCGAAAGCCGCACATCGAATCGCGGATCGTGAACGAGAGCGTCTCGATCCAGACCCATACGTGGGTCAGATAGCGCCCGTAGAGACGCGCTTTCGGCACGCTCTCGTCGTAGACGGGCTGGCCGATCACGACCGCGCGCGGATTCGCCTGCGCAGCGGCGAGAAAGCGCGGGACGTCCGAAGCGTCGTGCTGGCCGTCGGCGTCGATCTGCAGCGCATGCGTATAGCCGGCGTCGCGCGCGGCGCGCAGCCCCGCCATCACCGCGGCGCCCTTGCCGCCGTTCACGGGCAGGCGCCGCAGCGTGAGCTTGCCGGCGTAGCGGCGCGCGAGGTCCGCCAGCACCTGCTGGGTGGCTTCGTCGCTGCCGTCGTCCACGACGATGAGCGGCAGGCCGTGGACGATCAGGTTCGCCACGGTGCCGCCGATCGCGTCCTTGTGGTTGTAGATCGGAATGACGATACAGGCCGCGAGGCTCATGCGGGCTCCCTGTATACGAAAACGCCGGACGCGCAGTCACGCTCGCCGACGCGCCACGCGAACGCTACGCGGCGGCGCACGGCGTCGTGCTTGAGCACGAGCTTGAGCAGCACGCCCGGCGGCACTGGCATGGTGAATTTCAGTTGATCGATCGAGGCGAGCGCGCGCACGCCGGGCACCCAGTCGCGCGCGAACCGCATCGCCCAGTCCACCTGCACGACGCCCGGCAAAATCGGCAGCCCCGGAAAGTGGCCCGCGAAATGAACGAGCGTGTGCGGCACGCGCAGTTCGAACGCCCGCCCTTCTGCGTCGTCCCATTGCGCAAGCAACTCGAACCCTTCTTCGCTGGCCGCGAACGCACGGGCGACCGCTTGCGCCTGAATCTTGCCGCGCGAGTCGACTGGCAGCGCGCTATGAATGCGCCAGTGGCGCGGCAGAACGACAGTGTCGAACCAGGCGGCGAGATGGCGGCGAAATGCTTTCAGGAGCAGAACGCGGCCGTCGCGGCGCAGCGTTTCGCGGCCCTCCGCGGTGAGCACCACGAGCGCGCCAATGCGCTCGCGTGAGCCGCCTTCGAGCAGCACCGTTCTGACTTCGGCAACGCCGGGATGCAGCAGCAGTTTGCTCTCCATCTCGCTGAGCGACACACGCTTGCCGTCGAGCTTGACCACGCGGTCGAGACGCCCTTGCAGCACGAAGCGGCCGTGCTCGTCGAACGCGGCCTTGTCGTCGGTGCGATGCCAGCCGTCGTGGCCGAGATGCTGCGAGCGCACTTCGAGCGCGCCGCCCTCGTCCGCTGCGCCCGCGCGCACGGCGATGCCCGGCATGGGCGTCCATGCTTGCGCTTCGGTTTGTCTGCGCCAGGCGATGCCGCCCGTCTCCGTGCTGCCGTAGATCTCCAGCGGCGCGGCACCGAACGTGGCGGCGTATTGCTTCGCCGTGTCGAGCGGCAGCGGGCCGCCCGACGAGAAGAACGCGCGCGGCTGCGGGGCGAGTGTCGCGAACCCCGGCAGATCGGGCCAGCGCGAGAGCTGCGCAGGCGTCGAGACGACGACGGTCGCGTCGCACTGCGCCGAACATTCGGCAATCCGCGCCTGCAATTGCGCCGGGTCGGCACAGGTCGCGCGGGCGAACGGCCTGCCCGCGGCCAGCGGCCAGAAGACGCGGAACAGCAGCCCGTAAATGTGGTGATGCGGCACGCTCGCGAGCACGGCCGCGTCGCCCAGCAGCGCGCCCCATGCGGCTTCCAGCGTATGCACTTCGGCGTCGAACTGCGCGAGCGTCTTGTGGACCGCCTTCGGCGTGCCGCTGCTGCCCGACGTGAAGAGCGTGAGCATCGCATTCGCGTCGATCGCCATGGCGGGTTCGACGGGTTGAACCGCGGCCGTATCGGCACACCACGCGGCAAGCTCGTTTTCGTCGAGCACCGCATCGTACGCGTCGCTCAGTTCGGCGAGATAGCCCGGCGTCGCGTTCGCCGGAATCACGGGCACCTTGCCTGCAACAAGCAGTCCGAACAAAGCGCAGGCGAATAGATACGGGTCGTCGCTCCATAGCGCGAAGCGCAGGCCCGGCCGCGTGCGCAGGCGCGCCGCGATGCCAAGCGCATGCGTACGGAACATAGCGAAATCCGTCACGTTGGCGCCATCGACGCAAACGACGCTGCGCGGCTCGCGGCAACGCGCCACGAGAAGCTCGTGCAGTGCGATCACACCGCCTCCCGTCGCGCAGCACGCGGCAGCATGATCCATTTGCGCCAGACGAACTCGCCGGCGAGCAGCGCACCGATGATCACATACGCGAGCATGCCGTTGTAGAGCGACCAGGCGCGAGCAGGCCAGGCGAGTGCCGTCCAGGCGGAAAACACACTGTTCAAAGCGAAGAAAACACACCAGAGTTGCGTGACGCGGCGCGTATAGCACACGATGTGCGCGGGCGGATCGGCATAGGTCAGACGTGCGAATTTTTCGATCATCGACGGCCCCTTCACGAGGGTCGCGCCGAAGGCGACGAGCAGCCCGAGATTCACGAGCGAAGGATACAGGCGCATGAGCCGTTCGCTATTGGTGATGACGATGGCCACCGAGGCAATATTGAGCATGACGGCCACGGCCCAGTCCACCGGCGTGAGCTTGCGCAGGGTGGCGGCGAGCGCGCCCGTGCCGGCCACGCGCTGCATCCAGAGCAGCACGAGCAGCAACAAGCCCACGAAGCGCGGCGAATCCCAGCGCCACGCGCAGAGAATCACGACCGGGTAGGCGAGACCGGCTAGCAGCTTCCATTTGCTGCGCGCCCGGCCGCCTGCCACGTTGCTTTCACCTGCCGCGGCAGGCTCAGCCGGGCCGGGCCCGCGAAGAGCCGTCACGAATGGCCTCAAGCCTGGGTCACGAGCAGCGACTCGACCGCGGCGATCACGTCGCCCACCGTGCGCACCTGCTTGAACTCTTCCGGCTTGATGCGGCGGCCCGTCATTTCCTGGAGCTTGATGGCCAGATCGACCGCGTCGATGCTGTCCAGATCCAGTTCCTCGAACAGGTGCGCCTCCGGCGTGACGCGCGCCGGATCGATATCGAAGTTCTCGTGAAAGATCTCGCGGATACGGTCGAGAATTTCAGCTTCGTTCATGATTCAATCCCCTTTCCCTGCAGTGGCTTCCAGCGCCTCGTTTTCGTTTGCGTGGCCCGCGACGAGCGCCGCGAGCGTATTGATCGACCGGAAGTAGCCGCGCACGTTTTCGTCGTCGGCGTTGATGGTCAGTTGATAGCGCTGGCGCAGCACGATGCCGATCTCCAGCGCGTCGATCGAGTCGAGCCCCACGCCGTCGGTGTCGAACAGCGGCGCGTCGTCGTCGATATCGGCGGGCGTGAGATGCTCGAGATCGAGCGCCTCGATCAGGAGCCGCTTAATTTCCAGTTTTAAAGTATCCATAGTCAAACAGGTGCTGTGTGATTTGCGCCTCGATGGTGCGCGTGACGTTGCGCGCGGCGAGTGCGGAAGGCATGTCGCGCGGCGCGAGCGGCTGGACGCCGATGGGTGCCAGCACGTTCACGGTCATGCGAAAGGGTCGCTGCGGAACGTGATACCAGCGCATCTGCTTGGTGAAGGCGGGCGGATCGCAGTGCATGAGCACGGGCAGAACCGGCGCGCCGGCCTCGAGCGCCGTATGCGCGAAGCCGCGCGAGAACGCGTGCAGGCGATTCGGCGCCGGGCTGCGCGAGCCTTCGGGAAAAATGATCATGCTGTAGCCGTTCACCAGTTGGCGCGCGCAGTCCTGCACGAAGCCTGCGGGATCGGCGTTGCTCACGTACTCGGCCGCCCGCACGATGCCCCAGAAGCACGGGTTGCGCCAGTGCGCGTTCTTCACGACGCAACAGGCGGAAGGCGTGAGCGCGAGCAGCACGACCACGTCGAGGTAGGTGGGATGGTTCGCGACGACGATGGCGGGTGCGCCCGAGCGCAGCGCGTTCGCGCCGGCCACGTCGAGCGTCATGACGCCCGCGCGCTGCAAGGCGGCCACGAGCGAGCGGAAAAACCAGTGGATGACGGTAGTGACCGCGCGTTGCCGCGAAGCGCGATGCGGCCAGACCGCCGCGAGCGGAAATACGATGACCGAGAACAGCAGCCCGCACGCGCCGAACATCGCGAAGCTGAAGCCGGTGGCGAAGAGCCGCCAGCCGTAGTCAAGCCGAGCCAACATGCCAGCTCCATTGCCATGTGCCGCCGCCGCCCTGCCACGCGGCGCTTGCGCCGCCGCTCAGGCAGTGATGCAGCGCTTCGCTTTGCGTAGCGAATGCGCGTGCCGCCGCGGCCGGGCCCGGCTTGTCTTCCGTGATGGAGCACGCGAGCCGGCCTTGCGCAGCCGCGCTCGCATCGAGCAGCAGCGCGAACGCGCCGCGCTGCACTTCCTGCTCGACCGCGCCGTAGCGCGCGTCGGCGGGTTCGTCGGCGTAGACGATCAATACGGGGCTTGCGGGGTCTTCCGTATGCAGCGCGTGGCCTTCGAGCAGCGCGTAGCCCAGCGTCTGCGCGCCTGCCGAGAGGGCCGTCGCCGGCGAACGGTCGCCCCGCACGATGCCGAACAGCCCCGTCATCGCGTTGAGCACGGAAAGGCTGAACGCGTTCGGCGAAACCGGTTTGCTTGTCTCGATGTCGCGCAGAATGTCCGTCGTGCGGCGCAACTCGCCGTGCCGCGATGCGAAAACCACGCGTGTCCTGGCTTGCGCATCGACGCAGTCGCCGGCCACCTTCAGCGCCATCCGCGAAAGCGCGCTCAGCCGGCGGCGCATCATCGGATCGACGAACGCAACCTCAGGCAGACTTTCCGATGCGGAAGACCAGAAGGACCAACGCGCCACGGGCATGGTCCACGACAAATCGGGCATAGGGGTTGACGATAACGGCGGCCGCAGCGTGCGGGCTCTCGGCCCCGAACGGCGTATGTTTATTCTTCCTCGGCCCGCAAATATTCTGGACAGAGTTCTCGTGCGTACTTTAACGGCGTGATTCGCGGATTATTTAGGGCGAACCATGAAATATTTCGAAATGATTTGTTACGCATCAATAGATGCATTGAAATCAATAATTTAGGCGCGCGGCGTAAGCGCGCATCTGCCAAAGCGTATGCCGCTCTCAGCATGTCGAATATCGGCCAATGGTTTAGCGCCCCGGACCCGGCTGAAATAGGCAGTTACCGGGGTAAGCCGTAGAATGCGGGCGCCGCGCGGCAGTTTTAGTCACTGGCTGCCATGACACCCTACAGTCAGCTTCCAATAATCCGAACCCTCTATCCCCCAGTCGCCCTCATGCTTTCCCTCTCCACCGTCGGGCTGATGGTCTCGGGCTGCGCGATCGTGCTGCTCATGCCGGGGCCGACCAACACCCTGCTCGCCGCCGCCGGTTTGCGGCAGGGTTTGCGGCACTCCGCTCATCTGACCGCAGCCGAACTGGCCGGCTACCTGGTGTCGATTACCGTCTGGGGGTTGTGCTTCACCCATGCGTCGCATTCGCTGGGCTGGCTGCCGAAGGTGCTGCGTGTGGCCAGCAGCCTCTATCTGGCGTGGCTCGCCTTGCGCCTCTGGTTCACGGCCAACGCGATCGAGACCTCGGCCAGGGGTGTGGTCGGCACGCGCACGCTGTTCAGCGCCACGGTGCTCAACCCCAAGGCCATTTTGTTCGCCGGCTCGATTTTTCCGCCCGCGGCGTTCGCGAGCGTGGTCACGTGGCTCCAGGCCATGGCGATCTTCGCGGTCCTGCTGATTCCCATCGGCCTGACGTGGATCGCCATTGGCGCCGCGCCGCGCAACGGCCGTGCGCCGTTCATTCGCCCCGCGTTCTTCCAGCGTTGCGCATCCGTCGTGGTGGGCGCGTTCTCCGTGTCGCTCATATGGGCGCTCGCGCACTGACGCTATCACGTCATTCCCGGGCTCGCGCGACTTGCGGCGAAACGAGTTCGGCAACGCTGCACCAGCGGCTGCCAGCCGTTCCAGCCAGGCGCTGCAGCGCCTCGGCGTCGTTCACGGCGCATTCCACCGGAAACGACCTGGCCGCGTAGGCGGCTAGCCAGAGGGTCCGCATCACGCCGTCCGTGAACGCAACGTACGGTACGGCTGCGCTCGCCGGGCAACTGACTTCTGCAAGCGGCACCGGGTCTTCCTCGCCGAAGCTGAAACCCTCGGCCGCCAGTTCGAAGCGCGGGTCGGCACGCCATGTCTGCGGATTGCCGTTGGCGAGCCTGGCGTACTCGCCGCACGGTTCGTCCCGCCAGAGCCTCAAGAAGCGCGCGCAGTCCACTTCGACCACGGCCCGTTCCTCGTTGCCATAGTTCGAGCGGCTCACCGACATATACACGTCGGCGACCGAGGTGCGCACGCGAAAAAGCGCGGCACGCTGGCCGTTCAACGCCCTCGCCTGCAGACCCAGATAACTCTCCATCTCCGCTCCCGTTTCGTCGCAGCCCCATGCTTGCCGGAGAAAAAAGCGCGGGATAGCAGGAATGCGACAGCGCGAGGGGCAAAAGTGACCCTCTTCATTTTGGCGCCGGGTTGGCGTATTCATTCTCGCGATACAGCGCGTGGGTTCTATGTGCCGCACGCCGATTGGTGGCTTACTTGCGCCATCAAGCCAGCGCCCCGGCACGACGCGCAAGATGCAGCGGGCGCACCACGACACGAGGAGAACGCGCATGCCCACCGAAGACCCGCAACACCGCTACGTGCTCACGCTGTCCTGCCCCGCCGCGGCCGGGCAGGTCGCCGCGGTCGCCGGCTTTCTCGACGCGCACCGCGGCTATATCGACGAACTCACGGTATTCGACGACGACATCAGCACGCGCTTCTTCCTGCGCTGCGTCTTCCACGAGGTCGTGCAGCCCGGCGCGGGCGAGCGCTTCGATCTCGCGGGCCTGCGGGACGAGTTCGCCAGTGTCGCGCGCAAGCACGACATGACCTGGGCCATTCACGACCTGCGGGTACGTCCCAAAGTGCTCATCATGGTGTCGAAGCTCGAGCACTGCCTCGCCGACCTGCTGTTTCGCTGGCGCATGGGCGAGTTGCAGATGGACATTGCGGGCATTGCCTCGAATCACCGCGATTTCGAACCGCTCGCCAGGCAGCACGACCTGCCGTTTCACTATCTGCCCGTCACGCCGGAAACGCGGCGTGAACAGGAAGCCGCCATCCTCGACCTGTTCGATTCGACCGGTTCGGAGCTGCTGATTCTCGCGCGCTACATGCAGATTCTTTCCGACGAAACGAGCCAGAAACTCGCGGGCCGCGCCATCAACATCCACCATTCCTTCCTGCCCGGCTTCAAGGGCGCGCGCCCCTATCACCAGGCGCATGTGCGCGGGGTCAAGCTGATCGGCGCGACGGCGCACTTCGTCACCGACGATCTCGACGAAGGCCCGATCATCGAGCAGGAGGTGCAACGGGTCGACCACTCGCTGAACCCCGAGCGTCTGCTGGCCGTCGGGCGCGATGTCGAGTGCGTGACGCTTGCGCGCGCCGTGCGGGTGTTTCTCGAGCGGCGGGTCTTCATCAACGACGGCCGCACCGTCGTGCTGTGAGCAAGCGCCCGGGCCTTCACGCCGCCATGCTGTGGCGGCGCTGCGCCTGCGCCACCAGCGCCGCGAACGCACCCTCGCTCATCCGGCTCGCCACACGCTCTGCATAGTCGTGATGCCGCCGCGCGAGCGGCGCGCCCACGCAACGCGCCTGCAGATAACGCAGCAGCCCGATACGACCGTGCCCGCGCGCCATGCTCTGCTCCAGCAGGGCGAGCGCGGCTTCGGCATCGCCGTGACAGGCGCGTTTGTTGAGTTCGACGGTTACGGTGCGCGGCATGACAGCGGGCCTCGTGGATGGGTGCGGCGTGGGGCGTGTGCCCGCTCACGAGTTGACCAAAGCGGCGGCGGCGGCGCTAGAACGAACGCGCCAGGGCGGCGGAACCGCGCCGCCATGCGGCGTGTATTCCTTCAAGATTTCGCTTTTGCGAAGATCGATGGCGGAAATCGACAAGCGCCTCGGGGCCATATCGGGGAAGCTTGGCTGAAACCGCATCGCCGCTTATCTGTGCCTCCATGTCCGACACTCTCGCCACCGCCGTTTCCATCGACGCCGCTCCCAAGGAGCGCATCCGTTTCGGCATCGTGCTGCTGCCGAACTTCACGCTGACCGCGTTCTCCGGTTTCGTCGACATGCTGCGTCTGTCCGCCGACGAAGGCGACTACAGCAAGCCCGTGCGCTGCTCGTGGCGCGTGATCGGCGAAACGCTTGCGCCGGTGCGTGCGAGCTGCGGCATCCAGATCGCGCCTTGGGAAACCTTTGCCGACGCCGAACCGGTCGACTATCTCGTGGTCGTGGGCGGACTGCTGCACTCCGGCCCGCACGCGAGCGAAGCGACGCTGCAGTACATCCGCCGCGCGGCTGGCGGCGAGACGACGGTCGTCGGCATCTGCACGGGCGTTTTCGCGCTGATGCGCGCCGGCGTGCTCGACGGTCATCGGATATGCGTGAGCTGGTTCCACTATTGGGACTTCATCGAGCGCTTCCCCAACGTCAATGCCGACGCCATCGTCGCCGACCGGCTGTTCGCGATCGACCGTCGCCGCATTACCTGCTCGGGCGGCCGCGCGTCGATCGACGTCGCCGCCGCCATCTTGCTGCGCCACTTCGATCACGCGACTGTGCAGAAGGCGCTGCGCATCTTGCTGGTCGGCGAAATGCAAAAGGGCAATGCGCCCCAGCCTCACCCGCCCGGCCTCGAGCCCGCCACGCACCCAAAGGTCAAGCGCGCCGTCCTGTTGATGGAGCAGCAGGTTGGCCGCAACGTGCCGCTGGAGGAACTGGCCTGCAAGCTGAACCTTTCGGCGCGGCAGCTCGAACGCCTCTTCAAGGCGGAAACGGGGAAGAGTCCGCGCGCGTTTGCCAATGCGTTGCGTCTGCGGACCGCAGCGTGGCTACTTACGAGTTCGGATCGAACCGTTGCCGATATTGCTTCGAGTTGCGGGTTTTCGGATGCTTCGCATCTTGGGCGCGAGTTTCGTAAGCAGTTCGGCGTGCCGCCGGTGATGTTTCGTGCGCAGCGTAGTGGGCAGGATTCGGTGCAGTTGGCGGAGCTTGATGCGCTTTTGCGGGGGGGTGCTGCGCTTGCTGAGGGGGAGGTTGCTGTTAGTGGTTCGTTGCATTGAGGCCGAAAAAGCAAAAAAACCGATCACTCAGCGCCGCGCCGCTCATGACTAGGCGCATGCCCAAACTGCACCCGATACGCCTTACTAAAATGGCAGGGTGAATTAAACCCACAAATAGCGGTCACACGAGAAATCGAAGTATCGGTAGTCCGCAAGAGCTCACGCGCCCGCTTAAGCCGTAACGTCAAGTAATAATGCGTCGGCGAGACATTGAGATAAGCCTTGAACATCCGCTGCAAATGCCGCTGCGAAAGCCGAACGAGCCGCGCGAGTTCCTCCAGCGAGAGAGGCTCCTTGATATTCGCCTCCATCAACCGCACGACCTCCACCAACTCCGCGCGCGAAAAACCCACACGCGCATCCACTGGAATAGGCTGCAGATCCGACGAGCCGCGAATCCGCTCGAGAATGAACTGTTCGGACACCTTGGCAGCAAGACTCTGACCAAGTCGCGCGCCAACGAGTTCGAGCATCAGATCGAGCGGCGCAGTACCGCCCGTGCAAGTGAGCCGGTCGCGATCGACCACAAACAGCTCGTCGGCGAAACGCACGCGCGGAAACTCCTCGTGCAGAACCGTGAGATCCTCCCAATGCACGGCGCAGCGATAACCGTCCAGCAGCCCGCTCGCCATTAGCGCGTAAGCACCGGTGCAGATGCCGCCGAGCGGCACGCCCCGCTGTGCCACCATGGCGAGCGTCGCCCGCACGCCCTCGCTCATGATCTCGCGTATGCGTATGCCGCCGCACACGATCAGCACATCGGGCAGGCACGCCGGGTCGAGCGCCTGCGCGGGGCGCACCGTGATGCCGTTGCTTGCGCGGGCCGGTGCGCCGTCGAGCGAGTAGATCGACCAGCGGTAATGCTCCGCGCGCCCCACGTAGTTCGCCATGCGCAGAACCTCGACCGCACTCGAAAACGCGATCATCGAAAAATTCTGCAACGTCAGGAAACCGAAATGCCGGAGAGACGATGCCGTGCGCGTCTCGGGCTCGGGCACGGCGATGTCGGTCGTCACATTGCGCTCCTCGGGAAACGCGGTTGATCGTGTTATTCCAGCGCTTACGCCTCGACGACTGCGGGACGCACGCGCATCAGTTGCTTGAGTCCCGAGAACAGCGGCGCTTTCACGGCGCCCGGCGCCCGGCCAAAGCTCTCAGTAATGCGGTCGAGGATGATGGCGAGCAGCACGACGGAAAGCCCGCTTTCGAAACCGAGGCCAATATCCAGCCGCTGAATACTCGCGAGCACGTCGTTGCCAAGACCGCCCGCGCCCACCATCGAAGCGATGATGACCATCGAAAGCGCCATCATGATGGTCTGGTTCACGCCCTGCATGATGGACGGCAGCGCGTTGGGAAACTGCACCTTGTACAGCAGTTGCCACGGCGTGCAGCCGAACGCCTGTCCTGCTTCGACGATCTCGCGATTCACGTGCTTGATGCCGAGGCTCGTGAGACGCACGGCGGGCGGCATGGCGAAGATTACCGTCGACAGAATGCCGGGCACGCGGCCGAGACCGAACAGCATTGCGGCGGGAATCAGGTAGACGAACGCGGGCATGGTCTGCATCAGGTCGAGAATGGGCCTCACGATGGTTTGCACGAGCTTGCTCTTCGCCGTCCAGATGCCAAGCGGAATGCCGATCACGAGGCTGATCACCGTCGACGAGAGCGTGAGGCCGAGCGTCACGACGGTCTGATCCCAGAAGCCGGTTGCGTAGATCAGCAACAGCGAGCAGGTGGCGAATATCGCGAAGCGCCAGCCCACGCGCCACAGGCCGATTGCGATGAAGAACGCCATGAGCGCCCACATGGGGATGGCCTGCAAGCCGTGCTCGACGAGCGCAGCAAAACCCTCGATGGCCTTGCCGACGGCGTCGAAGCTGTTGGCGTCGTGGTCGAGCAGATAGTGAACCGACTGATCGACCCACTGGCCGACGGGAATGATCTCAGACATGGGCGGCACCTCGATTACGCGTAATGACCTTCAGGACGGCGGCCTGATCGATGGAACCGCAATAGCGTCCCTCGTCGTCGACCACGGGCAGCGCCGTCGTGTTCGCACACACGCGCGAGACCACCTGCTCCAGCGGCGTGCCAAGCTTGATGCACTCGACTTTCTTCAGCGACGGCTGCGCAGCGCCGATCGCATCGCGCGTGACGCAACCGCTGATGCGGCGCTGGGCGTCCAGCACGAACGCGTAATCGGCGCTGCCGTTGAGCGACGAGGCCACGCTCTTCGCGTCGAGCGTGCGGATGAGCGGCACGGCTTCGCGCTGCATGAGGTCGCCGGCGGTGAGATAGCGGCTCGTGTCCACGCCGTCGAAGAACGCACGCACATAGTCATCGGCAGGATTGCTGATGATTTCCTGCGGTGTGCCGATCTGCACGATGCGGCCGCCTTCCATGATCGCGATGCGGCTGCCAATGCGCAGCGCCTCTTCGAGGTCGTGCGAAACGAACATGATCGTGCGGCGCTGCTCTTTTTGCAGTTGCAGCAGCACGTTCTGCATTTCCTTGCGCTTGAGCGGATCGAGCGCGGAGAACGCTTCGTCCATGATCATGAGCGAGGGATTCACCGCGAGCGCGCGAGCGAGCCCCACGCGCTGCTGCATGCCGCCCGACAGCTCGGCGGGCAGCTTCTGCGCAAACGGCGCGAGGCCGACCTGTTCCAGCACGGCCAGCGCGCGCCGCTCGCGCTCCTTGCGGCCCACGCCCGCCACTTCGAGGCCGAACGCGGCATTCGCGAGCACGCTGCGCTGCGGCATGAGCGCGAACGACTGGAACACCATGCTCATGTCGGTGCGGCGCAGCGAGACCAGTTCCGAGCGCCGCACGGCCGCGATATCGCGCCCGTCGATGATGACCTTGCCGGCGGTGGGTTCCACGAGCCGGTTGATGAGCCGGATCAGCGTGGACTTGCCCGAGCCGGACAGGCCCATCAGCACGAAAATCTCGCCCTCATGCACCTCGAATGACGCATTGTTCACGCCGAGCACATAGCCGGTCTTCGCGAACAGCTCGTCTTTCGTCGCGCCCTTCGCAAGCAGCTCACGGGCAAGCTTCGGGTTGGGCCCGAATACCTTGCATAGTCCATCGACCACGATCTTGGGGGATTTCATCGACTCCGTCTCCTCGAACGGCAGGCGCCGGCCCGCACGGTATGTCTACATGGTTGCCAGAAAAATCCCTGCCGGGATGGCGAATTGCGACAGACGCTTACGCAAAAGCGACACGGCGCCGCATCAGAAAAATTACATGCTGCATATGCACAATCGCGCCGCGCGCGGCCCGTGATGGGCGCTGATCTGGCGGGGCCGCTGCAGGCCCCCTGCCGTTTTATTGTTTGCGATTACTGCGTGCCCGCCCAGGCATTCACGCGGTCGCCATGCGCGGCGATCCACGTATCGGCGGCGGCGTCGGGCTTCTCGCCGTTCTGGATCGCGAGCATTACGCTATCGATCTCACCCGGCTTCCACTGAAAGTTCTTCAGGAACGTCACGACCTGCGGAGCCTTCTTCTCGAGTTCGGGGTTGGCCACGTTGTCCACGTGCTCGGCCGCGCCGTACACGTTCTTCGGATCGTCGAGGAAGCGCAGCTTGTACTTGGCGAACATCCAGTGCGGCGTCCAGCCCGTGACGATCACGGGTTTCTTCGACCCCACCGAACGCGCCAGCTCGGCCGTCATCGCGCTGCCCGAACTCGGCATCACGCTGTAGCTGAGGTCGTATTGCTTGACGGCCTCGTCGGTCTTGCGCATCACGCCCGCGCCGGCGTCGATGCCGACGATGCGCCCGCCGAACGCCGACTTGTCCGCGTTCAGATCGGCGATGCTCTTCGCGCTCACATAGTCGGGCACCACGAGGCCGATCTTCGCGCCGGTGAAGTTCGTGCCGAGGTCGACCACCTTGTCCTTGAATTGCGCCCAGTACGCGCCCTGTGTGACGGGCAGCCAGGCGGAAAGCGTCGCGTCGAGGTCGCCGCGCGCCACGCCCTGCCACATGATGCCCGCGGCCACCGGCACGAGCTGCACCGGATAGCCGTAGCGTTTCTCGATGATGCGCGCGGCCACGTTGGACGTCGCGACGCTATCGTCCCAGCCCTCGACATAACCGATCTTCAAGGTCGGCTTGCCGTCGGCAAACGCCGGGGCGCTCAAGCTCACCATCGCCGATAACACACCGGTCCAAAAGAGTTTTCCAGCCAGCTTCATGGTCGATCTCCTGTGATATGGGCAAGCGCCCCGTGCCTATGCAGATTCGCCCGCCACAATCTGCCGCTAACGTCGATTTACGACGTGTTCTTGTCGTTGCGCGACGCGCGCGCTATTTGTCGACGACGAGGTCGGACAGCGGCTTCGAGCAGCACAGCAGCGCCATGCCCTGATCGATTTCGCGCTGGCGTATGCCGCCGCTATGCTTCATATCCACTTGCCCGGAAACGAGCTTGACCTTGCAGGTTCCGCACATGCCCTGGCTGCACGAGGAAGCGAGGCGCACGCCGGCCTGGCGCGCGGCGTCGAGCACGGTCTGTTGTGCACCGCATTGAATCTCGCGGCGGCTCTTCGCGAAGGTGATCTTGAAGCTGGCTGTTTCGACCGACGATTCCGCCGGCGGCTGTTCCACCGGTGCTTCGGCATCCGCCGTAAGCGTTTCGAATGAAAAACTCTCTTCGTGATAGCGTTCGCGCGCAAAGCCCGCTTCGTCGAGCAGATCGCGCACGGCTTTCATGTAAGGCGCGGGCCCGCAGGTGAAGATCTCGCGCTCCATGAAGTCCGGAGCAATCAACTTCAGGAGCGGCAGCGAGAGAAAGCCCGTCACGCCTGACCAATCGGTGCGCGCGCCCACCCTTTCACAGACGAACGACGTGCGGAAATTCGCGCGGCTCGACGCGATCAGCTCCAGCTCGCGCGCGAAGATGATGTCGTCGGGCGTGCGGGCGCTGTGCACGAAAACGATATCGCGGTCCTCCGCGAGATCGTGATGCGCGCGGCTCATCGACATCAGCGGTGTGACGCCGGACCCTGCGGAAAGGAACAGATACTTCGGCGCGGGGTGCCGCGCACAGGTGAATTCGCCGGCCGGCCCGAGCACGCGCAGCGAAACGCCCGGGCGCAGGTTGTCGTGCAGCCAGTTCGACACCTTGCCGCCCGGCACGCGCTTGACCGTAATGGAAATGGTATGAGGCCGTGCGGGCGACGACGAAATCGTATAGCACCGGTTGATGGCCTCGCCGTCGATCTCGAGTTCGAGCGTGAGGAATTGCCCCGGCTCGAACGAGAACGTGCGGCCCTGCGGCGAGCGCAGGAAAAAGCTCTTCACGTCGTGCGTTTCCTGCCATACGTGGCAGCACACGAGGGTTTCCTCGACCTCGCTCGTCCACCGCTCGGGCAGCGCGCCCCAGAACGCCGGGCGCGTGACCCGGCTGTCGCTGGCGTCGAGTGGATTGAATTGGGCCGCGTCTCGCATCATGTCAAACTCCGCTCTCTCTGCTTTACGCGTGTGCGTTATGCGCCAATCTGCGTGGCGAGGCGGCCGATATACCAGGCCGAAAACTTTTCGACGAGCCCTTCCGTGTACGGTGAATACGGACCCGGTTCATACGCGCTGCTCGTCGCGCCGCGCTGCGAATACTCCACGAGCGTGCGGTCCTGGTTGTTGGTCGCGTTCCACACGGCGGTGAGGTTCTCCACGTCGTAATCGATGCCTTCGCGCGCGTCCTTGTGAACGAGCCAGCGCGTGCGCACGAGCGTTTCGCCGGCGGACAGCGGAATCACGGAAAACGACACGATGTGGTCGCTCATGAAGTGATGCCACGAATTCGGCTGCGTCCAGAACGAGAGGCCGCCGAGATCGGCCGTGCGGAATTCGCCGAGCAGCTTCTTCGAGGCGACCTTCGCGTCCAGCGTTTGCGACTCGCCGCAACGGTCGAGCGGCAGGCGCTGCGTGCGAAAACCCGTGACATCCAGCAGTTTTTCGACTTCGACCGATGGCAGGTCCATCGCTTCCCACTGCTGCGCGCGCTCGTTGCAGGTGCGCTCGAACGCGTCCATGCCTTCCGCGTTGGCGTCCGTGCGCGCGTAGCCAAAGCCGTATTCGTAGAGCGAAATCGTCAGCTCGGGATGGTTCGCGACGCAGTGATAGCACTCGCGATTGTTTTCCATCACGAGCTTCCAGTTGCCCTTCTCGATGATGTCCACCTGCGCGGCGACCTTGCAGCCCGCCAGGTCGTGCGGCAGCAAATACGGCTCCATCTCGGCGCGCATGAGCGCGAAGTCGGCGGGCGGTTCTTCCGCCAGACACACGAAAATCAGGCCCGCAAGATTTTCCACATGCACGTTCTTGAGACTGTGCTTGCAGCGGTCGAACTGCTCGCCCATGTGCTCGGCGAACATCAGCGCGCCGGTCAGGTTGTAGGTCCAGCTGTGATACGGGCACACGATATTGCCCACCGACCCCTTCTCTTCGTTGCACAGACGCGCGCCGCGGTGGCGGCAAACGTTGTGGAACGCGCGCACCTGCATGTCGTCGTCGCGCACGATCAGGATCGAGTCGCCCGCCAGATCGACGGTCACGTAGTCGCCCGGTTCGGGAATTTCCGCTTCCGTGGCGACCTCGATCCAGTGTTGCCGGAAAATCGTCTCCATATCGAGCGCGAAAATCTCCTCGCTCAGGTAGAAAGGCGCCTCCAGGCTGTAACCCGCTTGGCGGCGCTCGATCAGCGCGCGAATCTCTGCCGTTACTTTCATGTGTGCTCCGGATTTTTCATCCCAGTTCGTTGCCGACAGGCCAGCAAAATCAGTAATCGATGAGTTGATGCTCCCGCAAATACGCGAGGATCACTTGTGCTTTTTCGACCGAACTCCCTTCAATTACGACGTTGCCGCCCCGGCTTTCGGTCGTGGTCGCCGAAAGCATGCGCGCGTGGCCTGAGCGCTTCTCTGCCGCGGCCAGCCGCACGGGTTTACGCTCGATTGGGCCGACCGTCCAGGCGGCCGCTTCGGTCGATTCGGCGGCGCTGACGCGCGTCGCGCTCGCAGGCCGCACCGCGCCCGCGCGCAGCCGCGCATAGGCGTAACGGGGCTGGGCGTTCGCGAGCGGATGCACGGCGATCACGGCGGGCAGCGCCGTCTGCACGCGACGGCGCAGACCCTTGGGCAGAAACTGGCGCACCACGGCGGCGCGCGTCGTGACGTCGACGTCGATATCGACTGCGCCGCCCACGATCGGCACGCCCAGCGCAGCCGCCACACGGTACGGCAGCATGCCGCTGTCGTGCGCGCCCTCGGCGCGCGTGCCGGTCAGCACGAGATCGTAGCCGCGCACGCGCTCGGCGAGCACGCGCGCCGCGTCGCCGGAAGGCGCGCAGGCCAGCACCTCGACTTCGTGCGCGCCCAGCGCGAGGTATTCGGCGAGTGCGGGATCGGCGGCGTCGCCTGCGTGCAGCACGTCGAGGCGCGCGCGATGTCGCTCGGCCAGCGTGCGCGCGAGCTCGAGCGCGAGCGCGTCGTTGCGGCTGTAACGCGGCGCGCCGCTCACGGGGTGCCGCCCTACCGAAACGAGCACCGCAATGCGCTCGATTCCATCTTGAGGATCATGGCGTGCGTTCATGCGGCGACTCCTGCAGAATGCGTTTCGTCACGGTTGGCGCTCGCCCCGCCACGCTTTGCGCGTGCGGCTCGCACCTGCTCGATCAGCGCGGCGATCGTGCCTTGCGCGTCGCCGACCACGGTCAAGTTGGCGCGCTTCGCTATCGGCGCGCTGCCGTCGAGATTCACGGCAATCACATGGCGGCAGTCCTTGATGCCCTGCAAGTGCTGCACGGCGCCCGAAATGCCGAACGCGATATACACGCTCGCCTCGACCGTCTTGCCCGTTGCGCCGACCTGCTTGTCGCGCGTGAAGTGGCCGTTGTCCACCGCCACACGGCTCGCGCCGATCGCCGCGCCGAATGCGCCAGCGAGGCGCCCGAACGCGGCAATGTCGGTCACGCCGTTGCCCGCCGAGACGATGAAATCGGCTTCTTCGAGCGCGACCTGGGCGGCGTCGATGGCTTCGAGCCCGAGGTCCCTGTATGGCGACGCGAGGTCGGTAGCCGGCCGGATGAAATCGCCTGCGAGGCGTTCGCCCGCGCCGACGAAAGGCAGCTTCGCCTCGACGGCGTTCGGCGCGAGCAGGACCACGTCGGGCAGCGAACGCTCGGCCCACGCGCGCTTCGCCTGTTCATACACGCCCACGTGCTTCGCATCGATCTCGACCACGTGGGTCGCCACGCTCGCACCGGCGGCGGCCGCATAACGGCGGCCGAGGTCGCCGTCGCCGCTGGCGTTGTCGGGCAGGAATACGTGCTTCGGCGCGAGCGCCGCCGCGCAGGCCTGCAGCGCACGCAACGCGCTTTCTGGCGCGAACGTGCGGCGCTCGAAACCGGGCAGTTCGATCAGCTTGTCCACCCCGAGCGCCCCGGCATCGTCCTTCAGCTCGCCGAACACGAGCAGCGCGACTTCGGTTTGCGCATCGGCCAGCAGCGCGGCGGCGGCAATGGCCTGGCACGCGTGATCGTCGAGTGCGCCGCGTTCGGCGTGTGCGACGACGAGCAGATGATGATTCGGATGACTCACCACGCGACGTGGCTTCGCTGCGCCTTCGTGCGCGTGCTGCGCGAGCCACTGCGCATCGCTCGCGTCTGCGCTGCCGGCTTCGCCCAGCGTGATGCGCCTGAGGCCCGTCGCCGTGACGACGAAGGGGCGGCGCGGATCGATTCGTTTGAGGGTATTCATCGATTCACTCCAGCGAAGCGGCCACGAGTTCGGCCACGTCGAGCACGTCGGGGCGCGGACCCACCACGCCTTCGAGCATGGCCGTGCACTGCGGGCAGCCCACGGCGACGACTTCGGCGTCGACGGCACGCGCGTCGGCGATGCGGATGTCGGGAATGCGCTGCTTGCCGGGGATATCGGTGAGCGGCGCGCCGCCGCCACCGCCGCAGCAGCGTGCGCGCATGCCGTGGCGCTCCATCTCCACGACCTTGATGCCGATGGTCTTGAGCAGCTTGCGCGGCGCTTCGGTCTCGCCGTTGTAGCGGCCCAGATAGCAGGGATCGTGGTACGTCGTGCGCTTTTCCGCGAGCGCCTGCACCGCCTTGGGCGCGATGCGTCCGGTCGCGGCGAGTTCCGCGAGGTAGGTCGTGTGATGCAGCACTTCGTAACGTCCGCCAAGCGCGCGGTACTCGTTGCGCAGGCTGTGCATGACGTGCGGATCGGCGGTGACGATGCGCGCGAAGTCCAGCGTGGCGAGCGTCGTCATCATCTGCCTGGCCATCTGCTGGAATGTCGCTTCGTCGCCGAGGCGGCGCGCTACGTCGCCCGTGTCGGTTTCCCGCGCGCCGAGCACGGCGTAGTTCACGCCCGCCTTGTTGAGCACCTTCACGAGCGCGCGCAGCGTGCGCTGATAGCGCATGTCGAACGCGCCCTCGCCCGCCACCACGAGGATGTCCACGCGCTTGCCCGGTTGCGCCACGGGCGCGTTGAGATCGACCGACCAGTCGTAGCGCGCCGCCTTGTCGTAGCCGCCCGCCGTGCCCGTTTCGCGCAGATTGGCCAGCACCTCGGGGCCTTTGCCCGGCACCTCGCCGTGCACCAGCGTCTGGTTGCGGCGCATATCGACGATGGCGTCCACGTGCTCGATCAGCATCGGGCACTCCTGCACGCAGGCGCGGCAGGTGGTGCAGGACCACAGCGTTTGCGCTTCGATCAGGTTTGAAACGATCGGGCCATTCGGCGCGCCGACATGCTCGCCGACCTTGATGCCGGGCGTGGGGCTGCCCGCATAGGCCGCATCGGTGCCGCCCGCCATGCCCACCACGAGATCCTGAATCAGCTTCTTGGGGTTGAGCGGCTGGCCCGAGGCGAACGCGGGGCACGCGGCCTCGCATTTGCCGCACTGCACGCAGGCGTCGAAGCTCAGCAGCTGGTTCCAGCGAAACTCAACGGGTTTCGCCACGCCATATTCCTGCTTCTCTTCGATGTCGGGGAGCTTCAACGCCGTCGGGGGCGTAGCCGTGCCGTTGCCGGTCCAGCCCTCGCGCGTGGCCGAAAAGCGCTCCTGGCGCGGATGGAACGCGAGGTGCAACAGCCCCGCCACGGCATGCTTCATCGGGCCGCCGCGCGCCGCGCCGAACGTCATCGCGAACGCGCCCACGGCGATCAGCAGCGCGCAGAGCACCGCGAAGCCGCCCGACATGGTGCCCGCCGGTACGACCGTGAAGAGCGCCACACCCAGCGCGAACGAACCGAGCAGCCACGGCAGCGTATTCCAGGGCCCGCACGAGAGGCGCGCCGGCACCGCTTTCGCGTGGCGGCGGCGCCACACGAACACCACGCCGATCAGCATGGCGAGCGCCGCGAGAAAGATCAGCTTGTCCAGCCACGGCGAATAGATCGCGAACCCGTAGTTGATGAACACGAGCGCGAGCGCCGCGATGGCGCCGCCCGCGGTGGCGACGTGCGTCTTGGCGATGTACGGATCGCGCGCGACCACGTGGTGCAGATCGACGAAATAACGCTTCGGGATACTGAACAGCTTGCCGACGCCGACGGAGCCGGGCGCAGCCGCGCGCCCCACCCGCCAGAACGCGGCACGCTTCGCGACCGCGAACGCGAGCCCCCCCATCGACACCCACAGCAGCGCGGTAATGAGCCAGGTCGGATTCATGGTTCAGAAGTCCTTGGCGAGCCGCAGCGCATCGTAGATCGCGCCGTGAATGTTGTGCAAGGAGATGCAGTCGCCCACGCGGAACAACAGGAAGCGGCCATTGCCGAGTTCTTCGGAAAGGCACGGCTGCGCTTCGGCCGCGAAGAGCTTGTGCACGTCCACCTGCCCGCGATTGACCGATTCGGGCTTGAGCTTCCAGTACAAGGCGTCGTTGGGCGTGCTGCCGTTTTCGATCACCACCTGATCGACGGCGCGCTCTTCCTGTTCCTCCGTGTACTCGTTGCGCAGCACGGCGATCTTCTTGCCGTCCTCTTCGTACACGCGGTCGAGCCAGTAGTTCGGCGTGTGAATCACGCCTTGCGCATAGAGACGGCGATAGAAGATCGGGAACGTGGTGCCGCCCACGTCGTCGGCGACCTTCACGTCGGGCGTCACGATCTCGACCTTCGAGCCGCGGCTCGAAATGAAATCGGCGACGCCTGCGCCCGCATGTGTGCTCACGCCGTCGTAGACGAGCACGTTCTGCTTCGGTTCGACCTTGCCGCTCAGGATGTCCCACGCGCTCACGGCGAGCCCCTCTTCCACGCCCCAGGCTGGAACCTGCTGCGTGAAGCTCGATCCGCCCGTGGCGAGCACGATGATGTCGGGCTTTTCCGCGAGAATGGTCTTCTCGTCGGCTGTCACTCCAAGGCGGCGATCCACGCCAAGGCGTTTCGTCTCCATGTCGAACCAGCGCACGATGCCCGCCATCTGCTCGCGCTGCGGCGCTTTCGCAGCGAGCAGAATCTGGCCGCCCACGGCGTCGTTCTTCTCGAACAGCACGACGTCATGGCCGCGCAGCCGCGCCACGCGTGCCGCCTCCAGGCCCGCGGGGCCCGCGCCGACCACCACGACCTTGCGCTTCGGCCCGCGCGATTTTTCGAACACGTGCGGCATGGTCGCTTCGCGCGACGTTGCCGCGTTCTGCACGCAGAGCACGTCGAGCCCGTTGTACTGGCGGTCGATGCAATAGTTCGCGCCCACGCACTGCTTGATCTCGTCCTCGCGGCCGTCGCGAATCTTGATGACCATGTGCGGGTCGGCGATCTGTGCGCGCGTCATGCCCACGAGATCGACCATGCCGCTCGCGAGCAGACGCTCGGCCTGGCCCGCGTCGCGAATGCTCTGCGCGTGCATGACCGGCAGCTTGACCACCGACTTGATACCTGCCGCGAGATGCACGAACGGCTCCGGCGGCAGCGCCATGGGCGGCATGCAGTTCGCGAGCGTGTTGTGCGTATCCGCACCTGAGCCGATCACGCCGAGATAATCGATGAGACCCGTTTCCGACATCGCCTGCGCGATTTCCTTGAGCTGCTCGTGATCGAGGCCGTCTTCGTGGAATTCGTCGCCGCACATGCGCAGGCCGACGCAAAAGTCCTTGCCCACCGCTTCGCGCACGGCCTTGAGCACTTCCACGCCAAACCGCAAACGGTTTTCGAGCGAGCCGCCCCATTCGTCGGTGCGGAAGTTCGTGCGCGGGCTCCAGAACTGGTCGATCAGATGCTGGTGCGCGGCGGAGATTTCGATGCCGTCCATGCCCGCGTCCTTCACGCGCTTCGCAGCCGCCGCGAAGTCTCCGATGATGCGGCGGATCTCCTCCACCTCGATGATCTTCGCGTTGCCGCGGTGCACGGGCTCGCGGACGCCCGAAGGCGACATCAAATGCGGCCAGTGCTCGCCGTGAAAGGCGGAGCGGCGGCCCATGTGGGTGGCCTGGATCATGATCTTCGCGCCGTGGCGGTGCATGGCCTCGGCCAGACGCGCGAGCGGATCGATGATCTTGTCGGTGGCGAGATTCACCGACTTCCACCAGCCCTGCGGGCTGTCGATCGACACCGGGCTCGACCCGCCGCATACGGCCAGGCCTACGCCGCCCTTGGCCTTTTCTTCGTAATAGCGGATATAGCGGTCGCCCGGCAAGCCGCCCGGCTCCGCGTAGACCTCGGCGTGGGCCGTGCTGACGATGCGGTTGCGCAGCGTGAGCTGATTGAGCGTCAAGGGTTTGAACAGATTGGGGTAGCGCATCGCAGACGACCTCTGGCGTTCGTGTCTTTCGGTGTGACCTGTATTGCGGGGGGCGCGCGGTCGTTCAGGCGGCGATCGGCGAGACTTCGAATACGCAGTGCGCGTGGCCTTCGGCGGCGCATTGCACTTCTTTTGACTGCGAACGCGGCGCGTGCTTGCCGCCTTCCGTGGTGTCGTTCACCCAGTCCATCGCGCCCGCGAACCAGCCCGCGAACATGTAGCAAAGCTTGCCTTCCTTGCCCGGTTGCGCCAGCACGAACGACGAATGACGCAATTCGATCTTCGCGCGCGCGGTTGCCGGGTCCGCCTCGCGTATCGTGAAGAGGCCCCAGCCGCGCTGCGAAAGACGCTTCAGGTAATGCTCGAACACGTCCATGCCGGCAATGCCGTGCTTTTCGGCTTCCTTCGCGCACCAATGGTACGCCGACTTGTAGCCGGCCTTGTAGAGAATCTCGGCGTATGCGTCACGGCCGAGCGCCTCTTCCACGGCGGTGTGGTTGTTGGTGAAGAAGTGACGCGGCACGTACAGCATCGGAAGCGCGTCCGTGGTCCAGACGCCGGTGGCGGGATCGACATCGATCGGCAGTTGCGGTTGCATTTCGTGGGGCTCCAATGACTCAACGAGCGTTTTTAGTTAGGGTTTCTAAGTGGTAACGATGGCCTTTCCATGCTGCATGGTCAGGCCCGGCGATCAACTGCCCCAGACTTCGCCGAACACGCGCATCCAGTTCTCGCCCATGACCTTCTTGATGCGCGTTTCGCTCCAGCCGGCCTTTTGCATGGCGGCGGTGAGATTCGGAAATTCGCCGATCGTGCGGATGCCTTCCGGGTTCACGACCTTGCCGAAATTCGTGAGACTGCGATAACGGCCCTTGTCGTGCGTGATCCAGTCGAAGAACTCGGTGCTGTAGCCTTGCGTGAAATCCGTGCCGATG
Source organism: Paraburkholderia sp. EG286A (assembly GCF_040965375.1). Lineage (NCBI taxonomy): Bacteria > Pseudomonadati > Pseudomonadota > Betaproteobacteria > Burkholderiales > Burkholderiaceae > Paraburkholderia > Paraburkholderia sp. EG286A. Next base: position 1,402,273 of record NZ_JBFRCB010000001.1, read on the forward strand.
CCCACGCGGTCCTCGCCGATCAGATCGACGACGTATTCGATCGCTTCGAGATAGTCCTCGACCGTCGAATCCGGGCCCTTCTTGAGGAACGGCGCGAACATCGTCACGCCCACGAAGCCGTTAGCGTCGGCAATCTCCTTCAGCTGCTCGTCGGTCTTGTTGCGCGGATGCTCCTTGAGACCCGACGGGCAGCAGTGCGAATACGTCACCGGCCTCTTCGAGCACGCAATCGCATCCGACGAAGTCTTTCCGCCCACGTGCGAGAGATCGACGAGAATCCCCACGCGGTTCATTTCCTGGATCACTTCGCGCCCGTAACCGGAGAGCCCGCCGTCCGGCTCATAGCAGCCGGTGCCGACCAGGTTCTGTGTGTTGTAGCAAAGCTGCACGACGTTCACGCCGAGTTCCTTGAACACCTCGATATAGCCGAGGTTGTCTTCGAACGCATACGAGTTCTGGAAGCCGAAGATGATGCCGGTCTTGTTCTCTTTCTTCGCCCGCAGGATGTCGTCGGTCGTGCGCACGAGCGTGAGGATCTCGCTGTACTCGCGAATCTGCTGCTTCATCTGCGCGATGTTGTCCACCGTCTTCTGGAAGTCCTCCCAGACGGAAACCGTACAGTTGACGGCGGTGACGCCGCCCTTGCGCATGTCTTCGAACACCGAGCGCTCGAACTTCGAAATGTTCAGGCCGTCGATGATGATGCTGTTGTCGTGCAGAGTGCTCATTAGCCGCTCCGAAACTCGCGAATGAAATTGAAAGGCGGTGGTGTGAAGAATCAGGCTTGCGTATAGATCGGGAAGCGCTCGCACAGCGCGAATATCTCGCGGCGCACGCGCTGCTCGGTGGCGGCGTCGCCTTCGGGATGCGCGCGCAGCGCGTCGAACACTTCGAGAATCAGGCGGCCGATCTCGCGGAATTCGTCCACGCCGAAGCCGCGCGTCGTACCGGCCGGCGTGCCGAGGCGAATGCCCGAGGTGACCGTGGGCTTTTCGGCGTCGAACGGAATGCCGTTCTTGTTGCAAGTGATGCCGGCGCGCTCGAGCGCCTGCTCGACCTGATTGCCCTTCAGGCCCTTGGGCCGCAGATCGACGAGCAGCAGATGGTTGTCGGTGCCGCCCGTCACGAGATCGACGCCGCCCGCCTTCAGCACCTCGCCCAGCGCCTTCGCATTGGCGAGCACGCCGTCGATATAGGTCTTGAAGCCGGCTTCGAGCGCTTCGCCGAACGCGACCGCTTTGCCCGCGATCACGTGCATGAGCGGGCCGCCCTGCAGGCCGGGGAACACGGCCGAGTTGATCTTCTTGGCGATTTCCTCATCGTTGGTCAGCACGAAGCCGCCGCGCGGGCCGCGCAGCGTCTTGTGCGTGGTGGAGGTGACGACGTGCGCGTGCTCGACGGGGTTCTGATGACGCCCTGCCGCGATGATGCCCGCGATATGCGCCATATCCACCATCAGCTTCGCGCCGACCGCGTCGGCGATGGCGCGAAAGCGCGCGAAGTCGAGAGCGCGCGGATACGCGGAAAAGCCGGCGATGATGAGGCTGGGCTTGTGCTGCTGCGCGAGTTCTTCGACCTGGTCGTAATCAATCAGCATGGTTTCGCGGTTGACGCCGTACTGCACGGCGTTGAACCACTTGCCCGAAAGCGCCGGCTTGGCGCCGTGCGTGAGGTGGCCGCCCGCGTCGAGCGACATGCCGAGCACCGTGTCGCCCGGTTTGGCGAGCGCGAGCATGACCGAGCCGTTGGCTTGCGCGCCCGAATGCGGCTGCACGTTGGCGAAGCCGGCGTTGAATAGTTGCTTGATGCGGCTGATGGCAAGCGCTTCCACCTCGTCGGCGAATTCGCAGCCGCCGTAATAGCGCTTGCCCGGATAACCTTCCGCGTACTTGTTGGTCAGCACCGAGCCCTGGGCCTCGAGCACGGCGCGCGACACGATGTTTTCCGACGCGATCATTTCGACCTGCGACTGCTGCCGCTCGAGTTCTTTCAGGATGCTGCTGCGGATTGCCGAATCGCGCTGCGCCAGCGTTTGCGAAAAGAAAGGTTGAGTGTTCGACATAGGGCTTCCGTGACGATGAATGAAGGACTTCCTGCAATGCTGGAGGCCCCGTCGCGACTGGCTTCAGAGCGGCTTTGAATCCGCTTGACCGGCTGGGGACCGACGGTTCTATTCTTGTCGTTCGAATTGGCGCTCAACGTCGAAATTCAGACGCGTTCTTTTCCTTTTCCGCCATCCGCGTCCATTTTTCACAAGTGGCTACGTTAGGGCGCGCGCTAACGGTGCGCCGTGCCCCATGTTTCCCAATCCAAATTATTTATCGTGCATCGCAGTGCACCAATCCCGCACTCTCGTCCTATTTCCCGCGTCCGGCTTTTTTGTCCAGATGACTCAGGGTTTTGCCGCATGGCACACTGGACCCGCCAAATTCGAAAATTGCGGTAGCGTAGCCGGCCCCCCGGCCTCACCGGGCCTCCACTGGGCATCAGGCTACCGATCACAAGGAATCGTCCCCCATGCTGCCGGATCGCACAGCGTCGTTAGCGCACTTCGCGTTCATGCCGCTGCCCGACTTCACGATGATCGCGTTCACGAACGCGATCGAAGTTCTTCGTATGGCTAACTACCTGAGCGGACAGCCGCTTTACAGGTGGTCGATCATCAGCCCGGAGGGCGGCCCGGTCGCGTCGAGCAATGGGCTTTCCATCGACACTGGCCCGGCCGAATGTGTGGGGAAGCCCGATATCGTGTTCGTCTGCGGCGGCATCGAAGTGCAGCGGGCCACCACGCCCGCCCATCTCGCTGCGCTGCGCCGCTTCGCGCGCATGGGTGTGGCGCTGGGCAGCCTTTGCACGGGTACCTATGCGCTGGCGAAGTCCGGGTTGCTGGCTGGGTATGCTTGCGCAATCCATTGGGAAAACATGTCGGCGCTGAAGGAGGAGTTTCCTTCGACGCGTTTTCTCAAGGAGCTTTTCGTCATTGATCGCGACCGCGTGACCTGCACCGGCGGCGTCGCGCCGCTCGACATGATGCTGCATCTCATCACGGCACGCGTGGGCACTGCGCGCGTGACGCAGATCGCCGAGCAGTTCGTAGTCGAGCATGTGCGCGATACGTCTGCCCAGCAGCGCATGCCGCTCGTCGCGCGGCTCGGGTCCGCAAACAAGTCGCTCTTCGAAGTCATTTCTCTCATGGAGAACAATATCGAGGAGCCGCTTTCGCGTGAAGAGCTCGCGCGGCTTGCGAATATGTCACAGCGGCAGTTGCAGCGGCTCTTTCATGAGCATCTTGGCATGACGCCGACTCATTATTATTTGACGCTGCGGTTGCGGCGGGCGCGTGAGCTGCTACTGCAAACCGATATGTCGATTATGCAGATTACGATGGCCTGCGGGTTTCAGTCGGCTTGTCACTTTAGCAAGAGCTATCGGGATGCTTTTGGGAGTGCGCCTACTGGGGAGAGGCGGAAGCGGGTGGCGCCGCTTTCTGGGTTGGATTCGCCTGGGGCGGCGGCTGTTGTTTTGCCTGCGCCTGTTGTTCATATCTGAAACTTGCTTTCGCGCTGGTCTGCCTGGGTTGCCCCTGTGCGGGGCAACGCGTGCATACCGACGCGAAAACAAGAAAACCCACAAAAACCGGCCAAAAGCCAAAACCAAAAACAAAAGCTAGGCCGCCAACAACCCATGCGGATCAATCACAAACTTCCGCGGCGCGCCCCCATCAAACTTCTTATACCCCTCAGGCGCCTCATCAAGCGAAATAACCGACACATTAACGATCTTGGCGATCGGCAACCGATCAAACAAAATCGCCTGCATGAGATTGCGGTTGTACTTGAGCACGGGCGTTTGCCCCGTATGGAAAGTATGCGACTTGGCCCAGCCAAGCCCAAAGCGGATGCTCAGGCTCCCATGCTGCGCGGCCACATCGCGTGCGCCCGGATCGTCGGTCACGTACAGCCCCGGAATGCCGATCATCCCTGCGGGCCGCGTGATTTCCATCAGCGAATTGAGCACCGTGGCCGGCGCCTCTTCCGAGTGACCGGAAGCGCCATGCCCGTGGGCTTCAAAACCCACGCAATCCACAGCACAATCGATTTCCGGCTTGCCGAGTATCTGCTCGATCTGCTCGCCAAGCGTCGCGTCTTTCGACAGATCGACCACTTCGAAACCCATCGCCTTCGCATGCGCGAGTCGCTCGGCATTGATGTCGCCGACGATCGTGCAGGCCGCGCCGAGCAAACGCGCCGAAGCCGCAGCCGCCATCCCCACCGGTCCCGCGCCCGCAATATAGACGGTCGAGCCCGGCTTCACGCCCGCCGTGACCGCGCCGTGATAGCCCGTGGGCAGAATATCGGAGAGACACGTGAGATCGCGGATCTTCGACATGGCCTGATCGCGGTCCGGAAACTTCAGCAGGTTGAAGTCGGCATACGGCACGAGCACGTATTCGGCCTGGCCGCCAATCCAGCCGCCCATGTCGACATAGCCGTAAGCGCCGCCCGCGCGCGACGGGTTCACGTTCAGGCAAACACCGGTGTGCTGCTCGCGGCACATCGCACAGCGCCCGCAGGCCACGTTGAACGGCACGGAAACGAGGTCGCCAATCTTCAGCGTTTCGACGTCGTTGCCCACCTCCACCACTTCGCCGGTGATCTCGTGGCCTAGCACGAGACCGACGGGCGCCGTCGTGCGCCCGCGCACCATATGCTGGTCCGAGCCGCAGATATTCGTGCTGACCACCTTCAGAATGACACCATGGCCGATCGAGCGCCCGCTCGGATCGACCATCTTCGGATACGCGATGTTCTGCACCTCGACCTTGCCCGGACCTTGATACACGACGCCTCGATTACCGCTCATCTCGCTGTCTCCTGTTCGATGCAGCTCGCAACGCTGCTCACTAGATGGCGTCACCTCGTGCAGATTCCCGCGCAAGGCAACGATGCTTCGAGCGTAGCCTGCCCGCCGCATACGACGATGTGCAAAAAGCGACGCGCCCTTGCTTTGCGCCGACATCGGGCTACGCGTGTTGCCTGCTACGGCCGCCCGCCCCCGTCAGCCCGTATCCATTGCCGATAGTCGGCGCGCGTCCAGTCGAGCCCCACACCCACGCGGCGCGTGCCCGGCCGGATCTTCGGCTTGTGCACCGCGAGCCTGAGCGTTTCCAGCGCGGGCCATTCGCGAAACGAAAACGCCGCCATGTCCGCCACCAGCGTTTCGAGCAGCCGCGTGTGCGGCTTGTGCCCGAGAAAGTCGGCAAGGCGCGTGCAATAGCCGTCGTAGTCGATCCAGTCGCCTGCTTCACCCGTCGCGCTCTTTTCGTGCGGCATGCAGCGATAGCCGAGTTGCGCGTCGATCACGAGCGGCTGCGGGGAACCGTGCTCGTGCGGATAGATGCCGATGCGCGCCGGCACACTCAACGCTTCCACGAATACACTCCAGCCGCGCCCGCGCGGCTCGTCGTGCGCGCCGAGCGCACCGATTGCACCCAGCGCGCCGAGCGCCGGCTCGAACGCGGCATCGACGATCTTCATGGCGCGACCGACGCCGCGGCGTCGACCATCATGCGGCAGAAATAATCGGCGAAACTGCGGCGCACGACGATTTCGAAGCGGTCGTCGCCCGTGGGAATCAGCACGATCGAAGCCTTGAAATACACGCTCTGCGCGCATTGACCCGGCTTGAAGAGGCGCGGATGCAGGTCGAGCGGGCAGCCGCGCGAAAGCACGTCGCGCGCTCGCGTGCCCTCGATCTCGATCACCGTGTTGCCGCTGCCGATGTCCACGGCCGCCGCATAGGCGTCGCCGAGCACGGCGGTCAGCTTCGCTTCGAGCATGCCGGTTTGCACAGGCGCGAGCGAGCGCACGAGCCATTCGTCGGGTCCGAGCCAGAGCACGTCGTAATGCTCGCTGCGCGCGATGGTGTTCGGCGCTGCAGGCGGCTCGCAGCCCACCACGCTGGCGAACGCCGCGACGAACGCCGGATCGCTCAATTCGCCGCGCACGTTCACGAGGTCGCGGAACGGCAGCTCGCGCATGGCGAACGCTTTCGAGGCGCGTCCCTCCTGCGCCTTGACCAGATCCGCTGCGCCTACGAGCGGCGACTCCAGGCGCACGCCGACGACGCGCTCCGCGACCGGCAGGGGGTCTTTCGTTTCATTCAACATGCTGACGCACTCCTTCCGTGTCGTAGAAAATCGGGCTCGCGATCTGCGCGCTCACGCGCCGGCCATCGGCCATGGGTATCACCACGCGCTCGCCCATCTTGTTCAAGCCGCCCTTCACGACCGCGAGCGCGATGGAGCGCTGCAGGATCGGGCTGTAATAGCTCGACGTCACATGACCGATCATCGGGGTCGTGCCGTCGGACCGCGCTTGCGCATCGGGCGCGATGATCTGGCCGCCTTCGGGCAGCACGTATTGCGCGTCGTCGGTCAGCAGTCCGACGAACTGCTTGCGGTTTTCCTTCGCCGTATCCGAGCGCTTGAGCGAGCGGCGGCCGAGGAAGTCCTTCGTCTGCGAGACGAGACCGCCCATGCCGAGGTCGAAAGGCGTGACCGAGCCATCGGTGTCCTGGCCCACGATGATGTAGCCCTTCTCGGCGCGCAGCACGTGCATCGTCTCCGTGCCGTACGGCGTGATGTCGAACTCGGCGCCGGCCTCCATCAGTGCTTCCCAGACGGCGCGGCCTGCATTGGCCGGCACGTTCACTTCATAGGCCAGCTCGCCCGAGAAGCTGATGCGCATGACGCGCGACTTCACGCCCGCGACCGTGCCGTTGCGATACGACATGAACGGGAACGCGGCGTTGTCGAAGTCGATGTCCTTGCACACCTTCTGCAGCACCTTGCGGCTCTTCGGACCGACCACGGCGAACGTCGCCCAGTGGTCGGTGACGGAAGCCAGACGCACCTTCATGTCGGGCCACTCGGTCTGCAGCCAGCGTTCGAGCCACGTGAGCACGCGCGCCGCGCCGCCCGTGGTGGTCGTCATCATGTAGTGCTGCTCGCCGAGGCGTACCGTCACGCCGTCGTCGAACACCATGCCGTTTTCGTCGAGCATCAGGCCATAACGGCACTTGCCCACTTCGAGCTTGAGCCACGGGTTCGTGTAGACCCAGTTGAGCAGCTTCGCGGCGTCGGGCCCCTGGATGTCGATCTTGCCCAGCGTGGAAGCATCGAGAATGCCGACGCTGTTGCGCACCGCAAGACACTCGCGCTTCACGGCCGCGTGCAGATTTTCTCCGCTCTTCGGGTAGTACCACGGACGCTTCCAGTTGCCGACGTCCTCGAATTCCGCGCCATGCTGCACGTGCCATTCATGAATACAGGTCTTGCGGATCGGGTCGAGCATGTCGCCCAGTTCGCGCCCCGCGAACGTGCCGAACGTGACGGGCGTGTAGTTCGGGCGGAACGTCGTCGTGCCCGTTTCGGGAATCGTCTTGCCGAGCGCGCTGGCGAGAATCGCCATGCCGTTGATATTGCCGAGCTTGCCCTGGTCGGTGCCGAAGCCCATCGCCGTGTAACGCTTCACGTGCTCGACCGATTCGAAGCCTTCGCGCGCGGCGAGCAGAATGTCCGCTGCCGAAACGTCGTTCTGGAAGTCGACGAATTGCTTCGGCCCGCGCGCCGCGTCCTTGCGGCTGCCCACCAGCCACAGCGCCTGCAGCGGCGTTTCTTCGACCTCGGCGGCTCTCGGCACCGCGGGCCGCTTGAGCGGGAAGCCGAGCGACTTCGCCGCGTCGATGCCGCCGTCCACACCCTGAGTGAGCACACGGGCCAGGCCGAATTCGCCCACCGCTGCGCCAACGCTCACTTCCTCCTGCACGCGCTTGCCCGGCATGAAGCACGCCTTCGCGTCGCTCCAGTGCGCCTTGCCGCCCGACTGCGCGAAGAGGTGCAGTACCGGGCTGAAGCCGCCCGACACGGCAACGAGATCGCATGGGAGCGTGGCCTGCTGCGCGCCCGCTTGCCCGTTCGAGTAGCCCACCACGTCGACGGAACTCACACGCTGCTTGCCATGTGCACAGTTGATGGCCGCGTTGTACATCACCTTCACGCCCTGGCGGCGCGCGGCGGCCTGCAATGCGCCGTCGCCCTGGGCGCGCCCATCGACGACCGTGACGGTCGCGCCGCATGCCTTGAGGTCGAGCGCACAACGGTAGCCCGCGTCGTTGTTCGTGAACACGACCGCATTGCGGCCCGGCAGCACGCCATAGCGATGGATATACGTCGAGACCGCCGAGGCCAGCATGATGCCCGGCAGATCGTTGTTGCCGAACACGATGGGACGCTCGTGCGCACCCGTCGCGAGAATCACGCGCCTGGCGCGGATTTTCCACAACAGTTCACGCGTACCCTTGCGCGTGGACACCGGCAGATGCTCCGTCAAACGCTGCGTCACGGTCACGAGATTGTGATCCTGATAGCCGAACGCGGTGCTGCGCGACAGGATCTTCACGTCGGGCATCTGCTTGAGTTCGGCTTCGATCTTCTCGACCCACTGGAGCGCGGAACGGCCATCGATATCGGCCTTGCACGACAGCAGGCTGCCGCCCAGTTCGCGCTGGTCGTCCACCAGAATCACGCGTGCGCCGGTTGCGCCCGCCGTATGCGCCGCCGCGAGACCGGCGGGGCCGCCGCCGACCACGAGGACGTCACAATGCGCGAAGCATTTGTCGTAGCGATCGGCGTCGCGCACTTCGGGCGCCTTGCCGAGACCGGCGGCGTCGCGAATCTTTTCCTCGTACTTCGGCCACCATTTGCGCGGCCACATGAAGGTCTTGTAGTAGAAGCCCGCCGGCAGAAAGCGCGAGAACTTCTGGTTGATCGCCATGCGATCGTTCTCGAGGCTAGGCTCGGCGTTCACGCTCGTCGCCACGAGCCCCTGGTACAGTTCGACTTCGGTCGCACGCGCATTGGGCACCGTATACGCGCCGCGCTCGAGTTGCACGATGGCGTTCGGCTCGGCCACGTCGGCCGTCATGATGCCGCGCGGGCGATGGTACTTGAAGCTGCGCGCGACGAAATGCACGTCGTTGGCGAGCAGCGCCGAGGCGAGCGTGTCGCCCTGAAAGCCCTGATACGTGCGGCCGTTGAACGTGAAGTTCAGCGGAATCGCGCGGTTCACGCGCCCACCGGCGCCGAGGCGGTTCTTCTGGCTCATCGCTGCGTGCTCCCTTGCTTGTCGCCTTGCGCCCCATTTGCTGCGCCGAAGGTTTCGTAAGACTGAATCTCGTAGGTGACGGTGTCGCGCGTCGCCATGAACCAGCGGCGGCAGCCCTGCGCGTGCAGCCACTGCTCTTTATGCACGCCGCGTGGGTTGTGACGCATGAAGAGGTAGTCGCCCCACTCCTTGTCGGTGAGCTTGTCGGTGTCGAGCGGACGCGCGATTTCGGCTTCGCCGCCGCACGTGAACTCGACTTCGGCGCGGGGACCGCACCACGGGCATTCAATGATCAACATGTTTGGATCTCCTGTCGACCAGAGTTGGCGCTTCAGCGCCTTACTCTGGTCCCATGCAACGAAGTTGCCTAGTGCGCGACGGCGGCTGCGCCGTGTTCGTCGATCAGATGGCCGGTATAGAAGCGGTCCAGCGAGAACGGCGCGTTGAGCGGATGCGGTTCGTCCTTCGCAATGGTGTGCGCGAACACCCAGCCCGAGCCCGGGGTCGCCTTGAAGCCGCCGGTGCCCCAGCCGCAATTGAAATAGAGACCCTTCACGTCGGTCTTGCTGATGATCGGGCAGGCGTCCGGCGAAACGTCGACAATGCCGCCCCACTGCCGGTTCATGCGCACGCGCGAGAACACCGGGAACATTTCGACGATGGCCTGCAGCGTGCCCTCGATGATGTGGAAGCTGCCGCGCTGGCCAAAACCGGTGTACTGGTCCACGCCCGCGCCGATCACGAGATCGCCCTTGTCGGACTGGCTGATATAGGCGTGCACCGCGTTCGACATGATCACGGTGTTCACCACCGGCTTGATCGGCTCCGACACCAGCGCCTGCAGCGGGTGGCTTTCCAGCGGCAGGCGCACGCCGGCCATGTCCGCGAGCGTCGTGGTGTTGCCCGCCGCCACCACGGCGACCTTCTTCGCCTTGATGAAACCCTTCGACGTATCCACACCGGTCACGCGCGCGCCGTCGCGGCGAATGCCCGTCACCTGGCAGTTCTGGATGATGTCCACGCCGTGCTGGTCCGCGCCGCGCGCGAAGCCCCACGCCACGGCGTCGTGGCGCGCCACGCCCGCGCGGCGCTGGATCGAGGCGCCCAGCACGGGGTAGCGGCTGTTCAGGTTGATGGTCGGCTCGATTTCCTTGATCTGCTCGGGCGTGAGGAATTCGGCGTCCACGCCGTTCAGGCGGTTCGCATTCACGCGGCGCTCGGTATCGCGCACGTCCTGCAGCGTATGCGCGAGATTCATCACGCCGCGCTGGCTGAACATCACGTTGTAGTTGAGGTCCTGCGAGAGCCCTTCCCAGAGCTTCATCGCTTTCTCATAGAGCGCCGCCGACTCGTCCCACAGATAGTTCGAGCGCACGATGGTCGTGTTGCGCGCCGTATTGCCGCCGCCGATCCAGCCTTTCTCCAGAATCGCGACGTTCTTCACACCGTGCTCCTTCGCGAGGTAATAGGCCGTTGCGAGACCATGCCCGCCGCCGCCGACGATCACGACGTCGTACTCCTTCTTCGGCTCCGGGCTTCTCCACTGCCGCTCCCAGTTCTCGTGATACGACAACCCGTTGCGGAACAGACTGAATATCGAATAGCGGCTCATCTCGCGGACCCCTTGTTGCGCGTTACCATTAGCTTCAGTTAGCACTCGATGACGTTCACGGCGAGACCACCGCGCGACGTCTCCTTGTATTTCGTCTTCATGTCGGCACCCGTTTCGCGCATCGTCTTGATGACGTTGTCGAGCGAGACGTAATGCTCGCCGTTGCCCTTGAGGGCCATGCGCGCGGCGTTGATCGCCTTGATCGCGCCCATGGCGTTGCGCTCGATGCACGGAATCTGCACGAGGCCGCCCACCGGGTCACAGGTCATGCCGAGGTTGTGTTCCATGCCGATTTCGGCGGCATTCTCCACCTGGCGCGGCGTGCCGCCCATGACCGCCGCGAGCGCGGCAGCGGCCATCGAGCACGCCACGCCCACTTCGCCCTGGCAGCCCACTTCCGCGCCCGAGATCGACGCCGTTTCCTTGTAGATGATGCCGATGGCCGCGGCCGTGAGCAGGAAGTTGGCGATGCCGTCTTCGTTCGCGCCGGCCACGAACTTCACGTAGTAGTGCAGCACCGCGGGAATCACGCCCGCCGCGCCGTTGGTGGGCGCCGTGACGACGCGGCCGCCCGCCGCGTTCTCTTCGTTCACGGCCATGGCGTAGAGATTGACCCAGTCGAGCATCGAAAGCGGATCGCGCAGCGACTCCTCGGAGCGCGAACGCAGATGCACCGAGAGATCGGCGGCGCGGCGCTTCACGTGCATCGGGCCGGGCAGCTCGCCGTGCATCTTGCAGCCGCGCTCCACGCAGGCGGCCATCGCACGCCAGATCACGAGCAGCCCTTCGCGCACGTCCTCGGGGGCACGCGCCGCGCATTCATTCGCCAGCGTGACTTCGGCGATGGAGAGCCCGCTCTCCTTACACGCGCGCAGCAGGTCGTCGCCGGTGCGGAACGGATATGGCACCTCGCGTCCGCTGCGCACGCCGTTCACGCGATCGCCGTCGCGGTTCACGACGAAGCCGCCGCCCACCGAGTAGTACTCTTTTTCGACGAGCAGTTGCCCGTTTTCGTCGAAGGCCTGAAAACGCATACCGTTCGAGTGCAGCGTGTTCGCGCCGCCCATCGTCTTGCGAAAGAAGCCGATGCACTCCTTTTCGTCGAAGCGGATGGTCTGCTTGCCGAGCACCACGAGCGTCTTCTCGCGCCGAATGGCGGCGAGGCGCGGCTCGATCTGGTCGGGATCGATCGAGTCGGGCAAGTTGCCTTCGAGGCCGAGCAGCACGGCCTTGTCGGTGCCGTGGCCCTTGCCCGTCGCGCCGAGCGAGCCGTACAGCTCGACTTTGACGCGGCGCACAAAGGCGAGCAGATTGGCGTCCTCGACATGGGACGCGAAGCGGCACGCGGCGACCATCGGGCCGACCGTATGCGAGCTGGACGGACCGATCCCGATCTTGAACAGGTCGAAAACGCTGACGTTCATCTGACTTCCCTTCGCGCTGAGCGCATGGATGAGCTTGGGTGCAAGTAGACCAAAGAGGCCATGGCAGCCGATAGAACAAAAACGCCATCGCCGTTGGACGGCCTCGCCAGCCGGGGCTGCGGGCGACTCTGGCGGACGGTTCGCGAGGGTTTTACCGCGGGTTTTCCCGATGTTTTGCGGCGGGAAAACACCCGCCTGCCCGCTCAGAACTGATGACGCAAGCCAATGCGCACGTCGGCCTGGGTGGTGGTGGAAGACGGCGTGAAGCTATAGCCGATCACCGCGTCCACACCCTGCGAGGCCTTGAGCCAGTCGCCCGAGATGTACACGTCCGTGCGCTTCGAAAGCAGGTAATGCATCCCCGCCGAAAGCTGGTTCCAGTGGTGGCCGTCGAAGTGGGTGTACTGGTAGCCGCCCGCCACGCTCAACGCGGGCGTCACCTGCCAGTTCGCGCCGCCCTCGCCCACCTGCATGTGCTCGCTCTCGCCGAATGCCTTGATCTGCGTGTACGTGAACGCGCCCATGAGCGTGACGTCGCCGATGGCGTAGCTCGCGCCCGCGCCGAAGGTGGCCTGCTTGTCCACGGGGAACGGCGTCTCCGAGTAGAGCGAACTCACCGCGCCGGTGGCGGGATCGACGCTGACGGTCGGCCTGCCAAAGAACGTGCGCACGCCGATCATGTTGTATGGGTCGAACGCGTAAATGCCCGATGGGTTGTTCAACTGCGTGTACGCGGTGCCCATCGCGAACGGGCCGTTCTGGTACTGCGCGCCCACGCTCCAGGCGCTGCCGGTGTGGAAGTCGCCGGGCGTGTTGCTGAACGAGTACATGCCGCCGAACTGGAAGCCGCCGAACGTGTTCGACATGAACTTCACGGCGTTCGGCAGATGGTCGCCGTTCATGCGGTCGAAGTCGCCCTGGTTGATCGCGTAGCCGCTCGCCCACGCCGTGACGTTGTAGAGGTAGACGAACTCCTGCGTCATGTCGGCCTGATTGCCGAACGTGAGCGTGCCCCAATCGTTCTGGAGTCCGACATAAGCGAGGCGGCCGAAAAGCGAGCCGCCGTTGGCAATCTGTCCGTTGCCGAGGTGAAAGCCGCTCTCCAGCTGGAACACAGCCTTCAACCCGCCGCCGAGATCCTCGGTGCCCTTGAGGCCCCAGCGGTTCGCCTGCGCAATGCCATCGTCGAATTTCACTTGATGCGAGCCGCCCGCATTGCTCACGTAGGTCACGCCCGCGTCGATGATCCCGTACAGGGTGACGCTGCTTTGGGCATGGCTCGCGGTCGAGACAGCGCTCAATGTCACCGCGATGCCGCTCAGTGCCACCGCATTCAGTTTTCTCATGGTGTCGGGTCTCTCTGGTCTGGCGATACAGGTTGTCGGGCCGCGCCGGCAACGCGTGGCGGCTTGCGCGGTGGATCAAAACGTACAAGTCCAAATCTCGCCCGACTTGCGCAGACGCGACACGCGCTGGCGCTAACGCGACACGCCAGTGTCAGAAAAACCCCTGTAAAACAGGCGCAATCCGTTATCCGGCGGGCCTCGCGAGGGGTTCCGGCAGCGCGATCATCGGTAATCCGACGCGGACTTTGTAAAATGCGCCGATCCCGCCATTTCTACGTTTTTATTGATTGAACATTCAATAAAAAATACCTAGAGTGGAAACCTCCCCGAATCGCCCGGAATCACCATGCCCAAGATCGGAATGCGCGACGTGCGCCGCGCGCAACTCATCGACGCCACCCTGCAATCGATCGACGAGTCGGGTCTCTCCGGCACGACGCTCGCGACCGTCGCACAGCACGCGAAGATTTCGACTGGCATCGTCAGTCATTATTTCGGCGGCAAGGACGGCCTGCTCGAAGCCACCATGCGCCACGTGCTGCATGACCTCTGGGAGGCCACGGTGCGGCGTCGCCTCGCCGCGAAAAACGAGCCGCGTGCGCGCTTGCGCGCCATCGTCGCGGCCAACTTCGACGTCTCGCAGGTGAACGCACCCGTCATGAAGACGTGGCTCGCGTTCTGGGCCGAGAGCATGCATCAGCCCGCGCTGCGCCGGCTGCAGCGCGTCAACACGCGGCGCCTGCATTCGAACCTCTGCGCGGAGTTCGAGAAGGTGTTGCCGGGCGCCGCGGCCCGGCGCGCTGCAAGCGGACTCGCCGCCCTGATCGACGGCCTCTGGCTGCGCGGCGCGCTCACGGGCGAACCGTTCGACACGAAGGCCGCGCTGCGCGTAGCCAACGACTACATCGACCTGCAGTTCGAAGCGCGCGCCAAGCCGCGCTCGGGCAAGTCGACCCGATAACCCGGCCCGGAGCCCATCGATGTCCCTCTTTCCCCTGCAACGCCTCTTCATCGACGGCGCCTACAGCGACGCCACCAGCGGCGAAACCTTCGACACCTACGATCCCGCCACCTGCACCAGGCTCGCCACGGTGCAGCACGCGAGCGCCGCCGATATCGACCGCGCCGTGCAGTCGGCCCGCAACGGCCAGCGCGTCTGGGCCGCGATGACGGCCATGCAGCGCTCGCGCGTGCTGCGGCGCGCGGTCGAACTGCTGCGCGAGCGCAACGATGAACTCGCGGCGCTCGAAACCAGCGACACAGGCAAGCCCATCGCCGAAACGCGTAGCGTGGATATCGCCACGGGCGCCGACGTGATCGAGTACTACGCGGGCCTCGCGCCCGCGCTCGAAGGCCAGCAAATTCCGCTGCGCGAAAGCTCGTTCGTCTACACGCGGCGCGAGCCGCTGGGCGTCACGGCAGGCATTGGCGCATGGAACTATCCGCTGCAGATCGCCTGCTGGAAATCGGCGCCCGCGCTTGCCGCCGGCAACGCGATGATCTTCAAGCCGAGCGAAATCACCCCGCTTTCGGCCTCGAAGCTCGCGGAAATCTATATCGAGGCAGGCGTACCGCCCGGCGTATTCAACGTGGTCCACGGCGACGGTCGCGTGGGCGCCATGCTGAGCGTGCATCCCGGCATCGAGAAGATTTCGTTTACGGGCGGGGTCGAAACCGGCAAAAAGGTCATGGCGGCCGCAGGCGGCTCCACGCTCAAGGAAGTCACGATGGAACTGGGCGGCAAGTCACCGCTCATCGTTTTCGAAGACGCCGACCTCGAGCGCGCCGCCGATATCGCCGTCACCGCCAACTTCTTCAGCGCGGGCCAGGTGTGCACCAACGCTACGCGCGTGTTCGTCCATCAATCGGTCATTGCCGCGTTCGAGGCTCTCGTGCTCGCACGCGCGAAGCGCATCCGCGTGGGCAATCCCGCCGATCCGGCCACCAACTTCGGGCCGCTCGCGAGCGCCGCGCAACTCGACAAGGTGCTCGGCTATATCGAGAGCGGCAAGCGCGAAGGCGCGCGGCTGCTCGCGGGCGGGGCGCGCCTCACCCAGGGCGATTTCGCGCGCGGCCAGTACGTGCAGCCCACCGTGTTCTCCGGCTGCCGCGACGACATGCGCATCGTGCAGGAGGAGATCTTCGGGCCGGTGATGAGCATTCTCGCCTTCGCCAACGAAGCCGAAGTGATCGCACGCGCCAACGAATCGCTTTACGGCCTGGCCGCCGGCGTAGTGACCGAAAGCCTCTCGCGCGCGCACCGCGTGATTCATCGGCTCGAAGCCGGCATCTGCTGGATCAACACGTGGGGCGAGTCGCCCGCCGAAATGCCCGTGGGCGGCTACAAGCAGTCGGGCGTGGGCCGCGAAAACGGCATCACCACGCTCGAGCACTACACGCGCCTCAAATCCGTCCAGGTGGAACTGGGACCGTATCAGCCCGTTTTCTGAGGGAGTCCTGCATGGCAGCGCAAGAGTACGACTACATCATCATCGGCGCGGGATCGGCAGGCAACGTGCTTGCCGCGCGCCTCACCGAGGACCGCGACGCGACGGTACTGCTGCTCGAAGCGGGCGGCCCCGACTACCGCTTCGATTTCCGCACGCAGATGCCCGCGGCACTCGCCTACCCGTTGCAGGGCCGCCGCTACAACTGGGCCTACGAAACCGATCCCGAGCCGCATATGAACAACCGCCGCATGGAATGCGGACGCGGCAAGGGGCTGGGCGGGTCGTCGCTCATCAACGGCATGTGCTATATCCGCGGCAACGCGCTCGACTACGACGGCTGGGCCGAGCGCAAGGGGCTCGAAAACTGGAGCTATCTGGACTGCCTGCCCTATTTCCGCAAGGCCGAAACGCGCGACGTCGGTGCGAACGACTATCACGGCGGCGAAGGTCCCGTTCACGTGACGACGAGCAAGCCGGGCGTGAACCCGCTGTTCGAGGCGATGATCGAGGCGGGCGTGCAGGCGGGCTATGCGCGCACCGACGACCTCAACGGCTATCGCCAGGAAGGCTTCGGGCCAATGGACCGCACCGTGACGGCCAAAGGCCGGCGCGCGAGCACCGCGCGCGGCTATCTGGATCAGGCCAAGCATCGGCCCAACATCGACATCGTGACGCACGCGGTGACGGACCGCATTCTGTTCAGCGGCAAGCGGGCGTGCGGCGTCGTGTTTCTCGACGGGCCCGCGCGCGTGACCCGCTACGCGCGCCGCGAAGTGCTGCTGTGTGCAGGCGCGATCGCCTCGCCGCAGATCCTGCAGCGCTCGGGCGTCGGTCCCGGCGCGTGGCTGCGCGAACTCGACATTCCCGTGGTGCTCGATCTGCCAGGCGTCGGGCAGAATCTTCAGGATCACCTGGAAATGTACATGCAGTACGAGTGCAAGGAGCCGGTGTCGCTTTACCCTGCGCTCCTCATGCGCAATCAACCGGCAATAGGCCTTGAATGGATGCTGCGCGGCACCGGCATTGGCGCGAGCAATCATTTCGAGGCGGGCGGCTTCATCCGCACGCGTGACGACGATCCGTGGCCGAACCTTCAGTATCACTTCCTGCCCGTTGCAATCAATTACAACGGCAGCAATGCGATCAAGATGCACGGCTTCCAGGCGCACGTGGGCTCGATGCGCTCGCCGAGCCGCGGGCGCGTCAAACTGCGCTCGCGCGACCCGCGCCAGCATCCGTCGATCCTCTTCAACTACATGGCCGAGGCGCTCGACTGGCGCGAGTTCCGCGACGCGATTCGCATCACGCGCGAGATCATTGCGCAGCCCGCGCTCGACCGGTTTCGCGGACGCGAGTTGAACCCCGGCGCGGCGCTCAAGACCGACGCCGAGATCGACGCGTTCGTGCGCAACCGCGCCGAAACCGCCTATCACCCGTCGTGTTCGTGTGCGATGGGCTACGACGACATGGCCGTGGTGGATGGCGAAGGCCGTGTGCATGGACTCGACGGCCTGCGCGTGGTGGACGCGTCGATCATGCCGCGCATCACCACCGGCAACCTCAACGCGCCGACCATCATGATCGCGGAGAAGATCGCGGATCGCATTCGCGGGCGCGAGGCGCTTGCGCGATCGCATGCACCGTATTTCGTGGCGAACGGCGCACCGGCGCGGGGAGCGGATTTACCCGCGGCGGGCGGCACGTCGCATGGGAAGAAAATACGCGCGCATAGCGTGACGCTTTAAGCAATGGTGATGGGCCAGAGTCGGCGCGCGAGGAGTTGCGCGCCGACTCTGGCTTTTTGTTTGGGTTCGTCGCGCATTCAGCGCGTGATCAGTCCAGCAAGAAGCACAGCAACAGTCACAGCAAAAAAAAACGCGGCACCACGCGAGCGACCGGCCCGCACGATGCCGCCAACACTGAAGTCAACTCAGACCGACGCGGCCAGCCAATGCGAAACGGCTATCGTCAGCCCCGCCGCAACGAGCGCGCCATAAGGCGCAAGATTCAGCCACCGGCTGCGCACCGGCACGCTCACCTCCATATCGAGCGCACTGCCCGCCGGAAACCGCCCGCGATCCTGCCAGTAATGGCGGAAAGCAAACACCGGCACGATCAGCAGCATGGCGATGAGGCCATCGCGCAGCGTCCCCTCGCCTTGCAGATTCGCGCCCGCGCCCACGAACACGAGGTTCGCGTAGCCGCACAGCGCACCGAGCGCGAGCAGCCACGTCGGGCAACGAAACGGACGCGCCCACGCGCCGCGGTCCATGCGGTGAATCCAGCCCGACTGCAGGTTCAGGAACACGAACAGCATGTAGCAGACGTTCGAGATCGACAGCACCGTCATATAGTCAGACATCGCGAGCAGGACGAGATTGAAACCCAGATCGGTCCACATCGCCGCGGTCGGCGCGCCGTGCTCGTTCACGCGCGACAGGTAGCGCGGCAGCCAGCCGTCCACCGATGCCTGATAGAGCGTGCGCGACGAACCCATCATCGACGTCATCACGATCAGCAGGATGGAGAGCATCAGCATCACCACCACGGCGTTGCCCACCCAGGCGCCGCCGCCTACCATCGCGGCCATCGCGGTGCCCACCCCGGTGCCGTCGCCGATGCGCGGATCCAGCATCATCGCGGTACCCAGCGAGCCCTGAAACGCGAGCGGAACGAGCGTCATCACGACGAGGCAAAGCGCGCCCGACCAGAAGATCGCCCGTGCCGTATCGCGCCGCGGGTCGCGAAACTCGCGCGTATAGCACACCGCCGTTTCGAAGCCGTACGATGCCCATCCCGCCATGAACATCGCGCCCAGCGCCATGACCACGCCCTGCCCGTTCCACGTGCCGAACACGGCCGCGGTGAGATTGCCGTGGGCGTCGTGCCCGAGCGGCAGCAGCGGAAAGAGATGCTTCGCGGGAACATCACCCGTGACGAAGGGCACGAGCCCGACGATCAAAAGCGGCGTGAGCGACGCGATGCCGAGAATCTTCTGCGTTTTTGCGGCCTTCGAAGCGCCGCTGTGCTGAAGCCGGAATGTGACGAGCAGGAACGCCGCGGCGATCAGGAAGGTCGCGTTGATGCGCAGCGTGAGACCCGGCTTGATGAAGTCCAGGTTGGCGAGCGTCCAGTGCCACTGCAGGATGGCCGCCTCGGGCGCGAACAGCGTGGCGAGCGCGTAGTTCGCGGCGAGCCCGCAGCCCAGCGCCAGCATGGGCGACCATGCGAGCCAGTTACACCACACGGAAACCGGCGCGATCATCTTGCTGTAGCGGACCCAGCCAATTGCTCCGTACACCGAAGCACCGCCCGACTTGTGTGGAAAGAGTCCTGAAATCTCGGCGTATGTGGCGCTTTGCACGAGGCCCATCGTGATCGATGCGATCCAGATGGCCCAGGCCGGCTGGCCGATGGTCGCGCAAACACCGCCAATCGTGAACAACACGCCCGCGGGCACGCCGCTCGTCACCCAGAACGCGTCTTTCCACGTAAGGCCGCGCTGCAACCCCTGGCCATGACTGCCTCGTGCGGCGCTCTCCTCTGCGCCATGCGTACCGATTCCTGCTTGCTCCATCTGCCTCCTCCTCTTTTGAACGCTAATCAACCAAAATTGCCGCGCAAATAGGGATGTACCGCAGGGTTGTCCGCGGCTTTCGCCGCGGACAACGGCACGTCAGTGCACGCCCAGCGAGGCGCGCACGGCGGGCAGGCCCGGCTTGCCGTCGAGCGTGGTCACGCCGGCGAGCCAGTTGTCGAGCACCTGCGGGTTGCTGCGCAGCCAGTCGGCGGCGGCCTTGTTGGGGTCCTCCTTGTTGGCGATCGGCACCATCAAATGGTTCTCGATGGCGGTCGTGAACTGGAGGTTGGAGACGAACTTCGCCACGTTCGGGCAGCGCGCGGCATAGTCGGGCGGTTCCGCGGTCAGCACGCGCGCCGCGCCATAGTCAGGCCCGAACACCGCATCGCCGCCGGAGAGATAGTCGATCTTCATCTGCACGTTCATGGGATGCGGCTCCCAGCCGAGGAACACGATCCATTGCTTCTCGCGCACGGCGCGGTTCACTTGCACGAGCATCCCCGCCTCGCTCGATTCGACCAGCTTGAATTTGCCGAGCCCGTACTGGTTCGCGCCGATCATCTTCTGGATCAGCGCGTTGCCGTCGTTGCCGGGTTCGATGCCGTAGATGCGGCCCTGGAGCTTGTCCGCGTATCTGGCGATGTCCTGAAACGATTTGAGGCCGCCCTGGTAGACGTAATCGGG
Organism: Paraburkholderia sp. EG286A; assembly: GCF_040965375.1. NCBI lineage: Bacteria > Pseudomonadati > Pseudomonadota > Betaproteobacteria > Burkholderiales > Burkholderiaceae > Paraburkholderia > Paraburkholderia sp. EG286A. The sequence continues at coordinate 1,422,536 of NZ_JBFRCB010000001.1, forward strand.
AACGGCGAGCGTGTATTTCGCGCCCGTGAGATTGGGCGTCGAGAGCACCTTGATCGAACCCGACTTCGTGAACGGCTCGATGATCGGGTCCATGGTCGGCGACCAGTAGCCGAGGAACACGTCGATCTGCTTGCTCTTGAGCCCTGCGAACGTGATCGGCACCGAGGCGATCGTCTTGGTCGGCGCATAGCCGAGCGCGCCGAGGATCGTCGACGCCACGCCCGTGGTCGCCGCGATATCGGTCCAGCCCACGTCGGCGAAGCGCACGTCCTTGCACGCGGCGGGATCGGCCGCGTAGGCGCCGGTGCAGAGGATGGCGGCGCACGCGAGCGCGCCTGTCTTAAGCAGGGGGAATCGGCACATCGTCATCTCCTCAGGAATCGAACTGCGTCGCAGGGTCATGAAGGCACATGACACATGGTTGTCCGGCAAAAACCGGACTAACGTAGCAATTGCGACGAGCAATTGCGCAGAAGCGACAAGCGATTCCCGAGAAGCCCCCTGAACAGCGGCTTTAAGTTAATTGAACGATCAATATACGAACTTGCGCGGCGTTCCTTTCATTTTCAAAACGTAATCCATTGGCGCCACCTCGCGTGCGCCGCGCGGTGTCAGCCGCGCACACGGGGCTGTTGCCAGACTGGGTCGCGTGCGAATTCGACAAACGATTTGAGGTAGTCGACCACGGCGTCGCCTTCGCGCGTGCCGAGAAAGATCTGCTTCGCGATGCCCCGCTTGCCGAGCTTCACGATCGCGAGCGGCATGCGGTCTGCGTATTCTTCCGCGAGCCAGCGCGGCAACGCGGCCACGCCGCGCTGGCTCGCGACCATCTGCAGCATGATGTCGGTCGTTTCGATCGTCTTGTGACGGCGCGGCGTGATGCTCGCGGGCCGCAGAAACTGGTTGTAGATATCGAGCCGGTCGGTATCCACGGGATACGTGATGAGCGTTTCGTCGACGAGCTGCTCGGGCTTCACGTAGCGCGCGTTCGCGAGCGGATGGCCTTCCGCGACCACCAGCACCTGCTCGTAGTCGAACACCGGATCGAAACGCAGCCCGGGCCGGTTGAGCGGATCGGGCGTGACCAGCACGTCGATGTCATAGCCGATCAACGCGCCGATGCCGCCAAACTGAAAACGCTGCTTCACGTCCACGTCGACATCGGGCCAGCGCGCCAGATACGGCGAAACCACCTTGAGCAGCCACTGGTAGCACGGAGCGCATTCCATGCCGATGCGCAGCGTGCCGCGCTCGCCCGCGGCGTACTGCTTCATGCGCTCCTCCGCGAGTTCGAACTGGGGCAGGAGCCGTTCGGCCAGCGAGAGCAGATATTGCCCGGCCTGCGTCAGCCGCAGGCTGCGCCCCTCGCGGTCCCAGATTTGCGTGCCGAGTTGCTGCTCGATCTTCTTGACCGTATGGCTCAACGCCGACTGCGTGAGGAAAAGCGCTTCCGCCGCTGCGGTAAGCGAGCCCTGGCGGGCGACTTCGCGGACGATGACGAGGTGAACGCGTTCGAGCATAGAAAAGGGCAACCCCGCGCCAGGCTGGCGACAGATGAAAGAAACTAATGGATGGATGAAATAATGCCATTTTTCTTCATCCTCGGATACCTCTATCATCGCTGCCACTCTGGATCGTTTTCAGCACTCTCATTTCGGACGGCACCGCACATGGTCACCACGCACAATCTCGGCTTTCCGCGCATCGGCGCGAAACGCGAACTCAAATTCGGTCTGGAGCGCTACTGGAAGGGCGAATCCTCGCGCGACGAACTGAAGGCGCTCGGCGTGCAACTGCGCGCGCGCCACTGGGAAAACCAGAAGGATCTCGACCTCGTGCCGGCCGGCGACTTCGCGTTCTACGACCAGGTGCTCGACATGAGCTTCACGCTCGGCAACTTGCCCGAGCGCGTGCAGGGCTTCCATGGCGACAAGCTCGACAACTCCTTCCGCGTGGCGCGCGGCCGCTCGGCAGCGGGCGCCGAGGACCATGCCGCTTGCTGCGGCGGTGTCGCGGCCGGCGAAATGACGAAGTGGTTCGACACGAACTATCACTACATCGTCCCCGAATTCACGGCCGATACGCAGTTCAACCTCGACACCGCGCGTCTTTCCGAGCAACTGCGCGAAGCCCGCGAACTGGGCGTGAAAGCCAAGCCGGTGATCATCGGGCCGCTCACGTACCTGTGGCTCGGCAAGGCCAAGGACGACTCGGACAAACTGGCGCTGCTGCCGCGCATCATGCCCGTGTATCGCGCGCTGCTCGACTACTTCCGCGTGATGGACGTCGAATGGGTGCAGATCGACGAGCCGATTCTCGTGACCGAGCTCGATCCGGCCTGGCGCGCCGCGTTTGCGACGGCCTATGAAGGCTTCGAGCTTCGTAGCGTCAAGCTGCTGCTGGCCACCTACTTCGGCCAGTTGCAGGACAATCTCGACCTCGCGTGCTCGCTGCCTGTCGACGGTCTGCATATCGACGCGATCAACGCCCGCGCCGAAGTCGCGCTGGCCGCGCAAAAGCTGCCTGCACAGAGCGTGCTTTCGGTGGGCGCGATCAACGGCCGCAACATCTGGAAGACGGATCTGAACGCCACGCTCGACTGGCTCGAGCCGCTCGCGAAGCAACTGGGCGAGCGCCTCTGGATCGCGCCGTCGTGCTCGCTGCTGCACGTGCCGGTGGATCTCGCGAGCGAAGAGAAGCTCGACGCCGAAATCCGTTCGTGGCTCGCGTTCGCGCTGCAAAAGCTCGACGAAGTGAAGGTGCTCGCCACGGCGCTGAATGCCGGTCGCGACAAGGTTGCGGCCGAACTCGCGGCGAACACCGCCGCCATTCAGGCGCGCCGCCAGTCGCCGCGCGTGAACAACCCCGCCGTGAAGGCTGCGATCGCGCGCATCGACGCGCAGCTCGGCAATCGTCAGCACGTTTACGCCGAGCGCGCCGCGAAGCAGGCCGCACGCCTGAAGCTGCCCGCCTTCCCGACCACCACGATCGGCTCGTTCCCGCAGACGGCGGAAATCCGCCAGGCGCGCAGCCAGTTCAAGAGCGGCGCGCTCGACGACGCGGGCTACCAGGCCGCCATGCGCGCCGAAATCGAGCGCAGCGTGCGTGAGCAGGAGCAACTGGGTCTCGACGTGCTCGTGCACGGCGAAGCCGAGCGCAACGACATGGTCGAATACTTCGGCGAGCAGCTCGACGGCTACGCGTTCAGCCAGTTCGGCTGGGTGCAGTCGTACGGCTCGCGCTGCGTGAAGCCGCCCATTCTGTTCGGTGACATCAGCCGCCCGAAGGCGATGACGGTGGAGTGGATCACCTACGCGCAGTCGCTCACGAACAAGCCCATGAAGGGCATGCTCACGGGCCCGGTGACGATCCTCAACTGGTCCTTCGTACGTGACGACCAGCCGCGTTCGGTCTCGTGCTACCAGCTCGCGCTCGCCATTCGCGAAGAAGTGCTCGACCTGGAGATGGCCGGCGTGGGCGTGATCCAGATCGACGAGGCCGCATTGCGCGAAGGTCTGCCGCTGCGCCGCGCGCAGTGGGGCGAGTATCTGCGCTGGGCCGTCGAGTCGTTCCGCATCACCGCGAACGGCGTGGAAGACGAAACGCAGATCCACACGCACATGTGCTATTCGGAGTTCAACGACATCATCGCATCGATCGCCGATATGGACGCGGACGTCATCACGATCGAGACCTCGCGCTCGGACATGGAGCTTCTGGATGCGTTCGACGACTTCAGGTATCCGAACGAAATCGGGCCCGGCGTGTACGACATTCACTCGCCGAACATCCCGACCGAAGCGCACATCGTGCAACTGATGCAGAAGGCCGCCGAACGCATTCCGGCAGAACGCCTGTGGGTCAACCCTGACTGCGGTCTGAAGACGCGTCAGTGGGCCGAGGTGGTTCCGGCGCTGACCAACATGGTCGCTGCCGCCAAGGCGCTGCGCAGCCAGCTGCAATAAGGCGCCGAGGCGCCCCGAGCCAGTCTCGGGGCGCCTCGGTTTTCGAACTCGTCAAGTTGCTCGCGCAACCATCATCGCAATTCGCGCCGCAAGATCTTCCCCGTAGCTGTCTTCGGTAATTCGTCGCGGAACTCGACGATGCGCGGGTACTTGTACGCGGCCATACGCGCCTTGCAGAACGCGATCAGTTCCGCCGCGTCGGCCACCGCGCCCGCACGCAGGCTCACCACGGCTTTCACGGTCTCCCCGCGATACGGATCGGGCACGCCCACCACGGCCGCTTCGCGCACGGCGGGATGGCCGTAAAGCACGTCTTCCACTTCGCGCGGCCAGACCTTGTATCCGGCCGCATTGATCATGTCCTTCTTGCGGTCGACGAGATAGAACCAGCCCGCTTCGTCCATGAAGCCGACGTCGCCGGTATGGAACCAGCCGCCGCGAAACGCATCGGCCGTCGCCGCCGCGTTGTTCCAGTAGCCGGGCACGACCATCGGTCCGCGGCAGACGATCTCGCCCGTTTCGCCGGCAGCGAGCATGTGACCGTCATCGTCGACGATCGCCGCTTCGGCGCCCGGCACGGGCACGCCCATGGCCAGCGCGCCGCTGCGCGGATCGACGGGCGCTGTCCTCTCTAGCGGCACCATGTGCGTGGGCGAATTGGTTTCGGTGAGCCCGTACGCGCCGTGGATCACGTGGCCGAACTTCGCGCGAAACGCCTCCACCACGCTGGGCGCGATGGGCGCGCCACCCGAATAAATCTTCGCGAGCGTCGCGAGTTTCTCGCGGGTCGCATCGGCGTGATGCAGCAGCGCGATGAACACCGTGATCGCACCGATCGTGAATTCCGCGCGGTGTTCCTCGATGGCGTCGAGCGTGGCAGCCGGGTCGAAACGGTGCGTGAGGATGAGCGGCGCGCACGCAATCCACGCCGCGCCAATGTGGCCGACCAGGCCGGTAATGTGAAAGAGCGGCGCCACACCGAGTATCGGGCCGCCTTCGCGCAGGCCGCAGAAATCGCGGTACGTCTGCGCATTGAACGCGAAGTTGCCGTGCGTGCAGATCGCGCCCTTCGGGCGGCCGCTCGTGCCCGAGGTGTAGACGAGCATGGCGGGATCGCTCGCCGCCGGCGCGACCGGCGGCGGCTTGCGCCCTGGTTCCATGGCCTGCGCCGCCTGCAAGAGATCGCGTGTGCCGCCCTCGCCTGCCCCGCTCTCCTCGCGCGGTGCGCCGAACACGCGTGGATCGTCGCGTGTCTGCAGCGCACGCGCGCGCGTCGCGAATACGCGCGGTGCAGCGTTGCCTTCGGCTTCGATGCTCGCCATCACTTCGCGAACGACTTCGCCTTCGAGCGCGGTGTCGCAAATCAGCACGCGCGTTTGCGAATCGTCGAGCAGCAGTTTCAGTTCGCGCGCGCGGTTCATCGGATTGACCGGGACCATCACGGCACCCGCCTTCCAGATGCCGAGCAAGGCCATCACGAACTGCGGCACGTTCTGCAGATAGAGCGCCACACGGTCGCCGCGCTGCACGCCTTCGTCCAGCAGCAAGCAGGCGATGCGGTCGCTCCACGCGTCGAGCGCCTGCCAGTCGAGCCTGCCGTCGAAGTAGAGCAGCGCGCTTTCCTGCGGCGCGCGAGCGAGCGCCGCCGCGAACATGTCGAGACCGTTCGTATAGTCCTGGCTGGGATTCGGCTCGATGCCCGAGTCGTACAGCGCGCGCCAGGGAAAGCGTTCGCAGGCGTTCACGTGCGTCTCCTCAAGCCGCGTCCGCCGGCTGGCCCACCGTGCTGCGCGCCATGAACCAGTAGAACAGCGCCGCGCAGCCCGCAATCGCGCCGCCCATGATGAACGCCAGCGAATACGATCCCGTGCGGTCGACGATAAAGCCCGCCACGACCGGCGAGAACGCCCCGCCGAAATAGCCGCCGAAGTTCTGGATCGCGCTCACGGATGCGACCATCGAAGACGGGGCGATGTCGGCCGCGAGCGCCCATGCGTTGCCGATGGTGGCGGCGATGAACGCCAGGCCCAACGTCATCAGCGTGACGCTCGCGCCTATCGTGCTCGCGAGTGGCAGCGCCGCCGCGCACACGCCCGCGCCGATTGCACCCACCACGATCAGCAAGCGCTTGGCGACCATCGGCGAAGCCATGCGGCGATCCACGAGTTTCTTCGCGATCCAGCCCGCGGCGATCTCGCCCGCCGCGCCGCCGACCCACGGAATGCTCGCGTAGATGCCCAGTTGAGCGAACGAAATATGAAAGCGATCGAGCAGGTAGAGTGGCAGGAACACGAGGAAGATATTCCACAGCCAGATCGCGCAGAAGTAGCCGAAGATCATGCCCCACACGCTGCGCGAGGCGAACAGCGCGCGCCAGCGAATGGGGGCAGTGGTGAGCGAACGCTCGTGGCCACCGCCGCCCGCTTCGATATAGGCGAACTCCTCACGCGTGAGCCGCTTGCTTTGCACGGGATTGCGATAGAGAAACAGGAACAGCACGGCGAAGACGATGCCGATGGCGCCCGTCACGTGAAAGAGCGAGCGCCAGCCGAAGGCGATCATCAACGCGACGAGCACGGCGGGCGCGAGCGCGGGCCCCCACTTCGACGACGAATCCCAGATGCCGGTGGCGAAGCCGCGTTCCTTGGCGGGAAACCACGCCGCCGTGATCTTCGCGGAGGTGGGCCAGCATGGCGCCTCGCCCACGGCGAGCAGCACGCGCATGACGATGAGGCCCGAGATCGAGCCGACCACGCCGGTGAGCCACGTCGCCACGCTCCACCAGATCATGCCCACTGCATAGGCGCGCTTCGCGCCGAAGCGGTCGATGATCCAGCCCGCCGGCAGCTGCATCACGGCGTAGGTCCAGGCGAACACGGTGCCCAGCAGGCCGATCTGCGTGCGCGTGAGGCCGAGGTCGTGAATCATGCCGGGCGCGGCGATCGCGAGATTCGCGCGATCGAGGTAGTTGATGATGCCGCCGAACAGCAGCCAGATCAGCACGCGCCAGCGAAAATTCGCGGCGGTGGCGGCTGTGGCAGTCGATTGTGTGGTGGATGCGGTTGCAACCAGCTCGTCGTCCATCCTGTCTCCTCCTCGTTGGCCTACGTTCTTATGCGTGCGCCGATGCGCAAGTGCGTGAGACTCGAACCGCGTTCGTGCCCAGATCGTGGGACTTTTCGCTGTAGCAGCAACGACACGCGCGAGGGACATTGTGCGCCGGTTGGCGCGAATGGAAAACGCCGTATTTGCATAAACGCATGACGTCGATGTGAATACGCGGATCGTTATCTCTGCCGCATGCTCTCTTACCAACCGTTACACAAGCGAAGCAATCGTTTCACCTGAACGGCGAGCGACTTCATAGAATTCCTCGGACCGTTGAGCAGCAAGGCGCCACGCCACAACGGTCCCGCGCAGGGCCGCACGGAAAGCCGCATGACACCAGGCCCTGCGCGTGCAATCGATACCAACTACGCAGAAAGGAGTTCACATGACTCGCCTCTCGCTTGCCTCGCTCATCGCGGCTTCGGCCGCCAGCCTTTGCGCCGTGACGCTGAGCGCCCATGCGCAGACCCCCGCGCCCACCGCGGCTTCTGCCTCGACTTCGGCCGCACCCGGCAAGCTGCACGAAGCCGACAAGGCCTTCATCGCGGACGGCACGCAAACCGTCGCCACGCAGCGCGATGCCGCGCGCATTGCCGACTCGCGCTCGACCGACCGCGAAGTGAAGGCTTTTGCCGAAAAACTGGTGGCCGACTATTCGAAGCTGTCCGACTCGATGCGCGCGGCGAGCCCGCGCGGCGTGGACGTGCCGCGCAACGACCCGGATGCGGCCGTGATCAGCAGCATCAATAACCTGCGCGGCGCGGACTTCGACAAGACGTATATCGAGCAGGTCGCGCTGGCCGGCCAGCAGAAGACGCTCTCGGCATTCCAGGCGGAGATTGCCTCGGGCCGCGACGCGGGCCTCAAGAAGGCCGCCACGGAAGGTCTGCCCGTGATCCAGGCCGACTACGCCAAGGCTCAGGAACTCGCCAAGCGCAAGCACCTGGCAGGCTGATGACGATGTGATGTGCGAAGGGGCCGGCCGCATGCGCGCCGGCCCTGCTGCAGTTTACTCGTCCTTCTTCTCGCCGGCCGCGAGGGCGAGCCGCTCCATGCGTCGATCGGGCACGAGCCAGAGCAACGCCACGCCGAAGTAGAAGATCGCGCCAATGCGAGGATAGTCGAACGCCGCGAGCGCAAACCCCGCCAGATACAGCGGCGGCGAAATCTTGCCCTTCACGTCATTGCCCAGCGCGATGGCAAGCGGGCTTTGCGTGCCGTGATAGCGAACCAGCGTGAATTGCAGCACGACGTAGGCCAGCGCGCAGAGCAGCAGGTTGACGCCGTAGAGCGCGGTCGGCCAGCGCCCGAACTCGTTCTCGCCCATCCAGCCCGTGGTGAACGGCAGCAGCGAAAGCCAGAACAGCAGATGCAGGTTGGCCCAGAGCACCGCGCCGTTCACGTGGCGCGCCACCTGCAGCATGTGGTGATGGTTGTTCCAGTAGATCCCCACGTAGATGAAGCTCAACACGTAGCTCAGATAGACCGGCCACAGCGGCGCGAGCGCAGCGAGATCGTCGCCGTGCGGCACCTTGAGTTCCAGCACCATGATGGTGATGATGATGGCGAGCACGCCATCGCTGAATGCTTCGAGTCGGTTCTTTTCCATCTGCGGAATCGGCTTGCAAGGGATGTAAGGCGAGCGGCAAGTATCGCCGAAGTCGCCGCGCGACGCCACGCAGGCGCTGGGGCAGCGCAGGTGCGTATATTGCGCCACACATGGCGTGCGCGTTCCTGGCCTATGATGGCCTTGAGCGCCACGCCCGGCCGCCCGCCTCGAATCATGAACTCCACGACCTCCGCAACCCGCCACCGCCCCGAGCAACCCGAGCGCCGCGTGCCCGTCTGGGACTTGCCCACGCGCCTCTTTCACTGGCTGACCGTCGTGCTCGTGGCGGCTGCTTACGTCACGCAGCGCATGAACTGGATGCAGATGCACGTGCGCCTCGGCGAGACGCTGCTCGCGCTCGTGCTGTTTCGCATCCTGTGGGGCTGCTTCGGCAGCGAGACCGCGCGCTTCTCGCGCTTCGTCGCTTCGCCGCGCAAGGCAATCGAACATCTGCGCCATTTGCTGCGGCGCGAACCCGACGTCCAGGTGGGCCACAACGCGGCCGGCGGCTGGATGGTTCTGCTGCTGCTCGCGCTGCTGCTGGTCGAGACGCTCACCGGTCTCTACGACAACAACGACATCGCCGACGAAGGCCCGCTCAGCGAAATCGTGCCCGCCAAAATCGCCAATGCGATCGCCGGCCTGCACGCGTGGGGCTGGGATCTGCTCGCGGCCGCGGTCGTGCTGCACGTGTGCGCGATTGCCGTCTATGCGCTCGTCAAAGGCCACAATCTGGTCGGCCCGATGGTGAGCGGCAAAAAGCGCCTGCCTGCCTCGGTGCGCGCGCCCGCGCGCGGGTCGCTGTGGCTCGCGGCCTTGCTGATGGGGTTATCGGGCGTCGTGGTGGCGCTGCTCGCCGCGTATCTCTGACTCCGATGCCGGAAATTGCGGTGTAAAGCGCACGCGAAGCCCGCACAACGCGTAAAATCAGCGCCTCGTTTTCACTCGACAAGAATCATCGATGGCTACCTACCGCGAATTGCTCGCCCAGAAGCGCGAACTCGACGAGCGCATCGAAGCGGCGCGCGCCGAAGCGGCGCACGAGGCGCTGGCCAACGTGCGCGCGGCAATCGCTGAATTCGGCTTCACGCCCGACGAGGTGTTCGGCAAGCCGCGCCGCGAAAAGACCGCGCGCCGCGTCCGCAAGGCCGAAGGCAATGAAGGCAAAAAGCGCGAGCGAGCCAATCTGGACCTGTTCGGCGACAACGCCTGACCGGCCACCCACGCCCTTCATAAGCAAACAGGGCCGCAAGGGCCCTGTCGCAAGCAGCCATGCCGCGCACGCCGGCGGGCGCGAGCATGGCGTGAACACCGAACGCGTTACTGCGCGCCGAGCTTCTTGATCAGCACGTCGAGCTGCGCCACTTCCTCTGGCGTGAGGTCGGTGAGCGGCGCGCGCACCGGGCCCGCGTCGCGGCCCACGAGCTTCGCGCCCGCCTTCACGATGCTCACCGCGTAGCCCGCGCGGCGATTGCGAATGGCGAGGTAAGGCAGGAAGAATTCGTCGATGAGCTTGCCCACCGTCGCGTGGTCGTCGGCGGCAATCGCGCGGTAGAACTGCATGGCCGTCTTCGGAATGAAGTTGAACACCGCCGACGAATACACGGGCACGCCCAGCGCCTTGTACGCCGCTGCGTAGACTTCGGCCGTGGGCAGGCCGCCCAGGTACGAGAAGCGGTCGCCAAGACGGCGGCGGATCGTCACCATCGCCTCGATCTCGCCCACGCCGTCCTTGAAGCCGATGAGGTTCTCGCAGCGGTCCGCGAGCTGCTCGAGCATGTCGGCGTTCAGCTTCGAATTGGCGCGGTTGTAGACGATCACGCCCATCTTCGGCACCGCCTTGCAGACCTGCTCCACGTGCGCGGCAATGCCTTCCTGCGACGCTTCCGTGAGGTAGTGCGGCATCAGCAGAATGCCTTGCGCGCCGTTGCGTTCGGCTTCCTGCGCGTACTCGATGGCCACGCGCGTCGCGCCGCCGGCGCCCGCGAGAATCGGCACCTTGCCCTTGCAGGTTTCGGTGGCCGTCTTGATGACCTGCGAGTATTCGCTCTTCGTGAGCGAGAAGAATTCGCCCGTGCCGCCCGCCGCGAACAGCGCGCTCGCGCCGTACGGGGCCAGCCATTCGAGGCGCTCGGCGTAGGTGCTCGCGCGGAAGTTGCCTTGCGCGTCGAAGTCGGTCACGGGGAACGAAAGCAGGCCTTCGGAGACGATTTGCTTGAGTTCTTGCGGCGTGGTCATGGTCTTGATCCTGTTGCGAAGTCAGTAAAGGTGTTCAGTCGAAGACGGCGTTCAGCGCACGAGGCACGGACGCTTGTTGTCGAATTTCCAGTTGGGAATGAGGTATTGCATGGCGATCGCGTCGTCGCGCGCGCCGAGGCCGTGCTCCTGGTAGAGCGCGTGGGCCTTTTCCAGCTCGCCCATGTCGATCTCGATGCCGAGGCCCGGCTTGTGCGGCACCTGCACCTTGCCGCCCACGATCTGCAGCGGCTCGCGCGTGAGGCGCTGGCCGTCCTGCCAGATCCAGTGCGTGTCGATCGCCGTGATCTTGCCGGGCGCCGCGGCGGCCGCATGCGTGAACATCGCGAGCGAAATGTCGAAGTGGTTGTTCGAGTGCGAGCCCCACGTGAGGCCCCAGTCGTTGCACATCTGCGCCACGCGCACCGAGCCCTGCATGGTCCAGAAGTGCGGGTCCGCGAGCGGAATGTCCACGCTCTGCAGTTGAATCGCGTGGCCCATCTGGCGCCAGTCGGTCGCGATCATGTTGGTGGCCGTGGGCAGGCCGGTGGCACGGCGGAATTCCGCCATCACTTCGCGGCCCGAATAGCCGTTCTCGGCGCCGCACGGGTCTTCCGCGTAGGCGAGCACGTCGTGCTTGTCGCGGCACAGGCGGATGGCTTCCGCGAGCGACCACGCGCCGTTCGGGTCGAGCGTCACGCGCGCTTCGGGGAAGCGCTCGGCCAGCGCCGTGACCGCTTCCATTTCCGCATCGCCCGCCAGCACGCCGCCCTTGAGCTTGAAGTCGTTGAAGCCGTAGCGCGCTTGCGCGGCTTCGGCCAGGCGCACGACGGCTTCCGGCGTCATCGCCTCTTCGGTGCGCAGGCGCTCCCAGTCGTCGCGGCCATCGGCGCCGCTCGCGTAGGCGAGATCGGTCTTGTTGCGATCGCCAATGAAGAACAGGTAGCCGAGCATCTCCACTTCGCTGCGCTGCTGGCCTTCGCCGAGCAGCGCGGCGACTGGCACGTTCAGATGCTGGCCGAGCAGGTCGAGCAACGCGGCTTCGAGCGCCGTGACCGCGTGAATCGTGGTGCGCAGGTCGAAGGTCTGCAGGCCGCGGCCGCCCGAGTCGCGATCGGCGAACTGCTTGCGCACGGTGTTGAGCACCGACTGCATGTTGCCGATGGACTGGCCGACCACGAACGCGCGCGCGTCGTCGAGCGTCTTGCGGATCGCCTCGCCGCCCGGCACTTCGCCGATGCCGGTGTTGCCCGCGCTGTCGCGCAGCAGCACGACGTTGCGCGTGAAGAACGGACCGTGCGCGCCGGAGAGGTTCAGCAGCATGCTGTCGCGGCCCGCCACGGGCACGACGCGCAACTCGGTCACAACGGGCGTGGCGTTCGCTTGAACGGTTTGTGTAGACATGAACGGATTACCTGTAAAAGTGCGGCGCGCTGCGCCCTGACAATCGAAACCTTGAATTGATGCGGTCAAGCGTTGGCGGCGACGATCTCCACCCAGTTCGCGCCGTGGCCGCCCTCGCCGCGTGAGACGGCTGTGAGCGCGCCGCTCGCCGCATCGATCGCGTAGACCGACACGTGTTGCGATTTTTCTCCGCACGCCACGAGAAAACGGCCCGTCGGGTCGATGCGAAAACCGCGCGGCTGTGTTTCCGTCGCGGTCGCGCCGACGTATTCGAGCGCGCCGTCTTGAGACACGCGCAGCGTGAGAATCTGGCTCGTCGTGCGCTCGGACACGTAGACGAAGCGCCCATCGGGCGAGACATGGATATCCGCGGCCCAGACGAGCTTCGCGAGCACAGCGGGATCGGGCTGCACGGGGTCCGTGGGGCTCGGGCGCGCAAAGCCGTCGTTCAGATGCGCGAGCACCGGCGCGCGCGGCGAGACGTGCAGCGCCGTGAGCTTGCCCGTGGCGGCGTCGCGCGCGAACACCGCCACCGTCGCGCGGAATTCGCTCAGCACGTACAACACGTCGCCGCTGGGCGAAAAGCGCAGATGCCGCGGACCGAAGCCCGCGCCGAGATCGACCGCACCGATCTCGACGAGGCGCCCCGCGTCTTCCAGCGCGAAAACAAACACGCGGTCGCTGCCGAGCGACGACGCATAGGCGAAGCGCCCGTCGGCGGAAACGATCACGGCGTGCGCGTGCTCGATCTCGCCGATCACCTGCAGCGGCGCGCCATTACCGCTCTCGAGATCGTTCGCGCCATACAGGCTCACGCGATGCTCGCCGTACGAGGCGCCCAGCAGGAAACGCCCCTGCGGCTCGGCACACAGATACGCGAGGCTCGATTCGATCGGCGTCTGCACGCGCGGCGCGAGACTGCCGCTTTGCGCGTCGATGGCGTAGTCGTTGATGCGCTTGTCCGCGCCTCGCGTGGCCGCGTACAGGCGGCGGCGATCGGGCGAGAGCGCCATCGGCATCACATTGTCCTGCGCGGCCACGCGCGCTTGCGGCGTGAGCGCACCGTTACGCGCATCGAGATGAAACACGCCAATGTCGCCGTCTTTCGAATTCGCGACGTAGACGAAGAAGCGTTCGGGGTTCGGCTGGTTCATGGTGCGGGTTTCCTTCTCGATTGAGGGTTGCGCGCGGGCTCAGTGCGCGCCGCTGCGGACCGGATCGTCGGCGAAAGCGCGGCGCGACGGCTTGTTACGGGCGAGGAAGGCGGCGGCGGCGGCAATCAGCGAGGTCACGCCAAGGCCATAGAGGCCGCCCGTAATCGAGCCCGTATGCTGTTGAAGATAGCCGAAGGTGGCCGGCGCGAAGAACCCGCCCAGGTTGCCGAGCGAATTGATGAGCGCGATCACGCCGGCGGCCACGCGGGTGTCGAGATAGCCCTGCGGCATCGGCCAGAACAGCGACGAAGCCGCCTTGAAGCCGATGGCCGAGAAGCAGATCGCCACGAACGAGAACACCGGGTCCGACGAGGTCGAAGCGAACAGGCCACAGGCCGCGATCACGAGGGCGACGGCGAGCCACGCCTGCTGGAAGCGGTACTTCGCCGAGAGCAGCGCGAAGCAGTACATCGCGACGATCGCGATCATCCACGGAATGGCGTTGTAGAGGCCCACCTGGAAGTCGGTCAGGCCACCCATCTTGCGGATGATCGTGGGCAGCCAGAACGTGGCCGCGTAGATCGTGAGCTGAATGGCGAAGTAGAGGAAGCAGAACAGCACGATCTGCGGGTCCTTCAGGAGGCGCAGCACCGGCACGTGCGTGCCCGTGGCGGCTTCGCGCTCGGCCTGCTCGCGCACCATGTAGGTCTCGAGCGCGCCCTGTTCGTCGTTCGTGAGCCAGTGGGCATCGCGAATGCGCGACTTCAGGAACACCCAGCTCACGCCGCACAGCACGATGGAAAAGCCGCCTTCGATCAGGAACATCCACTGCCAGCCCGCGAGACCGAGGCCGCGCACCGACAGCAGCGCGCCCGTGATCGGGCCCGAGAGCACCGAGGCGAACGCCGAGCCCGCGAGAAACACGGCCGCCGCCTTGCCGCGTTCCTTCTGCGGCAGCCACTGCGCGAAGTAATAGATCACGCCGGGAAAGAAACCGGCTTCGGCCACGCCCAGCAGAAACCGCAGCACGTAGAACGAGGTGTCGTTGTGCACGAACGCCATGGCGGCGGCCACCACGCCCCACGTGCCCATGATGCGCGTGAGCCACGCGCGTGCGCCATACTTTTGCATGAGGATGTTGGACGGCACCTCGAAGATCGCGTAGCCCACGAAGAACAGCCCCGCGCCGAACCCATACGCCGCCGCCGAAAGACCGATATCGGCTTTCATGTGCGCGCCGGCGAAACCGACGTTCACACGGTCGATATAGTTCGCGATGAACATGATGAGGAAGAGCGGGAGCACGTGCCGCAGGACCTTGGCGCTGGCTGACTCCAGCAGGTCCTCATAACGGTTGGCGGGGGCGGACATCGGGGTTGTCTCCTTTGGCGCGGGCGGCGCGCGGATTGGATCGCGGTTTGAATGCTTTGTGGTACGTTGTCTGATGACATTCTAAGCTTGCCCGCCGAGGGAGCCAATGTCGTGTTTACCCTGCTCTGGAACGGGAATCATAACCGATAAAGCTTGAATTGGCGCACCTGTAGCGCTTCCCGGCGGCCAAAGGCGCCTGCCGCGGGTGTGCGCTGGCGACGATCTGGCGTATGATAGTTGTACGATGACTTAACTCACTGCAACGAGACTCGGAGACGATATGCAAATCACTGGCGACATGCTCATTGGAGGCCGCGCGGTGCGCGGCTCGGAAAAGCCGCTCGCGGCTTTCAATCCCGCCACGGGCGAAGCGATCCCCGCACCGGCCTTCGGCAGCGGCACGGCCGCCGACGTCGACGCCGCCTGCCAGCTCGCCGCCGCGGCGTTCGACGCGTACCGCACGCTACCGCTCGCCGTGCGCGCGGCGTTCCTCGACCGCATCGCCGACGGCATCGCCGCGCTCGGCGACATGCTCACCGAACGCGCCCACGCGGAAACCGGCCTGCCCAAGGCGCGCCTCGAAGGCGAGCGCGGCCGTACCGTCGGTCAACTCAAACTGTTCGCCCAGGAAGTGCGCCAGGGCCTGTGGCTCACGCCCACGCTCGACGCCGCCCTGCCCGAGCGCAAGCCGCTGCCGCGCGCCGACCTGCGTCTGCAGAAAATCGCGCTCGGCCCGGTCGCCGTGTTCGGCGCGAGCAACTTCCCGCTCGCGTTCTCGGTGGCGGGCGGCGACACGGCCGCGGCGCTGGCGGCGGGCTGCCCGGTCATCGTCAAGGCGCATGGCGCGCATCTCGGCACCTCGGAGATGGTGGGCCGCGTGATCCAGCAGGCCGTCCAGGAGATGGGGCTGCCCGAGGGCGTGTTCTCGCTCATCGTCGGCGCGGGGCGCACCGTGGGCGAGGCGCTCGTCGCACATCCGGCCATCAAGGCCGTCGGCTTCACCGGCTCGCGCGCGGGCGGCACGGCGCTCATGCGCATCGCCGCGAGCCGGCCCGAGCCCATTCCCGTCTACGCGGAAATGAGCAGCATCAATCCCGTGTTCCTGCTGCCCGAGGCGCTCGCGGCGCGTGGCCCGGCCATCGCACAGGGCTTCGTCGATTCGCTCGTGCTCGGCGCGGGTCAGTTCTGCACGAATCCGGGTCTGGCGATCGGCATCGAGGGCCCGGCGCTCGACCAGTTCGCGCAGGCCGCTGCCCAGGCGCTGGGCATCAAGCCCGCGCAGACCATGCTCACGGCGGGCATCCATGCGGCGTATGAAGAAGGCGCGCGGCGCCTCGCCGAAACCCAGGGCGTGAGCGCCCTCGCGCAAGGCCAGAGCGCGAGCGGCCCGAACCAGGCGTTCGCCGCCCTCTTCGTGACCGACGCGCAAACCTTCCTCGCGCAGCCCGCCCTCGAAGACGAAGTGTTCGGCCCGGCCTCGACGCTCGTGCGCTGCAAGGACGAAGCCGAACTGCTCGCCGTGGCCGAGCACGTCGCGGGCCAGCTCACCGCGACGATCCAGATGGACCGCACCGACGTGCCCGCCGCGATGCGCCTCGTGCCGATCCTCGAGCGCAAGGCCGGCCGCCTGCTCGTGAACGGCTTCCCGACCGGCGTGGAGGTCACGCACGCGATGGTGCACGGCGGCCCGTTCCCGGCCACGTCCGACAGCCGCGCGACCTCGGTGGGCACGAGCGCGATGGAGCGTTTCCTGCGGCCGGTGTGCTATCAGGACTTCCCGGCCGAGCTGCTGCCGCAGGCGCTCGCGGACGCCAATCCGCTCGACCTCTGGCGGCGCAAGAATGGCGAGATGGTGCGAGGCTGAGTTGCCTCGTTAGCGCCTTGTGCGCATCGCAAATGAAAACAGCGGCTGCAGTTCAACCTGCGGCCGCTGTTTTTTTGCAGGCTACGCGCTGGAACGCGCTATGCCTTTTCGCCCGACTCCGCCGCCGCGCGGCGCAGCCGCTCGCGGCTGCTCGACAGATGCATGCGCATGGCTGCGCGTG
The DNA here is from genome assembly GCF_040965375.1 of Paraburkholderia sp. EG286A. Classification (NCBI taxonomy): domain Bacteria; kingdom Pseudomonadati; phylum Pseudomonadota; class Betaproteobacteria; order Burkholderiales; family Burkholderiaceae; genus Paraburkholderia; species Paraburkholderia sp. EG286A. Next base: position 1,439,427 of record NZ_JBFRCB010000001.1, read on the forward strand.
CGCCATCCGGATCGTGACGGGCGATAGCGTCGAAAATGCTCTCGTGCTCGCGGTTCACCAGCTCGGCGTAAGCCTGCGGATCGCGATGCGCGATGCCGGCCGAATCCACGCGCCGGCGCGGTATCAGCGCCGCACCCATCTGCGTGAGGATGTCGACGAAATAGCGGTTGCCCGTGGCGCGCGCCACCGAGATGTGGAATTCGAGGTCGGCGCCCGAACTGTCGCCACCCGTGCGAATGACGACGTCGAGTGTGTCGAGCGCGGCGCGCATGCCCGCCAGGTCGCGCTCGCTCGCACGCTGGGCGGCAAGGCCCGCGGCCTCCGTTTCGAGGCTGATGCGCAGCTCCAGCACGGACAGCACATCGTCCAGCGTGCTGGCCGGGACGACGTCGAGATCGAGCGGCTCGCGGCGCGGCTCCAGCACGAAGCTGCCGATGCCGTGACGCGTTTCGATCACCGACATGGCTTGCAGACGCGAGATCGCCTCGCGCACCACCGTGCGGCTCACGCCCAGTTGCGTCATGAGGTTGCTTTCGGTGGGCAGTTTGTCGCCGGGCTTGAGCGCGCGCGTGGCGATCTGCTCGCTGATGAAGTTGACGACCTGCTCGGCGAGATTGCGGCTACGCGCGGCGATGGGCGTGGCAAGCGACTCCGCCATGTGGATCTCCTTGGCTCGATATGCGTGCGTAAGTCATTCCATTATACGTTGTCGGACAACCGCCGGAAAAGCGCGCGAGCATGCGACTGAGGACATCCTACGACTGCATGATGCGCGTCATCCAGGCAGGCCCGGACACCCCACGAAACCGCGCCGTAAACGATCCTCATTTTATTTCGCATTCCGATGCAATTCGCGCCGTGACGAGCCGCGGCGGGAAGCACATATCGTTGTGTTAGCAAACATGTCTCGCTGCAATAATCCGGCAGATTTATTTGCACATCCTGGCTGCACAAGTCGTCGTTCTCCGATAATCTCCTCAACAAGGTGCGCGCCCGGCCGTCTTACACAATGAGAATCCCCCACGGACGACGCCTCAACTGATATCGAATCGCAACGCGTTTGTGTCGTTACCATCCGCAACGAGGGAATCATTGAGAACCCGCATCGTCCTGATCATCCTTGCGCTCGCGCTGCCATGGGCGCCGCTCCTCGCGGCGCCGCCCGCCGAGCCCGCGCCTGACACGATGCAGGCCCGCGTGATGGGTTGCGCGGCCTGTCACGGCGCACACGGCGAAGGCACCGACAACGACTACTTCCCGCGTCTCGCGGGCAAGCCGGCGGGGTATCTGTTCAACCAGCTCGTCGCCTTCCGCGACGGCGGCCGCAGCTACCCGCCCATGAACTATCTGCTGGCGTATCTGCCCGACGCCTACCTCAAGCAGATCGCGGAATTCTTCTCGCAGCAGCACCCGCCCTATCCGCCGCCCGCCAAACCCACGGTCGATGCAGCCACGCTCGCGCTCGGCAAAACGCTCGTCATGAACGGTGACAGCAAGCGCAACGTGCCCGCCTGCGCAGGCTGCCACGGCGCCTCGCTCACGGGCATGCAGCCGGCCATTCCGGGCCTCGTGGGGCTGCATGCGAACTACATCAGCGCGCAGCTCGGCGCGTTCCGCTACGGCACGCGCCGTGCCGCCGCGCCCGACTGCATGCACGACATCGCCACCCGTCTCGCCGACCGCGACATCACCGCGATCGCGGCCTGGCTCTCGTCGCAACCCGCGCCCGCCGATACGACACCGGCGGCGGCCTCGCCGCTGCCGCTCGCGTGCGGCAGCGTCCATAACTAGCCGGGGCCTCGACGTGCGCAGACTTCGATCCCTTCTCCCGTCATCGTCCAGGCCGCTCACGACGCGCCTCTCGCTCGCGGCCGCCACGCTCTGCATGGGCGCCGCGGTCGCGCTCGCGCAAACGGCCGCGCCCAGCGCGAACGCCGCGGACGCGGCGAGCGCCGCCGCGGCGGCAGCCACGGCCAACGCGAAGCCGGTCGCGAGCAACGCCGAACTGATCGCGCGCGGCGAATATCTCGCGCGCGCCGGCGACTGCATTGCGTGCCACACGGTGCCGTCCGAGCAGATGTTCGGCGGCGGGCGCCCGATGGAAACGCCGTTCGGCACGCTCTACACGCCGAACATCTCGTCGGACAAGACCTTCGGCATCGGCGCGTGGACCGCCGACGAGTTCTACCGCATGCTGCACGAGGGCAAGTCGCGCGACGGCACGCTGCTCTATCCGGCCATGCCGTTCGCGTCGTACACCAAGGTCACGCGCGCGGACTCGGACGCCATCTTCGCGTACCTGCTCTCCACACAGCCCGTGCACAAGGAGAACCGCCCGCACGACCTGCGCTTCCCGTATAACAAGCGCGCGCTGCTGCTCGGCTGGCGCACGCTGTTCTTCCGCCAGGGCGAGTTCAAGCCCGACCCGAAGCAGTCCGCCGAATGGAATCGCGGCGCCTATCTCGTGGAGGGCCTCGGCCACTGCACGATGTGCCATACGGCCATCAACGCGCTGGGCGGCAACTCGCCCTCGAAGGCGTTCGAGGGCGGTCTGATTCCCGTGCAGAACTGGTACGCGCCTTCGCTCACCTCGAACAAGGAAGCGGGCCTTGGCGACTGGAGCATCGAGGACATCGTCGATCTGCTGCACGCGGGCGTGTCGAAGCGCGGCGCCGTGTACGGGCCGATGGCCGAAGTGGTCTACGACAGCTTCCAGTACCTCACCGAAGACGACGTGCGCGCCGTGGCCGTCTATCTGAAGTCGCTGCCGGGCCGCAACAACGAGGTCGACAAGTCGCCCAAGAGCACCTTCGTGACGGAGGAAGCCGCCCGCCTCGTGCCGCTCGGCAGGAAGATCTACGAGTCGCAGTGTGCGGTCTGCCACGCCACCGAAGGCCAGGGCAAGCCCCCGCATTTCCCGCCGCTCGCCGACAACCAGTCGATCCAGATGAACTCGGCCGTGAATCCCATCCGCATGGTGCTCAACGGCGGCTATGCGCCGGGCACGCGCAAGAACCCCATGCCCTATGGCATGCCGCCCTTCGCGCAGTCGCTCTCCGATGAAGAAGTGGCGGCCGTGGTCACGTATATCCGCACGGCGTGGGGCAATCACGGCACGCCGGTTTCCGAACACGAAGTGAACGCGCTGCGTTCCGCGCCGCTTTTCTGAGGCTGCGATGATCGAAACTCCCGTACCCGAACAACCGGGCGAGCGCCCGCAACACGAACAGGTCGACGAGATCGTGGCCGGCGGCCCGGGCGGCGCGCTCGCGCTAGCGGGCATCGCCACGGCGATCGTCGCCGCGCTCTGGTTCATCTTCTACTTCGTCGTGTTCCTGCCGCGCGGCGTCATCCAATAGCTCAGACAGACAAGAAAAGGCCGGCCTCATGTCGAATCCGCTCGATAACCATGCCAGTGCCGAAGTCGCCGCGCGCGTCGAGCGCCGCTGGGCGATTCTCATGGTGGCGTTCGTCTCCCTGCTCGTGGCCGTGGTGGTGTTCACGGGCCTGCATTGGGCCATGATGCCGCCCTCGCGCGTGGAACTCGTCAATCCGCAAACGCTGCACATCTCCGGCGAATTCGTCGAGTCGAACCTCGGCAGCGCCGTGGAGACCGACGGTTCCGTGACAGTGCGCATTCTCGCGCAGGAATACTCGTTCACGCCCCAATGCATCCTCGTTCCGGCAAACACGCCCATCACGTTCCGCGCGACGAGCTCCGATGTCGTGCACGGCTTTCTCATCACGGACACCAACCTGAACTCGATGGTCGAGCCGGGCTACATCTCGACGTTCCGCACGACTTTCGACAAACCCTCCGACCACCTCATGCCGTGCCACGAATACTGCGGCACGGGCCACCAGGGCATGTGGGCCCACGTGAAGGTCATCGACCGCGATGCCTTCATGCAGATGGCGAACCAGCCAGGCAATTCCGCGCGGAGACTCAGCTGTGTTAAATAACAAGCGACTCGTACTCGCCCACTTCTGGCTCGCGTTCATCGTCTTCGGCGTGGCGCTGCTGCTCGGCGCGTGGCAGATGTTCGTGCGCAGCCCGCTGCATCCGTGGCTCAACGACCCCGAGCTGTACTACCGCTCGGTCACGGAGCACGGCACCGTGATGGGTTATGTGTTTCCCACGCTCATCGCGATGGGCTTCGGCTACGCGGTCAGCGAACTGGCGCTCAAGCGCCCGCTCGTGGGCGTGAAGTGGGCCTGGCTCGGCTTCATCCTGCTCGCGCTCGGCGCCGTCACGGCCTCGGTGCCCGTGGCGCTCGGCCTCGCCTCCGTGCTCTACACGTTCTACCCGCCGATGATCGGCAACGTGTTCTATTACCTCGGCGTCGTGCTCGTCGTGGTGGGCTCGTGGGTCTGGGTCGCGCTGATGGGCATCAACACCGCGAAATGGAAACGCGAGAATCCCGGCAAACCGCTGCCGCTCGCCATGTTCGCGACCACGGCGGGCGCGTATCTGTGGGGCTGGACCGCGGTGGGCGCGGCCATCGAAGTGCTGTTCCAGATCCTGCCCGTGGCCTTCGGCTGGCGCAATACGATCGACGCGGGCCTCGCGCGCGTGTTCTTCTCCTGGACCCTGCACGCCATCGTCTACTTCTGGCTCGTGCCCGCCTATATCGCCTACTACACGATCGTCCCGCGCGCGATCGGCGGCCGGCTCTACAGCGACGTGATGGCGCGCATCTCGTTCATCCTGTTCCTCGTGGTGGCCATGCCGATTGGCATACACCACCTGTTCACCGATCCGCAGGTGGGCTCGGGCTTCAAGTTCGTGCAGTCGGTGTTCACGGCGCTCGTCTCGGTGCCCACGCTGCTCACCGTGTTCACGATCTGCGCGTCGGTCGAAATCGCCGGGCGGCTGCGCGGCGGCAAGGGGCCGTTCGGCTGGATCGCGAAGCTGCCGTGGCAGAACCCGCAAATGCTGGCGGTGGCGTTCTCGTTCGTCATGCTCGGCTTCGGCGGCGCGGGCGGCCTCATCAACATGAGCTACCAGCTCGACCAGTCCGTGCACAACACGCAATGGATCACGGGCCACTTTCACCTGATCTATGGCGGCGCGATCGTCATCATGTACTTCGCCATCGCCTACGACCTGTGGCCGCAGATCACGGGCCGCGCGCTCAACAACTGGCGCCTCATGCGCTGGCAGCTGTGGCTGTGGTTCATCGGCATGATCGTGACGACCTTCCCGTGGCACCTGGTCGGCCTCATGGGCATGCCGCGGCGTATGGCCTACTACGACTACAGCGACCCGGCGCTCGCGGGCCAGGGCGCGCTCGTGGTGCTCTCGGCCATTGGCGGCCTGATCCTCGTGACCTCGGCGGTGCTGTTCTTCCTGGTGCTGCTGCAAGGGCATCGCAGCGAGGCGGCCGCGCCCGAGGAATATCGCTTCAGCAAGCCGGTGCACGAGTCGGCCACGCTGCCGGTGGCGCTCAATAGCTTCGGGCTGTGGGTCGTGCTGATGGTCGCCCTCACGATCACCAACTATGGCTACCCGATCGCGCAACTGCTGGCGACACCCGAAACGGCCGTGCCCGCGATCCCGATTGGAGCACAGCGATGAGCGACGAACGCCTGTTCTCGTTTCGCAATGTGTGGTTTCGCGCGAGCGTGGGCACGGCGATCGTCGTGTTCGTCGTCTCCGTGCTGATCGGCTTCATCTGGCTGCCTTCCGCCAAGAGCGACCCGTATTTTCAGGGCATCTGGACGGCGATCTGCAGCGCGGCCGGCGTGCCGCGCGACTGGCACCCGGTCGGATCGGCGGTGCCGCCGGGCTACAAGCTGAGCCAGGTCGAACTGACGCCGCACATGCTCGATGGGGCGACGACGCTCTCGGTTGGCCGCGGCGCGACGCTCGCCTTGCGCTGCACGATGTGCCATGGCCCGCGCGGCATCAGCATGGCCAATTCGCCGAATCTGGCGGGCCAGTTCGCCATCGTGGTGTTCAAGGAACTGCACGACTTCCAGACCGGCGCCCGCCAGAACGCGGTGATGTCGCCCATGGCGCGCGATCTGTCCGACGAGGACATGCGCGACCTCGCCGCCTACTACGCCTCGCTGCAGCCGATCGCGCACCTGCATGGCGGCGCGCCCGCCATCGTGGCGCACGGCGCGCCGCTGCGCAATATTCCCGCGTGCGCGTCCTGCCATGGCGGCGTGGACAGCAAGATCGGCAGCCCGTGGCTCGACGGCCTGCCGGCCGCGTACACCAAGGCGCAGTTGCTCGCGTTCGCGAACGGCACGCGCCACAACGACATTTCCGAGCAGATGCGCAATATCGCGCGCAACATGACGCCCGAGGAAATCGACGCGGCCGCCGCCTGGTACGCCGGCGAAACGCCACCGAAGCAACCCTGAACCCAACCCTGCGGGCCTTGCGGCGGTACGCAACTTGCGCGCCCTGCACGTCCTTCACCCAACCTCGCGGAGCGACATCATGCAAAAGACGGCATCGGCAAAATGGCACGGCGGCATCAAGGACGGACAGGGCACGATCTCGACGCAGACCGGCGTGCTCAAGGAGGCGCCTTATGGCTTCGCCTCGCGCTTCGAAGGCGGTCCCGGCACCAACCCCGAGGAACTGATCGGCGCGGCGCACGCGGGCTGCTTCACGATGGCGTTCTCGCTCTTTCTCACCCAGGCGGGCTTCACGGCCGAGAGCATCGAGACGAAATCGACCGTCACGCTGGACAAGGTGGGCGAAGGCTTCGCCATCACGAGCTGCCAGCTCGACATGACCGCGAAGATTCCGGGCATCGATCAAGCGAAGTTCGACGAGCTCTCGAAGGGCGCCAAGGAAAACTGCCCGGTGTCGAAGCTCTTCGCCAACAACGCGAAGATCACGCTCAACGCGAAGCTCGCTTGAGAGGCTGTCATGGCCATCCCCCATGCCGCGCCGGGTGAGGTCTTCGACGTGCGTCCGCTGGGCGGCGCGCTCAAGAACACGAAGTCGACCACCCTGATCCGCGCGCAGCAACTCGAAGTCATGCGCATCGTGCTGCCCGCGGGCAAGCGCCTGCCCGAGCACAGCGTGCCCGGCGAGATCACGGTGCAGTGCGTGGAAGGCGTGATCCGCTTCTTCGTGAACGGCGACCCGCGCACCATGCACGCCGGCGACATGCTGCTGCTCGGCGGCGGCGAAACGCACGCGCTGGAAGCGCTCGACGATGCCTCCGTGATCGTCACGATTCATCTCGCCCATGGGGACAAGTAGGGGCTAGCGCGGCATCCACCACAAAAAAAGGCGTGTCCCGGCGAATGCCGGACACGCCCTTTTACTTGTCGAAGACGGGCTGCCCCGCCCCGCTCATGGCTTCGACGGCAACGGCTCGTCGTTGAGCGTCTTGAGGAACGCGATGATGTCCTGAATGTCGCTTTGCGTCATCGCGGGCTTGTCGCCGAACTTGCGGTCGAACGGCGCATCGGTCACGTCCACGTTCTTCTGGAACTGCGGCGGAATATCGTCGTACTTGTCGATCTTGCCGTCGGGGCCGCGCGGATAGAACTTGCCCGGGTCGGTATTGCGATCGTTGTAGAACGCCATCACGTCGTCGAGGTTGTGATACACGCCGTTATGGAAAAACACCGTGCGCGTGGCCGAATTGCGCAGCGTGGGCGTGAGGAACATGCCGCAGTACTGCGTCTGGTCCTTGAAGTCCGAACGGAACGGGCCGCATACGCCCATATCGAAGAAGTGCGGGTCCTTGTTCTGCGCGAGCTTGTTGTTGCGCGGCACGCCCAGCGCCTCGTACTGGTAGTCCGTGAACATGGGCGGCAGGCCGTCCTTGCCGGGCTTCGAGAGATGGCAGCCCGCGCAGTTCGCCTTGTTCGGGTCGTTGAAGAGGCGCAGGCCGCGCAGCTCCGCTTGCGAGAGGCGCGCATGGCCTTCGAGCCAGCGATCGTACTTGCTGTTATACGGGTGGAACGACTGATCCTCCACCTGGTAGCGCGAGATCGCGAACATCGCCTCCGCCACGGCCAGCTTCGGGTCGCTGAAGATCCGGTCGCCGAACAGCTCCGCGAAGTGCTTCGCATATGGCGCCTTTGCGAGCTTCGTCGCCACCTGCTCGATGCTCGTGTTCGCCATTTCCACGGGGTTGAGCAGCGGGCCATACGCCTGTTGCTGCAGCGTGTCGGCGCGGCCGTCCCAGAACAGGCCGCCCTGCGGCACCATCTCCACGGAAGTCGATGCGCCGCCCGCCACCTTCTGCGACTTCACGACGTCGGCGGCGGCCGTGGCCTGCTGGACGACCGTCGGCGCGTCGTCGGCTTCACCCTGGTCGGGACCGATGCTGAAGTTCGGTTGACGGTACAGATACATGAGCGAAGGCGGCGGGCGATAACCCTGCTGGTTCATCGCGAGGCCGCCCATCTGCACGTCGTGCCCGTTGGGAGGACCGTAGGAACGGCCGGGGCTATGGCACGAAGAACAGGACTGCTGACCGGAGCCCGAAAGCGCCGGATCGAAAAAGAGCTGCTTGCCGAGCTGCGCCATCGCCGAAAGCGGTGCGACTGGCGGGCGCTGCAGCACCACGGGGTGTGGATTCGCGCCCGTCAGGTTCTCGACGACCTCGCCCACGGCATCGGGCACGTCGGCCGGGAACGCCACGGCGTAGGCGCAGAAACCCAGTGCGCCGACCGCGATCACGGCGGCGGCGGCGCGCAGGACGATCCGCGCGGGGCTCGCCGCGCTGCGCGGTTTGGGTGAAGACGGTGTTGGCGAAGTGGAAAGCTCGGACATGATGCGATCTTTCTTTGCGTAATACCACGAGAAGGAAAAGCCGAACGCCGCGAGCGCCCAGCGTACATCGAAGCTGGTGCGCAACGCGGCGAGAGCCACACGACGTGACAACGGCGCGAGGCCGGCCGCCTTGCACGCGCGCGACTCGCGCGTGCCGACGATCGAACCTCGCGCCGGACGTCGATCAGATCGACGGCGCGGAGCTCAACTGCGTGCCCAGCGTGCCGTCGAGATACAACACCGGCAGATTACCCGTACCGCTAAAGTTGAACAGCGCGCGCATGTCGCCTGCGGCTGCGTCGAACGAACCGCCGCCAAGGCGTGCGCCGCCGAGCCAGTTGTCTTCGATGAAGCGCACGACCGACGCTTGATCGATGAACGTGTGGTCGACGTAGTTGGCCTTCGCCCACGGCGAGATCACGAGGAACGGAATGCGCGTGCCCGGACCGCAGCGGCCGTTGACCGGCGAGCCCGCGATACCCGTGGGCTGCGTGCCGGTGCCGCACACTGCGTTGCCGTTGAGCTGATCGGCCGCGTTCAACGACGAATGCACCGGCGCCATGTACTGGTGGTCGTACCAGCCATCCGAATCGTCATAGGTCACGACGACGGCCGTGTTCTTCCAGTCGGGCTGCTGCATCAGGAAGTTCACGACCTTGGTCACGAACTGCTGCTCGTCGAGCGGATCCGAATAGCCCGCGTGCGCGTCCTGGGCAGCGGGTGCCTTGAGGAAGCTCACCGACGGGAAGGTACCCGCCTTCACAGCCGCGAAGAAGTCGTCCGAGTCGTACTGGTGGTTCGCCGGATCGAGCGTCTTGCCGTCCGCTTCGAGCGTGGAGCCAATCGCCGCCGTCGCGCTCGGGCGCAGATGCTGCGGGTTCGCCGTCGTCTTGAAGTACTGGAACCAGTTGTGGTGCGGGCTGTAGTCGGCGGTCGCCGCGTTCACGGCCGTGGCGACCGTGCTGCGCAGGCAGCCCGTCGTGCCGTTGGCATTGACCGTCTGCAGGTTGAAGCCGCCCATGAAGCCGCCCCACGTGATCTTCTGCGCGTTCAGCAGGTCGCCGATGTTCTGCGCGTTGATCATGCCCTGGTCGGTCTTGCTCGAGCACGTGTCGTAGCCCGGGTCCACGTCGCCCATCATCGTCAGGCCGCCAGCGCCGTCTTCGATGTAGTAGCTGGGCACCGCAACCGTCGAAGGCAGCTTCGACGTGTTCACGAGTTCGAGACCGTTGGTCTGGCCCGAGACGACTTCGAGCGCGCCCGGCGTCGACGGACCGTAGGTCGTGGTCCATGCGTTGTCGCTCATCGCGAACTTCTGCGCGTAGTTCCACAGCGCCGTGACGGTGTTGCCGTCGTAATAGCCCATCACCTGGCCCTTCGTGCCGAAGGCGCCGGCGCCGCCGCTCGTGCCCTTACCCGTGTACGTCGGGAACAGGTCGAGCAAGCCGTTGTCGCCGGCCTGCTGCTCGGCCGTGTAGGCGTGGTTCTGGTCGGCCGTGGCGGCCTGCGTGCGGTCGAGACGGAACGGCGCCGAAGCGTTCGTGCCGTTGAGCGTCGTGCTCGCATTGCCGTTCGAGTTGATCAGCGCGGTGGTGAGGCCATTGACCGTCGGCGTGCCCGAGGCGGCCGTGAAGGCCGGCTCGCCGCCCGGGTTGGTGGCGCTCGGGTAGGTGGCGAAGTAGTGGTCGAACGAAACGTTCTCGCCGTAAATCACGACGAGGTGCTTGATCGGCGTGGCCGTCGTCAGCGTATCCTGCGCCGACGAGACTGCGGCAGACGTCCCCGAATTCGTATTGCTGCTGCCACATGCAAACAGCGCGGCAGCGAGGCCCGCACAAGGCAGGGCGAGTAATGCTCGGCGATACAACATGTAATTAGGCTCCATCGATTGTTTGAGTTGCTTTTTAGAGTCCTTCAGACGCGGCGCGCACAAGTGCGCCCTGCCGCCGCGCCGTTCAGGGCGGCGCCCATCCAGCGTGCCAACGGGCGCCAATGCGCCTTACATCAGAGCGAGCGCATTACAACATTGCAAGATGACTACACGGCGACCGTTTAATTTCCGAATACTTTCAGTTATTTTCAGAATCGAAAGAATCGCTGGAGGGGCCGTGTGGACCAGGTTCTGGATTCGGCCCCGGATACGGTCCACGCACGGGGGCCGGGATTGAGCCCATTGCACTCCGTGCGGCGCGAGCTATAACTGAAAACACAGTGCGGATGTTCTCTGCGCGCCCGCTCGCCCCTTCTTCTTGCGCCGCGCCGCGCTGTGCCGCCCCCGAATGCGTGGGCGCGCTTCCTTCGTGAGCAGTGAGCTAAGACGTTCGGCAGCCGTGCGCTGCGCGCAGGCATCCCGACTTTCCAGAATGAGTGTGCGGCTTCAGGCTTTGCCTCTTGCTCGCGCGCACCTTCGCCGCGGCGTCACTCCGCCGTTATTCCGAAGTGACTTCGTCGTTGCCGCGAAGGCGCACTCACGAACTCGAGAAAGGAGGTTGATATGACATTACGCCTGGCATTGATCGCCACATGCGTAGCGGCCGTGGCAGCCGTTGCGCCCGGCACGGCGCGCGCGAAGGACGAACCCGTTTCGGAGCAGCGCGCACATCAGACGATGACCGACGATGCCGATGCTTCGGCTCAGGCCAGCACCGACATGTCGTATGGCGGCACGCCCGATACGCACAGCGCCTCGGGCCATCGCACGGGCAAGATGTGCTGGCCGCGTCCCGACTGCGACGTGTTTTTTGGTCACTGAAACGCGCCCGCTGAACGAGCGCCGATGAGCCCGAGGCGGCGGCGCGCAAGATCCGCCGCCCTCGCCTCTCACACTTTCAACGCCTGCGCGCGGGCGGGCCGCCGCTTTATGCGCGCCGGGCGAAACCCACCGCGCGCCACGTAAACAGCGCCCCCGCCAGCATCAGCAGGCTCGTGCCGAGGAACACGGCGCGCATGCCCAGATGCCCGCCGACGAAGCCGCCGATCAGCGGCCCGAGCACCTGCCCCGCGAATTGCGCCGAGACCGAATAGCCGAGCACGCTGCCCGCGGCATGATCCGGCGCGTTGTGACGAATCACCGTCGCGATGCACGGCAGCAGCGCCGCGAGCGACACGCCCATGAGTAAGCGCAGCACGACGAGTTGCCAGCCCGCCGTGACGAACGCCTGCGGCACGAGTAGCACCGCCGAGGCCGCCAGCGCCACGACAATCACTTTCGCGTGCCCTGCACGGTCCGCCACGCGCCCAAGCCGCGAAGCGGCGACGATGCTGCCGAGCGCCGCCGCCGACATCGCGAGGCCCGCGACGAACGTCACGCGCGCGGGGTCCTGCACGAGCGTCGCCACGTACACGGTGATGATGGGTTCGATCGACATGTTGGCGAGCATCAGCAGCATGCCCGTCACGAGCATGGCGACGATCGGGCGCTTGTCGGGCAGCGCCGACCAGCCGCCCTTGTGCGCCGCATGCGCTACGCGCGCGGGACGCGGCGCTTCCTTCACGAACACGCAGGTCGCGATGAAGGCCGCGAAGATCGTTGCGCCCGCCACCCAGAACGTGGCGCGCAGGCCGATGAGCGGCGGCAGCGTGCCGCCCAGCAACGGCCCGATCAGATTGCCGGCCATGATGCCCGACGACAGCACGCCGAGCGCCCACGCCGAACGGTGACGCGGCGTTTGCGTGGCGACGAGGATGGTCGAGCCCGACGAATAGCCGCCCGCGAAACCCGCGAGCAAACGCAGCGCGACGAGCTGCCAGATATTGCGCGACATGCCGATGAGCGACATCGTGACCGCCATGCCGAGGCTCGCACGCACGAGCATGGGCTTGCGGCCGTAGCGGTCGCCGAGGCGCCCCCACACGGGAGCGACGAGCGCCGCCGTGAAGAACGTCGCGCTGTACGCAATGCCCGACCACTGCACGATCGCCGCGTGGCCGCGCACGCCCAGTTCCTCCACGTAGAGCGGCAGAAACGGCAGCATCAGCGTCATGGCGACGAGCGTCGTGAACGAGCCCACCACGCAGACCGCGAGATTGCGCCGCCAGTGTTGCTCGACTTCGGCGTCGTGCGGGTTTTGGGGTGGTGGTTGCTGCGTGCCGGAAGCGGCAGGCGAAGCCGTGGATGAAGCAGTGGAAGTCGAGTCGGACGCCCCGGCGCGATCGCGTGGCGGATCGTCGGGGTCTTCTGCGCGGGAGGTCATCGGCGGATCGAGGCAGCGGCGGGCGACGCGCTTCACCCGCTTGCCAGGCGAAGTCGCAAGGCACCTACGTTAAGCGAAGCGCGCCGCGCGTGTCAATTTTTTAAGCGTCCGCCGAAGATGGGCGCTCAGGCGCCGGCCTGCCGAAGGGACTGGCATGAGGCGCGCCGTTCGTTTGCCGCTTATTGCACCGCCGTCTGCAGCAGCCCCACCACGCGCTGCAGCGGCACGAGCACTTCGGCGTCGATGCCATAGAGCGGGCCGAGCGTCTGCGAGACGTCGCGATAGTCGAGCCGCGTGTGCCCTTCGTTGTCTTCCCAGATCACCATGCGCAGCGGCAACTCCACCGCCGCGTGCGGGTTGGCCGCCATGACGGGCGTCCCCGCCTTCGGATTGCCGAACAGGATGAGGCGCGTGCGGCGCAGGCTGAGCCCGGCGGTCTCGGCGGCTTCGCGCTGGTCGACGTCGGCGAAGATATCCGCACCCGCCTTGGCCAGCGCGGTCTTCAGGCGCGCGATCGTCGTGTCGAAGTCGTGGGCGCTCTTGAGCGCCAGCACGGACGAGGGATGTTGCCCGTATTCGGCCATGACAGACTCCTCCTATGGCGCACGGCCCGCGCGAATGCGCGATGCATGCAACGGCACTTTATCCCAGAATGCACGGCGGATGATCCAGGGCGCGCGCGGGCAGGCGTCAGGCGCACGGCTTGCCGGCACGCGTCTTCTTCGTGCCATGCGACCGGGCGCCGTGCGCCGCCTGGTGCGACCACGCACGCCACCACGCCCATGCCGCGCCTGCCGAGAGCACGGCGGCAATCAGCAGATTCACACGCATGCCCGCGCCGATCGATGCGCGCCCCGCGATCATGGCGCCCGCCACGGCCACGCCGAGCGCCGCGCCGGTCTGCCGGGCGGCGTTGAGTAGGCCAGCGGCGATGCCCGCGCGGCCCTGATCGACCGTCGCCATGAGCGCCGCCGTGGCCGCCGGCGTAATCAGGCTCGCGGCGAAACCGATGGCCGGCAGCGGCAAGGCCAGCAAGTCGTAGCGCGCCGTCGCGCCGCACGCCGCCGCGCCGAGATAGCCCGCCGCCGCGAGCAGGCAGGCGAGCGCGACGAGCGCGCGCGGTCCGAGCCACGCCACCGCGCGCCGCGACAGCAGACTGCCGAGCGGTACCACCACGGTGAGCGGCAGGAAGGCGAGGCCCGCGCGCAACGGCGCGTAGCCGCGCTCCTGCTGGAGATAAAGGCTGAGCCCGAACAGCAGACCGTAGAACGTGAACGCCGAAATCATCGAGACCAGCACGGCCGCGCTGAACACGCGCTCATGGAAGAAGCCGAGCGGCAGCATCGGCTGCGCGCGATGCTTTTCTAGCGCGACGAAGACGATCGCCGCCCCACCCGCCAGCACGAGACCGCCCACGACGAGCGGCGCGCGCCAGCCGTGCCCGGGCGCCTCGATGATGGCGGCATTGAGCAGCGCCAGCGCCGCGATGGCCGCGGCCTGGCCCGCCAGATCGAGCCGGCGCGGCGCGCCCGGGCGCGGCTGCGGCGCCACGCGCGCAGCCATGACGATGCCCGCGAGGCACACCGGCACGTTGAGCAGAAAGATGCTGCGCCAGCCGACGAGCCCGATCAGCACGCCGCCCAGCAACGGGCCCGCCGCCATCGCGACGCCGCCGAGCCCGGCCCACACGCCGAAGGCGGCGGCCCGCTCGCGCGCGTCGGTGCACGCGCCGTTGATGAGCGCCATCGAGGCGGGCACGAGCAGGGCCGCGCCCATCCCCTGCAGCACGCGTCCGAGCGTGAGCAGCGCGAGGCTCGGCGCGGCGCCGCACAACACCGAGGCCGCGGTGAACACCGCGAGCCCGGCCATATAGACCTGGCGCGCGCCGAGCCGGTCGCCGAGCGTGCCGCCCGAAAGCAGCAGGCTCGCGAACGTGAGCGTATAGGCGTTCACGACCCATTGCAGGCCGGCCACGCCGCCCGCAAGACTCGCACCGATGCGCTCGAGCGCGACGTTGACGATCGAGGTGTCGAGGATCACCACGACATAACTGATGCTCGTGGCCCAGAGCACCCGGCGTTGCTGTGCGCGGCGGTGCGTCTCGTGCGTGTCGTGTATCTCGTGCGTCTCGTGCATTTGCATAGGCTCTCCCGCTACGCCGGCGCACCTTGGGCGCCGGTCACGAGCCCAGTATCGGTCGCACGGCAGTGCCGATGCTTCGATGCGTGTCGAAACATGCGATCCTGCTCGCGCGTTACGCTATGCCTATGTTTTGGAGAAACGCATGAATGGCACGAACACGCACCCGAGGGTGTCGGCCACGGCCTTCCTGATCGCCGACCCCGCGCGCGCCGCGATGCTGATGGCGCTCGCCGACGGCCGCGCGCTGCCCGCCGGCGAACTGGCTTACGCCGCCGGCGTGACCGCGCAAACTGCGAGCAGCCATCTGGCGAAGCTGCTGGACGGCGGGCTGCTCGCCGTGGAAAAGGAAGGCCGCCACCGCTACTACCGGCTCGCGGACGCCCAGGTCGCCAGCTTGCTCGAAAACCTCGCGACGGTCGGCGCGCGCGCGCCGGTGCGCCGCAAGCCGCTGGGCCGCGAGGCGCGGGACCTGCGCTTCGCGCGCTGCTGCTACGACCACCTCGCAGGCCAGGTCGGCGTGGCGATCACGGAGCGCCTCACGGATGCGGGGCTCATCACGGCGCAAGCGGACAAACGCTTCGCGGTGACGCCCGCGGGCGAGACATGGTTCGGCGAACTCGGGCTCGACGTCGCCGCGCTGAAACCGGGGCGCCACGGCATTGCGCGCCAATGCCTCGACTGGACCGAGCGCCAGCATCATCTGGCCGGGCCGCTCGGCGTGGCCTTGCTCGCGCTGCTGTGCGAACGCGGCTGGATGCGGCGCACGCGTGCGTCGCGCGCGGTGCAGGTCACGCCGCGCGGCTGGGTCGATCTGCGCGAGCGGCTGGGCCTGACGCCCGAACTGCTGGCCGCCCACGCAGATGATTCGAATGACTAACGAATTGCGCCTCGTCACGCGACGAGAAACCGCTGCGCGAGGCGCACCCAGCACGCCGCGCCGAGCGGCAGCACCTGGTCGTTGAAGTCGTAGCCGGGGTTGTGCACCATGCAGCCGCCGAACTCCCCTTCACCGTTGCCGAGCAGCAGGTAGCAACCGGGCACCGCATTGAGCATCCAGGCGAAGTCCTCGCTGCCGTTCAAGCCCTTGGGCGCCTGCATGACCACGTTGTCCTCGCCCACCAGCTCCGCGCAGACCTGCTGCGCGAGCGCGGTTTCTTGCGGCGTGTTGACCATCGGCGGCGTGAGCTGCCGGTAGTCGATCAGCGCCTCCACCCCGTGTGCCTGGGCGGTGAGCGCCACGATCTCGCGCACGCGCGCTTCCACGAGCGCCCGCGTTTCAGCGCGTGCAGCACGGATGTTCAGCCCGAGCGCGACCGTCTCCGGGATGACGTTGTGGGTCGCGCCGCCGCGAATGTAGCCCACGGACACCACCGCGGATTCGTCGGGCGCCACGTTGCGCGCGACGATGGTTTGCAGCGCCGTCACGAGCGCCGCCGCGGCCACGATGGGGTCCTTCACGCGGTGCGGCATCGCGCCGTGGCCGCCCACGCCCTTGAGCGTCACATCGGCCACATCCGACGACAGGCTCACCGACCCCGGCAGCACGCGAAACGTTCCGGCCGGCACGCCCGGCATGTTGTGCAGCGCATAGACCGCATCGCAGGGAAAGCGCTCGAACAGACCGTCTTCGATCATCGCCTTGGCGCCGCACAGGTTCTCTTCGTCGGGCTGGAAGATCAGGTTGAGCGTGCCGTCGAAATCGCGGCGCTCCGCCAGCGTTTTCGCGGCGGCGAGCAGGATGGCCGTGTGGCCGTCGTGGCCGCACGCGTGCATCTTGCCGGGCGTCTGGCTCGCGTACGGCAGACCCGTGTTTTCGACGATCGGCAGCGCGTCCATGTCGGCGCGAATGCCCAGGCGCCGCTTGCCGTCGCCCACCTTGAGCTGGCCCACCACGCCGCTCTTGCCGATGCCGGTATGCACTTCGTAGCCCCACTTCTCCAGCAGCATGGCGACGAGCTTCGCCGTGGCGCCCACTTCGAAACCTAGTTCGGGATGCGAATGAATCTGGCGGCGAATGTCGATGAAGGTCCCGGCGTCGATCTCGATCTCGGGCAGCAAGGTGGGCAGCAACTGGAACGGGGTGAGCGACGCTTCACGTTTCATGAGGACTCCGTTATTCGTATGATGGATCGAAAGGCGGAAAACTGCGCGCAACGCATCGTCAGCCGACGCGCTGCTCGCGAATCGCGCCGATGGCGCACAGCGAGATGAGCCCGCAAACGACGAGATAAACCGCGGGCGAAAGCGGATTGCCGGTCTTCGCGAGCAGCCACGTGACGACGAACTGCGAGCTGCCGCCGAACACCGTCACGCCCACGCTATAGATGACCGAAAGACCGCTTGCGCGCACGCTGGCGGGCAGCATTTCCATGAGCATCAGCAGCAGGGGGGTGGAGCCGAGATTCGCCGCGGCCGTGATCATGACCGAGAGCGCGAGCACGAGCGGCACGCTCGGCATGCGCGTCATCAGCCAGAACGCGGGCACGATGGCGACGATGTTGAAGAGCAGCGCACCGAGCACGAGCCGCTTGCGGCGCGCGAGGCGGTCGGCGAGACGCCCCGAGACGAGCGATGCGACCAGCATCGTGAAGCCCGTGGCGCAGCCCGACAGCAGCGAGAGCGAAGGCGGCATCTTGAGCACGCGGATCATGTAGGTCGGCATGAAGAACACCACGAGATACATGCCCACGGTGCCCGCCGTGATCGAGAGAATGCCGAGGCCCACCTTTGCGCCGTGCTCGCGCATGAGCGTGCCGAGCGGGCTGGGCGCGTCGGGCTCGGCCTCGTGCGTTTCGTCGAGCTTCGAGCGGATATAGAGGCCCACCGGCGCGATCAGCAGACCGCCCAGGAACGGCAGACGCCAGCCCCAGCTCTCCAGCGCCTGCGGCGAGAGCGTGGCGTAGAGCACCGCGCCCGTGAGCGCGCCGACGAGCGCCGAGATGCCCTGGCTGCCCAGTTGCCAGCTCACGCGAAAGCCGCGTTGCCCCACTTCGCCGGATTCCATCAGCATGGCCGTGGACGCGCCGATCTCGCCGCCGAGCGAGAAACCCTGCAGGAGCCGCCCCGCAAGGATCACGAGCGAGCCCAGCACGCCGGCCTGCGCATAGGTGGGCGCGAGCGAGATGCACAGCGTGCCCGCCACCATCAGCGCGATGGTCAGCGTCATGGCGGCCTTGCGCCCGCGCCGGTCGGCATAGCTGCCGATCACGAGGCCGCCCAGCGGCCGCATGACGAAACCGATGCCGAACGTCGCCACCGCGAGCAGCAGCGAGCCGTAAGGGCTGTCCGAGGGGAAAAAGAGCCGGCCGATCAGCAGCGCGAAAAAGCTGTAGACCGTGAAGTCGTACATTTCGAGCGCATTGCCGATCGAACACGCGGCAATCAGGCAGAACTGGCTCTGGCGAGTGGCCGCGGGCGGCGCAAGCGGGGCGGTGGCGCTGAGCGTGGCGTCATTCATGGCGGATCTCCGCGAGACGTGGAGCGGTGGGAACAGGAAGCGGCCGACCGATATTCAGGCAGGTCTTACTTTTGAAAGAAGTCACAAATATTCATCTTGATAACCGGATGGAATCGCAGTGACGCGCAACGGCCATCGAGCGATGGCCGCCATGGCGCGCCTCCTTTCCGTGACGATTCACAGCCCTCGACATGACTAGACAAATTAAAGAGGTACAACAATCACTACGACAGTGCATGCCGCAACGACGTCACGACTGGCCACAGGCATGGATTCATCGCCAATTCACGCCTCTTTACAGGGTTTTCCATGAGCCCGGATTTGTGAAATTCTCTTGCGCTCAAATTCTTTTCTCTCCATGCTTGTCTATGCAAGTCGCACGAACGCAAGAACGTCCCCACGGGTCCACGGTACCCACCGACAAAGGAGCATGGTCATGCAGGCGAAGTACACCCGGCTGGCAAAAGCGCTGATTGGCGCAGCACTCGGCGTCACGCTGCTTGGAAGCGGCAGTGCCGGCGCGAAGGAATGGAAAAGCGTGACGATCGCGCTCGACGGCAGCTATGCGCCGTGGAACCTGACACTGCCCGGCGGCAAGCTTGGCGGCTTCGAACCCGAACTCGTCGAAAACCTGTGTGCGCGCGCACAAATCCAGTGCAAGCTCGTCGCCCAGGACTGGGACGGCATGATTCCGGGCCTGCAGGCGGGCAAGTTCGATGTCCTGATGGATGCGATCTCGATCACGCCCGAGCGCGAGAAAATCATTGCGTTCTCGAAGCCCTATGCGGCCACCCCGGCCACCTTCGCCGTGTCCGATCCGAAGATCCTGCCCAAGGGCGGCCCGAACACGACGCCTCTGAAGCTCGACGCCGACTCGCGCAGCAACGCGCCCGCCATCGAGTCGATGCGCAAGGCGCTGAAGGGCAAGACGATCGGCATCCAGTCGGGCACGGTCTACACCGGCTTCATCAACGCGAACTTCAAGGACGTCGCGTCGGTGCGCGTGTACAAGACCGCGCCCGAGCGCGATCTCGATCTCACGAACGGCCGCATCGACGCCACGTTCGACGACGTGACCTACTACACCGCCAACGCCGACAAGTCGCCCGTCGTGATCGCCGGCACGATGATTGCCGGTCCGATCTGGGGACCGGGCGAAGGTCTCGCGTTCCGCAAACAGGACGCCGACCTGAAGGCGAAGTTCGACAGCGCGATCACGGCGGCACTTGCCGACGGCACCGTGAAGAAGCTCGCGCTGAAGTGGTTCAAGACCGACGTGACGCCGTAAGCGCCGCATCCTGGCCGCGCGCGCCGCGCCCGACGCGCGCCCTCGCTCCCCCATCCGCGTGGATCCCTGCCATGTCTCTGTTATCGCTATTCAACACACTCGGCCTCGGGCCGGACGGCTGGGGTAGCGTTCTGCTCCTCGGCGCGTTGATGACGGTCGTGCTCACGCTTGCCGCATTGGCAATCGGCGCCGTGTTCGGTGCACTCATCGCCGCCGCAAAACTCTCGCGCCTGCGCGTGCTGCGCGTGTTCGGCGACTTCTACACGACCGTCTTTCGCGGCGTGCCCGAATTGCTCGTCATCTATCTGTTCTACTTCGGCGGCTCTTCTCTGGTCACCACCGTCGGTCAGTGGTTCGGCGCCGATGGATTCGTCGGCGTGCCGCCCTTCGCCGTCGGCGCGTTCGCGGTCGGCATGATTTCGGGTGCCTATCAGGCCGAGGTCTATCGCGCAGCCGTGCTCGCCGTTGCACGCGGCGAACTCGAAGCCGCTCGCGCGATCGGCATGCCGACGCTCACGCTGTTTCGCCGCATTTTGATCCCGCAGGTGCTGCGCTACGCGCTGCCCGGCATCGGCAACGTCTGGCAATTGAGCCTCAAGGACTCCGCACTGATTTCGGTCACCGGGCTCGCCGAGTTGCTGCGGGCGAGCCAGATCGCAGCGGGCTCGACGCACCAGTACTTCCTCTTCTTCGTCGTCGGCGGTCTGCTCTATCTCGCCATGACGGGTGTGTCGAACCGTGTCTTCGGTCGCGCCGAAGCGGTCGTCGGCCGCTCGTTCAAGCGCAACTTTGCGCGCAACTGATCGGGGAGCGCACACTCATGAACATCGATTTCGCGTTCCTGCTCGACACGATGCGCCAGCTCATCGGCGCCGTGCCCACAACGCTCGGTCTTTTCTTCGCGTCGCTCGTGCTGGGCGGCTTGCTCTCGCTCGTGATCGTCACGATGCGCGTCTCGCCGCACTGGCTGCCGAACCGTTTTGCGCGCGCCTACATTCTCGTATTTCGCGGCTCGCCGCTGCTGATCCAGATGTTCCTCGTCTACTACGGCCTCGGGCAGTTCGGCGTGATTCGCGAAAGCTTCCTGTGGCCGGTGTTGCGCGAACCCTATGTCTGCGCGGTCCTGTCGCTCGCGTTGTGCACGGCGGGATACACGGCCGAGATCATCCGCGGCGGCCTCATGGCGGTGCCCGTCGGACAAATTGAAGCCGGCTACTCGATCGGCCTTTCCGGCTTCGCCCTGCTGCGCCGCGTGATCGGCCCGATCGCGCTGCGTCAGTGCCTGCCCGCGTATTCGACCGAAGCCGTGCTGCTCGTCAAGTCGACGGCGCTGGCAAGCCTCGTCACCGTTTGGGAAGTGACGGGGGTTGCGCAGCAGATCATTCAGCAGACCTATCGCACCACCGAGGTGTTTACGTGCGCGGCGCTGATCTACCTGTTCCTGAACTTCGTGGTCGTGCGCGTGATCGGCTTCCTCGAGCAACGGCTGTCGCGCCACCTGCGCGCGGCGCCGCCCGCCCCGCGCAAACCCGCCGCGCCGCTCGAAGCCACGCGTGCCGCGTCGTGACCCGCCGCCCTACCTGGAGAGATTGATGAATACGTCAGCACCCATTGCGCTGTCGGTGCGCAACATCCACAAATCGTTCGGTGACCATCACGTGCTCAAGGGCATTTCGCTCGACGCTCACGAGGGCGACGTCATTTCGATTCTCGGCGCGAGCGGCTCGGGCAAGAGCACGTTCCTGCGCTGCCTGAATCTGCTGGAGACGCCGGACGACGGCTCGGTCGCGCTCGCAGGCGAGGAACTCAAGATGAAGCGCCGCAGCGACGGCAAGCTGCAACCGGGCGACCGCCGTCAGGTCGACCGCGTGCGCTCGCTGCTCGGCATGGTGTTTCAGAACTTCAACCTGTGGTCGCACATGACCGTGCTGGAGAACCTGATCGAAGGCCCCATGCGCGTGCTCAAGCGCAGCCGCGCCGAGTCGGTCGAAGAAGCCGAGGCGCTGCTCGCCAAGGTCGGCCTTGCCGACAAGCGCGGCCACTACCCTGCACACCTGTCGGGCGGCCAGCAGCAGCGCGTGGCGATTGCGCGCGCGCTCGCGATGCATCCGAAGGTGATGCTGTTCGACGAGCCGACCTCGGCGCTCGACCCCGAGCTGGTCGGCGAAGTGCTGCGCGTGATGCGCACGCTCGCCGACGAAGGCCGCACGATGCTCGTCGTCACGCACGAGATGGGCTTCGCGCGCCATGTTTCGAATCGCGTGATGTTCCTGCACCAGGGCCAGGTGGATTCGGATGGCACGCCAGACGAGGTATTCGGCGAACTGAAGTCGGACCGCTTCCGCCAGTTCGTGTCGAGCCACCAGGATCGCAACGCTCACTAAACCCGCACCACGCACTCCCATGGCCATCACCCGTACCCAGAATCCACTCGACTGGCGCGCGATCGCTAGCGTCGCCGCAGGCCAGCCGCTGATCCTCGGCGCCGATGCGCAGGCGAACATTCGCAGCGCCCGTGTGCTCGTCGAACAGATCGTCGCGCGCAGCATCCGTGCGTATGGCGTGAACACGGGCGTGGGCGCGCTGTGCGATGTGATCGTCTCGCAAGACGAACAGCACGACCTGTCGCACAACATCCTCATGAGCCACGCAGTGGGCGTGGGCGAGCCGCTAGGCGCAGACGAGACGCGCGCGATCATGGCTGCGGCCATCAACAACTTCGCGCATGGACACTCGGGTGTGCGCCTCGAAGTCGTCGAGCGCCTTGCCACGCTGCTGGAGGCGAATTGCCTTCCGGAGGTGCCCGCGTTCGGTTCCGTCGGCTATCTGAGCCATATGGCGCACATCGCGCTCGTTTGTGTGGGCGCGGGCCATGTGCGCTGGAACGGCGAGCGCCTCAGCGGCGCGCAAGCCCTGCAGCGGCTCGGCCTGCAGCCCCTGTCGCTCGGCGCGAAGGAGGGCTTGAGCCTCGTGAATGGCACGCCGTGCGTGACCGGGCTCGCGGCGCTCGCGCTTCACCGCGCGGAGCGCCTGCTCGACTGGGCCGACGTCGTGGCCGCAATGAGCTTCGAGAATCTGGGCGGCCAGATCGCGGCGTTCGACACCCGTTCGCTCGCGTTTCGTGTGTCGCCGGGCCTCGCCTGCGTGGGCGAGCGTCTGCGCGCGGCGCTCGCCGGTAGCGCGCTGCTCGAGATCTCGCTCGGGCGGCGCACCCAGGACCCGCTCAGCGTCCGCACGATTCCGCACGTGCACGGCGCCGCGCGAGACACGTTCGCGGCAACGGCCGAAGTCGTGAACCGCGAGCTGGCCTCGGTGACCGACAACCCGATCGTGGCCGGCACGCCGGAGTCGCCCCAGGTGTACTCGCAGGCGCATGCGGTCGGCGCCTCGATCGCGCTCGCCATGGACAGTCTCGCTACCGCGATTGCACAGGTCGCGGCGATGGCCGAACGCCGCCTCGACCGCCTGGTCAACCCGCTCGTGAGCGGCCTCCCCGCCTTCCTCGCGCACGCATGCGGCACGCGTTCGGGCTTCATGATTGCGCAGTACACCGCCGCGTCGCTGGTCGCGCAGAACCGCCGTGAAGCCGCTCCCGCGAGTCTCGACGGCGGCGTGACATCGGGGCTGCAGGAAGACCATTTGTGCCATGCGACGCCGGCCGCGCTGAAGGCGCTCGCGGTCATCGAGAACAGCAACCGCATTCTCGGCATCGAACTGCTCGCTGCGGCACAAGCCTACGATCTGCAGCCGCTCGACGCGGCGCGCGCGCCCTATACGGACGCGCTCTACGCCAGCGTGCGCGCCACGCTGCCGACCTATCGCGACGACCGCCCGCTCTCCGACGACATGACTTTCGCGTTTCGCCTCGTTGCCGACGCCGCCCCGCCGCCGCTTCCCGGCCCGGCATGTGACGGCGCCGGGACCGTCTCGCGGGAAACGGAGCCAGACATGCCGCCAATCGCACGCAATATGGCGGCCCCGGCGAGCAGCGCGGTTCCCGGCACTGTCGGCGTCTGAAGCGAGGTCAGGGATGAACGCGCCATCTTCGCTGATCGACAACTCGACGCAATCCGCGACAGCGCACAAGGTCGCTCCAGCGTATGAGCAGATCAAGCGCTACGTGCTCGATCGAATCACGGACGGGACCTGGAAGCCGGGTGAGGCCATTCCGTCGGAGACGGAGCTCGTCAAGGAATTCGGCGTCGCGCGCATGACCGTGTCGCGCGCGCTGCGCGAACTGTCGGCCGAGCATGTGCTCAGACGCGTTCAGGGCGCGGGAACATTCGTCGCCTCGCGCGACGTCGAATCGACCGTCCTCGAGGTTCGCAACATTGCCGACGAAATCGCCGCGCGGGGTCACCGGCACAGCGCGCGGGTGCTGACGCTGGGCGCCAGCTCGAACGATCAGGCGATGGCCGCACTCGAGCTCGGCTGCGGTTCCGTGTTCCATTCGCGTATCGTCCACTACGAGGAAGACGAAGCGATTCTGTACGAGGACCGCTACGTGAACCCCCATGTGTTTCCGGGTTATCTCGAGCAGGACTTCACACGGGAAACACCGAATCACTACATGATGCGGCTCGCGCCGGTTCAACGGGCGGAGTTCCGCATCTACGCGCAAAAACCGGATGCGGACATACGACGCCATCTTTCGATGAATATTGGCGAGCCCTGCCTGCTGATGTGGCGGCGTACGTGGGTCGGCAGCGCCGTGGCGACCGCCGTCGAGCTTTGGCATCCCTCATCGCGTTTTCATCTGGTCGGCAAAGTATCGACATAGCACCGGGTGCACCGCGCCCCGATCCTCGCCGCGTTGCGCAACGTTTAGAATCTCCACCGATCGGAGACCATTGGAGCGCCACGCGCGGGGAGCCTCACAGATGAAACTGCACCAGTTGCGCGTCCTGCTCGCGCTCGCGCAGCACGGCAGCATGCACGAGGCATCGCGCAGCCTGCACATCTCGCAGCCGGCACTTTCCAAGGCGGTGGCGGAGCTGGAGCGCGAACTGGGCGTGACGCTCATGTCGCGCTCGGTGCGCGGCGTGAGCCTGACGAATTACGGGCGCGCGCTCGCCAAGCGCGCGAGCGTGGTCGAACAGGAGTTGCGCCACGCGCTGGAAGATATCGAAGGCATGCGCGGCCATGCCGAGGCGCAATTGAACATCGGTTTTTCCGCCGTCGCATCGAGCGGGCCGCTGCCCGAGTCGATCGCGGCGTTTCGCGCGCGCTTTCCGGGCGTGGCGGTGCATGCCTATGAAATGCGGCCGCAGCAGATACTCGAAGGGTTGCGCGAAGGCCGCCTCGACCTCGCGCTCATCTCGACGAACAGCGGCCCCGGCACGAGCGCGTTTCAGTGGGAGCCGCTTTTCTCGGTGGGCATGGTGCTCGCCACGCGCCCCGGCCATCCGCTTGCACACACGACGCGCCTGCGCGACCTGCTCGAAGCCGACTGGCTCACGCTCGACCCGCTCGACGATCCCGGCTGCCCGCTCGCGAGCCTCATGCGCCTGAATCGACTCGAGATGCCCAAGCGCATCGTGCACAGCGTGTCGAACCTGCTCGGCCTGCAGCTCGCGACCTGCACGGACGTGATCAGCATGTGGTCGGACTTCGTCTTCTACGGCATGAGCGGGCCGCTCGTCCTCAGGCGCGACGCGTTGCACACGCTGCCCATTCGCGACGAGCTGCCCGACTTCCACGTGTTCATGGTGTACCGGTCCACGGACCTGATGACGCAGGTGTGCACCGAGTTCAGCAAGGAGGTGCGCCATCGCTGCCGCACGATGGTCTCGCCGCGCGCCGCCGCGCTCGCCACAGCGCGTACCCGCAAAACAACGGGCGCAGCCGCGAAGTCACGTGTGGAACGCTGACGTCGCGGACTGCGGGATTTAGCCTTCGTGTTGTTCTACGCTTTGGCCGGCTTCGCGCCCGCCTCGCGCGCCCGCGCGAGCACGTCGAGATTGCCCTCGCCGAAACCGTGGTGGCCGCTGCGCTGCACGACTTCGAAAAAGATCTCGCCGGGATGGCGTTTGACGAAGGTCTGGAAAAAGAGCCGCGGCACGCCGTCTTCGCCAATCTCGCCATCGATCAGCACATGGCGCTTGCGCAGCGCTTCCAGGTCCACGCCGTGGCCGGGCAAACGCGCATCCACGGTGTCGTAGTAAGCGGGCGGCGGTTCGACGAACTCCACGCCATTGGCCTTGAGCGCATCGACGCTCGCGAGGATGTCGTTGCTCGCAAGCGCGATGTGCTGCACGCCTTCGCCGGGATGCTCGGGCAGATAGTCGTGCAATAGCTGCGTGCGCCGCGTGCCTTCCTCATAAACAGGAATGCGCAGTTCGCCATCGGGCGACACCATCACGCGGGACTCCTCGGATACATGCCAGTTCGCGTTGATTTCGTGGATCTCGCGGAAATGCAGCAGGTCGCGATAGAAGTCGAGCCATTCCGCAATGCGCCCCGCTCCCACCGTCTGCGTGAGGTGGTCGACGCGCCTGAGGCCGGTGCCGCCGTGATCGAGATCGGTATGCGCCGTGGCGACGTCGATGGGCCGGAAGTCGATGTCGAAGATCGAAATGTCGCCCACGCCGCCGCGCTGGCCGCCACGGCCGCGCCAGCGGTCGATGAAATAGAGGTGGGAATCGCCAATGCCCTGGATCGCCGGAATGTGCAGCTCCGCAGGCCCGAGGCGCTCGCCTTCGAACGCCCATGCGCCGAGCGAGATGGCGTGCTCGAAGGCGCGCCTCGCATTGTCGACGCGCACGCCGATCGCGCAGATGCCCATGCCGTACTCCTGCGCGTAGCGCGCGGCGAACGAGTCGGGCTCGGCGTTCAGCAGGAAGTTCATCCCGCCCTGGCGGTAGAGCGTGACCGCCTTGCTCACGTGGCGCGCGATCGCCTTGAAGCCGAACTGCTCGAAACGGCGGCCGAGGTCGGCGGGCTCGGGCGCGGCGAACTCGACGAACTCGAGACCGGCCATGCCGAGCGGGTTGTCCGCCTGCGGCGGAGGATTAGCGGGGCTGGACATGCAATGGGCTCCTGACGCAAGCGCTGAAACGGACACTTCGCTGCCCCCGTCGCAGACTGCGGCGACGCGAATCTGGCAAATGAGGCAGGCCGATTTTAACCAGTTCGTTCATTTAGACGAAGACCGCCGTGCGCGGGCGGTCCACGCGCCATCTCGGTGCAAACCCGCAAAACGTTCGATAATCGCACGCAGTTGGGCGATAATCGCGCAAAACGGCGCCGCCACGCATTGCCGGACCGCGCGCGCCGCCCTATGCTGCGTCTCACGTTTGGCGCATATCGTGAATACCGCAGCATGGCACATGCGCAACAGTCTGGAGACAACTGATGACCCCAAGCCTCGACACCACCGGCTCGCCCGACGCCGCCCCTCTCGCGCCGTCGCGCAGCCAGGCCCGCAAGGCGGCGCTGGGCAGCTTCGTCGGCGCGGTCGTCGACTGGTACGACTTCCTGCTCTACGGCATCGTCGCCGCGCTGGTGTTCAACGTGGCGTTCTTCCCGCAGGTCGGCAGGACCATGGGCACGCTCGCCGCGTTCGCGACTTTCGGCGTGGGCTTCCTGTTTCGGCCGCTCGGCGGCGTCGTGTTCGGCCACTTCGGCGACCGGCTCGGCCGCAAGCGCATGCTCGTGCTGACCGTCATGATGATGGGCCTGTCCACCGTGGCCATCGGTCTCTTGCCGACCTTTGCGACCATCGGCTGGTGGGCGCCCGTGCTGCTCGTCACGATGCGCGCGCTGCAAGGCTTCGCCGTGGGTGGCGAATGGGGCGGCGCCGCGCTGATGGCCGTGGAAAGCGCGCCGCGCGGCAAGAAGGCGTTCTATAGCAGCGGCGTGCAGGTGGGCTACGGCGTGGGCCTCGTGCTCGCCACCGGCCTCGTGGCGCTCCTGAGCCACCTGCTCGGCGACGCGGCGTTCCGCGCGTGGGGCTGGCGCCTGCCGTTCCTCTTCAGCGTGGTGCTGGTGCTCGTGGGCCTGTGGGTGCGCTCGAGCATGGACGAGTCGCGCGAGTTCGTCGAGAAGGTCGAGCACGGCCATCGCAAGCTCAAGATGCCGGTGCTCGAAGCGCTCACGCGCCACCCGAAAGCCTTCCTGTATATCGTCGCGCTGCGCCTGGCCGAACTCTTCACGATGTATATCGTGACCGCCTTCGCGCTGAGCTATTCGACCAGCAACCTCGGCATGTCGCGCGATCTCTTTCTCGGCATCGGCCTGTTCGTCGGCGCGCTGTCCTGCGTGACGATCCCCTGCTTCGCGTGGCTCGCCGATCGCCTCGGGCTGCGCCGCATCTATCTGATCGGCGCGTTCATCGGCCTCTTGAGCGCCGTGCCGTTCTTCCTCGCGCTCGAAGCGCGCGCCACGCTCTGGATCGTGATCTTCTCCGTGATGCTCGCGAACATCGCCCACGACATGGTCGTGAGCGTGCAGCAGCCGCTCTTCACCGAGCTGTTCGGCGCCGAGTACCGCTACAGCGGCGCGGGCGTGGGCTACCAGTTCGCGAGCGTGGTGGGCGGCGGCTTCACACCGTTCATCGCCGTGGCGCTCGTGGGCTTTGGCGGCGGTTCGTGGCACCTCGTCGCCGCGTACCTCGCGATTGGCTGCCTGATCTCGCTGATCGTGGCGGCACGCATGAAGCCCGAGTGAGCAAGCGCCGATCGTTCGCTCGCAAGCCGCAGGCGTTTCGCGCCTGCGGCTTTTTCCATTCTTCGAGCCACCCCGCAGCACAGGGTCTTGCACGCCGATGAAGAAACCGCCACTGGACCGGCGCGACTGGATCGCCGGGCTCGAAAAAGGCCTCGCGATTCTCGAAGCCTTCGACAGCGAGCACGCGCGTATGACGCCCACCCAGGCGGCCGAGCGCACGGGCCTCTCGCGCACCGCGGCGCGCCGTTATCTGCTCACGCTCGAATCGCTGGGCTATGTGTACACGGACGGCCGGCTGTACGGCCTCACGCCGCGCGTGCTGCGCGTGGGCTGGTCCTATTTCGATTCGGCGCGACTGCCGCGCACCGTGCAGCCCTATCTGCAGCAGCTGAGTGCGACGCTCAACGAATCGGCCTATGTGAGCGTGCTCGATGGCTGGGACCTCGTCGTGATCGCGCGCAATGGCGTGTCGCGCGTGATGACGACGGGCTTCGTGCTCGGCGCGCGCGTGCCCGCGCCGCTCATCTCGCCGGGCGTGGTGCTGCTCGCGCACGAGGCCGACCAGGACGCGGTGTCAGCGTGGCTCGATACGGTCGAGCTGTCGCCCTTCACGCCACATACCATCACGAGCGGCGCGCGCCTGCGCGAGAAAATCGGGCGCGCCCGTGTGGACGGCTACGCGCTCATCGAGCAGCAGTTGCAGGTGGGCGTGCGCGGCATTGCCGTGCCGCTCAGGAATCGCAACGGCGAGGTGGTCGCCGCACTCAGCACCAACATGCCGATGGGCGAAGAAAGCCCCGAGGCCGCTCTCCAGCGCGTCCTGCCGCACCTGCAGGAAAGCGCGCTCGCCATGCTCAACGTGCTTTAACGCGGTGTTCGAACCACGGCTCACGAGCGTGTGAGCGCTGCATGATCACCCGTCATGCGCGCGCTGCCCGCGACGGCGAGTCCCGCTGTGGCGAGCGTTTCGCGCGCATGCCCGCGTAGATCGTCGACGGCATATTGCGCATCGGCGTTGCGCACCCATGCGCGCACCAGCAGGCGCGCGCCGCCGCCGGACGGGTAGCAGTCCACGGCGACCGTCGGCGCGAGCGTCGTACCGCTCTGCACACGTGGTTCGGCTGAAACCATCTCCTTGAGCTTGTCGATGGCCGCGTCCACCTGGTCGCGCCGCGCGAGATCGACCGTGACGTCGATACGCTGCGTGCCGCCGCTGCTGTAGTTGATGACGGGATTGCTCCAGATCTGGCTGTTCGGCACGAAGACGACATTGCCGTCGCCGCGCTCGATGCGCGTGGTGAACAGCCCCACCTCGCACACGATGCCCGCCGCCGCGCCGCTGCCTTCGATCACGTCGCCCGCGCGAAACGGGCGCAGCATCAGCAGCATGATGCCGGCGGCGATGTTTTGCAGCGTGCCTTGCAGTGCCAGGCCGATGGCGAGACCGGCGGCGCCCAGCGCGGCGAGGACGCTAGCCGTGGCGATGCCCACCTCGCTGAGCGCGGCGACGAGCGCAATCACCCGCACGGTCCACGCCGCCATGCCCGCGAGCATCGGCGCGAGCGTGGGATCGGCGTGCGAGTGCGCCAGCATGCTCGCGAACACGTGCGCCACGCGATTGGAAACCCACCAGCCGACCACCAGTATCAGCACGGCGACGATCACATTCATGACGTCGTGCGTCATCGTGGCGAGCAGCGAGGGCTGCAGATGGAAAAGGCGGTTGAGGAAATCGTCCATGATCGGGGATCAGATGGTTGCGATGGGGGCGAGGTGCGCGCATGGCGCACCCCACAGGACCCAGCAGCAGTCTGCATGCCCGTAAGCTTTGAAAGCCTCGGCTTCGCAACCCTTATCGATCCGGCACCATTGCGGCGCGGCCGGGCCGCCATTGCTTGCGCCCGCAACGATCTCCTCGCCCTGCGACGCTAGAAGTCCACCGCATCGCGAATGATCGGGCACGTCATGCAATGGCCGCCGCCGCGCCCGCGCCCCAGCTCCGCGCCCACGATGGTCACGACCTCGATGCCGGCCTTGCGCAGCAGCGTGTTCGTATAGGTGTTGCGGTCGTAAGCGAACACCACGCCGGGCGAGGTGCACACGAGGTTCGCGCCGCTGTCCCACTGCGTGCGTTCGCGCTGGTAGTCGTTGCCGCCCGCTTCCACCACGCGCATTTTCTTGATGCCGAGCGCCGCGCTCACCACCTCGACAAAGGACTTTTTCTCCTGACGCAGCTCCACACCCGCCGGTTGATCGCTGGGCCGGTACGTGAAGGTGCGGGTCTGCGCGAGGAAATCCGGCGCGATCAGCACGCAGTCGCGATCGGCGAACGTGAAGACCGTATCGAGGTGCATGGCCGCGCGAATTTTCGGCATCGCCGCCACGATCACCTGCTCGGCGGCACCCTTCTTGAACAGCGTGGCGGCGAGCTGGCTGATCGCCTGGCGCGAGGTGCGCTCGCTCATGCCGATCAGCACGGTCTTGTTGCCGATGGGCATGACATCGCCGCCTTCGAGCGTCGCCATGCCGTGATCCTGCGTGGGGTCGCCCCACCACACGTTGACCTTGCCCGCGAAGTCCGGATGAAACTGGTAAATCGCCGCGGCAAGAATCGTTTCCTCGTGCCGCGCGGGCCAGTACAGGGGATTGAGCGTCACGCCGCCGTAAATCCAGCAGGTGGTGTCGCGCGTGTAGATCGTGTTCGGCAGCGGCGGCAGCAGATATTCGGTGGATCCGGCCGCTTCGCGCACGACCTTGAGCGCCGCGCCGCCATGCGATTCGGGGAAATCGTGGATCGACAGGCCGCCAAGCAAGGTCTCGGCCAGCTTGCGATCGTCGAGCCCTTCCAGGTAGCTGCGCAGTTCGTCGATGAACCCCAGCCCGACCTGGTTCGGCACGATCTGATTGTCGAGAATCCACTTCTTGCCTTCGGGCACGGCAACGGTTTCGGCGAGCAGGTTGTGCATTTCCACGACTTCGACGCCGCGGTCGCGCATCTTCGTGACGAAGTCGAAATGATCACGCTTCGCGTTGTCGACCCACAGCACGTCGTCGAACAGCAGCTCGTCGCAATTGCTCGGCGTGAGACGCGAGTGCGCCATGCCGGGCGCGCACACCATCACCTTGCGCAGTTGCCCGACCTCCGAGTACACGCCGAGCGGGCGCTCGTCCTTCGCCTTTGTCTTGCCGCCCTTCGCGGCTTTCTCCGCCTTTTCTGCCTTCTCTACCTTCTCTGCCTTTGCGCCCTTGTCACTCTTGCCACCGCCCTTCGCCTTGGACATATCGATCTCCGCTCGTTCTCGTTAGACCGCCATACTGCCCGTGGCCAGCGCAACGACGCCTACGATGGCCGCTACGGCCGCCACGATGAAAATGACCCAGTCGCTCGTGCGCTGGAAAACCTTCAGCTTGCGCTCGCGCCGCGCGAGGAAATACAGCACCGTGCCCGGCGCGTAAAGAATCGCCGACAGCAGGATGAACTTGAGACCGCCGGCAACGATCATGAACAACGTGTAGATCACGGCGACCGAGGCCAGCACGAGATCGCGCTTGCGCTCTTCTGGCCGCACCTCGTAGCTCTCGCCGCGGTTCGAGACCATGAACCCGTAGGCGGCGACGAACAGATACGGAATCAGCGACATCGAACTCGTGAGGTTGAGCATCAGCGAGAACGCATCGCGCGAAAAATACGTGCTCGCGACCAGCAACTGCACGACGATGTTGGTGATCCAGAGCGCGTTGGCCGGCACGTTGTTGGCGTTCTCGCGCGCGAAAATGGCCGGCATGTCCTGATTGCGCGCCGCCGCGAACATCACCTCGGCGCAGATCAGCGACCACGCCAGATACGCGCCCAGCACGGAAACGATCAGGCCGATACTCACGAAGATCCCGCCCCACGGACCGACCACGCTTTCGAGCACGGCCGCCATGGAGGGCTGGCGCATGCCCGCCACGTCCCCGCGCGGCAGTACGGCGAAAGGCAGCATGGAAACGAGCACCATGAGCGTGGTCACGCCGGCGAAGCCGAAGATCGTTGCACGCCCCACGTCCGTGCGTTCCTTCGCATAGCGCGAATACACGCTCGCGCCTTCGATGCCGATGAACACGAACACGGTCACGAACATCGTCGCGCGAATCTGCTGGATGAGGCCGCCCTCCTGCG
Source organism: Paraburkholderia sp. EG286A (assembly GCF_040965375.1). Lineage (NCBI taxonomy): Bacteria > Pseudomonadati > Pseudomonadota > Betaproteobacteria > Burkholderiales > Burkholderiaceae > Paraburkholderia > Paraburkholderia sp. EG286A. Next base: position 1,472,091 of record NZ_JBFRCB010000001.1, read on the forward strand.
CCGCGGACTGAATGTTCAGATGGAAGGTCCCGTATTTGAAGACGAACAGAAGGATGACGATAAACACCACGATCGGAATGACCTTGGCGAAGGTCACGATGGTGTTGATGAACGCGGCCTGCTTCACGCCGCGCAGAATGAGAAAGTGAAACAGCCAGATGCCGATCGAAGCGACGACGATGGCCGTGACCGTATTGCCATCGCCGAAAATCGGGAAAAACGCGCCCAGTGTGGACTTGATCAGCACCCAGTACGAAACGTTGCCGATGCAACTGCCGATCCAGTAACCGAACGCCGACAGGAAGCCGGGGTAATCGCCAAAGCCCTCTTTGGCATAGACGAACACACCGGCGTCGAGTTTCGGCTTGCGCTCCGCGAGCGCCTGAAACACGCGCGCGAGCGTGTACATGCCCACGCCCGCCACGAGCCACGCAATCGCCGCACCGACCGGCCCCGTTGCATTGGCGAAGGTGCGCGGCAGAGAAAAGATCCCGGCGCCCACCATGCCCCCGACTACCATCGCGGTCAACTGCACGCGACTCATCTTCTGCTCGGTATCGGCCATCGGTTTCCTCGCTTTTTGTTCGGGACTTCGCTTTATCGACAGACCAGCCACACCTGCGTTCACTTCATCGGGTCACGCGTACCGAGTTGTTGCCCATCAGCACACGCACACGATCACCGGGGACGAACTGCTGATCCGCGTCCTGCACCACCGACATCAGTTGTCCCGAATCCAGACGCACGACGATTTCAAGGCCTTGCCTCTGCGTGACGCGCTGCTCCACGGCGTTGCCTGCCGCGCCGCCCAGCACCGCGCCGCCGATGCCCGCTGCAACGGCGCCCGTGCCGCGCCCGATGTTGCTGCCTGCCGCGATGCCGCCTAGCGCGCCACCGGTGATCGCGCCGATGCCCGTTGGGCCCGGCTGAATCGTGACGGCCCGCACGGTTTCGACGGTACCCAGTTCGATCACGAACACCTGCTGAGCCTGCGCCGGCGTGAAGACCGAGCCGGAAGTCGGCGCCTCGCAACCGGTAAGCGCAACCGAGACAGCCACGGAGCCAAGAAGTGTTGCAGCGAGATATCGCATGACATTCCCCCCTTAATGCGGCGCATTGCGGATTCGCCAATTCATTCGGCCTGTTTGCTAACGATTCCACGTAAAGTCATTAGCGAACATTTAGCCAAAATGTACCCGGTGAATTGCCTTTTTCCATCCATCCTCCGGACACCTGACGAACATTATGGAATACGATTCGCACATGATGTATTCAACGTGACATTCGTTCGAGAATCGTTCAGCAATTCAATGTGGCGCGCATTTTTTATCCGCGATTTCCCGCGCTCGCATTACGACCGGTCAAAGATCAGAAAAAGGCTCGAACATGAAATCGACGGATGACCAGAAATTGTCGCTGCCGGTCCTGACCGCCATGGTCGTGGGCTCCATGGTCGGCGCCGGCATCTATTCGCTGCCGCGCAACTTCGCGCTCGAAGCAGGCCCCACGGCCGCCATCATCTCATGGTGCATTGCGGGAGGCGGCATGTATATGCTGGCCCGCGTCTTCCAGCTTCTCGCCGAAATCCGGCCCGACCTCGACTCCGGCATCTTTGCCTATGCACGTGACGGCTTCGGCGGCTACGCCGGCTTTCTCTCCGCGTTCGGCTACTGGATGGCCGGTTGCTTCGGCAATGTCTCTTATTGGGTGCTGATCAAATCCACGCTCGGCGCATTCGTGCCGGCATTTGGAAACGGCAATACGCCGATTGCCATTGCAGTTTCGTCGGTCGGCATATGGGCGTTTCACTGGATGCTGCTGCGCGGCATTCAGCAGGCCACGCTCATCAATGCGATTCTTACTGTCGTCAAGATTCTGCCCATTTTTGTTTTTATCGGCATTTTGAGCGTCTATGCGAGCGCGGAGCCATTCACGGACAATCTCGCGGAAAGCGCTCGAGGGCTTGCCCCGCAGGTCAAAGGGACCATGCTCGTGACGGTATTCGTGTTTCTCGGCATTGAAGGCGCAAGCGTCTATTCGCGCTACGCGAAAAAGCGCTCGGACGTGGGCGCCGCCACGATACTCGGCTTCGCCTTCGTGCTGTTGCTGCTCGTGCTCGTGACGCTGCTGCCCTACGCGCATCTCTCGCGCGTGGATATCGCCGTCATGCGGCAACCCTCAATGGCGTCGGTGCTTGGCGCCGTGATCGGCTCGCCTGGCGTCGTGTTCATCGGCGGTGCGCTCATCGTCTCCGTTCTCGGCGCCTACCTCGCATGGTCGCTGATCTGCGCGGAAGTGCTGTTTGCGAGCGCGAAGGCGGACGCCATGCCAGCCATTTTCGCGCGCCGCAATGCGCGGCAGCTTCCCACCGCCGCGATCTGGCTCACGAGCGGCGTGGTACAGGCCTTCGTCATCAGCACCTACTGGTCCACCGACGCCTTCTCGCTCATGCTGCGCCTCACGAGCGCGATGGCGCTCATCCCCTACTTTTTCGTGGCGACCTTCGGGCTCAAGGCCATCCGCGCACTGCCGCAATCGGCCATGAGCGCGCGAACGCGCACGCTGCGCTATGCCACAGCGGGCATCGCCACGATTTATACACTGTTCCTGCTTTACGCTTGCGGGCTGGAGCTGCTCGTCATGTCCGCACTGCTTTATGGACCCGGCAGCCTGCTGTACATGTGGGCGCAGCGCGAGCGTGGCGAGGCGCTATTTTCCCGGCCCGAGTGGTGCGCGTTTCTCGTGGTGATGGGCGGCGGACTCGTCGCGATCGTCGGGCTGAGCACCTCGGCGTGGCGTTAGCCGCGCGCCACTGCGCCTGCCCGCATCCATCGGCCTCGTGACTGCGCTCGCCGCCATCCAAACGCTCCAAAGTTCGACAGCGAGGAACCATGCCTATCAGCTACGCGCTCCGCAAGGCGCGGCTCGCAGCGGTCGAGCAGCGCACGATGAAGGTTTCCATTTACGTCGTGTGCCTTGGTTTCGCGGCCAACGTCGGCTATGGCTTCTTCGTGCAATCCGATACGCTGCTGCTCACCGCCATTTTCTATCTGCTCAATCTCGTGAGTTCCGCGCTTGGATTGCTCGTGGCCACCGTGGTGAGCCGGCCCGCGACGACTCGTTTCGAATATGGGTATTGGTTCCTCGAGCCGCTCGTGAACGGCATAAACGGGCTCATGATGCTGCTCGTTTGCGTATATGGCTTCGTGAACGGGATTGAGGGGATACGTTCGGGCGGCCACGTGGTGAATGCGCAAGGCGTCATGCTGATCAGCGCCGCGAGTTGCGTGATCAGCTTTGCCATGGTGGTCTATAAAAAACGCGCGGCCGCGCAGATCAATTCCAAGCTGCTCAAAACCGACGGCTGGAAATGGATCATGAAATTCTCGTTCAGCGCAGCCACACTGCTCGGCTTTTTCGTGTATTCGATATTGCCCGAAAGCTTTCACTATCTATGGGCGCGCTATGTCGACAGTGCAATGACCGCGGGGCTCTCACTGATATTTCTCTCTGCGCCAGTGAAGATCGTGAGCACGAGCTTTGCAGAATTGCTGCACATGAGCCCCGCAGAGAACAATCCGCGTTCGGAGATCGAGATGGCGCTTTCGAAGCTCGAACGCGAACTTGGCATCCTGCGCCATCACACACACGTCATCCAGGCGGGCCGGCGCAATTTTGTCGAAGTCAGCGTGCTCGTCGGCGCTACGTCCACGCTAAGCGATCTCGCCTCGCAGGACGAATTGCGCGAACGCATCTGGGAAACGCTCAGCGCGAATCCGCTGGAAAACCGGCTCATTGTGCAGATTACCGCGGACCCGCGCTGGGAAGACGGACGCCAGCCTGGATAACGCGCGCCTCACCAGAGCGCGCTCGAAGAAGGCGAGAATTCCAGCGGCGTGTCCGGCTCCATCCTGGCGGCCACCGGAAACGGTGTCATCCGAACACGTCAGCGCGGCGACCGGGAATGGTCGATCGCTGCCGGCTGCGGTGGAACCGTGCCGACAGCAAAGCGCGGTGCCGCGTTCGCCACCAGAATCAGGGCGGCACCGGCCAGGCCGCTCGATACGTGCTTCAGCGCATGCCCCGCGATCACATGGCGAGTGAGTTCCCACACCTGCCAGTCAAGGCTCTCAAAGAGCTTGGCCATCCCGTAGAAAACGATCACCATCGTCCAGCCGAATACGCTGTCCACCTTGCGTGTGAGCGTCAAGCCGACGATGAACATGAGCCCGCCAAACTGCAGGATCGCGTACGGCCACAGGCTGTTGATTGCGAGCCAGTACTCGATCGTGCCTAGCGATACGGCAACCAGGATTAGCAACGGTACCCAGCCCACGCGCTGCCCGGTGTTCGACGTCCAGAGCATCGCCAGTATGCCGGCGAAGACGATCGTCATCGGCAGGCGGTCCCAGACGAGCGTCGCGTCGGAAGGTGCCCAGTGATAGTAGGCCGACCCGATTGCGGTTAGCACGAGCCCGAATCCGGCGACTACCATGCCGGGGAATTTTGGCGGCTGCCGCGACGCATTTCGTTTCGCCCAACCGAGGCAGGCGATCCCTGCCGCCAGAATGACGAGATTCGACAGCACGTCCGCGGCATGCGGTATCAAGCCCAGCGCGCGTTGGTCCGCGAAGTGGTGATACGACGCCGGCTGCGCCAGCGGCCATAACAACTGCAACACCGTGCCCACCACGAAGAGCATGATGCTGCCAAGCAGCAATCGGGTCATGTTCACGGTGCTCGTCTCCGGGTATGACGTAACACTCAACAGGCGCTGGTGCTGCACAGGTACGTCTGGCCGGCAGGTGGCCGCGGCGGCCCCATGCGAGCTTGCGCACCCTGCCCGTATCATCGGACAAACCAGGCTCGGTAACAAGGTTGGCTCGGTGTCCGGATGCTGTCGATTCTTCCAGTCGAGTTGCTGTTGCAGCCGTCGGCTTACGGCTCGTCGTAATCATCGCCGGTCTGCTCCAGTTCCCTCAACGCTTCCGCGGGATCCTCCGGCTTCCCGGCAGCGGTCTCATGAGTGCGCTTCGGTGAATCGACAACGGGAGGAGGCATCTTGCCGATGCCCTCGTCGATGCGTTGCAGGAGATACGGGAAGAACGGATTCGATGCAATCCGGAACATCGAGTCGAGTGTCAGAATCAACGTGCCGCGTTCTCCGCGCGGCGCGAGCGTACCAAGGTTGACATTGAAGTTCTCGTCGTCGCCCGGCTCGATGCCGTAGAGTGCATCCGTCACGGGAAATGGAATCGCAACATGCGATAACGAAAAGATATCCGGAGGATAGTCAACGTCCAAAGGACGAACGTGAGTTGCCACACTGCCGGCATCGACACTGCGTTCGACCGTATGAGCCGAATCCTGTGAGGCATTGGCAACGACCGTGGTGCGATAGTTCTGCGGCCCGATGCGCAGCAGCCGTGTGAGCGCCGAATAGGACGCGACGCGCAGGAAGGTTCTGAAACTCACGCTGCGGTTCACATCGAACAACACGATTTCACTGCCGTTTGCGGGAAGCTTGTCATACAACGACGACATGACAGCAGGGGTGCTGACCGTGAAATCGGTAACCGACTGGAACGTCAGCACGGGAGGGAGCGAATTCAACCGATTCTCACGCTCGAGCCTCGTCATCTGCTCCTGGATGGCGCGGGTAAGCAGCCAGGACTGACGCGCTGCGTTTACCGGGAACGAGTTGTATTTGAAGGGGTTGAATTCCGGCACGATGCCGAGCCAGGCGGCCCGCGCGAACGCGGGCAACATCGCGGGTAGTCCCACGAGGCCCGCAAACCGCGCGTAACGAGTGACTCCGATCATCGGCGAAATGAGCACGAGCCGGGTGGGACGCGTGAGCGCGGGGTTCTCGATGGCGTCCATCGCATATTGCAGGGCAAGCGCGCCGCCGTTCGAGAAGCCTATCAGTTCGAGCGGCTTGTCCGGGCCCACGCGCCGGCGCGCTTCGCGAACCGCGAGTCGCGTTGCTGCGGCCCATTCTTGCCATGTGACATGGGTCAGTCCCGCTGGCACGGTACCGTGTCCAGGCAAACGGATGGCGATCGCGACAAAGCCCCGGTCACGATAGTTGCGCGCGATGTGCCGCAAACTGTAGGGCGAGTCCGTCATGCCATGCAGCAGCACCACCGCTCCAACCGGCGGTCCGGGAGGTTCCAGTATGTACGAGCGGTTCCAGTCCTGAGCGAAGTGCTCCGGATAGATCGGTGAGCCTTCGTAGTATCGGTTCGACGGGACACGCTCGGATGCGTTGATCTTTTCGACGACGTTGACGCGCACATCCTCGAAAAGCCGCGACTCCTCCCGCATGTACGCACGCCAGTCGCCGGCGTCTATTTCTTCGACGGTCATCTCCCGCGGCACGTAGGTGTGCCAGGCGGATAGTTCCGGGCCGCGCAGCGAAGACCATGCCCGCAAACCCAATGCGAGTAACGCGAGCACGACCAGGATCGACACGCATATTTTTATTACCTTCAGCGACGTGCGTAGCATGGCATTTCTCTTGGAAGCAACTTCAAAATACAGAGTGACCTTGAACGTCTTCTGCTGCGTATCCATTCGACCGGATGCTGCGTGATGCGTCGCCGGGTCCTATGTCTTTAAAGCCTGTGTCACCTGCCCTGCGAGGCATTGCCCTTTCGGTCCGCGCTCAGGGACACGGGCGTATGCGAATCGGCGATATCGACCCAGCCACCGCCCATGGCCTGATACACGCTGATCACCTGGTTATAGCGCGAGGCCTGCAAGCTGGCGAGGGCAAGCTCGGCGGAGAACAGGTCGTTTTCGGATATCAGCACTTCGAGATAGCCGATCAACCCGTCTTCGAACTTGAGCCGCGAGAACCTCGCATATTCGCGCAAAGCATCGACGCGCTGCTGCTGAAGCGCGGTCTGCTCGATGGTCATTTGTGAGCTGACGAGCGCATTATTGGTGTCGTTGAACGCGCCCAGCACCGTCTGCCTGTAGACCAGTTCGGCCTGGCGCTTTTGTGCCTCGGCTGACTGCACCTGGCCAGCAATCGCACCCGACGTGAAGATCGGCCCGGTCAGTCCTGCTGCGACCGACCAGAGCGAGGCGGGCCCGGAAAGGAAGTCGCCGAACGCGGTACTGACCGAACCCAGCGCGCCCGTCAGCGAGAGGGTGGGATAGTAAAGCGCACGCGTGGCGCCGACATTCGCATTGGCCGCGACCAGATTCTGTTCGGCCTGCAAAATATCGGGCCGCCGCTCGAGCAATGTCGACGGCAGATCCGCCGGAATGACAGGAAGCACCAGCTCGCTCACCGACTTGCCTCGCGCAATGGGCCCGGGATTACGTCCCAGCAGAATGGAGATGCCGTTTTCCACGATGGCGATCTGCTGTTTGATGGCCGGTATCGCGGATTGAGCCAGCTTGTACTGCGAGCGCACCTGGGAAAGCTCCGTCTGGGAAACCAGTCCGTCGCGATAGCGCAACTCGAATATGCGTAATGTTTCGCCGAAGTTACTCGCCGTGGCCCGTGCGACTTCGAGTTGCCGGTCGAGCCCGCGCAGCGTGATGTAGCTGGTCGCCACGCCTGTCACCAGCGAAAGCACGACGCCCCGCTGGGCCTGTTCGCTGGCATAGACCTGCGCCTGCGCGGCTTCGGTCAGGCGTCTTACCCGGCCGAACAGGTCGATTTGCCAGGAAGCGGACAGCATGCCCTGATAGAGATTGAATACGGGATCGAGCAAGGGGGACAGCGGCGGCATCCCGACCTCGCTGGTCCGGTTGCGGCTCACGTTGGCGCCATAGCCGATCTGCGGGAGACCCTGCGAGCGCGCAGCGCGCAACAAGCCGATGAACTGGTCGATACGCGCCGCTGCGATACGCACGTCCAGATTGCCCTGCAGTGCGGTTTGAATCAGGTCGTTCAACACCGGATCGTCGAATTGCTCCCACCACGCCGTGTCCACGACTTCTTCAGCCGCGGGCAAATCGACCCGCCACGTTGCGGGCACCGCCACCTCGGGGCGACTGTAATCGGGCCCCACGCTAATGCAGCCGGCCAGGCAACTGGTAGCGGCGGCAAATATCGCAGCACGCGTCAGCGTTCTCATGACGTACTCCAGGTTCTGCTGCGACCGCGTCCCGTATGCGCAGGCGGTGCGGTCGGTTGCGCCACACACATCATGCCGCCACCGCGAGCAGGCCGCCGAACAGCAGCGCCGCGAGCAACAGCGTCAGACAGGACACGGCCCATCCGCGCACGAACGCATCCGTACACACGGCAATTCGTGCAGCCCCCGTGCTGCCTCGTTGCAGTCCGCGCAGGAGGCCACTTACATCTCCCACAGGCACGGACGGTACCGTCTTGCCCCATCGGTTCCAGCCAATCGCGAGCGCCGCGCCAACGAGTACCGGCCAGAGTGCCGACCACAACGCCGCGGGAGCCAGGGCCTCGGGTAGCGAGCCTGCCGGGATACGCAGATACAACACCCACGGAACGGCGAGCGAGACCACTACCATTGCCAGCCATGCTCCCCTGAACGGCCCCGGAGCGCGCGCGTTGGAATCGGTCGTGGCCACTGCACCCAGACGCCGCACGAAATGAAGCATCAGCAACGTGGTCGCGGCTGAAGAGGCCACAGCCAACGACCCGGCCAGATCGCCGCCCAGCAGGTCCTTGGCCGCGTACTTGGCCAGTGCGCCGCCCGTCAACGGCAATCCGCCCAGTCCAAGCGCGATGACCGCCGTAGGCAGCAGCACCCATCGCAACGATCCGGCACCCGTCAACGCGACCACGCCCACGGCCAGAAACAAAGTGCCTTTGACGAGCAGATGGTGCGCGGCATAGTAAGCGGCCGCCACGACGGTAGCGGGGTCGCCTGCGGCTAGCCCCATGCCGATCACGGCCATCAGGAAGCCCATCTGGCTGACGCTCGAGTACGCAAGCACGACCTTCGGCTGGGACTGGGTGATACCGATCGCTACGCCGTAGAACGCGCCGAACATGCCCAGCGCCGCGAAAGGGATGCCAAAGTGCGGCCATGCGTCGTTGAAAGTAAATGGCAGAAAACGAACCAATGCGATCACGCTGGCCTTGACCACCGCGCCGCTGAGCACCGCCGCCGCCGGAACAGGTGCCGCGCGATAGGCGTGCGGCATCCAGAAATGCAGCGGCACCATCCCGGCCTTCATGCCGAGGCCAACCAGGAGCAATAGCAGCGTGGCGTTGCGCCAGGGCGAGCCCGGCAAGGCTGCAGCCGCATCGCGAATCAGCAGGCTGCCGCCAGGCGTGGCCTGTGCGAGCAGGACCAATCCTCCCAGCACGAAAGCCTCGGCCAGTAATGCAACACCAAGATAAAGCGCGCCCGCGTATCGGGCTTCGGGCCCGTCGCCCTGGAGCACCAGCCCGCTGGCGCCGACACTCAACACCGCCAGCATCAGATAAAAGCCAATCAGATCGGCCGTCAGAAACACGCCCACGCTGCCGGTCAAGGCCATGAGCCAGCAGACGACGAACCCATCGATATCTTCGCGACCGCGTACATATCGTGCGGCATAGATTCCGGCGAAGAGCCACAACAGCGCCGCCGTGCCGAGCAACACCGCGCCTGGCGTATCGAGCGCGAAACTGAGGGCGAACCGGCTGTGGCCGAGCATCAGGGTTTCGCTCTGGCTGGCGCCAACGGCCGCGGCCAGCGCGGGCAGCGCAGCGACGGCGAACCATGAAGGCAGGCGCCTGCGAACCGGCGCCGACGCACAGAGCAGCAGCATCAGCAATGGCAACCCGACAGCTGCGACGAGCAGAGCTTGGGAGACATTCATGGCAGCCCCGCTGGCGGCATCACCGTGCGGCCGATCTGGGCCACGTCGACCGGCAGCAGCACGGCGAGGCCAAGCAGGAAAGAACACGTTGCGAGGCCAAGCACGGCGAGCTGCTGGTAACGAGGCACCTGCTTTTGCGGCGACCAGCCGGGCGCAGCGGGCTCCATCGCGCGCACCACCACCATGAAAACGTAGACGCTCGTGAGCAGGCCGCCGACCAGCATCACGACCGCCCACCACCATTGCCCCGTCGCGAGTGCCGCCGACATCAGCAGCCACTTGGCCAGAAAGCCCCCGGAAGGCGGCAAGCCGATCAACGTGGCGCCGGCCAGCGCGAAAGCCGTCAGCGTCATGGGCAGGGCGCGCCCTGCGCCGCGCAGGTCGGCCAGACGGTCATGCCCCAGCGTGCTATAGATCAGACCGGCCGCGAGGAACATGGCCGCTTTTGCGCTCGCGTGCGATACGGCCTGCAACAGGCCACCCGTGACGGCCCGAGCGCTTTCGTGCTGCACGGCAAGCGGGAACAGCAGGAACAGATAGCCGATCTGGGCGACCGTCGAGTAAGCGATCAAGAGCTTCAGCCGCACCTGGCGCAGCGCCACCACATTGCCGAAGAGGATCGCGAGCGCCCCCAGGCCTGCAAGCAGTTGCGAGCAGGATCCGCTTGCGATGCTGGCGAAGACGTCGACCCACAACCGCACCACCACGAACCACGATCCCTTGATGACCAATGCCGACAGCAGCGCGCTCGCGGCGGCGGGTGCGCCCGCGTGCGCAGGCGGCAACCACAGATGCAGCGGGAACAGCGCGGTTTTGGCGAGCATGCCGGCCGTCATCAACGCCAGCGCGGCCCAGGCTAGCGGCTGCGCCCCGATCCTCGCGGCAAGCAGCGCAATGTCCAGCGTGCCATAGGCCCCATAGAGCAGAAAAACCCCCAGCAAATAAAGCATCGAGCCGATCAGCGCGTACAACAGATAACGCAACGCAGCCTGCAATGTTTCGGCGCGGCCATCGAGGGACACGAGAGGAACGCCCGCAAAAGTCAGCAGTTCGAGCGCGACGTAGAGCGTGAAAATGTCTCCGCTCACAAACACCAGATTGAGCGCTCCCCATACCGCCAGCAGCAGCAGCCAGAACGCCAGCGGCGCGCGTGCCTCGTTCGTGCCGGACGGCGTGCCGAAGTCGCCATTGGCGTATATCGCCACCGCCCCCACCACCACGGCAACCACCAGCATCATGCACACCGAGAGGCCGTCGGCGCGGAGCATGACGCCCAGCGGCGGCGCCCAGCCGCCCAGCAGATAGCGCAATGCGTCGCCCGAAACCAGCAGCCTCGCCGCAATCTCCAGCACGATGCCGAAACCGAAGGCGATCGTCACCCAGGCCACGCGTTGCGCGTGGCGTCCGCCGAGCGCCAACCCCGCCAGCATCCCGGCAAAAGGCAACAACACGGCGAGCGTCAGCAGCAGGCCGCCCGGCGTCGATTGCCCCGTGAGCGCCAGCGTCGTCACCTCGCCTCCGTATTGGCGCGCGCCCCGCCCGACGCCGCATCACCGTCCGCCGACAGAGAATTCGAGCCCGTTTCCGCGAACCTGCGCAGCATGAGTCCGACTGCGAGCGCGGAAGCGGCGAACGACACGACAATCGCCGTGATCAATAGCGCCTGCGGCACCGGGTCGCCGGACATGCCGGCGCCAGTTCCCCGATGCGCGATCACGGCACAAGCCAGAAAGACGCCATTGCCCGTGAGGTTGAAGGCCAGCACCTTGCGCAGGGGCTGCGGGTTGACGATCAGGCCATAGAGGCCGAGACCCACGAGGGCGGCGGCGGTCAAGCCGAACAACTGCGAGACGTTCATGGGCTCACCTCCGGCCGCTGCGGCGGCCCGACCAGCAGGAGGACCAGGGTCACGGCAAGCGAAGGCAGCAGCGCGGCTTCGATGATGATGATCCACAGCTTCGCCCGGCCATCGGGGTACGCGAGAAACGCTCCCGCCACGACGGCGCCGAGCAGGCCAAGCGCGATGAACACCGCCGGCCCGAGGATCAGCACGGCGCGCAGCCAGCGCCGGCTGACCGGCGGCGCATCGCGCAAACCGGACATCATGACGAGCAGCCACATGGCGGCAATCACCGTAGCGCCCTGGAATTTGCCGCCCGGATGATCGGCGCCGACCCAGAAAATGTAGATGCCGATCACGACGCCTATCGGCGGCAATACACGCGCGAGATACACCAGAATGTCGTTGGGACTGACCACCTGCGCCAGTCCCGGCCTGCCGCCCCAGCAGCGGTCCGGCGCCAGCGACCAGACGCCGACCACGCCGAACAGCAACACGACGGCTTCCAGCAGCGTGTCGATCGCGCGGAATGACAGCAGGACGGCCGTGATCGGGTTGCCGACGCCAGTCGCCTGAATGTGCCGCGCCACCTCGGGCGCCAGGGTCGGCGCGGGGTCCGGCAAGCTCCACAGGCTAACGGCAATCACGACGGCGACCGCCGTGGCGGCCACGCCTGCCGCGACACGCATCGCGAGGCCCGGCGTTTCGGCCTGGGCCGCCGCTTCAGTTGCCTCGAGCCGCGACGCCGCGCGGATCAGCAGCGCGCCGGTCAGGCCCGCACCGATCGCCGCTTCGGTCAACGCGACGTCGACAGCACGAAGCACTAGCCAGGCCAGCGTAAGCAGCAGGCCGTAAGGAATGAATCCGGCGACCGCGGCGAACGTATCGCGCACGACGACCGTCCAGAGCGCAAGCCCCAGCAACAGGATGCCGATACCGACGGAGATGGCGGCGATCATGCACGCTCCTCCTGCCGGCGCGCGGCGCGCGCGATGAGCTGCGACACATCGGATGACGTCAGCATCACCAGCAGCCAGACCACGATCAGCTTGAGGGCGATCACGATATGACCGGTCTGTGGCAACAGCCCCAGCACCACCATGCCCAAGCCCAGGTTGTCGGCCTTGGTCAACGCGTGCAGCCGCGTGTACGTGTCCGGGAACCGCAACAGCCCGACTGTACCGGCCACGAAGAAGACAACGCCGGCCAGCATGGCAATGATCGTGAAAATATCGGCTACGGCTCTCATTTCCGGTCCTCTTTCGCGATATCGCCCTCTGCCTGACGATCGGCCTTGACGAAGGCGACCGACGCGAACGCCGCAAGCACGGCGAGCGTCAACGCCACATCCACGACAGCCTCGACGCCGCTTGCCGTGCCGACCAGCAGCAACGCCGCGATCCCTCCCGTGCCGAACAGTTGCGCGGCCATCATGCGGTCGGCGCGCGTGGGCCCGCGCAGCACCGACAGCAGGCCCACGGCCACCATCAGCAGCACCAGCGCGCAAACGGCGATGAGCACGTCAGCCATGACGTTCACCGCTGACCAGCGCGCCCGCGAGGCGCCGTTCTTCGTCCGCCAGTTGTTCGTCAACCCGCTGCGAGGTGTCGAGGCAGTGGTAGACGAGCCCGTCCGCGGTCTCATCTACCGGCAGCGACCCCGGCAAGAGGCTCGTGATGATGGCGAAACCATTGCGCGCCGTTCCCGGCGGAAAACCGACACGATAGACCACGATACCGGGCCGCAAAGGCAGGCGCGGGTCCAACGCGCGGCGCGCCACGTCGATGCCCGCGAGCAGGGACTGCAAGAGGAAATGCGGAACGAATACGAGTAAGGCGCCGAGCCGTACCCTTCCCGCGGCGGGAGGCAGGAGACGCAGGCTCATCTGCGTTGCGACGAGCGTCGCGATCAGGCCGCAGACGAGGTCGGCCGGCTTCACGCTCGGCATCAGGATGATCCATAGCGCGAGAAAGCAAACCGCGCGTGTCAGCGCGACGCGCCAGTGCGAATGCCAGTCGAGCAGGAAAGCACGAAGCGTTGGTGAGCTCATGGAAGATGCGCCTCCTCTATCGAAAAACCAGCGAGCGCGAAAACGGCGGGCGTCTGCCGGATGGAGTCAGGCCCCGGCGGCTCACGTCGCCCCGTTCGCCATCCCCGAAGACTGCGACGGCGGCCGGTCTTCCTTGCCAAACACCACCATGTACAGGGCCGGCAGGAACACGAGGGTCAGCAGCGTCGCCACCAGCAAGCCGCCCATGATCGCGAAGGCCATGGCGCCCCAGAACACCGTAGGCGCGATCGGGATCAGGCCAAGCACGGTCGAGATCGAGGTCAACATCATTGGCCGTATGCGCGAAGTGCCCGAAGCGACAACGGCCTCCAGCACGCCCATGCCCTCGTGTCGAAAAGTCTCGATCTGCACGATCAGGATCAGGCCGTTCTTGGCGATCATGCCGATCAACGCGAGAATGCCCAGAATGGCGACGAAACCAAGCGGCCGGTTGAAAACCAGCAGCGCGAGCACCACGCCGATCAGGCCCAATGGCATCACCGAGACCACCATGGCCAGGCGCTTGAAGCTCACCAGCAGCAGCATCATGCTCGTCAGCATCAGCACGATCATCAGCGGGACCACGGCAAATACCGAGGCTTGCGAAATCGCGCTTTCCTCGAAGATGCCGCCAGTCGCGACGTGGTAACCCTTGGGCAGCTTCGCATTGAACGCATCGATCTTCGGCGCGAGCGTTGCAACGACTTCGTCGGGCAGCTCGCCATGCATCACGTCGGCGCGCACCGTGAGCGTCGGTACGCGGTTTCGCCGCCATATCAGCGGCGACTCCTGTTCCTCCGTGAACGTCGCGAACTGACTGAGTGGAACCATGCGCCCGCTCGGCGTGGGCACCTGCAGCGTACTCAGTGACTGCACCGTCAGCGGCTGCTCTTCCTGCGCGCGCGCCACGACGTTGACCAGATAGATGTCGTCGCGTATCTGCGTGAGCGGCGTGCCGGTAATGACGGTGTTCATGATGGCGGCCAGCGCGGCGGAACTCACGCCGAGCTGACGCGCTTCATCCTGGTTGATGTGGATGCGGATCTGCCGGGCCGGCTCCATCCAGTCGAAATTGATGTGGCGCGTTCGCTCGTCGGAACCCACGATACCGGCCAGATCGAGTGCGGCCCTGCGCACCTGCGCCGGGTCGGGGCCCGAGACGCGATACTGCAGCGGCCACCCCACCGGCGGTCCCAGTTCCAGCGGCGACACGCGGGCGACGATACCGGGGAACTGTTCGCTCAGTGTCTTCTCCAGTTTCAATTGCAGCCGGTCCCGCGCCTCGAGACTTTTCGCGACCACGATGACCTGTGCGAAAAACGGATTAGGCAGCTGAACATTGAGGGTAAGAATGAAGCGCACTGCGCCGCGGCCCACATAGCTGCTGAAGTGATCGACATCGGGATCGCTTTTCAGAATGGCTTCGAGTCGCGCGACCTGGTCCGCGGTCGCGTGGATGGACGCGTTCTGGCGCAAGGTCAGATCCACCGTCAGCTCCGGCCGGTCCGAGGCGGGAAAGAACTGCCGCGGCACGAACCGGACGAGGAAGATCGACACCACGAACGCCGCGAGCGTGACGGCAATCGTCAACCACCTGAGCCGCAGCGCGCCGCGCAGGAAGCGGTCATAGGCCATCAGCATCTTGCCGGGCTTGCGCGGCTCCTTTTCGGCCTTGGGCGCTTTCAGGATTGCCACACCGACTAGCGGCGAGAAAATCACCGCACCGAACCACGACGCGAGCAGCGCGATGGCGACTACCGCAAAAATAGAAAACGTATATTCGCCGGCCGAACTTTTTGCGAAGCCAATCGGCACGAAACTGGAAATCGACACGAGCGTGCCGATCAGCATTGGCGCGGCCAGCGTACGGTACGCGAACGTCGCCGCCTGATCCTTGCTGTCACCGGCGGCGAGGCGGTTGATCATGGCGTCGACGGTGGTCATGGCGTCGTCGACCAGCAAGGTCAGCGCGATGATCAGCGCGCCCAGCGAGACCCGGTGCAGGTCGATGTGCACGACGTCCATGATCCCGAAGACAATCGCCAGCGTCAGCGGGATAGACAATGCCACTACCGTCCCCGGCCGTATGCCCAGACTCACGAAGCTGCACACCAGGATGATGATGATCGCCTGCCAGAGCGACGCCATGAAGTCGTTGATCGCCACGTCGACGGTATCTGACTGATTGGCGACCAGGAACGGCTCGATGCCAGCAGGCAGGTTCGCGGTGGCGTCGGCCATCTCGGCCTTCAGGTTGCGACCGAGCGCCAGTATGTCGCCCGAATCGCGCATGGCGATCGCGAGGCCGATGGCCGGCTTGCCGTTGACGCGGAACATTGGCTGCGGAGGGTCGGCGAAGCCGCGTCTCACGGTGGCGATGTCGCCGAGGCGTACGATGCGCCCTCCCAGCACGAGGTTGACACTCTCGATGTCGCGTTCGGAATCGAAGGCGCCCGTCACCCTGAAGAACACCCGCTCCTGCCCGGTTTGCAGGACGCCGGTCGGCCTGATGAGATTTTGCGCTCTCAATGCGGCGACGATGGTCGGGTAGTCCAGACGCAAGCCCGCTAGACGGGTGGTCGAGAATTCGATGTAGATCTGTTCGTCCTGAGCGCCCAGGACCTCGATCTTCGAGACGTCCGGCACCAGCAGCAGGCGCGAGCGAATCGCCTCGACGCGATCGCGCAACTCGCGCATGTTGTAGCCGTCGGCGGTGAAGCCGTAGATGATGCCGTAGGTGTCGCCGAAGTCATCGTTGAAGAACGGCCCGAGCGTTCCCGCCGGGAGCGTCTGTCGCATATCGTCCACGTTTTTGCGAACCTGATACCAGACGTCCTGGACTTCGGAGGGTGGCGTGGACTGCAGAAGATCGACGAAGATTGTCGTCTGACCCGCTGTCGTATAGCTGCGTATGCGATCCAGGTGACGGGTCTCCTGCAACGTGCGTTCGAGCCGCTCGGTCACCTGCGAGAGCGTGTCGTCGACGGTGGCCCCCGGCCACGCGGCGGCCACCACCATGGTGCGGAATGTAAAGGCCGGATCTTCGGCGCGCCCCAACCGCAAGAATGACAGGGTTCCCGCGACCAGCGCAGCGATCATGAGGAACACGACCAGGGGGCGCTTCGAAAGCGCCCACTCGGATAGATTCGGGCCAATCACCTGACTGCCTCGGTCCAGTTAATTTTCTGTCCCGGCCGCAATGCCTGCACGCCGGCAGTCACGACCACGTCGCCTGTGTTGAGACCCTGCGACACCTCAACGCGGTCCTCGCCATACGCCTGAAGCTCGACCTCACGCACCGAAACCGTCCCTGTCTTCGTATCGACCACCCAGACCGCCGGCTTTCCTCCTGGCTGGATCAGCGCGCTCGAAGGAATTTCGATGGCCGCCGCGCGCGGGAGCTTCATGTGGCCAATGACCGTACTGCCAAGGCGCATGGCTGCCGGCGGATCGAGAACTTGAACCCGGACCGCAAAGGTTCCGGTCACCGGATCGGCGCGGGGCGATACTTCGCGCACCTTACCAACGGCGGTGACATCGGGGTTGCTGGCAAGCGCGATGACGATGTCGGGACTGGCCGGCGCGACGTCCTTGATCGCGGCGGGCACATCGAATACGGCATCCACCGCGCCCTCGCGAGCGATCTGCACGATCATGCGGCCAGCCGGAACCACCTCGCCCGGCTCCGCTCCACGCGCCGTCACCACGCCGGCCACGTCGGAAACGAGGTCGGTATAGCTCAGTCGGTTCTGCGCGATGTTGACCAACGACTGCGCCGCATCGACTTGCGACTGGGTGATCTTTGCCATCGCTTCCGACTGTTCGAACGAAGCACGCGACACGGCATGCTCCGCAAGCAGATCGCGCATGCGGGTGAACATGGTGCGCGCTTCCAGGGCTTGTGCCTGTGCAGCGGCCAACTGTGCCCGAGCGGACTGCAGGCTGCTTTCCTCGTTCATCCGGTCAAGCCGCGCCAGCACCTGGCCCGCCCTGACACGGTCCCCGACATCGACGTTGCGGGAGGTCATTCTTCCGTCGATACGGAACGATTGATTGATCTCGGCCTGCGCCTGCAATCTTCCGGTCAAGGCGATGGTCGCTCCGGCCTCCTGCTTTTGTATCCTGACGACGCGTACCGGGCGCACTTCCGTCACCTGCGCCTCTTCGCCCTTACGGCAGCCCGCCAACAGTCCGCCCGCCGCCGTTACACACAGCGCACACAGCGTCACGGCCAAAGGCAGGGAAACCATTCGACCTGCAGCATGATTCGCAAACACTGGCGTATTCCTCTGGATCCTTGGACAGGTTGCCCGTGTCCGCCCTGAAATGGCTTCGCGCCCTGTTGCAGCCCCGCCGGGCGTGCCGGCGTATCCATCCTCGAGAGATCAACGACACCTGCCTTCACTTCATCGCGTCACGCGCACCGAGTTGTTGCCGAGCAGCACACGCACGCGGTCGCCCGGAACGAACTGCTGATCCGCATCCTGGACCACGGACATCAGTTGCCCCGAATCCAGACGCACGACGATTTCAAGGCCTTGCCGCTGCGTGACGCGCTGCTCGACGGCATTACCTGCCGCGCCGCCCAGCACGGCGCCGCCGATGCCCGCCGCTACGGCACCCGAGCCGCGCCCGATGTTGCTGCCAGCCGCGATGCCGCCAAGCGCGCCGCCGGTTATTGCGCCAATGCCCGTTGGACCAGGCTGGATCGTGACGGGCCGCACGGTTTCGACCGCACCGAGTTCGACCACCATCACCTGCTGCGCCTGGGCCGGCCTGAAGGTCGAGCCCGAAGTTGGCGCCTCACAACCGGAAAGCGCAACCGAGGCGACTACGGAGCCAAGAAGCGTTGCAGCGAGATATCGCATGACATTCCCCCTAATGCGGCGCATTGCGGATTCGCTAATTTATTCGGCCTGTTTGCTAACGATTCCACGCATAATCATTAGCGAACATTCAGCCAATACGTACGCGGAG
This sequence comes from Paraburkholderia sp. EG286A, assembly GCF_040965375.1. Taxonomy (NCBI): domain Bacteria; kingdom Pseudomonadati; phylum Pseudomonadota; class Betaproteobacteria; order Burkholderiales; family Burkholderiaceae; genus Paraburkholderia; species Paraburkholderia sp. EG286A. The sequence goes on from NZ_JBFRCB010000001.1 coordinate 1,490,765, forward strand.
AATTGTCTTTTTCCATCGATCCTCCGAATACCTGACGAACATTATGGAATACGATTCGCACATGACGTTTTCAACGTGGCATTCGTTCGAAAATGGTTCAGCGATTCAATGTGGCGCGCATTTTTTATCCATCTGCTTCGGCAACGTCTCTTATCTCTCGCGACGAATTTCGAACGCGCCCAGATTGCACCCCATTTTGATCGGGCTATGTCCGGCACGATGCGTCACCTGGAAAGCTCGCCGTCGAGCAGCAACGAATTTGTCAAGGCGAGTTTGTCTGCAGTCGCAGGCCTTCCTGGTTCTTAATCGGCTAACTACTACGACATGCGTCAGCGGCTATAAGGTTTTCTTTTTCCTTCCGATCTGTTTTATCGTCTGAAACAAGTTGCCGCATTGCGTCGTCGCTCACCCGGTTAATACATTGGGCTCCTGATTATTTACTATTGACTACGGGCGCAAAAAGGGAGAGCGTATCCCCTTGGCATCAGGTTCGCTGTTGTCTCGATCAGACCAACAATCCGAGGTAACCATGTGGATCTTCCGTGTCGATGAACCTCGTCTTGGGGTCATCCGTATTCGAGAATGGCGCCGTCGCGCACATCACACAATCGGCCTTCTCGTCATGCTGCTGGGCAGCGCCACCATCGGCCTGATCGCCCTCGATCAGACCAGCCACTCTTTCTCCGACAAACTGTTTACGGCTCTTTGGAACGGAGTCAATCTCATTACGACACTCGGCGCCTTCAGCGAATTCAGCCCGCCTCAAAAGGTCTTCATGCTTCTGGCCATGGTCGCGACACTGCTGATCGGCGGGTTCGCCGTTTCGCGACTCACAGGCATGCTATCGGGCGATGACGTGATGGCTTATCGGGAGAACAGAATCATGGAACGCAAGTTCGAGCAGCTCGCCAATCACGTCGTGGTCGTGGGATTCCATTCTCTCGGAGAACGGGTTGCAAACTACCTGCATGAAGCGGGCAACACCGTGCTCGTACTCGTGGGCGATCAGGATCAGGCCAACCGGGCAACGGATTGCGGGCATCTCGTCGTACTCGGCTCGCCGGACGCCTTCGACGACGTGCTCAAGCGTGCGCGACTGGATAGCGCGAAAGCCATGTTCGTCACGACACCCGACAGCAATAACAATCTGGCAATCACCCTGCTGGCCCATACGCTCAACCCGTCGCTCGCCATTGCCGTACCTGGCGAAAACCCCTTGCGAAAAGGGCTGCTGGAGAACGCCGGCGCGACCAACGTCGTCATTGCCGACGACATCATCGCCAAAGCACTGGTCGCCAGGATTACGACTGCAGCGGAGGCCGCACGATGAAGCCCGCCGCTCCTACACCGCACCGCCTCCCTCACCTGCCTTTCCTGCAAGGACTGCTGCCCTTCAATCCCGCGCAACTGCCGCACGACATCATCGCCGGGATCACGCTGGCGGCGCTCGGCATTCCCGAAGTGATGGGATACACGAAAATTGCCGGCACGCCCACCGTGACGGGCCTCTATACGATCCTGCTGCCGCTCGTGGCGTTCGCGCTCTTTGGTGCGTCGCGACAACTGGTCGTCGCCGCCGACTCGGCCACGGCCGCCATTCTCGCGGGTACCTTGACGGCCGTCGCCGCGCTCGGCAGCAAGGACTATGTCGCCCTCACGAGCACCGTCGCCTTGACGGTCGCCGTAATGCTGGTGATCGCGCGTGTTTTTCGTCTGGGTTTTCTGGCCGACTTTCTTTCCCGCAGTGCGTTGATCGGCTTCCTGACCGGCGTCGGCATCCAGGTCGCCGCAGGGGAGCTTGCCGGCCTGATCGGGCTCGCCAAGCAAGGGCATGGGCCGTTGATGCAGATCGCGTCCGCGTTGCAACGCGTGGCTCAGGCCAACTATCCGACCACGATGCTCTCGCTCGCCGTGCTCGTGGTGATCATCGGCTGCAAGCGCTTCGTGCCGCGCGCACCGGGTGCGCTGATCGCCGTGATCGGCTCCATCGTGGCAAGCGGCGTGTTCAATTTCGCCGGACATGGCATCGCGGTCACGGGCGAAGTGCCGGGTGGACTCCCATCATTGTTCCTTCCACCGTTGCATATGGGCGCGATCAACCAGGTACTGGTCACGGCCGCCTCGTGCTTCATCGTCATCATTGCCCAGAGCGCAGCAACGGCACGCGCGTACGCCAATCGCTATAACGAAAGGGGCGACGACAACGCCGATATCATCGGGCTCGCGGCCGCCAACGCGGCAGCGGCTTTCACGGGAACCTTCGTCGTGAACGGCAGCCCGACCAAGACCGAGATGCTCGACGACGCGGGCGGCCGCACCCAGGTCGCCCACCTCACGACCGCCGCCATCGTCCTGCTGGTGCTGCTATTTCTCACGAAACCGCTGAGTCTGCTCCCTGCTGCCGTGTTGTCGGCCATCGTCTTCATGATCGGCGTAAAGCTGATCGACGTGAAAGGCATGGCCGAACTGTATCGCATGCAGAAGGACGAGCTCGTCGTGGCGTTGCTGACTACGGGCGTCGTCGTATTCGTCGACGTGATGCACGGCATTCTTGCTGCCGTCGTGCTTTCACTGATCGCGCATGCACGCCACAGCTACCGCCTGCGGACCCGGGTGCTGACGCGAGGCCCCGGCGACAGCTGGATCGCGCGACATGTCGAGCCCAATCTGCTCGCCGCACCTGGGATCGTCGTCTACCGTTTCGAAGCCGACCTGTTCTATGCGAACACCGGCCGCTTCACGGAAGAGGTGCTCAAGCTCGTCAACGAAGCCAGTCCGGGGCTGCGCTGGGTGGTGATCGACGCATCGGAGATCAACAACATCGACTACACGGCAGGCAAGACCTTGATCCAGTTGGGCGGCGAGCTCGACAAGCACGGCGTGGGCATAGCCGCGGTCGCCCTCCCCTCGGGCGTGCGACACGAAATCGAGCGGTACAAGGCGTTGCGTGTGAGTGGCGTGCATCGCGAGGTCTTTGCAACCGTCGATGCCGCAATCGAGGCACTGCGTGACATTTCGCCGTCTACGTCCTCGACTTCTCAAGACGCCAAGCCGCAATGAAGCGACCTGAAATGACACAGGTCCGATCCGGTCTTGAATCGACAAAAGGAGTGCCGCGTGCCTGATTCCGCTAACGCGAAGCCGGCTGCCCCCGGCGCAGATCCCGCTGCCGCGGGTACACCGGCGCTGCAGGAAGACCCATCCACACTCTTTGCGGGGCGTGGCTCGCTGGCCGATCGCGTCAGACGGGGCAAGACGGCTCGCAAAGCAGTGCCGCGCGAAAAGCTCGCCGAATGCCGGATTGCAGATCGCGATCCCATCGCACTCCTCGACGCTTCCAATGTGGGGCGGGTAGTCGAACTGATACCCATCCGTTATGGACGCATGGTCGCGAGTCCGTTCGCGTTCTATCGCGGTGCGGCGCCGCTCATGGCGCACGATCTGTCGAAGCTGCCGCACTCCAACGTGATCGTGCAACTGGGTGGCGATGCGCACCTGGCCAACTTCGGTCTGTTCGCGAGCCCCGAGCGGCGCGTTCTGTTCGGCCCCAACGACTTCGACGAGACGCTGCCTGGACCATTCGACTGGGACGTACGCAGACTGGCGACATCGTTCGTGATCGCTGCGCGCGAGCGCGGCTTTGCCTTGCGCGACCAGCAACGCATCGTGCGCCGGTTGTGCGCAACCTTCCGCCAACGGCTCGCCGACTTCAGCCGCATGGACACGCTCGACGTCTGGTACTGCCAGTTCAAGGCGGCGAGCATGCTGGCCATTGCCGATTCCGTCGAAGAAAGGAACAAGGAAGTCGCCGTCATCGAAAAGGCAAGACAACAGTCGTCGCGTACCGTGCTGACTCATGCAACCGAGGTCATCAACGGCAAGCTGCGGATCAAGGATGTCCCGCCGCTCGTGTATCACGTACCGCTGGAGAGCGCGAGTGACAGCAAGCAATATAACGCGATGGTGCGGCGCTTCTTCGCCGACTACCGGCTGACGCTTCCCGACGACAGGCGCGCCCTGTTCGACCGATATGAACTGGTGGATGTCGCCATTCGTGTGGTGGGCATCGGTTCGGTCGGAACGCGTTGCTATGAGGCGCTTTTCATGGCCGACGGCGATTGCCCGCTTTTCCTTCAACTCAAGGAGGCGCGCGCTTCCGTGCTGGAGGGCTACCTGCCGCCGAGCCGCTATCCCAATCATGGCCAACGGGTGGTCAACGGGCAGCGTCTGCTGCAGTCTGCCAGTGACATCTTCCTCGGGTGGTCGAAGATGCGCCACACCGGCAACGACTTCTACGTGAGGCAATTGCGCGACATGAAGGGCGCCTTCGACTTCACGACCTTCGACGTCGAAGATCTCGGCGAGTATGCGGTTTCCTGCGCCCACGCGTTGGCCCATTCTATGGCGAAGGCAGGCGATCCCGCGTTGCTCAGCGGCTATGCGGGCAAGTCGGAGGTATTCGACGAAGCCATCGTGCGATTCTCGCTCGCCTATGCAGAACAGAACGAGAAAGACTGGGCGGTACTGAAAGCGGCAGTCAAGGCGGGGCGCATTCAGGTCATTCGTCAATAGGGTCCGGGCGCTGTTCAGTCCGGCACGTTGGGACGCGCCGCTCCGGCCTGCGCGCCGCTTCCGCGGATGCCACTCAGCCCCTTCACGCCCCCAATCCGTACCGTTCAGCGTCTGCACAACTGTACCGGTACTGTATCGAGCACTGTCGATAAACTGGTTCCGTCGATTTTGTTTTCTCTTTCCGGAGCCCCTCGCATCATGCTGCCCGAAATGCTCAGCGCGCTGCCCGCCGGCATGCTCTTCGTCGTGGTCACGACCATCACGCCCGGCCCCAATAACACCATGTTGCTCGCGTCCGGCGTCAACTTCGGTTTTCGTCGCACGGTGCCGCACATTCTGGGCATCAGCGCGGGCGTGGTCGTGCTCATGCTCTCGGTGGGCTTCGGGCTTGGCCAGGTGTTCAGGCACATCCCGTCGCTCTATACCGTGCTGGAGGTCGCGAGCATTGCGTACCTGCTGTATCTCGCGTGGAAAATCGGCACCTCGGGCGACATCAAGGTGAAGAGCGGCGAGCACCGGCCCATGCGCTTTCACGAAGCCATCGCATTCCAGTGGGTCAATCCCAAGGCGTGGATGATGGTGCTCACGGCCGCCACCACGATCCGCCTTTCCACGAACTTCGGCACCAACACGATGGCGATGGCCTTCCTGTTCTATGTGATCGGTCTGCCCTGCATCTGCATCTGGGCCGCGTTCGGCACCAGCATGCGGCGCTTTCTGTCGAATCCGCGCCGGCTGCGCGCCTTCAACGTCTTCATGGCGCTATCGCTGCTCGTTTCGCTGTATCCAATGTTCGCGCATTTGCTTCAACATTAAGACGACCCGCCGCCCTTCCCACGTTCAAACGCTACAATCGCAAGCGGGAAACATGGGCGGCGGAGTCACACTTTGTCTGAGTTTGAAGCGGGTTTTATTCTCACCCGCCATTGGCGCGATACGGGCGAACACACCGAGGTCGACTTCTGGCTCGCGACCGACGCGGGGCCGCGCCAGCTGCGCCTGCGCCCCCAGCCCTCTGTCGCATTCGTGCCGGCCGCCCAGGAAGCCGCGGCCCGCGCCGCGCTGAAGGGCGACGCACGCGCCGAGCTGCGCCCGCTCAATCTGTGCGACTTCCAGCGCCGCCCGGTGCTGGGGCTCTACTCGCCGCAATATCGCGCCCTGGCCGGGCACGCAAAGCGCCTCGCCAAAGCGGGCGTCGACGTCTACGAAGCCGATATCCAGCCGCCGGAGCGCTACATGATGGAGCGCTTCATCACGGCGCCCGTGCTGTTTCGCGGCGATGCGGGTAGCCCGGATAACGGCGGCGTGCTGCTCGACAGCGAGATGAAGCCCGCCAACGGCTATCGCCCGAAGCTGAAACTGGTGTCGCTCGACATCGAAACGAGCGCCCAGGGCGAGCTTTATTCCATTGCGCTCGAAGGCTGCGGACAACGCCAGGTCTATATGCTCGGTCCCGCAAACGGCGACGCGAGCCAGATCGACTTCGACTTCGAATACTGCGCAAGCCGCGCGCAGATGCTCGAACGCCTCAACGCATGGATGGCGAAGCACGATCCCGACGCGATCATCGGCTGGAATCTCGTGCAGTTCGATCTGCGCGTGTTGCACGCACACGCCCAGCAAACCGGCGTACCCCTGCGTCTTGGGCGCGGCGGTGAGGTCATGGAGTGGCGCGAGCACGGCATGCGGGAGAATCATTTCTTCGCGGGCGCCGCGGGCCGCCTCATCATCGACGGCATCGAGGCGCTGCGCTCGGCCACCTGGAGCTTTCCGTCGTTCAGCCTCGAATACGTCGCCCAGGCGCTGCTCGGCGAGGGCAAGTCGATCGACAATCCGTATCAGCGCATGGACGAGATCCAGCGCCGCTTCGACGAAGACAAACCCGCGCTGGCCATCTACAACCTCAAGGACTGCGAGCTGGTCACGCGCGTCTTCGAGAAAACCGAACTGATGGCCTTTCTGCTCGAACGCGCATCGGTCACGGGGCTTCCCGTGGATCGCAGCGGCGGCTCGGTGGCCGCGTTCACGCATCTGTATCTGCCGAAAATGCATCGGCTCGGCTACGTCGCGCCCAATCTCGGCGACGTGGTGGGCGAAAACAGCCCCGGCGGCTTCGTCATGGACTCGCGCCCCGGCATCTACGATTCGGTGCTCGTGCTCGACTACAAGAGCCTCTACCCCTCGATCATCCGCACCTTCCTGATCGATCCCGTGGGGCTCATCGAAGGGCTGGGCGACCCCAGCGACGCAGCGTCCGTGCCCGGCTTTCTCGGCGCGCGCTTTGCCCGCGAGAAGCACTGTCTACCGGAAATCGTGCGCCAGGTGTGGGAGGGCCGCGAACAGGCGAAGCGGCAGCACAACGCCCCGCTTTCGCAGGCGCTCAAGATCATCATGAACGCATTCTACGGCGTGCTCGGATCGACCGGCTGCCGCTTCTTCGACCCGCGCCTCGCCTCTTCGATCACGATGCGCGGCCACGAGATCATGCGCAGAACCCGTCAGCTCATCGAGGCGCAAGGATACGACGTGATCTACGGCGACACCGACTCGACCTTCGTCTGGCTCAAGCACGCGCACAGTGAAGCCGACGCCACGCGAACCGGCAAGCAACTGGTCGAGCACGTCAATGCCTGGTGGAAGACCGAACTGCAGGAACGCTTCGGTCTCCAAAGCGCTCTTGAGCTGCAGTTCGAACGCCACTATTCGCGCTTTCTCATGCCCACGGTGCGCGGCGCGGAAGAAGGCAGCAAAAAGCGCTACGCGGGTCTCACGCTCGCGAAGCACGGCGGCGAAGAAGTCGTGTTCAAGGGCCTCGAAACCGTGCGCACCGACTGGACGCCGCTCGCGCAGGAATTCCAGCGCGAACTGTACCGGCGCATTTTCCAGCGCGAGCCTTATGTGGATTACATCCGCGACTATGTGCGGCGCACGCTCAACGGCGAACTGGACGACCAGCTCGTCTACCGCAAGCGCTTACGGCGGCCGCTCGTCGAGTACCAGCGCAACGTGCCGCCGCACGTGCGGGCGGCGCGCGTCGCGGACGAGTTCAATCGCGCGAAAGGCCGTCCGCTCCAGTATCAGAACGGCGGCTGGATCAGCTACGTCATGACGACGGCCGGACCCGAGCCGCTCGAAACGCTGAGTTCGCCGCTCGACTATGCGTTCTATGTGAGCCGCCAGCTACAGCCGGTTGCGGACGCGATCCTGCCTTTCCTGCGCGAGGATTTCGATACGTTGATGTCGGGGCAGCAGAGTCTGTTCTAGGCATGCGCCATCTCGCACGCCCTAGCGCGCGCGCTCGATGAACCGCCACAGCGCATCGTCCGTCGAATACGGCGCGTTGAAGCGAAACCACGCGCTCGGTTCGTCGTCGGGCCTGAAATAGGAGCCAGGCGCGAGCCAGATGCCGTCGCGCAGCGCCGCCGTGGCGATCGCGCCGGCCCGTTCGGGTTCGATGGCAAGGCGCGCCCAGACGAACAGCCCCGCGCGCGGCCGGTGGAAGATCTCGAGGCCCAGCGCGTCGAGCCGCTCCTCCACGCAGGCATGCGCGGCCTTCAGCCGTTCGTTCACGAGTTCGACATGGCGCGCGTGGCGCCCTTCGAGCAGGACCTTGTCGACCATGCGCTCGATGGTCGCCGACGAGGTGAGCCCCACCGCCATCTTCGCGCGCGCCAGCTCGCGCAGCACGTCGCGCTCGGCGACCACATAGCCGCAACGCAGCGAGGGCGTGACCGTCTTCGAAAAACCGCTGACGTACAGCACGCGCTGCAAACCTTCCATCGCCGCGAGCAGCGGCGCGCCAGGCGGCGCAAGCTCACGGCTCACATCGTCCTCGACGACCCACATGCGCTGGCGCTCGGCGATCTGCAGCAAGCGGAACGCGTTCGACATCGCATAGGTCGCGCCGGTGGGATTCTGCAGCGTCGTGTTCACGAAGATCGCCTTCGGCTGGTGCGCCGCCACCTGGCGCTCGAGCGCCTCGATGTCGAGCCCGGCGGGCGTGCGCGGCACGCCGTGCACCGTGAGCCCCGCGAGCTTGAGAATCTGCAGCAGATTGCAGTAGCCGGGGTCTTCCACGAGCACCGTGTCGCCGGGCCGCAGCAGCGTACGCACGATGAGATCGAGCCCCTGCGTCGCGCCCTGCGTGAGCAGGACGTTCGACACCTCGACAGGCAGCCCCTGGCGGTCCAGCTGCGCCGCGATGCGCTCGCGCAGCGGCGCGTAACCGTACGGGTGCCCGTAGTCGCCAAGCCGCACGGCCGGCACCCGGCTCATGGCGCGCAAGGCGTGCTGCAGGCCGCTTTCGTTGATCCATTCGCCCGGCACCCAGCCGCAGCCCGCCTTGATCGGCACGGAATGATCGGCGAACACGTCGGAGAGCAGCCAGGTCGCCGTCAGCGTGGGCGGCTGCCAGCCCGCCGCGCTCGCCGGCGCCGAACCGTTGCGGGGCGCCACGCGGTAGCCCGAGCCGCGCCGCGCGACGACGAAGCCCATCGACACGAGACGGTTGTACGCCTCGGTCACTGTATAGGTTGACAGCTCGTGCGATTGCGCGAGCTGGCGCACCGAGGGCAAAAGCGCCCCGGCGCGCAGCGTCTGCGCTTCAATCGCGCGCGTAAAGCCCTGCACGAGCTGCTCGACCAGCGTCGTCGTGACGCCGCGGCCGCGCTCCAGTTCGAGTTCGATCATTGGGAAAGCAAGCGTATAGTGCGAGGGAAAACCCGTACGATTCCGGGTGCCGACCAATACAGTTGGCGAGAATTGTCCAGCACGGTTTGCAGATCAGTATAGAGACTGTCTATGCCGTCGTTCAAGCCTCGGCGCTACAGTTGAGCCAAACCCACCTGAGGAGAAGCACGCATGACTTCGCGCCCCGTCATCGACGATCTCTCGTCGTTCTGGATGCCCTTCACCGCCAATCGCCAGTTCAAGGCCGCGCCGCGCCTGCTCGAATCGGCCAAAGGCATGTACTACCGCACGACCGATGGCCGCGAAGTGCTGGACGGCAGCGCGGGCCTCTGGTGTGTGAACGCGGGCCATGCGCGCGAGGAAATCGTCGCCGCGATCGCCCAGCAAGCCGCGACGCTCGACTTCGCCCCCACGTTCCAGATGGGCCACCCACTGGCGTTCGAAGCGGCCCAGAAGATCGCCGAAATCATGCCGGCCGGCCTCGACCGGGTGTTCTTCACCAATTCCGGCTCGGAGTCGGTCGACACCGCCCTGAAGATCGCGCTCGCCTACCATCGCGCACGCGGCGAAGGCCAGCGCACCAAGCTGATCGGCCGCGAGCGCGGTTATCACGGCGTGGGCTTCGGCGGCATCTCGGTGGGCGGCATCGCGCCGAATCGCAAGGCGTTTTCGGGCCAGCTGCTGCCGGCCGTCGATCATCTGCCGCATACGCATGATCTCGGGCACAACGCGTTCTCGAAGGGCCAGCCGGCCTGGGGCGCCCATCTCGCTGAAGACCTCGAGCGCATCGTCGCGCTGCACGACGCCTCGACCATCGCCGCCGTGATCGTCGAGCCCGTGGCAGGCTCGACCGGCGTGCTGATTCCGCCGCAAGGCTATCTGCAGCGTCTGCGCGAGATCTGCACGAAGCACGGCATCCTGCTGATTTTCGACGAGGTCATCACCGGCTTCGGCCGCCTCGGCAAGGCCACGGCCAGCGAGTATTTCGGCGTGACGCCCGACATCATCACGATGGCCAAGGCGATCAACAATGCCGCCGTGCCGATGGGCGGCGTGGCCGCGAGCCGCACGGTCCACGACACGATCGTGAACAGCGGCGCGCAGGGCGCAATCGAACTGTTCCACGGCTACACCTACTCGGCGCACCCGCTCGCCGCCGCCGCCGCGATCGCGACGCAGGACCTGTATCGCCGCGAGGGCCTGTTCGAGCGCGCCGGCGCGCTCGCGCCGAAGTTCGAGGCCGCCGCGCATGCGCTGCGCGGCGAGAAGCACGTGAAGGACGTGCGCAATCTGGGCCTCGTTGCCGGCATCGAACTCGACTCGCGTGACGGCGCGCCGGGCGCACGCGCTTACGAGGTTTTCGTGAAGTGCTTCGAGGCGGGCGTGCTGATCCGCTTCACGGGCGACATTCTCGCGTTCTCGCCGCCGCTCATCGTGACCGAAGAGGAAATCGCACGCCTGTTCGGCACGGTGCGCGACGTGCTCGCCACGGTGCAGTAACACGCGAGGCGCGAGCGGACCAACACTCGCGCCTGCTTTCATTTGGTAATCCGCCGCAAGGGCGGCCCGGGCTCGGGCCGCCTTTTCTTTTTTCGGCCGTGGGCGCGCGAGGACCGGGTTCAAGCACAGCGCGCGCCATCGGCGTATCGTTGCCCTATCCGCCATAAGAAACGCGATTGCGGCGAGCGCGCATCGACCGACGTGCGCTGGCCAGGAGGGAATCTCATGAAGATGCCAGTCCGCATCGGCACGCATATCGAGGGCGTCCACTGGATCGCCGAGTATGTGGAAGCGACCCATCAAATCCGTGTGTTCCGTGACGGCCGCGAGGTCGACACGATCCCCGCGCCCGCGGCCATGTTCGGCGAAGAGCGCGACGCGGGTTCGGCCAGCGACGCAGCGAGCCGCGCCGAGGAAGCCGCGCTGCTCGCCTGCCTGCGTCGTTACGTAGCCGACGTGCAGCCAGAAGAATAGTAGTCTTGATCATTGTCCCTGCCTCTTGCAAGGAGAGCTCGCCGATGAACGAGCGCAACGATCACTTCCCGCCGCAGCTCATCGAAACCGATGCGCTCATCATCGGTGCCGGGCCGGTGGGCCTTTTCCAGGTGTTCGAACTGGGCCTGATGGAAATCCACGCGCACGTGGTCGATTCGCTGCCGGTGGTGGGCGGCCAGTGCGCCGAACTTTACCCCGACAAGCCGATCTACGACATTCCGGCCGTGCTGATGTGCACCGGGCAACAGCTCGTCGATGCGCTGATGCAGCAGATCGAGCCGTTTGGCGCGACGTTCCATCTCGGCCAGGAAGTGCAAATCGTCGAGCCGCGCGCCGACGGCCGCTTTTTCGTGCAGACGAGCAAGGGCACGCAGTTCCTCGCCAAGACGGTGTTCATCGCGGCCGGCGTGGGCTCGTTTCAGCCGCGCACGCTCAAGCTGAACGGCATCGAGCGTTACCGCGACACGCAACTGTTCTATCGCGTGCGCGATCTCGAGCGCTATCGCGACAAGGACGTCGTGGTGTGCGGCGGCGGAGATTCGGCGCTCGACTGGGCGCTGCAGCTCGTGGACGTCGCGCAGAGCGTGATTCTGCTGCACCGGCGCGAGGGCTATCGCGCCGCGCCGGCAACGGTCGCGAAGATGCACGCGCTGTGCGAGGAATGGCGCATGCAGTCCATCGTCGGCCAGCTGACCGGCTTCGACGACGAAGGCGGCAAGCTCCAGCGCATCAAGGTGACGGGCGGCGACGGCGTCACGCGCTCGCTGGATCTCGATTACCTGCTCGTGTTCTACGGCTTGTCGCCGCAACTCGGCCCGATCGCGCAATGGGGCCTCGAAATCGAGCGCAAGCAGTTGCCCGTGGATACGGCGCGCTTCGAGACGAGCGTGCCGGGCATCTTTGCCGTCGGCGATATCAATACTTATCCGGGCAAGAAGAAGCTGATTCTCTCCGGCTTTCACGAAGCCGCGCTCGCTGCGTTCGGCGCGGCGCACCACGTGTTTCCCGAGAAGAAAATCCATCTGCAGTACACGACGACCAGCACGCGCCTGCACAAGGTGCTCGGCGTGGAGTCGCCGGTGTTCGACTGAACGCGGGGCGAGCGCCCCGCGCTTTGTCACCGCGCGATCAGGCCTGCTCGACGTCCTGCTCGCGGAAGATGCGGTCGGCGAGATGGAACGCCGAGTTCGCCGCCGGCACGCCGCAGTAAATCGCCGTTTGCAGCAGTACTTCCTTGATCTCGTCGCGCGTGACGCCGTTGTTGCGCGCGGCACGCAGATGCAGCGCCAGTTCTTCGCTGCGGTTGAGCGCGACCATCATCGCGATCGTCAGCAGGCTGCGCGTGTGGCGCGGCAAGCCATCGCGCGTCCAGATCTCGCCCCACGCGTAGCGCGAAATGAAGTTCTGGAATTCCTCGGTCACTTCGGTGCGGTTGGCGAGCGAGCGATCGACGTGCGCGTCGCCCAGCACCGCGCGGCGCACCTTCATGCCGGCTTCGTAGCGGTCTTCGTCGTTCATCATGCCCCCAGCAGGAAATCGAGCACGATCTTGTTGTACTCGTCCGCCAACTCGACGTTCGAGATGTGCGCGGCGTTCAGCTCGACGTAGCGTGCGCCTGGCACCGATTCGGCCAGTTCGCGCCCTTGTGCGGGCGTCGCGGCCAGATCGTGCGTACCCGAAATCACGAGCGTGCGCGCCTTGATCGACGGCGCCTCGCCGCGCAGGTCGGCGGCGTTGATCGCTTCGCAGTTCGAAGCATAGCCGTCCTTGTCGGTATGCACGAACACGTCGCGCACCTGCGACATCACGAGCGCATTGTTCGCGATGAATTCGGGCGTGTACCAGCGCGGCAGCACGGCTTCGGCGAGCGCGAGCATGCCTTCGCTGCGAGCCTTCGCGGCACGCGGCACCCACACTTCCGGCGAGCCGATCTTCGCGGCCGTATTGCACAGCACGAGACGATCGATGCGGTTGGCGTAACGCGCGCCGAGGCCGACGCCGGTCAGGCCGCCCATCGAAACCCCGACGAAATGCGCGCGTTCGATGCCAAGCTGGTCCATCAGGCCGATCACGTCGCCGGTCAGCTGCTCGATGGTGTACGGGCCCAGCGGCGCCGCCGAGTGGCCGTGGCCGCGCGTGTCGTAGCGCAGCACGCGGAAGTGCTTCGTGAACTCGACGATCTGCGGCGTCCACATCGACACGTCGCTACCGAGCGAATTCGACAGGACCACCCATGGCGCCGAATGGTTCTCCGCACCGTCGATGCGGTAGAACAAATGCGTGTCGTTGACGGCTGCGTATGGCATGCGTGTTACTCCTCGTATGTCTTCTATGATCAATGGGACGCGCGTTGCTTTGCGTTCGCTTCGTGCGATGCGAGCACCGCGTCGACGAAAGCATGCGCCTGCCCCACGTAATTGGCCGGATCGAGCAGCGCCTTGAGGCGCGCTTCGTCCAGGTGCCTCGTGACGGCGGGTTCCGCCGCGAGGACTTCGTACAGCGTGCGGCCGCTTTGCACCGCGGATTTCGATGCGCGCTCAACGAGATGATGCGCGTCCAGACGCCCGATCCGGTCGCCGAGCGCGAGCATCACGGCTTCGCCGAGAATGAGGCCGTGCGTGATGTCGAGATTCGCCGCGAGCCGTTCTGGCCGCACTTCGAGTCCGGCCGTGATCTGTTCGATCTGCGCGAGCGCGCCGCCGGCGAGGCGCGCGAGATCGGGCAGCGCATCCCACTCGGCTTGCCAGCCGCCGAGCGCGCGCTCGTGTTCCTGGACCATGCCCGCGAACACCGTCGCGACGAGGCCCGGCGCGCGCGCGGCAGCCGTCAGGACAGCGGCGCAACCCACCGGATTGCGCTTGTGCGGCATGGTCGAGGAACCGCCCTTGCCTGCAGCCGCCGGCTCGCCCAGCTCGCCGATTTCGGTCTGCATCTGCAGGGAGATGTCACGCGCGATCTTGCCGAGCGTGCCGATGAGCATGCCGAAGAACGACGCGGCTTCGGCAATGCGGTCGCGCTGCGTGTGCCACGGCAAGGCCGGCAGCGCGAGACCGAGTTCCTGCGCGAGCGCGGCGCTCACCGCCGGGGCGGCGTCGCGCAGGCTCGCGAGCGTGCCCGCCGCGCCGCCGAACTGCTGCACGAGCGCACGCTCGCGCAGCACGACGAGGCGTTCGCGATGGCGCAGTACCGCGTCGAGCCATTGCGCGAACTTCAATCCGAGCGTGATGGGCAGCGCCTGCTGCAGCCACGTGCGCCCGACCGCCGGCGTCGCGCGATGCGTGCGCGCGAGGTCCGCCAGCGTTGCGCAGAGCGCGTCGATGCCGCGCTCGATCAGCGCGAGCGCGTCGCGCAACTGCAGCACGGTGGCCGTGTCGATGATGTCCTGGCTCGTCGCGCCCCAGTGAACGTACTTGGCGGCTTCGGGGTCGGCGGCCTTCACGCGCGCCGTGAGCTGCTTGACGAGCGGGATCGCCAGGTTGCCGCCCAGCGCGGCGTCGCGTGCGAGCGCCGGTGCGTCGAGCTGATCCGCCGCACAGGCTTCGACGATTGCGGCCACGGCCGACTGCGGAATCACGCCATGCGCCGCCGAGGCGCGCGCGAGCGCCGCTTCGACGTCCAGCATGCGTTGCAGCGTGGCATTGGGAGACCAGACCGCGTTCATCGGTTCGGTCCCGCAGATCAGGCTCGTGAGGCGTTCAATCATGGAGTGTGGCGGGTGCGAAAAGCGGGCGTTCGGAGACAGCCGGAACGAAGCGGGCGCGGGGGCCCGACAC